>NZ_JAUJRI010000001.1:0-1142141 GCF_030504405.1 Burkholderia sp. AU44665 | reverse complement strand
GCGTACGCCGGACGGCGCGCGCGACGGCGCATGAGCGATCCGCGCGCGCTGCCGCCGGGCGAAGCGGCCGGGTCCGACGCGGCGCGGCTGCCGTGGCTGCACCCGCTTGCGCCGCCGCCTGCCGCGCGTGCCGCCGCGTTTCATGCGCTCGTGTGCGACTTCAACCTGCGGCCCGATCGCTATCTGCACGTGACGCGCGTGCCGGCCGAGTGGCCCGCGCGCTACCGTTCGCCGGATGCGTTCGGCGCGGCCGGCCGCAAGCTGCTGGCGCGGCACCTGCTCGCGCTGAACGGCGTGGCCGACCGGCACGACTTCGACGTGGCGAATCCGTGCGCGCGGCTCGCGCTGCTGCCGGGCGCGGCGCTCGAGCAACTGGCCGCGTATGCGGGGCTGCTGCTGCATCGCGCGTGGCTGCGCGACGCGCTGGCCGGGCGGCGCATCCGCGCGGAAGTGGCGGCGCGGCTCGGCGGCGATGCGCTCGAACTCGCGCTCGAACGCGCGCCGGAATTCGGCGCGCTCGCCGAAACGCTCGAACCGTGGCGCGCCGATCCCGCCGCGCTGCCGGTCGTGATTCGCGCGCGCGGCGGGCGCTTGCTCGCGGATTTCATTGGCGTGGCCGGCGACGCGGTGGCGCGGCGCGTGCGCCTGAAATTCAACCGCGCGATCGACGACGAAGCGCCGTACTGGCTGAACCGCGCGCAGCGCGATCAATTCGGCGAACTAATGTTCCTGTTTCTGATTCCCGAGAGGCTTGCGTCATGGGACTGGCTTTTCTGATCACGAGCGACAACCTGCAATTGCTGTCGGAGCGCAAGGTGCTCAAGGAGCGCGAATACGCGGCGCTGCTCGACGCGTCCGCGGTGATCGCGACCGCGCATGAAGAGGCCGCGCGCATCGTCGCCGACGCACAGCGCGAATTCGACAAGCGCCAGGCGGCCGGCTACGACGAAGGCATGCGCCGCGCGCAGCGAGAGCAGGCCGCGCAGGCGTACACGCAGGCGCTCGCCGCCACGCGCACGATGGAGACGATGAAGGATGCGATGGCCGAGATCGTCGTGAAGGCCGTGCGCGCGATCGTCGGCGAGATGAGCACGCAGAAGCTGTACGAGGCCGCGCTCGCGCGGATCGCGCCGCTCGTGCGCGACGAGGCGTTCCTGATCGTGCGCGTCGCGCCCGGGCGCACGGACGAGATGCGCGACGCGCTCGACGGCGCGTTCGCGGGGCAGTCGAACCGGCAGAAGATCCGCATCGTCGAGGACGCGCAGCTCGAACGCCACGCGTGCACGGTCGAGACGCCGTCCGGGCGCATCGACGCGAGCCTCGACCTGCAGATCGACGCGTTGCGCCAGGCGATCCGCCGCGACGCGCTGAAGGGCGCCGCGCGATGAACGCGCCGCTCGACGATCGGCAAACGTTCGGCGACGACGACGGCGCGCCGTTCGATCGCGGCCGCCTCGTCGGCGAGCTCGACGCGGGGCTCGCGTTCTTCTCGCCGGTATCGGTGCAGGGCCGCGTCAATCATGCGGTCGGGCAGATATTGAATGCGACCGGCATCCGCGCGCGGCTCGGCGAGATCTGCGAATTGCGCACGCCGAACCAGCCGACGCTGCTTGCCGAGGTGGTCGGCTTCTCGCGCCAGACGACGCTGCTCACGCCGCTCGGCGACGTGGCCGGGCTGTCGCCGGAGACGACCGTCGTGCCGTCCGGGCGCGAGCATGTGTTTCCGGTGGGCGAGGGGCTGTTCGGTCGCGTGCTCGACGGGCTCGGCCGGCCGCTCGACGATCGCGGGCCGGTGACGGGCGCCGCGTGGGTTTCGACGCAGCAGGACCCGCCGAACCCGCTCGCGCGCAAGATGATCGACACGCCGTTTGCGACCGGCGTGCGCGTGATCGACGGCCTGATGACGCTCGGCGTCGGGCAGCGCGTGGGCATCTTCGCGCCTTCGGGCGTCGGCAAGAGCACGCTGCTCGGGATGATCGCGCGCGGCGCGCAGGCCGACGTGAACGTGATCGCGCTGGTGGGCGAACGCGGCCGCGAGGTGCGCGAATTCATCGAGCACAGCCTGTCGCCCGAGGTGCGCGCGCGTTCGATCGTCGTCGTGTCGACGTCCGACCGCCCCGCGATGGAGCGCGTGAAATCCGCGCTGGTCGCGACCGCGATCGCCGAGCACTTCCGCGATGCGGGCAAGCGCGTGCTGTTGCTGGTCGATTCGCTGACGCGCTTCGCACGCGCGCAGCGCGAGGTCGGCCTCGCGAGCGGCGAGCCGCCGACGCGACGCAGCTTCCCGCCATCGACGTTCGCGGTATTGCCGCGCCTGCTCGAACGCGCGGGGCAAGGCGCGCACGGGTCGATCACCGCGCTCTACACGGTGCTCGTCGAAGGCGACGAGGAATCGGACCCGATCGCCGAGGAGGTGCGCTCGATCCTCGACGGCCATATCGTGCTGTCGCGCAAGATCGCGCTCGCGAACCGCTATCCGGCGATCGACGTGCTCGCGAGCCTGTCGCGCGTGATGCCGCTCGTCGCGAGCCGTGCGCACCAGCATGCGGCCGCGCGCGTGCGCGAGCTGATCGCGAAGTACCAGGAGATCGAGCTGCTCGTGCAGATCGGCGAGTATCGCGAAGGCAGCGACCGGCTCGGCGATCTCGCGCTGCGCGCGCGCGACGCGATCGGCGCGTTCTGCGCGCAGGCGTCGGACGAGGACGTGCGCTTCGACGCGCTGCTCGCGAAGCTGACGAAGCTGGCGAACGATCATGTCTGAAGCCGACGACCGCCTCGTGCTCGCGACGCTCGCCCGCCTGAAGCGCGTACGCGAGATGCGCAGCCAGATCGCGCGCGTCGCGGCCGCGCGCCAGCAAGGCATCGCCGCGCAGAGCCGGCGGGCGCTCGCGGCCGCGCAGGCGCAGCTCGCGCAGCAGGTCGCCGCGAAGGCTGCGATCCAGACGCGGCTGGCCGACGACGTGCGCGAAGCGCGCGCATTGCAGGACGCGGCGGCCGATACGCGCACGTTCGACCGGCATATCGGCGACGCGAACGCGTCGGTGAGCGAGGCCGCGCACGTGCATCGCGGCCACGAAGCGACGCTCGCCGACCTGCAGCGCGCCGCGCGCAAGGCGAAGGCCGCCGAGGACAAGCTGGAGAAGGCCGGCGAGAAGGCGCTGCACGCGCGCGCCGCGCGGGTCGAGCGCGACGCCGACGACGTCGCGGACGGCTACGCGGTGCGGCGCTTCGCGACGGGCGGCACCTGGGTGGCCGGCGCGGGCGACGCGGCAGGTCATGCGTCCACGCCGCCGGCGGCCGCGGCCGCGTTCGATGCGGCCATGACCGAAACGGAGGCGGGCGCCGACATCGCCGCTGAAACCGTGCTGTCCGACGTGCCCGAGGTGCCTGACGCGGCTGGCGATCCCGCCCCGCCCGCCGCCGCGGAGCGCCGATGCTAGACCAGGCCGCGGGTTTCAACGACGTCGCCGGCATGCTGCGGCCGCTGCTCTACGTGATGCCGCGCCTGTTGCCGATCATGCTGGTCGTGCCGGTATTCAACGAGCAGATCATCACGGGCCTCGTGCGCAACGGAATCGCGGTCGTGATCGCCGCGTTCGTCGCGCCGGCGATCGATGCCGCGCAGGTGGCCGCGCTGCCGTTCCTGATGTGGTGCCTGCTGGTCGCGAAGGAGGCGATGGTCGGCATGCTGCTCGCCGGCGCGTTCAGCGCGGTGCTGTTCGCGATCCAGGGCGTCGGCTACCTGATCGACTTCCAGACCGGCAGCGGCAGCGCCGCGTTCTTCGATCCGATGGGCGGGCACGAGGGCGGACCGACCTCGGGATTCCTGAATTTCGTCGCGATCGCTCTGTTCGTCACGGCAGGCGGGCTGCAGGTGCTCGTGCAACTGTTCGCGCAGTCGTACGCATGGTGGCCGATCGGCTCGCTCGGCCCCGATTTCTCGTCGATGCTGCAGACCTTCATCGTGCGCCAGACCGACACGATCTTCGAATGGATGGTGAAGCTCGCCGCGCCGGTCACGATCGTGCTGGTGCTCGTCGAGCTCGGCATCGGCCTGGTCGGGCGCGCGGTGCCGCAGCTCAACGTCTTCGTGTTCTCGCAGCCGCTGAAAAGCGCGCTCGCGATGCTGATGATGATCCTGTTCCTGCCGGTGGTGTACGCGTCGCTGCACGCGCTGCTGAGCCCCGACAGCGGGCTCGTGGCGCTGCTGCGCGCGCTGTTCGCCGCGCACGGCGGCGGCTGAGCGCGCGGGAGCCGCGATGGCCGAAAAGGACCAGAAGCCGACCGCGAAGCGCCTGCGCGAGGCGCGCGAGAAAGGCGACGTGCCGAAGAGCGCGGAAACGGTGTCGTCGGCGTTCTTCGTCGGCGTGTGCGTGGCGCTCGCGGTGGGCATCGGTTCGCTGTTCGCGCGCTTGCAGGCGCTGTTCCGGCTCGTGTTCGACGCGGTCGGCGCGGCCGACCCCGCCGCGCGGCTCGCGGTGCTGATCGACGGCGCCGCGCGCGACTGGGCCACGCAGTCCGCGCAGATCGTCGCGGCCGGGCTGCTGGCGGGGCTGCTCGCGGGCTTCGTGCAGGTGGGCGGCGTGATGGCGTGGAGCCGCCTCGTGCCGCAACTGTCGCGGCTCAACCCGGCCGAGGGGATGAAGAACCTGTGGTCGCTGCGCAACCTCGTCAACCTCGCGAAGATGCTGCTGAAGACGGCGCTGCTCGTCGCGACGCTCGGCTGGCTGATCGTCGAGTCGCTCGATCCGTCCGTGCAGTCGGGCTTCACGCGGCCGGTCTCGATCCTCGCGCTGATCGTGAAGCTGCTGATGCTGCTGTTCGGCTGGGCCGCGCTGATCTATATCGTGATGGCGCTGATCGACATCGTGCACCAGCGGCACGAGTTCAACCAGAAAATGAAGATGTCGATCGACGAAGTGCGGCGCGAGCACAAGGAGGACGAAGGCGATCCGCACATCCAGGCGAAGCGCCGCCAGCTCGCGCGCGAAGTGCAGTTCGCGTCGCTGCCCGACCGGATCGGCTATGCGTCGGTGGTCGTCTATTCGCCGCGCGTCGCGGTCGCGCTCTATTACGGCGGGATGGGCTCGCTGCCGTGGGTGCTCGCGCGCGGCGAGGGCGACGCGGCCGAGCGGATCGTGCGGCTGGCCCGCGACGCGCTGCGCCCGACGCTCGCGAACGTCGGGCTCGCGCAGGCGCTGTACGAGACGACGCCCGAGAACGGCACGATCCAGCCGCAGCATTTCCGCGAGGTCGCGCAGTTGCTGAAATGGGCGACCGGCGCCGCGTGACGTGGCGTGGCGGCGTCGCATCGGCATGCGGCCCCCTTTTTTTGTCCGCCACGTTTGCCGGCCAACTCATCCGATTCGATATGGCCCCGTTGCGCGACCATCCGCACGCGGCACTTGACGTCCATTTTTTTCCGGACGCCGCCGACATTCACTGGTGAATTATTGCTGATTTATTTCTTCGTAATATGGCTCGACCGTCACGCCCGACGGCGGCCGCGAGGTCGTGCCGTCCGTGACGGAACAGGTCAACAGGGGCGGACAAATCAATGTGCGGAATCGACGGCTTTCTGAATAGCGTCGCCTTCGATGAGGAGACAGCGCGCGGCACGCTCGCGCGAATGACGGCGAGCCTTGCGCACCGCGGGCCCGACGGACAGGGGATCTGGGTCGACCCGGAGGCCGGCATCGCGCTCGGCCACCGGCGGCTCGCGATCGTGGACCTGTCGGTGCACGGCCGGCAGCCGATGGCTTCCGCGTGCGGCCGCTACGTTCTCGTCTTCAACGGCGAAATCTACAACCATCGCGAACTGCGCGCCGAGCTCGAGCGCGCGGGGCGCGCACCGGCGTGGCGCGGCCACTCCGACAGCGAGGTGCTGATCGCGGCGATCGTCGCGTGGGGCGTCGAGGCCGCGTTGCGCCGGGCGACCGGCATGTTCGCGTTCGCGCTGTGGAACCGCGCGTCGCGGGTGCTGACGCTCGCGCGCGACCGGATCGGCGAAAAGCCGCTCTACTACGGGCGGATCGGCGACGCGCTCGTGTTCGCGTCCGAGCTGAAGGCGCTGCGCGGCTATCCGGGCTTCGACGGCGCGATCGATCGCGACGCGCTGTGCCTGTACCTGCGCCAGTCGAGCGTGCCCGCGCCTTACACGATCTATCGCGGCATCCGCAAGCTGCCGCCCGGCACGTACGTCCAGTTCGAACATGCGCGCGACACGCCGCGCCTGCGCACCTACTGGGCGCTTGAACAGGCGATCGAGGCGGGCCGCGCGCAGCCGTTCGAGGGCAGCGCCGACGAAGCCGTCGACCAGCTCGACACGGTCCTGCGCCAGGCCGTCGCGCGGCAGATGGAAGCCGACGTGCCGCTCGGCGCGTTCCTGTCGGGCGGCATCGATTCGTCGACGATCGTCGCGTTGATGCAGGCGCAATCGGCGACGCCGGTCGACACGTTTACGATCGGCTTTCACGAGGCCGGCTACGACGAGGCCGGTTACGCGAAGGCGGTCGCGCGCCATCTCGGTACGCGCCATACCGAGCTTTACGTGACGGCCGACCATGCGCTCGGCGTCGTGCCGAAGCTGCCGTCGATCTACGACGAGCCGTTCTCCGACGCGTCGCAGATCCCGACCTTTCTCGTCTCCGAACTGACGCGCCGGCACGTGAAGGTGAGCCTGTCCGGCGACGGCGGCGACGAGTTGTTCGGCGGCTACACACGCTATTTCCTGACGCCGCGCCTGTGGCGCAAGCTGCATCGCGTGCCGGCCGCCGTGCGCGCGCGGATCGCTGCCGCGCTGCACGCGTTGCGGCCCGATCACGCGGACCAGCTCGCGGCCGTCGCGCAGGGCGCGTGGGGCGGCGTGGAGGCGCGCGAATCGTCGTCGCGCATCGGCGATCGGCTGCACAAGCTCGGCCATGTGATGACGGCCGAGAGCCGCATCGGGCTGTACCGGCTGCTGATGTCGTCGGTGCATCATCCGGAGCGCATCGCGCTGTCGGGGCAGGAGCCGCCGACGCCGCTCGACACGGTGTCCGCGTGGCCCGCGCACCTGAGTTTCGCCGAGCAGGCGATGGCGATCGACACGCTCACGTACCTGCCGACCGACATCCTCGCGAAGGTCGATCGCGCGGCGATGGCCGTGAGCCTCGAGACGCGCATGCCGTTCCTCGATCATCACGTCGTCGAATTCGCGTGGCGCGTGCCGGCGTCGGTGCGCTTGCCGGAAGGTCAGTCAAAGGCGCTGCTGCGCCGGCTGCTCGACCGCTACGTGCCGGCCGCGCTGATCGACCGGCCGAAGCAGGGCTTCTGCGCGCCGGTCGACCACTGGCTGCGCGGCGCGCTGCGCGACTGGGCCGACGCGCTGCTGCGGCCGTCGCGCTTGCGCGAGGAAGGCTTCTTCGATGCGGCGGCGGTCGAGCGGCTGTGGCGCCAGCACCAGACGGGCCGGATGAACTGGCAGCATCAGTTGTGGACGGTGCTGATGTTCCAGGCGTGGCTGGAACATCAGCGGGCGGCGTGATGTCGCGTGATGCGGGGTGCCGCGCGCGACCGGCGCGCGCGGCGCCACGCGGCCCGCGCGCCGATATCAGCCCACGATCAGCGGCGTGCCGACCGCCAGGCGGTTCGGATCGCCTGACACCGACGGATTGAGCTGCAGGATCTCGTTGAGCGCGAGCCTGTCCTGCTCGCCGCGCGTCATCGCCTGCTGATCGGCGCGCGACACGTGTGCGGCGTCGAGCAGCGACTGGCGATGCCGGTCGGCGACGACCCACAGCGAATCGCCGGCGACGACGATGTAGGGCTGCGGCGACCCGGACGGCTGCGCGGTCGACGGCGTGGCGCTGGCCGACGGCGAAGCCGGCGCGGCAGGCGGCGTACCGGGTGATGCGCTCGCCGAAGCGCTCGCCGAAGCGCTTGGCGTCGCGCTTGGCGAAGCGCTCGCCGAAGGACTGGCCGAAGCGCTCGGCGACGCGCTCGCCGACGCACCGGGCGCGAGATTCGATTGCGACGAATTCGACTGATTCGACTGATTCGACGAACCGGACCCCGAGCCGAAGAACGTCGTCCACAGCCCTTCGATCAGCTTGTACGCGAACGCGCCGACCGGAATCAGGACGACGGCCGTCGGGATCTTGTTGATCAGCGGCGTCGCGTTCGGGAAATGCGTGTTCAGACGCCCGCCGAGCAGCAGCGCGGTGGACACGCCGGTCGCGATCGCGAGGTCGTAATGGCCGCCGCTCCACTGCACGCCGGTGCCGAGGCCGCCGTACGCGACGGCCATGAAGTCGCTCGCCGAATCGGTAAAGCGCACGATGCGGCTGCGCTTGTCGGCATTCACGCGGTGCGCGCCGATCGTATAGACGAGCCCCGCATACGTGGCGCCGAACGCGCCGCTCGCGATGGCGGCCGACCCGTAGGCGAGATCGAACGCCCCGTGCGCGTGCACGACGCCGCTGATGCCGACCGCGAGCGTCGCGGTCGACGTGATCGCGGCGCCCGCGCGGCCCGCGATCCCGAACAGGTGACGCGGGTTGCCGGTATGGAGCTGCTGCAGCGACGTGCCGCCGACGGTGCCCTGCATCTGCGCGAGCACGTCCGCGGCGAGCGCCTTGATGTGGGTGGTCGCGTCGTCGAAGCTCATCAGCCCGACGCGGTTCAGTTCGACATACTGCGCGGCCAGCGTCCGCGCTTCGTTCGAGATCTGTTCGAGCTGGGCGCGCCGGTTCTGCCCGTAATCGTGCGCGCCCGAGCGCAACTGCCGCGACAGCGTCACTTCGAGCCGCGTGAGCACCGCCTGCGCGGCCTTCGGATCGCCGGCCTGCAGGCTGCGCACCGCACCCTGGTGCATGACCTGGAACACGCGGCCCAGACGCGAGCCCAGCAGGAACGACGACGTCGCGCTGCCCAGCATGTCCTGCCGCAGCACGTGCGTCGCGCCGAGCGTATCGGCGATCACGAGCGCGCCCGCGCCGGTGACGAGCGAGCTGAAGCCGATCGACTTCCACAGCTCCGCCTTGCGGAACGACGGCCGATGCACGCGCAGCGCGTTGATCTGCGCGAGCGCCTGCAGCTCCTCGATCATCTTGGCCTGTTTCGGGTTCGCCGCGATCTGCCGGCCGACGCTGATCGGCTTCGACGGATCGTTCTTCAGCGCTTCGCGCTCGACCACCGATTGCCAGTACGCGCGACTGTCGGGCAGCGGCCCCGCGGGATCGGCGGTCGACACGACGGTGCCGCGCGCCGGCGCGCGGCTGCCGGTTTCCGCGAGCCAGCGTTCGCCGAAGCGGCGCGCGAGCTTTTCGGTGCGCGTGGCGGGCGGATGATCGGCCGACGCCCACTGCGTCATCGCATGCTCGATGGTCGCCTTGCGCGCCTGGTTGACGAGCGCGGTCGTGTTGCGTTCGTACAGTTCGCCGCGCAGCGTCGCGAGCGCGTCGTCGGACAGGCCTTTCGACTTGCCGATGCGCGCGATTTCCGCGAACAGCACCTGCTGCTGGTTCGCGAACGTCTCGGGGCTCACCGGTTCGAATACGCGCGTGAGCGCATCGGCGCCGTGCAGCCGCGCGAATTTGCCGTGACGGTCGGTCTGGTAATAGTCGACGATCCGTTCCGCCAGCGCCCGCGTCAGGTCCTGGTTCGCGATGAAGTCGGCGCCGTGCGTGCCGTACGACAACCCGACGTGCAGCCAGTCGATCGCCTTGCGGTCGAGCAGCGCATCGAGCAGCTCGACGTGGCCGGCGCCCGGCACCGGTTCGAGCACGGCGTCCCACCCGTGAAAGCTCAGCATCACGTTCGGCGCGGGCTCGCCGGCATGATCGTGCGACCACGTCTCGAACGACGTCATGAGCCGCGTGTATTCGGCGTAGCTGTCGTTGGTGCCGGCGATCGTGCGGCGGTCGTCCGCGGAGACGAGCGGGCGGCCCGACGCCGCTTCGAGACGAAGCTGGAAGCCATGGCGCGACGCCGCGGTGAGCCATTTGTGCAGATGCGCGATGTCGTCGAGCTCGAGCGTGCGCGTGGTGCCGTCCGGCGCCTCGCGCGTGATCGTCGCGTCGGCCTCGTTGTAGCGCGCGCCGATCGGGGAGCCGAACTGGCGGGCGCGCCGGATGAACGCCGGATCGTGCTTGCCGCCGCGCGCGGCCGCGAGCGTGTGCGGATCGACCGGAATCGACACCACCGGCATCGCGCCGCCGTATTGCTCGACGTAGCGCACCGCGAGCGCGGGATCGTCGCGCAGGTTGAACGCGCGCGCCATCGGCGCGACGCGGTCCTGGATCTCGGCCGGCGCGCGCACGAACGCCTGGATCGCGCGCTTGTCGATCATGCGGGCCGCGCTGTGGCGCGTGGCGTACGCCTGCATCCACTTCACGAACCGGTTGTGATCGCCGCCGGGATCGGCCACCGGCCCGCGCGACGGCATGCTCGACACCTCGCGCGCGAGACCGATGGGGATGCCGAGCGCTTTCAGCATCGGTGCGTCGGCCAGGATCGTCTGCGGTTCGTCGGTCAGCGCGAGACCGCCGGCATCGGGCAGGTGCCTGCGCGCGGCGAGCGCCTTCACGCGGTCGACCGTCGGGAACCAGTCGGCCACCTTGGCCGCGCCGTAGCGCATCACCCATTCCGCGACCGTGCTCGAACCGAGGCTCGGCTGGTAGGGCCGCAGCGTCAGCGGCTTGGCCGCCGGCGTTTTCGGCGGCTTGGGCGCGGCCGGCGTGTTCGACGCGTTCGACGCATTCGCGGCGCGGCGGTTGCGCCGGCGGCCCTTGCCGCGCAGCGCATTGCGCACCCGGCTGGCGGGGCCGGTGGGGCCCGTCGCGCCGCCCGCCTGCTGCGCGGCCTGCCGCGCGGCTTGCTGGGCGGCGGCGAGGTCGGCCTGCGCGGCTTTCACGCGATCGATCTGGCCGGCGATCTGCGTGCGGATCCAGCGCGTCGCGAGGTCGAACTTCTGCGGCAGCGCATCGAAATACGACTTCTCGTCGAGCAACTGCGTGAGCCGTTGCGCGAGCGCGGCTTTCTGCGTGGCGGTCGCGCGCGGGTCGAACGCATCGGGCGCGAGCGTCGACAGCAGGAAGTGCTGGTTCGCGCCGAACGGGCCGCGCCCGAGCGGCATCTCGTCGAGCGGGCGGCCCGCGTCCGGCCGGTCGCGCAATTGCTCGGCGTCGTCGTACCAGCGCGCGTTGCCGTCGTGGATCGCGATGATGCCGCGGCGCGTGTGCAGCGATTCGGCGACCGGATGATCGGTCTCGTACACGTACACGTAGTGATCGCCGCGAAGAGCCTTCAGCTCCAGCGCGCGCATCAGGTGCAGCGTGTTCGCGCCGCTGAAGTCGATCGCGAGCTGCTCGCTGTCCGGTACGAGCTTCGGCGGCAGGAACGGACTGTCGGCGCCCTCGATTTCCGCGATCTTGCGGCGCACGCCGGGATCGGCTTTCGCGAGGCCGCGCTGCACGCGCGTGCCGAGTTTCTGCATCGGCGGCTTCTCGTCGCCGAGCGCCTTGCGCAGCTCCGCCGGCGCGAAGCCGCCGTAGCGCTCGACCGTGTCGTGCGCGACGTCCGTCACGACGAATCGCACGCCGCGCCGGCCGCCGGACAGGTTGCGCGCGCGCCGGCGGAACGCGGCGCCGAGATCGCGCGGCGCGATCGTCGCGTCGCCGAGCGAGGTCGATTCGTGATAGGTCCAGTCGTGCGCGGCGTTGCGCGTCGCGTAGCCGAGCACCGTGCCGGTTTCCTTGTCGATCGCGTAAAGCGTCGCGCCGTCGCCGGCCGCTTTCGCTGCCTGTTTCGGCCGGCGAAAGCGCGGCGCGTCGGCGAGCGACTTCAGCGTCGTGACGACGTTCGCGCCGGGCGTCGCGCCTGCCTGTTCGGCTTCCCACGCGCGCCCGTCGCTGCGCGCGGTGATCCGCGCGGCGCCGCCGTACTCGCGCAGTTCCGCGAGCGACACGGGCGACACGTAGAAATCGACGTCCGCGCGTTCCGCTTGGCCGTTGTCCTTCAGCGCGCGATAGACCGCGTCGCGGATCGGTACGGCCGGATCGGCGGACGCCTTGTCGACGAACGTACCGTTCTCGTCGGTGCGCATGCTCGCGACGAACTTCGGCTGCGCGTGGCGCGCGTCGATGGAGGCCTCCGGCCGCGGTTCGTGCTCCGCGATCAGCACGTGCGCATTCGTGCCGAACGCATCCTTCATCTGCTGGAGCGACGCGAGTTGCGAACCGTCGATGCGGATCAGGTCGCGCTTGCCGTGCGACGCGAGGTGATCGAGCGCATGCTGGCGGCTTGCGGCGTCCGCCGTCGCCGCGGGCACGGGCGCGTTCGACGCCGGCTGCGGCGCGGGCGCGGGCATCTCGCGCGGCATGCCGAGCGCCTGCATCGCGTCGGCCTGGCTCGCGTAGTACGCGCGATAGGTCGCGTGGCCCGGCACGGACGGCGCGGCGTCGCCGAATGCGGCCGCGAGCCGGCGCAGCCCGGCTTCGTCGCCGGGCAGCACGTGGTCGGCTTCGCGTGCGATCGCGTCGGGCAGGCGGGCGTCCCGCGCGATGTCGATGCCGCCATCGTCGAGGATTTCGCGGCGCACCGCGAACGCGTTCGCCTGCGCGCGCGCCTCGGCCATCAGCGCGCTGTCGGTCAGCGCCTCCGGCGACGAGCGGTCGAGCGCGAGGCGGCGCGTGATCGTCTCGACCGCGTGCTGCGCTTCGTGCGCGAGCGTGTAGACGAGCGTGCCGCTGCCGTGGAACTGCCCGTCGAGCACGATCCGCTGCTTCGCGGTATCGATCCGGCTGCCGCGCCCGGGCCGGCCCACCACGATTTTCCACCCGGCCTCGCCGGCCAGCGCGACCTGCTGGCGCAACAGGCTCGAGCGGTCGATCAGCGCATGGGCGGCCTTGGGCAGCGGCGCGCCGCCGAAGCGCATGCGCACGCGCGTGATGACGGACGGCTTCTGCACGAACGCGTCGGGCGGCAGGTGTTCGGTGATGCCGGGATGCGCGAGCTCGATCGCACCGCGCGCGATGCCGTCCTCGAGCGTCGCGCGCAGCGCGCCGATCTCGCGGACGATGCCTTCGACGTTCAGCTTCGGCGCATCGGTCATGACCGTCGACGGGTCGCTCAGGTAGAAGTCGCCGTGCGCGTCGAACACGCCTTCGAAGTCGTAGTACAGGCGGTGCCGCGCGGTGACGTCGCGCGCGCGGTCGAGCTGCGCGAATGCGTCGCGAGTGACGCGCGCCGGCAGCACGCCGGCCATCACGTCGTGGCTGCTCAGCGACGCGAACGGCGCGTACATCACGGCCACGCGATCGAATGCCGAGAACGGGCCGCCGACCGTGAGCGTGCGCAGCCCGTGCGCGCGCAGCGCCGCGAGGCCTTCCTGTTCGAGGCGGATCGATTCGATGTGGTCGAGAATCGCGCGATTGTCCGTGCCTTCGTAGAGGCCGATCGCATTGCGGCGACCCAGTTCGAACACGGTCTTCTCGATGCCGGCGCCGGTCGCCGCGCCGGTGAAGCGCTCGACCGGCACGCGCGCGGCCGGATCGCCGCTCACGTGGACGCCGTTGCCGTCCACGTCGAGCGCGCCCAGCTCCGGGCGCTGGTGCGGCGCGGGATCGTAGCGCAGCCACGCGTTCGTGTGGCCGAGCCGCGCCTCGGCGCCGAACCCGACCGCGATCGTCGGCGGTGCGTAGACGGGGCGCTGCCAGACGTTCGCGAGCCATGCGGCGGCGTCGCGGCCGTTGCGGGCCGACAGAATCACCGACGAGCCGGGCAGGCCGAGCACCGAGCGGTGCGCGAGCGTGACCTCGACCGGCGTGTAGGGCCGGCCGTGCGGATCGACGAGGCGGCCTTGCGCATCGGTGACGCCATGCACGATCACGATGCGGCCGTCGCGGTCGTACGACAGCGGGCCCGAGCGGTCGAGCGTCAGCGCGTCGACGCCGGCGACCGGCTTGCCGTCGAACGGCGATGCCTTCACCGGACGTGCGCGCGACCATGCCGTTTCTTCGGCGAGCGTCGCGGCCGTGTCGCGCGGCGCCGGCATCGTGACGCCGGTGCGCCGCGCGGCCTGCGCATGGCGCCGATACAGCTCGCCGTAGGTCACGCCGCCGTCGAGCGACGTCGGGCTGTGCTCGAACGCGTCGGCGAGGCGCGCGAGCGACGCGGCGTCGCCGGCCCGCGCGCGGCCGTATTCGTTGGCGATTGCCTCGGGCAGCGCGACGTGGCGGCCGATGTCGACGCCGAGGTTCGCGCGGATCTCGTCGCGCACCGCGAATGCATTGACCTGCGCGCGCGCCTCGGCGAGCAGCGCGCTGCGCACGTAGCGCTGCGTCGAGCCGTAGTCGAGCCCGAGCGTGCCGGTCGCGGCCTCGAGCGCATGGCGGGCTTCGTGCGCGAGCACGTAGACCATCGATCCGGCCGACTGCAGGCCGCCGTCGATCGTGACGCGCCGCCGCCGCGTGTCGATCTTGCTGCCGCCGCCGGGCTTGCCGCGCACGACCTTCCAGCCTGCGTCGGCGCCGAGCCGAAGCTGCTGCGACAGCAGGCTCGATGCGTCGATCAGCCGGTACGCTTCCTTCGGCAGCGGCGCGCCGCCGAAGCGCATCCGCACGCGCGTGATGACCGACGGCTTCTGCACGAACGCATCGGGCGGCGGCGTTTCCGCCAGCCGCGGATGCGCGAGTTCGATATTGCCGCGCTCGAGGCCTTGCGTCAGCGCGCGCTCGATCACCGCGAGCCGCTCCAGCGCGGCGAAGTGCTCGCTCGCGCCCATGCCGATCGCACCGGGGTCGCTCAGCAGGAAATCGCCGCCGCGCGTGAAGAGGCCTTGCAGGTCGAAGCCGATGCCCGTGCGTTCGACGACGTCGCGAATCCGCTGGATGTGCTCCAGCGCCGCGCGCGACACCACGCGCGGCAGCGCGCCCGTCTCGAAGCCGAAGCTGTGGAACACGCCGAGCGGCCGGTACAGCACGGCGACGCGGTTCAGCGCGGAGAACGGCCCATCCATCGTCACGGTCTTCAGGCCGTACGAGGCGAGATCGTCGAGTGCGATGCTCTCGTCGATCGCCGCGTCGATCTGGCGGGCTTCCGACGTATGCGGGCCGGTGTCGTACACCGCGAGCGCGGCATCGTGGCCGAGCGCGAACACGGTTTTCTCGGCGCCGGCGCCGAGCAGTTCGCCGACGTGACGCTCGACGTCGATCCGCGCGGCCGGATTGCCTTCGACGTGCACGCCTTCGGCATCGGCCGCGAGCGGCCCGAGATCGTGCGGCGCCGCGGGTGCCGGGTCGTAGCGGCGGAACACGCCGGTGTCGAGCAGCGCCGCGCGTTCGCCGACCGCGTGCGGGGGCGGCGCATATACCGGCCGCTGCCACAGATTCGCGAGCCCGGCGGCCGCTGCATCGCCACCGTGCTTCGCAGACAGCACGATCGAATAGCCGTCCTTGACCAGGAACGACGGCGCCTGGTCGAGCGCGTATTCATGCACGCCGGCCGGCCGGCCGCCCGAGAGCAGCGAGCCGTCCGCCAGCGTATCGGCGTGCAGCATCAGCACGCCTTGGTCCTGCAGCATCGTGAAGTGGCGGCTGCGCGCCGCCTGCAGGTCGGCCACCGCCGGCACGGGCCCGTCGCCGAACGGCGACGCATATTCGGCATGCGCGCGGCTCCATGCCACGCGTTCGTCGAAGCCGCGCACGCCGCGCGGCGCGTCGCCGATCTCGTGCGTCTGCGGCGCGGGCATCCGGCGCGGGATGCCGCCGCGGCGCTTCTGGCGTGACCAGACGTCGTCGTAGAAGTCGCGGTAGGTCTCGCCGTCGCGGCCCGACACGGGCGCATCGGCGAATGCGTCGACGAGGCGTCCGACCGTGCCCGCATAGTCGTGCGACGGCGCGCGCCACGCGGCGCCTTCGCGTTCGATCGCATCGGGCAGGCGCACGTGCGCGGCAATGTCGCCGCCGCCCGCGAGCTCGATTTCGTAGCGTGCCTCGAACGCGTTGATCTGCGCGCGGGCCTCGGCTTCGAGCGCCTTGCGCGTGAAGCGGCTGCGGTTGCCGTAGTCGAGGTTCAGCACGCCGGCCATCGCCTCGACCGCATGGCGCGCCTCGTGCGCGAGCGTGTACGTGATGCTGCCCGGATGCTGGAGCGCGCCGTCGATCGTCACGCGGCGCTTGCGCGGGTCGATGCGGCCGCCGCCGCCGCGCTTGCCGAGCGTCACGCGCCAGCCGGCGTCCTGCAGCATGCGCAGTTGCGTGGCGAGCGTGCCCGACTGCATCGCGAGCGCCTGCGCGGCTTCGGGCAGCGCCGCGCCGCCGAAGCGCATCTGCATCCGCGTGACCCAGCCCGGCTTCGATGCGCCGTGGTCGGGCGGGGCCGTCTCGGTCGTTTCGGGGTGCGCGGCGGCGAGGCCGACGTCGTCGTTCGCCGCGGTGCGACGTTCGCCGCCCGCCGGCGCGCGGGCGGCCTGGCCGTGCGCGTCGTCGAGCGCGCGTGCGCCGCGGTCCGCCGCGGCCGTGTCGTGCTCCGCCATTCGCTCGGGCGCGCCGGCGCGTTCCGGCTGGACGAGCACGAGCACGCGGTTCGGCGCGCTGAACACGCCGTCGAGCGCATGGACCGGCTCGGGCGGCGCGGCCGTCCGCGGCATCGCCGGTTCGTTCGGGCCGCGCTTGCCGGCCAGCACGATCACCGTGTCGTCGGCGGCCGCGCGGGGCGACGTGGGCGGCGCTTCGTCGGGCGCGATGCCGTCCGGCAGGCCGGCTTCAGGGGCCGCGGCCGTCTCCGGCGCGGGATCGAAGCGCAGCACGCGCGCGTCCGCGCGCAGTTGGCCGTCCGCACCGAATGCGTCGGGCGCGGCCGCATAGACGGGCTTCTGCCAGCGGTTCGCGAGCTCGGGTGCGAGCGCCGCGTCGTGTTCGCCGGCGACGACGATCACCGGTTCCTCGAGATCCTGCGGGCGCGGCGACGATGGCCGCGCCCCGGGCGCGTCGGGAGTCGCGCCGCTGCGCACCACGTAGACCGTGCGATCGCCCAGCTCCATCGCCTCGGCGCGCGGCCCGCGCGGTACGGCGATGCCGGCCGGATCGGACGTCGCCGCGCGCGTGATGGGCGCGTCCTCCGTCAGATCGACGACCTTCGCGTTGACGCGCGGCGGCGCGCCGTCCGGCTTCGCGCGCGTGCCCGGGCCGGCCGGCTCGTCGGCCGCGACCGGCCGCCAGCGCATCGATTGCGTATCGGCGCTGCGCCGGTTGGTGCTCGCGGTCGTGCTGCGTTCGGCATCGGTCTGGTCGCGCTGCTGCTGCACGCGGGCGCGTTCCTCGCTGGTGCGTCGCGTGCTGCGCGCATCGGCAGACACGCTCGCGGCTTCGCCTTCGGCCGCCGTCTGCGCGAGGCGGCGCGGCGCCTGCGCGCCGGCGGCCGTCTGCCGGTAGGCGTCGCTCGCCTGGTCGAGCACGTGTTGCAGCACGTCGAGCGGCGTCTTCGCGACGATCTTCGGCGTCACGCTCATCTCGCCGTCGGGGCCGAACGACATGCGCTCGCCGGTGCCCGTCACGTCGTCGACGCGCGTGCCGTTGGTCCATGCCTTCGGCGACACCGATACGACGGACAGCGTGCCGTCTTCGCCGAGCACCACCGATTTGCCCGGCGGCAGGCGCTTCGCGGATGCGCGGTCGAGCACGCGAATCGGCGTGTTGTCGTAGGTGAGCACCTTGTCGCCCACGCGCAGCGTGCCGTCCGGCGACACCTTGACGGCTTCGCCGTCGAGCGTCACGCGCGTGCGGCCGGCCGCGAGCGACGACGCGTCGCCGCTCTCGAGTATCCGGCCGATCGTCTGGCTGTCGACGGCGACGGTCTTGCCGTCGGCCCCGCGAATCGGCACCGGCCGGCCGGTGCGCGTGCGCACCGACGTCACCGCGCGTTCCTTGAGGCCGCCGGCCGCCATCAGCGCGACGTTGGTGATCCCGGACTTGAGCTGCTCGCCGGCCGCCTTCTTGTCGCCCGTGACGAAATAGTCGTAGCCGGCTTCGCCGAACGCCTCGAGCGCACCGCCCACGCCCGTCACGACCGCAGTGGTCCGCGCGCCGGTGGCGAGCACCGACGCGACCTTCGGCGTGCGCGTGAGCGTCGTGACCGCGCGCGTGAACAGCTTGCTGCCGGCGAGCTTCGCGGCGCCCGCCGCGCCCATCGGCACGAGATTGATGAAGTCGGCCCGTGCGCCCGGGTCGGTAAACGGATTGAGGCTGCGCCCGTGGTCGGCGCGGTTGGCCAGATCGAGGCCGGCGCTCGTCATCGTCGCGCCGATCGCCGTGTACATCATCCCCGCGCCGAGGATGTTCAGCGGCACGCCGACGATCGCGCCGATGCCGGTGCCGTCGAGCAGCGTGCCGAGGCCTTCGAGCGCCATCCCGCCGACCATCATGCCGATGTTCAGGCCGGTGCTGGTCAGCGTGTTCAGAAAACTGTCGAAGCCGCTTTCGTGATGCGCGGCCTTCGACACGAGCTGCAGCGTGCCGTCCGCGTTGTGGCCGGTCGCGATGTCGACCGTGCCGTCCGTCGACAGCTCGTTGTTGTCGATGTAGTCGTTGATGTCGTCGTAGTTGCTCGCCGTCTCGTCGACGTACTGCGTGCCGTCCTTGCCGCTGACCTTGAACAGCGCGCTGGTGGTCATGCCGGCCTCCTTGGCGGCGTAGACCATCGGCAACACGCTGACCTGCGTCGTCGCGCCGCCGCCGATCTCCAGCAGCTTGTCGCGCACGCTGTTGATCGTCTTGAGCTTTTCCTTGTCGGTGTAGCGCGCGACGTCGTCCTTCGTCGGCGATACGGGGTCCGAACCGTCGCCCGACGCCGCATCGTTCCGGACGTCCGGCTGCATGCCGAGCGCGACGCCGATCAGGTTGCGCTGTTCGTTGTCGGTCAGCTTGCCGAACGCGATCGTGCCGCCGTTGTTGGTGCTCGCGCTGGCCGCGTCGAGCAGCGAGTTCGACAATTCGCCGCGATGTGCTTCGTAGAAATCGTGCAGCGCCTTCTTGTAGTCGTTCTCCTCGTCCGAGCCGGGCGCCGCGTAGCGCAGCCGTTCGTCGAGGCCGGCGTCGAACCGGTCCATCAGCACCTGCTGATGCGACGTCTCGCTCAGCAGCTGCAGGCGCTGCACCGCGTTGTCGGCCTGCGTGACGGCCGCCTTCGCCTTGTCGAGCTGGTCCTGATACAGGTTCGGGCGCGGCGCCGACGGCGCCGGGATCATGTCGTCGCCCGCGACGGCGCGAAAACGCATGGGCGGCGGATTCGCGGCGGCCCAGTCGTCGTACTGTTTCTGTACCGACTCGAGCGTGCTCTTCGCCTGCGTCTGCTTGATGCGCGCCTGCGACAGCGCGAGCTGGGTCGCGCGCTCGTTGACCGAATCCGACATCCGGCTGTCGGCCGCGCGGATCGCGCCCGCGACGGTCTGCATGCGCTTCACGTCGAGCATCGTCGGGCCCGCCTGCACGGCGGACGGGCCAGACGATTGCGGCAGCAGGAACGGGCGGTCGAGCAGCGGCGACGCGGGCAGCGACGACGCGTCGTTGGACCCCGGCAACGTCGGCGAGGCCAGCGGCGACGCGCTCGGCAGCGACGGCGTGCCGGTGGGGGCTGCCGACGCGGCCGTCGACAACGACGACGCGGGCAGGCCGGGCAGGCCGTTCGCGGTCGACAGCGACGGCGTCAGCAGCGGCGACTGGAGCGCGGGTTTCGTGAATATCGATGGCGGGTTGACCTTCGCCTTGATCTGCGAGGCCTGATCGTCGTACTGCTGCGCGAGCGTCGCGCCGTACGCGACGACGAAGCCGTCGTGCGCGATGCTCGCCTGCTGCTTCGCCTGATCGAGCTTCGCATACGCATCGCCGAGGTCCAGATCGACCTGCGGATCCTTGATCATCGCGTGCGGATTGTCCTTGTGCCACGCGTTGGATGCGTCCAGCTTCTTCGTATAGTCGGCCTGCAGCGTGTCGACCTGCCGCTGCGCGGACAGCATCTGCAGATAGCCGCCGCTCGTGTTCGCGGCCGTCTGCGCGCGGGCGAGCGCGGTCTTCGCGTTCGACACCTCGTTCGGGACGATCACGGTCGGCCCTTCCTTGCCGCTGGCCGAATCGTAGCGCTGCTGCGCGTTCGTGAGCGCCAGGCTGTCGTTGGCCGCGCCGTACGCGGCGTTCGCGTAGTTCGCATCCTTCGCGGCGGCCGTGACGGCCTGCTGCGCGGCGTCCTGCGAAGCGGGGGCGTCGGGCATCGTGACGCGCAGCTCCAGCGGCTGCAGCGCGTCGTTCAACCGCCCGACGCCCGCATCGAGCGCGGCCTTGTAGTCCGGATCGGCGAGGTACGACTGGAACTGCGTATAGGCGAGGTTGGAATTCGCGACGTCCGCGAAGTATTTCGACGCGCCCACGGCCGCCTTCGCGCTCGCGGTCTGCCAATCGTCGTAGAGCCGGATCTGCAGCGGATTCTTGCAGTCGCCCGGCTGCGGTACCCAGTTCGGATCGTTCGCATGGTCGGGGAAGGCGGCCAGCAGCGTCTTGAACTGCTGGTCGGCCGCGTGCTGCGCGTCGCCGGGGTCCGTCACCTTGCCGGAGTCGTCGATCTTCATTCCGGCCGGCATGTCGGCGTTTGCCTGTTCGCCGTACAGGATCATGTAGCCGGCGTCGGTCGTCACGTTCAGCTCGCGCTGCGCGGTGTCGGCCGCCGTGCGCGCCTTCGCGTAGTCGGCCTGCGCGGTCTTGCGGTCGTCGGCCGTCGACTCGGGATCGCGGTTGACCAGATGCAGCACGTTCTGCGCGCCCTGTAGCGTCTGCGACGCGTTGTCGTACTTCGTCTGCGCGTCCTGGATCGCTTTCTGCACCGCGCGCGTCTTGTCGTTCTCGACGGTGATGTCGGGCGGCGGCGCCGTATATTGCGCGGCCATGTTCTGGATCAGCGACGTCGCGGACTGGATCTCGGCGTTGGTCGGCTTCGACGGATCGGTGGCCAGCGACGCGGTGACGGGAATCGGCGGGGTGGCGCTCGGATTCGCGGGCCCGGCCGCCGGATCGTCCTTCTTCGGCGGCGGAGGCGGCGGGGGCGGCGGCGCCACGACCGGATTCAGCGTTTCCGACAGGAAGCGCTGCCAGTTCACACCCAGTCCCAATCCGTCGATCAACAGCATGCTCGTCTCCGTTGAACCGCGCGACGCGCGGCACGCGCGGCGCCCTGCACGCCGCGACGTGATCGTTCGAGTGTACGGATGCACCCGGCAGCGGGAACACCGCAGTTTCGTAGCGGCGGGAAGCGGCCGGCGCCTGCGCGCCGCGCGGGCTACGAGGTGGACTACGAGGCGGACTACGAGGCCGGCCCGGCGTGCGGCCGCCATGCCGCGCACCGTCGTTCGGACCCCTGAAAGCGGCGCGGGTGCGAGCGCACGGAGCCGCGCGCGATCAAGCGATCACGGGTCGAGACACTGCACGCACAGCCGCTTCGCCTGGCTCGCCGGCAAGCCGCGGCACATCATCACGACCGGGCGCGCATGGCACGACGGCGCATCGGCGGACGCGGCCGGCAACGGCAGCCTGCGCGCGCGTTCGGGCGGCGTGGTCGCGGCCGCGTCCATGCGCCGCTGCCGCGCCGGCGGCGGCACGTCGCGCACGACCGGGATCGGTTCGACGCCGCCTTCGTGCGCGTTGCGCTGCGCGCTCGCGACGACGCGGCTCACGTAGCCGCTCGAGAAGCCGGTCGTGAAGTTGCCGCTGTAGTAGCACGACAGCGCCGCGCGCAATGCGGCCTGCGCCGGGCGGCCGGTATTCGACGAGCGGGCGAAGCATTCGGTGAGGATCGCGCCGCCGGCCCGCAGGTTGCGGCACGGCTCGAACATCGTCGTTTCATCGAGCCCGTATTTCACGAAATTGCGCTCGTTCACCTGCGCGAGCCCGACGCTGTAGCTGAAGCCGCGCGCCGCGAGTTCACGCGCGGTGGCGCGCGCCTCGTCGAGCGACGCCGGCTGGCGCGCCAGGTGGCCGCCCACCACGCCGATCGCATACGGATTGAAGCCGGACTCGGTGCGCACCAGCGCGGCGAGCGTATCGGGGTCGACGTTCGGCGCGCACGCGCGCGCCAGTTGCGCGAAGCCGGCGGCGCTGCCGGCCGCATGCGCGACGCCGTGCTGCCCGCACGCGAGCGCGATCAATACGCAAACGCATGCGGCGGCGGTTCGCAGGGCGCGTGCGCGCATCATCCGGCTCCGGCGACCCGATACGACAGCACGAGCCCGTGCACGAGCAGCGCCCAGCCGTCGAGCGCGACGAACAAGAGCAGCTTGAACGGCACCGAGATCGTCGTCGGCGAGATCATCTGCATCCCGAGCGCGAGCAGGATGTTCGCGACCAGCAGGTCGACGACGATGAACACGATATAGATCACGAAGCCGATCTGGAACGCCTTCGTCAGCTCGGCGAGCGTGAAGCTCGGCACCAGCACGAGCAGGTCGTCGTCCTTGATGCCGTCCGCGCGGTGCTTCGGCCATACCGAGGTGGCCGTGCGCACGAAGAATTCGCGGTCGCGCTGCCGTGTATGCGACACGAGGAAATCCTTGATCGGCGGCAGCGCGGCATCGGCGAGCGCGCCGATGTCCGAAGTCGACAACTGCCCCGACGCATCGAAGTGGCGCGCCTGCAGCGCGTCGCGGATCGACATCCCGACGGGCGCCATGATGAACAGCGACAGGATCAGCGCGATGCCGTTCAGCACGAGGTTCGGCGGCACCTGCTGGATCCCGAGCGCGGAGCGCAGCAGGCCGAGCACGACCACCAGCTTCGTGTAGCTCGTCACCATCAGCGCCGCGAACGGCGCGATGCCGAGCGCGGCGATCACCGCGATCAGCGCGACCGGATTCGGCAGGTTGCCCATCGTTCAGCGCTCGCGCGGCGCGGGCTGCGTCAGCGTGACCACGCGCACGCCGAGCTTCTGGCCGACCGCGATCAGATGGCCGGTGCCGATCAGCATCCCGTTCGCGACGAGATGGATCACGCTCTGGTTGATGCCTTGCTGCAGCTCGATCACGGCGCCCGGCTGCAGCGCGCTCAGCTCGCCGAGCGGCATCGACGTGGGCGGCAGCTCGAAGCGCAGGTCGACAGCGAGGCCGTCGAGCGAGCGCGGCGCGTCGGCGGGCGGCGCGTCGTGCGTCGTCGGCGGCGCGGAGTCGGTGCGGGTCGGTTCCAAAGGCATCTCCCTGATTCGTTCGACGGTCAGCCGGTTGCCCGACGGCCGTCCGGTGATTTCCCATGCCGGCGCGGCCGGCAGCCGCGCGACGCACAGCAGGTTCTGCTCGTGCGCCTGCCAGCGCTCGATCGCGATGATGTCGCCGCTGACGACGTCGGCCAGCTCGGCCGTCGTCAGCTCGGTGCGGCCGATCTCGAACACGAGCGGCACGGGCAGGCTCGCGTAGGCCGCGCTTGCCGACGTGCGCGCGGCGGGCGCGGCCGCGAAGAACACGGCCAGCGCATCCGGCGCATCGAACAGCAGCGCGCCGTGGCAGCGCCACGCGGCGTCGGCGCGCCGCAGCTCGAACCGCAGCGCGGCCGGCGAAGCGCGCCAGGCCGGCGCGTGATCGGGCGGCGGCAGCAGCTCCACGCGCTGCCGTGTCGCCGCCTGCAGCACGGCCGTGAGCGGCGCGGCGAGGTCGGCGAGCAGCGCCGCGCGGATCACGGCCGGCACGGCCGGGTCGGCCGCCTCGCCGAGCCATTCGGTTTCCGCGACGGGGTCGATCCACAGCGTGCCGGCGGCCGGGCCGACGACGAAGCGGTACGCGTGCGCGTCGGCGGCCGGCTCGGCGTCGACGCGCCAGCGCACCTCGTATGCGTGCTCGCCGAGCGTGACCGGAACGGCGCCGGTCGCGCAGTACGCGTGCGACAGCCCGCGCGCGGCGGCGGCGGACAGGCGCGGCAGGTAGGGCGACGCGTCGAGCGCGCCCGCGGCCGGCGCGGCGGCCGCGGGCAGTTCGGAGGCGGCGGGCATGGCCCGGTTCGCGGCGTCGCCGGCGTCGGCATTCGTCAGGAACAGCGCAGGCACGGCGGGATCGGGGCGGATTCGGCGTTGGTTCGACGGGTTGTTCTGGGGCCGGCGGCGCCGAGGGGCGCGCGGCTGCTGCGTCGATTGTAGGGACGGCGATGGCCGCGTGCCGTGCCGGAATCCGTAGTCGCGTCCATCGCGCGGAGACGGCGGGAGCGGGACGCTACGAAGCGTGACGAAGTGCGGCGGAGGGCGGTGAAGGGGCGACGCGACGGCCGGCGATCAAAGGCAACCGCCGCCCGGAGGCGGCGGTCGGGGCGCGACTGGCTGGTGGGCCGGGCGGGGTGCAGGCCGCGGCCGGCTGGCAAGCCGCGAGGTAATGTGAATCCGCGCAGCGCGGTGAGGGAAGCGTTGCCGGCGTGCCGCGAACGCGCGGCGCGCGGGCGAAGCGTTACGCGTAGTCGGCGGCCATCGCGGGTTGCGGCGCCGCGCGTACGATCGGCGCCGCGTCGTGGCGCTCGACGTGCGTCATCGCCGCACCGAACAGCACGAGGCGATAACCGACCGCGTAGATCGGGATGATCCGCAGATTCTTGTCGTGTTCGAGCTGCAGCTTCGAACGGATTCGCGAGATATGCGTGTCGAGCGTGCGCGACGACACGCCGAGCTCGCGGCCCCACACGGCTTCCTGGATTGCCTGCCGCGGCACGATCTTGTTCATGTTGTCGAGCAGGAATTCGACGACGTCGAATTCGCGCGGCGTCACGTCGACGATCTTGTTGTCGATTTCGATCGTGCGGCGGACGAAGTTGATTTTTATGTTGTCGATGTACAGGTATTTGCAATCCATGGTGGCCCTCGCATGTCCGTAAAGGAGTGTTTGCGGGTCCTGTGCTGCAACTTCCGGGCCAGGAGCGGGATCGTCACGTGGTGGCGGCCGCGCGGAGCGGCGCAGAGGGGGCCGGCAGCCTTGAATTCAAAAGAATTTTTAACGGGAAGCGTCGGGCAGGCGGTGAAAGGGCCGGATCGACGGTGAAGGATTGTTACGTAGCATCGGCGCGCCGACGTTACGGGCGTTACGTCTGACGTAACGTGGGAGAGGGGATGGTTTACGGGGGCGGGCTGGATGATGGTTCAGCCAGATAACGAACCCTACATCGAACTCTACCGGGTTTGCCTTATTTTGTTTTTAAATCAATGGGTTGTATGAACTTCCCGCCGACATCGAACCCTGCATCGACAGCGGCGCCGGCCACGGGGCATGCCCCGCCCGCGGCCGGCGCGCTATCGCATCGGGATCAAGCCTTCGCGCCATCCGCCGAATCGAACGGCAGCACGTAATGCCGCTTGCCCGTCGCCGCGAAGATCGCGTTCGCGACGGCCGGCCCGACCGGCGCGACGCCCGGCTCGCCGACCCCGGTGGGCGCCTCGGCCGACGGCACGATATGCACCTCGACCTTCGGCATCTCGGCCATCCGCAGCACGTGGTAGCCGTCGAAGTTGCGCTGCTCGACCTGGCCGTCCTTCAGCGTGATCGCGCTGTGCATCGCCGCGCCGAGTCCGAACCCGATGCCGCCCTCCATCTGCGCGGCGACGATGTCGGGATTGATCGCGATTCCGCAGTCGACCGCGCACACCACGCGCTCGACCTTCACCTTGCCGTCCGCGTCGACCGACACCTCGGCCACCTGCGCGACATAGCTCTTGAACGCCTCGGCCACCGCGATCCCGCGCCCGCGCCCCTTCGGCAGCGGCTTGGCCGGATCCCAGCCGGCCTTCTGCGCGGCCAGCTCCAGCACCGCGCGCATGCGCGGCTCCTTCGCGAGCAGGTCGCGGCGGAACGCGTACGGGTCCTTGCCGGCCGCGTGCGCGGCTTCGTCGATGAACGCCTCGACCGCGTAGGCCGTGTGCGAGCTGCCGACCACGCGCCACCACAGCACGGGCACGCCCGTCTTCGCGGTGGTGAGTTCGACCGACACGTTCGGCACCGCGTACGGCAGGTTCGCCGCGCCCTCTACCGACGTCGCATCGATCCCGTTCTTGACCATGAACGCCTCGAACGGCGTGCCGGCGAGGATCGACTGGCCGACGATCCGGTGACGCCAGCCCACCAGCCGGCCGTCCGCGGTCAGGCCCGCGTCGAGCTTGTGGAAGTACATCGGCCGGTAGAAGCCGCCCTGGATGTCGTCCTCGCGCGTCCATTGCAGCTTGACGGGCTTGCCGTCCGCGCCGAGCGCCTTCGCGATCGACACGGCCTCGACCACGTAATCCGACCACGCGTTCGCGCGCCGGCCGAAGCTGCCGCCCGCATACAGCGTGTGGATCTTCACCTGCTCGGGCTTCAGTCCGGCGACCTTGGCCGCGTTGCCCTGGTCGACCGTCTGGAACTGGTCGCCGGCCCAGATCTCGCAACTGTTCGCCGTCAGCTTGACGACCGCATCGAGCGGCTCCATCGGCGCATGCGCGAGATACGGGAATTCGTACGTCGCGCTGATCTTGCGCGCCGCGCCGGCGATCGCCGCATCGGCATCGCCGTCCTTGCGCGCGGACGCGCCCGGCCTCTCCGCGAGTTGCCGGTATTCGCGCATGATCTCGTCCGAGCCGCGCTTTTCCGCCTTCGTTTCGTCCCAGTCGACCTTCAGCGCGTCGCGGCCTTGTTTCGCGGCCCAGAAGCCCGTCGCGACGACCGCGACGCCGCCCGGCACCTGCACGACCGAGACGACGCCCGGCACGGCCTTCGCGGCTGTCGCGTCGAACGATTTCACCGTCGCGCCGAAGCGCGGCGGCCGCTGCAGCAGCGCGACGCGCATGCCGGGGAACGTCGTGTCGAGCGTGAATTGCGCGGTGCCGTTCGATTTGGCCGACCCGTCGACGCGCGGAATGCGATGGCCGATCAGCTTGAAATCGGCCGGCTGCTTCAGCGTGACCTTGTCCGGCACGGGCAGCTTCGACGCATCGGCGACGAGCGCGCCGTACGTGGCCGTCTTGCCGCTCTTCGCGTGCGTGACGACGCCGTTGGCGGTGGTCAGCTCGCCGGCCGGCACCTTCCAGCGGGCCGCCGCGGCCGACACGAGCATCGCGCGCGCCTTGCCGCCCGCTTCGCGCAGTTGCTGCCACGAGTTCGCCATGGCCGAGCTGCCGCCCGTGCCCTGCATCGTGCCGAACGCAAGGTTCGCATAGCGCTTCGCATCGGCCGGCGCGCTTTCGACGCGCACGCTCGACCAGTCGGCGTCGAGCTCCTCGGCGACGATCGTCGCGATGCCTGTATACGCGCCCTGGCCCATTTCGACGTGCTTCGCGATGACCGTGACGGCGCCGTCGGGCGTTATGCGCAGGAATGCATTCGGCGCGAATTCGCCGGCCGGGGCGGTGGCGGCGAGCGCGCGGCGGCCGAGGCCGGCCCAGTCGAAGCCGATCGTCAGGCTGACGGCGGCGGTTGCCCCCGCGGCTTTCAGGAACGTGCGGCGCGACGGGCGCACCGAACCGGTATTGTCGAGTTCGATCGTCATGGTCAGGCTCCCAGCGTCGCGGCCGCGTCGTGGATTGCGGCCCGGATGCGGGCGTAGGTGGCACAGCGGCAGAGGTTGCCGTTCATCGCGGCGTCGATGTCCGCGTCGGTCGGCTTCGGGTTCTGTTCGAGCAAGGCGGTGGCCGACATGATCTGGCCGGACTGGCAATAGCCGCACTGCGGCACCTGGAGCTTGACCCACGCGGCCTGCACGGCCTGCGCGGGCTTGCTTTGCAGGCCTTCGATCGTCGTGACGTGCTTGCCCGCGATGCCGGCGAGCGGCAGCACGCACGAGCGGACGGCCTGGCCTTCGAGATGCACCGTGCATGCGCCGCACTGCGCCATGCCGCAGCCGAATTTCGTGCCGGTCAGTCCCGCGTGTTCGCGAATCGCCCAGAGGACGGGCATCGACGGATCGGCGTCGAGCGTGACGTTCTTGCCGTTCAGGACAAACGAGGTAGGCATTTTTATGTCTCCATGGGGAAAACCCGCCTTACGGGCAGGTTAGCCGGGAGTGTGCGCGAGCAGCCGCTTTTTGCGTCTACCCAATCCTGCAAATTTATTGAACAATCCTGCAAATCCCCGCCACGCCGCGAGCCGTTTCGCTATGCTCGCGCGACACGGGAAATCATTCGAGGATGCGTCATGGACATGACCGATATCGTCGCGTCGCGCGAATCCGGCCGGCGCGAACTGGCGTCGCTGATCGGCCGCTTCGCGCCGGCCGACGGCTCGCATTCGACGGCCGTGCCGGGCCTGATGCTGCATCGGCACACGCGGCCGGTCGACCTCGGCTGCGGCGTGTCGCGCGCCGCGCTGGTGATCGCCGCGCAGGGCGCGAAGCGCGTGATCGTGGCCGGCCAGGCATACGAATACGACACCCAGAATTGCCTGATTACGTCGATCGACTTGCCGATCCTGTCGCGCGTGACGCGTGCAACGCCGGAGGCGCCGTACCTGTGCCTGTCGCTGACGCTCGATCCGCAGCGCATCGTCGAGCTCGCGGCCGAGATGCGGCTGCCCGAGCCCGAAGCCGGCCCGGAAGGCGAGGGGATCGCGCTCGCCGAGCTGACGCCGCCGCTGCTCGATGCGGCGTTGAGACTGCTGCGGCTGCTCGATACGCCGGCCGACATCGCGGTCGTCGCGCCGCTGATCGAGAAGGAAGTGCTGTACCGGCTGATGACGAGCGGGCAGGGCACGCGGCTGCGGCACATGGCGATCGCCGGCAGCCAGACGCACCGGATCGCGCGTGCGATCGAATGGATCCGCGATCACTTCGCGGAGCCGATGCGCGTCGAGTCGCTCGCGCAGGCGGTCAACATGAGCGTGTCGTCGCTGCACCATCATTTCAAGCACGTGACGACGCTGAGCCCGCTGCAGTACCAGAAGCAGCTGCGGCTGCACGAGGCGCGGCGGCTGCTGCTGCGGCAGGGCGGCGACGTCGGGTCGGTGGCGGCCGTCGTCGGCTACGAAAGCGCGTCGCAGTTCAGCCGCGAATATAGCCGGCTGTTCGGCGCGCCGCCGATGCGCGACGTCGTGCATCTGCGGAAGAAGGAGCTGCTCGGCTGACGGGCGGCCGGCCCGTTGCCGCTTGTCGATTCGCGACGACTGCCGCCTGGCGGAATGCCGGCGCGGCGCTCCGGTTTCACTGACAACCCCGTCGATGCCTGAACGACGCGAGCATCGATCGGTGGTGATCTTCATCGCCTTTTCACCGACACGCCGATTGGCGTGCGGCCGCTGCCGCGCATTGACCGTTCGGTATGTACGTTCGTGTTTCGCGCGTGCATGGTGGGGCAGTGACGCGTCCGTGTCGGTCGCAGGATCGATGCGGTCCGATACGAACGACGAGGTGCGCGATAAACCAGGCTGTCGCGAGATTGGCGACCTGAGCGCCGTTTTGAATCGGCACGTTTCAGTGATGAGAATCAGGCGGATGGTGGGTCGAGTATGTCGCTTCAATGAATGACTCGTCGGTGCGCTATGGATGAAAGGCGAATCGAATGGAAATGAAAAAATGATGCGCCCGTTTTTGCCAGGATCGCATGTTTTTCCTTTTAAATTTTTACGGCCGCAACGCGCCGGACGGCAGCATTCTCGCTGCATGATCATGTGGCTATTCTCACGGATGAATCAAATCCGTTTCCCAATTCAGAGTGAATCGGCGTTCCGGCCGTATCGGCGGCCATTCGGCGTCGGGCATCGAGCGACTGGATCCGCGTTGTCCTGCGTCATGGAAGGTTTGCCGGCATGCTGCAACACGCGGTTTGCCGGCGCAAGCGCGTGAACCAGCGGCCCTGTCGCGAAACGCTTCTCAACTATGAAACAACCGTTCGCAGGGGTGTCCGGCGTGCCTTGTCGCGCCGAATTCGTCCGTCAAATCAGCGCATTGCGTCGCATTGTTAGAGGATCACTGCCGCGAACGTCCCGTTATCGCGATACATTCGTGAAACAAAAAATGCCATTCCCGGCGAAATGATCAGGCCTGGCGGCTGTTTTCGGCGCGCAATGCTCGGTGGAATATCGCATGGCATGCGGTTTGCGACACAGGACGCACCGGCGAGCGGTCGACACGATGCAACAACGATGTGGGGGCGGCCAGTTCGTCATAAGCCAGTCGGGGAAGCGGCGATGAACACTATAAGCAGTGGCTTGATCCGCGCGTTTCTTGCGCACCATAGGGGTAGTCCGATTGATCGGGGTAGCGCTTGCGACGCAGTGCCAGCGTCGCCGGTCGCGCCTTGCCGATTTCGCGCCCTCCGCGCGCGCCGCGTGCTGGAGCGGTTGCCGTTGCGCGCCGCAACCCGGCGACAGCGATGCTCGACTTCATCGAGCGTTCCCGGATGGGCCACGCTGTTCATGCCGGACAGCGCGCCGATTCCACTTCAACCGTGCAGAGCCGTTTCGATCGCGCCGGGCCAGTGCCGGCGCCGGCCGGACTAGATCGAACGCGCGTCGGCCGGATTATCCGGAAGGCCTTTCTCCGTCAGCTCAGGGAGCAGACATGTCGTCTGGCTGCAATGCATGCCCGTTATCGCCCGGCTAAAGGGCATATGCGGAACGCGTGCCGCATTTTGCAGTATTAAATACATTCGCGAATTTTCAATTCGGAAAGCGGGTGCCTGGTTTGCGCGTCGCTTTTGGATGGGGTATTGAAAATCGCGAGCCGGAAGGATGTGCGCGTCGTTCCGGTTGATGTAATCATGGGTGTTTCAAGAGCGTATCAATGCTCATAAAAATAATAGAAAACACCTACGCATAAATTTTGGAAAAATTGAAAACATAAAACTAGACTTCGGCTGGCTAAAAATAAATTAGAAGGTTTGCAATTCGATAATTATTTCCCGATTTGATAGCAATCCTTATTTTTTGAGGATTGCTCGAGGCAGGAGGATCGATGGCGTGCGATCTTCCATGCTCATTCTCTCCACGCCGTTATGGAGTCGACCATGAAGAAGCTTCTGATTGCAGCAGCAGTTCTGGTGGTTTCGGGTGCAGCGTTTGCTGGCAGCGGCACGGTGTCGAGCACCACTTCGACGAGCGGTGGCCAGACGATGGCAGGGGTCACCGGGTTCGGCCACTTCACCGCGACCGATTCCGGCTCCGCACTCGGTGCAGCCGGTGCAACGGCGGGCTACGGCGGCAGCGGCTCGATCTCGTACACGAACCACACGCAAACGTCGACGGTCGGCGGCTTCGGCTTCGGCGGCGCACAAGCAGGCGGCAGCAGCGGCGCGAACGCGGGCTCGACCGGCTGGACGTATCACCACTAAGCCGCGACGCGTAGCGTTCGTCATTGGCTGGCGGTGCGGAGGCCGGGCCTTGCCGCGTGCGGGCAGGCTCGGCTCCGCCACCGTCGAACTTCCTCACGGCAAGGGATTGCTATGAAAGCCAAAGTCATTTTAGCGACCGCGCTCACCGTCATTTCGTCCGCTGCATTGGCGGCCGGATCGTCCACGACCAACCAGACGCAATCCGTTGCGGCGGGTGTTTCCGGTTCGGTGCTGGTCGGCTCCGGCAGCTATACCAGCAATTCGACTTCGACGGCCGGCGCGAATGCAGGCAGTACCGTGACGCCCGCTGGCTCCGCCGGCACGGCGTCCGCGTATCACAACTCGACTTCGACGGCCAGCGGTTGGGGCACGAACGGGGGCGCGTTCGCGGCAGGCGGCGGTATCGGTGCCGCAGGCTCGTTCGCCGGAAACGGCAGCACGAACGAGAACGCGAATGCGCTTTCGGGAGGGGTGACCGCCACGATCGTACTCGGCGCGAACCGCTACACGGCCACGGGCGCGAACGACCACGGCATGGCCAACGCCGGCGCCGCGGGTTGGACGGGCATGGGCGGGTCGGGCGCAATCGCGGGCTCGAATCACACCAACGCGTCGACCGCGTGGAGTACCGGTCCGGCCGGTTCGCCGTCCGCATCGGGCGGAAGCCAGGCCGACTCGAGCGCGACCGGGAGCAGTCATTAGTCAGGTGTGGGGGGCCAGTTTCCCAGCGACGCTGGTCTCTTTTCCACCGTGTTGTCACGTAAGGAGTTGGCATGAAGCAGAACCTGATTGCCGCCGCGCTGATGCTCGCGTCGCTGACGGCGTATGGCGCCGACCGTGCCGCCGATGGCGGGCAATCGACTATGCAGACGTCAAACAACCGTGACCAGACAACCAAACCGTCAGAACAACAAACGCTTTCGTCGGGCAGCGCGATCGGCGGACCTGACACCCGGCAATGGCAGGGCATGTCGGCCGGCTCGTGGTCCCAGCTGGGCAGCGGCTGGAAGCAGTTCGGGGAAGCAGGGAAATCTGAAGTCATTCAGGGGAATTAGTACGGTTGCCTGGGTCGGAGGTCCAACCTCGTCCGGAGAGTGAAATGAACAGCAACAGGATCAAGGTGGCATGCGCGGCGATGTTCGCGATGACCACGATCGGCGCCCAGGCGCAAACCGCCGATTCGACGTCGAGCGCGCAGTCGACGACGTCGTCGACCGCGATCAGCCAGGGCGGTGGTTCGAGCATGAACACGAACACCACGAGTTCGCGCGGCGGCAATGCCACGAGCAGCAGCGGGGTACGCGGCAGCGGCAATTCGAGCGTGAACGTGAACGTGACGATGCCGTCCACTACGGCCGGCGGCAACGTGGCGCCGCAGAGCACGAACGCACTCGCGACCGGCGCGCCGGGCTCCAGCCCGTACAACACGCAGGCGACGGAAAACGTCAATTACTCGGGTACGCAGACGATCAAGACGAACCCGTCGATCCAGGCGCCCGGCCTCACGACCACGCTGTCCGATACCTGCATGGGCTCGGTGAGCGTCGGCGTGTCGTTCCCGGGGTTCGGCGCGACGGGCGGCACGACGCTGGTCGACCAGGCCTGCGTGCGGCGTCTCGATGCGCGCGAATTCCGTGCGATGGGGTTGACCGACGTGGCGCTCGCGCTGCTGTGCCAGAGCGACGCGAACCGGCGCGCGGTGGAGGCGACCGGGCACCTGTGTCCGGGCACGACCGCGCCGCTCGCGCGTTCGAACGTGGCGCCCAGCGTCGAAGCGACCGTCGCGGACGACATCAAGTATCGCGATCCGATCGTGCGCGACCGGATGGGCCTGCCGCCGCTCGGCTCGGCCTCGCCGGCGCCCGCGGCGACGCGCCCGATCGAGACGGCGTCGATGCGCGCCGCGCCTGTTTCGGTGCCGGTTCCTGTCCCGACGATGGCGCCCGTCGCCGCCGCGCCTGCCGTCGCGACGCCGGCCGTTACCACAGCCGCTCCGGTCGTTGCAGCGCCGGCCGTTGCCGCGGCAGTCCCCTCGGCCGCGGCACCCGTGGCGACAGCCGCGCCTGCGGCCGTCGCCGCGCCCGCTGCGTCGGTCGTACCGGCCGCCGCAATGGCCGCCGTGCCGGCTGCAGCGGTCATTGCCGCTCCGGTCGCGGCCGACAAGGCCACGCCAGCGCCGGCCGCACCGGTTGCCGATACGAAGGCGCCGGAACCCGCGCAGCCGGTCGCCGACAAAGCCTCCGAACCCGCGCCGGCGGTTGCCGACAAGACGCCCGGGCCTGCTCCGGCCGTCGCCGACACGGCTCCCGAGCCAGCACAGCCCGTCGCCGACAAAGTACCGGAGCCGATGCCGGCCGCGACCGACACGGCGCGGGCTGCGGGCGAGATGGTGGCCGAACCGATGCCGGCGGCTGCCGTCGTCGCGGCGCCGGCAGCCGATGCGAAGGCTGTCGATGTGAAGGCTGTCGAACCGGCGCCGCAGGCATCGGCCGAATCGCCTGCCCCGGAGGCCGCGCCGCCGGCCGTCGCCGCGGCACCGGCCGACGTGCCGGCCCCCGTCGCGAAAGTGCCGGACGCGGTCGAACCCGCAGTAGCCGCCGCCGCGCCGCCCGCCGCCGCATCGGCGTTGACCGATCCGGCGCAAGCGTTGTCGCCGGCCACGGTCGACCAGCAGGCCGCACCCGCTGCGCCGGTCGCGCCGGCGCCGACCGTCGTCTCGACGAGTACCTCGTCGTAAGCATGCGGACCGGTTTGCCGTGCGACCGGCGCGCCGGCCGCACGGCAGGCGTTCGGCCCGATGCCCGATGGTCGTTTCCTGTTTGACGGGTGTTGTTCCGATCCCCGAGGTCAACACCTCTTTTTGCGTGACGAGGATGCAAGGAGGCCTCAATCATGAGGATCTTTTTGGTCGCTTTGCTGCTGACCAGCGTGCAAGCCGCTGCGCAGTCGGTTTTCCAGAATCCCGCGGTCTTCGTCATTCTGAGCGAGCAGACGCTTGCGAACGCCGCGAGCGTGCAGCAGGCGCTGTCGACCCTCGGCCGTCCCGACAATGCGGCATGCGCACCGATGATGATGATCGGCGATCCGCAGATGATCTACATGATGCCGGAAGCGGGCCACGCGCCATCGTGGCAATCGCCGGTGTACGGCCGAGGCGCGCCGTTCGACGCACAGAGCGGGCCGAGGCCGACCGGCAAGACGGTCGGCGCGATGCAGCACGCCGAGGACATGCGGACGCAACCGTGGAGCGACGGCAGCGCGCTCACGCAGAGGATCGCGGGCGAGCCGGCCGTCACGGCGGCGGACCGGGTGAACGCATGGCGGCACACCGGGCTCGACCGGATCGAGACGGCCCGCGCGTCGGACGTGACGGTAAACGGCAAGACCTACCGCGCCTATCGCGACGATCTCGACGGATCGGCGAAGCCCGTCGTCGAGCCGCAGGTCTACACGCAGCGCGTCGTGTTCTGCCGATGACACGGCATCGATTCGAGGACGGAGCGGCGCCGCGCCGCAGGGCCGCAGGCCCCGCCGGCGCGATCGGGCAACGGCCGCTCCGATACCCACCCTTATGCGGCGAGGCGATCGTGAACCATTGTTGTCAACCGAGCATGTCAGGCCCGCGAGAGGTCGAACGGCAGATGAGCGCGCTGCCGTTCATCGCGGTCCGGCACGACCCCGTCGCGCCGTCGCGCCCGCTCGTTTACCTGTCGCAGCGACACGATGCCGCGCTCGTCGATATGCTCGCGTCGCGCGGCTGGGACGTGCGGCGCGCCAAAACCGTGGCCGATGCGCTGAATCTCGTCAGGGCGAACCGTCCGCATGCGGGCATCGTCGATTTCGACAGTTTCGCGTCGCCGGACGTCGCGTCGTTCGAGGCGCTGCTGCGCGACCCGCGTGTCGGCTGGCTCGCGTTCGCCGGCGGCGAGCGGTTGCGCAACCTCGCGATCGCGCGCCTGATCCGCCGCTGCTGCTTCGACTACGTGCGCAACCCGGCGGCGTACACGACGATCGGCTATCTCGTCGGCCATGCATACGGGATGCTGAAGCTCGCGGACGGCGACCCGGCCGCGGAGGCGCCGCCGCCCGGCGGCGAGATGATCGGCGCGTGCGGCGCGATGCGCCGGCTGTTCGCGACGATCCGCAAGGTCGCGAACACCGACGCGACCGTGTTCATCGCCGGCGAATCCGGCACCGGCAAGGAGCTGACGGCCGCGGCGATCCACCGGCAGTCGTCGCGCGCCGACGCACCGTTCGTCGCCGTGAACTGCGCGGCCATCCCGACGTCGCTGCTGCAGGCCGAACTGTTCGGGCACGAGCGCGGCGCGTTCACGGGCGCGCACCAGCGCAAGATCGGCCGCATCGAGGCCGCGCACGGCGGCACGCTGTTTCTCGACGAAATCGGTGACATGCCGTTCGAGAGCCAGGCGAGCCTGCTGCGGTTCCTGCAGGAAGGGAAGATCGAGCGGCTCGGCGGGCATGCGTCGATTCCGGTCGACGTGCGGATCGTGTCGGCGACCCACGTCGATCTCGAAGCCGCGATGCGGGCCGGGCGGTTCCGCGCCGACCTGTACTACCGCCTGTGCGTGCTGCGGATCGACGAGCCGCCGCTACGCATGCGCGGCCGCGACATCATGCTGCTGGCCGACGACGTGCTGCGGCGCTATCGCGGCGACGGCTCGTACCGGATTCGCGGCTTCACGCCGTGCGCGATCGAAGCGATCCACAACTATCCGTGGCCCGGCAACGTCCGCGAACTGATCAACCGGATCCGCTTCGCGGTCGTGATGACGAACGGCCCGCTGATCTCCGCCGCCGATCTCGAACTGCACGCGTACACGTCGCTGCGCCCGCCGACGCTCGCGCAGGCGCGCCGGCAGGCCGAGCGGCACGCGATCGAGGAAACGCTGCTGCGTCACCGCCAGCAGCATGCGAACGCCGCGTCGGAGCTGGGAATCTCGCGGGCGACGCTGTACCGTCTGATGACCGCGCACGGGCTGCATGGCTGACGCGCCGCGGCGGCGCCGCTCAAGACCGCGCGGCGGCAGCCGTTAAAACAGGAAACGGCCCGGCCGGAACGCGCATCGATGGGCGCGCAACCGGCACGCGGCGCATCACGCTTATCCGAGGTCATCGTGGCAGAGTGCAGTCAGTGCGGCAGGACGTTCCTGGTCGGCGGGCAGTCGATCGACGGCCGCCGCTATTGCGGCCCGGCATGCGCGCAGGCGCATCCGGTCGTCGTCGAGGCCGAACGGGTGCCCGACGCGAAGGTTCGGCAGTATGTGGACGACTGGCGCTACGGGCCATGCCCGATCTGCCTGCGCGAAGGGCAGCCGGTCGATATTCACGCGTCGCATCGCGTCGTGTCGCTCGTGTTCGTGACGCGCTGGGCGACGCGGCGCCACGTGTGCTGCCGCCGCTGCGGCCGCAGGAAGCAGGCGCTCGCGCTGCTCGCGTCGGCCGCGCTCGGCTGGTGGGGGCTGCCGTGGGGCATCGTGCTGACGCCGATCCAGCTCGCACGCAACGTGCTCGGCCTGGCCGCGCGCGACCCGGAGGCCGCGACGCCGCAATTCGAGGAACTGGTGCGGCGCAAGCTGGCCGCCCGCCGGCTCGCACGCGCGCAGCGGGGCGCTGGCGCCTGACCGCGCGCTTCGGCGCGCCGCGCGCGCTCAGGCCGGCCGGTCGAAACCCGATGCGACCCAGCGTTCGGCGCTGGCCTTGTTGAGCTTGAACCCGGCCGACACCTTCGCTTCGGCCAGCAGTTCGCCATACGGATCGCATGCCTTGAGCTGCGCATACGGTTCGAACTCGTCCGGCACGATGTCGAGCGTCACCGACACATCCTGCCCGGCTTCGTCCTGCACCGTCACTTCCTTGTGCAGCATCGCGCGCCGCTGCTGTTCGTGGCGCATCAGCACTTCGGTCGCGGTCTTCACGAGCGTGCGGAACGCGTTCGCGTCCATCGGTTTCGGGTTCTTCTTGTCGCGGCCCATGGTCCACGGCCCGACGAGCGCGGGCTCGGACTCGCCGTCCTTGACCATTTCGACGGCCCAGCCGTCGTCGTCTTCGTTCTTGATGATGCGGGCCGTCCAGCCGTTGTCGCGCCAGAGGCCGTCTTCGTGGATGGAGGTGTCGTCGGATTGCAGGTCGGAATCGGTCATGAGGAAAGCGGGCAGTACGGGCAAGCCGGCGAAGGCGCGGGCGCGCGCGGCCGGTGACGGCGCGTCGCTCGCCGCCGGCGGGCCGGGGTGGCATGCAAACGCGCAATTTTACCCGCTGGCCGGCCGCGCGGTGCGTGCGGCCGGCCATCCGGCCGATGCCGCGGCGGGCCGTCTGCCGACCGTCGCGCGTCGAACGCCGCAAATATCAAACCTGTATTACGTTTTCGGCGGCCAATTCGTACGCCGTCCGATATCGCGCCCGGGCGGACATTCATAGAATCGGCGTTCAGGCTAAAAATAGCCTGAACGTCATTTCAACGCCCAACCGGTCGCGTGCGCTTCGCGTGGCGGGGCCGGTGAACCACCAGGAACTGCGCATGAGGAAATTCAACGTTCGCATCGTCGTCGCATACGACTGGCCGCTGACGCTGGCCGGTATCGAGCAGATCGCAGACAGCAGCTGCGCGATCGAGCTCGTCGCGGTCTACCGGAGCGCGGCCGAACTGGTCGCGTCGCTCGGCGGCGTCGATTGCGACATCGTGCTGGTCGACTATGCGATTCGCGGCGACGAGCAGATGGACGGCCTCGCGCTGTTCGACTGGCTGCGCCGCACGCGGCCGAACGTCGGCATCGTCGCGCTGGTCGCGAACGAGAACCCGCTGATCTTCCGGTCGATCCTCGCGAACGGCGGCGTGAGCATCGTCAGCAAGCTCGACGAGGTCGGCCACATCGTCACGGCGATCCATTCGAGCTACAGCGGCGGCGCCTACCTGTCGCCGTCCGTGCGGCGCGCGGTCGATGCGCTCGGCACGCGCGGCGACGCGCCCGTGAAGCTGTCGGCGCGCGAGATCGAGGTGATTCGCCTGTATCTGGCGGGCGTACCGATCAAGACGATCGCGCAGCGCCTGAGCAAGGGCAAGCAGACGGTCAGCGCGCAGAAGATCAGCGCGATGAAGAAGCTCGGCGCGAACAACGACGTCGAGCTGATCCAGCGGGCGGCGGGGCTGGGGCTCGGCAGCGCCGAGGCCGCGCGGCGGGCGGGCAGCGCGGTGTGAGTGCGGGGCAGGGCGCCGTCAGGCCGGCAACGCGAACCGCGTCACTGCGTCGCGCAGCGCCTCGGCCTGATCGCGCAGCGAATGCGCGGCCGCCGCGGCCTGCTCGACGAGCGCCGCGTTCTGCTGCGTGACCTGATCCATCTCGCCCACCGCGCGGTTGACCTGCTCGATCCCGGCGCTCTGCTCGCGCGATGCGTGGCTGATTTCGTCGAGGATCTCGTTCACGCGCCGCACCGATTGCACGATCTCGGCCATCGTCTCGCCCGCGTGCGTGACGAGCGTCGCGCCGTGCTGCACCGTCTCGTTCGACGACACGATCAGCGACTTGATTTCCTTGGCCGCCGTCGCCGAGCGTTGCGCGAGCGAGCGCACTTCGGCCGCGACCACCGCGAAGCCGCGGCCCTGTTCGCCCGCCCGCGCCGCTTCGACGGCCGCGTTCAGCGCGAGGATGTTGGTCTGGAACGCGATCCCGTCGATCACGCCGATGATGTCGCCGATCTTGTGCGAACGGTCGGTGATCTCGTTCATCGTGCGCACGACGTCGTCGACCACCGCGCTGCCGCGCGTCGCGACCTGCGCGGCCTGGCCGGCAAGCGACGCGGCCTGCGCGGCGCTGTCCGCGTTCTGCTTCACGTTCGCGGTCATCTGGTCCATGCTCGACGCGGTCTGCACGAGCGCGGCCGCCTGTTCCTCGGTGCGCTGCGACAGGTCCGTGTTGCCGGAGGCGATCTCGCTCGCGCCGACGTTGATGTTCTCTGTGCCGGTGCGGACGCGCGACACCATGTCGATCAGCCCGCCCTGCATCGTGTGCAGCGCATGCAGCAGGCTGCCGCGATCGTCCTGCTTCACGGCCACGCGCGCGGTCAGGTCGCCCTGCGCGATGCGTTGCGCGGCGTCGAGCGCCACTTCGAGCTCGCCGCCGAGGTTCGCGCGCACGCTTTTCAGTACCATCACCATCACGGCGGTCGCGATCGCGCCGAGCACGGCCGTCATCGCGAACCAGCGGCCGACGCTTGCGAGCACCGCCGTGCGCACGTCGTCCATGTACATGCCGGTCACCAGATACCAGTCCCACGGCGCGAAGCGCTGCACGGCGCTGGTCTTCTCCTGCGGCTTGTCCGCGCCCGGCTTCGGCCACAGATATTCGACGAAGCCCTTGCCGCCTTCCGCGTTGCCGGCCTTCACGATCTCGACGAACAGGTGCTGGCCGTTCGGATCGGTGAAATTCGACACGTCCTTGCCGTTGAGCTCGGCCTTGATCGGATGCATCACGATCACCGGCTTCGAATCGTTGACCGAGATATAGCCGTCGGCGCCGTGGCGCATCGCGGCGATCGCCTCGAGCGCCTTCTGCTTCGCATCGGCTTCCGGCAGCGCGTTCTGCTGCGACAGCTTGTAGTAGTGATCGGTCACGCTCGCGGCCTGCGCGACCAGCGACGCAAGCTGGTCGCGGCGGTCCGCGATCATCGACGCGCGGGTCTGCCATGCGCCGAGCCCGGCGATCACGAGCAGGCCGAGCCACAGGATGACGATCATCGACGCGAGTTTTTGATTCAGGGAAAGATTGCGCATGGTGTGAGGTTGGTCAGTCGAGAACGCTTGCCGGAACGGCGTGACGGGATAAGTCTCTTGACGGCGCGCCATGCGTGTCGCCGTAGACGGGAAATCCCTTAGAAGCGGTCATTTCCCGATGTCCGCGACGCGGGCGCGGGCATCTATGCATATGCATAACAGCGGCCGCTATACTGTCGGGCGACGGTCTGCGTCGCGCCCGCACGGGCAGCGCGTGGGCACCGAACGAAACCGAAAGGAGGCAACGATGCGGATTCTGGTGGTAGGGGCCGGCGCGGTCGGCGGATACTTCGGCGGCCGGCTGGCCGCGGCGGGGCGCGACGTGACGTTCCTGGTGCGCGAGGGCCGCGCTGCCGCGCTCGCGCGCGACGGGCTGCTGATCCGCAGCCCGCGCGGCGACCTGACGCTTGCGAACGTGCAGACCGTGCGCGCGGGCGACGCGGGCGCCGGCGTCGCGCCGTTCGATCTCGTGCTGCTGAGCTGCAAGGCGTACAGCCTCGACGACGCGATTGCGTCGTTCGCACCGTTCGTCGGGCCGCGGACGCTGATCCTGCCGATGCTCAACGGGATGCGCCACCTCGACGTGCTGCGCGAGCGCTTCGGCGCCGCGCAGGTGCTCGGCGGCCTGTGCGTGATCGCGGCGACGCTCGATCGCGAGCAGCGCATCGTGCATCTGAACGACACGCACGGCGTGTCGTTCGGCGAGCTGGCCGGCGGCGAATCGCCGCGCGTGCGCGCGGTGGCCGACGTGCTCGGCGGCGCGGGCTTCGACGCGACGCTCAGCGACGACATCGCCGCGCGGATGTGGGACAAGTGGGTGTTTCTGGCAACGCTCGCCGCGAGCACGTCGCTGTTTCGCGGGTCGATCGGCGACATTCTCGCCGCGCCGGACGGCCGCCGCCTGCTCGAGACGATGCTCGCCGAATGCAGCGCGATCGCCGAATACAACGGCCATCGGCCCGACCCGGCGGCCAGCGAGCGGATGCAGCGGATGGTGCTGACGCCGTCGCCGCTGACCGCGTCGATGCTGCGCGACGTCGAGAACCATGCGCGCGTCGAGGCCGATCACGTGATCGGCGACCTGCTCGCGCGGCGCGACCCGCAGGCGGCCGATACGCTGTCGCTGCTGCGGATCGCGTACAACCACCTGAAGGCGTACGAGGCGCGCACGGCGCGCGAGCAAGCGGCGGCGTAAGCCGGCGCGGGCGACGGGCGCGGCGGCCGCCGCACCGTTCCGCACCGCAACAAATTTGCCTTCTGGCGCCATTTCCGCCCGCAGGCGGCAAAAAAGTATCGAAAATCAGGCGTAAAGTTGGTGGAGCCGCGCGCGCGATCGACCTACATTGCTTCCCATGCGACCGGTCGCGGCGCCGCGCGAGACACGCGGCGCACGCGCGCACAGCCGAACAGGCCGGCCAGCGAACCAAGGGAATGGAGACGCCAACATGATGCACCCCGATCTCGAAGTGGTCGACGTGCGACGCGACGAGTCGTTCAAGGTCTGGTCGCACGGCTATCCGTATCGCACGATCCGCTGGCATTTCCATCCCGAATTCGAGCTGCACCTGATCGTCGCGACGCACGGCAAGTATTTCGTCGGCGATCACATCGGCTCGTTCGGCCCCGGCCATCTCGTGCTGCTCGGGCCGAACCTGCCGCACAACTGGGTCAGCGACATGGCCGCAGGCGAAACCGTCGAGCGCCGCAATCTCGTGATCCAGTTCGATCCATCGTTCGTGCGGCGCTGCATGGACGCATTCCCCGAATGCCGCGACGCGCAGGCGCTGCTCGACGATGCGCGGCGCGGGGTCGGCTTCGACGCCGCGACGAGCGCCGCGATCGCGCCGTTGTTCGACGAGCTGCTGACCGCGCGCGGGATGCGCCGCATCGCGCTGTTCATGACGATTCTCGAACGGCTGTGCGGCGCGGCCGAACGCACGCTGCTCGCGAGCCCCGCCTACGACCAGGCCGACGTCACGCCGACGCGGCTCAGCCACGCGCTGTCGTATATCGGCAAGAACCTCGCGTCCGAGCTGCGCGAATCCGATCTCGCGCAACTGACCGGGCAGAGCGTCAGCGCGTTCTCGCGCGCGTTCCATCGCCATACGGGCATGCCGTTCGTCCAGTACGTGAATCGTCTGCGGATCGAATCCGCGTGCCAGATGCTGCTCGCCGACGACGCGAGCATCACCGACATCTGCTTTCAGGCCGGCTTCAACAACGTGTCGAACTTCAACCGCCAGTTCCGCGCGGTGAAGGGGATGGCGCCGTCCGAATTCCGCGCGCTGCAGCGCCTGAACGCGCGCAGCCGCGAACTGGCGCTGCATGCGGCGCCCACCGGTAACCCGCTTCCGCCGCGCGTGCTGACGCCCGGCGCGCCTGAACTCATGCCGCAGCCCGGATGATCGCCGGGCCGTTGCCCGCCCGAGTTTTCCCAACCGTTTTACCCAGCCGAATCGCGTCGCTTGCGCCGCGAGGGGCGCATTCACCCACGAAAAAGCCGCACACAATCTGGAGACACCGTCATGACGCACGCATCGCCCGCTTCTTCTTCCCGTCGCGCCGCCCGCCTGGCGGCCGTTGCCGCGCTCGCCACCGCGGCCCTGTTGCCCGCCGCCGCCGCGCACGCCGCGCCGCTGCGGATCGGCATGACGTTCCAGGAACTGAACAACCCGTACTTCGTGACGATGCAGAAGGCGCTGAACGAAGCGGCCGCGTCGATCGGCGCGCAGGTCGTCGTCACCGACGCGCATCACGACGTCAGCAAGCAGGTGAGCGACGTCGAGGACATGCTGCAGAAGAAGATCGACATCCTGCTCGTGAACCCGACCGATTCGACCGGCATCCAGTCGGCGATCACGCAGGCGAAGAAGGCCGGCGCGGTGGTCGTGGCCGTCGATGCGAACGCGAACGGGCCGGTCGATTCGTTCGTCGGCTCGAAGAATTACGACGCGGGCGTGATGTCGTGCGAATACCTCGCGAAGGCGATCGGCGGCAGCGGCGAGGTCGCGATCCTCGACGGCATTCCGGTCGTGCCGATTCTCGAACGCGTGCGCGGCTGCAAGGCCGGGCTCGCGAAATTCCCGAACGTGAAGCTCGTCGATACGCAGAACGGCAAGCAGGAGCGCGCCGCCGCGCTGTCGGTGACCGAGAACATGATCTCCGCGCATCCGAACCTGAAGGGCATCTTCAGCGTGAACGACGGCGGCTCGATGGGCGCGCTCGCCGCGATCGAGGGTTCCGGCAAGGACATCAAGCTGACGAGCGTCGACGGCGCGCCCGAGGCGATCGCCGCGATCCAGAAGCCGAACTCGAAGTTCATCGAGACGACCGCGCAGTTCCCGGCCGACCAGGTGCGCATCGCGCTCGGCATCGCGATCGCGCGCAAGTGGGGCGCGACGGTGCCCAAGGCGATCCCTGTCGACGTGAAGGTCGTCGATCGCGGCAACGCGAAGGGTTTCAGCTGGTGAACGACGTGCGACGCGACGCGAAGGGCGGCGGCGCGGCCGACGCCCTTCGCACGGAGAAGCCGATGGACACGATACTCAGGCTCAGCCACATCACGAAAAGCTTTCCCGGCGTGAAGGCGCTGTCCGACATTCATCTGGAGATCTCGCGCGGCGAGATTCATGCGCTGCTCGGCGAGAACGGCGCGGGCAAGTCGACGCTGATGACGATCCTGTGCGGCATCCACCAGCCGGATGCCGGCACGATCGAGATCGACGGCGCCGCGCGTCATTTCGCCGACTATCACGACGCGGTCGCGGCCGGCGTCGGCATCGTGTTCCAGGAATTCAGCCTGATTCCGCACCTCGATGCCGTCGACAACCTGTTCCTCGGCCGCGAGCTGCGCAACCGCTGGGGCGCGCGCGACCGCAAGCGGATGCGCGCCGCGGCGGCCGCCATCTTCGCGCGCCTGGGCGTGGCGATCGATCTCGATGCGCCGATCCGCGCGCTGTCGGTCGCGCAACAGCAGTTCGTCGAGATCGGCAAGGCGCTGTCGCTCGACGCGCGCATCCTGATCCTGGACGAGCCGACCGCCACGCTCACGCCGGCCGAGGCCGAGCACCTGTTCGCGATCATGCGCGAGTTGAAGCGGCAGGGCGTCGCGATGATCTTCATCTCGCATCACCTCGACGAGATCTTCGCGGTGTGCGACCGCATCACGGTGCTGCGAGACGGCCAGTACGTCGCGACGACCGACGTCGCGCATACCGACGTCGAGCAACTGGTGCGGATGATGGTCGGCCGCCGGATCGAAAGCAGCTTTCCGCCGAAGCCGGCGCGGCCGGCCGACGCGCCGACCGTGCTCGAGGTCGATGCGCTGCAGATCGCGCGCGACGGCCCGGTGAACCGCTTTGCGCTGCATGAAGGCGAGATCCTCGGTTTCGCGGGGCTGGTCGGCTCGGGGCGTACCGAGACCGCGCTCGCGGTGATCGGCGCGACGCGTGCTCATCGCAAGGCGCTGCGCGTGCGCGGCGCGGCGGCGAAGCTCGCCGATCCGGCCGACGCGCTGCGCGCGGGCATCGGCATCCTGCCGGAAAGCCGCAAGACGGAAGGGCTCGTCACGTCGTTCTCGATTCGCGACAACATCTCGCTGAACAACCTCGGCAAGTACCGGTCGATGCGCTGGCTGATCGACCGGCGAAGCGAGGCGCGCACCACGCACGACGTGATGCGGCGCGTCGGTGTCAAGGCGCCGTCGATCCACACCGAGGTCGCGACGCTGTCCGGCGGCAACCAGCAGAAGGTCGTGATCGCGCGCTGGCTGAACCATCACACGTCGGTGCTGATCTTCGACGAGCCGACGCGCGGCATCGACGTCGGCGCGAAAGCCGAAATCTACGGGCTGATGCGCGAACTCACCGCGCGCGGCTACGCCATCATCATGATCTCGTCCGAATTGCCGGAAATCGTCGGCATGTGCGATCGCGTCGCCGTGTTCCGGCAAGGCCGCATCGAGGCGACGCTCGCCGGCGACGAGATCGATCCCGACACGGTCATGACCTATGCCACGGCCGGCACACGAGGAGCGACCCATGAACCTGCCTGATTCTTCTTCCACGCGTTCGACGACGCTCGCGGCCACGGCCGGAAACGGCGACGCGCCGCCGCCGCGCGCGATGTGGGCGCAACTGCGCCGCTCGACGCTGTTCTATCCGCTCGTCGGCCTCGTCGTCGTCTGCATCGCGATGATGATCGCGAGCCCGAGCTTCCTGTCCGCCGCGAACCTCGAGAACGTGCTGCGCCAGGTGTCGATCAACGCGATCATCGCGGTCGGCATGACCTGCGTGATCCTGACGGGCGGGATCGACCTGTCGGTCGGCTCGGTGATGGCGCTGTCGGGCACGCTCGCGGCCGGGCTGATGGTCGCGGGCGTCAACGCGGTCGCCGCGCTGGCGATCGGCATCGCGGTCGGCCTCGGCTTCGGTGTCCTGAACGGTGTGTTCGTCGCGTTCGCGGGAATGCCGCCGATCATCGTCACGCTCGCGACGATGGGCATCGCGCGCGGCCTCGCGCTGATCTACACGGGCGGCTATCCGATCGATGGGCTGCCCGACTGGGTCGCGTTCTTCGGCAGCGGCAAGGTGCTCGGCATCCAGGCGCCGGTGCTGATCATGCTGGTGGTCTATGCGATCGCGTGGCTGCTGCTCGACCGGATGCCGTTCGGCCGCTACGTGTATGCGATCGGCGGCAACGAGCAGGCGACGCGGCTCACCGGCGTGCGCGTCGCGCGCGTGAAGCTGATCGTCTACACGCTGGCCGGGCTCACGTCCGCGCTTGCCGCGATCGTGCTGACCGGGCGCCTGATGAGCGGGCAGCCGAACGCGGGCGTGGGCTTCGAGCTCGACGCGATCGCGGCCGTCGTGATGGGCGGCACGTCGATCTCCGGCGGGCGCGGCGCGATTCTCGGCACGCTGGTCGGCGCACTGTTGCTCGGCGTGCTCAACAACGGGCTCAACATGATCGGCGTGAACCCGTATGTGCAGAACGTGATCAAGGGCGGAATCATCCTGCTCGCGATCTACATCAGCCGCGAGCGATCGCGGTAACGACGGAAATATCGGTTATCCGAATCATTCAGAAAAGAGACAACTCATGACGACACCCGAAGCCCAACCGCGCATGACCGCGGTCGTCTGCCACGGCCCCGAGGACTATCGCGTCGAACAGGTCGCGATGCCGCGCCCCGGTACGAACGAGCTCGTGATCCGCATCGCCGCATGCGGCATCTGCGCGAGCGACTGCAAGTGCTACACCGGCGCCAAGATGTTCTGGGGCGGCCCGAGCCCATGGGTGAAGGCGCCGGTGATTCCCGGCCACGAATTCTTCGGCTATGTCGAAGCGCTCGGCGACGGCGCGGCCGAGCATTTCGGCGTCGCGCTGGGCGAGCGCGTGATCGCCGAGCAGATCGTGCCGTGCGGGAAGTGCCGCTATTGCAGGTCGGGCCAGTACTGGATGTGCGAGGTGCACAACATCTTCGGCTTCCAGCGCGAGGTCGCCGACGGCGGGATGGCCGAGTACATGCGCATTCCGCCGACCGCGATCGTCCACAAGATCCCGCTCGGCATATCGCTCGAGGATGCCGCGATCATCGAGCCGCTGTCGTGCGCGATCCACACGGTGAACCGCGGCGACGTCCAGCTCGACGACGTCGTCGTGATCGCGGGCGCGGGCCCGCTCGGGCTGATGATGACGCAGGTCGCGCACCTGAAGACGCCGAAGAAACTCGTCGTGATCGACCTGATCGACGAACGGCTCGAACTCGCGCGGCAGTACGGCGCCGACGTGACGATCAACCCGAAGCGCGACGACGCGCGCGAGATCGTCCGTGCGCTCACCGACGGCTATGGCTGCGACGTGTACATCGAGACGACCGGTGCGCCGGTCGGCGTGAACCAGGGGCTCGACCTGATCCGCAAGCTCGGCCGCTTCGTCGAATTCAGCGTGTTCGGCGAGGATGCGACCGTCGACTGGTCGATCATCGGCGACCGCAAGGAGCTCGACGTACGCGGCGCGCACCTCGGGCCATACTGCTATCCGGTCGCGATCGACCTGCTCGCGCGCGGGCTCGTCACGTCGAAGGGCATCGTCACGCACGGTTTCGCGCTCGAGGAATGGGACGACGCGATCCGCGTCGCGAAATCGCCCGAATCGATCAAGGTGCTGCTGAAGCCGGCCCGCTGACGGCCGGCGCGCGCCTCACCGGAGACATCATGGAATACGTCATAGGCGTCGACATCGGCACGCAGAGCACCAAGGCGCTGCTCGTCGACCGGCACGGCACGATCGTCGCGCGGCGCTCGGCCGGCTACCAGCCCGATACGCCGCGCCCGCTGTGGGCCGAGCAGTGGCCGAAGGTGTGGTTCGACGCGGTGCTCGACTGCATCGCGGGCTGCGTGAGCGACGCGCGCGCGCAGGGCGTGCCGGCCGATGCGATTCGCGCGGTATGCGTGAGCAGCCTGTACGGCGGCTCGGGCATCCCGGTCGACATCGACATGCGGCCGCTGCATCCGTGCCTGATCTGGATGGACCGGCGCGCGACCGCGCAAGTCGACTGGGTCAACGAACACGTGAACGTCGAGCGGCTGCGCGTGATTACCGGCAACGGCGTCGACAGCTACTACGGGTTCACCAAGATGCTGTGGCTGCGCGACCAGCGGCCGGACGTGTGGGCGAACGTGCGCTATTTCCTGCCGCCGAACGCGTACGTGATCTATCTGCTGACCGGCGAAGTCGCGGTCGACCACAGTTCGGCCGGCAATATCGGCGGCGTGTACGACGTCGCGCGCCGCGAGTGGTCGGACGACGCGCTCGACATGCTCGGCATTCCGGCGACGATGATGCCCGAGCGGCTGGTTGATTCGACGGACGTCGTCGGCGGCCTGCTGTCACAATGGACCGCCCAACTCGGCCTGCCGGCCGGCACGCCCGTCGTGGCAGGCGGCGTCGATGCGTCGGTGGCGACCTTCGCGGCCGGTGCCACGCGCACCGGGCAGCACGTCGCGATGATCGGCACGAGCATGTGCTGGGGCTACGTGAACCGGCACGTCGATGCGCGCCACGGTCTCGTCAGCATGCCGCACGTGTTCGACGGGCAGCGCGACCTCTACGTGTTCGGCGGAGCGATCACGGCCGGCGCATCGGTCGCATGGTTTCGCGACCAGTTCTGTCACGCGGAAATCGACGCGGCGCGCCTGCTGCCGCACGGCGATCCGCACATGTTGCTCGAGGAGGCGGCCGAGCGCGTGCCGGCCGGCGCCGGCGGCGTGCTGTTTCTGCCGTACCTGATGGGCGAGCGCAGCCCGGTGTGGGATGCGAAGGCGAGCGGCGCGTTCGTCGGGCTGAGTCTCGCGCATACGCGTGCGCATCTTTATCGTGCGGTACTCGAAGGCGTCGCGTTCGCGTTGCGCCACAACATCGAGGCCGGCCGCCGTGGCGCGGCGGCGCTGGACGATCGATTGATCGTCGTCGGCGGCGCCGCGCATTCGGCGCTGTGGATGCAGATCATCGCCGACGTGACGGGTTTTCCGGTGTGGACGATCGAGCAGGACGTCGAAGCCGCAATGGGCGCCGCGCTGCTCGCGGGCGTCGGCGCAGGGCTCGTGTCGCGCGACGACGCACAGGGCGGCTGGGTCACGCTCGTCGAGCGCGCACGGCCCGACGCCGACCGCGCGAAAACGTACGACGCGCGTTTTTCGCTCTACACGGCGCTGTATCCGGCACTCAAGCCGATCATGCACAGGCTCGGGACATCATCATGAACACACGATTCGATTTCAGTGGGTCGACGGTGCTCGTCACGGGCGCCTCGAGCGGAATCGGCCGTGCGTGCGCGGTCGCGCTGGCGCATGCAGGCGCGCGCGTCGTCGCGGCGGCGCGCGACATGGCCGCGCTCGACACGCTCGCCGCGGAGATTGCGTGCGAGACGTTGCGCATGGATGTCGGCGGCGACGAACACGCGATCGATGCCGCACTCGCCGCGTACGATGCGTTCGACGGCCTCGTCAATTGCGCGGGGATCGCGTCGCTCGAGCCTGCGCTCGACGTCGAAGCCGCGCATTTCGATCGCGTGATGGCCGTCAATGCGCGCGGTGCGGCGCTCGTCGCGCGGGCCGTCGCGCGAAGGATGATCGAGCGCGACGGACGCGGTGACGCGCACGCGCGGGGCAGCATCGTCAACGTGTCGAGCCAGGCGTCGCTCGTCGGGCTGCCCGCGCATCTGAGCTATTGCGCGTCGAAGGCGGCGATGGACGCGATCACGCGCGTGCTGTGCATCGAGCTCGGCCCGCACGGCATTCGTGTGAACAGCGTGAATCCCACCGTCACGCTCACGCCGATGGCGCAGTTCGCGTGGAGCGCACCGGACAAGCGCGAGCCGATGCTCGCCGCGATTCCGCTCGGCCGGTTCGCGCAGCCGGACGAAGTCGTCGAGCCGATCCTGTTTTTGCTGAGCGATGCGGCGTCGATGATCAGCGGCGTATCGTTGCCGATCGACGGTGGATATACGGCGCGCTAGGCCTTCGCCACGGACATGGCGGGCGGCATTCGTGGAGCGGCCGGCGCGCGGCTAGACGGGATCTTTGCTCGGCGGTCCGTCCGGCTGCTGCGGGTTGTCGTGATGGCCGGGCGGCGACGAGAACGGGTCGTCTTCCGGGTCGCGGTTCGGGTCGGCCGGTGGCTCGGGCGTCGGGGTCGTGTGGTCGCTCATGGGGAACTCGTGCGGTGCGTGACGGCGGTGGCGCGGTGGACGCGCCTCGTCTTGGTTATAGCCAATCGAGCGCGCGTTTGCAGCGGGTTCTTGCGGCAGGCTGCCGATCGTCGGCGAAATCCGCCTATTGACGGTGTTCGTGCGGGATCTCGCGAGGTCGCGCAATCGAAGTCAGCGCAAGTCCGCCGGTGTATCGACGTCGCGCAGGATGCCGGGATCGTCGATGTCGAGCAGTTGCACCGGTGCGCTGGCGAACAGCGCGCGGGCGCCCGTGTCGCCGTCGAGGGCGGCAAGTGCTTCGAAGTGGTGTGCGGCGAAACCGACTGGATGCCCGCGCACGCCGCGATGCGCGGGCGCGACGATCGATGCGTTGTCGGCTTCGAGCGCGCGTGCGACCGTTTCGTAGGTGGAAGCGGCGATCCACGGCATGTCGCCGAGCGCGACGAGCCAGCCGCTCGCGTCGGGCGTCGTCCGGACGCCGGCCGCGAGGCTCGCGCCCATGCCCCGCAACGCGTCGGGTGCATAGACGACCTGGCAGCCGGCTTCGTTCAGCAGAATCGCAAGCGTTTCGGCGCCGGGACGCACGACGGCGATCACGTCGGCGGTGGCTGCCGCGAGACGGCGGGCGGCGGCCACCGCAACCGGCGTGCCGTCGGGGAGCCGGGCGAGCAGCTTGCTGTGCAGGCCGCTCGGGTCGAAGCGTTGACCAAGGCCGCCGGCGAGCAGGACGCCGGTGGCGAGTGACGCATAGGACATCGGCGCGAGGGGAGTGAGGCAGGTGCTGCGATTGTGCGGGAGCACACGGGGATCGGCAAGTGAGGATGTTACCGAATCACGCCTGCCGGATCGGGAAAACTGTCATCGCGCCGCTTCGTCCAGCATGCCGTCGTCGACAGGACCGTAAATTGCGTGCGATTCGTTCTGGATCACGGCCCAATAGCGATCGCCGAACGACCAGTGCCACCATTCGGACGGGTAATTCGTGAAGCCGGTGCGGGTCAGCGCGTCGATGAGGATTTGGCGGTTTCGCGCGGCCGCGCGGCTGATGAACACGTTGTGCGTGTAGCACGTGCCGGACGATTCGTGGTCGGTGGCGTTCATGATGGCGAGGCCGGTTGCAGGCCGTCGGCCGATGTCGAGCAGGGTGGCCGCGGTCGTTTTGGTCAGACGAATCGCCAATATGCCAGAGTCTCGTGGACAATGCGCCGCGATATGACCCGAGCGCGGGCGACGCTTACCAGAGCGTCTTGACGTGCGCGTACGCGCGGATTTTTTCGTCGCGCGTGACGAGCGGCGCGCCGAGACGCCGCGCGGTCGCGACGATCATGCGATCGGCCGGATCCTTGTGGAACGTGCCGGGCAGGTCGGTGGATTTCGCGGCGATGTCGGCATCGACCGGCACGAAACGCATGCCGTCGATCTGCGCGACGGTGGCGAGCCACGCGTCGACATCCATCGTCAATGCGAGGCGATCGTTGCGCACCAGCATCGCGATTTCCCACGCGGAGATCGCCGATGCGGCGAGCGCACCTTCGCTCCGCGCGCGATCGATCGCGCTCCGCGCCTTCTTGCTGAGCGCGGGGTCGCCCGCTACCCACCACACCAATGCATGCGTATCCAGCACGATCACCGCGACGCCTCCCAATCATCTTCCGCAATCGGATCGAGAGGATTGTCGTAGCGCATGACCGACCCGCGCAATATGTCCAACGGCTGAGCTTCGCGCGAGCGATACGGGCGGATCTCGAGCGTCGGTTTGCCGTGGTCGGTGACGATCAGGCTTTCGCCCGACGCCTCGACGAGCCGGAAGTATTCGAGCGCGCGAGCCTTGAATTCGGATTTCGATACGGGAGCGTGCGGCATCATGATATGGTCATGGTCATCAGACTATGGTCATTTTAGCCTCGCATTTCGATGCGGCGCAAGCGCCGTGGGCCGTGACCGGCTCGCGCTACGCATCCGCCCACTTCCTCAAAAGATTGTGATAAATCCCGGTCAGCGAAATGACCATCGGATCCTTCGCGCCTTTTTCCGCGGAAAGCGCCTGAATCTGCGTATCGAGCTGGAACAGCAGCGTGCGGTCGCCGTCGTCGCGCACCATGCTCTGAATCCAGAAGAACGACGCCACGCGCTCGCCGCGCGTCACCGGTGTGACGTGATGCAGGCTCGATGCCGGATACAGCACGAGGTCGCCCGCCGGCAGCTTCGCGCGATGCACGCCGTACGTATCTTCGACGCACAGCTCGCCGCCCTCGTACGCATCGGGTTCCTCGAGGAACAGCGTCGCCGACAGGTCGCTGCGCACGCGGAAATCCGTGCCGCGCAGCAGCCGGATCGCGTTGTCGACGTGCGTGCCGAACGTCTCGCCGCCTGCATAGCGATTGAACAGCGGCGGAAACACCTTGAGCGGCAGCGCCGCGGAAAAGAACAGCGGATGGCGGGCGAGCGCATCCTGGATCGCGTCGCCCACCGCGCGTGCGGCCGGCGAGCCTTCCGGCAATTGCCGGTTGCGTTTCGCGAGCGCCGACTGCGCGCCGGACGTCGCGTTGCCGTCGATCCATTCGGCGCGATCGAGAAGTTCGCGGCATTGCGCGACCTGCGCTTTCGTCAGTACGCCGGGGATGTGAAGCATCATGATACGGATTCCATTGCGTGCGGCGCCAGTTGCATCGCCGCCGACCGAAACGCGTCGAGCGGCGACGACACGAGATACGCGCGCATCTTCGCGATGAACGCGGGTGTCGCGGTGGCCGGCACCCGCGCGAGCCACACGAGCGCTTCGTCGACGCGCCCGCGCTCGGCGAGCAGCCGCGCGTAGTTGAACTGGCCGCGAAAATCGCCGGCAACGGCGGCACGGCGATAGTGGTCGAACGCGGCGTCGATATCGACCGGTACGACCCAGCCGTCCTCGTAGAAGCCGCCGATCAGGTTGATCGATTTCGCATGGCCGAGCGCGGCCGCGCGGCGGAGCCACTCGAGCGCGTCGGCGCGGTTCTCGTCGACGCCGTTGCCGAGGGCGAGTGCGGTCGCGTAGTTGTACATGCCCCAGTCGAGGCCCGCCTGCGCGGCGAGCCGGTACCAGTACACGGCGACCGGCGCGCACGCGGCCGTGCCCCAGCCGAACTCGTAGCAGCGGCCGAGCATGTTCATCGCCATCGGATGATTCGCCTGCGCGGCATGCCGGAACCACGTGAGCGCGGCCGCGGGATCGCGCGGCACGCCGTGGCCGTCGAGCAGGTACTGCCCGTACACGGCCTGTGCATCGACGATGCCGTGCTCGGCCGCCGCCGCGACCCACGCGGCGGCGCGCTCGGGCGGCCCGGCCAGGATGTCGGCGAACTCGCGCGGCGAGACCGACGCGAGCGCCTTCAGCGACACGGCCTCCATAGATCAGTAGCGCGCGTTCAGCGTGACGAACGCCGAGCGGCCCGGCGCGATCGACGCATAGTGCGCCGGATACGCCTGATCGAAGTAGGTGCGGTTGAACAGGTTGTTCACGTTCAGTTGCAGATCGAGCTTCTTGTTGATCCGGTACTGCGCCATCGCGTCGAAGCGCCAGTACGACGGCACGGCGCGCAGGTTCGCGGGATCGCCGAACACTTCCGACATGTAGAACGCGCCGCCGCCGACCGTGAACTTCGGCGTGATGTCGTAGTTCGACCACATCGTGAGGCTGTGCTTCGGCGTGTTCGGGAAGCGGTTGCCGTTGTTCGCGGTGTCCTTGCCGTTGTCGCGCAGTTCGCTCTTCATGTACGTGTAGCCGCCGAACACCTGCCACTGCTTCGTGATCTGGCCCGCGACGCCGAGCTCGAGGCCTTGCACGCGCTTGTTGCCGACCATCGCGTACTGGTTGTTCGGCAGCGTCACGCGCGCGTTCGTCGTGTCGATCTGGAACAGCGCGGCCGTCAGCGACAGCTTGTCGTTCAGCACGTTCCATTTCGTGCCGAGTTCGATGCTGCGGTTCTTTTCCGGAGAAAGCTGATCGGCATTCGGGCCGACGCCGCCGCGGCCCGGCGTGAGCGACTGCGTTTCGCTGCCTTCGCCGAGCAGCATGCCGGCGGGCGTCGACGACGTCGCATACGACGCATAGATGCTGCCGTTGCGCGCGGGCTTGAACACGAGGCCTGCCTGCCAGTTGAACAGCGTGTCGTCGCGCGTGTAGGTCTTGCCGCCATTCGCCTTGGTATCGGTGAAGCGGGTCGAGTAGTCGTCGACGCGCACGCCGGCGTTGACCTGCCAGCGCGGCGTGATCTCGATCGTGTCGAAGCCGTAGATCGACTTCGTGGTGGTGCGCGCATGCGCGTAGTCGTTGTTGCGCGAGATCGAGCCGGCCCACGGATCGCTCGGGTTTGGCGACCACAGGCTCGTGCAGTTGTAGCCGGACGCGGCGCCGATGCCTTTCTGGCAGATCTTGCCGGTGTCGGTCGCGACCGTGTACGAGTCGCGCTTGCCCCATTCGCGCGACAGCTCGATGCCGGTGTTGAAGCTGTGCTTGAACGGGCCCGTGCGGAATTCGCCGAACAGCTCGGTCAGGTTCGCGAGGCTGTTGATCGCGCTGTTGCGGTTGTTGTTGCGGCGCCAGACCTTGCCGTTCACCACGTTGCCCTGGCTGTCGTCCGGCTGCGTCCAGATGTAGTCCTGCGTCGATTCCGTGTAGCGCGCGGTGTTGCGCACCGTGAGGTTCGGCGTGATGTCGTGCTCGATCCTGATCGTGCTGATGTCCGACGTGGTTTTGCGGAAGTCGCGGTCGATCAGGCCGTAGAAGTTGTGGCGATCGACGGGCGCCGGATAGATCGTGCCGACGTTCGCGGGCTTGTTCGACGTCGTGTAGAAGTACGGGATGCCGCCGTCGGGCATGTCGTCCGTCTGCAGGTGGTAGTAGCTCGCGGTCACGCGCGTCGGCGTGCCGAGACCGAACGCGATCGACGGCGCGACGCCCCAGCGCTCGTTGTTGACGGCGTCGCGGCCGGCCACGTCGTTGTTGTGGCTCATCAGGTTCAGGCGGAACGCGGCGTGATCGGCGAACTGCCAGTTGCCGTCGGCGGTGAAGCGGCGATAGCGGTCGGTGCCGAGGCCCGCGCTCGCGGCGGCCGTCGTGCCGAGGTGCGGGGCCTTCGTGATCAGGTTGATGCTGCCGCCCGCGCCGCCGCGGCCGCCGTACGCGCCGTCGGAACCCTTGGTGATCTCGACGCGCTCGGTGTTGAAGATTTCGCGCGTGGTGGCGCCCGTGTCGCGCATGCCGTCGACGAACATGCTGCCCTGCGTGTCGTAGCCGCGGATGAACGGACGGTCGCCGAGCGGGTTGCCGCCCTCGCCGGCGCCGAACGTGATGCCGGGCACGGTACGCAGCGCTTCGGTCAGCGTGGTCGCGCCGCTGTTCTGGATCAGTTCCTGCGGGATCACGGTGACGGATTTCGGCGTGTCGACGAGCGGCGCGGTGAATTTCGCGGAAGCGGAAAAGTCGGCCTTGTAGCTGTGCTCGGTCTTGCCCTGGATCTCGATCGGCGCGAGATGGCCGTCGGTGCCGGCGGGCGCCGCGGGCGGTGTGCCGTCGGCGAACGCGGGGCTCGCGGCCAGCACGCTGCAGAGGGTGGTGAACTTGCCGAGCTTCAGCTCGTCGGGACGGGACTTCATGGTGCGCTTCGACCTCGCGGTGTGGCTCCCGGGGCAGTGCGCTACGGAAATGTGCATGCCGGCGGGGATTATTACAATTTGTTTTCAGACGGCATTCTATGTAATTTCTTTACGAATGAGAAGCGTTCTTGTTCTCATTTGTCGGGGAATTGTTGACGAATGTTGCGGAGGGGGCGAAGGCTCGTGGCCGGGGAGCGACAGGCAACGCAATGGCGTCTGCCGATGGCTTCGTCGCTGCAATCGCCGCCTCGAACGGTTCGATCGTGGCCACGCGCGACGTCGCGCCGTTCGAAGCAGCAGGCCTGCGTGTGATCGACTCTTGGTTCCGCCGGCGCCGGGTCGGCGGCCGTCGCGTCACCGGCGCCGAAAATGACAACGCGCCGTGCAAGTCGGCGCGTTGAATGCGTTACGTCTGCGCGCGGCCCTTGAACTGCAGCAAATTCCCGTTCGGGCGCGCGCCACCGGCCGCAGATCAGTCGATTCCGTGAAACACCGCATCCTCCGGCCCCAGGTATGCCGGCGGGCGCCACGTCGCGTCGCGCATCGAATGCTGGACGAGATTCTCGACGCCCAGCAGCACCGCGAAGATCGCCATCCGCACCGGAATACCGTTGTCGGTCTGCCGGAAGATCGCGAGACGCGGGTCGCGGTTCAGGTCGACCGACAGGTCGTTCGCGCCGGGCCGGCTGTCGCGCGGCAGCGGGTGCATGATCAGCGTGTCGGGCTTGCACACCGAGTCGACGAGCGCCTGGTTGATCTGGAAATCCGGCGTATAGCCTTCGAACGACTCGTCGGTGAAGCGCTCCTTCTGGATCCGCGTCGCGTAGACCACGTCCGCGCCGCGCAAGCCCGCCGCGAGATCGTTCGTCTGCTCGACCGCGTGGCCGTTCGTCGAGATCTGGTCGACGATGTACGCCGGCATCTCGAGCGTCGGCGGCGACACGAGCGTGAACTTCAGCCCGCGGTACAGCGCGAGCAGCTTGACGAGCGAGTGCACGGTGCGGCCGTACTTCAGGTCGCCGACCAGCGCGATGTGCGCGCCGTCGACGATCTTGCCGAGCCGCGAAAACTCGCGCTGGATCGTGTAGAGGTCGAGCAGCGCCTGGCTCGGGTGCTCGCCGGGGCCGTCGCCGCCGTTGATCACCGGCAGGTTGGTCGCCCGTGCGAATTCGGCCACCGAGCCTTTTTCCGGATGGCGGATCACGAGCGCGTCGACGTAGCCGGCCATCACGCGGCTCGTGTCGTAGATCGATTCGCCCTTCGCCATCGACGAGAACGTGAAGCCCGTCGTGTCGCACACCGAGCCGCCGAGCCGGCAGAAGGCCGCGCCGAACGACACGCGCGTGCGCGTGCTGGCCTCGAAGAACAGGTTGCCGAGCACGGCGCCTTCGAGCACGCGTGAAATCTTGTGACGCCGCGCGATCGGCTGCATGACGTCGGCCACGCGGAACAGCGCCTCGACCGAATCCCGCGAAAACTGGTCGACCGAGATCAACTGCGGCTTGCCTTCGAACAGGAATTGCTTCGCGAGCCCTTGCTTGTCTACGCTTTGCGTATAGTTCTCGCCATCCGGCGCCGAACGCTCGACGATTTCCGACACGAAGCGCTCGACGATCTCGGGCATCCCGCGCGATTCCTGCGAATCGTCCGGAAGCAGCCACGTATCCAGCGCGCGGCGGCTGACGCCGATGCGATTCGCGAATGCCTCGCGGGTCATGTTGAGGCGGCGCATCGCGTCGCGGAGGAAGGCTTGCTGGGGAACGGTCATCGGCGGCTCCTGGGCGGAAAATATACGCGGTGCGTATATTAGTTTCTGCCGCGATGAAGTCAAGAAAAATCTGTGCGCGCAGGGGTGGCGCGTATGACACTCGCGGGGCCGTACTGGCGCGCGGCGCGCGTCTCCGTATAATCAGGTCAGGCCCCGTGTCCGGCAGCGTGCCGGGCGCCGCGCCGCACACGATTCGCCCGGTCGGGCTTGTTGATTCGAAGGAGAATGAGAATGACGCGTACGATTGCTGCAATGCTGCTGGTGGTGACCGCCGCGCTCGCCGGTTGCAATACCGTCGCCGGCGTGGGCCAGGACATTTCGAAGGGCGGCCAGGCGATCAGCGATTCGGCTGAAAAGGCCAAGTAAGCCGACCGGTTCCGGCATGCAGAAGGCGCCGGGTCTTCCCGCGATGGCGGGGCGGCCCGGCGCCTTTTTTGCGTACGAATCGATGCCGCGGCGTCAGGCGCGTTCCACGAACGCGTAGCGGCCCTCGACCTTGCGCGGCGTGAACCAGCCGTAGTCGGGGAACAACCGGTTGCGGACGAACCAGACATAACCGACCAGCGCGACCGTGATCGCGAGGCTCGGCAGCGCGGCGGACGGATCCCGCCCGAGATCGGCGACGGTCTTCGGCATCTGCAGCAGCGACAGCAGGATGAACGCGTGATATGCGCCGACACGATGGGTCGCGAAGCCCCAGATGAACAGCAGCGACAGCGGCACGGTCAACGCCAGGAAGGCGGTGACCAGGACGCCGCCGGCGCCGGACGCGAGGAAGTAGTACGCAAGCATCAGGCTGATGACCAACTGCGCGATGCCGAGCGCGATCAGGATCCGGATGTGTATCTTGTTCTTGCGGCAGCGTTCAGGGTCGGGGCGCGACGCGATCAGGTGCGCGAGCACGCGATCCTTGAGCCCTTGCCCGGATAGCTCGGCCAGTGCGTCGGCCTTCCTCGTTCCCGCGGACAGCAGCACCGCGATTCTTGTTTTGGCTTCCTTCCTGTTCATTGCGTGGCGGAGTGTTGTTCGATGGTGGTCAAAGGGGCCGGCCACGCGAATATTGCATCTTGCGCAGTCGTGCGCAACGGTTTTGCGGTGCGCGGACACATTCCTACAGTCGGTCGACCATGTGACGGAAAGGCTGGATCGACGAGCGCTGCGACGTCGACGGAGGCGCCGCCGTCTCCGCGGGGACGCGACGAACGCGAGTCAGTCGGCGGCGGCCTGCGCGGCGAGCGCGGCGCGCGATTCGACGGGCGGCTCGCGCCGTCGCGTCGCGCCGACGAGCATGCCGGCGACGACGAGCGCGATGCCGGCGACACGTGTGCCGGTCAGCGTTTCGCCGAACAGCGCGACCGCGAACAGCACGGCCGAAACCGGCGCGACCGCGGTGAACAGGGCCGCCTCGGTGCCGCTCGTGCGCGCCGAGCCCGCATACCAGCACAGGTAACCCAGCACGGTCGGAATCAATGCGTAGTAGACGATCGCCGACACGGCGCCGACGGTCCAGCCGCTCGCCACCGCATGCCATTCGAACGCGGCCGGCACGAGTGCGAGCACGAAGCCGAGGCCCGACATCGCGGTGGATAGCGCAAGCGGCGGCAACGGCGCGGCAAGCCGACGGTTGAGCAGGATGAAGACCGCTTCGCATGCGACGGCCGCCAGCACCAGCGCATCGCCAACGAGCGTTTGCAGCGACGGCATCGCATGGCCCGGCGCGAACGTGACGAACAGCACGCCGGCCGTGGCGAGCGCGGCGGCCAGCCAGTCGCGCGGCGTCTGCCGCTCGCGCAGCACGACGGCCGCGATCAGCGTCGACATGGCCGGCAACGTGCCGAGCATTACGCCGGCATCGAGCGGCGACGACAGTTTCGTGCCGCTGATCAGCAGCACCGTATAGCCGACGCCACCCGCCGCCGCCTGAATGACGAGCAGCACGGCATCGCGTGCGCAAATGCGTGGCCAGCGCATGCGCTGCGCGCGCATCATCGCGAACAGCAACGGGGTCGCGATCAGGAAGCGCAGCGCGGTGGCCGCGAACGGCGGCAGGCCGCCGGCCGCGAGACGGCTCGCGATGACGGTGCTGCCGACGCCCGCCATCGCGGCGGCGAGATAGAGATAGCCGATCAGTCGTGTCTTCATGCGCTGCATCGTCGTGTATGGCGGCAACGTGCGTCTTGAACGAAATTGCAGCCAGGGACGGGACTGAAGGTGGTGAACCGTCGGCTTGCGCTGACGCAACAGGTCGCGGTGGCCGTGGAGGGGGCAATCGTCTTCGAACGCAGTGCGTCCGGCGCGCCCCGGCGTTGCGCGGCCGACGGCGTTACTCAACCCGCGTGCGTGAACCGCCCCGGCGTGATGCCGAACTGGCGCGCGAATGCGCGGGTCAGGTGGCTCTGATCGGCGAAGCCGGCTGCGGCCGCGGCATCGGCGATCGGCAGGCCGCTGGCCAGCAGCGCGCGCGCCAGCCGCGTGCGCGACTGAACCAGGTATGCATGCGGCGTGATGCCGAGCTCGCGCGCAAAGCCGCGCAGCAACTGGAAGCGGCTCACGCCGCTCAGGTCCGCCAGCTCGGCGAGCGACACGGGTGCGGCCGGCGCCGCGTCGAGCCGCTCCCGCGCGACGTGGACCGCCGGCGCGACGCCGGCCGCCGGCAGCGTGCGGCTTGCGTGCCGGGCGAGCAACCCGGCGACGAGCATGACGAGCGCTTCGTCGCGGGCCAGCGGCTGGGTTTCGCCTGCCACGATGCGCGCATGCAGCCTGCCGACGGCGGCCGCAAGCCGCGTGTCACGCACGGCCGGATGCGCAAGCTCGACGCCGCCGAGGCCTTCTTCCGCCGCGACGCCCGCGACCAGCGCGGGGGCGAGATAGAGCATCCGCCAGCGCCGCCCGGTGCCGGCCTCGAGCGGCGAGCCGTCGTGCATCTCGCCCGGGTTGACCATGATTGCGTCGCCTGCGAGCGCGTCGACCTGACCTCGGCCGCTCCACGACCGGTGCGCACCGCTGACGATCACGCCGACCCCGAATTCGTCGTGCGCGTGGCGCGGAAACGCGCGGTCGGACTCGAGGCTGATTGCCTCGATGCCTTCGCCGGTGCGTCGGTAATGGATGACACGGTGCATGTGCGCTCCTCGTGCCGGGGGCGGCGCGGATCACGTGCACTTTAGCGTGTTCCGGCGCCGCGCGCCCTTCATCCTTTTGGCCGATACCGCGCGGCGCGCGCAGCCCGCACCATGTGCGCATGAGCAGCGTACACGGCCCGCCGGGCCTGAGGCTGCGCGGGAGGCGGCAGGTGGAACGACAGGATCCGGTATTCATTCAGGTAGGTGCGCTCGCGGACGGCTTCGCGCCCGAGGCGAACATCCTCGCATCCGTCGACGCGCTCGTCGGGCGGACGCTGACGCTCGTCGACGCATCGGGCGCATGGCGCGTCCATACGTTCGAGCCGGGTGCGCTGCAGTGGCGCGACGCGGTGGCCGATACGGGCGGCCGCGCGCCATGCCGCGTGACGCGGCTGCGCGACGGGCTGTACTTCGTCGACTACATCGATGCCACCGCTCGGGCGACATCGGTCAGCCTCGTGATCGATCTCGACAACGGCGTGTGGACGTCGGTCGTCGGTACGTTGCCGACGGAAGCCGACACGCGCATCGATGCGTTCACGCGCGTCGCGCGTGGGCTGCCGCTGACGGCCGTCGACGCGCAATTCCGGCACGGCACGCTCGGCGGCCACGCCGAGCCGGGCCCGCTTCACGCGCCCACGCGCGAGCTGATCGGCAAACGGACGATGTACCGCTACAGCCCGACCGAATGCTACGAGCACATCTACCTGAACGAGAATTTCTACGCATGGCAGTGCCTGCAGGGCGTCGAAGGCGGGCTGGCCGATGTCGACCGCTGTCATTACTTCAAGATTGCGGACGCGCTGTATCTGTTCGTGTGGCGCGAAAAGGTGGTGCCGACGCTCGGCGTCGTGCTGATCGACCTCGCGCAACGCAAGACCGACGGCAAGATCTTCGGCTATCAGGGCGGCGATTTCGGCACGCTGTCGAATTTCCCGGTCGGTGCTTACGCGCAGGTACTGAACGAAACCGTGCATCCGGTCGGCGACGAGGCGCAGCGATGACTGCCGTGCGGGGCAGCGGCCGCCTGCATGCGGATTTCAGCGGGCGCGTCGTGCTCGTCACGGGCGCCGCGCAAGGAATCGGCGCGGCGATCGCGCGCCGTTTCGCGGAATCCGGCGCATTCGTCGCCGTGGCCGACCTGAACGGCGACGCGGCGGCCGTGCAGGCCGGCGCGCTGGCGAGCGCGGGCGGCGAAGCGCGCGCGTATCGGGTCGACGCCGCGAGCCGGGACGAACTGGATGCGCTCGTCGCGGCGGTCGAGCACGACGGCGGCCGGCTCGATGTCGTCGTCCACAATGCCGCGTATTTTCCATTGACGCCGTTCACGCGGATCGACGAGCCGACGCTCGAGCGCACGCTGTCGGTCAACTTGTCGGCGCTGTTCTGGCTTGCGCAGGCCGCGTTGCCGGCCTTCGAGCGCGCGGGGGCCGGGCGGCTGCTCGTCACGTCGTCGGTGACGGGGCCGCGCGTCGTCTATCCGGGGCTCGCGCATTACGCGGCGTCGAAGGCCGGCGTGAACGGCTTCATTCGGGCGGCGGCGCTGGAGTTGGCGCGCCGCAACGTGACGGTCAACGGCGTCGAACCGGGGATGATCCGCACGCCGGCGGCCGGCAATCTCGGCGACGCGTCCGTCACGGCGCAGATCTCGCGCGACATTCCGCTCGCGCGGATGGGCGAGCCCGAGGACATCGCGAACGCGATGCTGTTTCTTGCATCGGCCGACGCGGCGTACATCACCGGGCAGACGATCGTCGTCGACGGCGGCGCGACCTTGCCGGAGAGCGGGGCGGTGCTGGGCAACGGGTAGCGGTGAGCCAGCGCGGGCATCGGTTTCGGCGAGGCCGTGCGGGCATCCGCGGACGGCCCGCATCATGAGGGCACGTGCCGCACGCCGTGCCATGACTACAGCCAGCCGTTGCGGATGAACTCGACGATCGAATAGCGGCGATGCTCGAGATCGTGCTGCCGGACGGCTTCGACGATGCGCGATACGCCATCCGCATAGGGTGTCGCGCCGGATACGCGCGATTCGAACTGCAGGCTGCATGCGCCGTCGTCGATGCGTATCCGGTGAACCGCATGGCGGCCGAGCTGATCGTCGGGGATGCCGAATTCGGTGCGCTGCACGGCCGGGTCGCGCACGGAGCGGATGTCTTCCGGCCGTACGCCGAGCGATTGGGCGATACCGACGGCCGTGCCGGGGACGGACGTCTTGCCGGCCTGATGCGACTCCGTCACGCCGATCTCGCAGTCGCGAAACAGGTGGCCGCTGGCTTCCAGCATGCACATGAACTTCAGCATCAGGATGTTCGTGTTCGGGCACAGCACGACCGGAAAGCCGTACGTCCCCGTTTCGAGGTCGGAGCCGGTCGACAACTCGACGAGCGGCGACGCGGTGGCCTGGCAGAATGCGATCGCGTCGGGGAGTTCGCGGCCCGAGCCGGCATGGACGACGATCGTTCGGGCGTCGGTATGTCGGGCGTCGCTACGTCGGGCGTCGGCTCGCGCGCTGTCCGGCCACGGCATCACGCGGCAGGCGGCCGGGTCGAGCGTGTGCGAGCCGAGCAACTCGTTGGCGAGCTTGCCGGTTCCGATGACGAGTACTTGCATGGGATTGACGGTTGAGATTGGGGAGGCGAGTCGGCGGTGGTACATGCCGTCGGGCAGGCGGGCTTGGTTGTCGTGCCGCGCGCCGCGCCTGGCGGACATCGCGCATTATGCCCGGCTGTCCGTTGGCGCGCTTGTCGGGCCGGGCATGGGGTGCCGCGGCGCATAGGCTCGCCGACGTCCAACCCTCGGCAATCCTCGGCAACCGATCTCTCCCGCGATGTTGCGATGCCCCGCGGCGTGTGGGCCGCGATCCGCTTCCTGACGCCGCCGGGCGGGCTCCCGCGCAACCAAAGCGAAACGGCCGAAACCGCATTACGGCACCCTCATCGCCGTGCGCACGAACGCGTGAACGGCGCTACGCTGTCGGCATTTCAACCCATCACCCTCGATCCAGGAGAACACATCGATGGAACACCACCTGAAAGGCAAGGCAGTCGCGATCACCGGCGGCTTCGGTCATCTGGGCGTCGCGACGGCCGCGTGGCTCGGCGAGCGCGGCGCCCGCGTCGCGCTGATCGGCCGCGGCACGGCTCCGGCGGCGCAGGCGCTGCCCGGCGTGCCGGCCGATGCGTTGCGCATCGGCGGCATCGATCTCGTCGATCCGCGGGCCGCCGTGCAGGCGCTTGAAACGGTCAACCGCGAATTCGGCCGGGTCGACGCGCTGCTGAACATCGCCGGCGCATTCGTGTGGCAGACGATCGCTGACGGCGATGCCGCCACGTGGGACCGCATGTACGAACTGAACGTGAAGACGGCGCTGAATGCGTCGAAGGCCGCGCTGCCATACCTGGTGGCGAGCCAGGCCGGCCGCATCGTCAACATCGGCGCGGGCGCGGCGTTCAAGGCCGGCGCGGGGATGGGCGCGTATGCGGCCGCGAAGGCGGGTGTCGCGCGGCTCACCGAGGCGCTCGCGGCGGAGCTGCTCGATCGCGGCGTGACCGTGAACGCGCTGTTGCCGAGCATCATCGACACGCCGCCGAACCGCAAGGACATGCCCGACGCCGACTTCTCGCGCTGGGTCCGCCCGGAACAGCTCGCGGCGACGATCGGATTCCTGCTGTCGCCCGACGCGCAGGCGATCACCGGTGCGTCGATTCCGGTGAGCGGGCGAGTCGCGTAGTGCACCGGGGAGGGCGTGCCGGGTCCGGCCGTGCGTACAATGTCGCACCGGATCGCGCGACCCGAACCCGAGACCCGAATCCGAGACCGAATCCGAGACCGAATCCGAGACCGAATCCGAGACCGAATCCGAGACCCGAATCCGAGGCCATGACCCAGCCCACCATCCTGATCGTCGAAGACGAACAGGCGATCGCGGACACGATCGTCTATGCCCTCGGCACCGACGGCATGCAGACCATGCACTGCACGCTCGGACAGGCGGCGCTCGATCAGCTGCGCGCTACGCGTGTCGATCTCGTGGTGCTCGACGTCGGCCTGCCGGACCTCAGCGGCTTCGAGGTATGCCGGCGGCTGCGCACGTTCACCGATATTCCGGTAATTTTCCTGACCGCGCGGCACGACGAGATCGACCGGATCGTCGGGCTCGAGATCGGCGCCGACGATTACGTCGTCAAGCCGTTTTCGCCGCGCGAGCTGGCGGCGCGGGTGCGCGTGATCCTGCGCCGCTTCCACCGCGCGGCCGCGCCGGAACCGGTGCCCGCGCCCGCGCCGGCCGATGCGTGCGCACCGGTTGCCTCCGGCTTCACGCTCGACATCGATGGCGCGCGCGTGTCGTGGCTCGGCCACGCGCTGGACCTCACGCGGTACGAATTCGGGCTGCTCGCGCTGCTGGTCCGGCATCCGGGGCGCATCTACTCGCGCGAGCAACTGATGGATCTCGTGTGGCACGAAGCGCTCGATTCGGCCGACCGCACGGTCGACACGCACGTCAAGACGCTGCGCGCCAAGCTGCGCGCGATCGATCCCGAGCGCGACCCGATCCGCACGCATCGCGGGATGGGTTATTCGCTGCAACCGTAACGACCGGCTCCGCCCATGCATATCGGCCTGCGCATCTTCTTTGGCTTTTTCCTGATCGTCGGCCTGGCCGCGCTGATCACGCTGCGCGTGTTCGTGCAGGAGGTGAAGCCCGGCGTGCGCGAAGCGATGGAGGACACGCTCGTCGACACCGCGCAGGTGCTGGCGACGCTGGCCGCCGACGACATGGCGAACGGGCATATCGCCGACGGCGCGTTCGCGCGGCAGCTCGGGAAACTGCACGAGCGCCCCGTCAGCGCGAACGTGTGGGGCATCCAGAAGAACGCGATCGGCTACCGCCTCTACATCACCGACGCGCACGGCATCGTGCGCTACGACTCGTCCGGCAGCGCGGTCGGGCAGGACTATTCGCGCTGGAACGACGTGTACCGGACGCTGCGCGGCGAATACGGCGCGCGCAGCACGCGCAGCGATCCGAACGACGACGGCAGCACCGTGATGCACGTGGCGGCGCCGATCCGGCGGGGCGACGAGATCATCGGCGTGCTGACGATCGCGAAACCGAACCAGACGGTCGCGCCGTTCATCGCGCGCAGCCAGCGCAAGATCATGCTGTACGGTGCGTTGCTGATGGGCGGCGCGATGCTGATCGGCGTCGCGTGCACGGGGTGGCTGGTGCTCGGGCTGCGGCGCCTCCAGCGCTATGCGCGGGCGATCGCGGCCGGCGAGCGCGCGTCGATGCCGCTGCAGGGCGCGAACGAGCTGGCCGAGCTCGGGCGCGCGGTGGAAAGCATGCATCGGCGGCTGGAAGACCGGCAATACGTCGAAACCTACATCCACACGCTCACGCACGAGATGAAGAGCCCGCTGGCCGCGATCAGCGGCGCGGCCGAGCTGTTGCAGGAGGACATGCCGGTCGCGAACCGCCGGCGCTTCACCGAGAACATCCGCCGCCAGGCCGGCCGCTTGGAACAGATGATCCGCAAGCTGCTCGCGCTGGCCGAGGTCGAGCAGAAGCAGCGCCTGTCGGTGCACGAACCGGTCGCGCTGCGGCCGGTGCTCGAACAGCTCGTCGACGATATCGAGCCGCGCGCGCGGCAGCGCGGCGTGAGCTTGCGGATCGACGCGAATGGTGCGGCGGATGCGGCCGATGGAGCCGATGCGGTGGTCGTCGACGGCGATCCGTTCCTGCTGCGGCAGGCGCTCGGCAACCTGCTCGACAACGCGCTGGATTTCGCGCCGCCGGGCAGCACCATCCGGATCGCGCTCGAGCGGCAGCCGGCGGGCAGGGCGCACGTCGCGGTCGTGCGCGTCGCGGACGACGGCCCCGGCGTGCCCGACTACGCATTGTCGCGCGTGTTCGAACGCTTCTATTCGCTGCCGAGGCCCGACGGGCAGGATCGCAGCACGGGCCTCGGGCTGTGTTTCGTCCGCGAGGTCGCGATGCTGCACCGCGGCCAGGTCGCGCTCGCGAACCGCGCGGAAGGTGGCGCATGCGCGACGCTCACGCTGCCGTCGGCGGGCTGATCGCGCGCTTCACGCCCGCCACACATTCGCTTCACATCGGCTTCAATCGCCCTTCACCGGGGCCGCTCATGCTGACCGTACCTTCCACTCCCGTACCTGTCAGCAATGAATCGAGTCCTGTTGTTCAAGTCCATGATTACCGCGTTTCTCGCGCTGGCGATCCTGATCCCGCTGCAGATGGTCCAGAGCATCGTGCGGGAACGCGCCGACTATCGGCAAAGTGCGCTGGAAAGCATCTGGGCGAGCTATGCGGGGCCGCAGACGGTGACGGGGCCGGTGCTCGTCGTCCGTTACACGGAAGTCACGCGCGTGAGCGACGACGTGCGGGCCGGCGGCAAGGCGAAAACCAGCCTGAAAAGCGAGGCGAAACGGCTGCTCGTGTTCCCGAAGACGTTGAACGTCGACGGCACGCTGTCGGTCAGCACGCGCTATCGCGGCATTCACAAGGCGCTCGTGTACGCGCTCGACAGCCGGATGACCGGCACGCTGCCGCTGCCGGACCTGAAGAAGCTGCCGCAGGCCGACGGCCACGTGAGCTTCAAGGTCGACGGCGCGTACGTCGCGCTCGGCATCGGCGATCTTCGCGGGCTGAAGGCGCAGCCCGACCTGCGCATCGGCGGCACGCGGATCGACGTGGAGCAGGGCACGCGGCTCGACAGCCTGCGCCAGGGCGTGCATGCGAACGTCGATCTCGCGGCGCTGGCGGACGCAAACGCGGGGGCGACGGTCGTGCCGTTCAGCATCGCGCTGCCGCTGGCCGGTGCGGAGTCGGTCGCGTTCGCGCCGGTGGGCGACCAGAACGACTTCTCGCTGAAATCGACGTGGCCGCACCCGAGCTTCGGCGGCGAATTCCTGCCGGCCGAGCGCACGGTCGATGCGCGCGGCTTCGTCAGCAACTGGCGCGTGACGTCGTTCAACACGAAGGCGCGCGAGCAAGTGGCGTCCGGCAACGGCAACGGCGACGGTGGGATCGAGAGGGCATCGGTGTCGGTGATCGAACCCGTGAACGTCTATCTGCAGGCCGAACGCGCGACGAAGTACGGTGCGCTGTTCGTGATGCTCACGTTCGCGAGCTTCTTCATGTACGAACTCGTGAAGCGGTTGCGCATTCACCCGATCCAGTACACGCTGGTCGGCCTGTCGCTCGCGCTGTTCTTCCTGCTGCTGCTGAGCCTGTCCGAACACATTGCGTTCGGCTATGCGTATCTCGTGGCGAGCGGCGCATGCATCGGGCTGCTCGGCTTCTACCTGTCGTTCGTGCTGCACAGCGTGAAGCGCGGCGCGACGTTCACGGCGCTGCTCGCGATGCTGTACGCGGCGCTCTACGGGCTGCTGCTGTCGGAAGACAATGCGCTGATGCTCGGCTCGCTGCTGCTGTTCGCGATCCTCGCCGGCATCATGACGCTCACGCGCCGCGTCGACTGGTATTCGCTCGGCGCCGCGTGGCAGCCGCTGGCCGACAAACCGGACGCGGTGAAGCCGGGCACGCCCGCGAAGTAGGCGAGCGGGTGCGAGCAAGTGCGCGCCGGTCGCGAATGTCGCGACCGGCGCGCGGTTTCAGGCGGGCAGGACGCCCTTCATGCGGCCGTCCCGGGACGACGAAACCGCGCCAGCGGAATCTCGGCGATGGCCGCGATCTCGATCAGCAGGTCGGGACGGTAGAGACGCTCGACCTGGACGGTCGTCGTCACCGGGTAGGTTCGGCGAAATAAGCGTTGCGGATGTCGCCGGCGTGCATGAATGCGTCGATGCCGATGGCGTAATGGACGAGCGAGATCACGTCGCGCATTTGCCCGCCCAGTGCGGCCAGCACGTCGCGGATGTTGTCGAGCGTTTGCCGGACCTGGGCGCGCATGTCGCCGGCGCCGACGACCTGCCCGGCGCGGTCGAGCGCGACCTGACCCTTCAGATGCACGACCCGGCCGTCGCCCTGGATCACGGCCATCGAGAATGCGCCGAACGGCGCCCAGACTTCCGGCGGATTCACGGCTTCGGCCATCGCGCAGCTCCTGTGGGGGCGGAAACGGGGTAACGCAGCGGCGTGCCGCGTTCGGCGATCGCGCCATGATGAACGTGGACGCGTTCATCGTCGACGGCCAGCCCTGCCGAAAGCGGCGGCGGCCCGGATCGCCCTATACTCGCCTCTCCACATTACCGGACCACGCCGTGCCGAACCAAGCTTCCGGAGATCCGTCCATCGACGATCCCCGTCCGATCCCGCCTATCCAACCCGAACTGGAAGACTGCTGCAACAGCGGCTGCTCGCCGTGCGTCTTCGACCTGTACGACGAAGCGCTCGCGCGCTATCGCGTCGAGCTGGCCGAATGGGAGGCGCGGCAAGCGCAGCGCGAGCATCGCAAATAAACCGGGTGCCTGCGAGCGGCCATGCGTTGCATGCACCGCATCGGTTGCCGGCGTTGGACTGACGAGGCCATTTCCGTCGCGCGTCAGGCGTCACGCATCCGCATGCAGCCGCCGATGCAGCGGCCCGAGCGCCATCGACAGCGCGATGCAGCCGAGCAACACGGCCGTCAGCGTGAACATCGACACCCTGAACCCCTGCACGTAATCGAGTGCGGCCGGATGCACGCCGAGCCGCGCGAAGAACACGCCGCCGATCGTCGCGGCGCCGACCGCCGCGCCGATCTGCAGCATCGCGCTGACCATTCCCGACGCCACGCCCGCGCGGGCCGCGTCGACTTCCGCCAGCACGATCCGCACGACCGACGGCAGCACGAGCCCTTGTCCGATGCCGATCGCCGCGATGCCCGCATAGAAGCCGGGCCCGGGCGCGCCGTCGCGGGCGAGCGTGGCGGCGGTCGCGACGCCGGCCGCGAGCATCGCGAAGCCGAGCGTGAGCACGCGATACGCGCCGAACCGGGCGACGAGGCGCGGCATCAGCAGCGGGCTCGCGAGAAAACCGAGCCCGAGCGGCAGGATCGCGAACCCGGACGCGAGCGGCGACCAGTTCAGGCAGCCCTGCAGATAGATCCCGTAGCTCAGGAAGAACGCGCTCAGCATGTAGAACAGGAACGCGAGCAGGAGCCCGAGCGCGACGACCGGGTTGCGGAACAGGCGCACGTCGAGCAGCGGATCGCGGCCGCGCGCGAGCCGGCGCGATTCGACCGTCAGCAGCGCGCCGAGCATCGGCAGCGCGCCGACGGCGCACGCGATCATCCATAGCGGCCAGCCGGCTTCGCGGCCGTGCGTGAGCGGATACACGAGCATCAGCAGGAACAGCGACAGCAGCACCGTGCCCGACACGTCGATGCGCTGGCCGCGCGGCGGGCGGTTTTCCGGGATGAAGCGCCAGCTGCCGATCAGCGCCAGGATGCCGATCGGCAGATTGACGAGGAAGATCGCGCGCCAGCCGAGCCCGAACGGATGCAGGCTGATCAGCGCGCCGCCGCCGAGCTGGCCGATCACGGCCGCCAGGCCGAACGCGAACCCGTAGAAGCCCATCACGCGCACCTGTTCGTGCGGGCTGAACACGCTGCGGATCGTCGCGAGCACCTGCGGCGCGAGGATCGCGGCGAACAGGCCTTGCAGCACGCGCCCGCCGACGAGCACGGTGCCGTTGTCGGCGAGCCCGCACAGCGTCGACGCGAGCACGAAGCCGGCCATGCCGACCATGAACATGCGTTTGCGTCCGTACAGGTCGCCGAGCCGCCCGCCGGTGATCTGGGCGACCGCGTTCGCGCATGCATAGGCCGACACGACGAGCTGCAACTCGGCCTGGCGCGCGCCGATGCCGTCGCGAATGGCCGGCAGCGCGAGATTCACGATGAAGTAGTCGAGCGGCGGCAGAATGGCGCCGACCAGCAGGACCACGAGCGCCCAGCCGTGATGGCTGCGGGGCGTCGCCGCGGCAGCCGCGCCGGCCGACGCGCAGGGGGCAAGGGTGTTGTTCGTCATGAAAGCAGATCCGAAAAAAAGAGGGCCCGATAAGCGATGGACGCGAGCAGGCCGTTGACCCATATTCTGGTCATCGCTCATGGTTCGGAAAAGCGGGAAAGAGTGGTAGCATCCATCGGGTTATTCGATGGATGGAGGAAGGCGATGCGCGGTTTCGATCTGGACCAGTTGCGCACGTTCGCGGCGGTCGCGGAGGCCGGCAGCCTGACGGCCGCCGCGCCGCTGCTGCACCTGTCGCAATCGACGGTCAGCGAGCAGGTGCGCAAGCTCGAATCGCGCGCCGGCGTGCCGTTGTTCGTGCGCAGCAAGCGCGGTGTCGAGCCGACGCCGGCCGGCTCGCGGCTGTTGCAGCACGCGCGGCGCATCGTCGCGCTGAACGAGGCCGCGTTCGACGAACTGCGCGGGCAGGCGATCAAGGGCGAGTTGCGCGTCGCGATCACCGACTACTACCGCACGAACGAAGTGGCGGGCATGCTGGCGCGGCTGCGCGAGTGCTATCCGCAGTTGAGCCTGCACGTGAGCGCGATGAAGAGCGCGGATATCGAAGCGGCGCATGCGCGCGGGCAGATCGATCTGGGCGTCGTGATGAACATGTCGAGCGGGCCGTTCCGGCCGGTGTCGGCCGATACGCGCTGGGTGCTGCGGCGCGAACCGCTGTCGTGGGTCGCGTCGCCCGCGCTCGCCGAGCAGTTGCCCGAACCGCTGCCGCTCGTGTTGCTGCCGGACGACTGCATGATGCATCAGGTCGCGGTGCGCTCGCTCGACGAGCGGCACACGCCGTACGTGCTCGTGCACAGCGCGTCGGGCGTCGCGGGGTTGCAGTCTATGCTCGCGGCGGGGCTCGGGGTCGGCTGCCTGTGTGCGTCGGCGATCGGCGACGGCCTGATGCGGCTCGGCACGAAATACCGGCTGCCGCCGCTGCCCGACGCGGTGTTTTCGCTGACACCGCCGCTGCCGGGCGAGCGCGAGACCGTCACCCAGGCGCGCGAGGTGCTGTCGCGTCAATTGCTGATGTAAAACCGTGCCGCGTGCATCGCGGACATCCTGTTCGCCGGGAAAAATCCACGAATGGCGCGGCCCCGCGATTCACGCACGCCGCTTTCTACTCGGCGAGCTCACCGTCCGCATACGTACGCAGCCCGTTGGCCAGTGCATCGAACACGGCCCGGCAGCGCGGGCTCGTCCGCAGATCCTCGTGCATCACGACCCAGGTTTCCAGCCGCATCGCGGGCCCGTCGGGCAGCACGCGCACGAGCCGCGCGTCGCGTTTCGCGAGCGCCGTCTGGCAGAAGCCGATCCCGTAGCCGGCGCGGATCAGCGCAAGCTGCGCGAGGTTGCTGTCGGTGCGCAGCGCGAACGCGTCGCGCTGCCACTGCGGCATGCCTCGCCCCGCCGAGCGGATGAACGGCGTGACCGTGTCGAAGCCGATCAGCGCGTGATGGGCGAGCGCGTCGATCGTCGCGGGCGCGCCGTGGTGCGCCAGGTAATCGTCGCGCGCATACAGTCCGACCTCGATTTCGCCGACACGCCGCGCGACGAGCGCGTCCTGCGCGGGCCGCGCCATCCGGACCGCGATGTCGGCCTCGCGCTTGAGCACGTCCTGGATGCGGTCGGTCGGCACCAGTTCGATCACGAGCCCCGGATGGTCGCGCCGCAATTGCGCGAGCATCGGCGGCAGCACCTCGACGGCGATCACGTCGCTGGCCGAGATCCGCACGATGCCGCGCACGCCGGCGCCGTGGCTGGCCGCCGCGCGCTCGAACGCGGCCGCCGCGCTGCGCAGCGCCTCCGCATGGCCGCGCAGCGCGAGCGCCGCCTCGGTCGGCAGCAGGCCCGACGGCGACCGCGTGAACAGCGTCTGGCCGAACGCGGCTTCGAGCGCCGCGACATGGCGGCCGGCCGTCGGCTGCGTGATGCCGAGCGCGCGGGCCGCGCCGGACAGCGAGCCTTCCGTCAGCACCGCGAGGAAGGTGCGGTAGCGTTCCCAGTTCAGATCGGTGGTCATGCATAAATGTATAGCTGATCGACTGGGTTCGGCAATTCCTTGATAGCAGGCGGTGCCGCAGAATGCGTGTCGTGATGGCTTCATTCAAGGAGAGCGGCAATGACGGCAAACGCAGGCGGGATGCAACGGCAGGCGCTCGTGCTCGGCGCGAGCGGCGGGATCGGCGGGGAAGTCGCGCGGCAGTTGCGCGATGCGGGCTGGCAGGTGCGTGCGCTCAAGCGCGGGCTCGATGCCGAGGGCGTGGAGCGCGACGGCATCGCCTGGGTGCGCGGAGACGTGCTGGATCGCGATGCAGTGGTGCGCGCCGCCCGCGGCTGCAGCGTGATCGTGCATGCGGTGAACCCGCCCGGATACCGGAACTGGGCCACGCAGGTGCTGCCGATGATCGACAACACGATCGCGGCGGCGCGGGCCGCGCAGGCGACCGTCGTGCTGCCGGGCACGGTCTACAACTTCGGCGCCGATGCATTTCCGGTGCTACGGGAAGATGCGCCGCAGCATCCGGCGACCCGCAAGGGCGCGATCCGGGTCGAACTAGAGCGGCGGCTGCAGGACGCCAGCGCGCACGGCGTGCGGACGATCGTCGTGCGCGCCGGCGATTTCTTCGGGCCGCAACTCGGCAACAGCTGGTTCTCGCAGGGGCTGGTCAAGCCGGGGCGGCCCGTCGCGGCCATCAGCGTGCCGAGCCGCGGCGTTGGCCATCAATGGGCGTATGTGCCGGACGTGGCCCGCACGATGGTCGAGCTGATCGAGCGGCGCGAGACGCTGGAGCCGTTCGCGCGTTTCCATCTGGACGGGCATTGGGATGAGGACGGCATGCAGATGGCGCGGGCCGTGCAACGCGTCGCGCAGCGGCACGGCATGCGGCCGGCGCTGCGCGATTTTCCGTGGTGGCTCGTGTGGGTTGCCGCGCCGTTCGTGACGACGCTGCGCGAATTGCTCGAGATGCGCTACCTGTGGCGCGAACCGATCAGGATGGACAACGCGCGCGTGACCGCGGTGCTCGGCCGCGAGCCGGTGACGCCGCTCGATACGGCGGTGGAGGCGACGCTGGCGGGGCTCGGTTGTCTCGGGTGAGCAACGGCAGGCAGTACAGGCTGCGCCCCCGCACGGAAACGCGTCGTGCCGAACCGAAGAAGCAGCGGGACCACAATTCTCCACATACCCGCGTGCGTCCGATGCGCATCATGTCGGGCAATGCCGATAACGCGAAAACGGGGGCGCGATGGGGTACTTCGGGTGGAAAATGTCGGTTGCGGGAGCAATCATGTTCACATTGAGTGGATGTACGAACCTGGCCGGCGTGCTGTATTGCGGCAACTCGCAGTTCAACTTTCCGGACTACCACTGCTTTGAGTCGTACAGGTAGGAACAGGCGCGACGCCTGAATGCCGTCGTGCCCGTGCCCCGTGCGGTTTTCCGCTTGCCGTCACGGCTTGCCGTTACGCGACGACCGGCAACACCTCGACTGCATAGCGATGCGTGAGACTGCGCCCGAGCACCGGATCGTGCAGTTCCATTTCGAACGCATCGCCGTCGCCCATTGCCGCGATCGCGCCATGTACGGCGACCGTCCCGCCATACATCGCGCAGCGCGCGGGCATCGTGCGGCAACCGTCGAACCGCTGCCACAGCACGTCGGGCGCGAGCAGGCCGCTGACCGCGCCGTGCTGGTACGCCGTCCGCTCGCCGTCGCGCGCGATCAGCCACGAACGCATCTCGAGCGCATCCCAGTGATCGGCGACATCCGCATGACGCCACGCGTCGCGGCCGAGCGGCTTCGCGCACACCTGCTTCGACACGGCCACGCCGTACGCCTCCACTTCGCGATCCGTGTGATCGGAGCCGACCGTGACAAGCGTGCCGGCCGGACTGTCGACCAGCACACATTCGATCTCGCCGCCCGAGCGCGCGCCGAGCACGCCGATCGACGGTGCCTGCGTAAGCAGCGCGGCCGACACGCGATAGAAGCACGGCGTGGTCGACGGCGGCGCGACGCCGAGCGCCGCGAGTTCGTCGATATGCGCGTGGATCGCGGCCGGGTCGCGTCCGGCCCAGCCGGCGATCACGACGCGCTCGATGTCGACGTCGACGGCGGCCGGCGCGTGTTGCAGGGAAATCACGTTGAACGACAGGGTTGGCATGCGGCTATCCGTTTGAAGTGCGAAGGAATGATTCGGCCGGCGGCGACGCTCAGCCCTCGAGCGGCCGGTGCGCGGTCTCGCGCGCGGCGACGAGCGCGATCGACGTGACGACGAGCGCGGCGGTGACGTACAGCGACACGGCCGTCGTCGTGCCCGTTTGCCGGAACAGCGCGGCGATCACGAGCGGCGCGAAGCCGCCGCCGACGATGCCGGCGAGCGTGTACGCAAGCGACGAGCCCGCATAGCGCACGCGCGTCGGGAATTGCTCGGTCACGAACGCGCCCTGCGGGCCATACATCACCGCATGGATCACGAGGCCGATCGCGACGGCCGCGACGATCGCCGCGGGGCGCGCCGAATCGAGCAGCGCGAAGAACACGAACGCCCATACGATGCCGGCCATTGCGCCGGCGAGATACACGGGCCGACGGCCGAAACGGTCCGACAGCGCGCCGAAGAACGGCACCGCGAGCGCGTTGCAGGCCGTGCCGATCATCACGGCCGTCAGCGCGACGGGGCGCGACAGGTGCAGCACGGTCGTCACGTAGGTCAGCGTGAATACGACGATCAGCGCGTACAGCACGTCCGAGCCGATTCGCGAGCCGCCCGCGATCAGCAGGCGCTTCCAGTGGTACTTCAGCACGTCGGCGACGGGCACTTCGGCGGTCGCGTGCGATTCGGCGAGTTGCTCGAACTGCGGCGTTTCGTCGACGCCGCGCCGTACCCAGAAGCCGAACGCGACGAGCAACGCGCTGGCCGCGAACGGCACGCGCCAGCCCCACGACAGGAAGTTGTCCGAGGTGGTCGACAGCGTGACGAGCGCGATGCAGCCGGTGCCGAGCAGCGTGCCGAACGACGGGCCGATCTGCGTCCACGACGCGGACAGCCCGCGCCGCTTCTGGTCGCCATGCTCGACCGACAGCAGTACCGCGCCGGCCCATTCGCCGCCGAGCGCGACGCCTTGCACGAAACGCAGCGCGACGAGCAGGATCGGGCTCAGGATGCCGGCCTGCGCGTAGGTCGGCAGCGCGCCCATCAACGCGGTCGTCACGCCCATCAGCACGAGCGTGAGCATCAGCACCGCGCGGCGGCCGATGCGGTCGCCGAGGTTGCCGAACACGAAGCCGCCGAGCGGGCGTGACACGTAGCCGACCGCATAGGTCGAGAACGCGAGGATCGTGCCGGCCAGCGGATCGACCGACGGGAAGAACAGATGGTTGAAAACGAGCGCGGCGAGCGTGTTGTAGATCGTGAAGTCATACCACTCGAGCGACGTGCCGATCATGCTCGCGGTCGCGAGTCGGCTGTTGCGGACACGGCGGGGCGCGTGGGCGGCGGGCTGGGCGAGCGTGTTCATGGTATCGGGCAGATCGTGACGGGTGACGGGATGAAGCGTGGGGCCGGTGTTGGCGTCGGCGTCGGGCGTTTCAGGCAGACAGCGCGGCAGCGGCGGCCGGTTCCGTTTCGGCGTCGCGGCGCCGGGCAGGCAGCGGCGAAGCGGCGCGCCACAGCAGGCCGAAGGTGCGCACGTCGTCGTGTCCGGCGAGCGAGGCGGACACGCGGCGCGTGCCCGCTGCGTCGCTGCCTTCGATCAGCACCAGTGCATCGGCGGCCGGGCAGGCGGCCGCGGCGGCGCCGATCGGCGCGGACAGGTCCGGCGACGTGCGGAAGAGTCGCGCGGCGTGGATGCCCGGTTCTTCCAGGGCCGTGTCGAAGCGCTCGCGCAGGCGGGGCACATCGATGCGGTCGGGCGGCAGCACGAACAGCGCGAGATGCGCGCCTTCGCCGTCGCCGGCCTCGATCGTCAGCTCGCCGACACGCCGCTGCGTACCCGTCATGCGCGCGAAGTTCGCGAGCGACCATGCGGTCTGCTGCGTGAACGCCCGCCGGTACGCGTCGCCGCGGAACACGTCGAGCGAATCCGTCACGTACAGCGCGAGGTATCGGCGCGGGCCGCCGTCGGTCGCGCGAAACCGCCGCGCATGCGTGAAGCCGGGAATCGCGACCCGCTCCTGCATGTGCTCGCGGTCGTACCACGCGTTGAAATCGGCCTCATGCGCGGGGTCGATATCCGTCCAGACGCAAAGCTGGCCGTGCGGAAGGGAAAAGCGGGTCATCGCGGGGTTCCTCGTGACGGGGATGTCAGGAACCTCAGTGTCCCGAAGACCGGCCGCGCCAGTCCAACAAGAAAACAAATTCGCGGTGAACAGGTTTTCTTATGAGCGGCGCGGGCGGCGTTTGGCGGTGGGCGCGGCAGGCGACGCGGCTTTCGTCGTGCGCTTCGCTTTCGCCGGGGGGCGCGTCGTTGTCGCGGTCGCGTTGCGGGTGGGCATTGAGTCGGCGGCCGTTGCGTCGACGCGATCGGCGGCTCCCGTCGCACGCGCCACTTCGCTCGCGAGTTCCGCGATGCGCGCGGCCACCGGCAACCCCTGGCTGCGGTACGTCGCGACGAGCGGCAGCGCCGGGAATTCGGGCTCGACGTCGAGCAGTTCGAGCGTGCCTTCGTGCAGCTCGCGCCCGATGATCGCAGGCGGCAGCGCGGCCACGCCGAAGCCGTCGGCGACGAGGCGGATCATCGCGGCGACCGACGTGATGCAGTTGATGCTGGCCGGCCGTTCGACGGCAGCGAACAGCCGCTCGATCGTCGCGTGCGGCCCCGAATGGCGCGAGAAGCTGATGATCGGAAACCCGGCCAGGCGCGCGACGTCCAGCGGCTGGCCGCCGAGCCCGAGGCGCGGGCTCGCGGCCCAGCGCACCGGGAATTCGCACAGCGGCAGGTTCGTGAAGTCCGGGCCCGGCACCGGATCGGTCTGCAGGATCAGGTCGACGCCGTCGGTGCTGAGCAGGCGCGTCAGATGCAGCGTCGTGTCGCTGGTGATCTCGACGTCGAGGCGCGGGTAGCGCTCGCGCAGTTGCGCCATCAGCGCGGGAAACCAGCTGTGCACGATCGATTCGATCACGCCGATCCGGATCAGGCCCGCATCGCTCGCCGCGTCGATGTCGCGCCGCATTTCTCCGTCGAGCCGCACGATCCGCTCCGCGTAGGCCAGCATGCGCCGGCCCGCGGGCGTGAGCGTGGCCGAGCGCGTGTTGCGGTCGAACAGGCGCACGTCGAACGCTTCCTCGAGCGATGCGATGCGGCTCGACACGGCGGCCTGCGTGGTGTGCAGTTTCTCGGCCGTGAGCCGGAAGTTTTCCAGCTTCGCGAGCCAGACGAAGGTTTCCAGAAACCGGATGTTCATCGCGTTCCGAACGGTGAGGCGGTGCCGCGCCCGGGCGGCGGATCGGGACGATGTTAACGGATTCGGCAGCGGGCGGGCACGCGCGACGCCTTCTTGTGGGCGTCAAAGCCGGTCGAACGCGAGCGTCGGCACGTCGACGGCCAGCGCGCCGCCGTCCGCGACGAGCGTCGCGCCGGTCACGAACGACGCGTCGGGCGACGCCAGGAACGCGCAGACGGCCGCGATCTCGTCGGGATCGGCCGCGCGCCGCAGCGGCACGTCGGCGCTCACGCGGGTGTACGCGGCGTCGAGCGAATCGCCGTGCGCGGCCATCAGCGGTGCCATTTCCGCATCGGCCATCGGCGTGCGGACCCAGCCCGGGCAGACGGCGTTCGCCCGCACGCCGTGCGGGCCGTAGTCGCGTGCGAGCGATCGCGCCAGCCCGAGCAGCGCGTGCTTGCCGACCGTATAGCCGCATACGCCGGGCCCGGCCGCGAGCGCCGCGATCGACGCGACCAGCACGATATTGCCGCGCTGCGCGATCAGGTCGGGCAGGCATGCGCGCGCACTGACGAACGCGGTATCGAGGTTCGCGTGCATCGCGTCGCGCCATTGCGCGTCGCCGGTTTCGTCCGCGCGGCCGACGCCGTGGCCGCCCGCGCACGCGACGAGTGCGTCGACGCGGCCGAAGCGGTCGGCGATGCGCGGCAGGAAAGCGGCCCAGTCGGCTGCGCTGGCGGCGTCGCCGGCAAGCGCGAGGCCGCCGGTTTCGGCCGCGAGTGCAGCGAGCGGCGCCGGGCGGCGCCCGATCAGTACGACGCGGTCGCCGCGACGGGCGAAGCGGCGCGCGCACGCAGCGCCGATGCCGGTGCCTGCGCCGGTGATCGCGATCGTGCGGGGTGGCGGGTGCGTCATGTCGTTCTCCGGAAAGGGGGGTGTTCCGGCCACTTTAGGCGGCGCCGGCGCGCGCCGGTATCCGCCGAAAGGATGAACGCGGGCCGTCCGGATGGCCAAGCGCGGCGGCCGGCGCCCATTTTGCAAAGGCTGACGATGTCCGGCGCCGAATCGCTCTATCCTCCACATTTTTGCGATAAGCCACGAAAGCCCGGCAAAATAGCGTGGGCGGGCGCGCAGCGGCGCGCGGCGCGTCGGCCGTCCGATTCCGTCGTACGAATGGTGCGACCCGCAAGGGCGCGGCCGGCGAAGGCGCGGCCGGCAAATGCGCGGCAGGCGGGAGCGGCGCGAGCGGACATCCGATGCGCAAGCATCGCGTCCGCCGACGGATCGTGTCGCCACGGCGTATCGCCCGGTCGCGCGCTGGCGCGGGCGGACCATCGACAAGAACAGGGAGGGGCCGGCAATGAGGCTGGACGACGAAAGAGAAAGCATGAACGTCGAGGATCGCCGTGGCGCCGGCGGTTTCGGCGGCGGGCGCGGCGCGACGATCGGCATCGGCACGATCGTAGTCGCGCTGGCCGCATCGTATTTCTTCGGGATCGACCCGCGCGTCGTGCTCGAAGGCGCGTCGGCGCTGCAGGGCCGCCAGCAGCAGGCGCAGCCCGCGCCGACCCAGCGCCAGGGCGCGCCGGCGAACGATCCGGGCGCGGTGTTCACGCGCAAGGTGCTCGGCAATATCGAACGCACGTGGACGGGCGTGTTCAACACGCAATTGCACGCGCAATACGAACCGCCGAAGCTCGTGATGTTCACGAACTCGACGCCGACTGCGTGCGGCACCGGCCAGACCGCGATGGGGCCGTTCTACTGCCCGGGCGACCGCAACGTGTACATCGATCTCGGCTTCTACGACGAGCTGCGCAAGCGTTTCGGCGCGGGCGGCGATTTCGCGCAGGCCTACGTGATCGCGCACGAAGTCGGCCATCACGTGCAGAACCTGCTCGGCATCGCCGACAAGGTCGATGCCGCGCGCCGGCGGTCGAGCCAGGCGCGCGCGAATGCGCTGTCGGTGCGGATGGAGTTGCAGGCCGACTGCTTCGCCGGCGTGTGGGCGAACAACGCGCAGCGCGCGAACCAGCGGCTGATGGAGCCGGGCGATTTCGAGCAGGGGCTGAAGGCGGCTGCAGCGATCGGCGACGATCGGCTGCAGCAGCAAGGGCAGGGCTACGTCGTGCCCGAAAGCTTCACGCACGGCACCAGCGAACAGCGCGTGTACTGGCTGCGGCGCGGGATGGAGTCGGGCGCGGTGAGCGCCTGCGACACGTTCGCCGCGAACGCACGCTGAAACGAGGCGCGCGCACGGTCGCGCGCCGATATCGTCTCGGCTGAACCGGCCACTGGCCGCTGGCCGGCCCGGGACGATTTGCCGATTTGTGCTCACCGGCGCTTTTTCGGCGCCGGTAGGCTGGCCCGGACGTCGACATTCGTTGTCGTCCATCCGCCAGCCGATTCCCGATGCCGACCTCATTCGTTTCCGCCGACCACGACGCCGCCGACTGGCGACGCACGCTGCGCGCGTGCGTGGACGCGTTCGACGCATTCGCGAGCCCGTCGGCGATCGTGTTCTATCGGCTCGACCACAGCGGCGAGCCGGCCGATTTCGAGCTGTTCGGGATGCCGGAATCGATGCATCGCACCTATGTCGCCCGCTACCGGATGCTCGATCCACTGCATCCGTCGCGCTGCGCGTCGGGCGAATGCGCGGTCGTCACGCTCGCATCCCAACTGCCTGACGAAAGACGCGCCGCGTCCGCGTACTGGACCCGGTTTCTGCGGCGGCACGACGTGGCCGACGTCGTCGAGATCTGGCTGCGCGACGCGGGCCGCACGGTCGGCGCGTTCTCGCTGCTGCGCTTCGGCATGGGCGACGCGAACGGCAACGGCACGGCAGGACGGTTCGCACCCGGCGAGATCGACGCGCTCGCGCGGCTGCAACCTGTCGCCGAAGCCGCGCTGAGCCCGCTGCTGCGTGCACGGCGCGGAATCCACCGGATCGGTTGCGAGGAACGGCTGACCTACCGCGAGGAGCAGATCGCACGGCTCGTGCGCGACGGCCGCTCGAACAAGGAGATCGCGCGCGATCTCGCGCTCGCGCAACCGACGATCAAGACCCACCTGATGCGCATGTACCGCAAGCTCGGCGTGTCGAATCGCACGGAGCTGGTCGGCGCATTGTTCCTGTAATCGCGCTGCCGGCCGGCCCGCGAGATCGTGCAATTCGATGCGCGATCGTCTTGCCGATGACGCGCTGCCAATTTGCGCTCACCGGGCGCGATCCCTCGTCGATACAGTGGTCCGACGCCCGCGTGCCTTACCGGCACGCGGCCCAGCCACGACAATCAACGAGACGCCCATGAGCAACACGAACTTCGTCGCCGTCAGCGACACCGTGCGCACCTTCGTCGCGCGCGATTTCGGCCTCTTCGTCGACGGCGCCATGCAGCCCGCGCATGCGGCGGCACGCCTCGACGTGTACAACCCGGCCACGGGCGAGCGGCTCGCCACCGTCGCGGACGCCGACGCACACGACGTCGACCGCGCGGTCGCCAGCGCGAAACACGCGTTCGACGCGCGCGTGTGGAGCGGGCTGCGGCCGGCCGAGCGCGAGCGCATCCTGCTGAAACTCGCGGACCTGATCGAAGCCGACGCCGAAACGCTCGCGCAGCTCGAAACGCTGAACCAGGGCAAGTCGATTCACGTGTCGCGCGCGATCGAGGTCGGCGCGAGCGTCGAATATGTGCGCTACATGGCCGGCTGGGCGACCAAGATCACCGGCCAGACGCTCGACGTGTCGATTCCGTTCCCGCCCGGCGCGCGCTATACGGCCTATACGCGCAAGGAGCCGGTCGGCGTGGTCGCCGCGATCGTGCCGTGGAATTTCCCGCTGATGATCGCGGTGTGGAAGCTGATTCCGGCGCTCGCGGCCGGCTGCACGATCGTGCTGAAGCCGTCGCCGGAAACGCCGCTCACCGCGCTGCGCTTGGCCGAGCTCGCACGCGAAGCCGGCGTGCCGCCCGGCGTGTTCAACGTCGTCACGGGCGGGCGCGTTTGCGGCGCGGCGCTCGCGAGCCACCCGTCGATCGCGAAGATCTCGTTCACCGGCTCGACCGCGACCGGCAAGCTGGTCGGCGCGGCGGCCGTGCAGAACATGACGCGCTTCTCGCTGGAGCTCGGCGGCAAGAACCCGATCGTGATGCTCGACGACGTCGACGTCGCGCAGGCGCTCGACGGCGTCGCCGCCGGCGCGTTCTTCAACCAGGGGCAGGTGTGCGCGGCCGCGTCGCGCCTTTATGTGCATCGCAGCAGGTTCGCGCAGCTCGCGGACGGCCTCGCGGGCGTCGCGCGGTCGATGAAGCTCGGCGCGGGGCTCGACACCACCGCGCAGATCAACCCGCTCGTGTCCGCGCACCATCGCGACAAGGTGGTCGAGCACATCGAAGGCGCGCGCCGCGCGGGCCTCACGTTCCTCGCGGGCGGCACGCCGGCCGACGATCTGCCCGGCTATTACGTGAAGCCGGCCGTGATCGCCGATCCGCATCCGGACAGCGCGATCGTGCGCGACGAGGTGTTCGGCCCGGTGATCGTCGTCGTGCCGTTCGACGACGCGGCCGACGCGATACGCCTCGCGAACGCGTCGCCGTACGGCCTCGCCGCGAGCATCTGGAGCAACGACCTGAAGCGCGTGATGAATCTCGTGCCGCGAATCGAGGCCGGCACCGTGTGGGTGAACTGCCATATCCCGCTCGATCCGTCGATGCCGTTCGGCGGCTACAAGCAATCGGGCATCGGCCGCGAATTCGGGCAGTACGCGATCGAAGGCTTCACCGAAACCAAATCCGTGTGCATCGCGCACTGACGCGCGGGCCGATCCGACCACCGCAAAAACCGCAAAAACCGCAACAACCGATCCGAAAGTGGAGACTGCAATGAGCTACAACGAAGCGAAGTTCTGGCACCCGATGCTGCACCCGAACGAAATGAAACAGCGCAAGCCGATCCGCATCGTGCGCGGCGACGGCTGTTACGTGTTCGACGAACAGGGGCGCAAGCTCGTCGACGGCGTCGCGGGTCTGTGGAACGTGAACGTCGGCCACAACCGCCAGGAAGTGAAGGACGCGATCGTGCGCCAGCTCGACGAGCTCGAATACTTCCAGCTGTTCGACGGCATCTCGCATCCGCGCGCCGAGGAGCTGTCGAAGAAGGTGATCGACATGCTCGAACCGGAAGGGATGCGCCGCGTGCTGTACAGCTCGGGCGGCTCCGATTCGATCGAGACCGCGCTGAAGATCGCGCGCCAGTACTGGAAGGTGCGCGGCCAGGCCGATCGCACGAAGTTCATCTCGCTGAAGCAGGGTTATCACGGCACGCATTTCGGCGGCGCGTCGGTGAACGGCAACACGGTGTTCCGCCGCAACTACGAGCCGAATTTGCCCGGCTGCTTCCACGTCGAGACGCCGTGGCTGTACCGCAATCCGTTTACGCAGGACCCGGAGGAACTCGGCCGGATCTGCGCGGAAATGCTGGCGCGCGAGATCGAGTTCCAGAGCCCGGACACCATCGCCGCGTTCATCGCGGAGCCGATCCAGGGCGCGGGCGGCGTGATCGTGCCGCCGGCCAACTACTGGCCGCTCGTGCGCGAGGTGTGCGACCGCTACGGCGTGCTGCTGATCGCCGACGAAGTCGTGACGGGCTTCGGCCGCAGCGGCAGTATGTTCGGCAGCCGCGGGTGGGGCGTGCGCCCGGACATCATGTGTCTCGCGAAGGGGATTTCGTCGGGCTACGTGCCGCTCGGCGCGACGGTCGTGAACGCGCGGATCGAGGACGCGTTCGCCGCGAACGCCGATTTCGGCGGCGCGATCATGCACGGCTACACGTACGCCGGCCACCCGGTCGCGTGCGCGGCCGCGATCACGAGCCTCGACATCGTCGTGAAGGAGGATCTGCCGGCGAATGCGGCGAAGCAGGGCGCGTATCTGCTCGAGGCGCTGCGGCCGTTCGCGGAACGCTTCGCGGCGGTCGGCGAGGTGCGCGGCAAGGGGCTGATGCTCGCGCTCGACCTCGTCGCGAACAAAGACACGCGCGAGCCGATCGATCCGCTGTCCGGCTACGCGAACGCGGTCGCGGAAGTCGCGCGCGAGAACGGCGTGCTGGTGCGTCCGGTCGGCACGAAGATCATCCTGTCGCCGCCGCTCGTGATCCAGCGCGAACAGCTCGACCGGATCGTCGACGCGCTCGCGGCCGGCTTCGAGGCCGTGCCGTTCGCATGACGGCGTGACCGGCAAACCCGCGGCGGAGGGTAAACGCCATCGCGGGTTTGCCGATTTGCGCTATGACCGGATTATTTTGCCTGCGTATTTTTTCGACATCGGATCACGCCGTGATCGACAGGGGCCCGGGGCATCGACGCGCTGACGCACCGCCCGGGGCCGACCGCAAAGCATCTGGCCCCGGCCGCTGACGAAGCGCCGGTTCGGGCCAACCCACGAAGGAGACAACGATGTCGGGATGGTCGGGAATGACCGGCGCCGCGGGCGATACGTCCGCCGGCTCGCCGGCTGAAGCAGGCGGCGGCGCCGCATTGAAGGCCGGCGCGGTCGGTTTCCCGACCGCGCTGGCGAGCGCGGTCGGCCTCATCATGGCGAGCCCGGTGATCCTCACCGCGACGTCGGGCTTCGGGATGGGCGGCTGGGCGTTCGCGGTCGCGATGATCGTCGCGTTCGTGATGATGCAGGCGCAGGCCACGACCTTCTCCGAAGCCGCCGCGATGCTGCCGACGGCCGGCTCGGTTTACGATTACCTGTCGTGCGGGCTCGGCCGCTTCTGGGCGATCACCGGCACGATTTCCGCGTATTTCCTCGTGCACGTGTTCGCCGGCACCGCGGAGACGATCCTGAGCGGCATCATGGCGCTCGTGAACTTCGAATCGCTGAACGCCGCGTTCGAGAAGCACAATAGTTCGTGGCTCGTCGGCGTCGGCCTCGTGGTCACGTTCGCGATCACCAACATCATCGGCATCAAGGTGTTCAGTAAGCTCGAGATCGTGCTGACGGCCGGCATGTGGCTGTCGCTGATGATCTTCGGGATTCTCGGGCTCGCGGCCGCGCCGGCCGTGCATCTGGACGGCTGGTTCGGCGGCTCGGAAGTCGGTACGTCGATCTCGTCCGTGCTGTCGCTCGTCGGGATGGCGATGTTCATGTTCGTCGGCTGCGAGTTCGTCACGCCGCTCGCGCCGGAAATGAAGGCGCCGGGGCGCACGATTCCGCGCGCGATGGCGCTCGGCCTCGTCGGCGTCGCGATCTGCATGTTCCTGTACGGCGCGGCGATCCGCCGCCAGGTCGCGAACGTGCCGGTGAGCCCCGACGGCCTCACGCATCTGCTCGACACGCCGGGCGCGATCCCCGCGTTCGCGCTGCAGGTGCTCGGGCCGTTCGGGCGGATCTGGTTCGGCATCGCGTTCCTGTGCGCGGGCGCCGCGACGATCAACACGCTGATGGCCGGGCTGCCGCGCATCCTGTACGGGATGGCGATCGACGGCGCGCTGCCGCGCTGCTTCGCGTACCTGCATCCGCGCTTCAAGACGCCGGTGGTCGGCATCGTCGCGTCGGCGATCGTGCCGATCGTTCATGCGTGGCTGATCAACGGCAACCTCGACAGCATCCTCCACCTCGTGCTCGCCGCCACCTGCGCGTGGGGCACCGCGTACCTGCTCGTCACCGCGTCGGTCGTGATGCTGCGCATCCGCCGGCCTGACTTGCCGCGCCCGTACCGCTCGCCGCTGTTCCCGCTGCCGCAGATCGTGTCGAGCGTCGGCATCGTGCTCGCGATCTGGTACATCACGCCGCCCGGCATGAACGCGCGCGACATCTACGTGCCGTTCGGCGCGATGCTCGGGCTCACCGCGCTGTATGCGCTGTTCTGGACGCTCGTCGTGCAGCGCCGGCATCCGTTCAGGCCGGTGCCGGTCGAGGACGTGCTGCGCAACGAGCACGTCGCGTCGTGAAGGCCGCGCTTGGCTCGCGGCGTGCGGCGCTCGATGCGCCGCCGCCCGGCCATCGGCCCGGCGCGATCGCCGCGCGCGTGCTCGCCGACCTGCGGGCCGTGCGCGACGCCGACGCGGTCGGTGGCGTCGGCGGCGTCTCGGCACGGCTGCCGAACGGCGTGCGCGTGGGCATCGACGAGCGCGTCGAGCGCCAGTTCCTGATGCATACGGTCAGCGTGACGGTGACGGCCGCCGCCGACGGCCCGGCCGCGCAGGGCAGCGCATGCGTGCGGCAGACCGGCTGGCTGCGCCGTACGGGTATCGAAGCCGTGCCCGCGCCCGGATGCGACCCCGTCTTCATCGACACGCTGGCCGCGCTGCTTGCCGGGCCGTCGCTGGCCGACGCGCTGCGCGGGCTGCACCTGACCGACTGCGCGATCGCCGCGCGCGATGGCCGCTGGACGCTCGCGATCGTGCCGTTCGGCGGTAGCGAGGTCGTGAACCGGATGCCGTCGTTTCGCCGCTATGTCAGGCTGATCGACGAGCAGGCCGCCGCGCTGTCGGCGGCCTGTCTTGCGTTCGAAGCCGCACTGCGCGGGATTTTGCGAGGGTAAGCTGTGGCGATGCGTGCCGCGTGAACCCGGCGGTCGCATCGAGAAATCAGGGTTTTACCGGAGGTGCCGATGCTGTTCCAGTCACGCTCACACGAAGACGTGCACGATCACGGGCTCGCGATCGCGGGCTGGCATCAGGTGTACCGTCAGATGACGCCGGGCCGTTTCAAGGGCACCGTCACGCAGGTGCTGTACGACGATTTCCACTTCTTCCGGGAAACGACCAACCGGCGCGTCGCGCAAACCGGGCTCGCGCCGGCCGGGCGCACGTCGCTCGCGGTGCCGTTGTCCGTGCCGCTCGCGGGCACGTTCCAGGGCCAGCCGGTCGACGGCTATGCGCTGCTCGCGCTGCGCGCCGGCGAGGATTTCGAATTCCACACGCCGGAAGGGATGGGGCTCGTCGGGATCAGCGCGGCGTCCGACATGGTCGACGAGCTGTGCGAGGCCGAATTCGGCGCGGCCGGCGCGCGCCGGCTGCGGCACGTGACGCGGCTGTCCGACGCGCAGGGCGTCGCGCTCGGCGTGCGGCTGTCGTCGCTGATCGACGACGCGCAGCGCAATCCGGGCTGCCTCGAATACGCGGCCACCCGCAAGATGTTTCGCGACGCGATGCTCGGCATGTTCCTCGACGCGCTCGAACAGGGGATCGGCGTCGAGCGCCGCGACATCACGCACGCCACCTACAGCGACATCGTGAGCCGCTGCGAGAAGCATCTGCGCGACCGGCCCGAGGAACCCGTCACCGTGCTCGAACTCTGCCGCGCGCTGCGTTGCAGCCGCCGTACGCTGCAAACGAGCTTCCAGCGCGTGGCCGACGTCACGCCGGTCGGCTACCTGCGCACGATCCGGCTGAATGCGGTGCGTCGCCTGCTGCGCACGACGTCGGTGCGGCAACTCGGCGTCGGCGAAGCCGCCGCGAGCTGGGGCTTCACGCATCTCGGCTATTTCGCGCGCGAGTATCGCGACCTGTTCGGCGAGCTGCCGTCGCAAACCTTGCGTCCCGAATGACGCCTTCCCGCCGCGGCCGCGCCGCCGAGTATCGTCATGTGTCGCCCGTCCTCATCACCGTTTGCTGATTTGGGATAGAGGTCTGGAATTTTCGCTGGATACAGTCCTGCCACCCATATCGACAACACCATCGGTTTGTACTGCGAACCGATGACCATTGAGGGGCGGGACATGAAGAACGGACGACGACTGACCGCAGCCGCGGCCATGCTGGGTTGCCTGCACGCGCACGCGCAGACTTCGGGAAGCGTGACGCTGTACGGCACCGTGGACACCGGCATCATCTATTCGACGAACCAGCAGTTCACGCGCGCCGACGGCAGCACGGGCGGCGGCCATGCATGGCAGATGGGCGGCGGCAACCTCGTGCCGTCCCGCTTCGGCTTCCAGGGCGCCGAGCCGCTCGGCGGCGGCCTGAGTGCGGTGTTCACGCTCGAGCAGCAGTTCCTGTCCGCGAGCGGGCAGGCGCTGCAGGGCGGCACCGCGTTCAGCCGGCAGGCGTGGGTCGGGCTGCGCCAGGATTCGATCGGCACGCTCGGCCTCGGCCGCCAATACGATTCGTACACGGACATGCTCGGCGCGTACGTGTCGAGCAACAACTGGGCGACGCCGTATGGCTCGCATCTCGGCGACGTCGACAACCTGAATGCCGCGTTCAACTTCAACAACGCGGTAAAGTTCACCAGTGCCGATTTCAACGGCCTCACGTTCGGCGGCACGTTCAGCTTCGGCGGCCAGGCCGGCGATTTTTCCGCGAAGCGTGGCTATGCGGTAGCCGCGACGTACACGCGCTCGCCGGTGGCCTTCTCGGTCGGCTACCTCGACCTGCATCAGCCGCTCGACGCGGCGCTCGGCGGCGCGAGCGGCTATATCGGCGATTTCGCGTGCAGCAACCCGGGCGCGATGTACTGTCTGCTGCAGGATGCGGGCTCGATGCGTGCGTTCGGCGCGGGTGGGTCGGTCACGTTCGGCGCGGCGACGGTCGCGCTGACCTATACGCATACGCGTCTCGGCGACAGCCGCTATTTCTCGACCGCCGCGCAGCCGCGCACGCAGGCGTTCACGTTCGACATCGGCGAGCTGAACGTCACGTACATGTTCACGCCGGCGCTGCAAGGCGGCGTTGCGTACATTTTCAATGCCGCGCATACGGACGGGCGCGGCACGACGCGATTCCACCAGGTGAACGTCGGCACGAACTACAGCCTGTCGAAGCGCACTGCGCTGTATGCGGTCGCGATCGGCCAGATCGCGAGCGGCACGGGGCTCGGCACCGATGCGGACGGCAACGCGGCGAACTATGCGCAGATTCCGGTGCTCGCGAACAGCAATTCGAGCCGGCAACTGGCGGTCATGGCCGGGATTCGTGTGAACTTTTGACGCTGAATGCGGCTGGCGGCGGCACGTCGGTCGCATGCCGCCGTGCTGCCTCCACGCGTATGGTCCTGCGCCGGTCGAGTGATGGAAAGCGATGCTTGAAAAAAGCCGTCCGTATGCTTAACTGAACGGGCCCGGCTGGACGGAATGCGGGCGTCAGGTTGCCCGGCTTTGCGGGTTGCCACAATACCTTCACGGTCTGCGTGAACAATGACGACGCTTCATGCGACCCGACGTGTCGCCGGCGTTGCACACGTGTGCAACGCATGACCGTTCCGCTCCATACGCCGATCGAGAGAGACCTCATGACCTTGCTGAGCCGCCTGCGCGCGCTGTCCGCCGCCCTTGCGCTGTCCTTCGCCGCCACGCACGCCGTGGCCGCCGATCTCGTCATCGCAGGCCGCGACGACATCTACGGCAAGGGGCTGGCCGATGCCGTCGCCGGCTTCACCAAGCTGCATCCGGGCACCGACGTCGAGCTGCTCAAGCTGCCGAACGCGAACCTGTACCAGAAGCTCAAGCTGTCGATGCGCGAAGGCACCGGCGCGTACGACCTCGTGATGATGGACGACACGTGGGCGCCCGAATTCATCGGCAACGGCTGGCTGAAGCCGCTGCCCGCGTCGCTCGCGGACGCCGATCTCGTGCCGTCCGCCGTCGCGCTCGGCCGCAACGCGGCGGGCGCGCTGTACGCGCTGCCGATCGTCGGCAACGTCGAGATGTTCGCGTACCGCAAGGATCTGCTCGCGAAGTACAAGCTGCAACCGCCGCGCAACTGGGACGACGTGCTGAAGATCGCACAGACCGTCGGCGGCGCGGACAAGAGCGTGTCGGGCGTCGTGTTCCGCGGCACGAAGGGCAACCCGGTCGTCACGGGCTTTCTGCCGATCCTGTGGGCGTACGGCGGCGACGTGTTCGACCGGGCCGGCAACGTGACGATCGATTCCCGCGAAGCGCAGGCCGCGCTGAAGACTTTCCTCGCGCTGAAGGCATTCGCGCCGAAGGACGTCGACGTGTACGGCGCGGCCGAAGTGCGCGACGCATTGCAGCGCGGCACGGCCGCGCAGTCGATCGAGGTATGGCCGGCATGGGTGCCGGCCCTCGACGATCCGAAGCAGTCGCGCGTGGTCGGGCAGATCGCGCTGCAGCCGCCGCCGGGGCAGACCGCGGGCCCGGCGCCGATGCTCGGCATCTGGCAGATGGGCATTCCGAAGGACGCGCCGCACGCGAAGCTCGCGCAGGACTTCCTCGCCTACCTGACCGCGCGCGATACGCAGACGCGCCTCGCCGGCATCGGCATTCCGCCGACCCGCCGCAGCGTGTTCAACGATCCGGCGCTGGTGCGCCAGTACCGCTGGTATCCCGATCAACTGAAGGCGCTCGAGGCCGGCCGTGCGCGGCCGCGCGTGACGGACTGGCAGCAGGTGGAGAGCATTCTCGGCGACCAGTTGCAGCTCGCGCTGACGGGGCAGGCCGCGCCCGACGCCGCGCTGCGCCAGGCGCAGCAGAAGATCGCGCAGGCGACGGCTGCGGCCGCGGCTGGCAAGTGACCGCGCGCGTCAACGTCAATCCGTCGGCCGGAGGTCGCGCATGAAAGCGTTCGGCCGCGGCCTGCCGTTCGTCGCGCTGATCGGGCCCGCGCTGCTGGTGCTCGCCGCGCTCGCGCTGTATCCGGTCGCGCAGGTGCTGATCGACTCGTTCTGCCGGGTCGATTACTCGTCCGGCCGCCGCGCGTTCGTGGGGCTCGCGAACTATCGCGCGGTGCTCGGCGACGACGCATTTACGGCCGGCTTCGGCAACACGCTGCGCTTCACGATCGTCGCGTCGCTGGCCGAAGTGGCGCTTGGCTTCGGCCTCGCGCTGCTGTTCGTGCGCGCGTTCCCTGGCCGGCGCATCGCGCTGCCGCTCGCGATCCTGCCGATGATGCTGTCCACGCTCGTGTGCTCGGCGATCTGGCGCAACTGGCTGAACTTCGACGGCTTCCTGAACGCGCTGCTCGCCGTGTTCGGCGTCGAAGGCGTGCGCTGGCTGTCCGACCCGCATCTCGCGCTGTGGTCGCTCGCGCTCGTCGACGTGTGGCAGTGGACGCCGATGGCGTTCCTGATCGTGCTGGCCGGGCTGCAGTCGATCCCGCAGGAGCTGTACGAAGCCGCGCGCACCGACGGCGCGAGCGAATGGCAGTGCCTGCGCGACATCACGCTGCCGCTCGCGGCGCCGCAGATCGGCCTCGCGTTGCTGCTGCGCTCGATCGACACGTTCAAGCTGTTCGACAAGGTCTATGCGCTGACGGGCGGCGGCCCCGGCAACGCGACGCAGACGCTGTCGACCTACATCTACGACACGGGCTTCCGCTTCTTTAACGTCGGGCCGGCGAGCGCCGCGTCGGTGCTGATGCTTGCGGCGTCCGCGCTGCTGGTCTCGGGGTACGTATGGCAGACGGTTCGCAAGCGGCGCGCATGACGACGCGATCGGCGGGTATCCCGCGCGCACGAGCGAGCGCTGCATTCGGTCACGCGATGCCGTGGGCGCTGCGCGTCGTCGCGCTCGCGCTGTTGCTGCTGCCGTGCCTGTGGATGGCCGGCGCGGCCTTCATGCCGACGCTCGAACGCCTCGATCATCCGTTGCGGATCTGGCCGGCCGCGCCGACCGTCGCGCATTTTGCGTCGGTGTGGGCGAACGGCATCGGCGCGCCGCTGTTCAATTCGCTGCTGGTCGGCTTCGGCACGACGCTACTCGCGCTGGCGCTCGCGTTTCCGGCTGCATACGCGCTCGTGCGGCTGCGGTTTCCGGCGCGGCTCGACCTGCTGTTCCTGGTGCTCGTGCTGGCGTTGAAGCTGATGCCGCCGATCACGATCGCGGTGCCGCTGTTCGCGCTCGCGAAGCGGCTGCACCTGCTCGATTCGACGCTCGGCCTGATGCTCGCGTCCCAGATCTACGCGTTGCCGATGGCAATCTGGATGCTGCTCGCGTTCGTGCGCGACGTCCCGATCGAATACGAGGAAGCGGCGTGCATCGATGGCGCGGGGCTCGCGCGGCGGCTCGTGCAGATCGTGCTGCCGCTGTGCGCGCCGGGGCTGATCGCGACCGCGATCTTCGTGTTCATCGCGGCGTGGAACGAATTCCTGATCGCGCTGCTGTTCGTGTCGACGCCAAGCCGCTTCACGCTGCCGCTCGCGATTGCCGGCTATGTGACGGAGAACGGCATCGACTGGGGCGACCTGATGAGCGCGGGATTGATGGCGTCGCTGCCGACGCTGGCCGTGGCCAGCTACGTGCAGCGCTACCTGTTGCGCGGGTTCGCGGGTGGGCTGAAGTGACGCGCGGCGTGGCCGCGCCCGGTCTCACGTCGTCATGCGCAGCTATCGCGCACCACCGGCGTGACCGGCACGACCCGCGTGCGCGACGGGCCGTCGAACGCCTGCATCCGGTCGGCGAGCAGGTCGATCGCCGCATGCGCGAGGCCGCGCGTGTCCTGCCGCAGCGTCGTCAGCCGATACGCATCGTATTCGGCGGCGGGAATATCGTCGAAGCCGATCACGCGCAGGTCGTCCGGCACGCGCAAGCCGAATTCGCGGCGCGCGGCGTCGATCACACCGAGCGCGAGCAGGTCGGACGAGCAGAACACGCCGTCGGGCCGCTCGGCGGTCGCGAACAGGTGCCGCGCGGCGTCGATCCCGCTGGCATGGGTGTCGGACGGCGTGTCGAGCGCGCGTACGAGCGTCGCGTCGAACGCGCCGAACGCGTTGCGTGGCCCGAGCGCCTGTTCGAACGCCGCGGCGCGCGAGCGCGCGCTGTAGCTCGTGCCGCGCGGCCCGACGAACGCGAGCCGGCGCGCGCCGGCCCGCACGAGCCGCTGCGCGGCGTGGGCGGCGCCCGCCGCGTTGTCGCTGACGACCACATCCGCGCCCGGCAGGTTCGCTTCGCGGTTGATCATCACGACCGGAATCCGGTGTTCGAGATATTGCCGCGCGACCGACAGCGGCGGCGACGCGGACGTCATCACGAGGCCCGCGATGCGGTAGCTGAGCAGTTGTTCGAGCGATTGCCGGATCTGGCGCGGATCTTCCGCATTGGTCACGAGCGGCGTAAGCGCGCGCTGCCCGAGCGCGGCCATCAGGTCCGACAGCAGCCGCGCGCGGAACGGGTTCTCGAACCCGGCCGTCACGACGCCGATCATGCTGCTGCGCTGCGTGATCATGTCGCGCGCGATCAGGTTGACCTGGTAGCCCAGCGCGCGCGCGGCGACCATCACGCGCTCGCGCGTTTGCGGCGCAATGCTTGCCGTCGGCGAGAACGCGCGCGACACTGCCGAGCGCGAGACGCCGGCCCGCGCCGCGACATCCGACGCCGTGACCCACGGTTTTCTTTCCTTGTCATTCATCGATTCATGATTCCTTCGCGCCACGATACGGGCATGCCGCCTGCCGACTGGATGTCCGCGCTCGACGACGCGCGGCCGCTGCATACGCTGACCCTACCGGGCAGCCATGACACCTGTGCGTATACGGTCGACGATTCGCTGGTGCGCACGCAGCGTGCGCCGCTCGATGCGCAGCTCGCGCATGGCGTGCGGCTGCTCGACATCCGCTGCCGGCACGTGCGCGATGCGTTCGACATCCATCACGGCGGCATCGCGCTCGGCATGACGTTCGACGACGTGCTGGCCACCTGTACGCGCTTTCTCGATGCGCATCCGCGCGAATGCATCGTGATGTCGGTGAAGGACGAGTGGCCGGCGCAGGCGTGCACGCGCGGTTTCGATGCGACGTTCGACGCGCATCGCGCGCGGCATCCGCGATTGCGCTGGCATGCCGGCGGCACGCTGCCTGCGCTCGGCGACGTGCGCGGCGCGGTCGTGCTGTTGCGGCGCTTTCGCAGCGGCCGGCCGCTCGGCATCGACCTGACCGCGTGGCCTGACAACGCGACGTTTACGATCGATCATCCGGACGGCGGGTTCGTGATCCAGGACGAATATCGCGTGCCGGTGGCAGCATCGATCGCGTGGAAGTGGCGTGCGATCGATGCGCTGCTGACGCATCTGCCGCTGCCGGACAGCGGCCGCTGGGCGATCAGTTTCTGCAGCGGCACGGGGATGGGCGCGAATCCGTCGGTGGTCGCACACGGCGATGGCCGCGTGCAGGGCATTCATGCGCGACTGGCCGAGCGCTTGCGCGAGCAGCCCGGCCCGTACGGCGCGATGCTGCTCGATTTCTGCGATGACGACGACTGGGCGCTCGTGCGTGCGCTGATCGAATGCAATGACTACATGCCGGAACGGGGCGCCTGGCGCAAGGCGTTTCGCTGTTAGTGGGTGGAGCGTCGCCGCGGACTACCGCGTCGCGATCGCCACCGCCGCGCCGGCCATTGCGGTTGCGCTCGTGCGGTTCGCGATCCGCTTCGCGCGCGCCGACGTCAGCAAGGCGCGTGCACGCGACGCGAGCAGCGACCAGAAGCAGTCGGCCAGGATCAACACCGCGAACATCGTGCCGACCAGCTCGGCCCACGCGGCGACGCCGACGTGGGTGAGGTCGACGATGGTCGGCAGCAGTGCGAGATAGAACAGCATGATTTTCGGGTTGCCGAGCGTGACCAGCATGCCCGCGACGAACATGCGCCAAGGCGACTGGCCGCGCGGCAGGTCGTCGGCATCCGTGCCGGTCGGCGCGGTCCACATCTTCCATGCGAGGAACAGCAGGTATGCGACGCCGAGCAGCTTCAGCCCGATCAGGCCCGTCGCGAACGTGTGCGCGAACGCCGACAGCCCCGCGACCGCGAGCGTGAGCCACAGCGCTTCGCCGAGCCACATGGCCGCGAGGAACGGCAGCACGTCGCGCACGCCGTTGGTCAGCACGCGCGCGACGAGCGCGGCGACGCTCGGGCCGGGCGTGCCGGCGGTGACGAGCAGGGCAAAGGCGAAGACGGCGAGTGCGGACAACGTCATGACGGACCTCGTGGATCGGGCATTCGAAACGAAACGATACGTATGAAGTTTCGATTATAGTGACGGCCGTTCCAGACTGCCCGCCTGAATCGCCGTGATGCCTTCGATCCTGATTCGTCCCGCCACGCGGGAAGACGCGGCCGCGATGGCCGCCGTGGAAGTTGCCGCCGCGCAACGGTTTCGCGCGATCGGCATGGCCGACATCGCCGACGGCGAACCGACCGATGCGGCCGCCGTGCTCGTGCGGATCGACGACGGACGTGCGTATGTCGCGGTCGATCCGCAAGGCGCGTGCGTGGGGTTCGCGTTCTACCGGCTGCTCGATGCGCAGCGGTTGTATCTGGAGGAACTGGATGTCGCGCCGTCGCATGCGGGGCAGCGTATCGGCGCGCGCCTGATCGAACAGGTGACGGCGCGCGCGGCGCGGGAAGGGATCACGGAGATCGTGCTGTCGACGTTCCGCGACGCGCCGTGGAATGCGCCGTACTACGCGCGCCTCGGTTTCCGGATCATCGACGATGCAGCACTCGACGACGCGCTGCGCGCGATCCGTGCGCACCACGTCGCGCTCGGTCTCGACGAAACACGGCGCGTGTTCATGCGCGCGGACGTGCGCATCTGAACCCGCGCCGTTGTGCCGTCAGGCCGCGTCGCTCAGCGCCGGGTAGTCGGTGTAGCCGGTTTCGCCTTCCGCGTAGAACGTCTCCGGCACCGGCTGGTTGAGCGGCGCGCCGAGTTCGAGACGGCGCGGCAGGTCCGGGTTCGCGATGAACAGCTTGCCCCACGCGATCGCGTCGGCGGTGCCGTTCGCGAGCGCGGCCTGCGCGGTGTCGAGCGTGAACTGCTCGTTCGCGATCAGCGGGCCGCCGAACGCTTCCTTCAGGCGCGGGCTCAACTGGTCGCCCGAATACGATTCGCGCGTGAAGATGAACGCGATCTTGCGGCGGCCGAGTTCGCGCGCGACATAACCGAAGGTTGCCGCCGGATCGGAATCGCCCATCGTATGCGCGTCGCCGCGCGGCGCAAGGTGCACACCGACCCGGCCCGCGCCCCACACGTTGATCGCCGCGTCGACCACTTCGAGCAGCAGGCGCGCGCGATTCTCGATCGGGCCGCCGTACGCATCGGTGCGGCGATTGGTGCTGTCCTGCAGGAACTGGTCGAGCAGGTAGCCGTTCGCGCCGTGAATCTCCACGCCGTCGAAGCCCGCCGCCTTCGCGTTCTCGGCACCCTTGCGATACGCGGCGACGATGCACGGAATCTCGTCGAGTTCGAGTGCGCGCGGCGTCACGAACGGACGTGGCGGACGCACCAGGCTCACGTTGCCGCCCGCGGCGATCGCGCTTGGCGCGACCGGCAGGTCGCCGTTCAGGAACATCGGATCGGAGATCCGGCCGACGTGCCAGAGTTGCAGCACGATGCGCCCGCCGGCCGCGTGCACGGCCTGCGTGATCTGCTTCCAGCCTTCGACCTGCTCGTCGGACCAGATGCCGGGCGTGTCGGCATAGCCGACGCCTTGCGGCGTGACCGACGTCGCTTCGGTGATGATCAGGCCGGCCGATGCGCGCTCGGCGTAGTAGCGCGCCATCAGCGCGTTCGGCACGCGCGCCGTGCCCGCACGGGCGCGGGTGAGCGGCGCCATCACGATGCGGTTCGGCAGGGTCAGGTCGCCGAGGGTAACGGGATCGAACAGCGTGGGCATGGCAGATAACCTCTTCACGAAAGGCAGGGAAGCCGGCGCGTCATGTGCGATGGCGCCCCGCATGGCCGGTTCGGCCGTTGGTTAGAGTTCGCGGCGCAGGGCCTCGAGAAATGCGTCGATGACAGCCTCGTTGCGCTGGAAGAACGCCCACTGGCCGATCCGCGTCGACGTCACGAGCCCCGCGCGCTGCAACGTGGCGAGGTGCGCGGAGACGGTCGACTGCGACAGCCCGCAGCGCGCGTCGATCTGGCCCGCGCAGACGCCGTGTTCGTACGGCAGCGTCTGTTGCGGGAAATGCTCGCCGGGCGTTTTGAGCCAGACGAGGATCTCCCGGCGCACGGGGTTCGAGAGCGCTTTGAGGATCGCGTCGATGTCGAGTTCGGTCGGCATGGATGGGTGGGTGTTTCGGTCGGGCAATGAAGTATCGTCGATGGGCGAATCTTATATCGGAATTTGACGATATGTTTGAAAGCATTACTGGCAATGGGGTTGATAGCTGTCGACATACAAAAAGATCGCACTTGGGAGAGGGCTGTATCGGACGGCGCAGCCTTCCGGCACGTTCCGATCGCGATTGAGCGGAGGCGGGGACTTTCTGCCCCGGGCGCTTATGGGGCATCGTTCCGCTAAATCGATAGCGCTTCTGGCTGAGCCGGTTTGTCACCCTCAACGGTCAACTGCTCGCGCGAACAATCAGTTGGCACGACATCGGTTGTTGGCCTTTGCGAAGGGCGTCGAACGCGGGCGGATCCTCCTGCAGCAGCTGGAAGATCCGCGCGGCGGCCGTGATGCCGATTTCACGCGCAGGTGGCCGCACGGTCGTCAAGCTAGGCGCCAGCATCTCCGCCATCGGGTAGTCGCCGAAGCCGACGATCGCGCATTGTTCCGGCACGCGGATGCCTGCGCCGCCCGCGGACAGCAGTGCACCAAAGGCAAGGTTGTCGTTCGCGAAGATGATCGCGTCGGCCGTGCGGCGTGCGGAACACAGCGCGAGCAGCGCCTCGCGTCCTGCGTGCATCGGCTGCGCTTCGGTCGGTGCAAACACGATCGGCTGACGCCCATGCTCGCGCATGATCTCGGTATAACCATCGCGCCGCTCGAGCGCGCTTGCGTCGCCCGCCGCGCTGTTCAGCACGAACGCGATGCGTCGATAGCCGCGTTCGACCAGATGACGCGCCGCGATGCGTCCGGCTTCCTGGTGCACGAAACCGATCTGCAGCGGCTTGCGCCGCGGCTGGAAGTCCCACGTTTCGAGCACGGGCACCTGCGTTTGTTCGATCAGTTCCTCGGTTCCCGGGGAATGGAAGTGCGACGTGAGCACGAGCGCCGCCGGCGACCACCCGAGCAATCCGCGCACCGCGTTCTCCTCGAGATCCGTCGAGAAGTAGCTCGATGCGAGCAGCAACTGGTAACCGTGTGCTGTGACCTCGTCGCTGAAGCTCTGGATCGTGTTCGCAAAGATAGGCCCCGAGATGTTTGGAATGACCATGCCGATGACACGGCTGCGCGCCGAGGCGAGCCCGCCGGCGACGAGATTCGGCACGTAACCGAGTTCAGAGACCGCATCGGCGATCCGCTCGCGCAGTGGCTCGGACAGTCGCGCCGGATCCTGGAAATAGCGCGACACGCTGATCTGCGATACGCCGACGTGCTCGGCCACGTCGCGCAGTGTCAAGCGTCCCGACGTGCGGCGTGAGCGCGCATCGCTTTTAGTCGAATCGGACATATGTTCCGCTGATTTCGTTATTTGACGCGGCAAATTCGCCACGGGAAACTGCCTGTCATGTTAGCGCTAACCATGCGAGGTCGCCAGCACGAAACGATGTGTGGCTCGGTGGTGGGGCGCTGCTTTCACGACAGGATAGCGGATGACGACAGCTTCCCGCCTCATGCACCTCGGGGCCTTTCTGATGGAGACCGGACACCATGCAGCCGCGTGGCGGCATCCGGACGTGCAGGCCGATGGCGGCACGGATTTTCGTGCGTATGCGGCGCTGGCCAGCATGGCCGAGCGCGCGTGCTTTGACGCGATTTTCGTCGCGGACAGCGTCGCCGCGAACGCGGGTGATGGCGCCGCGCGCTCGGCACGTTCCGACCGGCTCGATCCGCTGACGCTGCTGCCCGCGCTCGCGGCGGTCACGGAACGCATCGGCCTGATCGCGACGGCGACGACGACCTACAACGAGCCGTATCACATCGCGCGCAAGTTCGCGTCGCTCGACCACATCAGCGGCGGGCGGGCCGGCTGGAATCTCGTGACGTCCGACAACGCGGCGGAGGCGCGCAATTTCGGCCGCGCAGAACACGTCGGTCACGACGAGCGCTATGCGCGCGCCCGGGAATTCCATCGCGTCGTGACGGGCCTGTGGGACAGCTGGGCCGACGACAGCTTCGTGCGCGACAAGGCGAGCGGCGCGTACTACGACGCGTCCACGCTGCGCGTGCTCGATCATCGAGGCCCGCATTTCTCCGTGTCGGGTCCGCTCAACGTGCCGCGCCCGGTGCAGGGATGGCCCGTCGTCGTGCAGGCGGGCGCATCGGAGGCGGGGCGCGACCTCGCTGCGCAGACGGCCGACGTCGTGTTCACCGCGCACGCACGGCTGGATGCCGCGCAGGCGTTCTACCGCGACATGAAGGCGCGTGCGGCGGCTGCGGGCCGTGCGCCGGGCGACCTGAAGATCATGCCGGGCCTGTCGGTCGTCGTCGCGCGTACCGACGGCGAGGCGCGCGAGCGCTTCGACGCGCTGCAGGCGCTCGTCGATCCGGTCGCGGGCGTCGCGATGCTTGCGCGGATGCTCGGCAACTTCGACCTGTCCGGCTATCCGCTCGACGGCCCCTTGCCCGATTTGCCGCTCACGGACAGCGGCCAGCGCAGCCGCCAGGCACTCCTGACCGCGCTGGCCGGCGACGAGCGCCTGACGATCCGCGAACTGGTGCTGCGCATCGCGGCCGGGCGCGGGCACGTGACGGTGGTCGGCAGTGCGGCAACCGTGGCCGACCTGATGCAGACGTGGTTCGAGCGCGACGCGGCGGACGGCTTCAACGTGATGCCGGCCGAACTGCCGGGCGGCCTCGATGCGTTCTGTTCGCTCGTCGTGCCCGAGTTGCAGCGGCGCGGGCTGTTCCGCACGGCCTACGCCGGCCGCACGTTGCGCGAGCATCTTGGGCTGCAGCGACCGGTGCGTGCGTAGTGCACGCATTCGTCCCGTCGAATCCATCCGATAAGGAATCTCCGATCATGAAGTTTTCCCGACGTTCGTTTCTCCGCACCGCACAGGCTGCAGCCGTGGCCGCGTTCGCTGCGCCATTCGCCGGCGGCGCGCATGCCGACACGGGCCGCACGCTGCGCATCGGCTACCAGAAGGGCACGCCGCTCACACTGCTGAAGGCGCAGCGCTCGCTCGACAAGCCACTCGCCGCGCGCGGCTTCGACATCGCATGGACCGAATTCCCGGCCGGGCCGCCGCTGCTCGAGGCGATGAATGCCGGCTCGATCGATCTCGGCTATACGGGCTCGCCGCCGCCGATATTCGCGCAGGCGGCGGGCAGCCGGATCGTCTACTTGGCGGCCGAACCGGCCGGCCCGCACAACGAGGCCATCATCGTGCTCGACGGCTCGCCGCTGAAATCGGTCGCCGACCTGAAGGGGCGGACGGTTGCATTCGCACGCGGATCGAGTTCGAACTACCTGATCGTCGCCGCGCTCGAAAAAGCCGGCCTGACCTATGCGGACATCAAGCCCGCCTTTCTGTCGCCCGCCGACGCACGCGCGGCCTTCGAAGGCGGCAAGGTCGACGCGTGGGTCATCTGGGATCCGTATCTCGCGGTCGTCCAGCAGACACTCGGCGTGCGCACGATCGCCGACTATGCGTCGGGCATCGTGCAGCCGTACAGCTTCTTTCTCGGTGCGCCGGATTTCGCGAAGGCCCACCCCGAGGTGTTGTCGGATGTGCTGTCGGCGGTCGCGCGCGGCGATGCGTGGACGGCCGCCCATCGCAGCGACGCCGCTCAGATGATCGCTCGCGAGATCGGCGTGCCGCAAACCGTCGTCGAGCGCTATCTCGCGCGTTCCGCGTTCGGGCTGCTGCCCGTCAATTCGACCGTACTCGGCGCGCAGCAACGCGTTGCCGACACGTTCTGGCGCGCGAACGTCATTCCGCGGGCGATCCAGGTCGCCGACATCGCGCGCCCGGTTTCCTTCACCCGCTGAATCCATACTCCACTCGCCTCGCAGAGCCGCTGTCATGAACCGACTCGCTTCCCGTACTGCCGCCATCCGTCCCGTTCGCCGCGCCGCCGCATTGCGCTGGCGCCTTCGCTTCACGCCCCGGCTGAAAACCGGGTTGCGCACGGCGGGTGCCGTCGCGCTCGCCTGCGCCAGCCACACCGGGCACGCGCAGTCGACGCTGGTCATGTACGGCATCGTCGATGCAGCCGTGCAGTACGGCCGCTTCAACAGCACGACTGGAACGACCGCGTCGGCGGCCAGCGGCAACCTGCAGGCATCGCGCTTCGGGCTGCTCGGCAAGGAAGATCTCGGCGGCGGCTATCGCGCGAATTTCCGGCTTGAGACGGGCTTCAATATCTACTCGGGGATGGGTGGCGGCGCGACGGAGTTCAATCGCGGCGCATCGGTCGGGCTGTCGGGGCCGTTCGGCAGCGTCGACGCTGGCTATCTGTACCTGCCGATCTACTGGGTGTTTCTTGCCTCCGACGTCGGCACGTACGGGCTTGCGAATCCAGCCGCGATCATGTCGCTCGAACACACGACGACGCTCGGTTCGAGCGGCACAGGCGGGTTCTACCGGAACGCGGTGCGCTACCGGACGCCGGAAGCGCTCGGCGGCTGGTCGAGCGAGATCGGCTACTCGTTCGGTGCGCAGGATCCTGCCGGGCAGACGCTGAACGCGCGCAACATCGGAGTGAACCTCCAGTACGCGAAGAACGACGTGCTGGTCGGCTATGGCTTCAACCGCTACCAGTACTACGCGAGCGCGACGGCATCCGACGCGTCGTCGCAGCTCACGCATGTACTGACCGCCACATACGATTTCGGTCGCATGGTGGTGGGCGGGAATTACGTGTATTCGAAGCGCACCGACGGCACTGGATGGTTCGCGTCCGCCGCGTTGCTCAACGCGCGCGTGCGCGTCGGGTTCGGGGACATCAACGTCGGCGTGTCGCGGCGTATCGGGAATGGCGATGCGCGCGCGATCGCTTGCGATGTCGGCTACGTGTACTACCTGTCGAAGCGTACGCAGCTGTATGGCTTCGCGACGACGATCCTGAACAACAGTCATTCGACACAAGGATTCGCACTTCTGAACAACTCGGCGGCGACGGTGACGCCGGGATTTGACCCATGGGCGGTGACGGCTGGAATTAGAACGTCATTCTGATTGAGAAATCTTTACTTCAAGCAACACGATGTAATCGTTTCTGCGACTGCGAAGCCGCAGCACAGGCCTTCAATCGAGAATTCGCTGCGAAGCTCGTCTTCCCGTAGTATCTGTTCGATCGCCGGATCAATTCAGCAGACACCAGATCGCGAGGAACGGCGCGTCGCCGGAGCGCATCGCATGCAGCGCGCCGCGCGGGTTGTGGATGCCGCCGCCGACCCCGGGATCGAACCATTCGCCGTTCTGCTGCCGGAATTCACCGGCGGTCATCAGCACGTAGGCTTCCTCCGGCGCGTGGCCGTGATCGGGGTATCGCACGCCGGGCATCATCAGCGAGAAGCCGAGTTGAATGTCGTCGCGGCTTTCGGCGCCGCCGGGCCCGCAGACCATTCCGTTCACGTGCCCATCGATGTAGTTCGACTACCGTCCTTTCCGGATGTACGGCGCGTCCAGCCGACTACCGGCTCCAGCGACGCGATCAGCCGCGCGACGGTGGCGAACGTCGGGTTCACGCGTGCGACGGCCTGGAGCGCCGGGCCAAGCCATTCGTATGCGGGGTAGCGCACTGCGTTGCGCAAGCCGTTGTCAGACGGCTGCTGCAACCGTGCGAATACTTGCGGTGCGAACGCGCGCGCGGCGGCGGGCAGCTTTTCCGACTGGAACAGTTCGCCGGTGATCCGGACGAAATCCGCGATGTGCTTCGGACGTTCATGCATGTTGTCTGCTGCTCCCTGAGTGATGTGGGCCAATCAGCGAAAGTCTAGGCAGAAACGTGCCGATCCGGGCAGCGAAAAAGGGTGACCGGCTTGACATAGGCCGCCATCTGCGTGCCGCGGTAGCCGTTCGGCTCGTGGCCTGCCCGCGAACCGCACGGTTTTCACGGGCACTGCTCCGCCCGCGCCGACGCGGCGGGCCGCAATCATCACGTCCAAAGCCGCTCGCGCCGTCACGGGCATGATTTCTCGGTAGTTTCCCTTAATTCCCCGTGTCGGGATTTTCCCCTGCCGGACGCTTCCGCGCGCTGCACGCGCTACTGGGCCGCCGTCCCCGCAAAATTCCGCACAGCCGCGCCGGTGTTGCGTTTCGCCTATTTCGCACCGTTTTGCGGCGATCACGCCTTTTCGCCCCGAAGCGATGCATTACCAAAGGTATGGAAAAGCGCACAGAAAATGTATCTGGAGCGACGAAATTGGATTGATACGCTGCATTCACTGCATCAGCGCCGTCAACCACGCAGGAGCGGCATCGGCCTATGCCATGGCGGCGATCGATGACGGCTCAGACGAAGTTCGCGGCTTCCCTTACCTGTTAGTCGGGATGACAGAATGGCTCCAAATCTGACGTTTGCGCCGGGCGACGTACTTCCCCCCGGGGCAATCCACACTGGCGGTTCGCCGTCGATCGCCCGGTCAAGCATCGCAACCGGAACGGACATCCTGACCGTCAAGCACCTGTCGAAGATTTTCGGTCCGAAGCCCGAGCGTGCGATCGAAATGATGAAGCGCGGCGTCGGCCGCAACGAGATCTTCGCGGAAACCGGCAACATGGTCGCGGTCAACGACGTGAGCCTGAGCGTGCGCGCCGGCGAGATCTTCGTGATCATGGGGCTGTCGGGTTCGGGGAAGTCGACGCTCGTACGTTTGCTGAACCGGCTGATCGAGCCGACGGCCGGACAGGTCGTGCTCGAAGGCCGCGACATCGCACCGATGTCGATGCCGGAACTGCGCGACGTCCGGCGCCAGAAGATGGCAATGGTGTTCCAGTCGTTCGCGCTGCTGCCGAACCGCACCGTGCTCGACAACATCGCGTACGGGCTCGAAGTCGCGGGGATCGGGAAGGCGCAGCGCTACGAGGTCGCGCGCGCGGCGCTGGAGCGCGTCGGCCTCGGCTCGTACGAGAAACTGCTGCCGAGCGAGTTGTCCGGCGGCATGCAGCAGCGTGTGGGCCTCGCCCGCGCACTGGCGGTGAATCCGTCGGTGCTGCTGATGGACGAGGCATTCTCCGCGCTCGATCCGCTGATCCGCTTCGAAATGCAGCACGAGCTGCTGCGCCTGCAGAAGGAAGAGCAGCGCACGATCGTGTTCATCTCCCACGATATCGAGGAAGCCGTCAAGATCGGCGGCCGCATCGGCATCATGAAGGACGGTTGCCTGATCCAGGTCGGCACGCCCGCCGAACTGATCCAGACGCCGGCCGACGCGTACGTGCAGGACTTCTTCCGTAACGTCGACGTGTCGCGCTTCCTGAAGGCGTCGAGCATGATGACTCCGGTGGAGCGCGGGCTGCTTCGTTGCGATGCGGGCACGCCTTCCCACCGCTATCTGAACCAGTTGATCGACAGCGGCGCGGAATGCGGCTACGTGTGCGACGAATCCGGCCGTTACCTTGGCTGCGTCACGCCCGCTACGCTGCACCGGTCCGGCACGAAGCCGATTCGCGACGCGTTCCTGAACGACTTCAACGCGGTGTCGATCGATACGGACCTGCATCGGCTCGCGTCGATCGCGCTGACGCAGCAGCACGACGTGCCGGTGACGGACGGAGTGGGACGACTGGCGGGCGTCGTGTCCTGCCGGACGATACTCAAGCAGATGATGCAACGGAGGGCAGCATGAATGCGTCGGTGATCGGGAAGTTTGCGGAGAATGTCGTCAACTTTCTGTTTCTGCATTTCCGTGGCGGCTTCGACACGTTCTCGGCGGGCCTCGGCGCGGTCGTGAAGCTGCTCGAGGACGGTCTCGCCGCCGTGCCGTTCATCGCGATGGTCGTGATCCTGGTGGGCCTCGCACTGTGGCGCCGGGGCGTCGTGTTTTCGATCTTCGTCGGTTGCGCGCTGCTCGTCATCCATTACATGGGCCTATGGGCGCAGACGGTGTCGACCCTCGCGCTCGTCACCGCGGCGACGTTCTTCAGCCTCGTGATCGGTGTGCCGCTCGGCATCTGGGGTGCGCGCAACAACCGGATCGGCATGATCCTGCGCTCGCTGCTCGACTTCATGCAGACGATGCCCGCGTTCGTGTACCTGATTCCGGCCGTAATCCTGTTCGGGCTCGGACGCGTGCCGGCGGTGATCGCGACGATCGTGTTCGCGATGCCGCCCGTCGTGAGGCTGACGACGCTCGGCATCAGGCAGGTCCGCGAGGAACTGATCGAAGCAGGCCGTTCGTTCGGCAGCACCGACTGGCAGCTGCTGTGGAAGATCCAGCTGCCGAACGCGTTGCCGTCGATCATGGCCGGTGTGAACCAGACGATCATGATGGCGCTGTCGATGGTGGTGGTCGCCTCGATGATCGGCGCGGGTGGCCTCGGCGAATACGTGTTGAGCGGGATCCAGCGTCTCGACATCGGGATCGGCTTCGAAGGCGGGCTCGGCGTCGTGCTGCTCGCGATCGTGCTGGATCGCCTGACCGAGAGCTTCGGCGTGAAGGCGAAGAAGAAGGTGAAGCGGCCGATCGCGCGTGCCGGCAAGGCGGGGCCGCGCGGCGCGGCACGGACCTGACGGACACGGCAGTCGAAGATCATTGAAGGACGATGAAGCGCCGTGGCCGCGGTGCCGCGGCGGAACCGGTGTAGCAGTGCGTGGAGACCGGAAACGCCGATCGAAGGCGTTCCTCACCTTTTAAAGAATCGCGTGATTAAAAAGGAGTACTAGATGAATTCCCATACGTTCAAGTCGCTTCTGGCGAAACTTGCAATATCGACGGTGGTCGCCTGCAGCGCAGGTGTGGGCGCCGCGTCGGCGGCCGAGCCGGTCAAGATCGCGGTCACCAACTGGGCGGACGTGCTCGCGGTGGCCAACGTCGCGAAGTACGTGCTCGAGACGCAGCTGAAGCAGCCGGTGCAGTTCGTGCAGGCGGACATCGGCATCCAGTATCAGGGCGTCGCGCGCGGCGACCTCGACATCATGGTCGGCGGCTGGCTGCCGGTCACGCACGGCGCGTACTACGCGAAGTACAAGAACGACCTGGATGATGTGGGCATTATCTACACCGGCGGCAAGAACGGCTGGGCCGTGCCGGCCTACGTTCCGGAATCGGCGCTGTCGTCGATCGCCGACCTGAACAAGCCGGAGGTCAAGAGCAAGCTGAACGGCACGATCCAGGGCATCGAACCGGGCGGCGGCCTGATGCAGGCGTCGGAGAGGACGATCAAGGGCTACGGCCTGGACGGCTACAACCTCCAGGCGTCGAGCGAGGCCGGGATGCTGGCCAGCGTGTCGCGTGCGTACCAGTCGAAGCAGTGGATCGTCGCGACTGTCTGGAGCCCGCACTGGCTGTTCCAGAAGTGGCAGATGCGGTACCTGAAGGATCCGAAGGGCACGCTGGGCGGTGAAGAGCAGATCCACGCGTTCGCATCGAAGAAGTTCGCGGGCAAGTTTCCGCGTGCCGACGTGTTCTTCAAGCACCTGAAGCTGACGCTGGCCGACGTCGAGGCGATCGAGTTCGAAGGCAACAGCACGAACGACTACGCGAGCGCCGCGAAGAAGTTCGTCGACGCCCATCCGGACAAGCTGAAGGCCTGGCTGCAGCAGTAAGGCCGCGCGCCGGCCCCGGGGCCGTCACGACGGCGCCGGCCTTGCAGTGTGCGGTGCATGGAATCCAAGCAGCACGTAACGAATCGCGTCGCGGAGTCACCAAGTGAACGAGAACGCCCGCTTTTTTGCCGAAACGCTCCAGAGCCGCGATCCGGTGATCGCATCGGAAATCGCATTGGAGTTGCGTCGCCAGCAGACGCAGATCGAACTGATCGCATCCGAAAACATTGCGTCCGCGGCGGTGCTGGAAGCGCAGGGCACCGTGTTGACGAACAAATACGCGGAAGGCTATCCGTCGCGCCGGTACTACGGCGGTTGCGACCATGTCGACCGGATCGAGGCGCTCGCGATCGACCGCGCGTGCGCGCTGTTCGACGCGAACCACGCAAACGTGCAGCCGCACTCGGGCGCGCAGGCCAACGGCGCGGTGATGCTCGCGCTCGTCAAGCCGGGCGACACGGTGATGGGGATGTCGCTCGATGCGGGCGGCCATCTGACGTATGGCGCGCGCCCCGCGCTGTCGGGCAAGTGGTTCAACGCGGTGCAGTACGGCGTGAGCCCGGATACGCTCCGCATCGATTACGACGACGTGCGCCGGCTCGCGCAGCGCCATCGGCCGAAGCTGATCATCGCGGGCTATTCCGCGTATCCGCGTGCGCTCGACTTCGCCGCGTTCCGCGAGATCGCGGACAGCGTCGACGCGAAGCTGATGGTCGACATGGCGCATATCGCCGGTATCGTCGCGGCCGCCCGCCACCAGAACCCGGTGCCGTTCGCCGACGTCGTGACGTCGACCACGCACAAGACGCTGCGCGGCCCGCGCGGCGGCTTCATCCTGACGAACCACGCAGACGTCGCGAAGCAGATCAACTCGGCGGTTTTTCCGGGGCTGCAGGGCGGCCCGCTGATGCACGTCGTCGCGGGCAAGGCGGTGGCCTTCGCGGAAGCACTGCGCCCGGAGTTCACGCGCTATATCGACCAGATGCTGCGCAACGCGCAAACGCTCGCGCAGGTGCTGACGGCCGGCGGCCTGACGCTCGTCACCGGTGGCACCGACAACCACCTGCTGCTGGTCGACCTGCGCGCGCGGCGCATCACCGGCATGCAGGCCGAGAAGGCGCTGGAGCGTGCCGGCATCACCTGCAACAAGAACGGGATTCCGTTCGATACGGAAAACCCGACCGTCACGTCCGGGATCCGGCTCGGCACGCCCGCCGGCACGACACGCGGCTTCGGGCCCGCGCAGTTCGAGCAGATCGGCGACATGATCCTCGCGGTCCTAGCGGCGCTCGAGCGCAATCCGGACGGGGATGAGGGCGTCGAGCGCGCGGTCCGGACTCGCGTGCGCGATCTGTGCAACCAGTTTCCGATCTATGCGCACGCGGACGCGTTTGCCTGATCGCCGGAACCGGATCGGGCGGACGCATGGTTCGAACCCCATGACGAATCGATCGGCGTGGCTGCGCGGAACACGTGCGGCGCGCGCCGACGTCTTATCCAGTGCCAGGCTCCTGCGTGACGGCGGGAACTGGGCACCCACTCACCTGAATGAGGAATTGAAATGAGCTTCGAGGGCGTACACACACCGCTGGTCACCCCGTTCGACGCGGACGGCGAAATCGATCACGAACTGCTGGGCCGGCATGCGGCCGATCTCGCCGGCTGCGTGTCCGGCCTCGGCATCGGGGGCACGACGGGCGAATACTACGCGTTGAGCTTCGACGAGCGCGTGCGCACGTTCGACACGGTCGCGGCCGCCGCCGGCGGCAAGACGTTCCTGACCGCAGGCATCAACGCGACGACGACGAAGGAAGTGCTGCGCCTCGGCCGCGAAGCGAAACGCGCGGGGCTCGATGCGCTGCTGGTGGCGGCGCCGTACTACGCGCAGCCGACGCAGCAGGAACTGCTCGCGCACCTGCTCACGATCGACGACGCGCTCGACATGCCGATCATGCTGTACAACTTTCCGGCTCGCACCGGCACCGAAATCGGCGACGGCATTCTCGAGACGCTGCTCGAGCGCAAGAATTTCGTCGCGATGAAGGAAAGCACCGGCGACATCGCGCATCTGCATCACCTGTCCACGCATTTCAGCGGCCGGCTCGTGCTGAGCTGCGGAATGGATGACCAGGCGCTCGAGTTCTTCGCATGGGGCGCGCGCAGCTGGGTCGGCGGCGCGTCGAATTTCCTGCCGGAAGCCCACACCGACCTGTTCGACGCGTGCGTGACGCGCGGCGATTTCGCGACCGGCCGCAAGCTAATGGCGCAATTGCTGCCGGTGCTCGAACTGCTCGAGCGCAGCGGCAAGTTCATTCAGTACGTGCGTTACGGGTGCGAGCTGGCCGGTTTGCCGGTCGGCGTCGCACGCGCACCGCTCGGTGCGCTGTCGGGCGACGAGCGTGACGCGTTCGCGAAGCTCGTGAAGCCGCTGCTGCGCGACAGCCGGTAATTCATCATGCGTTCGAATCTGGAATTCGCGCGGTTTCCGGCGCCGGACGGAATGAACGGCTGGTGGGAGAGCCTGCCGCCCGCACCGGACGCGCGCACCGTCACGTCCGACGGCCGGTTCGACTGGGTCGTCGTCGGCGGCGGCATCACGGGGCTGTGCGCGGCGCGCCGGCTCGCGGAACTCGCGCCCGGCGCGTCGATCGCGCTCGTGGAGGCCGACCGGATCGGCCGTACGACCGCCGGGCGCAATTCCGGATTCTTCGTCGACCTGCCGCACGACATCAGCAGCGAAAGCTACTCGCGCAGCATCGACGAGGACCGCGCCGACGTGCGGTTCCAGCGGCACGGCATCGACTATGTGCGCGACATCGTGCGGCGCTTCGGCATCGATTGCGACTGGCGCGACGACGGTAAATACCACGCATCGGTCAACAGCAAGGGCGCCGCCGCGCTCGCGCATTTCGCGGACGGCCTGTCGCGCCTCGGCGAAGCGTTCGAGTGGCTCGACCAGCCGGCCATCCGGGCCGTGACCGGCACCGACTTCTACACGGGCGCGCTGTTCACGCCGGGCTGCAGCACCGTGCAACCGGCCGCGCTGATGCGCGGCCTCGCGGCCACGCAGCCGGACAACGTGACGGTGTTCGAACTTAGCCCGGTCATGCGGATCGAGCCGCGCGGCGACGCGCGCGCGCTGCGCTTCGCCGGCGGCACGATCGTCGCAAAGCAGGTAATCCTGTGCACGAACGCGTATGCGGCGACCTTCGGCATCCATTCGAACGGATTGCTGCCGGTCTATACGTTCGCGTCGCTCACGCGGCCGATGAATGCCGACGAAGTCGCGAAGCTCGGCGGAACGCGGTCGTGGGCGGTGATTCCGGCCGATCCGATGGGCACGACGGTGCGGCGCCTGATCACCGATCGCATTTGCGTGCGCAACCATTTCGCGTTCAGGCCGGACGTGAGGGTGTCGCCTGCGGACCTCGCGAAGGCGCGGCATCTACATCAGCGCTCGTTCGAGCGCCGCTTCCCGATGCTCGGTGGCGTCGAATTCGAATATACGTGGGGCGGGCCGCTGTGCCTGTCCGCGAACAACGGCGCGCTATTCGGCAAGCGCGACGACCGTCTCTACGAGGCGATCGGCTGCAATGGTCTCGGGCTGAGCCGCGGATCGTCGTCCGGCAAGCTGATCGCCGAATACGCGCTCGGCGAATCGAACAGTCTCGTGCAGCAGGTGCTGAAGCAGCCGCATCCGCGCCCGCTGCCGGTTCGGCCGCTCGTCGACCTGGCCGTGTCGGCGACGATCTGGGCAAAGGAGTTCTCGGCCGGTGCCGAGCTTTGATTATTGAGGAAACGACATGACGACTCATCAGGATTGGAAGCAGAAGGCGAATGCGTTGTCGCTCGACGGCCGCGCGTTCATCGCGGGCGAGCGCAGTGCGGCCGCGTCGGGCGAGACGTTCGCGACGCTCAACCCGGCGTCGGGCAAGGTGCTTGCCGACGTGGCGCGCTGTAACGAGCGCGACGTCGATCGCGCGGTCGTGGCCGCGCGCGACGCGTTCGAGTCGGGCGTTTGGTCGAAGGCCGCGCCCGCGCATCGCAAGGCGGTGCTGCTGCGCGTCGCGCAGTTGATCGACGAGCATGCGGAGGAACTCGCACTGCTCGAGGCGCTCGAAGCCGGCAAGCCGATCGGCGAGTGCCTGGGGCTCGACATTCCCGAGTCGGCTGCGTGCATCCGCTGGCACGCGGAGGTGACGGACAAGCGCTACGACGCGTTGTCGCCGTCCGGCAGCAGTGTCGTCAGCATGATCACGCGCGAGCCGATCGGTGTCGTCGGCGCCGTGCTGCCGTGGAATTTCCCGGCGCTGATGCTCGCGTGGAAAATCGGCCCCGCCCTGTCGGTGGGCAACAGCGTTGTCGTGAAGCCGGCCGAGCAGACATCGCTGTCGACGCTGCGCATCGCCGATCTCGCACGGGAAGCCGGCGTGCCGCCGGGCGTGTTCAGCGTCGTCACAGGGTTCGGCGGCGAGGCAGGCGAGGCGATCGGCCGCCATCCGGACGTCGATCTCGTCGCGTTCACCGGCTCGACTGCAACCGGCAAGCGCTTCCTGCACTACGCGGCCGATACGAACCTGAAGCGCATCGTGCTCGAATGCGGCGGCAAGAACCCGCAGGTGATCCTGCCGGACGTCGCGAATCTCGACGCGGTCGCCGAACAGGCGGTCGCGGCCGCGTTCTGGAACATGGGCGAGAACTGCAGCGCCGGCTCGCGGATCCTCGTGCCGTCGAGCCTCAAGGCGGAACTGCTGGAGAAGGTTCAGGCGGTGCTCGATGGCTGGAAAACCGGCGACCCGCTCGACCCGGACGTGAAGCTCGGCGCGTTGATCGAGCAGAAGCATTACGACAAGGTGCTCGGCCATATCGAGAAGGCGAAGGCGGAAGGCGCGCACGTGGTGTGCGGCGGGCAGGCAATTCTCGCCGAAACCGGCGGCTGGTTCGTCGAACCGACGATCTTTGACCAGGTGACGCCCGAGATGAGCATCGCGCGCGACGAGGTGTTCGGGCCGGTCGTCTGCTTCATCGAGTACGACGACGTCGACGACGCGGTGCGGATCGCGAACGATACGTGCTACGGGCTCGCTGCGTCGCTGTGGACCGACAACGTGAACAGTGCGCACAAGGTCGCCGCGCGCATTCGCGCGGGAACGGTCACGGTGAACTGCTTCGGCGAAGGCGACCTGTCGACGCCGTTCGGCGGATTCAGGCAGTCGGGGTTCGGCGGCCGCGACAAATCCGTGTACGCGCACGATCAATATTGCGAACTGAAGACCACTTGGCTGAAGCTCGAGTGAGTGGTGCCGAGCACGCGGCATCGCAGGCCCGCGCGGCCCGCGATGCCGGTTGGCGGAGCGGTTTCGGCGGCGCGCGAAGGGAAGAGCGATCTGCAGCCGGCGGCGTGCCGCGACATCGCGACGGTACCGCGCGGTGAGCCGCGCCACCGCGCCGCGCATCGGCCAGGCATGGAGCGGAGGTGTCTGACGGACGGGCGTGTTGCCGTCCCCATCATCGCTTCCGATAATAGCGATGCGCTGCACAATCGATCGAAAATGGCGTCGTCGTGACGCCGTTTCCGCGGCCGAGCCGCTCTTGCGAGCCGCCCGGCCGATGCGCAAGCTGCAATATCGGCTAATTGAAAGGTTTGCGACGAGACTGACTGAGGGCAGCCGGCGGGACTGCCGTCGACGCGTTCGTCGGCGCAGCGTCCGACCTCCGTTTTGAGAGTGGAATCCATGTTGAAGAAGCAATTGTTTGCCGACCGACTTCTCGCGCAGATGCCGTCGCTTCGCGCGCTGCGCTGCTTCGTGACGGCGGCGCGCTACGAGAGCTTCACTCAGGCAGCCGAGGTGCTGTGCGTGACGCAGGCCGCGATCAGCCGGCAGATCAAGGAGCTCGAGGATTCGCTCGACGTCGCGCTGTTCGAGCGCACGGGCAGGCATATCGCGCTGACGGATGCCGGGCGGGTCCTGTACAACGCGTCGTACCTGTCGATCATGAACATCGCCGAGGCGGCGGAGGCCGTGCGCCGGACCGACAAGCACGCGCTGATGGTCTGCGCATCGCATACGTTTTCCGCACTGTGGCTGTCGTCGCGACTGCCCGCGTTTCGCGAGCGGTTTCCCGATATCCAGCTACACGTGATCGTCACCGAGCATTTCATGGAGCTCGACGGCCTCATCGAGCCTGACGTGATCATCACGAAGAACCCGCCACGCGAGCCGGAGTTCGAAGCCGAACCGCTGTTTCACGACATCGTGTATCCGGTGTGCAGCCCGTCGTTTCGCGAGCGGCATTTTCATGGCCGGTCGCTGAAGCCGCTGGACCTGCTGTCGTGCCCGACGCTGAACCTGTCGATGCTCGGCCGTGCTCAGGTGTGCGAGCACGTCGATTGGCGCGTTTGGCGCAACTGGTTCCAGCAGAGCGACGGCACCGATACGTTGACCGAGAACAAGTATCTGGAAAGCAACGACTACCGGCTGCTCGTCGCGCAGGCCGAGGCCGGCGAGGGCACGCTGCTGGGCTGGCACCACCTCGTGCACCGGCAGATCGACTCGGGTGTGCTGGTGCGCCCGGTGCAGGACGTCCTCGTGTTTCGTGACCGCCATCATTACCTGATCACGCACCGGAATGCGCACGCGCGTCCGGAGTACCGGCTGTTCCGTCAGTGGCTGCGTGACGAGGTCGGTATCATGATGCACGGATGGCTCGATGCCGGCGTCGAGATCGGTCGATAACACGCTGCCCCGGCACCTTTGTCAACGCGGGCGAGTGGTTCATGAGCGACGGAATGAGCAAAGTCGGTCGTGACAAGAGCCGGCGTTGCGCGTCGGTCGGGCGACCATTCGGCTTCGAGCACGGCCAGTTCATCACGTCGATCACGGTCAAGCTTCACCTTCGCCGAAACGGTCTGGCCCGCGTTTCAAGATCTAATCATGCTTAGCCAGTAAGCAGTCAAGGAGGCGTTTCGTCTCTGGATAATCGGATAAATCCCGATCATTCGAAACGCAAACGTAAAGTTGTCGTTCCGCCCACTCGTCCAGCAGTTTTATCGACTTTAGATTATAAAGACTTAAATAGGGGGAGGCGTTCGGTTCCGGAATCACACCGATTCCTATTCCTTCCTGGATGAGGCGGCATCTCGCCTCGTAGTTTCCGACTTCGATTTTGACATCGAGCGGACGCGACAAGCTTCGTCCGGCAAACGACGAGAATGCGTCATAGGTGTGCCGAGGGAAATAGCCCACGAACGGATAGGAATTGGCATCTTCCAGGAACAGTTCGTCAAATCGCGCCAGCGGATGATCTCGACGCGTAACAAGAACAATACGGTCCCGCTGGAATGGATACGACGTCACGCCCGGCGCCGGCGACAATGCGTGATAAATCCCGACGTCCGCTTCATTTTCCGCGACCAACCGCGGAATGTCGTAGCTGTAGCGCTCTTGCAGATCAATCCGGGCGGCAGGAGATTCCGCAAGATATCTCCGCGTTATCGGAGGTATATACGCGATGATCGATGATGGATTTGCGGCCAGTCTGACTTTTGGATTTCCTGCCTTTCCAAATTCGGCAACGACGTCTTGCGCTATCTCGACGCGGCGCAAGATTGCTTTTGCATGATGATACAGCGACAAACCCGCAGGCGTACCCTCGACGCCGCGCGCATGGCGGATCAGAAGATCCACTCCAAGCCGGCTCTCGAGGTCCGCGATTCGCTTGCTGGCTCCCGAAGTGACGAGGGCATTCTCTTCGGCCGCCTTGGTCAGACTCTTTGACTCGATTGCCGAAACAAAGATGCGAAGACTCTGAAGATCAAGTTTCATCATGTTCGGTCGCGAGACTGTTGATCGGAGGCCGTCTGGCGGGGGGGGGCGCGGTATCTTTTTTCAGCGCCGTTGAATCGCTCCGTTGCCGACCCCGCACTATAACAATGATGGTAGCGCTGCTCGTGGCATGCACATATCGGTGCAGCGCGAGACATCATGCTTCGGCGGTGTCGTCGGCCTGATCGACGTTGTTTAGATGCGTCGTAACGGAAGCCCGGCCTTGCGCCGGGCTTCGTCGTTTTCATCGTCGATAGGAAGGGTCGATGCGATCCAGCTTGCGCAGCAGCGCGGGCCATTCCATCAGGCCATAAGGGCGGCGTGTCTGCGGCTGATAGTTCATGTACGTCTCTTCGAGCACGTCGTGGGGAACCTGGTTCAGTTCGGTATTGCACGCCATGGCCGCGAGCTGCGTCTTGCACGACAACTCCAGCCGATGCATGGCGTTGAACGCTTCGGGAATGGTCTTGCCGACGGTGAGCAGGCCGTGATTGCGCAGAATGAGCGCATTGTTCTCGCCGAGATCGCGCACCAGCGATTCACGCTCCGAGACATCCAGCACCACGCCGCGGTAATCGTGATAGCCGATCTTGTAGAAGCGCATGGCAGTCTGCGTGAGCGGCAGCAGCCCGCACTTGAGCGCCGACACGGCCATGCCCGGCCAGCTATGCGTATGAATCACGCATTCGAGTTCGGGGTTCGCTTCGTGGATTGCGCCGTGGATCACGTATCCCGCGCGATTGATGCCGTAGTCCGCGCCAACGAACGCGGGCTTGCTTAGAATATTTCCATCGATGTCGATCTTGATCAGGCTCGACGCCGTGACTTCCTCGTACAGCATGCCGTAGGCGTTGATCAGATACGCGCCTTCCTCGCCCGGCACGCGCGCTGAGATGTGGTTCGCGGCCATGTCCGACATGCCGTACAGCTCGGTCAGCCGGTAGCAGGCGGCCAGATCGACGCGCATTTTCCATTCGGCTTCGGAGCATTGCTCGCGCATCGATGGAATGGAGAATTCGGGGAGCTTGGTCATTCGAGATTCCTCATCGAAGGTGATCGGAAAGAGCAGGCCGTGCGTTGCTCACGATTGCATTTGCATGTCGCTGCGGCGCAGGCTCAAGGTGGCGATCAGCGTGCAGCCGATGCATGCCGACGCATACAGGTAGAAACCGCTTTCATGGCCGATGCTCTTGAACCAGAGCCCGACGTAACCGGCCGTGCCGCCGAATACGGCCGTCGCGATGGCATACGGCACGCCCACGCCCAGCGCCCGCAACCGCGCGGGAAACAGTTCGGCTTTCATGACGGAGCATACGGACGTGTAGCCGGACACGATCATCAGAGCGAGCGTGAGCAGCAGGAACGCGGTTGTTGTGCTGTGTGTGCGCGCAAGCGCCGTGAGCAGCGGCCAGGTGGCGAACGTGCCGCCCATGCCGAACCACAACAACAGCGCGCGTCGCCCGATACGATCCGACAGCGCGCCGAAGAGCGGCTGCATGACCATGAACAGCGTCAGCGTGGACAGCGAAAGCCACGCGCTCGTCTGCGCGCTCAGTCCGACCGTATTGACGAGGTAGTTGTGCATATAAACCGTGTAGGTGAAGAATGCGAGCGTGCCGCCCGTGGTCAGCCCGAACACGAGCAAAACGGGCCGCCAGTGCTCGCGCAGTGCCGACAGCGACACGCCGCGCTTGTCTTTCTCGCCGAGCGCGCGGAAGTCCGGGGTTTCATCGATATTTCGGCGCACCCACCACGCCACCAGCGCGAGCGCCGCGCCGGTGATGAAGGGCACGCGCCAGCCCCAGTCAATCAGTTCCGCACGCGGAATCAGCGCCTGCAACACGACCTGCACGAGCGTCGCGAGCAACTGGCCGAGAATCAGCGTGACGTAGTGAAAGCTGCTGTAGAAGCCACGATGGCCGGGCTTCGCGATCTCGCTCAGGTACACCGAACTCGCGCCGTACTCGCCGCCGAGGGAAAAGCCCTGCACGAGCCGCGCGAGCAGCAAGACGAGCGGCGCGGCCATGCCAATCTGCGGATAGGTCGGACACAGGCCGATGGCGAGCGAGCCCGCGCACATCAGGATGACGGATAGCGTGAGCGCGGAGCGGCGTCCGCGCCGGTCGGCATACAGGCCGATCAGCCAGCTTCCGACCGGCCGCAGCAGAAAGCCGATCGCGAAGATCGCCGCCGTCGAAAGCAACTGAATGGTGCGGTTCTCGCGGGGAAAAAACGACGCGGCGAAGAAGATGGAGAAGGTCGTATAAACGTGAAAGTCGTACCACTCGATGAGATTGCCGATGGAACCGCCCGCAATCGAGCGCAGCGCGCTGTGGCGACGTAGCGGACGCGTTGCGGCGTCGAGATCCGCAGGTATCGGTTCGTGCATGGTTGTCTCCTTGTATTGTGGGAACGGCGTATGCGTCAGATCCACGCCAACGGCGCGCCGTCGTGCGGTCGCTGCTTCAGCGCGCGAGGTTCAGCAGCGGTTCGCCTCGATGCCAGCGCGCGAGGTTGTCGAGCCAGATGCGGCCGACGGCTGCATACTGGCTATCTGCCTGTCCCGCCATATGCGGCGTGAGAATCACGTTCGGCATATCCCACAAGGGCGATGCCGCACTCAGTGGTTCGTGCTCGAACACGTCGAGATAGGCGCCCGCCAGTGCACCGCTACGCAGCGCGGCGATCAGATCCGCTTCGACCACGACCTCGCCGCGCGCGACGTTGACCAGATGTGCCTGCTTCGGGAGAAGCGCGAGACGGCTTGCGTCGATCAGCTTCGTCGTCTGCGGCGTGAGCGGGCAGGCGAGTACAAGCCAGTCGGCGCGCGGCAGCACGTCATCAAGCATCGAGAAATCGACGAAGCTTTCGCCCTGTGCCACGCGGCGTACGACGATGACGGTCATGTCGAGCGCCTCGAGCAAGCGGGCGAGCCGTTGACCGATTGCGCCGTAGCCCACGATCACCGCGGTCTGACCGGCGAGATCGCGCGGGGCGGCATCGAGCAGCAACGGACGCCATGCGTGTTCGCGCTGAGCTTCGTGCAGCAGCGGCAGGCGGCGTGCAAGCGCCAGTAGACCGGCGAGCGTCGCATGGGCGACCGTGCGGGCGTTTGCGCCGGAAGACGACGTCACCTGTACGCCGCGTTGCAACATTTCGACGAAGATCGGGCGATCGACCCCCGCGGAATGAGCATGCACCCAGCGCAGGTTCGGCGCAGCGCGCAGCGCGTCGTAGAAGTGGCGGGTTTCCTGCGTCAAATCGTGCTTGGTCGAGCGGCCCGTCACGTCCCGGCTCACGAACGCGATATGCGCGTCGGCGCTCGATGCGTCGGCAGGCGACAGCCGGCGGAAAGGCGTTGCGCCAAGCGTTCGCGCGATCTCGCCGTCGAAGTGGCGCGCGGCCACATCGGAGAGAAGGATATTCAGGGCCTGCATTGTCTCCATCACGCTCATTCCCGTTATCGATACGGCGCGCCCGGATATCTGGAATAAGCAAGGCGGGTGCGCCACGACATCATTGTGATCAAGGAGAAGGCGCGTGCTGAGCGTTTTGGTGTATGCATCGTTTCCAAAACGGGAAAGCTCCGGCATCTGCGTGAACTCGCATGTGTCATCGGATAGCCAGGGCGACATTCGTTCACGGCGCGTCCTGCCTCGGGCCGCTGCCCGCTTCTTGCCGACGTGGTTGGCTGTCCTTCGATTCTGCTGATGCGGCTGACGAAGCCCGACCAGGCGCTGCAATGACGATTTGGAACAGCCGGATGTTCGATTGTGCGCAACAGGGCGGCGTGCAAGCTCCCGTCAACCTCGGCGTGTCGAAAAATCGGGCGAAATCCAAGGAGCGTAGTAACGAGGCACGGGCGACGGAAATGTCGCGAAGCCACGATCCACCGACGATCGTCTACCGCCGAACGCGTAACATACGTGGCATCGTGCTTTGATTACGGGGTCATTTCATGTCTGTTCGGGCCGTCATATTCGATTTCGACCTCACTCTGGCGTATTCGTCGGCTGCGATCGTCGAGTGCACCGAGTACGCGCTGCAGCTGCTTGGCGCGGCCGGCCCGACGCCCGCGCAGATCGGCGCCGTAATCGGGCTGCCGCTGCCGCAGATGTTCCGTTCGCTGACCGGTGAAGCCGACTCGACGCGCGCCGACGCGTTCGCGCGGCACTTCGTTGCGCGCGCCGACGAGATCATGGTGCCCGGCACCCGCATCTATCCGGAAGTGCCGGCGCTGCTCGCGGCGTTGCGCGAGCAGGGGCTCGCGGTGGCGATCGTATCTTCCAAGTTTCGTTACCGGATCGAAGCGATTCTCGAACGCAACGGCTTGCAGCCGCTGGTGGACGTGCTGGTCGGCGGGGAAGACGTGCAGCGCCACAAGCCGGACCCTGAAGGGCTCGTGCAGGCGCTGGCGCGGCTCGGGCTGCCTGCCGCCGCGGCGCTCTACGTCGGCGACCATGCGGTGGACGCGCAAGCGGCCGAGCGCGCCGGCGTGCCGTTCGTCGGCGCGGTGAGCGGCATGACGCCATTCGACGCGTGGGCGCGTGCCGGCAAGCACGCGGTGCAGACGCATATCGGCGAACTGGCCGGCATCGTGCTGCAGATGCGGGATCCGGCCGCGCAGACGCGGGTCGACGCCGGGCGCGGGATGCAGCCAGCCAGCTGACCGGTTTGCGCGACGAGACGGCTGCGCGCGACGGATTCTGCGACGATCGCCGTTCAAGTCATATCCCGACCCCGACCGCGAGCCCGTGCCATGTCCGTCATGTCCCGCATTTTCGTCGTGTTTGCCCGTATCCGGCTCGCGTGTGTGCACTCGGCCGCTCGAGCGCGGTCATACGCGCTTCCGCTCGCGATAGCCTGCGCTGCCGTCGGCCTGTCGGGCGGCGCGCGTCCGGCCGAAGTCGTCACACCCGCGCAGCGTGCGCGTCTCGAAGCGCCGGTGAAGGTCGTCGCCGACCAGCGCGTGGCCGTCGACACGCCGCAGGGCAGCGCGATGCTGCCCGTGTACGCCGACCATCCGGTCGACCAGGCGGCGCCCGACGTCACGCGCGTGTTCATCGTGATTCACGGCACGCTGCGCAACGCCGATACGTATTACGCATCGGGACGCAAGGTCGTCGAGAAGGCCGGCGCGGCAGGCAACGGCACAATGGTCGTCGCGCCGCAGTTCCTGACACCGGCCGATACGCGCGCGTTCTCGTTGCCCGCATCGACGCTCGCGTGGACCCAGGAAGGATGGAAGGGCGGCGAACCCGCGCGCCAACCGGGCCCGATCAGCTCGTTTGCCGCGCTCGACGCGCTGCTCGCGCATTTCGCCGACCGCAGCCTGTACCCGTCGCTGACAACGGTCGTCGTGATCGGCCACTCCGCCGGCGCGCAGTTGCTGCAGCGTTACGCAGTGGCCGGGCGCGAAGGCGACGCGCTCTCGCGAGCCGGCATCGCCGTGCGCTACGTGGTCGCGAACCCGTCGAGTTACCTGTATTTCGACGACGAACGTCCGAATGCCGGCGCGATCGCGGGCGATACCTGCCCGCGCGCGACGGAATGGAAATACGGGCTGAAGTCGGCGCCGCCTTACGTTGCGTCGCAGGACGTGCGCGAACTCGAAGCCCGCTACGTCGCGCGCCATGTCGTGTACCTGCTCGGCCAGGCCGACACGAACCCGACCACGCACTTCATCGACCGTTCGTGCGCGGCCATGGCGCAAGGCCCGTACCGGCTCGCGCGCGGGCTCGCCTATTTCGATTACCTGAAGAAACGGCATCCGGACGATCTCGCGCAGCAGGTCGTCGAAGTACCGGGCGTCGGGCATGACGGCCTCGGCATGTTCACGTCTGCTTGCGGGATGGCCGTGCTGTTCGGGCAGGCATTGCCGCAGTCGTGTCCGGTCGTGGCGGGCACCGCGGCGGACTGGCGTGCGCCCGACGAAAATCGATCGATCAGAAAAATGCAGGAATCGGCAAGATAAATTCATTTCCCCGCGCGGCCTTTGCGGTTCAGGATGATGGCGTTCCCAGGCGCTCCCCATGAACATCACGATCTTCGACGATTCTCGCAAGCCGGATGGGCAGCCGATCCACGCAGTCCCCCCGGACGTCTCCGAGCGTGAAACGGCATCTATCGAGCCGTTGATTCTCGATCTGCTCGAATGGATCGGCCCCGGCGCGCGGCCGTACGACGAGGTGATCGACGCGTGGCGCACGTCGTGCCCGCGCCTGCCGGTGTGGGAGGAGGCGTGCGCGCGCGGCTACCTGGTCCGCCATCATGTGCCGGGCGGCGTGGCCGAGGTGGAAGTGAGCGAAGCCGGCCGCGCGCATATCCGGGCCGCGCGCGCCTGACCGTGCCGGGCAGGCGGCGCGCGGCGGTGTCTCCCGCGCGTCATGCCGTTTTTTCCGTGACCGGCGCGGCGTCCGGATCGAACACCGTCAAGCCTTCCGTCGGGTCGGTCGGCAGGTCCCACGGCCGGGCGGCGATGGCCCGTTTCGCCGCGTCGTAGCCAGCCTGCCGGCGGGCCGCGATGCCGGCAGGCGTGAAATCGATGTCCTTCCACTGATTGTCGCCGTCGAGCCGCGGCGCGGCGAGCTTGATCAGGTGCATCGTGGTTTCGCATCCCCACGCGGCGAGCCGTCGCACGGCCGGCGACGCGCGTTCGGCTTCCGGCACGTGCCGGACCAGTTCGCGGATCACGTGGCGCAGCCGGTGGATCTGCTGCTGACGCGCGATGTGGCTGTCGGTGCGGCTCGCGTACTGGATGTCCTTCTGTCGTTCCGACACCTGCCAGATGCTCTCGGGCTCCGGGCCGGCCGGATTCCACATCTGGACGGAGAAGATGACCGAGCTGCGGCGCGGGTTGTCGTCGAGCACGACCTCGACCGGCGTATTCGAATACACGCCGCCGTCCCAATACGGCGCGCCGTCGATCCGTATCGCCGGGAACGCGGGCGGCAGCGCGCCCGAGCTGATGATGTGCTCGACCCCGAGCCGCGTGTCGCGCGAATCGAAATAGCGCATCGTGCCCGTACACGCATTGACCGCGCTGACGGTCAGGCGCGGATGGCCGGCGTTCAGCAAGTCGGAATCGATCAGCGACGCCAGCGTGTCGCGCAGCGGCGCGATCCGGTAGTACGACGCGCGATCGACGCCGAGCCGCACCATCGGCCCGAGCCACGACGCCGGATTGGGCTGGAAGAATCCAGAGATGCCGCCGCCGATGATCATCAGCTCGGCCAGCGCCCGGTCCCAGCCGGGCAGCAGCGGCGGGACGTCGAAGCGGGTCCGCTCCGTCACGCGATGCCAGAATGCCGATAGCTGGTCGTAGCGCCGTTCCGGCGGATTCCCCGCGATCAGCGCCGCGTTGATCGCGCCGATCGACGTGCCGACCACCCAGTCGGGCCGGATCCCGGCTTCGTCCATCGCCTGGAAGACACCAAGCTGGAACGCGCCCAGTGCGCCGCCGCCCTGAAGCACGAGCACGACTTGCCCGGGGAGGTCCATTCGTGCCGGCTGGCTCACGGTCATGGCTTGCCTCGCTGCGTGTGACGGTGGATCGGAACCGAACAGTTCGATTCAGTTTAGGCGATCGACGGCACGGGGGCGCCCGCTGCGCAATGGCGGCTTGCGTTTCTTGCTGCCGCCCGGCGGCACGCGCATCAGGTTGACGCCGAAATCGCGCAGGCTGCCGGCGTCGCCGAGACGCTGGCGGATGCGCTGCGCGCGCGGCGCATCGAACGGCCGCGGGTAGCCGCTGCCGCGGCGTTCGGGCACCGTACCGAGATCGATTCGGGGCATGGGCGGCTCCGTGTGCGTCGCGGGCGAAAGGGGCGACGGTCATTGCAGGCAGCTGCCGCCCGCCGTTCGCCCGCGCGTTTCGTGGCGGGCCGCGTCATTCGACGGTGATCGTCTCCTTCATGTACGGATGAATGCCGCAGAACACCTTGTAGACGCCCGGTTTGTCGAAGCGGAATGCGTACGTTTCGTCCTGGTCGAGCGCCTTCGAATGAAAGATGCCGGCGTCGTTGACGACGGTGTGCGGCTCCGCGTCGAGGTTCTTCCACGTGATCGTCGTGCCGGCCTTGATCGTGGTCGACATCGGCGAAAACATGAAATTGCGGATCGTCACGAGCGGGCCGGTCGGGCCCTGCGCGAACGCGGCGGGCGGCGTGCCGGCGGCCGCGCCGCACAGCATCAGCATTGCGATGATTCGAGACGGCTTGAAGCGGATCATGTCGGTCTCCTTATATTTGTCAGGCGAGCGTCGCATCGTGCAGCGACGACGCAACCGGATGGCCGGCGAATTCGACGGTCGTCACGCCGAGCATCGACGGCAGCCGGTCGTGCGGCACCGTGAGCGGCACGGGGCCCGGCCCGTTGCCGGCCGTCGGCTGCGGGAACGCGGTCGAGCGGGCGGTATGGAATGTCACGTTGCCCTCGACCTTCGACACGATCTGATGGATATGCCCGTTCAGCACGGTGACCGAGCCGAAGCGGCGCAGCAGCGCCATCGTCTGAGGCGCGTCGCCGGTGCCCCAGCCCCACGGTTCGTAGATGGTCCACATCGGCATGTGCGAGAACACGACGATCGGCGTGCTCGACGAGCGACCTTTCAGGTCCTGCGCGAGCCACGCGAGCTGCTCGTCGCCGAAGCTGCCGAGCCCGTTCGGCTTGAAGTGCATCACGTTGACGAGGGCAATGAAGTGCACGCCCGCGTGATCGAAGCCGTAATAGCCGCGGTTGTCCGACGCCTTGCCGAACCGGCCGAAATATTCGGCGCCCGAACCGTCGGTGACGTCGTGTTCGCCGGGCACCGTATGCAGTTCCGGCACGCGCAGCGCGGACAGCAACTGCGACGCGTGGTCGAATTCCTCGGGCTTGGACAAATGCGTGATGTCGCCGGTGTGGATCGCCAGCGCGGGCAGTGCAGGCATCCCGTTGACGAGGTCGATCGTCTGTTTCAGCGTGGCCGACACGTCGGGATTCGCGTCCTTGTTGAAGCCGATGTGCGTATCGCTGATCTGCACGAACAGCGGCCGGCCCGCATCGGCCGGGCGCGCGTCGCCGGTCTGCGCGAGCGCGAGGTCGAACGGCGTGAGGATGCCGCCCGACAGCGTGAACAGCGTGCCGAGCCCGCCGAAGGCCATGCATTGCAGGGCCTTGCGACGCGACGGGCGGGTGGGGGTCGATGAAGACATGGAAGCCTCGCATTCGTGTGACGAAACCGGACGGCCGGATCGTCCAGGAATAAGCCGGCGCCTTCCCATGCGATACCGGCGAAGCGGCGAATTTATTCCCGACCGTTGCGAAGTCGAACACCCGGGTTGGCGGCTGGCGGCACGATGCGCGATTCCCGCCGGATGGCCTGTCAATGTCCTGTAAGTGACACGTCACATTTGCGTCACGACCGCCCGATAGCCTCCCACTCCGAATCACCTCTCCGGAGCCCTTCATGCCGAACCTCGCGGCAACGGATACGGGCGGTGCGGTCGGTCACCGCCTGCGCACCCTCAGCCTCGCGCTGTTTTCTCTGGTCATTGCCGGCGGCATCGCCCTTGTCGGCATCCGCCCCGGTGTCGATCTCCGCCTCGTCAAGGAAGGCTCCGTGCTGCCGATCGCGCCGTCGGCCATCCCGTACCGCGCACCGCACGGGCTGTCCTGATTCGCACCGCGGCTGCGACGCCTGGCTGCGCGGCATGCGGCCGGACCCATCGATTTTCAATTCAACACAAGACGCTACCGATGGATATCAGTTTCTTCGATCCGAATCGCACCGCCAACGCGTCCGCGTGGCGCGTGCTGCCCAACCGCTGGGACGCGGTCGCGTTTCCGCTGATCATCGGCATACTCGCGATGGCGATCGTCGGTTTTCACCAGACGATGGCGCCGATCGGCGTGCTGCAGACGCAGAAGATCTCGCTCGATCCGTCGAACCTGCCCGAATACGCGTTGCGCACCACGCTGCGGATGCTCGCCGCGATGATCGCGTCGCTCGCGTTCACGCTCGTCTACGGCACGCTCGCCGCGAAAAGTCGCCGCGCGGGCATGGTGCTGATCCCGATCCTCGACATCCTGCAGTCGGTGCCGGTGCTCGGCTACATCTCGTTTACCGTCACGTTCTTTCTCGCGCTGTTTCCGGGCCGCGTGCTCGGCGCCGAGCTGGCCGCGATCTTCGCGATCTTCACGAGCCAGGCATGGAACATGACGTTCAGCTTCTACCAGTCGCTGCGCACGGTGCCGCGCGACCTGAGCGAAGTGTCGCGCGGCTTTCACCTGACGCCGTGGCAGCGCTTTTGGAAGCTGGAAGTGCCGTTCTCGATGCCGGGCCTGATCTGGAACATGATGATGTCGATGTCGGGCGGCTGGTTCTTCGTCGTCGCATCGGAAGCGATCACCGTCGGCAACCAGACGATCACGCTGCCGGGCATCGGCGCGTATCTCGCGCAGGCGATCTCCGACAAGAATCTCGGCGCGGTCGGGTGGGTGATCGTCGCGATGTCGGTCGTGATCCTCGCCTACGACCAGTTCCTGTTCCGCCCGCTCGTCGCGTGGGCCGACAAGTTCCGGATGGAGAACACCGCGTCGGTTTCGCGCGTGCGCTCGTCGTCGATCCGACGATCCTGCTGATGGACGAGCCGTTTTCCGCACTCGACGTGCTGAGCGCCGAAACGCTGCGTACCGACCTGCTTGATCTGTGGACGCAAGGCCGCATGCCGATCAAGTCGGTGCTGATCGTCACGCACAACATCGAGGAAGCGGTGTTCATGTGCGACCGCATTCTCGTGCTGTCGTCGAATCCGGGCCGCGTGATCGCCGAGATCAAGGTGCCGTTCAGGCATCCGCGCAACCGGCTCGACACCGATTTCCGCAAGCTGGTCGACGATATCTACGCAAAGATGGCCGCGCGTCAGACCGGCGAGGCGACGAAGAAGGGGCTCGAACTTGGCAGCTGGATGCCGCGCGTGTCGACGAACCTGATGGCCGGCCTGATCGAGACGCTCGCGATGGCGCCGTACCACGGGCGCGCCGACATGCCGGAAATCGCGCGCTCGCTGCATCTGGAGGTCGACGAACTGTTTCCGATCGCGGAAGTGCTGCAGCACCTCTGTTTCGCGGACGTGCGCGAAGGCGACGTGTTCCTGACGCCGCCCGCGCGCGTGTTCGCGGAATTCGGCACGCAGGAACGCAAGCTGATGTTCGCCGGATCACTTGCTGAAGCACGTGCCGCTCGCTGCCCGGATCCGGAAGGTGCTGAACGAGCGTCCGGGCCATCGTGCGCCGCGCGTGCGCTTCGAACAGGAGCTGGAGGATTTCCTGTCCGACGAAGCGGCGGAGGAAACGCTCGATGCGGTGATCGACTGGCGGCGGTACGGGGAGGTCTTTTCGTACAACGACAAGACGGAAGCGTTCAGTCTCGAGGATGTCGACTCGTAAAGTCGGAAAGTAGATATGTAGGGCGCGACATTCCTCCGTCACCGATGTCGCGTCGACGTCGGGGCGTGACAATTTTCTACATTTAAAAATTCGGTTATTTATCAGGTCAATGGATTGATGCCGTTCGACATGTCGAGGATTCACATGGGATTTTTTGGATATTGTTCTGTATAAAATCTACTTGAATTTCGAAAGGGTCGGATTTCTCCGGTGGTGGCGGGAAGCCCTCGTTGTAGCAGCATGAAAGTGTATCTTTCCTCTTCATTGGCTCGATTTTGGCAGTGCTTGTGGAGATCGTTGTTTGAGGTAATGAGAGATAAGGAAAAATAGAAATTGTATTAAAAGTAAATAAAAATTCATAAAATAAATAAGTGATTTTGCAGATTATGTAAAGATTCCGAATTGCCGGATATGTGACCGGTATGTGTTCATCTTCGTGAACACATGCTTCACTGGCGAGAGCGTTGTGGCACTGCGTCCCTGAATGCGTGAATGGGCGAACGTGCCGGTGTAAAACCTCTCGTTCAACGGCAACCATGCGAACCATTCAGGATGTACTGAAACACCCCAATTCGGTCGTTACCCAACCACTGCATATCGAGATCGCGGCGCTCGATGTGCCGGTCTCCGTTCTGTCATTCGTTCTTACCGAGGAAATGAATACGCGATTCCTCGCGGACATCATCGTGACCTCGCGGGACAAGCGGATCGATGGTGCGATGATTGTGGGCCAGCCGGCAGTCTTCACGATCGAGGAACACGCTTCCGTGCCGTCGATGGCGGCCGTGATCGATCCGGTTCGGCATGCGGTGCGTACCGTGCACGGCGTCGTAACGCAATGGACTCGCATCAAAACGTCTCGCGACGAAGCGAGCTACCAAGTCCATCTGAAGCCGCGTTTCGCGCTGCTTGAAGAGGTGCACGATTCGGCCGTATTGCTGGACAGGTCGTTTCGCGAGTTGCTGAGCGACATGATCGTCGATCGTGACTTGTTCCAATCCTTCGACGTCGAGTTCGAGCTGGAAGGGCTCAACGGGAAGCTCGAGCAAACCGTGATGTACGAAGAGACGGTCGCGAACTTTATCGACCGGCACTGCCGGCGCGCGGGTGTCTATTACTACTTCAAGCAGGCGAAGAAGGAAGATGGCCCGCAACGCGACACGTTGGTGTTCGGCAATACGCCGCGGGGCTATATGCGAGCGCTCGAGGTGCCGTTGATGCCGCATTTCGGTCTGACGAGCTGGCACGAGGCGATTCTGACGCTGGAAGTCACGCGCGCGCTGGTGCCGCAGACGGTGCGCGAATGGGATCGCAACTACCGCATACCCGACGATCCGCTGCAAGTCGAATCGCTCGTGGCCCATGACGACCGCTCGGTCTATGGGAGCGTCAACCGCAGCATCGAGCACTTCCATTCGGTCGAGGAAGGACAGGCGCTGGCTGACGCGCGGCGTGACGAACTGCTCACGCGGCAGATTCGGCTCACGGGCACGAGTAACGTCATCGGCATGACGCCTGGCATGGTGGTGCGGATCACCAATGACGAGGTGCAGGAGGCGCCGCACGGGATGGTGATCACGAAGCTCGTCACGACCGGCAGCCGGAGCCAGTCGGTGGTCAACACCTTCGAAGCGATCCCCGCACATCAGACCTACCGGCCTGAATACGTTCCTGAAAAGCATTGGCGATGGATCGCCGGCATGCTGATCGGTGTGGTCGAGTCCGGCGATGACGAGCCGTACGCTTGGGTGGACGAGTATGGCCGCTATCGCGTCAGGCTCCTGTTCACCCGGCACAGCGGCAAGCGTGGCACGAACAGCATGCCATTGCGCGTGCTGCGTACATCCGCGTCGTACCAGGGCGGCCTGCACATCCCCTTGCTGCCGCGGTCCGAAGTACGCGTCGTCGCGACCCAGGGAAATTGCGACCGTCTGCTGATCGCGGGGCCCTGCATGACCATGCGCGTCGCGACCTCGTCCACGGCAAGGAGGGCTGGTATAGCCGCGCCGTGTTTCGCTCGCCATTGCTCGGCAACAAGTTGCGTTTCGAGGATCTCAGAGACCACGAGGGCATCCGGTTGGCGACGGTGTTCGGGCAGTCGTCGCTCAATATGGGCCATCTGGTCGACAGGGACAAGAACAAGCGCGGCCAGGGCTTCGAATTGACCACGCAGAAATGGGGCACGTTGCGCGCGCCAAAGGGGCTCTTCGTTTCGGCAGACGCACCAGGTGGATCCGAGACGCCTCATCTCGACATGCCCGCCGCTATCGCGCAACTTAAGGCTGCATTGCAGCGCGTAACGGACCTTGCGGCCGCGACGACACAAGCCAGGGCCGACCGTGCGGACCGTACGACGCAGGCGGCGCTGCTCGACGGCCTCGATCAGCTTCGCGACGCGGGGTTGCTTGCGAGTGCTCCCGGCGGCATCGCATTCGTGACAGCGAAATCACTGCAGCAATCGACGGGCGAGAACGTGATCGTCACCGCAGGCCGGGACATGGACGTGAGCATCGTGAAGCGATTGCGCATGGTGGCGGGTGACCTGATCTCGCTGTGTGCGCACAAGCTCGGGATCAAGATTTTTTCGAAAGGAAAAATCGAGCTTCAGGCGCAAGGCGCTTCGATGGATCTCTTCTCCGACGAGCAATTGCACGTGTCGAGCGCTGGCGCGAATGTGCTCGTGAGCGCCAAGACGAGGGCGATGGTCGCGTGTGGCGGCGCGTCGATGACCATCGAGAACGGCAATGTCGTCTTCAATTGTCCGGGTGAATTTCGCATCAGGGCCGCCTCATTCGTGTTCGAAGGGCCGCGCCATACGTCCGTCAACTTGCCGCAACTGCCGGTGAGCGACTACTCGCCCAGCTCAAGATACGGCCACACACGGTAACGAGATGATCATCAGTCCGCCTTTTTTGCCCAAAGCCGGCCTTGCGGCCCCGACGGGGACGAGCCCCGATCCGATGATGGACGTTATAGACGAGCTCGAATGCGATCACGGCGTCTATCCGATCGCCTTCGATCGGCGCTGGCATTGCGGCATGCATCTTCAGCCCACTGAGAAGGGCGAGGTGTACGCGATCGCCGACGGAGAAGTCGTCGCCTATCGGGTCTGCCAGCATGCGTTTGACAGCGGCGCGAGCCATATCGGCTTCGTGTTGCTCAAGCATACGACCGAGACGGGTGAAGGTCGTACGCTGATCTTCTACTCACTTTATATGCATCTGCTGCCGCTGGTGGAATATATGAAGCACGGTGCGGACAAAGAGCGTTTGCCGGAATTCCTGCGCACGCCGACTGGCCCGGTGAGCAAGGGGCAGGTGACGCCGGCTGTCTCGGGAGAGGGCAACAAGGTTCGGCGCAAAGATGTGCTCGGATGGCTCGGCCAGTACGAGGGCATGCCGCATTTGCATTTCGAAATCTTCATGTTGCTGGAAGACTTTGACGCCTACTTCGGGAGCACACAGCTGGGTAACAGCACGCCTACTTCGCCGGATGGAGCCGACTGGTGGGGGCACGCGTATTTCGTCATTCCGGCAGGCAGGAACTTTCGCCGTTTGCCTGAGAAGGCCGATGCTCGAAACAAGTTGCACGGGATTGAATTCAAGCCGGGCCACGAGGGCTCGAATACCTTGCCGTTGCTTGTCGAGACCTACTTCAGCGTCGGCTCGAAATACACCAATGTTTGGAGTATGGCGCAAGACGGCACCCGAACGTTGCTTACGCCGCAACCGGTCGAGGAAAAGGACTACGAATACGACCTGTACAAGCGTGCGACGGCGCTTTATTCGTCATGCCCGAGCGACGGCTACGAGTTGCTGCGCTTCGGTCGCATCCTGTCGCCGACTCAAACACTGGCGGCAGAGGCGCGCGCGACGTGGATGCAGGTCAAATGGACGGCGGACAAGGCAGGCTACATCGATATCAATGACCCGAGTATCCAGAAGTTCTCCGATGCGGATTTCCTGTCATTTATGGGCTGGCAGAAAATCAGTGAAGGGAACACTCCGTTCGACAGTGACGGAATGTGCGATGTGGCAGCGTTGAAGGAAATACTGGACGATGCCGCTCCGCACGAGGTACCAGCCGTGAAAGATGAAACGCCGGAAGCTCACAAGGCGAGAGCACTTTCAGGGTATGTGCGAGGCAACGCCCAGGTACGGAAGCAATTGCGCGGGTTCATCTGCAACGCACCGAGTGAATGGGACAGCACGAACAACGAGGAGCGCTATGCGAGCCTGCTTGACGAGGGTGGCTACTATCACGGAAATGACAAAGGCTACAACGATTTCATGACGTATCTGAAGGAGGTTCAGTTTTGGGACAAAACGGGGCTTCCAGCGGGGCAGAAGCTTTGGTTTTTTCATCCGCTTGAATTTATTCGGCATTTCAGGAAGTGTGGGTGGATTGATAGGGATGAGTTAAAAAATATCTACCCAGATAGCCGCTATAGTCGTGATCAGCTGCCAGCTCCGAATCAATTGCGTGATAATTATTTGGGGCCGTTAAATAAGACGACTAGAAAGTATGGGCTGACATCGCCAATCAGGTTATCCCATTTTATTGGTCAAGGCGCTATTGAGAGTAATTGCTTGGCAACTATGCAGGAAACAAGCATGCTCGGAAAAATTAAGGATGGAAAGTTCTACGGTCAAGTTATCAATCCGATATCGAAAGTGCCGGAGTCTACATTGGGACATTGGTATGGTCAGAGTTCTGGTGAGGATGATGCTTGGTATCGGTCGGAAAAATTTAACAGCAAAGGTGCACGCATCGCGAGCTCGTACGACTGGCGGAATGGTAACTGTGATCGGGGCGATTCACAGAAGTTCCGTGGGAGAGGTTTCAAGCAATTGACAGGGCGAAGTAATTATGCCAGCTACTGGGTATTCAGGGGGTGGATTTCGAACTCGTCCTTTACCGAATCGTGGTGGATCGACTCAGCATTTCGTGCGCGAAATCGCGGTGGTATGACGAAGATTCCTGCAGTAATTGATAGACCTCATGATGTTGCTCTTCCTGACAACAGTATGGACAGTGGAGGGTTTTACATGAGATTCGAGCGGTCACAGGTGGCTAGGAATATCGATCGCGATTCCTCGGGGGTAGCAATTTCGGAAGCCGATCAACAAAGGGAGCGGGCGATATCGCGCGATGTTACGTATGCCATTAACGGGGGCTATACGGATTGGGAGCGACGTTTAGAGTACACGCGTTTTGTAAAGAATGTGATTTTGTAATGGGAAAATATATGTATAAATTTTGGAGGGGCTTGTTTGCGCTAATGCTGGCATCTACTGCTATTCGTGTCTATGCGGGTGGCGCTTATGAGGTGATTGGAACATCATTGAAAATCGGTGGTTCAAAAATTTGTTTGCTTGATAAGGAGGCGCGCTACGCGATTGAGAGCTTCGATAAATCCGCTGTCATGCTTTCCGAGACAACATATGTCGATAAGCATCAGCTGGATCAGTGCCAACCTGGGGTGGCGATTCACGTTCTTTCGATTCCGACGCGCGTTGGTGTGCTGTCGGATATAAATATCTCGAAGGGGATTTACGTTGCGCTTGATTTTGTTAATGTACGCCCATTTTTATATTTGGCTACAGTGGCTCGCGTCGGGACTTCAAAAAATATTGTGTCTCTGAAGGGGGCGTATGTTGCTGGTAAAAAAATCGGTGAGCTTAGGGGCACGGCTTTTAACAGTAGTGGTGAGGCGGGGGCATCGATTATTTCTCCCGATGGACGCTATGTGGCGCCAGCTGGTGAAATGGATTGCTCTAAAACATCTTATCCGGGGGTATGGGATATAAAAAATAATCGTCGTGTTGTGATGGCGAGTGGTGTCTGTGTTGGGCTCTTTAAAAAATAAAGAGAAATGGATTGGTTACAGTTTTTGCGTGATGCTTGCTGTATGGTCCCGATTCGAGTGTGCCTTAATCTGTGGCATCGGAATGATTGGCTGTTGATTTATTTAAAATTAGTGCGGGATCATTGATGGGATGGCGTCAAATGTTGACTGAAAATCAGTAGTCGGCCTTGAACAATTCGTAAAGGCTTGTGCAGCAAGGCTCGATAGCTGAACCGGTGTTGTGAGATTTGCAAGGCGCAGGCATATTGACGCGAGATTCCTGCAAATTCTGCCGAGGTTTGGATGGGCCCGAAGACGCCGACGACCGAGGGAGATTTCTTCCGCCAACGGCTGCGCGAGCAGATCAACTTGAAGCATCCGCTGGTGCGCTTGGCTGATCTGATTGATTGGGATCGGTTGAACAAGACGATGAGCGAGAGCTTCGTGTCGCACCGGGGCCGGCCGGCGAGCTCGCCGCGTCTGATTGGCGGGCTGCTGTACTTGCTGCACGCGTTCGACCTATCGGACGAAGACGTGGTCTGGCAATGGCTAGAGAACCCGTATTGGCAGGTCTTCACCGGCGAGACGTACTTGCAGACGAGGCCGCCGATCGATCCGTCGAGCCTGACGCGCTGGAGCAAGCGGCTGGGCGAAGCTGGCGTTGAGGAACTGTTGGCCGAGACGATTGAGGCGGCCAAGCGTGCCGACGTCATCAAGACGTCGAGCCTGAAACGAGTGATCGTCGATACAACGGTGATGGAAGTATCTCGAAGGGCAAAGCCCGCAGACCGTACGAGTTCGGCGTGAAGGTGTCGACCACGACGACGCACAAGGAAGGCTTGGTGGTTGGGGCGCGCTCGATGCCAGGAACCCATACGACGGGCACACGCTGGCCGAAGCGTTGGAACAGGCGGCGATCCTAAGTGATGTTCAACCGGAGATCGCTGTCGTTGATCGCGGCTACAAGGGCGTCGCCGTGGACGGCGTGAAGGTCTATCACCCCGGGTTGCGACGCGGCATCGCACGCGGCCTGCGCGCGATGATCCGACGTCGCAGTGCAATCGAGCCGGCCATTGGGCATATGAAAGCGGACGGCAGGCTCGATCGAAACTGGCTCAAGGGCGCGTTGGGCGATGCGATTCATGCGGTGCTGTGTGGCGCCGGCCACAATCTGCAGATGATCCTTCGCAGGCTGCGGCTTTTTACGTCTTGATTCTTGCGCTACTGATTGAGCGCGGGACTGCTGCCTAGATGCGATGTGACGCTCTCCCCAGAGCAAAACGAATTGTTCAGGGGCGACTACTGAAGGCCGATCTGCTCGGCAGCATGGAGACTACGATCGTGCATGGTGCTACGGTGAAACTGTCCACGCCGATGGCAGCCGACACGCAAGCCGTGGGCGTGGTGGGGTTCTTTCGTGATCAGCGTGGCGCCGAGTGGCAACGAGTGATTCCGAAGTCGCAGTCGAAGAAGACGGATCCCGTCAAGTTGGTCGTGACGGGCAACCGGATGGAGCTGGCGCCCTGAACGAGGGAATGCGACGGTGGTTGGCACGACGCGTGACATGTGCGGATTTGCAGTTCGGGATTCGAATTGCACACGCCACGAGGCCGAGCGCTGACGCCCAAGCCCGAATGGCCACACGCGATCACTCCGGCAGGTCGCGCTGGTTGGTATCCCACTCGATCCCGCCGGCATTGAGCCGCTCGATCTTTTCCATCCGCTGCCGCGCGAACTCCGGCAGCCGGTTCGTCACGGCGATCACGAGCGCCTCGGTGAGCGCCAGCGCCGGCACGTTGGTCTGCAGCATCGCGAACGGGCGCCCCTGGATCCGCAGCACGATTTCCGCGAACGCGGCGATCGGCGAGCGCCATTCGTCGGTGACCAGCAGGATCCGCGCGCCGAGCCGGTGCGCGGCCTGCGCGAAGCGGATGCTGTCCTTCTGGTAACGGCGAAAGTCGAAGATCACGAGCACGTCGTTGCGCCCCATGTCGACCAGCGCGACGGACGCGAGATTCACGTTCGGCTCGACGTACTGCACACGCGGCCGCGCATAGGCGAGCGTGAACGAGAACAGCGACGCGAGCGGCGCCGTATACCGCCCGCCGCCGCAGAAAATGCGTACGTCCGGATCGGCCAGCACCGCCACGGCCGCGTCGAACGCGGCCGCGTCGAGCCCTTCGATCGTCGCCGCGAGCGATTCGGACAGCCGCTGGAAGATCGCCGCATGACTGTCGCGCATGCCGGTTTCCGAGTGGAACGCATCCATTCGCGCGAGCGGCGAATTCATCGCGGTGTCGATCTCGTCGTGCAGCGCCTGCTGGAACGACGAGTAGTTCGGGAAACCGATCCGGACGACGAAGCGGAACACGGTCGGGTCGCTGACTTCCGCCTGCTTCGCAAACTGCGCGATGGGGCCCAGCCCGAGACTGGGATAGCGCTCCAGCAACGCCTGCGCGACCTTCTGTTCCGACGGCGTGAAGCTATCCATCTGGGATAACAACAACGCCCTGATGCTCGTCCCCATCGGTACTCCGGCTTTCTATCTGAATTGAACTGAACGACCAAACGGCAGACGGGCGTCTGCCGCCAACTGCACGCATGTTAGCCGATCGACGTGCCGCAGGCCGCGTACGGCCTGAAATTAGAGGGACGCATCACCCTTCTCAACGAATACGTTCATATGTGTAATAAATCGAACATTCATTGTCAGTCTTATCGACGTGCTTTCGCGTCAAATTCAGGGCTTACCCTAGGTTTTGGCCCAAAAAACCGAGTGCTATGATCGCGGCCTCACTGGAATGTATCGTTTATTACATGTCGGATTGGCAGCGTCGACACGTAGTTGCGCACCGGTGCATTCCCGCATGGCCCGGTTTATTCGTCTGGAGGATCCCGTCATGAGGCGGCTCGTAATACTCACCCTGTTGTCGGCGATGAGCGTGTGCGCGTTCGCCGCGTCGGACCCGGCGGTCGAAGCGAAGAACGGCATGGTCGTGTCGTCGCAGCACTTCGCGTCGCAGATCGGCGTCGACATCCTGAAGGCAGGCGGCAACGCGGTGGACGCGGCGGTCGCCGTCGGCTATGCGCAGGCGGTGACCAATTCGTGCTGCGGCAACATCGGCGGCGGCGGTTTCATGACGATCCATCTGGCCGACGGTCGCGACCGCTTCATCAATTTCCGCGAGACGGCGCCGGCCGCGGCGTCCGCGAACATGTATCTCGATGCGTCGGGCAACGTCATTCCGGAGCAGAGCCTGTACGGCTATCGCGCGGTCGGCGTGCCGGGCACGGTGGCCGGCCTCGATCTCGCGCAGCGCAAATACGGGAAGCTGACGCGCCGGCAGGTGATGGAGCCGGCGATCCGGCTCGCGCGCGACGGCTTCGTGCTGACGCGCGGCGACACCGACATTCTCGATACGACGGTCGAGCGCTTCAGGAAGGATCCGGAAGCCGCGCGCATCTTCCTGCGCCCGGACGGCTCGGCGCTGCAGCCGGGCGACCGCCTGGTGCAGAAGGATCTGGCGCGCACGCTCGAGCGCATCGCGGAGCAGGGGCCCGACGCGTTCTATCACGGCGAGATCCCGAAGATCGTCGAGGCGGCGGCGAAGCGCGGCGGCGGCGTGATCACGGCGGCCGATTTCGCGTCCTATCGCGCGCAGGACATGGCGCCGCTGACGTGCACGTATCGCGGCTACGAGTTCGTGTCGGCGCCGCCGCCGAGCTCGGGCGGCGTGACGATGTGCGAGACGCTGAACATCCTCGAAGGGTATGACCTGCGCAAGCTTGGCTACCACTCGGCCGCGGCAGTCCACTACATGACCGAAGCGATGCGCCACGCGTACGAAGACCGCAACACGCTGCTCGGCGATCCGGACTTCATCGACAACCCGATCGCGAAGCTGACGAGCAAGGAATACGCGGCACAGATCCGCAAGAGCATCCATGCCGACACGGCCACGCCGTCGGTCGACGTGCAGCCCGGTGTCGGCGTGCACGAGAAGCCAGAAACGACGCATTACTCGATCGTCGACCATGACGGCAATGCGGTGTCGACGACCTATACGGTCAACGGCCGCTTCGGCGCCGTGGTCATCGCGCCCGGCACGGGTTTCTTCCTGAACGACGAGATGGACGACTTCACCGTGAAGGTCGGCGCGCAGAACCTGTTCGGCCTCGTGCAGGGCACGCGCAACTCGATCGCGCCGGGCAAGCGCCCGCTGTCGTCGATGGCGCCGACCATCGTGAAGAAGGACGGCAAGGTGTTCATGGTGGTCGGCTCGCCGGGCGGCTCGCGCATCATCACGATCACGCTGCAGACCGTGCTGAACGTGATCGACTACGGGATGACGCCGCAGGACGCGGTCGCCGCGCCGCGCATCCATCACCAGTGGCTGCCCGACGCGGTCTATTACGAAACCTACGGCCTGTCGCCCGACACGCTCGCGATCCTGCGCAACATGGGCTACAAGATGGTCGAGCAGACGCCGTGGGGCGCCGCCGAGCTGATCATGGTCGGCCTGCCGGGCACCGAAGCGGCGAGCCGTCAGAGTTCCGGGAACGATTCGTCCGTGTCCGGCAACGTGCGTGTCGGCTTCATCTACGGCTACAACGACCCGCGCCGTCCGGCCGGCTCGGCGATCGGCTACTGACCCGACCGTTTCATCCCGAATCGCTGCCGCCGGCGTTCGCGTTGCCGCGAATGCCGGTGCGGCGGCAGCGCGTCCGGCGGCGGACATCCGCCAGCCCGATCGGCGCGCGCGCCTCTTTTCCGCCAACTCCATCGCCACTCGGCGAATTCCGTCATGAACAAACGAATGTCTGCGGCAGGCTGGATCCTGCTCGCCATGGCAGCCGGCATCCTGATCGGCTACCTGATCTACACGCAGCTTCCGGACAAGCAATCGGCCGCGGAAATCGCCGGCTACATCTCGCTCGTGTCCGACGTGTTCCTGCGGCTGATCAAGATGGTGATCGGGCCGCTGGTGTTCTCGACGCTGGTCGTCGGCATCGCGCACATGGGCGACGCGGCGTCGGTCGGGCGCGTGTTCGCGAAAGCGTTCGGCTGGTTCGTCACCGCGTCGCTCGTCTCGCTGCTGCTGGGCCTGCTGATGGCGAACCTGTTGCGGCCCGGCGAGAACCTCGGCCTGCCGCTGCCGGACATCGGCGCGTCCGCGCATCTGGCGACGTCCAAGTTCACGCTGAAGGATTTCGTCGGCCATATGGTGCCGAAGTCGATCGCCGAGGCGATGGCGAACAACGAAATCCTGCAGATCGTCGTGTTCTCGCTGTTCTTCGGCGTGGCGCTTGCCGCGCTCGGCGAGCGCGGCAAGATTCTCGTCGCCGCGATCGACCAGCTCGCGCACGTGATGCTGAAGATCACCGGCTACGTGATGAAGCTCGCGCCGCTCGCGGTGATGGCAGCGATGGCGTCGACCGTCGCGGTCAACGGGCTGTCGATCCTGCTGAAGTTCGCGGTGTTCATGGGCGACTTCTACGCGAGCCTCGTGCTGCTGTGGGCCGCACTCGTCGCGGCCGGGCTGCTGTTCCTCGGCCGCCGCGTGTTCAAGCTGCTCGCGTTGATCAAGGAAGCGTTCATGCTGTCGTTCGCGACGGCCAGTTCCGAAGCCGCGTATCCGAAGATTCTCGACGCGCTCGACCGCTTCGGCGTGAAGCGCAAGATCTCCAGTTTCGTGATGCCGATGGGTTATTCGTTCAATCTCGACGGCTCGATGATGTACTGCACGTTCGCGTCGCTGTTCATCGCGCAGGCGTACAACATCCACCTGTCGCTCGGCACGCAGATCACGATGCTGCTGGTGCTGATGCTCACGTCGAAGGGAATGGCCGGTGTGCCGCGCGCGTCGCTCGTCGTGATCGCGGCGACGCTGCACCAGTTCAACATCCCGGAAGCCGGGCTGCTGCTGATTCTCGGGGTCGACACGTTCCTCGACATGGGCCGCTCGGCCACCAATGCGGTCGGTAACTCGATCGCGAGCGCGGTAGTCGCGAAGTGGGAGGGCGAGCTGATGTCGGAGTCCGAAGCACGCGCGCATGCCGCGCATCTCGATGCCGAACTCGAACGGCAGAACGGCGATCCGGCCTATGGCGCCGGTCAGACCACGGCGACCTGACGCTCAGGCCGCCAGCGCGTCGTCGATGCACGCCGCGAGCACCATCGCGGCGGCGTTGCCCGGCGTCGAGCCGAGCAGTTGCGGCGCATAGACGCTGTCGCCGATCTCGATCGGCCGCCCCGACAGCGCGCACACGCCGCGTTTGCGCGTCGTGAACAGGCGCCACTTCTGGTAGCCGTAGTGTCCGGTGCACGCGTCGCACCACGAAATCATCACGGTGTCGGCCGTGGGCCGTTCGAGCACGTCGATGGTCGGCTTGCTCGTCGCGTCCCACGACGGCAGCCGGTCGCGCGTGACGCTGCGCCGCCGCGGCGCACCCCACGAGACGGACGGCATGTCGAAGCTGCCGATTGCGGCGACGGTCATGAGCCAGGGCGCTGCACGGTTGTTCATGTCTCTGTTCCTCGAAACGTTACGCGGTGCCGCGACGCGCGGCATCACGACAGGCGGATGCGCGGCTGCACCCAGCCGTTGATCCGTTCGGCGATCCACAGCAGGGTCGCCTTGGAAAAGCCGTGCAGCGCCTGCTGGTGCCGCCGGTAGAGCATCAGGTGGCTGAACTGCGCGAAGCGCCCCTGGATGAAGCCGCCGCGGAAGAACCCGAACTGCCCCAGCGTGCCGAATGCGTCGTAATCGCTGATCGACACCAGCGCGCCGAAATCGTGGAATGCGAACGGCGGAATCGGCGTGCCGTCGAGCCATGCGGGCAGATGCTTCGCGAGGTGCTCGGCCTGTTGCGTCGCGACCTGCGCGGTTGGCGGCAGCGGCCGTTCGTGGCCGTCGGGCAGCAGGCTGCCGCAATCGCCGATCGCGAACACGCAGTCGTCGCCATTCGCCTGCAGCGTGGGGCCGACGACGATCTGGTTCGCGCGGTTCGTGTCGAGCCCGCCCAGCGCCTGCATGAAATCGGGCGCCTTCACGCCGGCCGCCCAGACCATCAGATCGGCTTCGGCGAACGACCCGTCGCCGTAGTGGAAACCGTTCGCGTCGGCCGACGTGACGCGCGTCGACGTCAGCACGCGAAAGCCGATCTGTTCGAGCCGCCGCTGGGCCGACGCGGAAATCCGCGGCGGAAACGCGTTGAGGATGCGCGGGCCGCTTTCGAGCAGCGTGAGCTGCAGCCGCTCGCGTACCGTCTCGTCGCCGTACGCCTGCGCCACTTCCAGCAAGCGGCTCAGCTCCGCCGCGAGTTCCACGCCCGTCGCGCCCGCGCCGACGATCGCGACGCGAAACGGCTCGTCGCGCGCGATGCTGCGGAACACGCGCATCCGCAACGCTTCGTTGAAGGTCTCGGCTTGCTGCTGGCTGTCGATGAAGTAGCAGTGCTCGCGCACGCCGGGTACGCCGAAATCGTTGGCCTGGCTGCCGAGCGCGAGGATCAGCACGTCGTATTCGAGTTCGCGTGCGCCGATCACCACGTCGCCGTCCCGCGAGCGGATCGCGCCGAGCTGCACGCGGCGGCGCGCGCGATCGAGCCCCTTCAGTTCGCCGGGCTGGTACGTATAGCCGTGGTCGCGCGCATGGGCGAGGAAGATCACCTGTTGCTGCTGGACGTCGCGCGTGCCGGCCGCGATCGTGTGCAGCATCGGCTTCCAGATGTGCGTCGGGCTGCGATCGACGACCGTGATCCGTGCCCGCCCGGACCGGCCGAGACGCTCGCCCAGGCGGGTCGCGAGCTGCAGCCCGGCGATCCCGCCGCCGACGATGACGATGCGTGTAGGGGTTGTCATGGATAAATCATCACGTGATGAATAAGGTATGATCCTAGCGCTTCCCGGCTCCGCGTGTCAACGGAGCGGGGTGGACCGCCCGATTCCGGCACGTCGAAGCGGGGGCTGGACACGGGCATTCGAATCGTTCAAGGAGCAGGAAAAACGTGGCAGAAGTCACTGAGCGCGCGCCGTCGAAGCGGCGGACGCGCGGACGGCCGCTGGCGGATGCGTCCGTCGGTCCGGACGTGATATTGCGGGCCGCGCGCCGCACGTTCGCGAAGCGCGGCTACGACGCGACGAGCGTGCGTGAAGTCGCGCGCGAGCTGGGCATCGACGCGGCGCTGATCGCCCATCACTTCGGCACGAAGGAAACGTTGTGGCTGGCGGTCGTCGAGCAGATCGTCGAGCTGGCCGAACCGATGTTCGACGCGCTGCGTGCGTTGCGCGCGTCGCCGCTGCCGCATCGCGAGCGCGTGCGGCGCGCGCTCGAGCTGTGCGTCGATCACGAATTCGCGGAGCCGGATATCGGCATGTTCTTCTCGACGGCGGCGACCGAGGAGGGCGCGCGGCTCGACCGGCTGCGGGAGCGGCTCGTGCGCCCGTACCACGACGCGATGTTTCCGCTGCTGGCGGACGCGGTCGAGGCCGGCGCGATTCGTCCGGTCGATCCGAACGTGCTGTTCTTCATGATCGCGAGCGCCGTGGGTACGACCGTGTCGTACAGCCACATGATGCTGGAGTTCACGTCGCTGCCCACGCGGCAGCACGAATTCAGGCAGGCCGTGCTCGCGGTCGCGCTGAACATTCTCGGCGACTGAGCGCCGCGCGCGCGATGCGCGCGGTCACGTCGCCGCGATCAGCCCCAGCTCGCGCACCGCGTTCCGCGCGCTCTCGCGCAGCGCATCGACGAGCGGCGACGGCGCGCGGTATGCGATCGCCAGCTCGTACGCGAGCGGGCTGCCCGCGCCCTTCAGTTCGCAGAACGTAATGCCTCGCGGCTGCATCGGCACGAACAGGCGCGGCATCAGCGCGACGCCGATGCCGCCCGCGACGAGCCCGGCCGTCGTCTGCATCTGGCGCGGCTGCTGGACCACGCGCGGCGCGAAGCCCGCCTGCGCGCACGCCGTCACGATCAGCGCGTGCATGCCGGGCCCGTGGTGCGCGGCAAACATGACCCACGGTTCATCCGCCAGCTCGGCCAGCGCGATGCGGCGGCGCCGCGCGAGCCGGTGGCCATCGGGCAGCGCGGCCACCATCCGGTCGCGCAGCAGCGGCTCGACATGCACGTCGCCGGCATCGGCCACCGGCAGCACGACGATGCCGACGTCCGTGCGGTCCTGACGCAGCGCGAGCATCTGCTCGGCGGTCGTACCTTCCTCGAGCTGGAAATCGACGTCCGGATGGCGCTGCTGGAACGCGCGCAGGATCAGCGGCAACAGCGCGTTGACCGTGCTGTCGACGAAGCGCAGCCGCAGCGTGCCGCCGAGGCCGGCGCCCGCGCGGCGCGCCACGCCCACCGCGCGCTCGGCCTGTTCGAGCGCGCGCCGCGCTTCGAGCAGGAACGCTTCGCCGGCCGGCGTGAGCCGCGAGCCGCGGTTGTCGCGCTCGAGCAATGCGACGCCCAGTTCGTCCTCGAGCTTGCGGATCGCCGCGCTGAGCGGCGGCTGAGCCATGTGCAGTCGCTCGGCCGCGCGCCGGAAGCTGAGCGTTTCGGCGACCGCGATGAATTGCCGGAACTGGCGCAGATCGATCATGCGATACCTTCCATGTATCAGTAGGTCATAGAATTCGTATTTTACCTATCACCCTGCGCTGCCCAGAATGTCCTTGTCGTCAACCGTCGATACTCGGGAGGACAGATCATGACGGGCAATGAACAGCAGCGCACGGCCATCGTCACGGGCGGGTCGAGCGGGATCGGCTTCGCGATCGCGAGCCGGCTGGTGCAGGACGGGTATCGCGTCGCGCTCGTCGGGCGCGATGCGGCGCGGCTGGAGGCGGCTGTCGCGCGTCTGGGCGGAGCGGCAGTCGGGGAGGCCGGCGATCTGAGCGTGCGACGCGATGCGGAGGCGGTGGTGGCGGCGATCGTCGCAAGATGGCCGCGTATCGACGTCCTCGTCAACAACGCGGGGCGGACCGCCCGCGTCAGTGCGAATACCGAGGCGAGCGAGGCCGAGGCCGTGTGGGATACCGTGCTCGACGCAAACCTCAAGAGCCTGTTCCTGACGACGATGGCCGTGCTGCCGCATCTCGCCGATCGCGCCGCGCGAATCGTCAATATCGGTTCGATCGCGGCGCGCGCCGGCAGCCTGTTGCCGGGCGGCCTCGCCTATGCGGCCGCGAAGGCCGGCGTCGAAGGTTTCACCGTCGCGCTGGCACGCGAACTCGGGCCGCGCGGCGCGACGGTCAATACGGTCGCGCCCGGCTATATCGCCGGCACGCGTTTCTTCGGGGACGGCGGGGTCGCGCCGGCGGTCGCGGCGATGATCCGCGCGCAGACGCCGGCCGGCCGCGCGGGGCAGCCGGACGACGTCGCTGATGCGGTTGCCTGGCTCGCCGGGCCGCGCGCGTCGTTCGTCACCGGCGCGACGATCGCGGTGAACGGCGGCTGGCGCGTCGGGTGACGCACGGCATCCACGATCGGCGCGTCATTCGCAATCCGTCGGCGGCTTGTCGCCGAGCCAGCGTCGCGCGCCGGGCCCGTTGCGGCCTGCGCGGTCTTCCGGGTTGGTCAGCTTGCAGCGTTTCAGCGACAGGCAGCCGCAGCCGATGCATTCGTCGAGGTTGATGTAGAGCCGCTGCAATTCCTCGATCCGGCTCGCGACGCGCTGCTTCCAGCCGCGCGACAGCCGCTGCCAGTCCTTGTTGGTCGGCGCGGTGTCCTCGGGCAGGCTGACGAGCTGCTCGGCGATTTCGTCGAGCGAATAGCCGATCTTCTGCGCGAACACGATGAACGCGATCAGCCGCAGCACGGCACGCGAATAGTGGCGATGGCTCGAGCCGTTGCGGTGCGACTTGATCAGCCCGCGCATTTCGTAGAAACGCAGCGTCGACGCCGGCACGCCGCTGCGCGCGGCCACTTCGCGGATCGACATCAGCGGCCATTGCGGGGTTTCCGGGATACCCATGACGCCCTCCGGGAAAGCTTGACTTGAAGTTAACTTCAACTTTTATGCTACGCGGCAGTTTAACCCGTCGCGAGGCATCATGCGCTCCTTTTCCCTACGCAGGACGTCGCCTTTGGGCGTGGCCTGCGCCCTGTTGCTGGCGTTGTCGGGCTGTCACGACGGCAAAGGCACGTCGTCGGCCCAGCCGCTGCCCGAAGTCGGCGTCGCCACCGTCGCGCCGCGTACCGTTCGCCTCGCGGACGAATTCAACGGACGCGTCGAAGCGGTCGACGCGGTCGAGTTGCGGCCGCGCGTGAGCGGCTATCTGCAGCGTGTCGCGTACAAGGAGGGCGACGTGGTCGCGCAGGGCGCGCTGCTGTTCGAGATCGATCCGCGCCCGTACCGGATCGCGCTCGACCGTGCGAATGCGCAGCAGCAGCGCGCGCGTGCGGCCGCGAGCCTCGCGAACGTGCAGCTCAAGCGCGTGCAGACGCTGATCGATGCGCACGCGACGTCGCAGGAGGAACTCGACAACGCGCGCGCCACCGCCGAGCAGGCGCGCGCCGACCTGCAGGCAGCCGACGCGGCGGTGGCCGACGCGAAGCTCAATCTCGGCTTCACCGAAGTGCGCGCGCCGATCGCGGGCCGCGTCGGCCGCGCGGTCGCGACCGTCGGCAACCTCGCGCGCGCGGACGACACGCTGCTGACGACCGTCGTGTCGCAGGATCCGGTCTACGTGTATTTCGATTGCGACGAGCAGAGCTACCTGCGCTACAACGCGCGGCGTGCCGATCCGGCGCATCGCGCGATCGGTGCCGATCCGGTGCGCGTCGGCCTCGCGAACGAGACGGGCTTCCCGCATGCGGGCACCGTCGATTTCCTCGACAACCGGCTCGATCCGCAAACCGGCACGATCCGCGCCCGCGTGCGGCTGCCGAATGCGGACCATACGTTTACGCCGGGTCTGTATGCGCGCGTGCAGCTCGTGAGCGGCCGCGACCAGGATGCATTGCTGGTCGACGACAAGGCCGTGCTGACCGACCAGGACCGCAAGTACGTGTACGTGATCGGCCCCGGCGACAAGGCGTTGCGCCGCGACGTGACGATCGGCCGCGAACTCGACGGCGAGCGGATCGTCGAGAAGGGGTTGCAGGCGGGCGACCGCGTGGTGGTCGACGGCGTGCAGCGCATCTACTATCCGGGCGCGCAGGTGAAGCCGAAGGCGCTGCCCGCGCGCGCCGATGCCGGCGCGCCTGCCGCGCAATGACGGGAGCGATACGATGGATTTCTCCCGCTTCTTCATCGACCGCCCGATTTTCGCGGTCGTGCTGTCGATCGTCATTTTCGCGATCGGCCTGATCTCGATTCCGATGCTGCCGGCCGGCGAATATCCCGAAGTCGTGCCGCCGAGCGTCGTCGTGCGTGCGACGTACCCGGGCGCGAACCCGAAGGAAATCGCCGAGTCGGTCGCCGAACCGCTGGAAGAGGCGATCAACGGCGTCGAAGGCATCATGTACATGAAGTCGGTCGCCGGGTCGGACGGCAGCCTGCAGGTCGTCGTCACGTTCCTGCAGGGCGTCGATCCCGACACGGCCGCCGTGCGCGTGCAGAACCGCGTGAGCCAGGCGCTGTCGCGCCTGCCCGACGAGGTCCGCCAGTACGGCGTGACCACGCAGAAGCAGTCGCCCACGCCGCTGATGTACGTGAGCCTCTATTCGCCCGACAATAGCCGCGATTCGCTGTACCTGCGCAACTACCTGACGCTGAACGTGAAGGACGAGCTGTCGCGGCTGACCGGCATCGGCGACGTCGGCGTGTACGGCTCGGGCGATTACGCGATGCGGCTGTGGCTCGACCCGAACCGGCTCGCATCGCGCGGCCTGACCGCGAGCGACGTGATCGCGGCCGTGCGCGAGCAGAACGTGCAGGTGTCGGCCGGCCAGCTCGGCGCGGAGCCGTCGCCGAAGAAGAACGACTTTCTCGTGTCGATCAACGTGCGCGGCCGCCTGCGCACGGTTCAGGAATTCAGCGACATCGTGCTGCGCAACGGCGACGACGGGCAGGTCGTGAAGCTGTCCGACGTCGCGCGCATCGAGCTCGGCGCGGGCAACTACACGCTCCGCTCGTATTTCAACGACAAGCATTCGGCCGTGGTCGGCATCTTCCTGTCGCCGGGCGCGAACGCGCTCGACGTCGCGAAGGCCGTGTATGCGAAGCTCGACGAGCTGTCGAAGCGCTTCCCGCCCGGCGTCGCGTACCGCCCGGTGTGGGACCCGACGGTGTTCGTGCGCGAATCGATCCGCGCGGTGCAGCACACGCTGATCGAGGCCGTGGTGCTGGTCGTGCTCGTCGTGATCCTGTTCCTGCAGACGTGGCGTGCGTCGATCATTCCGCTCGTCGCGGTGCCGGTATCGGTGGTCGGCACGTTCGCATGGCTCTATCTGCTCGGCTATTCGATCAACACGCTGACGCTGTTCGGGCTCGTGCTCGCGATCGGGATCGTCGTCGACGATGCGATCGTCGTGGTCGAGAACGTCGAGCGCAACATCGCGCAAGGGTTGAGCCCGCGCGATGCCGCGCACCAGGCGATGCGCGAGGTGTCGGGGCCGATCGTCGCGATCGCGCTCGTGCTGTGCGCGGTGTTCGTGCCGATGGCGTTCATGTCGGGCGTCACCGGCCAGTTCTACAAGCAGTTCGCGGTGACGATCGCGATCTCGACGGTGATCTCCGCGATCAACTCGCTGACGCTGTCGCCCGCGCTCGCCGCGAAGCTGCTGCGTCCGCACGGCGCGCCGAAGGATGCACTGACGCGCGCGCTCGACCGCGCATTCGGCTGGTTGTTTCATCCGTTCAACCGCTTCTTCGAGCGCGGCGCCGATCGCTATCACGGCGTCGTCGCGCGCACGCTGAAGCGGCGCGGCATGGTGTTCGCGGTTTATGCGGCGCTGCTCGCGGCGACCGCGCTGCTGTTCGACGCGGTGCCGGGCGGTTTCATCCCGGTGCAGGACAAGCTGTACCTGTTCGCGGGCGCGAAGCTGCCGGAAGGCGCTTCGCTCGCGCGCACGAGCGCGGTGACCGAGCAGATGACGAAGATCGCGCTCGGTACCGACGGCGTCGAGATGGTGCCGGCGTTCGCCGGGCTGAATGCGCTGCAGGGCGTGAACACGCCGAACATCACGAACTCGTACGTGATCCTCAAGCCGTTCGACCAGCGTCATCGCAGCGCCGCGCAGATCAACGCGGACCTGAACGCGCGCTTCGCGGCGATCGGCGGCGGCATCACGTATGCCCTGATGCCGCCGCCAATCCAGGGCCTGGGCAACGGCTCCGGGTACGCGCTGTATCTGGAGGATCGCGGCGGCCTCGGCTACGGCGAATTGCAGAAGGCGCTCGCCGCGTTCCAGGCCGCGGTCGCGAAGACGCCGGGGATGAGCTATCCCGTCAGCTCGTACCAGGCGAACATCCCGCAGCTCGAGGTGAAGGTCGACCGGCTGAAGGCGAAGGCGCAGGGCGTCGCGCTGACCGATCTGTTCAATACGTTGCAGGTGTATCTCGGCTCGATGTACGTGAACGACTTCAACGTGTTCGGCCGCGTATATCGCGTGATGGCGCAGGCGGATGCCGGCCACCGCCAGACGGCCGCCGACATCGCGAACCTGCGCACGCGCAACGCGAAGGGCGAGATGGTGCCGATCGGCTCGATGGTGACGGTCGGGCCCGCGTACGGCCCCGATCCGGTCGTGCGCTACAACGGCTATCCGGCCGCCGACCTGATCGGCGATGCCGACCCGAAGACGATGTCGTCGTCGCAGGCCATCGCGAAGCTGCAGCAGATCGCGAAGGACGTGCTGCCGCCGGGCATCACGCTCGAATGGACCGACCTCAGCTACCAGCAGGTCACGCAGAGCAACGCGGCGATCGTCGTGTTCCCGCTGGCCGTGATGCTCGTGTTCCTGGTGCTCGCGTCGCTGTACGAGAGCTGGACGCTGCCGCTCGCGGTGATCCTGATCGTGCCCGTGTGCATGTGCGCGGCGCTGTTCGGCGTGTGGCTGTCCGGCGGCGACAACAACGTGTTCGTGCAGGTCGGTCTCGTCGTGCTGATGGGGCTGGCGTGCAAAAACGCGATCCTGATCGTCGAATTCGCGCGCGAGCTCGAGATCCAGGGCAAGGGTGTGGTCGAGGCGGCGCTCGAAGCGTGCAAGCTGCGGTTGCGTCCGATCGTGATGACGTCGGTCGCGTTCATCGCGGGCTCGGTGCCGCTGCTGATCGGCAGCGGCGCGGGCAGCGAGGTGCGGGCGGCCACCGGCGTCACCGTGTTCGCGGGGATGCTGGGCGTCACGTTGTTCGGGCTGTTCCTGACGCCCGTGTTCTACGTGACGATCCGCAAGCTCGCGGGCGGCACGCCGGCCGTCTGGAGCGAACAGCATGGCACCCTCGAAGGAGAAAACCGATGAGCGCCGCTTTCCGTCTTTCCGCGCTCGCGATGTCGGTGACGCTTGCCGCATGCGCGGTCGGCCCCGATTTCAAACGACCGGATACGGCCACGGCCGCGCGGTTCGCGCGCGATGCGCATCCGGCGACGCAGCGCGATGCGGCGCCGGCCGATACATGGTCCGATACACGGCCCGATATGCCGCCCGACGCATCGGCGGCGGCCGATGCCGCGTTCTGGCGCGGTTTCGGCGATCCGGCGCTGACGCAGTTGATCGACGCGGCGCTCGCGGCGAACCAGGATCTGCAGGTGGCCGTATCGCGCTACGACGCGGCGAATGCGCTGCTGTCGCAGGCGACGTTCGACCGCTATCCGACAATCACCGCGAGCGGCCGGATCGGCCATCAGTTGATGAGCAAGGACCAGGCGTTCGGCGCGCCGCGCAGCCAGCGCGATGCGCCGACGTCGAGCGTGGGCGTCGATGCCGCGTGGGAACTCGACCTGTTCGGCCGCGTGCGGCGCTCGATCGAATCGCAGCGCGCGGAAACGGCGGCCAGCGCGGCCGACGTGCGCGCGGTGCGCGTCGCGATCGCGGGAGAGGTCGCGAGCACGTACGTCGATCTGCGAGGCTCGCAGGAACGATTGCGGATCGCGCGCGAGAACGCCGACAACCAGAAGCAGACGCTTGCGCTGATCAATGCGCGCGTCGGCGCGGGACGCGGCTCCGAACTCGATGCGGCGCGAGCGCGTGCGCAGTACGAATCGACGACGTCGCGGATCGCCGTGTACGAAGCCGCGATCGGCGTCGACGAGCATCGGCTCGCGGTGCTGACCGGGCAGACGCCGGATGCGTTGATCGGCCGGTTCGACCCGCCGAAGACGGCCGCACCGGTGCCGCTGCCGGCGCTCGCGGCCGACATCGATCCCGGCACGCCGGGCGACTTGCTGCGCCGCCGCCCCGATGTCGCGGCCGCCGAGGCGCGACTGCATGCGGCGACCGCACGCGTCGGCGTCGCGACGGCCGACCTGTTTCCGCGCTTCACGCTGTCGGGGCTGCTCGGCAGCGCGACGAGCAGCTACGGGTTCTTCCGCGCGGGCAGCGACACGAACCTGATCGCGCTCGGCATCGACTGGTCGTTCCTCGACGTCGGCCGCGTGCGCGCGCGGATCGCCGCGAGCGACGCGGAGGCCGCCGGCCAGCTTGCGCAGTACCGGCAGACCGTGCTCGGCGCGCTGGAGGAAACCGAGAATGCACTGCTGCGCGTCGCGCGCACGCGTGACGAGACTGCTCATCTCGTGCGCGCGGCCGACGACAGCGCGCGCGCCGCGCAACTTGCGCAGGCGCGCTTCTCGGCGGGCGCGATCGACTACTACGAAGTGCTCGACGCGCAACGGACGCTGCTGCAGGCGCAGGACGCGGCGGCCGACGGGCGGATGCGCAGCGCGGCATCGACGGTCGCGCTGTACAAGGCGCTCGCGGGCGGCTGGCCGTCGGGTACGGGGCGGGGCGCACAAGGCCCGCTTGCTCAGTCGGAGAAGTAGCGCGAACAGTGCGCGGCGATCGTGGCGTCGCGTCGCTCCGCGCGAAGCAACGCGCGGCGATCGGCGAGCAAGGCGGCAATGGCAATCGCATGAAAGGATCATCGTTCTCGCGGTAAAATTTGATTGCAAATGCAATTAAGAGAGAGGAACGACCTGACATGAGCGCAACCGAACCCGATCTGTGGTTCTCGTTCGTCCGCGCGCACCGGACGATGATTCGCGAGATCGAGCGTCGCCTCGCGGCGGCGTCCCTGCCCGCATACGCGTGGTACGACGCACTGTGGGGGCTCGAAAGCGGGCCCGACGGCACGCGCCGCATGCACGAACTGGCCGATGTGCTGGCGATCGAGCGCTACAACCTGACGCGGCTCATCGATCGGCTCGAACAGGAGGGGCTCGTCACGCGCACGCGTTCGGCGGACGACGGCCGCGCCGCGTTCGCGAGCATCACCGCCAAGGGGCGGACGCTGCGCAAAAAGATGTGGAAGGTCTACCAGTCGACGGTCGCCGAGCTTTTTCTCGACCAGTTCACCGGCAAGGAGCGGGCGGCGATGGCCGTTGCGCTCGATCGCGCGGCCGCTGCCGCGCGCGACGCGGCAGCCGGAGTGAAGTAACGGTATCCGGCACACGGAGCGGCCGTGTGCCGCCCATCGAGCGCGGCCGCCGGCCGGCCATGCGGCACGAGCCGCCGCGTCGTCAGCCGTTCGAGGCGGGCTGACGCGGCGCGGCAGGTGTCGGGCGCCGCACGGGCGGACCAGGCCGCGCCATCTGCATGTCCCTCCTTCGAGTACTGGCATGTCGCCGGCATCGCCGGTTTCGGCATAGGATTGCAATTGCAACGATTGCAGTTGCAATGATAACCGATGACAAGGACCGACATGACCTCGACGCACTCCCTCACGTTCTATACGGCCGACACGCCGAACGGGCACAAGATCGCGATCTACCTGGAAGAGGCCGGGCTTGCCCACGACCGCGTGCAGGTGAACCTGTCCGCCGGCGAGCAGCGCAGCGCGGCGTATCTCGCGACCAATCCGAACGGCAAGATCCCGGCCATCGTCGACCACGACACGGGGCTGGCCGTATTCGAATCCGGCGCGATTCTCGGCTATCTCGCCGAGAAGACGGGCTGCCTGCAGCCTGAAACGCTGGCCGAGCGCACGGCGGTCCAGCAATGGCTGCATGTCCAGATCGGCGGGATCGGGCCGATGCTCGGTCAGCTGTGGTGGTTCCTGCACGCCTCGAAGACGGGCAATGCGGAAGCGATCGACCGCTACCGGAAGGAGGCGCTGCGTCTCTACGGCGTCGTGAACGGCCGCTTGTCGGAATCGGCGTATCTCGCGTCGTCGCGGTATTCGATCGCCGACATTGCCGCGTTCCCGTGGCTGCGCACGGCGGCCGAGCTCGATCTCGACCTTGCCGGCTTTCCTCACGTCGAGCGCTGGCTTGCCGAGATCGCCGCGCGGCCGGCCGTTCAGCGCGGCCTGAGCGCATGCCGGGTGCCGACGGCCGAGGCGGCGCACTGACGTCGCATCGCCGGCGCTGCCTGGGCCATGATCGCAACAAGGCGTGCGCTTCGTGTGGTCCAAATGGATCAGCACGTCGCGTGCGGGCGACGGGCAGAGCCGTGTGGTGCGGCGGCCCGACGCGATGCGCGCCCGATGTAGCGGCCGCCCGGGCGGGACGGCGACCCATCGGCGCAGGCGGTATCGCGGGTATCGGGCGAGCCGATGATCAGCATCGCGTCCGGCGGCCTACCGCGGCCGTTGCCCGGTGTTTACGCTGGCGCGATCATCCACTCTGTCCGGAAGGTCGTCATGTCCCGGCTCGATTACAAGCTGCTCGGCCCCTGCTTGCTCGCCATCGCGCTCGACGCGATGGGGTTCGGCCTCGTTTATCCGATGATGTCCGCCATTTTCAGCGATCCGCACGCGGGCATCCTGCCGGCCGACGCCAGCGCGCACGTGCGCAATTTCTATCTCGGCCTCGGCTACGGGATCTATCCGCTGTGCATGTTCTTCGGCTCGTCGCTGATGGGCGAGCTGTCCGATCGCTACGGCCGCCGCCGGATCCTGCTGCTGTGCGTGTTCGGCCTCGCGGCCGGCTACGCGATGATGGCGGCCGGTGCGTCGCATGCCGGCGTCGCGCTGCTGCTGGCCGGGCGCGGGCTCACGGGCTTGATGGCCGGCTGCCAGGGCATCGCGCAGGCGGCCATCACCGATCTCAGCACGCCCGAGACGAAGGCGTACAACATGAGCATTATGTCGCTCGCGTTCAGCGCGGGCGTGATCGTCGGCCCGGTGCTCGGCGGCGTGACGTCCGATCGCACGATCTCGCCGGTGTTCGACTACGGCACGCCGTTCGCGCTGGTCGCCGCGTTGTCGCTGATCTGCGCGTGCTGGACCTGGGCGTCGTATCGCGATTCCGCGGCGCCGCGCGGCGATACGCGCATCGATCCGCTGTTGCCGCTGCGGATCATCCGGGAAGCCGCGCGGCAGCGCGACGTCGCATTCCTGTCGGTGGTGTTCTTCCTGATGCAGGTCGGCTACGGGCTCTACCTGCAGACCGTCATGCTGCTGTTGCAGGCGAAATTCGGTTACACGAGCGCGCGGCTCGGGTTGTTCAGCGGCGTGATCGGCATCTGCTTCGTGTTCGGCCTGTTGTGCGTCGTGCGGCTGATGCTGCGCGTGTGGCGCGTGATCGATATCGCGAAGACGGGCCTGCTCGTGGCCGGCCTTGGCCAGATCCTGTCCGCGCTATTCCCGAATGAACCGGTGCTGTGGACGCTCGCGATGGTCGTCGGCTGCTTCGACATGGTTGCGTACACGACGATGTATACGGCGTTTTCCGACGCCGTCAGCGACGATCGGCAGGGCTGGGCGCTCGGCGTCGCGGGCTCGGTGATGGCGGTCGCGTGGGTCGTGACGGGCGCGCTGACGAATCTGCTGCCGGTATTCGGCGAAATCGGATTGCTGCTGATCGGCGGCGCGGGTTTCCTGCTCAGCTTCGCGATGATGGTGGCGTACGGCCGTACGCGGCCGGGCGCGCGAACGGCCGTGTTGTCGTAGGGGGGGCTGTCGTGGGCCGCGCGACGTTGGCCCGCTCCTGTCGAACGGGGCCCCGTGCGTGGTCGTCGCGCAACTTCGCACGGCCCGACACCGGCGCGGCGGACGCGGTCCGGGCCGCGTCCCAGCCGCCTGGCATCGCGACGCGCCGGCGCGATGCGTCAGAACATGGTGTTCCGGTTCGCCGACGTTTCCGGCACCGGCTGGATCACGTCCCAATGTTCGACGATCTTGCCGTCCTTCACGCGGAAGATGTCGACCACCGCTTCGCCGCGATCGCCCGGGCGCTCGGTCGCATGCACGTGCAGGTACACCAGATCCCCGTCGGCCGCGCTGCGGACGATGCGTGCGCGTGACGCCGGATTCTTCTGGAACGCGCCGACGAAGTACGACACGAACGGCTTCTTGCCGTCCGGCACGTGCGGGTTGTGCTGTTTGTAGTCGTCCGCGACGACGGCGGCGGCCTCGAGCGCTTCGTGCCGGTTGAAGAAGCGGTCGTAGAACGTCAGCACGAGCTGGCGGTTGGCTTCCTCGGCCGCCAGGTCGCGCGTGGCCGGGCCGGTGGCCAGCGCGGCCGTCGATGCGGCCAGCAGAACGACTGCGGCAACGGCGTGAACGGGGGAGCGAAACGATGACATGTAGCGTTTTCCTGGTCTGACGATGCGTGGAGGGATGCGCGACTCGGGTGGCGCTGAACGCGCTCGCCGGCGAGCGATCGAGCCGTGGCCGCGCGATGCATCCCGTATCGGCATGAGCGATTCGCCGGCAAGACCACGAGATGCCGCTGCCGATAGTGCGCGATATCGTCATGCTTCGTTGAACTGGCGAATCCGGACGACGGGCAGGCGGCTGTCGGGCCGATCGAATGGTACAGTTGCCGCGAACCCGTCACAAGAAGTCACCGCGGTGTGAACAGGTCACGCCGCGGTGACTGTGTACCGCCCGTGAAAGAGAATTCCGTCATGCCGCTGCCGTCCGCCGACGAATCCGTCGATCTCGATCAGCCGTGCCCGATCCGCGATGTGCTGGACCGCATCGGCGACCAGTGGAGCCTGCTCGTGCTCGAGGCGCTGTCGGGCGGAACGATGCGCTTCAACGAACTCGGCCGTACGATCGGCGATGTGTCGAACCAGATGCTGTCGCGTACGCTGAAGCGGCTCGAGCAGGATGGCTTCGTCAGCCGCACGCTGTTCGCCGAAGTGCCGCCGCGGGTCGAATATGCGTTGACCGACCTCGGGCGTTCGTTCCTGACACCGATGCACGCGATGATCCGGTGGGCCGATGAACATCATCGTGCGATCTGCGCGTCGCGCCGTCGTGCGCGCGAGTCGGAAGAGGGCGTGAGTTGAGCGTGATACGTTGCGAACGAGCAGGGCGCGGTGAAGCGTGGCGGATGCACTTGCATCGCCATGAAATCACTTCGCGATCCAAGAGAGGTCGTCGAAATGGATAGCCCGACGATATGTTGCCGGGCACCCGCTGCCGTCGCGCATGATTCCGTGGCGCGGACGGCGCCGGCTCGCGCGCGCCGTTCCGCTCGGAACCTTCATCGGCCGGAGCCGGGCTGCTGTTTACCGCCACGAACCGTCGACGTAGACCCACACGGGCCCCTGGCGGCGCCAGTAGCCGGGCACCCAGCGGCGCCCGGGGCGCCGGGCGACCCAGCGACCGGGCACCCATATATAGCGGCCGCGTTGCCAGCGCCAGTAGCCGTCCGTCCATATATAGCCATGCGGCCGTGGCGGCGGTGGGCGGCGGTCGCGCCGCGCGGCCGGCGGCGCGAAGGTCGGGCGATCCGCATGGGGCGGGCCGCCCGGTACGCGGTTCGGGCCGGATGGACGGTACACGGGCGGGGCGGGCTGGGCCGAGGCGGCGCGCAGCCAGCCGGTACCCGCGAAGGCAGCGGTCAATCCGATGGCGCGCAGCAGCGAGCGTCGATTCATGGCGATTCCTGTTCAGTATTCGAGGTCGCCTTACATTAGCCTGCCGATGCGCCCGGAGGGTTACACGGGCGGTCAAGGCTGTTACCGAGTGTCACGAAACGCCGCTCTTTCCCTTTCCGACGGCTGACGGGATCTCGTCGTGGCTATGGGCGTCGCTGCGGTTTGTGGGGTGGAGGGGACCGTCCGAGATGCCGGCTGGCCAATATTTGAGATTGAGTCGGGTAACAATTACCGATTTTGGGGTGCCGAACCGAATCCGCTTGTTGTTTCTATGCAACCGTCAAGACGCTGACATGTAAGAATGGTGCGATGAAAGGCTCCAAAAAGCACGCGTCAAGAAGTCAAAAACAAACGTTAAAACAAATACTTATGACGCTTCCGCACTTTCATTATTTCTAGTTCTGGAAAAGGTTATTTCTTTATTTGCGGATCGCTCCCCTAGGGTACACCCCTAAACTCACGGTTCCCAAACGGGCAACTATCCGGGCGCCGCCAGCAGGACCGATGGCGCTCCCGGGCGGTTGAGACCGTTTATGAACAAGGTCGCGAGACCTGCCTCTTTTTAGAAGGGAGCTCCACGAATGAACAAGACTCTGATCGTTGCAGCAGCTGCAGCATCGTTCGCTACCGTCGCTCACGCACAAAGCAGCGTCACGCTGTACGGCGTGCTGGACGCAGGCATCACCTACCAAAGCAACGTCGCCAGCAAGTCGCTGTGGTCGATGGGCTCGGGTATCGACCAGAGCCGTTTCGGCCTGCGTGGTTCGGAAGACCTCGGTGGCGGCCTGAAGGCAATCTTCACGTTGGAAAGCGGCTTCAACATCGGTAACGGCCGTCTGGGCAACAACGGTGGCATGTTCAACCGTCAAGCGTTCGTCGGTCTGTCGAGCCAGTACGGTACGGTCACGCTGGGTAAGCAATACGACGCAACGCAAGACTACCTGGCGCCGCTGACGGCAACGGGTTCGTGGGGCGGCACGTACTTCGCTCACCCGCTGAACAACGACCGTCTGAGCACGAACGGTGACGTCGCGCTGAACAACTCGATCAAGTACACGAGCGCTAACTACGCTGGCCTGCAATTCGGCGGCACGTACTCGTTCTCGAACAACCAGAACTTCGGCAACAACCGTGCATACAGCGGCGGTCTGTCGTACCAGTTCCAAGGCCTGAAGCTGGGTGCAGCATACTCGCAAGCGAACCTCGGCGACGGTACCAACGCCAACGGCGCGACGAACATCGCTGCACAAGGCCGTGTCCGCACGTACGGTGCTGCTGCTGGTTACGCATTCGGCCCGGCGCAAGTCGGCGCTGCATGGACGCAGTCGCGTATCGACAACCAAGCTGTCGGCGTTCCGTCGCTGCGCGCTGACAACTACGAAGTCAACGCAAAGTACAACCTGACGCCGGCTCTCGGCCTCGGCGCAGCATACACGTACACGAACGCGAAGGTTAACGGTGGCAGCTCGCACTGGAACCAGTTCGGCCTGCAAGCTGACTACTCGCTGTCGAAGCGCACGGACGTGTACGCACAAGCTGTGTACCAGCGCGGTGCGAAGAACAACGCGTTTGGCACGTCGATCTACAACGGCGACAACACGACGGCTCCGAGCTCGTCGATCAACCAAACCGCAGCAACGGTTGGTCTGCGTCACCGCTTCTAAGCGTGACGGGCGGGGCAACCCGCTTCGCAGCATCGAAAAGGCGCCTTCGGGCGCCTTTTTTTCGTCCGCAGAAAGCGATGACGATAATCGGGAGCGTCCGAATGCAAAAAAGCGAGGCTCGTGCCTCGCTTTTTCGTTCTGCGCCCGTATGGCGCGGTGCGGGTCGACCGGTGGCTCAGCGCGTGTATTCGCCGTTGGCTTCCGGCTGGAACACGATCTCGGCGACCTTCATCAGCTTTTCGGCACCGCTCGGCTGCATCACCTTGACCATCTGGCCGCGTTGCGTGCCCAGCAGCGCCATGCCGACGGGCGAGAAGACGTTCAAGCGGCCGAGTTCGAGGTTGGCGGCGTCCGGATAAACGATCGTCCAGGTGGCCTGTTCCTGGGTCGCTTCGTCGAGTAGCGTGATCTGCGAGTTCATCGTGACGACGTTCGCCTTGATGGCGTCGGGCTGGACGATATCGGCGCGTTCGAGCAGCGTGTCGAGCATCGTCTGGAAGCGCGGGTTGTGCTCGGCGTGCTTTTCGAGGCGAGCGACGTCGAGTTCGGTCAGCTGGTAAAGGCGTTGTTTCATGGGAGTTCTCCAAATGATCGGCAGGGGCAGGCGTGGCGTGCCTATGAGGATCGCCCGGAGCCTGTCTGACCTGGCTCCGGGGTGGAGACCGAGCGGTCAGATCAGGCGCCGGGCAGGGGCGAGCGGCGCCTGGGCCGTGCGTCGAGCGAGGGGATGCGCCGGCTGGCCGGCGCACGCGCGCACGCCGGCCGGGCCGGACGGCGAAACCGAAAGGGGCGTGAGCGCGTACATGGTGGACGGAATATCGACTGGCGAATAAAACCTTACGATTCTACAACACAACCTTCCGGGCAAGTGATTCGATTGTTGGCGTTTCGTCAGCGATTGTTGTGCGGATGAAGCAAGTTGCAACGCCTCTGTCTGAAAACCATCGGCGATTTTTTCCAGAAACGCAACGCTGTATATTCAAACTAAGGGTTTCCCCTTGGTTCGGCGAGCACTACACTGGACTCAATCGCTTCAGACAGTCCCCGTCGAGGCGACGTCAAAAGACAACATATTCCGGAGGTAAATCATGAAGTCGATCGTCTACGCAGCCATCGCCGCATCCGTCCTTGCCGCTCCGATTGCATCGTTCGCGCAGTCCGAGCAGGGGTTGACCCGCGCTCAGGTCAAGGCCGAACTCGTGCAACTCGAGCAGAACGGCTACAAGCCGGTGGCGAGCGATTCGCAATATCCGAGCGACATCCAGGCTGCTGAACAGCGTATCCAGCCGAACCAGCCTGCGCTCGCGCAGGCCGATACGAGCGGCTACGGTGCCGTGGCGACGGGTGCCGCACAATCCGGCCGCCGTGTGACGCGGGAAGCGCCGAATCCCGTGAATTCGGTCTACTTCGGTAACTAATTGAACGTTTCCCGGGTCTGCCCGAGCGCACCGCTGAATCGACGAGACGCGCGCTGACCGCGCGTCGTTCGCCCGCAGGAGCAGAACCTCCGTCGCCGCATGCCGGCGGCTTTGAGCCCAGACGCTGACGCGTTTGGGCCTTTTTTGCTGACGCGAATCAGGCCGACGTGACGGTAGGTGTGCCGTGGATATAGTGTTCGAGTTGGCTGATCGTGAACTGCTGATCGGCAATCACGCTCTTCACGAGGTCGCCGATCGAGATGAGGCCGACCAGCTTGCCGCCGTCGAGCACGGGCAGGTGGCGCATCCGGTGCTCGGTCATCAGCGCCATGCACTCGTCTGTGGATTGTGACGGTTCGACGTAGCGCACCTTCGCCGTCATGATTTCCTCGACGCGGGTGGCTTTCGACGAGCGGTCCTGCAGGACGATCTTGCGCGCGTAGTCGCGCTCGGTGACGATGCCCGCGATGTCGTCGCCGTCCACGACCAGCAGTGCACCGATACCCTTTTCGGCCATCAGCTTGATGGCGTCGTAGACGAGATCGGTCTTCGTGACGGTGTAGATGGTACGGCCCGAATCCGGCTTGGCCTTGAGAATCTGCGCGACAGTCGTGCTCATTCGCTTTCTCCGTATGCAGGTCGATGCAGGGCAGGCGGGACGTGATGCTCGTCACCCGGTGAGCCCAGTATAGCCGGGCGGGTGGCGGCAGTCGCGTGACGTTTCCAGATTAGCGGTAAACTCCCGTCACGCACCATCCACACAACTCCTACATTCCTGAACGTTTCGATTGAATTCATGATGTCTTCGCGTCCCCAATCGCCCTCGCCGGGCAATGGCCAGGCCGACGAGTGCGTGACGCTCGTCGCCACCGCGTCGCTGCCTACGCGCTACGGTACGTTCACGTCATACGCGTTTCGCGTATCGGGCAGCGATGCCGAACATCTCGCGCTCGTGATGGGCGACGTGACCGGCGAGCAGTCCGTGCTCACCCGTCTGCATTCCGAATGCCTGACCGGTGACGTGTTCGGCTCGTACCGCTGCGATTGCGGCGAGCAACTCGATCTCGCGTTGCGCTACATCGCCGCCGAAAACCGCGGCGTGCTGCTGTATCTGCGCGGTCATGAAGGCCGCGGCATCGGCCTGAGCAACAAGATCCGCGCGTACGCGCTGCAGGAGCAGGGGCGCGATACCGTCGAGGCGAACCTCGATCTCGGTCTCCCCGACGACGCCCGCGAATACGACTCGGCCGCCGCGATCCTGCGCATCCTCGGCGTGACGTCGGTGCGGCTGATGAGCAACAACCCGAAGAAGTTCGACACGCTCGTGAAGCACGGTATTCCCGTCTGCGAGCGCGTGGCGCTCGCGGTGCCTGTGCGCGAGGAAAACGAACGTTATATCCGCACGAAGCAAACGAAGTTCGGGCATTACTTCGAAGAAAACGAGTAACCGGGCGGGGCGCGCCAGCGCCCCGTTTCTCGTCATCTGTTCTTCCGATCGTTGCCGGTACACGCGACGATCGCGATCTCTTCCCTCATGCGTTCCAGTACCGGGCATGTGACGTCGGCTACGTTGTGCGCGGCGTCCGTCCGCTCCGTACTCCCGTCATGATCACGCCGCCGAATCGAAACCGAATGCCTGACGCTGCGTCGCTCGCAACCGGCCGACGCGGAGACGCGACCGCGACGACGGCCACGTCGGCGTGTAACGGCTCACGCGCGTCAGCCCGTCAACGCCACGTCCCGTTCTGCAACACGATCCGGTAGCCGTCGGCATCCTCGAAGGTTTGACCTGATATTTCCCAGTATGGATTCAATGACGTCACCGGCATGAAGCCGTGTTCGGTCGCGCGCTCGCAGGCGGCTTCCCATTCCGGACGATCGGGCAGGTAGAACACGATCAGGTCCTCGGGCGTCGGCGACGGCGCGATCGGATGATCGGGGCAGTGCGTGAACTCGAAATGGTAGTCGAGGCCTTCGCGTCCGAGCATCACGCCGGAAAAGCCGTCGTGATCCTCGAAGCGCGCCAGTACCGACAGATCGAGGGCGTCGCGATACATGCGCTCGGTGCGGGCGAGGTTGCTGACCGGGCGGGCAATGCGCAGATGGGCGTGCAAGATGGCCTCGGCGGGAAGTGGCGGGCCGCTCGATGATAAGCGGCCGATCGCGATTGCGCGAGGCGAGCGAACCGCGCTTCGGGCGATACTTGCCGTATCGAACGATATCGATTCGACGCGGCCAAACGGATTGAATTGTTGAGCCACGTTTCGCGCAAGAAAAAACATGACGCTTCTCGATCCAGTGTGTGCACACCGCATTGCAGTGGCCACTCGTCAGCAAGACCTTCGAAGGCATGCGTTCGGCTGCGCCTGCCGCACGACGTGCGGATATGCGTATACCAGACCGGAGGTGACGAATGGGTAAGCCCGATCTTCGCCGGCCGGTTGCCGGACCTTATCGCCAGTCGCGATGGGCGGCCGGACTGGAGGATGCCTTCGGATGGGTGGCAAAGGGGACGTTCGTACTGGCCGGCCTGACGATGGTCGCATTGGCGGCGCTGACGGGCGACGTCGGCGCCGTGACGGACCTGCCGACGACCAGAAAGGGCTGGTTGTACCTGCTGCTGATACTGGTCGTGATGGTCGCGCTGATATTTGCGGTGCATCACTACTGGCTACGCCCGGCCAGCGTGCGTCCAGCGGGCTAGCCTGACGTGGGGCTGGATATGGCCCCGAAAACCGTTCAGGCAATAAAAAAGCCCGCTGCTTGAGCGGGCCGAATCCATGTTTGGAGACATGGAGGAGACAGACGTAAATTTAAGGGAAAACCCGGACGTTTGCAAGCGCTTGTTGTATCCGCACAACCTGCCGCCGCCCCAGCCCGCCCGGTGGCGGCGCGCGGCACGGCTTCATTCACACGCCGCCGGCTCGTGCATGCGCCGCAAACGCGCCGAACCGCCGTTGCGCGACGGGCAACGCATATTTGCTGCGCATCTCCGTTTCGATCCATGCACACGCCTCGCGCGCACAGTCAGTCAGTGCGTTCCGCGTCGCATGCCCGTCGATGTCGTAGACGAAACGCACGCCAACCTCGTCCTCGCCAACCTGTCGTTCGAGCTGATTGAGCTGCAGTTGCGGCCCGTGCTGTTGCGACAGCGCGCGAAGTTCGTCGAAGTGATATTCGAGCCAGTCGGCGAAGAACAGCGCGTCGCTGTGGCAGGGCAGGCGAAAAGCCGCGCTGCGCGACGGGCGTGACGCGATTTCGCCGGCCGCCGCATGCGGTTCGCCGTCGACGGCGACCGGCCGATCGACCGGCGCGAGCGGGTGCCGGATCCGCCGGTACGGCGCCCGATCGCGCAATGCATGCCACAGCAGTTCGTCGCCGGCGGCGCCGGACGGCTGCATCGTCAGGTCGTGCCGGCCGTCGCCGGTCGCGGCGATGTCGCGGATCACGAGGCGCAGCGAGCACAGCGGCTCGTCCGCGACCAGCAGGGTTGCCGGGCGCGGCAGCCCGCACACGAGCGGCGCGGCGCCGGCGGCGCGAAACACGAGCCCGCGGCGGTCGAGCCGCACGAGCGGCAACGGCCTCGGAAACGACGGATAGGCGACCGTGATGCGGGCGCCGCCGGCGCCCGTCAACCCGGGCATCATCGCGCGAAAGACCTGAGACTGGTCCACGTTGGTTCTCCTTCGTTACGATGCCGCCTGGACGGAAACGCGCGTTCCGGCTCAGGCGGCGATAGCTTGCCGGGCGACCTGCCCGGGCTCGATGCCCAGTGCGGCAAACGTTTGCGGATCGATGTCGATCCAGCACGCGACCACCAGACGCCCGTCCACCTGCTTCGGCGGGCCTGCGCGGTGCGCGTGGATGCCGATCCGGCGGAACAGCCGCTCCATGCTCGCGAACGTCACGCCGATCAACTGCCGCGCGCCGAGCTGCGCCGCGCACTCGACGACCGCCGCGAGCATCGGGCGTACGGCCCATTCGGCGTTGCCGGGCCCGCCTTCGTCGTCGGTCGCCGCGAATCGGGACAGTTCCCAGACGGCGGCCGATTGCGGCAGCGGCATGTCCTCGGCGACCAGGTCGGCGAACAGCGACTTCAGCAGGTACGGGCGCGTCGTCGGCAGCAGGCGCGCGCATCCGCACATGTCGCCGGCGGCGTTTCGCGCAAACACGTAGACGGTATCGTCGCGATCGAACTGGTCGCGCTCGAAACTTTCGTTCGCCGACGGGAGCGCCCAGCCGAGCTGTTCGACGAACACACGGCGCCGATAGCGCCCTAGATCCGCCGCGAGTTCGTGTGGCAACCGCCCTTCTTCGTGAACGAAGGTCTGCATGGATGTCCTCGGATCTGTGCTTTTGTATGCGTGCATTACAGCGCGCGGCACGAGTTGCCTGTAACTGGTAACTCTTACAGGGTGGCGTCGATGGACGCCATCCGGGACGTGGTAACGGTTTCTTGATCGACGGGATTGAAAACCGGGCCGCTTTTGCTTATAAAGAGCGCCAGTCTTGCAATATCGTCAGAGGAATGCGCAGCCAGTTGTCACTGGAGCGTCGGACCGGCATGATAGGCGTCGTTGTGCCCGAGGAGGGCCGACGCGACCGCGGCGGGCCAGTCGATGGCGGCGAGCCTTGCGGCGAGCGCGGCGGCCGTGCGGAACATGCCGATGTCGGCACCCTTGGCGTCGATGGCCATCACGTTGCTGCGGACATCGCCGCCCGCGATCATGAACGTGCCCGTCGCGCGTTCGAGATACCAGTCCCAGCCGACCGTCACGTACGCGACGCCGGCACCGGCCGCGCGATGCCATTCGGTATAGCCGGCGAGGCGCGCGTCGATCGCGTTGTCGCGCAGTTCGGCCAGCAGCGACGGGTCGAGGCCGCTCTCGACATGGTCGAGCACGAGGGCGGCCAGTGCGCTTTCTGACAGGCGTACGTAGCCGTCCGGGGACGGGCCGGCGACAGGGTGCAGCAAGGGTGAAGTCATGCGCGGAATGTATCAGCCTCGAAAGGGTGCTGGAACCTGACAAGTATGACAGCGTGACGTTGTCGGAGAAAGAATGGAACTGCGCTGGCAGGATGCCTACCAACAATTCAGCGCCGCGGAAGACGAGCAGCAGCTCTTCCAGCGGATTGCTGCCTATTCCAAGCGGTTGGGGTTCGAATACTGCTGTTACGGCATTCGCGTACCGCTGCCCGTTTCGAAGCCGGCGGTCGCCATCTTCAATACCTATCCGGACGGCTGGATGGCGCACTACCAGGCGCGGAACTATATCGAGATCGATTCGACGGTTCGCGACGGCGCACTCAGCACCAACATGATCGTCTGGCCGGACGTCGACAACATCGACCCGTGCCCGCTGTGGCAGGACGCGCGCGATTTCGGGCTGTCGGTGGGCGTCGCGCAGTCGAGCTGGGCGGCGCGCGGTGCGTTCGGTCTGCTGAGCATCGCCCGTCATGCCGACCGGCTGACGCCGGCCGAGATCAACATGCTGACGCTGCAGACCAACTGGCTCGCGAACCTGTCGCATTCGCTGATGAGCCGCTTCATGGTGCCGAAGCTGTCGCCCGCGGCGGGCGTCACGCTGACCGCGCGCGAGCGCGAGGTGCTGTGCTGGACGGCCGAGGGCAAGACCGCGTGCGAAATCGGCCAGATCCTCAGCATCTCGGAGCGGACTGTGAACTTCCACGTGAACAACATCCTCGAGAAGCTCGGCGCGACCAACAAGGTCCAGGCGGTCGTCAAGGCGATCTCGGCCGGGCTCATCGAAGCACCGTGACGTGACGTTGCGCGACGGCGCCGCCGGAGGCGGCTGCCGCCACGCGGCTCACTCCATCATCGGTTCCACTTCCTTCGCCGTCCAGCTCACGCTGGAAATGCTTTTCTCCATGCTCATCCGGCTCGCGATCTGCTCGAGTTTCTGCTGATCCTTCGGATGCAGCTTCAGCGTCGCGGTGACCTTCAGCCGGTCCGGCTGGTCGGGCACGTCTTCGCTCGTGAGGCTCTGGAACGACAGCGGCTTCGCATACATCGCGTTCGACAGCAGCGTGCGGATGTGGACTTCGTCGGCAGCGAGGCAGATCACGGTAATCTGGTATTCGCGCACGAGGTCGGCGTTCGAGACGGGCGTCGCGTTGATCGCCTGGCTGACGCCGCGCAACACCGTATTGGTGAGCAGCACGACGCCCGTGCCGGCAAGCGCGGGCACGTAGTGGCCGGAGCCGGCCAGCACGCCGACGGCGGCCGAGCACCACAGCGTCGCGGCCGTGTTGATGCCCTGGATCGAGCCCTTGTCGCGCATGATCACGCCGCCGCCGAGAAAGCCGACGCCGGACACGACGTAGGCGGCGATCTGCGTGACGCCCGCCACGCCGTTGCCGGTCAGCACGCCCAGCGTGACGAACAGGCATGCGCCGCTCGCGACGAGCGTGATGGTGCGCAGGCCGGCCGTGCGCTGGCGCATCTGGCGCTCGAGGCCGATGGCGACGCCGCAGGCGAACGCGGTGAAAAGACGGAGTGCGAAATCGAAAGTCATGGTTGTCCTGCCGTGCAAGAAGCGCGTGCCGGCTCGCGTCGCCGCGGCGCAAGGCCGAAGGCGACGCGGCGTCAGCCGTCATCGCGCGGTACTGTACCGCGCGAATGCGTCATTCAAATGTGAAACGGATGGCGTGCGGCTCGCGGAACGCGAGCCGGGGCAGGAGAACTGCGGCGGACAGGCGTTCAGGCGGCAAGCGGCGCACGCAACGGAGTGCTGCAACTGTCCACGATGGTTCCTGAAGGAAGAATGGGCGGCATTCTAGTAGGCGGCGCGCGGCCGCGTCAACCGCCTGGGCGGTGCTACTGCGCCGAGCCGATCGTGCCCGTCGCGAGCGCGAGCGCGGCGGCGGCCGACAAGGCGCCGGCATAGCTGTCGACTTCCGCGTTGCGCGCGGCGAGCAACTGGCTTTGCGCGATCGTCGCGTCGGTGACCGAGCCGACGCCGTTCCGGTACGCGGTCAGCGCTGCGTCGTAGCTCGTTTGCGCGGCATCGACGAGCGCCTTCGCGGCGTCGTGCGACGCGAGGCTCGTCTGCACCGCGTTCTGCGCGGCGACGACCTGGCGCACCGCTTCCTCCTTGGTCCGCGTGAGGCGCGCGGATGCGCTTTCCGCGTCGTTGCGCGCCTGCATCAGCACGGCCGAGCGCAGGCCGCCGTCGTACAGCGGGATCGTCACGCCGAGGAACACGCCGCCGCCGTAGCGGCTGCCGTTCAGGTTGACGGTGGGCGCCTGGTCGCCGATCGCGGGCAGCGCGGAAATGGCCGTGCCGCCGCTGGCATACGACGTCGACGCGGACAGGAAGATCTTCGGCATGAACGCGGCTTGCGCCGCCTTGATCTTCGCGCGATTGGCCTTTTCTAGCGCGAACGCACCCTGCAGGTCGGGGCGGCGCGCGATCGCGTCCGACACGATCGCGTCGACGGACGAACCGAGCGCAGGCGGCAGCGGCCGCTGCGGCAACGCGGCGATCGTCGGCTTCGACAGCGGCGAGATGCCGAGCGCGGAGACGAGCGCGAGGTAACCGTCGCTCTCGGCGCCGTTGGCTTGCACGAGCGCGAGGTTCGCCTGCGCGCGGTTCTGCGTCGCCTGCGCGAGCTCGACGACCGTGCCGACGCCGTGCTTGAGCCGTGCACGGGACGCCGCGAGAATCGCATCCGCGTTCGCGAGGCCCTGTTGCGCGCTCAGGGCGCGCGAGCGAGCGGCTTCGTAGCGGTAGTACGAGACCGTCACGTCGTGGATCACCTGCTGGTGCACGGCCGTGAACGCGACGTTCGATGCGATCGACGCCTGTTCGGCCGCTTCGACGCGCGCCGCGCGGCCGCCGAAATCGAACAGCAGCCATTGCAGCGACAGCGCCGAAATCGTCCCGTGCACGGTGGTGTTGCTCGACGAATCGCCGAGGATCGTCGACGTCGAGCCGTGGTTCGCCTGGTACGCGCCCATCGCCGTCGCCGACAGGCGCGGCAGGTATGCGGACTTGGCGAGGCCGACCGCCAGCGCCGCGTTGCGCGCGTCGTTCCATGCGATGCGGGTCAGCGGATTGGCCGATTCGGCGAGATCGATCAGTTCCGGCAGCGTGTACGCATGCGCGGCATCGAGCGCGGCCGGCGGCGGCACCGACGCGAGCGCCGGCGACGCGGGCAGCGTGTAGTCGTGCACACCTTGCACGGCGGCGCGCGGCGGCGCCGCCACGATGTCGCCCGCGGCCGACGTTTGCGGCTGCCACGGGCGGTCGGATGCCTCCGGCGCCAGATCGATCGACGACGTCGCGCAGCCGGCCAGCGCGACGGCGGTCGCGAGCGCGGCGGCGGCGATCGGGGCGGCCGGCGGTTCAGGTACGCGCATGAGGGGCAGGCTCCTTCGGTGTGGCTTGACGGGCGGCGTCGGCGATGTGCGCGAGCCGTGTGTCGATCAGGTTCAGCAGCGCGTCGCGTGCGGGGTCGGTGGGGGTGGTGCTCGAAGGTGGCGCCGGGGCATTCGCGCGGGGCGTGGTTTCGTCATCGCCCGGCGCAGCCGCGCGCGCAAGCTGTGCGCCGATCGCCGCGTCGCCGGGTTTGCGTTCGGCGAGCAGGAACAGCGGGACTTCGAGCGCATCGAGTTCCGCGAGTGCTCGCCGTCGCGTGGCGAGCCACGTCGCGGCCGGCCGCACCCACGACGGTTCGTAATGGACCAGGCCGAGTTCTTGCGAGATCGCCCCGTGACGCGCGAACGCGTCGGACGCGAGCGCGCGTCGTTCGGCCGGCTGGGCGATCTGCGCGATGCGTCGCCACTGGTCGAGCAGCGCGGCGAACGCGGAGTCGATCTGCTTGCCGATGCTGACGGGCCAGATGCGCGTGAATACGAGATACACGACGACGTTGCCGAGCAGGATGCCGATCGTGCGATCGCGCGCGAGCGTCAGGTCGAAGCCGGGGCCGGCGCCCTGGATCACGCACAGGAAGAACGCGAACGCGACCTGGAAACCCGCGTACGCGATGCGCGGCGAGCCGAATGCGACCCACGCGGACAGCCACGCGCCGGCGAAGACGAGCGCCATCAGTTCGCCGATCGACGACAGCGACGGGACGACGAACACGAGCGCGGCGGTGCCGATCAGCGCGCCGACGATGCAGCCGGCGATGCGCAGCGTGAGTTTCTCGACCGTTTCCGCGGTCGAGCCGAGCGACACCATGTAGCAGGTGATGAAGCAGGTATGGATGCCCGACCAGTCGAGTTGCGAATACAGCAGGTAGCAGAACATTGCCGCTGCCGTCGTTTTCAGCGCATAGCGGACGTGGTCGGGATTGGTGCGCGCGTCGGGCAGGAAGAAGCCGCCGCGCGGGGCGGGTGGTGCGGCGGGTTCCGCCGGTTTGTCGGCGGCGGTATCGGTTGATGAGGCCGATACGGCCGGTGCGTCGGTTGCGGGCGGCTGCGCGAACTGCGTGATCGCGATGTGCAGGTCCGCCGCGACGACGCGTGCGAGCGGCGGCAGCGCATCGGGCGCCGGCAGCGCGAGCGTCACGTCGACCGGATAGCCGCCCTGTTCGAGGATCGCGGCCATCTCGTCGAGCGTCGCCGCGATCGGCGTGGCGAATGCGTCGGGCAGCCGCGCCGCCGGTTCACGATCCGCAAGCGCGACCGCGACGAGCAGCGCGGTGCTCGACGCGACGGCCTGCCGCAACGCGACGACATCGGCACCGGACGACGAACCTTCGAACTTCGACAGCTTCAGCCACGTGAGCAGCTGCTTGTCGCCTTCGCGCAGGCTGGCATCGAACGCGTCGCGCGCGCCGCCGTCGCCGCGCAGCCGCCGCGCGGCGAGCCGCAGCCGTTTCGCGAGCTGCGCGTGCGCGAGCTTGCGCGGCGACGGCGCGATCAGCAGGTTGACGACGATCGCGACGCCGACGGGGATCGCGACCATCAGCCACGCATAGAGCAGCGCGCGCGTCGCGGCTTCGCCGACCGGCGCCAGGCCCAGCTCGTCGAGCCCGAAGCCGACGATCATCGCGAGAATCGCGCCGACCGGGCGCAGCTTGCTGGCGGACGTCAGGTAGAGCAGGCCGACTGACAGCACGGCCATGCACGCGACGCGCAGCACCGAATACTCGATGCTGAAGATCGCGACGCCGATCACGAGCGCGATCACGAGCGTGACGAGCAGCAGCATCGCGACCGCGAGCACGGCGCTCGTCACGCGATCGGCGCGGTTCAGGAAGAACACGACATACGCGGAAATCGCGGCTTCGGGCGTGCCGTATCCGCTCGTCACGAGCACGACGAGCGCACAGATTAGCGCGACGCGCACGGCCATGGCCGCGCGCCCCGGAAACGGCGCGAGCAGTCGCAGGACTTCGCGCGGGCCCGGCGAGCGGACGTCAGCGGCAGGCTGAGCCATGCCGGACCTCGACGATCGCGCTCGCGCCGACACGTACGAGCTTGCCGTCGGGTTCGTCGAGCTTCACGCGCACGGGGAAGCGCTGCGCGACGTGCACCCAGTTCACCGAGCGCTGCACGATCGGCAGCGAGCGCGGCAGGTTGATGCGGTCGCTGTCCGCGATGCCCGCGCCGATGCCGACGACCTTGCCCGTCATCGGGCGGTCGCGGTCGATCATCGAATAGACGGTCGCGCAGTCGCCCACCGCGATGCGATTGAGTGACGTTTCGCGGAAATTGCCGACCGCGAACCATTCGCTCGCGTCGATCAGCGTGAAGATCGACTGGTTCGGCGCAAGCGTTTCACCGGGGAGCACGCTCAGGCCCGTCACGAGCCCGTCGTGCGGCGCGCGCACGACCGTATCGTCGAGCGCATGCCGTGCGCGGGCCAGCGCCGCTTCGCGCGCGTGCAGCGTCGCGATCGCGTCGGCGTCGTCGCCGATCGTCTGCGCGGACGCGCGCTGCTGTTCTCGCGCCTGTGCGAGCGAGACGGACGCGTCGCGCTGGCGCACCTTCGCCTGGTCGAACTGCTGCACGCTGACGTAGCCCTGCGCGGCGAGCGGCGCGAGCCGGTTCACGTCGCGCGTCGCGAGATCGTAGTTCTGCGTCGCGCGCTTGACCTGCTCGGCGGCGACGGACGCGTTCGAACGCTCGCCGATCAGCGAACGGCGGCGTGTGTCGAGCGACGCGCGCGCGAGTTCGAGATCGGCCTGCGCCTGCGCGACGGTCAGCCGGTACGGTACGGGATCGATCACGTACAGCAGGTCGCCTTTCGCGACGCGCTGGTTTTCATGCACCGCGAGCTGCACGATGCGGCCGCCGACCGGCGACGCGACGTGCACGACGTCCGCGTCGATCGACGCGTCGTCGGTGGACGGGTAGGCCGTCGTGCGGTGGTACGCGTACGCGAGCGCCGCGATGCCGAGCGCGACGATCGCGAGCGCGATGACGCGGCCTTTGACGGAGGGGCGGGCGATGCCGGCGGCCTTCATGCGAACGGTCCCGTGCCGGTGAGCCAGACGAGCACGGCGACCACGAGCCCGATCGCGGTGCAGACGGCGAGTTGGTAGGGCACCGTCGCGGCCCAGCCGGTCGCGACGAACACGCGGTGTGCGACGATCGCGCCGACGATGCCGACGATCGCGCTGACGAGCCACAACGGGAAGTACGCGCCGAACAGCACGTAGGACGGCGCGCCGCGCGATGCACAGCCCGCGAGCGGCAGGGCGGGCGCGAGGACGGCGGCGATACGCAGCGGCGCGCGCGGCGTTGTTGTTCTCATGGTGTGACGAGCTCGACGTTGGGGGTGGATGCCGGGCGCGGCGCAATGCGGATCGTCGCAACCGGCCGGGCCGCGACGACGATTTCAGGATACGGGGCCGATCATAAATCAGCGTAATGCGGATCGCCAGCGATCCGGCGCGCGTCCACGGCAGGGGCGAGGTTGACCGTGGCCGCGCCATCGGTCATGCCGGACGGTCCGGCAGTGCGTGTCGGCAGCGATGATCGGACCGCCGCGATTCTGCCAGCACCCGCTCGTGCAGGGTTGCGAATGGACTGTCAAGGATCGTCAGACGAAATCGTGCAGCGGGATTTGCCATGTCGACGCAGCGGCAATCGGCGCGCAAACCGCCGATTGCCGCTCGAACGCATGCGAATTAGTCCGGCTGGACGCGTGCGTCCTCGACGAGCAGGTCGGCGAAATCGCGCGCGAAACGCGGAGGCGCATCGAGATCGGCGACGCAGATCTGCAACCGGCGCTCGGCCCAGTCGTCTTCGAGCGCGACGAGACGCGGCGCCATCGTCTTCGCATGACGGCGCGCGGTGCCTTCGGGCAGCACGCCGACGTTTGCTTCGATCATCCGGCAGGCCGTCTCGAAGTTGCCGACCTGGATGCGCCTGCGCAGCGTGAGCAGCACCCCGCCGGCGACGATGCCGACGTCGATCAAGCCTGCCTGCGCAGCGCGCACGATGTCGGGGCTCACCCGTTCCTGCATGTCGATCGTCACGTGCGGATGATCGACGAGACAGCGGCGCCGCACCGCCGGCCGCGACCCGTCGTCGCGGCCGGGATCTGTGTACCATCGTGCGTAGGGTGCGACGCGCGGCACCGGGCATGGCGGCCCGATGCGGCGCGCGTCGCGGAAGCGGTCGTGCAACGAAGGTGAGCGTTCCATGCGAAGTTTCTTTGTCCGGTTCATTGCGATCGGCGTGCTGTTCCATCTGTACGTCGGGATGCGGATCATTCCCGATGCGTTCGTGTCGCCGCTCGCGCGCACGATCGCGGCGCTCGTGCTGGCGAGTTTCGTCGTCTTGATTCCGGTCGGGATGTTCTCGCGCCGCTTCGACGAAGGGTGGGCGGCGACGCTGGTCGGCTGGGCGGGCGCGCTCGCGATGGGCTTCTTCTCGTCGCTGCTGGTGCTGACGTTCCTGCGCGACATCGTGCTGCTCGGCGTGCTCGCGTGGCGACATCTCGGGCATGACGGCGCATGGAGCGGCGCGGCGCCCGACACGGCGCTCGGCGTGCTGGCGGCCGCGGTGCTCGTGACGGCGATCGGGTTCGTCGGCGCGCGCCGCACGGCGGCGGTCAAGCGCGTGTCGATTCCGGTCGCCGGCCTGCCGGCCGCGCTCGACGGGCTGACGATCGTGCAACTATCCGACATCCACGTCGGCCCGACGATCAAGCGGCCCTACATCGAACGGATCGTGCGCGCGGTCAATGCGCTCGACTCCGACCTGGTGGTCGTGACGGGCGACGTGGTGGACGGTTCGGTCAAGCGCCTGCGCGAACACACGGCGCCGCTCGGCGAGATGCGCTCGCGGCACGGCACCTTCCTCGTGACGGGCAACCACGAGTACTACGCGGGTGCGCATGCGTGGATCGATGAATTTCGGCGAATCGGGCTGACCGTGCTGCTGAACGAGCACGTGCTGATCGAGCGCGGCGGCGCGCGGGCGGTGCTCGCGGGCGTGACCGACTTCACGGCCGGCGGCTTCGATCCCGCCCATCGCAGCGATCCGGAGCGGGCGTTGGCCGGTGCGCCGCCCGACGTCGGCACGAAGATCCTGCTCGCGCACCAGCCGCGCAGCGCGGAAGCGGCGAACCGCGCGGGCTTTACCGTGCAGTTGTCGGGGCACACGCATGGCGGCCAGTTCCTGCCGTGGCCGCCGTTCGTGCGTCTGCAGCAGCCGGTGATCGGCGGGCTGAACCGCATCGGCGACATGTGGCTGTATACGAGCCGCGGCACTGGGTACTGGGGGCCGCCGAACCGCTTCGGCGTGCCGTCCGAGATCACGCTGATTCGGCTGACACGCGGGTAGCCGGTGGCCGAGGACGGCCGTTACGCGACGCGAACGCGCATCGCGCGCCCCCCGGTTTCCTTTCGTCGGGAATGGCAGCGCATGGCGGCGTGCGGCGCCGTTGGCTAGTATGCAGACATGCGTTCGCTCCGTTCCTTGCCCGGTCCTGCCGACATGTCGACGCCCGATCTCTTCGCTGATACGCCCGTGCCCGACGTGGACTGGTACCCGGACTGGCTGGCGCCGCCCGACGCCGATCGCGCGCTGGCCGCGCTGATCGACGAGGTCGCGTGGCGGCAGGACACGATCCGTACGCCGCGCGGACGCATTCCGTTGCCGAGGCTCACCGCGTGGCAGGGCGAACCGGATGCCGTGTACGTGTACTCCGGAATCCGCAACGTGCCGGAGCCGTGGACGCCGGCCGTGCTCGCCCTCAAGCGTGCGGTCGAGGCGACGTGCGGCGTGCGTTTCAACAGCGTGCTGCTCAATCGCTATCGCAACGGGCTGGACAGCCTCGGCTGGCATGCGGACAACGAACCCGAACTCGGCGATGCGCCGGTGATCGCGTCGGTGAGCCTCGGCGCGATGCGAGTGTTCGATCTTCGCCATCGCGCGACCGGCGTCACGCATGCATACCGCCTCGTGCATGGCAGCCTGCTCGTGATGCGCGGACGCACGCAGGCCGAATGGCAGCACCGCGTGCCGAAGGCGCCCAGCGTACAGGGCGAACGCGTCAACCTGACCTTCCGGCGCGTGTCGATGGCGGCCGAATAGGTCGCACCCCGTTTCCGTGATTCGCGAAAGGCCAATGCAAGCCATCGCGCGTGCGGCACGTTGCCGCACGAACGCGATGGCGGGCCGGCCGACGTGTCGCTCAGCCCCGTCCCGCAAGGCTTTGAGTCAGATTCGATCGAACGGGCGGTTCCGATAGATGAGTGAAACCTCTGATGGTGCGTCGCAACAATCGCTGATTAGACTGTGGAATGGCAGAAGCGCGTCGGCACACCGGCGCGCCCCCTTTTCGACATGCCTCCGTGCGTTGCCGATGCAGCGCGCAACGGGGCAGGAGCACAACGCGTGACCGTATTCGACCCTTCCTTCGAACCCTCGCTGCACGTCTTCGAGCAAGACGGCGGATGGCAATGGGCGCTGACGGTGAAGCGGGCGACCGGCGTCGGCGTGAAAGTCGTGGCGTTCAGCCGCGAAGGCTTTCGCGGCGAAGCCGAGGCATACGCCGCTGGCCAGCTTGCCCGCGCCGAATATGACGCCGCCGTGACGGCCTGACGTCGTCGCGGCGATCCGGCGCGGGGATCGCCTTCCTCTGTGCCGTCCGTTGCCGGACGGCGCTTTTCCGACTGCTTCCGTTTTTTCTCCAGGCGCGAAATGCGACCGTTTGCCGGCATTCGCTGTGCCAAATGGTCCGTGCCGTTCGACACAGGCATGCCTATGCCGCCTTCGATGCGCGGGCATCGCGTCGACGATGCGACACGCGTGGCGAAAGTCTGCACGCAGGCTCATGACCTCCCGAGCAGGTGCGAACCACGTATCGCACGAGGGAGCGTGGAAAACGCCGATTCATATCGTAATAAGATATGAGGTTATTGCATCGGCGAGACAATGACGTCCCGCTTTCCTGAAAGGAGCTATCCGTGCAACTGACCCAGTTAGGCGGGCATGTCGCCCAATCCGGCATCGCCGAACGGCAAAAACACGCGCAGGCGCTGATGTTCGGGATGGCGAACATCGACGAGTACATGTCCGGCGGCGTCTGCTACGACGCCGCGGCCTACGTCCGGTATCTGCTGCGCGCGGACGCGATGATCACGCCCGCGGCGCTGCTCGACACGATCGGCCAGTCGTGGAGGACGCGCTTCAACTTCGAGACCGGCACTCAATGGGACGGGCGCGCGAGCATTCCGGCGGGCACCGCGGTCGGCTTCGCTCGCGGCGCGAATGTCTTTCACGCGGCGATTGCCGTCGGCGGCACCCGGATCCGCGGGATCAACGGCGGCCTGCTGGGCGCCGGCTGGCTGCATCCGGTCGATCTGGCACGCGTGCTGCAGCCGGATCCGGCCGGCGGTTTTACGTACGACCGCACGACCATTCGTGTCTATCTGTCGCGCCTGTAGGCGGTCCGACGTCAAGTTCCGTGCTGCTGGCCGTCGTCCGACCGCGCCGTGGGCGGGCGCCGTGCGGTCAGCGCGCTGGCGTCCGGCGATTTCTGCATGGCGTCGCGCGGTCCAACGCTGCTATCCTCTCGACCTTGAATGACGCGTCATGGTGGCGTGGACGCGCATGCTGCGTCGCGGCGCCGCGCGCCGGTGCGAGCCCACGCGCGCACTGAGGTAGCATGACTCACTATCCACGACGATCGATGACCTGTTTCGTGACCGATTTCCTTCCGTCCATGTCCACATGGTCAAGACAACGATGAGCGGTGCACCCGATCCGGCGGCGCCCGGCGACGAAGAATCGTCGGGCGGCGCTTCGTCCTATCTGGTGCCGGGGCTCGAACGCGGGTTGCGGATCCTCGCCGAATTCTCCGCGCGCGAGCCGGTGCTCGGTGCGCCGGAACTGTCGAAGCGCATCGGCATTCCGCGCACCACGACGTTCCGCCTGCTTCAGACGCTCGAGGCGCTTGGTTTTCTCGAACGCGTGAACGGCGATCGCTATTTCCGGCTCGGCGTCGGCGTGCTGCGGCTCGGCTTCGAATACCTGAATTCGCTCGAACTGACCGATCTCGGCACGCCCGTGCTCGAACGGCTGCGCGATTCGACCGGCCTGTCGACGCACCTGCTGATCCGCGACCAGCGCGACGTGGTGTTCGTCGCGAAGGCGCAGAGCAATGCGTCGATGTTCGGTTCGGTGAAGGTGCACGTCGGCACGCGCCTGCCCGCGCATGCGACCGTGCACGGCCACGTGCTGATGGGGGACCTGACGCGCGATGCGATGCGGCAGCTCTATCCGGAGAAGAAACTCGAACAGTTCACCGAGCGCACGCCCGGCACCGTCGACGAACTGTACGAACGCGTGCGTCACTACGCTCGGCTCGGCTATGCGGTCAGCGAGGCGGCGTTCGAGAGCGGCATTTCGGCCGTGACCGCACCCGTGCGCGATCATTCGGGCTCGATCGTCGCGGCGATCACCGCGACGGTGCCGCGCTCGGAGATCGGCGAGGCCGGCGAGAAGGAGCGGCTCGTCGAGGCCGTGTGCGGTGCGGCGGTCGACCTGTCGCAACGGCTGAACTATCGTCCGCTCGAAAGCGACCCGACGTTCGCGCATGCGCGCCACAAGGTCGCGATGTTCTGACGCTCGCGTATCGATCCGGCCGCGGCGCGCGGCATTGCAGACGACAAGAGCGGCCCGCGGGCCGCTCTTGTCGTTTTTGGGCGCCGAAGCCCGGTGCCCGAACGCGTTCAGAACGAATGATGAATCCCGGTCAGCACGATCACCTGGTTCGCGGTGCTCGACACGCCGGCCGTGAAGAACGCGGCCTTCGCGCCGCCGGAAGCGTGTTCATAAAGCACGTTCGCATACAACTGCGTGCGCTTGGACAGCGCGTAGATGTCGCCGAGTTCGACCTGCGTCCAGCGGCGGCCGGCCAGCGTCGTGGTTGCCGCGCCGCCCGCGATCGTGTTGAACGCGCTGCTGCGGTAATTCACACCCGCGTCGTAGCTCTGGAACGTGTCGGAAAACCCGTTCGACTGCATCTTCACGCGCGTGTAGAGACCGTGCACGAGAAAGTCGCCGATCTGGTAGGACGCGCCCGCGCCGATGTTCTCGACCTTGCTGGCGAGATAACCGTTCGCGGTGTTCTGCCCCTGGAACGACGTGATGCCTGTCTGGCCGATCAGGAGCGAGCGATCGTGCTCGTTCGAGTAGACGGCCGACGCCTTGAACGGCCCGTTCGCATAGTTCAGTGCGACGCCGACCGATTTGCCGGTCGAGAAGTTCGTCGTGTTGCCGAGCGCGAGGGTCGCCGCGGCCGAAAAGCCCGCGAAGGTCGGTGAACGATATTTGATCGAATTGTTGTACGGCACGTTGCCGGTCGCGGCGAGCCCGTCGATGTTGCCCGGATGGAACGCGTACCAGCTCATCGCGAGGTACGCGGTGCTGAGCGGGTCGAGATAGTCGAACGCCAGCGGCGTCTGGCGGCCGAGCGTCAGCGTGCCGTAGCGCTCGGCGCCGAGGCCGACGAACGCCGCGCGATTCCAGATCGTGTTCGCGGTCGCGAACTGGCCGTTGTTCGTATAGAAGCCGTTTTCCAGCTGGAAGATCGCCGACAGCCCGCCGCCGAGATCTTCCTTGCCTTTCAGGCCCCACCGGTCGGGCTGCGTATTGCCCTGGATCATCGCCCACTTCGCGTGGCCGCCGACGTTGTTCACGTACGCGACACCCGCGTCCATGCTGCCGTACAGCACCACGCTGCTCTGCGCCCACGCGCCCGACGCGGCACCCATTCCGATGACTGCCGCTGCTACCGCATGCTTGACCATTTGATCTCCTGACTCTCCAACCTGATGAAAACGTGTTGCGACGGCCTGCGCGGGGACGGCCGGCCGTCGCGCGGGTGCATATCGTCGAGCGGGCATTTGTATGTTCCATATAAGGAACATCGTGCCTCTGATGGAATGGAGTATAGGGGCGCGGAGCGTTCGATCAAAAATAAATTTTTCGGGACGGATGAGTGCTCCCGTGAGGCCGTACAGCAAGGCCTGATGCCTTTGAAAAACCGATAAACCCGCGTCAAACAACAAAAAATTACATTCGATAAGGTAGGCGAAGGGGGCGGTCGAACTGCGCGTCGGTGTTTTCCCTAGGACATGCAGCTTTTTATTTTGCTCGCGGAAAGTCGCTCCTATAATCACCATCCATAAACTGATGTTCCTGATATGGAACAAAACGGAACAAACCGAGAGTCGATCAGAAGGAAGGGTGCGAGATGTCTGAACAATGGATTTGCGCCGGTCACGCCGGCGCGCTGTCGGAAGACACGCCGATCGAGTTCAAGCGGACCGACGGCGTGGAAATCGGGATCTACCGCGTCGGCGACGACGTGTATGCGCTCGAGAACGTATGCCCGCATGCGTACGCGCTGCTGACGCAGGGGTTCGTCGACGAAGGCACGGTCGAATGCCCGCTGCACGAGGCCGTGTTCGACATCAAGACGGGCGAATGCCTGAAGGGCCCGGGCGGGCGCGCGCTGAAGCAGTACGCGGTGCGCCTCGCCGGCGAGGAAATCCAGATCAAGGTGGACTGAACATGAAAGAAGCGACCGTCAACTTCAATCCCTTCCTGAAGCCGTGGGTGGCGCCGCAGCCGAACAACGTCGCGGGCAAGGGGCAGATCGAGATCCCCGGCCAGGTCGAGAACCTGGTCTGGCAGAACCGCAAGGCGGAACCCACCCAGTACGAGAACGACCTCGGCGATGCGCTCGAACGCGTGTTCGAGAGCGGCGCGACCGAACTGGACGATGTCGTCGCGGGGCTGAACCGCATCGGCTTTCGCGCGCCGGACGGCACCGCATGGACCGTGGAGCGCTTCCGCGCCGAAATGGCCTCGCTGGCGGAATGAACGCGCCGACCGCGCCGCGCGCCTGAGCGCCGACCCGACAACCGCATCCGGAGCACACTGATGACGTCCCCCGACCAACACGAAACCCAACACGACCCGGTCCGCGACTACCTCGATCGCGGCATCAAGAACTACTGGTATCCCGTCGCGCCGAGCTGGCAGGTGTCGAACGCGCCCGTCGGCGTCACGCGCCTGTCCGAGCAGATCGCGCTGTGGCGCGATCACGACGGCAAGGTCCATGCGCTGGAAGATCGCTGCCCGCACCGCGGCGCGCGCCTGTCGCTCGGCTGGAACCTTGGCGGCAACATCGCGTGCTGGTATCACGGCATCGAAGTCGACGGCGGCGGCACGGTCAACCGCGTGCCGGCGGTATCGAACTGTCCGCTCGAAGGCACGAAGTGCGTGAAGTCGTATCCGGTCGAGGAGAAGGCCGGCGCGATCTTCCTGTGGTTCGGCGACGAAGCGCACGGCGAGCCGGCGCCGCTGAACCTGCCGGAAGAACTGGTCGCCGACGAGTACGGCCACTTTCTGTGCGTATCGAACTGGAAGTGCAATTACCAGTACGCGATCGACAACGTGATGGACCCGATGCACGGCGCGTATCTGCACGCGACGTCGCACTCGATGGCCGAAGGCGACAAGCAGGCCGACATGCGCGTGCGCAAGACGGAAACGGGCCTGATGTTCGAGAAGATCGGCCAGCGCGACGTGAACTTCGACTGGGTCGAACTCGGCGAAACCGGCTGCCTGTGGATGCGCCTCGCGATTCCGTACAAGCAGAAATTCGGCCCGGGCGGCAACTTCGGGATCATCGGCTTCGCGACGCCGGTCGACGGCGACCACTGCCAGGTCTATTTCTGGCGTACCCGCAAGGTCGGCGGCTGGCAGCGCGACGTGTGGCGCTTCATGTACCGCAACCGCCTCGAAGGCCTGCACTGGGACGTGCTCGAGCAGGACCGCTACGTCCTCGAAAGCCTCGCGCCGCATGCGCGCGATCACGAATACCTGTACCAGCACGACGTCGGCATCACACGTGTGCGCCGGATGCTGCGCCAGCGGGCGCAGGAACACCTGTCCGCGCTCGACGTGCATCGTGCGGCGCACGCCGCCGCGGAGCCCGCGAATGGCTGAGCTCGCACCGGTCGTGGCGCTGCCCGGTCGCCGCGTGCTCGTCACGGGCGGGGCGCGCGGTCTCGGCGCGGCGTTCGTGAAGGCGCTCGTCGAAGCCGGCGCGCAGGTCGCGTTCGGCGACGTGCTCGCGGAAGAGGGGCGCTCGCTCGCCGCGCAGCTCACGCAAGCCGGCCACGCCGCGCATTTCTTTGCACTCGACCTTGCCGATCCGGCCAGCATCGACGCTTTCGTCGCGCAGGGCGCGGCGGCGCTCGGCGGCATCGACGCGCTGATCAACAACGCGGCGATCACGAACTCGGGCGGGAAGCTTTCCACCGAGCTCGACGTGGCGACGTGGGACGCCGTGATGAACGTGAACGTGCGCGGCGTATGGCTCGTCAGCAATGCAGCGCTGCCCTATCTCGCTCAGTCGGGACGCGGTGCGATCGTGAACCTCGCATCGGATACCGCGCTGTGGGGCGCGCCGAAGCTGCTCGCGTACGTCGCGAGCAAGGGCGCGGTGATCGCGATGACGCATGCGCAGGCACGCGAGTTCGGCGCGCACGGCGTAACGGTCAACGCGATCGCGCCGGGGCTCACCGAAGTCGAGGCGACCGCCTACGTACCGGCCGAGCGCCATGCGTTCTACCTGCAGGGCCGTGCGCTGACGCGCGCGCAGGTGCCCGGCGACGTGACGGGCCCCGTGCTGTTCCTGCTGTCGGACGGCGCGCGCTTCGTCACGGGTCAACTGCTGCCGGTCAACGGCGGCTTCGTAATGAACTGAATTGAAGTTTTCACTCGGAATGAAGGAGAGGACGATGGCGGACGCCGATCTCGAACGCAAGTCGTGGGACCAGCCGGAAGGCGCAAGCTTCAACGACTGGATGGAAGGGCGCGTCGCGCGCTACGCGACGCGGCGCTACGACTGGGACGCGCTGAAGTTCCAGGCCGACTACGACCCGAAGTACCGCCGCGCGCAGATGCGCTACGTCGGCACGGGCGGCACGGGCGTCGCGAAGGACGTCAACACGGTGCCGGCCGGCAACTTCACGTTCTCGACGATGGTCATCCCGGCCGGCAACATCGGCCCGAGCCACATCCATATCGACGTCGAGGAAATCTTCTTCGTGCTGCGCGGCAAGATGAAGGTGATCTGCGAGCGCGACGGCGAGACGTGGGAAGCGATCCTCGGCGAGCGCGACCTGATCTCGGTGCCGCCGGGCGTGTATCGCACGGAAATCAACATCGGCGAGGAAGATGCGCTGATGTGCGTGATGCTCGGTTCGCCGAAGCCGATCACGCCGACGTATCCGCCCGATTCGCCGCTCGCGAAGATCAAGCGCTGAGGCGGGGCGGGCGAAGCAATGAGTGTCATCGACAAACGTGAACGCGACCGCACCGCGGCGTTCGCCGCGCTGCTCGGGCAGTTTCCCGAACAGCGTTGCGTAGCCGGCGCGGCGGGCACGATCGGCTACCGTGAGGCCGGCGCGCGGCATGCGGGCCGCGCGCTGCCCGCCGTGCTGCTGCACGGGATCGGCTCGGGCGCCGCATCGTGGGTGTGCCAGCTCGATACGCTCGGCGCATCGCGCCGCGTGCTCGCGTGGGATGCGCCGGGTTACGGCGTGTCGACGCCCGTGCACGGCGCGTCGCCCGCCGCCGCCGATTACGCGGCATCGCTGAACGCGTGGCTCGAGGCACTCGGCATCGAACGCTGCGTGCTGGTCGGTCATTCGCTCGGCGCGATCATCGCGGGCGGTCTCGCCCGTATGATGCCCGCGCGGATCGCCGGCCTGCTGCTGGTGTCGCCCGCCGGCGGCTACGGCAGCGCACCGGCCGACACCCGCGAATCGCGCCGCGACGCGCGGCTCGCGATGCTCGCGGAACTCGGCCCGGCCGGGCTCGCCGAGCAGCGCAGCGGCAACATGGTGTCCGGTTTCGCGAACGAGGAGGCGCGGGCGTGGGTGCGCTGGAACATGGCGCGCATCGTGCCGGCCGGCTATGCGCAGGCCACGCATCTGCTTGCGAACGCCGATCTCGCGGCCGATCTCGCCGGCTTTCGCGGCCGCACGGCCGTGGCCGTCGGCGCGCACGATGCGATCACGCCGCCCGCCGCGTGCGAGCGGATCGCCGCGGCCGCGCGTGTCGGGCTGCAGGTGATTCCGCAGGCCGGGCATGCCGGTTATGTGGAAGCGCCGGCCGTCTATTCCGCATTGATCGAAGGTTTCTGCCGGCAGTGCGATGCGCAGTGGGGGCTGGCATGAGCGAACCGCTGCAACAAAACGAATCCGACAACGCGAAGGCCGAAGCCAGCTACGTGGTGCCGGGCCTCGAACGCGGGCTGCGGATTCTCGCCGAATTCTCGCCGCGCGAGCCCGTGCTCGGCGCGCCCGAGTTGTCGAAACGGCTCGGCATTCCGCGCACGACGGTGTTCCGTCTGCTGCAGACACTCGAATCGCTCGGCTTTCTCGAACGCGCGGACAAGGATCGCAACTACAAGCTCGGCATCGCGGTGCTGCGGCTCGGCTTCGAATACCTGAGCTCGCTGGAGCTGACCGATCTCGGCCTGCCGGTGATCGAGAGCCTGCGCGATGCGACCGGCTTCACGACGCACATCGTGATCCGCGACGGCCGCGACGTGGTGTTCGTCGCGAAGGCGCAGAGTCAGTCGCCGGTGTTCAGCTCGATCCGCGTGAACGTCGGCACGCGGCTGCCCGCGCATGCGACGACGCACGGCCACGTGCTGATGGGCGACCTGTCGATGAAGGAACTGCATGCGCTATATCCGGAACGCGTGCTGAACCGGATGACGAGCGCGACGCCGGAAACGGTCGACGCGCTGTACGACGTGATCCGCGAGGACGCACTGCGCGGCTACGGCGTCAGCAATTCGTCGTTCGAACGCGGGATCTCGGTCGTCACGGCGCCGGTGCGCAACGAGACGCAGAAGATCGTCGCGTGCATCACGGTGACGGTGCCGAGGCCGGAGATCGACGCGGCGCTGATCGCGGACGGTCTGATCGACAAGGTGCAGCGCGCGGCGGCGGAATTGTCGCGGCGGCTCAATTACCGCTCGGATGACGAGCACACGTTCATGAAAGCTTTAGGACTGAAATGAGACCCCCACGCATGCTTCGCACGCTGCCCCCCGACGGGGCGGTCAATCTTCTTGGGGCGGCCCGGCGAGGACCGACGACATGATCGAGATCGATCTGACCGGGCAGGTGGCGGTGGTGACGGGCGGTTCGTCCGGCATCGGCCTCGCGACCGCCGAACGGTTCCTGCAGGCCGGCGCGTCGGTCGCGATCTGCGGCCGCGACGGCGAACGCCTCGCCCGCGCCGAAGCGATGCTGCGCGACAAGTACGCAGGCGCACGACTGCTGGCCGCGCGCTGCGACGTGCTCGACGAAGCCGACGTGACCGCATTCGCGCAAGCGGTGTCCACGCGTTTCGGCCGTGCCGACATGCTGGTCAACAATGCAGGCCAGGGCCGCGTGTCGACTTTCGCCGATACGACCGACGACGCCTGGCGCGAAGAACTCGAATTGAAGTACTTCAGCATCATCCGTCCGACGCGCGCCTTCCTGCCGCTGCTGCGCGATGCGGCCGCGCCGACGATCACCTGCGTGAACTCGCTGCTCGCGCTGCAGCCGGAGCCGCACATGGTCGCGACGTCGTCGGCGCGCGCCGGCGTGCTGAGCCTCGTGAAATCGCTCGCGACCGAACTGGCGCCGCAGCGCATCCGCGTGAACTCGATCCTGATCGGCATCGTCGAGTCGGGGCAGTGGCGCCGCCGCTACGACACGCAGGCGCAGCCCGGCGAAAGCTGGGAAGACTGGACGGGCGCGCTCGCCCGCAAGAAGAACATCCCGCTGAATCGCTTCGGCAAGCCCGACGAGGCCGCCTGGGCACTTTTTTATCTCGCAACGCATCTGTCGTCCTACACGACGGGCAGCCATATCGACGTTTCTGGAGGCTTTGCACGCCATGTCTAAAAAAACCACGGTTGGCGAGCTGATTGCCGCCTTTCTCGAGCAGTGCGGCGTGAAAACCGCGTTCGGCGTCATCTCGATCCACAACATGCCGATCCTCGACGCGATCAACTCGCGCGGCAACATCCGCTATGTCGGGGCGCGCGGTGAAGCCGGCGCGCTGAACATGGCCGACGGGCTGGCCCGCGTGTCGGGCGGGCTCGGCGTCGCGTTCACGAGCACGGGCACGGCGGCCGGCAATGCGGCCGGCGCGATGGTCGAGGCACTGACGGCCGGCACCGCGCTCCTGCACGTGACCGGGCAGATCGAGACGCCGTATCTCGACCGCGATCTCGCGTACATCCACGAAGCGCCCGACCAGTTGTCGATGCTCGACTCGATCTCGAAGGCCGCGTTCCGCGTGCGCACCGTCGAAACCGTGCTGCCGACGATCCGCGAAGCCGTGCGCATCGCGCAGACCGCGCCGACGGGCCCCGTGTCCGTCGAGATTCCGATCGACATCCAGGCGGCCGAAATCGAATGGCCGGAAGACCTCGCACCCGCCCACGTCGCGGTGCGCGAGCACGACACCGCGCGCGTCGCGAAGCTTGCCGACGCACTCGCGGCCAAGCGCCGCCCGCTGCTGTGGCTCGGCGGCGGCGCGCGCCATGCACGCGAGGAAGTCGAACGCCTCGTGAAGCTCGGCTTCGGTGTCGTGACGAGCGTGCAGGGCCGCGGCGTGCTGCCGGAAGATCACCCGGCGACGCTCGGCGCGTTCAACGTGCATGCGTCGGTCGAAGCGTTCTACAAGACCTGCGACGCGCTCGTCGTGGTCGGCTCGCGCCTGCGCGGCAACGAGACGCTGAAGTACAAGCTCGCGCTGCCGCAGCCGCTGTTCCGCGTCGATGCCGACGCGCTCGCCGACAACCGCGGCTATCGCAACGAACTGTTCGTGCATGGCGATTCGAAGCGCGTGCTGGCTGAACTGGCCGACCGCCTCGAAGGCCGGCTGTCCGTCGATCCGCAATTCGCGGCCGATCTCGCGGCGGCCCGCGAAGACGCGGTGGCCGACGTGGCGAAGGGCCTCGGGCCGTACAAGAAGCTCGTCGATACGCTGCAGGGCGCCGTCGGCCGCGACTACAACTGGGTGCGCGACGTGACGATCTCGAACAGCACGTGGGGCAACCGCCTGCTGAAGATCTTCGAGCCGCGCTCGGGCGTGCATGCGCTCGGCGGCGGCATCGGCCAGGGCATCCAGATGGGCATCGGCGCGGCGCTCGCGGGCGCCGCGGCGAAGACGGTCTGCCTCGTCGGCGACGGCGGCCTGATGGTCAACGTCGGCGAACTGGTCACGGCCGTGCAGGAAAACGCGAACGTGATGATCGTGCTGATGAACGACCAGTGCTACGGCGTGATCCGCAACATCCAGGACGCGCACTACGGCGGCCGCCGCTGCTTCGTGCAACTGCACCAGCCGGATTTCGCGCAGTTCTGCGCGAGCTTCGGCCTCACGCACTACCGGATCACGTCGCTCGACCAGGCCGAGGCGATCGTGCGCGAAGGGATCGCGAAGGAAGGGCCGGTGATGGTCGAGGTCGACATGCTGTCGGTCGGCTCGTTCGCGTCCGCCTTCGCGGGCCCGCCGGTGAAGCAGGAAGCGCCGACGGAGCGCCAGTATGCATAACGGGCAAAAGCGGGCGCACGCCCCGGTCGACATCGCGATGATCGGCTTCGGCGCGATCGGCGCGGCCGTGTACCACGCGGTCGAGCACGATGCGTCGCTGCGCGTCGCGCACGTGATCGTGCCGGAACACCAGCGCGACGCGGTGCAGCGTGATCTCGGCGGCGCGGTGGAGGTCGTGTCGTCGGTCGACGCGCTGGCCCGCCGCCCCGAGTTCGCGCTCGAATGCGCGGGCCACAGCGCGCTCGTCGATCACGTCGTGCCGCTGCTGAAGGCCGGCACCGACTGCGCGGTCGCGTCGATCGGCGCGCTGTCCGATCTCGCGCTGCTCGACGTGCTGTCGCAGGCCGCCGACGAAGGCGGCACGACGGTGACGCTGCTGTCGGGTGCGATCGGCGGCATCGACGCGCTGGCGTCCGCGAAGCAGGGCGGCCTCGACGAAGTGCTGTACGTCGGCCGCAAACCGCCGCTCGGCTGGCTCGGCACGCCGGCCGAGGCACTGTGCGACCTGCACGCGATGACCGAAGAGAAGGTGATCTTCGAAGGCACCGCGCGCGACGCCGCGCGGCTCTATCCGAAGAACGCGAACGTCGCGGCGACGGTCGCGCTCGCGGGCCTCGGGCTCGACGCGACCCACGTGCGCCTGATCGCCGATCCGGCGGTCGCGCGCAACGTGCACCGCATCACCGCGCGCGGCGCGTTCGGCGAGATGTCGCTGGAAATGAGCGGCAAGCCGCTGCCCGACAACCCGAAGACGTCCGCGCTGACGGCGTACAGCGCGATCCGCGCGCTGCGCAACCGCGCGGCCCGCTGCGTGATCTGACCGGACCATCGAGCGTCCGCCCGCGCCACGGCGAGGGCGGATGCGCAGAGACAGATTTGTGGGATAGGTGACATGACTTCTTTCGATACGAGCCTCGTGCCCGACGGCAACATCCTGATCGGCGGCGAGTGGCGGCGCGGCCGTGGCGCGCCTTACACGAGCATCTATCCGGCCGACCAGACGGTGAACATGGAAGTGTCGATGGCGAACGCGGAAGACGCGGCCGACGCCGTCGCGGCCGCCGACGCCGCATGGCGCCGCGCCGACTGGGCCGGGCTCAAACCGCATCAGCGCGCGCAGGTGCTGTACCGCGTCGCCGACCTGATCATGCAGCGCCACGAAGCGCTCGCGCACCTGCAGCGCCGCGACAACGGCAAGCCGATCGGCGAGACGCGCGTGCTGGTGGCCAGCGCCGCGAACACGTTCCGCTATTTCGCGGCCTGCCTCGAAACGCTCGACGAAGAACTGACGCCGTCGCGCGGCGATTACCTGACGATGAGCGTGTACGAGCCGATCGGCGTGATCGCGGCGATCACGCCGTGGAATTCGCCGATCGCGTCCGACGCGCAGAAGCTTGCGCCGGCGCTGGCCGGCGGCAACGCGGTGGTGCTCAAGCCGGCCGAGGTCACGCCGCTCGTATCGCTCGCGCTGGCGCGCATCTGCGAGGAAGCCGGCGTGCCGAAGGGCGTGCTGAGCGTGCTGCCGGGCAAGGGTTCGGTGATCGGCGACGTGCTCGTGCGCCATCCGCTGGTGAAGAAGGTGTCGTTCACCGGCGGTACCGAGGTAGGCCGCGGCATCGCGCGCATCGCGGCCGAGAAGCTGATGCCCGTGTCGCTCGAACTGGGCGGCAAGTCGCCGACGATCGTGTGCGACGACGCCGATCTCGATCACGCGGTCAACGGCGTGCTGTACGGGATCTTCAGCTCGTCGGGCGAGGCGTGCATCGCCGGGTCGCGGTTGTTCGTGCAGCACGCGGTGTACGACGCATTCATGCAGCGCCTGGTGGCCGGCGCGCGCAAGCTGCGCGTGGGCGACCCGACGCGGCCCGACACGCAGATGGGCCCGCTGATCACCGCGAAGCATCGCGAGTCGGTGGAACGCTACGTCGCGCTCGGGCTAGAAGAAGGCGGCCGCCTGCTGTGCGGCGGCGAGCGGCCGACGGGCGACGGGCGCGAGCAAGGCTTCTTCTATCAGCCGACGATTCTCGAAGGCTTGCCGAACAGCGCACGCATCTGCCAGGAGGAAATCTTCGGGCCGGTGCTGGTCGCGATGCCGTTCGACGACGAAGCGTCGCTGATCGCACAGGCGAACGACAGCGTGTTCGGCCTCGCGGCCGGCATCTGGACGCGCGACTACAAGCGTGCGTGGCGCATCGCGCGGGCGCTGGAGACGGGCACCGTGTGGATCAATACGTACAAGCTGTTCTCGATCTCCACGCCGTTCTCGGGCTGGAAGGAGAGCGGGATGGGGCGCGAGAAGGGGCGTCTCGGCATCCGCGAATACATGCAGCAGAAGAGCCTCTACTGGGGCTTGAACGACGCGCCGCTGCCGTGGGCGAACTGAGCGAAGGGGAATGACGCAATGAGCATCTTGGGAATCGAGCAGATCACGTACGGTGTCGACGACCTCGCCACCTGCCGGCGCTTTTTCGCCGACTGGGGCTTGAAGGAAGTCGCGCACGACGACACCCGCGCCCGTTTCGAAACGCTGAACGGTTGCACCGTGCTGGTCGTGCGGGCCGACGATCCGTCGCTGCCGCCCGCATTCGAAGCCGGCCCGACGCTGCGTGAAGTCACGTGGGGTGTCGCGACGCGGCAGGAACTCGACGCGCTGCGCACGAAGCTCGCCGGCCAGCCCGGCTACTACGCGCAGGAGGATGCGGTCGGCTGCATCGATCCGAACGGGATGGCGATCCGCGTCGAAGTCACGCGCAAGCGCGCACTCGACATCACGGGCTCGCCGTCGAACGTGTGGGGCCAGACGCTGCGCGTCGACCAGCCGAGCCCGATCTATGCGCGCGCGGAGCCGGTCGAGGTCGGGCACGTCGTGTTCTTCACGAACTGCCTCGACGCGCAGGAAACGTTCTATCACGAACTGCTCGGCTTCGAGACGTCGGACCGTTACCCGGGCCGCGGCGCGTTCATGCGCTGCGCGCCGCACGGCGGCCATCACGACCTGTTCCTGCTCGCGCTGCCGAATGGAAAACGCGGCCTGAACCACGTCGCGTTCACCGTGCGCGACATCCACGAAGTGTTCGGCGGCGGCATGCACATCGACCGCTGCGGCTGGCAAACGCAGCTCGGCCCGGGGCGTCATCCGGTGTCGTCCGCGTACTTCTGGTACTTCCAGAACCCGGCCGGCGCATTGATCGAGTACTACGCGGACGAGGACGTGCTCACGCCCGAGTGGCAGCCGCGCGAATTCGAGCCGGGCCCGACCGTGTTCGCCGAATGGGCCGTCGACGGCGGCCTCGACGGCAACACGCGCCGGCAGAAGAACGCGAAGGCGCCGGAAGGCAAGTTCATGACGGAGCGGAAATCGTGAGCGAAACGAACTCGCAGGAATCGGCCGCGCCGGGCACGGTCGTCGTGATCGGCGGCGGCCAGGCCGCAGGCTGGGTGCTGAAGACGCTGCGCGCGGAAGGCTTCGCGGGCCGCCTGGTGATGATCGCCGACGAGCCGCACTTGCCGTACGAGCGCCCGCCGCTGTCGAAGGCCGTGCTGGCCGGCGACGCCGACATCGAAACCGTGCGCGTCGTGCGCCCCGACGAATTCGATGCGCTGAACGTCGAAGCGTGGCAGCCGGAACGCGCGGCGTCGATCGATCGCGCGCGCCGCGTGGTGAAGACCGAAAGCGGCCGCGAGATCGCATACGACCGGCTCGTGATCGCGACCGGCGGCACGTCGCGCCGCTTGCCCGATGCGCTCGTCAACACGCCGAACCTGCATTATCTGCGCACGCTCGACGAAGCGGCCGCGCTCGGCGAGAAGCTGCGCGCGAGCCGGCGCGTGCTCGTGATCGGCGGCGGCTGGATCGGCCTCGAAGTCGCGGCAACGGCGCGCAAGCTCGGCGTCGATGCGATCGTGGTCGAAGGTGCGCCGCGCCTGTGCGGCCGTTCGGTGCCGCAGATCGTGTCGGACTTCCTGCTCGACCTGCATCGTTCGAACGGTGTCGAGGTGCGGACGGGCGCGGCGCTCGCGTCGCTCGACCCGCTGCCGGATGACGCGTCGAAGGTACGCGCGACGCTTGCCGACGGCACGACGATCGACGCCGATTTCGCGGTGGCCGGCATCGGCCTCGCGCTGAACGTGTCGCTCGCGAGCGACGCGGGGCTCGCGATCGACGACGGCATCGTCGTCGACGAATACGGCGCGACCAGCGATCCGGCGATCTTCGCGTGCGGCGACGTCGCGAACCATCACAACGGCTGGCTGAAGCGGCGCGTGCGGCTCGAATCGTGGGCCAACGCGCAGAACCAGGCGATCGCGGCGGCGAAGGCCGTGCTCGGCGTACGCGCGCCGTATGCGGAGATTCCGTGGTTCTGGTCCGATCAGTACGACGTGAACCTGCAGATCCTCGGCGATCTGCCGGCCGATGCGCAGCTCGTCGTGCGCGGCGATCTCGCCGCGCGCCGTGCGACGCTGTTTTTCGTTGGCGACGGGCATGTGAGAGGTGTCGTCGCGGTGAACAACGCGCGTGAGTTGAAGCTCGCGCGCAAGTGGATGAACCAGGGCCGGGCGGTGGATACGGAAGCTCTGGCAGACACGACCCAGGCGCTTGCCTGACCGGCCCAACCCGGAAAGAGATCCAGGAGATACCCCGCATGAGCACTTTCGACAACGTCGTGGCCGGCAGGGCCACGATGGAAGCTGCCGCCGCCACGCCCGGTGCGATCATCGCGCGGCTCGAGCGGCTGCCGGCCAACGCGATGCAGATCCGGGCGCGCGTGCTGATCGGCACCGCGACGTTCTTCGACGGCTTCGACGTGATCACGATCGCGGCGACGCTGCCGCTGCTGATTCACAAGTGGGGGCTGTCGCCGACGCAGATCGGCATGCTGATCGCGTCCGGCGCGATCGGTCAGCTGATCGGCGCATTCCTGTTTCCCGCGCTCGCCGAAAAGCACGGCCGCGTGAAGGCGATTGCGTGGAGTTCGGCGGTGATCGGGATCACGAGCATCGCGTGCGGCTTCGCGCCGACGTTCGAGGTGTTCGTGCTGCTGCGGATCCTTCAGGGGCTCGGGCTCGGCGGCGAATTGCCGGTCGCCGCGACGTACATCAACGAGATCACGCGCGCGCATGGCCGCGGCCGCTTCGTGCTGCTGTACGAGATCGTGTTCCCGATCGGCCTGCTCGTGTCGATGGCGCTCGGCGCGTGGCTCGTGCCGCGCTTCGGCTGGGAGATCATGTACTTCGTCGGCGGGCTGCCGCTGCTTCTGTCGCTCGTGCTCACGCATCTCGTGCCGGAATCGCCGCGCTGGCTCGCGTCGCGCGGGCGGCTCGCGGAAGCCGGACGCGCGGTCGGCGCGTTCGAGGAATCGGTGCGCGGCGAGCTGCCGCCGGCCACGCAGGCGGCCGCGTTCGACGAGATGGTGCGTCAGCATCCGAAGCGCAGGATGAGCGACCTGTTCAGCGCCGCGTATCGCAAGCGCACGCTCGCGGTGGCGACGCTGTGGGCGACCTGCGGGTTCATCCAGTACGGGCTGTCGACATGGCTGCCGACGATCTACAAGAACTTCTATCACGCGCCGCTGCAGCTCGCGCTGAACCTCGCGGTGATCGGTTCGGTGATGGGTGTGCTCGGGTCGCTGGCCTCCGCGCTGCTGGTCGACAAGCTCGGCCGCAAGCCGGTGATCGTGTGGTCGTTCGTGCTGTGCGCGCTGTCGCTGGCGTTCGCGGGCATCTATCACGCGTCGTCGGTGTATGTGGTCGCGACTTTCTGCTCGCTGTCGCTCGGGCTGATGGCGTCGGGCTTCATTACCGCGTACGTCTATACGCCGGAGCAGTATCCGACGAGCATCCGCGCGTCGGGCTGCGGGCTCGGCAGCGCGTGGCTGAAGATCGCGTCGTTCGCGGCGCCGATGATCGTGCCGCACGCGATCATCGGCGGGAACCTCGCGCCGGCGTTCTACCTGATCGGCATCGTGCCGCTGATCGCGGCGGCGACCGTGCACTTCGTCGGGATCGAGACGAAGGGGAAGGTGCTGGAGGCGCTCGAGGCGTAAGCGTGGCCGGCAGTCACGGTCCAGGTACTCGGGCCCGGGAGATGTTCCCCGGGCCCTTTTATTTCGCCGCGGTCCGTCGTTCCATGTGGAGCGCTGCCAACGGGCGCCATGGTTGCCGCACGGCTCACGTGTTCTAATTCACGGTCCCGATTTTCATCAGACCGTCGCCATGCCCCTGTTCGAACCCGTCACGCTGAATACCTCCCGCCTCGTCCTGCGGCCGCTTCGCGACGCCGACGCACACGCTTTCTTCGAGATCTGGTCCGATGCGGAGGCGATGCGCTACTTCTCGTTCTCGCCGATGACGCAGCTCGAACAGGCCGAGGAGCGCATCGCGCGCAACGTGCAGACCGCCGCGAGCGGGGAGAGCCAGACCTGCGTGCTCGAACTGCGGGAGACTGGCGAAGCGCTCGGCGAATGCGCGCTGTTCCATGCGAACGCGCAGTGCCGGCGCGCGGAGATCGGCTTCAGCCTGCGGCGCAGGTTCTGGGGCGGCGGATACATGTGCGAAGCGGCGACGGCCGTGATCGATCATGCCTTCGCCACGCTGCGACTGAACCGCCTCGAAGCCGATATCGATCCGCGCAATACCGCGTCGGCGCGGCTGCTCGAACGGCTCGGCTTCGTGCGGGAAGGGCTGCTGCGCGAACGCTGGATCGTCGGCGACGAAGTGTCGGACAGTGCGCTGTACGGGTTGCTGGCGCGCGATCGACGCTGATGCTGTGGCGGCAGCGGATTACTTCGCGGCAGGAGCGATCGCGCACGCGTCGATGCAACGACGCGGGGTCATCGGGTTCGGGCCGCCAGGTGCGATTCGACGGCCGGCCGGTAAGGTTGCATTCACAACTGCGCGAGCCAGCCCTCGACCTTGTCTTTCCCGCGCAGCGTTGCAACCCATCGGTCGGGCAACGCCTGTTCGCCGTACAGCGCGCCGGCGAGGCCGCCGGCGATGGCCGCCGTCGTATCCGTGTCGTTTCCGAGCGCGATCGCGCGCTTCACGCAGTCCTCATAGCTGCCCGTCGACAGCAGGCAATGGATCGCCGACCAGAAACTGTCGACCACATAACCCGATCCTTGCGGCGCGTCGAAGCGGCCGTCGAGCACGATCTTCAGTTCGATTTCGTCAGCCGTGCCTTCGTAGCGCGCGAGCAGTTCGTTCTCCGCTGCGTGCACCGCATCGGGTGCGGGCTGGCCATCGACGATCCTCAGCGCCGTCAGGCAATAGAGCGCGCAGCAAAGCTGCGAACGCATGTGACCGTGCGTGACGACGCTCTGCTTGTACGCGAGCCGGATCGCGTCGTCGCGCGACGCGGCGACCATCGCGACGGGGAAGCAGCGCATCAGCGAGCCGTTGCCGTTGTCGCGCTCCTCGCGGGGCCCGGCCTCCGCGGGCGCGGCGCCGGCCACCAGCGCATGGAACGCGCGTTGCGTCTGCAGGCCGACGTCGAATACGCGGCCGTCGGGCGTAAATGCGCCGCGATGAAACCAGTCCAGCAGGTTGCCGGCGAACGTATCGAGATTCAGGTCGTGCTCGCGCAGCAGTGCGTCGAGCAGCGCGAGCGCCTGCGCACCGTCGTCGCTCCAGGTGCCGGGCGGTACGCCGCCGTGCGCGCGAGCGAAGCCCGGCGGCGGGGTCATGTCGATCGCGGCAGGCGGCGGGATCGACGCGGCGTCGTGGAATTCATACGGCACGCCGAGCGCGTCGCCGATCAGCAGGCCCAGCAGGCCGCCGCGCAGGCGGGATCGTCGGTTCGGAATCGTTGTCATCAAGGCGAATTCGGGTTGGGGCGGCTTGCGTCGCGGAAGACCGTGCACAAGACCTCGAACTGAGCCCCGTCATTATGCCGTCGCCGCCAATTGGTGTCCCTTTCGGACTGTTCGCCGGGCGCCTTCGCGCGGTGGCGGCCGCAGTCGTCGTTGAAACGACCCGCGACGATTACGTCAATACTCGTCCGGCCGCCACGTCGGCAGGCACTTCGCGCTCCAGTGCCTTGGCGGCGAGTTCCCCGACCCAATCCGCATCGGTAGGATCGACGACGCCATATTGGTCCGGCGGAAAAAAAGCATGGTGGTGAGCCGCCGCAGCCAGGCGCTCACATTCGGCGTGAGACAGCAGACAGGACGTCACGGTCAATGGCGCCGCCGGTCCACTCCATCTCAATCCGATGCGGATATGGGTGCGTGGTGCAAATGCGATTGCCAATTCTCGCCGCGGGATCAATCGTTTCGTCTCCGAGGGGAGCGTTGGCGGTCCGTACCAATTGTCTGCCGCAATTCGATGATCCAGCACCAGCCAATGGCCGACGGACGTTCGGGCCAGGATCCACTGCCTTACTCGGGCCCTGCCGGGTTTGAGCTTGCCGTCGATCCATTCCTCGACGTAGGCGGGTTCCGGATCGTAGTCGTCCGACCACACGACGATTGCCGAACTTAGCGTATGGCGCTCCAATTCGACATGCCCGTTGGACGGCATTTCGCGCCAGTACCGCTGTCGGGTACCGTACGTCGCGACGCACCAGTTCAGGCCGATCCACGCTGCGATGAAGAGCGCCGTGACCCATATGACGGTGACGGCTGTTTCGCCAACCGCACGATCCATATCAAAGGCCGGATCGACCATTCCGCGGTATGCAAGCATACCCAGCAGATACGCGAGTATCGGGATCGCAGGCCCAACTACGACCGGCACCACTAGAATGGCGAGCCAGCTTCGGACATGCACGATCGCCGCCGACTTGGCGCGCGCACGCTCCTCATCGCTCATCGCCGCGACTTCCCGCGCGGGAATGTCGTCGCTCGGGGTGTGGAACCGCTCATACGTATTCTGGCATTTGGGCATTCGACGGGGCGTTCGCTGAAAGAGGGCGATATAGCAGGGATTTCCTCGAGGAACTGATTCTTGCATACGTCAGGGTCGGTTCTCAGACGGACGCATGTGCGTTCCGTACGAAAAACAAGACCGATGCGCTGCGGTCGGTGCGAAACCATGCGGCAGGGGCCCGTATGCGCAGGTGGCCCAAAGTCGAACGGTAGCGGATGAAACGACGCCGTGAAGACAACGACGCGCTGGGATTGTCGCGAGCGGATGACTTGCCGGATTCACCGGGCGAACGTACGCTTGGTCGATATCACGGTCCACCCACAGGTTCTCGACCATGCAAGCTCGTCCTCTGCGTCTTTCCCCCGGCGACGATCTGCGCGGCGCGATCGAGCTGGCGTTGCGCCGCCACGATTCGCACGCGGCCTTCGTGATCCAGGGCATCGGCAGCCTGAGCGTCGCGCAGTTGCGTTTCGCCGGCGCCGATCAGCCGGCCGAGCTGCGCGGCGACCTCGAAATCCTGACGCTGGCCGGCTCGGTGTCGCCGGACGGCGCGCATCTGCATATGTCGATCTCGGATGCAGCCGGCCGCGTGACGGGCGGCCACGTTGTGAGCGGCTGCGTGGTGCGCACGACGGCCGAGATCCTGCTCGCGCTGCTGCCCGCGCATCGTTTTTCGCGCGAGCCCGATGCGGACACCGGTTTCAACGAACTGGTGATTCGGAGCGCGCCTTCGTGAGCAGGGCGGCAACGCCGCATCGACACCGCGATGCGCCGATCGCTGCGTCCGTTCCGCCCGCATAAAAAAGGCGCCGCGGCCATTCGGCCCGCGGCGCCTTGCGGTGGGCGGCGACGTCGACCACCCGCCGCCGCCCGGTTGCGCGCTTAGATCTGCACGGTGTCGGCGACTTCCTTGAAGTCCTCGATCTGGTCGAAGTTCATGTACTGATAGATCTTGTCGCCGTTCGCGGTGAGCACGCCCATGTCGGCCATGTACTCTTCCTTGGTCGGGATCTTGCCCAGACGCGAGCAGATCGCCGCCAGTTCCGCCGAGCCGAGGTACACGTTCGTGTTCTTGCCGAGGCGGTTCGGGAAGTTGCGGGTCGACGTCGACATCACCGTCGCGCCTTCGCGCACCTGCGCCTGGTTACCCATGCACAGCGAGCAGCCCGGCATTTCGGTGCGTGCGCCCGCCGTGCCGAACACGCCGTAGTGGCCTTCTTCCGTCAATTGCTTCTGGTCCATCTTGGTCGGCGGCGCGACCCACAGCTTGACCGGAATGTCGCGCTTGCCTTCCAGCAGCTTCGACGCGGCGCGGAAGTGACCGATATTGGTCATGCACGAGCCGATGAACACTTCGTCGATCTTCGCACCGGCGACGTCGGACAGCGTCTTCACGTCGTCCGGATCGTTCGGGCACGCGACGATCGGCTCGTGGATGTCGGCGAGGTCGATTTCGATGACGGCCGCGTATTCGGCGTCGGCGTCCGGCGCGAGCAGTTGCGGGTCGGCCAGCCACTGTTCCATCGCCGCGATCCGGCGCTGCAGGCTGCGCGGATCCTGGTAGCCCTGCGCGATCATCCACTTGAGCAGCGTGATGTTGCTGTTCAGGTATTCGATGATCGGCTCCTTGTTCAGGCGCACCGTGCAGCCGGCAGCCGAACGTTCGGCGGACGCGTCCGACAGCTCGAACGCTTGCTCGACCTTGAGGTCGGGCAGGCCTTCGATCTCGAGAATGCGGCCCGAGAAGATGTTCTTCTTGCCTTGCTTCGCGACCGTCAGCATGCCTTGCTTGATCGCGTACAGCGGAATCGCGTTGACGAGGTCACGCAGCGTGACGCCAGGCTGCATCTTGCCCTTGAAGCGGACCAGCACCGATTCCGGCATGTCGAGCGGCATCGTGCCGGTGGCGGCCGCGAATGCGACGAGGCCCGAGCCCGCCGGGAAGCTGATGCCGATCGGGAAGCGCGTGTGCGAATCGCCGCCGGTGCCGACGGTGTCGGGCAGCAGCATGCGGTTCAGCCACGAGTGGATCACGCCGTCGCCCGGGCGCAGCGCGATGCCGCCGCGCGTGCTGATGAAGTTCGGCAGCGTCTGGTGCGTCTTCACGTCGACCGGCTTCGGGTATGCGGCGGTGTGGCAGAACGACTGCATCACGAGGTCGGCCGAGAAGCCGAGGCACGCGAGGTCCTTCAGTTCGTCGCGGGTCATCGGGCCGGTGGTGTCCTGCGAGCCGACCGACGTCATCTTCGGTTCGCAGTACGTGCCCGGGCGCACGCCCTGGCCTTCCGGCAGGCCGCACGCGCGGCCGACCATCTTCTGCGCGAGCGAGAAGCCCTTGCCGCTGTCGGCCGGCTGGTGCGGCAGGCGGAACAGCGTCGACGGCGGCAGGCCCAGCGCTTCACGCGCCTTCGCGGTCAGGCCGCGGCCGATGATCAGCGGAATGCGGCCGCCGGCGCGCACTTCGTCGAACAGCACGTCGGACTTCACCTGGAATTCGGCGATGACCTTGCCGTCCTTCAGCGCCTTGCCTTCGTACGGGCGCAGTTCGACCACGTCGCCCATGTTCATCTGCGACACGTCGAGCTCGATCGGCAGCGCGCCGGCGTCTTCCATCGTGTTGTAGAAGATCGGGGCGATCTTGCCGCCGAGGCACACGCCGCCGAAGCGCTTGTTCGGCACGAACGGGATGTCCTCGCCGGTGAACCACAGCACCGAGTTGGTGGCCGACTTGCGCGAGGAGCCCGTGCCGACCACGTCGCCGACGTACGCGACCAGGTGACCCTTTTCCTTCAGCGATTCGATGAACTTGACCGGGCCGCGCTTGCCGTCTTCTTCCGGCGTGATGCCCGGGCGCGCGTTTTTCAGCATCGCCAGCGCGTGCATCGGGATGTCCGGGCGGGTGGTGGCGTCCGGCGCCGGCGACAGGTCGTCGGTGTTGGTTTCGCCCGTGACCTTGAACACGGTGATGGTCAGGCTTTGCGGCACTTCCGGACGGCTCGTGAACCATTCGGCATCGGCCCAGCTTTGCAGCACGGCCTTCGCGTGCGCGTTGCCCTTGTCGGCGAGTTCCTTCACGTCATGGAACTGGTCGAACATCAGCAGGGTTTTCTTCAGCGCGTCGGCGGCGACCGCGGCGACGGCTTCGTCGGACAGCAGCTCGATCAGCGGCTGGATGTTGTAGCCGCCGAGCATCGTGCCGAGGAGTTCGGTCGCGCGCGCCCGCGAGATCAGCGGGCAGGCGGTCTCGCCCTTGGCCACGGCGGCCAGGAAGCCGGCCTTCACGCGGGCGGCTTCGTCGACGCCGGCCGGCACGCGATGGGTGATCAGGTCGAGCAGTGTCTGCTCTTCGCCGGCGGGCGGGTTCGTCAGCAATTCGACCAGTTCGGCGGTTTGCTGAGCCGTCAGCGGCAGGGGAGGAATACCGAGCGCGGCGCGGGCGGCCACGTGAGCACGAAAGTTTTCAAGCATGGGGAGACCTGCTGATATTGCGTTGGAGGGGAAGGCCTTGCCGGCACTCCGGGGCTATTCCAGGCACTGCTTTGAGCGGGATTCTAGTCTCAATGGTCTGGAACGTCAAATGTCTTATGTCTTATATAAGACTTAGGGGTGGGGAAAGACGGGGCGCGGCCGTATGGCGCAGCCGGCCTTGTCGGGCGGATGCTGGGGTGTCGGTTCAGGTCCGCCGGTGTCGCACATATCTGCACAAGCGCGCAGGAAACGGTACACACCGGGCGCGTTCGGGCCGCTACGCTTGCTGTCACGCGGCTTGCATCGAGTGTCGGAACGGGAGGCGGGGGTCGTCGCGCGCCTGTCGATTCGCCCCGGGCGGCAGCGATTCCCTTGACTCCGGCGATCCACCACATGCGCTCCAGAGACGCGATTTTCCTGATGATGGCGCTCGTCGCGTCGCCGGCCGTTCACGCGGCCGCGCCCGGCGACGAAACGCGGGATCCGGCGAGCCGGCCGGTCGCGCTGGTCTATCGCGGTCCTGCCGCGTGCGAAGGGTGCGCCGAAACCATCGCCAGACGCCTGCGGGAATCGGCCCACCGGTTCCGGGTGATCTACGTGGGGCCGGCGGAAAAGCTCAAGATCACGCCCGCGGCGCTGGCCGGTGCGGCGCTCTACGTGCAGCCCGGCGGCGGGCAGGACATTCCCGGCGCGGCAGCCAGCATCGGCCGAAACGAAATGCGGGCCGTGCGGCGATACGTAGCGAACGGCGGCCGATATCTCGGACTGTGCATGGGCGCCTACCTGGCCGGCGCGCAGGGTTTCGGGCTGGTTGCCGGCGATATCGACGCCGAGGTCGGCCGGCCGGGTTCGACGCTTCACGGCATCGCCGACACGGTGACGCCGGTCGTCTGGCGCGGGAAAAAGCGCTGGATCTACTTTCAGGACGGCGCGAGGCTCCCGGTCGCGCCGATCGGCTCCGGCGGGACCGTGCTGGCGATCTACCCGAACAAGGACATCGCGGCTGCCACGTACCGCTACGGCAAAGGGCGCGTCGGCCTTGCCGGTCCGCATCCGGAGGCCGATGAAAGCTGGTATCGCCAGAATGGTCTCGCGAACCCGGACGGCGTGGTGCCGGACATGGCCTACGACCTGATCAACGCGACGATGAAGCCTTAGCGGAGGAGCCGCGGCGCGCGCGGTTTATCGCCGTTTGGCGCGATACGCGTCGAGATTCTTCCGCGCCTGCGCGCGGATCGCGCGCTGCATGAAAGGCGTCCAGCCGAGCAGCGCGCCTTTCATCCCGAGCGCCTGACGCGCCCAGCGCCACAGGTCGAAATGGTCGCGATGCTCGACGATGCGTCCGTCGCGAAACCGGAAGCGCGCATCGATCCGGTTGACCACCATTCGGCCGGTCGCGGCGAACCGGTAATGCGCGCTCCACTGCGCGCGCCCGGCCTGGCCGTCCGCGGCGACTTCGCCGAACGTCAGCGAGAATTCCTGCGCCCGCGCGACCAGCATCCGCCACATGTCGCGCGCGAGTTCGCCGCGCAGTTCGCCGAACGCGGGATCGCTGAACACGATGTCGTCGGCATAGCACGCGAGCATCGCATCGATGTCGCGCTGCTGAAAGGCCGTGTAGAAGCGCTGGATCAACGCGGTGTTCGGATCGGTCATGTCGGGTATGAGTGCGCAGGGAGGCGGGTGGTGACGTTCGGCGAAACGTCGAACGGAAAAGCGGCGGCGGGCAGCGCGAGCCGACACCCGCGCGAGCCATGTCGGGCGCGGCCGGCTCGGGCGCGGCTGGTTTGCCGCCGGATGATACGCGTCAGCGGGCCGCCATCGCAACGTCCTGGCTGCTGCGTCCCGTCACCAGGCAGCCCGACATGAAGGCCTCGCTCTGGCTGCCGGCGGCGGCTTCGCCGAAGCCGCGGCCGAGCGCATCGGCCTTCACTTGCGCGGCGCCTTGCTGGCATGCGAGCGGGCTGGCGTCGCGGCCCTGCGCGTGCAGGATCGCGCGATCGCCGATGAGATAGGCCAGCAGCGCGAAAACGGCGATATGTACGGCTCGTCTCATGGTTCGTCTCCTCGTCGCTCAAGCGTAACGCGGACACGTCCGACGAAGCACTTGGGGCTTCCCCCGGTAAACGTCTGCTGAAAGCGGTGGCGGGGCAGGGCGATCCCGTCCTGTTTTTCCGCCGTTGCTGGAGAGGCGGGCAATGCGCGCGAGTTTGACGAATGTCAGGGGGCGGGCGGGCGACGGCGGTCGCGCGGCCGTTCAAAGCGATAGCATGAATGCATGATTTGACGGAACGCGATGCGGGGTCGACCCATCGGGTCCGGCAAGCAGGCAAATGTTGAATATCGCTGTCGAAATAGTGAGGAATCCAAATGTTGAACGTCTCTTCCGTCCTGATCAGTCTTGCCCCGATGTGGGCCATCCTGCTGCTGGCTTCTTCGGCGGCAGCCTATTTCGTGTTCTGGCGCAAGGCCATCAAATAAACGCTGCGCGACAGCGTGCGCCCGGGGCGCACGCGTGACGCGCCGTTGCCGTCATTGCACCGCCGTCACCGGCACATTCGAAATCCGCATCAGCCGGCCCATCACGCTGCGCCGAAACACCGACATCAGCGCGTGCAGCGGATCGTGCCGCGGCGCGACCACCACGATCTCGTCGCAACCGGTCTCGGCCGCCACGGCCGCGATCGTGTCGGCCACCGGGCCGACCTTCACCTCGACGGTGTATTTGACGCCGGCCTCCTTCAGAATCCGCTCTGCCATCGCCAGATCGCCGGCCGCGAATTTTTCTTCGATCGCGCGCAACCGCGACAGCGGGTGATAGGCCTCGAGCCGCGTGGATTCGAGCGGCGCCTGCACGTTGATGAGCACGACCTCCGATGCGCAGCGCTCGCGATACAGGAATGTCGCGTGGCGAACCGCCTGAAGCGAGCGCGGCGAATGGCCGACCGGAACCAGCAGCTTGAGCATGGGCGATATCCAGGAAACGGGATGCTTCCAGCGTAGCGCGCCGCCAGGCCGGGCCGTCTAAAGAGATCGCGCGGCCGCGTAAAAATGTCGTTAACGGGCGCCGGCACATGACGCGTCTATTAGAAATATAAGAAATTTAAATTTATGCGCATAAACGATTTCATCGGCCGTGGCGGCCAGGGCAGCGCGGCGTCGGGCGCCCGGATTTAGTCGAATCCTCAATGAATCGCGACGGAAAATATCGGAGGTCGAGCATCCGGCGTCACGTAGAGTAGAGCATCGGCCGCGGCGCGACCGTCTCCCGGCGGGCATGGGAGCGAGCGCCGTCGAGCCTTCCATTCCGATTCCAGGAGACCTCGCATGCCGCACGGCGCCCCGCAGTTTCTCGCTCCCGCTTCCATTTCCGTCGATCCGATCGTGCGCCTGTCGGCCGGCGAGCTCGCGGCGGCGATCCGCAGCAAGGCGGTTTCGTGCGTCGAGACGATGCGTGCGTATCTCGATCACATCGAGCGTGTGAACGGCGCGGTCAACGCGATCGTCGCGCTGCGCGAGCCCGATGCGCTGCTGGCCGAAGCCGCGGAAAAGGATGCGGCGCTGGCGCGCGGCGAGTACCGCGGCTGGCTGCACGGGATACCGCAGGCGCCGAAGGATCTGGCGATGACGAAGGGGCTGCGGACGACCTACGGCTCGCCGATCTTCCGCGAGAACGTGCCGCAGGCCGATTCCGTCGGCGTCGCGCGAATGCGGGCGGCGGGTGCGATCTTCATCGGCAAGACCAATACGCCGGAGTTTGGCCTCGGTTCGCACACGTTCAACGAGGTCTACGGCGCGACGCGCAACCCGTACGACCTGACGAAGAGCGCGGGCGGCAGCAGCGGCGGCACAGCGGCCGCGCTCGCGTCGCGGATGCTGCCGGTGGCGGACGGCAGCGATTTCGGCGGATCGCTGCGCAATCCGGCCGCGTTCTGCAACGTCTACGGCTTCCGTCCGTCGCAGGGCCGCGTGCCGCGCTGGCCGGGCGTCGACGTGTTCATGCAGCAGCTCGGCATCGAAGGGCCGATGGGCCGCACCGTCGGCGACGTCGCGCAACTGCTCGCGATCCAGGCCGGCTACGACCGCAACGATCCGCTGTCGCTCGCGGAGGATCCGGCCGTGTTCGCGCAGCCGCTCGACGCGGATCTGCGCGGCAAGCGCATCGCGTGGGTGGGCGACTGGAACGGCTATCTCGCGACCGAGGCAGGCGTGCTCGCGCAGTGCCAGCGCGGGCTGGCGGCGCTGCGCGAGATCGGCTGCGACGTCGATGCCGCGCTGCCGGCGTTCGCGCCCGACCGGATCTGGCGCCTGTGGCTCACGCACCGGCACTTGCTGTCGGGCGGCGGGCTGCTTGCGCACTATCGCGACCCGGCGCGCCGCGCGCTGCTGAAGCCCGAGGCGATCTACGAGGTCGAAGGGCTGCTCGCGATGCAGGGCGCGGCGGTATTCGACGCGAGCGTCGAACGCACCGCGTGGCATCAGGCGGTGCTGAGCTTCTTCGATCGTTACGACTTCATCGCGGCGCCGACCGCGCAGGTATTTCCGTTCGACGTCGAACAGCGCTGGCCGCAGGAGATCGCGGGGCGCGCGATGGACACGTACCACCGCTGGATGGAAACGGTCGTGCCGTGGACGCTCGCCGGCTGCCCGGTGATCAACGTGCCGGTCGGCTTCAACGACGCGGGATTGCCGATGGGGATGCAGCTGATCGGGCGTCCGCGCGCCGATCTCGCGGTGCTGCAGCTTGCGCGCGGCTACGAGCAGGCGGCCGACTGGGTGGCGCGGCGCGTGCCGGCATGGATGGCGGCGTGACACCGCGGGCGGCAGGCAGCCGGTAGCCGGGTAGGCGGGTGACGAAACGGGCGGCGGCGAGCTGCCCGTTTCGTTTTGCATCGTTCGACGTGAAGCGCGCCGGCGCAGGCCGGAGCCGGCATTCATTGATGCAACCGGAGAAAGAATCGCAACGCGTGCACGGCATCGCGCGGCAAACGTACGCGAATCCGCGCGACGGGGCCCGTCGGTTGCCGAATTGCAAGCGGCGGCGCGGCGTGATTTCGTTTCGATGTGTTTCAGTCGTTGCGGCGGCGCGCGACGCGCTTCGACAATATTGCCTCGATCATTCGGGCACGAGGGAAACACATGAAGCACATTCGCGCGACAGGCCGGCATCTGGCCTCGGCAGGCATCGCATTCGGCATCCTGGTGAGCGGCGCCGCCCACGCGCAGCTCGACCTGCAGTCGATCGGCGCGTCGCTGCTCGGCGGCGGGCAGCAGCAGGCCGCGCCCGCGCAGGGCGGTGTCGCGCAGTTGCTGCAGGCCTATGTCGGCGCGAACCAGCAGGTGCTGAACGGCCAGTCGTCGCTCGCGTCGGCGATGGGGCTGACGGGGGCGGCCGGACAGGCGCAGCAGGCCGCGAGCCAGTTGTCCGGCGGCGACGCGCTGTCGCCGGCCGTGCTGTCGCAGATGGGCGGTGCGCAGCAATCGGTGTCTCAGGCGCTCGGCCAGGCGTTCGCGAGCGGCGGCGCCACGCACGGCCCGATCGACAAGCAGGCGTTCAGCAACGGGCTTGCATCGCTCGGGCAGGGGCTCACGCAGTATTCGCAACTGCAGTCGGGGCTCGGCAATCTCGGCTCGACGAGCGCCGCGTCGCTGCTGCAATCGGGCCTGAATCCGCAGAACATGCAGGCCGCGTCGTATATCGCGCAAAGCGCGCCGAGCCAGTTGCAATCGCTCGCGGCGACGCTCAGCCAGGCCGTGCAGTTCGCGACGAGCCAGGGCATTTCGGTGCCGTCGGTTGCGTCGTCCGCGCTGAAGCTGCTGCCGTAACGTAGTGCGGGTACGCGTGCGATGCGCGACCGGCATCGCGCGCGCCGGCCACGAACGATAGTCCCGCACACCACGGGGATTTCGCGCGATGCTATCGTGGCGTGTTCCTTTTATCGGTGCCGGTTCATGACTGACTCGTTCGACCTCTCGCGCTATTTCTCCCGCATCGGCTACGACGGCCCGGCCGAGCCGACGCTCGACGTGCTGCGCCGCCTGCACCTGCTGCATCCGCAGGCGATTCCATTCGAAAACCTCAATCCGTTGACCGGCGCGCGCGTCGCGCTCGACCTGCCCGCGATCGTCGACAAGTTGATCGAGCGCCGCCGCGGCGGCTACTGCTTCGAACTCAACAAGTTGTTCTACACCGCGCTCACGACGATCGGCTTTCGCGTGACGCCGCTGATCGCGCGCGTGCGCTGGATGCGGCCGCCCGAGATCGTCACCGCGCAGACGCACATGCTGCTGCGCATCGACCTCGACGGCGCGGTGTGGCTCGCGGACATCGGCTTCGGCAGCGCGACGCTGACCGCGCCGCTGCGCTTCGTGCCGGGCGAGCGGCAACTGACGCCGCACGGCGCGTTCCGCGTGATCGACGCACCGGTCGACGGCGAATTCGACATGCAGTTCGAAATTCCCGACGGCTGGCAGACGACTTACCGCTTCTCGCTGAAGCCGGCCGAATGGATCGATTACGAAGCCGCGAACTGGTTCACGTCGACGTATCCCGATTCGATCTTCGTGAACGACCTGATCGCGTGCCGCGTGCTGCCGGACGGCCGCGCGGCGCTGCTCAATACCGTGCTGACGCTGCGCGACGCGGCGGGGGCCGGGCGCACGATCGCGTTCGACAATGCAGCCGACTGGGCCGCGTGCCTGCGCGACACGATCGGCATCGATACGGCGGGATTCGATCTCGACGCGCTGTTCGTGCGGCTTGCGGCGCGCGCTGCGCGGTAACGCGACGCAGGGCATCCGACGGCGGCTCGGCACATGGGCCGCGATCATCCCGCCATCGTCCTCCGTTGACTTTTGCTAGATTGCTAGCATACTAGTACCCATGACCGACGAAGAAGTGAAGCAATTCAACGTGTACCTGCCGCTCAGCCTGATCCGGCAGGTCAAGCATCGCGCCATCGAGACGGAGCAATCGCTGTCCGCGCTGGTGGCCGACGCGTTGCGCGCGTATCTGGCCGCGCCGCCGCCCGGCGCGGAGCCGTCCAACAAGGAGGAGTGACATGTCGTCCGAACGGATCGAAGCCGTGTACCTGACCACGCACAACTGGGGCAAGTCGGCGAAGTTCTTCCAGGCGCTCGGCTTCAAGCTGGAGTTCGAAACCGATCACCACTCGGGCCAGCTGCGCAGCGGCGATGGTCCGTTCCTGTTCATCGCCGAAGTGCCGCCGACCGAAAAGCCCGACATGCAGGTCGTGCTCAAGGTGCCCGACGAGCAGGCGGTGCAGCCTCAGCCGATCGTCGATGTCGTCACGCCGTTCGAGGACACGCACTGGGGCACGCGCGACATGACCGTGCGCGATCCGGACGGCCGCGTGTGGCGTCTGCAGGCGCCGGGCAAGCAGCCGGAGTGAGGCCGACATGACCGCTATCCGCGAAGACGCCCCCGACAGCACGGCCGCGCGCGTCGCGCTGTGGCGCGCGCTGCACGTTGAGCTCGATGCGCCGCCGCATGTGCTCGCCGACGAGATCGGGTTGCAACTGCTCGCGCCGGAACCGGGCTGGCAGCGGCGCGGCGACATGGATCCCCAGTTCACGCGGCCGTTTCGCGCATCGATCGTCGGGCGGGCGCGCTTCATCGAGGATCTCGTTGCCGAGCAGGCCGCGCGCGGCGTGCGCCAGTACGTGATCCTCGGCGCGGGGCTCGACAGCTTCGTGCAGCGCCGGCCGGACATGGCGTCGCGCGTGACCGTATTCGAAGTCGACCAGCCGGCGCCGCAGCGCTGGAAGCAGCGGCGCCTCGTCGAACTCGGCTTCGGCGTGCCCGACTGGCTGCGCTTCGTGCCGGTCGATTTCGAAGCGAAGCAGTCGTGGCGCGACGCGCTCGTCGGCGCGGGCTTCGATGCGGGCAAACCGGCGGTCGTGGTGTCCACCGGCGTCAGCATGTACCTGACGCGCGAAGCGAATGCGGCCGCGCTGCGCGAAGTCGCATCGCTCGCGCCCGGTTCGACGTTCGCGATGACGTTCCTGTTGCCGCTGGACAATGCGGATCCGGACGTGCGCCCGGGGATGGAAATGGCCGCGAAGGGCGCGCACGCGAGCGGCACGCCGTTCATCAGCTTCTTCATGCCGGACGAGATCCAGGCGCTCGCCCTGGAGGCCGGCTTCGCAAAGGCGGAACACGTGTCGGCCGCCGAGCTGACGCGGCGTTATTTCGCCGCGCGCACGGACGGCCTGCGGCCGCCGAACCGCGCGGAAGAATTGCTCGTCGCGACGGTTTGACCCGTCGCGCCCGTCGTTCCCGTCACGCGCGTTCGAGCACGGCCATTTCCCGCACGACCACGAGCAGCACCGCGAGGCTCGCGCCGCCGGACGCACGCAGATCCGCGAGTAGATGCTCGTAACGCGCGAGCGCGGCCTCGCGGCGCGCGCGCCACGCACCGACGATCGTGTCCGGCGTGGTCGAGTCCGGCGATTCCGCGAGCGCGCTCGTCGCGAGCGTGCGCTTGAGCCGCGCGACTTCCGCGAGTGCGGCGGCGCGCGCGAGCATGTCCCAGTGCGTCGGTGTCGGCAGGGTCGCCGCGCGTTCGCCGATCCACCCGTAATTGAGCAGCGTGCCGAGCGAGAAATAGACGCCCGCGACGAGTTCGAGACTGCGGTTGCTGGTCGCGGCCACTTCGGCGATGTCGAGCAGCGCGGCCGAGATGTCGCCGCTCGCGACGCGTACCGCGAGCGCGCTGTCGACGCCGGCATCCACGAGCACGCGCTGCCGCTCGGACAGCGCATCGAGATCGTCCGCCGGCAGCAGCGACGGCAGTTGCGGCGCGAGCCGCTGTGCCGCGTCGCGGCAACGCGCGATCAGCTCGGCGACGCCGCCGTCGGCCACCGCGCCCGCTTGCAGGTGACGCAGGAACCACAGCGCCGCGCGCTCCAGCAGCCGCGCGACGTCGACGAACATGCGCGCCTGCACGTCGTCGGCGACGCGGTTGTCGAGCGCGTCGATGTCGCGCCACACCGCATCGAGGTCGAACACGTCGCGCGCCATGATGCACGCGCGCACGATGTCGCCGGGCTTCGCGTCGGTTTCCTCCATCAGCCGGTGCACGAATGCGCAGCCGCCGCGATTCACGAGCGCGTTGGTCAGGTGCGTCGCGAGAATCTCGCGGCGCAGCGGATGGCGGCGCATTGGCTCGCTGAAGCGCTGCTGCAGCGGCTTCGGGAAGTAGTCGACGAGCATCGCCGCTACCAGCGGATCCTCGGGCACGTCGGATTCGAGCAGCGCGTCGTAGAGCCACATCTTGCTGTACGCGAGCAGCACCGCGCGCTCCGGCGACGTGAGGCCGAGCTTCGCGGCCTGCCGCTCGGCGACTTCGTCGTCGGTCGGCAGGAATTCGATCACGCGGTTCAGGCGGCCCGCGCGTTCGAGCCAGCGCATCAGGCGCGCCTCGGCGTCGAGCAGCTCGACCGCATAGCGGCCCGCGATCGACAGCGCCTGCGTCTGGTAGTAGTTGTCGCGCAGCACGAGCAGCCCGACTTCGTCGGTCATCTCGGCGAGCAGCGCGTTGCGCTGCTTCTCGGTCATCTCGCCGTCGGACACGACGAGCCCGAGCAGGATCTTGATGTTGACTTCGTGATCCGAACAATCGACGCCGGCCGAGTTGTCGATCGCATCGGTGTTGATGCGGCCGCCGCGCTGCGCGAACTCGATGCGGCCGAACTGCGTGCAGCCGAGATTGCCGCCTTCGCCGACGACCTTGCAGCGCAGGTCCGCGCCGTTCACGCGCACCGCGTCGTTCGCGCGGTCGCCGACCTGCGCGTGGGTTTCGCGCGCGGCCTTCACGTAGGTGCCGATGCCGCCGTTGTACAGCAGGTCGACCGGCGCCTGCAGGATCGCGCGGATCAGCTCGGTCGGCGGCAGCGCGTGCGCGTCGATGCCGAGCGCGGCCTGTACCGCCGGCGACAGCGGGATCGTCTTCGCGGTGCGCGGATACACGCCGCCGCCCGGTGAAATCGCGGCCGCGTCGTAGTCGGCCCAGCTCGAGCGTTCGAGCGCGAACATGCGCTGGCGCTCCGCGAAGCTCGTCGCCGGGTCGGGGTTCGGGTCGAGGAAGATGTGCCGGTGATCGAACGCGGCGACGAGCCGGATATGCGGCGACAGCAGCATCCCGTTGCCGAACACGTCGCCCGACATGTCGCCGACGCCGACCACGGTGAAGTCGGTCGTCTGCGTGTCGATGCCCATCTCCCGGAAGTGCCGCTTCACCGATTCCCACGCGCCGCGCGCGGTGATCGCCATCTTCTTGTGGTCGTAGCCGACCGAGCCGCCGGACGCGAACGCATCGTCGAGCCAGAAGCCGTATTCGTGCGAGATCGCGTTCGCGTAGTCGGAGAAGGTGGCCGTGCCCTTGTCGGCGGCGACGACCAGGTACGGATCGTCGGGGTCGTGGCGCACGACGTCGGGCGGCGGCACGATCGCGTTGCCGGCGAGGTTGTCGGTGAGGTCGAGCAGCCCGCGCAGGAACGTCTGGTAGCACGCGATGCCTTCGCGCATCCAGGCTTCGCGATCGGTCTGCGGCGGCGGGTTCTTCACGACGAAGCCGCCTTTCGAGCCGACCGGCACGATCACGACGTTCTTCACCATCTGCGCCTTCATCAGCCCGAGCACCTCGGTGCGGAAATCCTCGCGGCGGTCCGACCAGCGCAGGCCGCCGCGCGCGACGCGTCCGCCGCGCAGGTGCACGCCCTCGACGCGCGGCGAATACACCCAGATCTCGAACATCGGCTTCGGTTCGGGCAGGCCGGGCACCTTCGCCGGGTTGAACTTGAACGACAGGTACGGCTTCGATTCGCCGTTCGCGTCGGCGAGGAAATAGTTCGTGCGCTCGGTGGCGTTGATCACGCCGAGGAACTGGCGCAGGATGCGGTCCTCGTCGAGGTTCGGCACCTGGTCGAGCGCGCCTTCGATCGCCTTCAGCAGCCGTTCGGCCTGCACGTCGCGCGTGTCGCCGATGCGCGGGTCGAAGCGCAGCAGGAACAGCTCGACGAGTTGCCGCGCGATCGCCGGATTGCCGGTCAGCGCGCGTTCGATATACGCGTCGCTGAAGGTCGAGCCGACCTGACGCAGGTATTTCGCATACGCGCGCAGGATCGTCACTTCGCGTGCGCTCAGGTGCGCGCCCAGCACGAGACGGTTGAAGTCGTCGTTTTCGATCCGGCCGCTCCAGATCCGGTCGAACGCGTCCTCGAACAGGCCTTTCACGCGCTCGATGTCGAACTCGGTATCGTCGGCGAGCTCGAGGCCGAAATCGTGTACCCATGCATGCGCGGCGTCCTGCGTCTGGATCCGGTACGGCCGCTCCTCGTCGACGCGCACGCCGAGATGTTCGAGCATCGGCAGGCTGCGCGACAGCGCGATCGGGTCGCCCGCGCGATACACCTTGAAGCGGAACGCGCGCGGCTCGGCCTCGATCGGGCGGTACAGGTTCATCGCGAGCTGGCCCGAGTCCTTCACGCGCTCGATCAGCTCGATGTCGCGCACGGCCGTGCGCGCCGGGTAGTCGTCGCGATAGCCGGCGGGGAACGAATCGGCATAGCGCTGCAGCAGGCGGTTGCCTTGCTCTTCGCCGAATGTGTCGAGCAGCGCGTCGGCGAGATCGTCCTGCCACCGGCGCGTGACCTGCACGAGCCGCGTTTCGAGCTCGCGCGTGTCGACGTCGGGCATCGTGCCCGGTTCCGCATGCACGACGAAATGAATGCGCGCGAGCGCCGATTCCGACAGCAGCGGCGTGAACTCGACGTTCACACCGTTGTACGCATCGACCAGCAGCTTCGCGATGCGGCGGCGCAGATCGGTGTTGTACTTGTCGCGCGGCACGAACACGAGACACGACACGAAGCGGTCGAAGCGGTCGCGGCGCACGAACAGCCGCGTGCGCTGGTGTTCCTGCAGGCGCAGGATGCCGAGCGCGATGTCGTAGAGCCGGTCTTCGTCGGCCTGGAACAGTTCGTCGCGCGGATAGGTTTCGAGCACCGTCACGAGCGATTTGCCGAGATGCCCCTTCGGCAGGAAGCCCGCACGTCGCACGATGTTCGCGCACTTGCGGCGCACGATCGGGATCTCGGTGAACGAACCGAAATAGGCGGTCGACGTGTAGAGGCCGATGAAGCGGCGCTCGCCGGTGACCTTGCCGTCCGCACCGACGAGCTTCACGCCGACGTAGTCGAGGTAGCCGGGCCGGTGCACGGTCGCGCGCGAATTCGCCTTGGTCAGGAAGATCGGCCAGGGGCCGGTGATGATCTCGGCGGCGGCCGGCGGCAGCGGCGTCACGTCGGGCGCGCCGGACGTGCGCAACGATTCGCGCAGGATGCCGAAGCCCGAGCCCTCGATGCCGCGCAGGCCGAAACCCGTGCCGTCCGATACGAGCGCGTAGTCGCGCTGGCCGAGGAACGTGAAGTGATCGGCGGCCATCCATTCGAGGAACGCGCGTGCCTCGATGTCCTCCGCGGTCGATTCGCGCGCCTTCATCTCCTTGATCGTCGCGCGGGCGATGTCGACGATCTTCGGCCAGTCTTCCACCGACGCGCGCACGTCGCCGAGCACGCGCGCGATGTCCTCGCGCAGCGTGTCGAGCAACGCGGCGTCGCCGCAGCGGTCGACTTCGAAATGGATGAACGACGCGAGTTGCGACTGGCCGTCGCCGGACGTCGCGCCGCCCGCGTCGACCCGCTCGATACCGCCGCCGGCGCCGCGCCAGATGCGGAACACCGGATGCAGCGCCGAATGCAGCGCGAGCCCGAGACGGTTGATGGCCATCGTCACCGAGTCGACGAGGAACGGCATGTCGTCGTTGACGATCTCGATCACCGTGTGGTCGGAATGCCAGCCGTGCTGCTCGAGGATCGGGTTGTACACGCGCAGGCGTTCGCTGCCGGGCACGAATTTCTGGGCGGTCTGCCAGTGCGCCATCGCGGCGCCGTACAGGTCGGCGATGCCGCGGCTCTGCAGATCGTCCGCATCGACGAAATCGTAGTAATGACGCAGGAAGGGTTCGACGATCCGGAACGTGGCGTCGGGCAGGCGAGCGCGCGCGAATTCGACGACATCGGAGAGCAGGTGTGCGACGACTTCCTCGTTCTTCGCTTCCATGGCGGTCTCCTCGTCGGGTGGCCATCGGCTGCTGCGTCTGCCCCGCATTATGCGCCGATTGCGTGACGAAGCGATGTGCGGGCGCACAACGACGGCAGGCGCCGCGGGGTAGGGTTAGGGTGCGGCACCGGGCAGACGACGCCGAAGCGACGCCGCCCGTGTCGCTCAACCCTCATCGCTCCACAGCTTCCCGGCCGTCGCCCAGTTCTCCTTCTTCACGTCGGTGAGAATGATATCGACCGAGCCCGGCGCGCAGCCGAGCGTCTCGCACGTGACGCGCGTGATTGCTTCGACGAATGCGCGCTTTTGCTCGACGGTGCGGCCTTCGAACAGCTGGATATTGAAAGTCGGCATGACACATGCTCCGGTTGGGATTGAACGAGTGACGACGAGCGATTCGATACGGTGCGGATGCGGCGTCAGTCGCGATACGACGGATCGATCCGGTCGAGCCGGCGCAGCAGCGCCGGCCATTCCAGTTCACCCTCGATCGCGCCGCCGTCGCGCAGTTGTTCGGCGGTGCGCTCGGCGATGGCCGGTTCCGGCAGCACGAGGGGCCCGCCGCCTGCTTGCGCGCGCAACTGGATGTCGCACGCCTTGATCAGCGTATCCATCAGCACGTACGCTTCGGCGACGGTCCGGCCGACCGTCAGCGTGCCGTGATTGCGCAGCAGCATCGCGGATTTCGCGCCGAGGCTCGCGGTCAGCCGCGCGCCTTCGGCCGGCGAGAACGCGAGCGCCTCGTAGTCGTGGTACGCGAGATCGCCATGAAAGCGCAGCGCGTGCTGCGACGCCGGCAACAGCCCGTCGCGCTGGATCGACACGGCAACGCCGGCCGTATTGTGCAGGTGCATCACGCAGACGGCGTCCGCGCGCGCGGCGTGCACGGCCGCATGCAGCGCGAAGCCGGTCACGTTGACCGCGTGCTCGCCGTCGCCGATCCGGTTGCCGGCCAGATCGATCTTCACGAGGTTCGATGCGCGGACCTCGTCGAAGGTCAGGCCGAACGGGTTGATCAGGAAGTGGCCCGGCTCGCTCGGCACGGTTGCGGACAGATGCGTGTAGATCAGATCGTCCCAGCCGTTCAGCGCGACGAGCCGGTACGCGGCGGCGAGGTCGACGCGCAGCTTGCGTTCGGCGTCCGAGATCGGGCCGCCGGGCTTCACGGCATCAGGACGGTGTGCGAATGACATCGGGTTCTCCGAGGGTGAGGCGGCGCGCGACGGCTACGGTCACCCATGACGCGAGCGCGAACGGCGCCGTGAACACGGTAATGCCTGCGCGCATCGCGAGCCACTGGATCAGCGCGGCGAGGGCGGCGGCCGCGAGCGCCGCACGCGGCCCGCGCGACATCAGCGCGAGCGCGGCGAGCGCGCCATTGAAGCCGAGCAGGCCATCGGCGAGCGAGGCGTCGCTCGCGCCGAGCGCGATGAGCAGCACGGTCGACGCGATCGCACCGCCGAGCGCGAACGCGGCCGCGCGGCGCGACGCGACGGCCAGAGCGGCGACGACCAGCGCGCCGGCCCATGCGCCTTGCGCGAAGGTGGTCTGAGCGACGCCCGACAGCAGCGCGTCGGTTGCGGAAGCGAGCGTCGGCACGGGATCGGCGCTCGCGCCGTCCGCATGCTGCGACGCGACAAACGGCAGCCACAGCGCGGTGACGGCCAGGCACGGGCTCGAATACGGGCACTGGCGCCAGCGGGCGAGCGGCGCCCGCATCGCGCGTTGCACGAGCGCCGCGCCGATCGCGACCAGGGGCACCAGCGCGACGGCGGCGAGTTGACCGGGCGCGAACAGGACGGCGATCAGCGCGGCCAGCGCGCCGTTGAAGCCGTGCAGCCCCTGTTCGACGTCGCGGCGCTCGGCGCCCGTCAGCACGGCCGCCATGCTGGCGGCAGCCGAGCCGACCAGCGCCGCGCATGCGAGCCACAGGTCGGTCAGCGCCAGCGCGGCGAGCAGCAGCGTACCGGTGAGCGCGTTCGCCTGCAGCACGATTTGCCCAATGCCGCGCAGCAGAATGCGCAGGTCGATCGACGGCGAGGCGGGACGGGCGGTAGGCATGATGGCGGCGGAGCAGGACAAGCCGCGAGCATAGGGCACGTTTCGATGCACCGGAATAGGGAATTCTGGATAGTCAGGATTTGTGGCGAATGCCCTGATGTGGGGCATGGTCGGTGTGTATTCGGCGCGGGTGTAGTCGACTTTGCCGAGCGGCTCGGCGCCCCGGTCATGTTGACCACGACGACCCAACGTTGGACGAAATCGCGTATCGCTCCGAGAGCCCGACCAGGCTGTGATCTCAAGGCGATATGGTTGCGGTTCGACCACGCTCGCCGGACGCGGACCGAAGCTCAATAGCGAGGTCTGCTCTGGCGAATGCGCTGTTGTAGAACCGTGCGGCAAGGGGACTCTGGTCTCGACTCGCCCACGAAGCCCACCACGTTCAGCCATTCGTTCTCGCACCGGGCATTGAATGCGTATAATACGTACAATACGTATTGCTCGTCCCGGAGACGCCATGGTCACCATTACCGCAACTGAACTGGCCCGCCATACTCGCCAGATCCTCGATCAGGTCGCCCAACGCCGTGAGACGATCGTGGTCGAACGCAACCAGACCGTGATCGCGCGGCTGGTCCCGGCCGAGCCCGTTATGGACGCCGCACAAGCGCTCGAAGGCCTGTCTGCAAGTTTCGACGCCGAGGACGCAGCCCGTTGGCTGCGAGATAGTCGCAGCGGCTTCGAAGACGGAGTTCGTGATCCGTGGGCATGATCATCGACAGTTGCGTGTGGGTGGGGCTGGCCGGCGGCACGATCGAATCGCGTGCCGTGATCGACACGGCGGGCGATGCGCCTGTGTTCATCTCGACGATTTCGTTGGGCGAACTGGCATTCGGCGTGCAGGCTTGCGCGGACGCTGCCGAACGCGCGCGGCGCGCCGCCCATTTGCGCCAACTTGAGCGCCGACCTGTGCTTGAAGTCACGCGCCACACTGCGGCCGCTTTCGGGGTGCTGGCTGCTGCTGTCAAGCAGGCGGGCCGCTCGCCGCGGCCGCGCTACAACGATCTGTGGATTGCAGCGCAGGCGATTGAGCACGGCTATGCGCTGATGACGCTGAACGTCGCGGATTTCGCTGATTTGCCAGGGCTAACCGTGCGCGTGCCACATGCTTCAACGTGAACGAGTGGCGAGCGTGAATCTGGACTTAACCTTGGACGGTGCGCCAGCCACCGGGTGGACCGAGTTCGCCGTTCGAGGATGAGCGCGGAGCGGCTCGAGTCGTGGAAGCTATCCGATCGGCGTTCGAGGGGCTGGCAATAGCCGCCGAACACGAATGACGCGCGCTGGACTCGTCGACGGCGGCATTCTCGACAGCCGGGATTTGTGTGACGATGCCTCGATGTGCGGTAACAAGGAGGCGGCAGAATGCGCGAACTGCGGTGGGCGTCGCTCGAGGGCGACGGAATCGAACATCTGACGTTTGACCGGAATGATTCCGGCATCGTCGTCGAAAGCGCGGTGGTCGGCCAGCGGTACGGCCGTGCATACGGGCTGGCGTATCGCGTCGAGTGCGATGCGCAATGGCGCGTGACCTACGCGGTGCTCAAGGTGATGGGCGGCGGCACGCTCGAACTGCGCGGCGACGGGGCCGGGCACTGGCGCGACGGTTCAGGCCGCGAACTGCACGAGCTCGACGGCTGCATCGACATCGACATCGCGGCGACGCCGTTCACGAATTCGCTGCCGATCGGCCGCCTCGGCCTCGCGCGCGGCGAGCGACAGCCGATCGACGTCGCGTACATCTCGACGCCGGATCTGAAGGTCACGCCGGTCAAGCAGGCTTATGCGTGCATCGAACCGGGCCGCCGCTACCGATACGAAGGCATCTTCCGGAATTTCACGGCGGAGATGGACATCGACGACGACGGGCTCGTGATCGACTACGAAACGCTGTTCAAGCGTTTGCCGCCGCTGCGCTGAATGGCCGCTCCCGTCCGCATGGCCGGCGTCGCCGCCGGTACTGCCGCGACCGCGGCCCCTTCATGCGCGGACGCGAACCGGTCGATCCGCGACGCGATCAGGTCCGGATGGCGCAGCACGATCCAGTGCGTGCCGTCGATTTCCTCGCGCACGTGCTCGCCGAGCCAGCGGTCGAGGTCGGCCGACATCTCGGGCGACACGTAGCGGTCGCGCACGGGCACCAGGATCTGCACCGGCGCCTGCGCATACCGTTCACGCGGCTTGCGGGCCCGCGCGATGAAGTTCGCGCGGTACATCTGCATTCCGTTCAGCGCGTTCTTCAGTTGCGCGGGATCGCGCTCGGCGCGCACGCGCTCCGTGATCTGCAGCCAGCGCGGCCACAGCGCGGCGCCGCCGAGCCGCCACACCAGCGACGGTACGAGCGGCAGATGGAAGAACGCGATGTACCACGATTTCAGGCTCTGCTTGAGCCGCATCTTCGCGCGGAACACGTGATCGAGGCACGGGCCCGAGATCGACGTGTACGACGCGATGCGGCCGCGCAACGCAGGGTCGGTCACGGCCTCCCAGCACTGGATCGAGCCCCAGTCGTGGCCGACGAGGTGGAACGGCCGGCCGCCGCAGGTTGCGTCGGCCACCGCCTTCAGGTCGCCGGCGAGCCGCTCGAGCGTGTAGTCGGCGCGGCGGCGCGGCGCATCGGATGCGCCGGCACCGCGCACGTCGTACGCGATCACGCGGTAGCGCTTCGCGAGCCGCGCGCGGATCGGCGCCCACACGGCCGCCGAGTCGGGGTAGCCATGCACGAGGATCAGCGGCGGCGCGCGACGCGGCCCGCTGACGTAGACGGCGAGTTTCACGTCGCCGGACGGGACGGTCAGCATCTCGTGAGCGCGCGCCATCGCGTCATGCCTGCGCAACCGGATGCAGCGGCACGCGGCGCGGCGCAGCCTGCGCCGCATAACGCGCGTTGGTCGCGTCGATGTTGGCGAGCAGCGTGTCGAGCCCCTGCAGATACTGATGGTTGTCGTGGTCCCACGGATGGAAGCCCGGCCGGAAATAGTCGAGCCATTCTCGCGCGATGCTCGGGAACACGCCATTCCTCGGGCTGTACAGATACTTCACGAGGCGCCACATGCCGCCGAACTTGCCATGCTTGCGGCGGTGCGACAGCATCAGCCGCACGTGGAAGTCGAACACGATCGTCCAGAACATCACGGTCGTAAGCAGCATCGTGCCGGTGCGCAGCAGGTAGCTGCCGAGGCCCGGCTTCATCACGACGTTCCACACGTCGTACGACACCGCCTTGTGCTCGGTTTCCTCCATCGCGTGCCACATCCACATCTGCTGATAGCCTTCGACCGACCCGTCGATCCGGTGCTCGTGGCCCGACAGCAACTGGTTCGCGAGGATCGCCGTGTAGTGCTCGAGCGCGATCGTGATCGCGAGCTGCATCGAATGCGGCAGCGTCTTCTTGAAGAAGCCGAGGATCGTCCACAGCCGCTTGTCGAGCTTGTGCGCGGGCAGGCCGGACGCCTGCAGCAGGTCGTTGTACTCGATGTGCTCGCGCGTGTGCATCGCTTCCTGGCCGATGAAGCCGAGCACCTGCTTCTTCAGCTCGGGATCCTCGATCCGGTCGCGGTAATTGCGCACCGAGTCCATGAAGAAGCGTTCGCCGGCCGGAAACAGCAGCGACAGCGCATTCATGAAGTGCGTGACGGGTACGCCCTGCACATGCCAGTCCTTCGCGCGTTCGGGCGGCAGCGCGAAACGGATGTCGCGCCGCACGGGCATCATGTTCGGTGTCGTCATGATTGTTCTCCCTGATTGCCTGCATTGTTGTAGGTGGCGTGCACCGGCGCCGGCGTGCCGCGTGCGGCGCGGCGGGCCTTCGCGGCCTCGCGGCGCGTCGCGAGCACGACGAGCGCCTGGTAGGCGGCGGGCAGGATGCGCGCCATCCAGTCCGCGCCCTTCGCGTCGCGGCCGATCAGCACGCGGCGCTTGTTCTTGCGCACGCCGGCGAGGATCGTGCGCGCGGCGTCGTCGGCGCTCGTGATGAAGAACTTCTCGAAGCTGTCCTTGCCTTGCTGTTCGCTCTCGACGATGAAGCCGACCATGTTTTTCGCGACGCGGCTCGACTGCGCGATGTTCGTGCGGATGCCGCCCGGATGCACGCACGTGGCCGACACGCCGCACTTCATCATGTCGAGTTCCTGGCGCAGCGATTCGGTGAAGCCGCGCACCGCGAACTTGGTCGCGTTGTAGCCGCTCATGCCCGGCTGCGCGAAGATCCCGAAGATGCTCGACGTGTTGATCACGTGGCCTTCGCCCGACGCCTTCAGGTGCGGCAGGAACGCCTTCGTGCCGTGCACGACGCCCCAGAAGTTGATGTTCACGATCCACTCGAGATCGCCGTAGTCCATGCCTTCGATCGTGCTGGACAGCGCGACGCCCGCATTGTTGAAGATCAGGTTGACCTTGCCGTGCTCCCGCGCGGTGTCGTCGGCCCACGCGAACATCGCGTCGCGATCGCCGACGTCGAGCACGCGCGTCGACACGCGCACGTTCGGCGCGATCGCGCGGACGATCCGTTCGGTTTCCGCGAGGCCGACGCCGTTCTTGTCGGCGAGCGACACGTGGCAGCCGGCCTGCGCGAGCTGGATCGCGAGCGCGCGGCCCATGCCCGAGCCGGCGCCCGTGATCGCGGCGACCTTGTTGGCGAAATCTCTCATGTCGGTGGCTCCTTGTCTGGCTCAGGCCGCTTCGGCGGACGTGGAAGCGGAAGCGGCCGGCGCGGCGGCGGGCCGCGCGGTCGTGTCGTGCGGTGCGCGATACGCGTGGTAATCGGCGATCGAGAAGCGCGCGGTCGCCTGGCGGAAGCGCCACGTGAAGCCCGGCCACAGCGTCGTGTTCTTGCCGGTGCGCTGGTCGAGGTACCAGCTCTTGCAGCCGCCCGTCGACCAGATCGCCTTTTTCAGCTTGCCCTGCAGATCGTTGTTGAACTGGGCCTCGACGAGCGGGCGCACCTCGATCGCGTCCGCGTGCTCGCGGCGCATCGCCTGCAACGCACCGAGGATGTATTCGATCTGCGACTCGATCATGAACACCATCGAGTTGTGGCCGAGGCCCGTGTTCGGGCCGACGATCATGAAGAAGTTCGGGTAGCCGGGCAGCGTCGTGCCGAGATACGCGTGCGCGCCGTCGCGCCAGGCGTCGACGATGTCGAGGCCGCCGCGGCCGACGATCGCGCCGCGCGGATACGGGTCGGCCACCTGGAAGCCGGTGCCGTAGATCAGGCAATCGACTTCATGGCGCTTTCCGTCGGTCGTCACGACCGCGTCGGCTTCGATATGGTCGATGCCGGTCGTGATCACGTCGACGTTCTTGCGCGACAGCGCCGGATAGTAGTCGTTCGAGATCAGCACGCGCTTGCAGCCGAGCGTGTAGTTCGGCGTCACCACCTTGCGCAGTTCCGGATCGGGAATCTGCTTGCGGATGTGGCGCAGCGCGAGCTTCTGCACGTTCTTCATCAGCGACGGATGGATCGCGAAGCCGAGCACGCGCGATTCGAGCATCCAGTAGATGCCGCTGCGCACGACCTTCTGCGTGAACGGTAGCGTGCGGAACAGCCATTTCTCGAAGCCGGTGAGGTTGCGGTCGGGCTTCGGCATGATCCACGGCGGCGTGCGCTGGAACAGCGCGAGCGACTTCACGCGCGGCGCGATCCGCGGCACGAACTGGATCGCGCTCGCGCCGGTGCCGATCACCGCGACGCGCTTGCCTTCGAGCGGATAGTCGTGATCCCACTGCTGCGAATGGAACGCGCGGCCCTGGAAGGTTTCGACACCGGGGATCGCCGGCAGCGCGGCGCGCGACAGCCCGCCCATTCCCGACACCAGCACGCGCGCGGACAGCCGCTTGCCGTTCGCGAACGTGAGGCGCCAGCGTTGCGCGGCTTCGTCGTACTCGGCGCGCTGCAACTCGTGATTCAGCCGCAGGTACGGGCCGATGCCGAAGCGCTGCACGCAGTCTTCCAGATACGCGCGGATCTCCGGCTGCGGCGCGAACATGCGCGTCCAGCGCGGGTTCGGCGCGAACGAGAACGAATACACGTGCGATTGCACGTCGCATGCGCACCCGGGGTAATGATTGTCGCGCCATGTGCCGCCGACCGACGCGGCCTTCTCGAGGACGACGAAGTCGGTCACGCCCGTTTGCTTCAGGCGGATCGCCATCCCGAGGCCGGCAAAGCCGGTGCCGATGATGGCGATGTCGATGGTTTCGTCCAGGCCGTCGTGGCCGGGTGGACCGAAAGGCAACGTGCGAGCATTCATCCGGGTGTCTCCGATCTGGCTCATTTTTTAATGTTACATTGGTTGATGTAACGATAGTGGGTGAACCCCGAAACCGCAAGAGGCTAGAGGTGGCGCTCTAAGGGCCGGAAGCTAGACGGGAAAAGGCTGAGCGGGGTTTGGAACGGTCCGGTTTCCGCAATGCGGGATGAGCGGAAGAGGCCGTCGGCAGGGCAAGACAGGGGAAAACCGGGGCCGCCCGCGCGCGGCGGCCCGTTTGAAACGGTATCAGGGGCTGATCGACCGGCCGGCGATCTCATGGAAAACCCCGGCCACGATCGTGACCTGCGCGAGCGCATAGAGGCCCCAGATCAGATAGTCGATGCCCGGAAAAACGCCGAGGAAGCGGCCGACGCCGATCAGCGTGTCGGAGCCGACGAAGATCAGGCTGCCGATGGCGACCAGCGGGCCGCGCGTGCGGGCGGCGAGCGCGAAGCTCGCCATCATGCACAGCACGAGCATGTAGACGGCGACCGGCGCCAGCAGCTCGCCGAGGTGCGGGAAGAACGCCGCGTAGAACGCCGGCGCGGCGATCCACAGCCCGACGAGCGCAACGATGCGCCAGCCGTGCGGCCGCGCGCGCCATCGGAAGAAGATCGCGCAATAACACACGTGCGTGAGCAGGAATGCGCCGAGGCCGAGGACGAACGACAGCGGCCAGTCGGGCAGCGCGAGCAGCACGTCGCCGAGCACGGCGGTCGCGAGCGCCGCGCACAGCCATGCGCGTTCGCGCGCCGCGCCGCAGGTGCTGCCCGCCGCGAGCAGCAGGATGCCCATCGCGGCTTTCGCGGCGGCCTGGCCCGGATAGGGGGCGGCGGCGAGCGACAGCCCGTACAGCAGCGCCGCAGCGATGGCGAGCGGCCAGAGCCGGCGGTAGGTGGCGGGAAGCGTGGCGATCAAGGCGGGTGTCTCCGGTTTGTTGTCGTCTGCGGTGGACGACGCGCCGTCGGGGGCGCGGCTGCCGGCCATTATCCGGAAGAACGAGCACGCCAAAACCGGCGAATCCTTCTAGGAAACGACGACGGCGGCCTGCGCTGCGGCACCGGATTTTTCCGCGCGTTGCCCCGGCGGAACCGGGGCAACGGCTGCGATTCGGCTTGCTATGATCGCCGCGGTATTGCCGTTGTCGCTGTCGATGTCCCGCGTCGCCTCTCGACTGAATGCGCGAGCCGATGCATGCCCGATGAATCCCCGCCGTGCCCGGCCCGCGCGCTCGTTCGAAGCGGGGCGGCGCGGCCGCCACGAAAACAGGTCCGACCATGACCGAACTTCTCCACGGCGACGGCGCGATCCGTCGCACGACGCCGTACGGTTCCTCGATCGAAAACACCTATGGGGGCGTGCTGTCGTTCATGCGCCGCAATTACTCGCGCGCGCTCGACGGCGTCGACGTCGCGATTTCCGGCGTGCCGCTCGATCTCGCGACGACGTATCGCTCCGGTGCGCGGCTCGGGCCGGCCGCGATCCGCGCGGCGAGCGTGCAGCTCGCGGAGCTCAACCCGTATCCGTGGGGCTTCGATCCGTTCGACGACCTCGCGGCGGTCGACTACGGCGACTGCTGGTTCGACGCGCACAATCCGCTGTCGATCAAGCCGGCGATCGTCGAGCATGCACGCACGATCCTGCGCTCGGGCGCGAAGATGCTGACGCTCGGCGGCGACCACTACATCACGTATCCGCTGCTGGTCGCGCACGCGGAGCGCCACGGCAAGCCGCTGTCGCTGATCCATTTCGACGCGCATTGCGATACGTGGGCCGACGACGACCCGGACAGCCTCAATCACGGGACGATGTTCTACAAGGCCGTGAAGGAAGGGCTGATCGATCCCGCGACGTCGGTGCAGGTCGGCATTCGTACGTGGAACGACGATTTTCTCGGGATCGAGCGGCTCGATGCCGCGTGGGTGCATGACCAGGGTGCGCGGGCGGCGGTCGAGCGCATCGTCGAGATCGTCGGTACGCGGCCTGCATACCTGACGTTCGATATCGATTGCCTCGATCCGGCGTTCGCGCCAGGAACGGGGACGCCGGTCGCGGGCGGGTTGTCGTCCGCGCAGGCGCTGGCGATCGTGCGCGCGCTCGGGGCGGTGAATCTGGTCGGGGCGGACGTCGTGGAGGTGGCGCCGGCGTACGATCACGCGGACATCACGGCGATCGCGGCCGCGCATGTGGCGTGCGATCTGCTGTGTCTGTGGCGGCAGAAGAAGGTGGCGGGGGCGTTGCGTTGAGCGCGTGGCGCGCGGCACGCGACAGCGGCCGGCGGGGCAGCGCTCCCGGCCGGCCTGCCGATGGAGGGGGCCGCGCGCGTTACTTCGCCGCCAGCGCACCCGCCACGCTTTTGTCGACCCAGGCGTTTTCGGCCACGCTCAGTTTCTGCGGAATCAGCTTCGCCGCGTGGAACGCATCGGCCACACCTTGCTGCGCGGCGACGATGCGTTCGTCGATCGGCACCGCACCGAACGGCACGCGCTTGATCCACGTCTCGACGAGCGCCTGCGGCAACCCGACCTTCGGCGCAAGCAGCGCCGCCGTGTCGGCCGGATGCGCGTTGACCCACTGGCCCGTTTCCCGCGCCTGTTTCAGGATCGCGCCGACCACGTCGGGATGCTGTTGCGCGAAACTCCGCGTCGCCTCGTAGAAATTGTTGGTCGCGGCGAGCCCCGTGTAGTCGGACAGCGTGCGCACCTTCAGCGCGCTTTGCGCGGCCGCGTAGTACGGATCCCACACGGCCCACGCATCGACGTTGCCGCTTTCGAACGCGGCGCGCGCATCGGCCGGCGGGAGATACACCGGCTGGATTTCGTCATAGCGCACGCCGGCTTTCTTCAGCGCCTCGAGCAGCAGGTAGTTCGCGCTCGAGCCTTTCTGCAATGCGACCTTCTTGCCGCGCAGGCCGGCCACCGTCCGGATCGGCGAATCGGCCTTCACGAACACCGCTTCGTTGTGCGGCGCCGGCGGTTCCGCGCCGACATAGACGAACTGCACGCCGGCCGCCTGCGCGAACACGGGCGGCGGCGCGCCCGTGTAGCCGAAGTCGATGCTGTTCGCGTTCAGCGCCTCGAGCAGTTGCGGGCCGGCCGGGAATTCGAACCATTGAACGCCATAGCCGAGCGGCTTGAGCCGCGCTTCGAGCGCGCCCTGCGCCTTGACGACCGACAGCAGGCCGGCCTTTTGATAACCGATGCGCACGATCTTGTCGGCGCCGCCTTGCGCGAACGCCGACGCGGCGGACAGGGCAACGAGCGAGACGGCGGCGGCGCGGGTGATCCAGCGGGTGAAACGAATCATCGAACGAACTCCATGCGAGGCATCTTCGGGGAGCGGCCGGCGCCGCTCGGTTGGAAGAATCGTCGCATGGGCGATCGCGCCCGCAAACGAAGCATTGCCGATATGGATATGACGGCGTCGGGCCTATGCTTTGTCGCCGCCGCCCGCCGGATCGGGCGTGTCCGTCGTGCCGGACTGCCGCGCTGCTTCCTCGCTGAGCTTCTTGTCGAGGATCGTCGCGACCCGCCCGCCGAGATATGCGCCGGCCGCGGTTTCGAGCGCGCGGTTCGTCTCGCCTTCGACGAACACGGCCGCGAGCGGGCGCAGGCGCCAGATCGCGTCGACCAGTTGGGGCACGTCGGTGGCCGGCGGCAGCGTGCCGGCGTCGTAGCGGTCGAGCCGCTTCACGACGAGGTCGACGAGCAGGCGCGCGATCGCGTCGAAATGCGGCCGCGCGAGGCTGATCACGTCGAGCAGCTCGCGCGGCGGAATCCCTTCCTTCGTCATCGCGGCCGCCGCCTCGAGCAGCGCGGGGCTCTTCGCGACGAACGACAGGCCGCGCCGTTCGAGCAGCCCGAGCTCGGTCACGCGCGACAGTTGCGTGGTCGCCTGCGGGCCGAACATCTGCGCGAGTTGCGCGAGCGAGTAGGTTTTCGGCAACTCGTGCGACCAGCGGCCGCCGATCGCGTTCTCGAGGCCGAGGATCGAGCGCAGATCGTGGCCTTCGTCGATCGCCTTGATCAGATCCTGGATGTTCGACAGCGTGTAGCCGCGCGCGAGCAGATGGTTGATCAGCTTCAGGCGCGCGACGTGCGTGTCGTCGTAGATGCCGACGCGCCCGCGTTTCTCCGGCGGCGCGAGCAGCCCGCGATCCTGGTAGGCGCGGACGTTGCGCACGGTGGTGTCGGACACGCGCGCGAGCTCGTCGACCGTGTATTCGTTGCGGGAATCCGGCGCGGCCTCGTCGGGCGTGGAATGAGTCTGTTTTGACATGCGGCCATTCTAGCGCGCCGGGGCAGGCTCGGGCGAGGCGGGGCGCGTGTTCGCGCCGTCGCCGAGCGGGCGCTGCAGCAGCGCCGTGTCGATCCAGCGGCCGTGCTTGAAGCCGACCGCTTTCAACAGGCCGGCCGGCTCGAAACCGAACGCGCGATGCAGCGACGTCGAGCCGCCGGTGCCGCCGTCGGCGATCACCGCGATCATCTGCCGCCACGGGCCGCCTTCGCAGCGCGCGATCAGCGCCGCGAGCAACGCGCGGCCGATTCCGCGCCCGCGTTGCGCATCGTCGATGTAGATCGAATCCTCGATCGTGAAGCGGTACGCGCTGCGCGTGCGGTACGGCGTCGCGTACGCGTAGCCGGCCACGCGGCCGTCGCATTCGGCGACGAGGTACGGCAGCCCGTGGTTCAGCACCGCATCGCGGCGTGCGCGCAGTTCGGCGACGTCGGGCGGCGTTTCCTCGAACGACGCGACGCTGTGGCGAACGTGGTGCGCATAGATCGCATGGATGGCATCGAGGTCGGCGTCGGTCGCGTCACGCACGACGCAGGCGGAGGCGGTGGACATGGCGGCGGGGCGAATGAAGTGAAAGCGCTACTATGCCGGCCGCCGACGCGCGTGGCAAAGCCGTTTGCGGTTTCGGCGGCTTACAGGCGGCCGTCCGCCGCATGCACCGCGTCGGCGATCGCGTCGGCGACGCGCTGCACGCGCGGCGATCGGCGCACGTCCGGATGAACCACGAGCCAGATCTCGCGCTCGATGTCGCAACGCGGGGCGGCCGTCAGCTCGACGAGCGGCGCGCCGGCGTGCGCCGTTGGATCGTCGACGAGAAAGCGCGGCAGCAGCGCGACACCGGCCCCGGCTGCGCACGCGCGATGTTGCGCGGCCAGGTCGTTGGCGATGAACGCGAAGCGGCGCCCGGCCGCGAAGCGTTCGAGCCACTGCTGCTGCGGCGTTTGCGCGAGCGCGTCGTCGTAGCCGACGAACGGCCAGGTGTCGGGCGGCGCATCCGCCCATTCCGGTGCCGCGCACAGCGCGAAGCGCATCGTACCGAGCCGGCGCGCGGCGAGCCCCGGCTCGCTCGGCCGCGACAGCCGCACCGCGAGATCGGCTTCGCGCGCATACAGGTTCGCCGCATGCATCTCGCCCATCAGGTCGATCCGCAGCGCCGGCCACGCGCGCTGCGCACGGGCGAGGCGCGGCGCGAGGAAGTGGCTCGCGAACACCGGCGACGCCGATACGCGTACCACGCCGTCGAGCGAGGCCGCGCCCTGCGCGGCGCGCGCGAACGCATGCGCGTCGGCTTCGAGGCGGGCGGCGTGCTCGGCGAGGTGCAGCCCTTCGTCGGTCGGCGGCCATCCGCGCGGCAGCCGATCGAACAGCCGGATCCCGAGCGCCGATTCCAGCGCGTCGATGCGCCGCGCGACCGTCGAATGCTGGACCTGTAGCACGCGGGCGGCGGCCGACAGGCTGCCGCCGCGCATCACCGCCAGAAAGTAGCGGATGTCGTCCCAGCTCATCGGCAATGCGGGCGAGGTAACAGGATCGCGGTCGGTCGAATTTTGCACAATAGGTGGGCGTTCAACGTGAATTCCGTTCGATTATGCACGATGGGATGATCGTGTCACTTCATTCGATAACGAGGAACGTCATGACCGAAACCACCCACGCCATCCGGATCGGGATCGATCGTTACGGCGACGCCGGCGTGCTGCGCCGCGTCGATGCGCCCGTCGCGCCGCCCGGCGCCGGCGAAGTGCGGATTCGCCAGACCGCCATCGGCGTGAATTTCGTCGACATCTATTTCAGAACGGGCGCGCATGCATTGCCTGCGCTGCCGGCGGCGCTCGGCGTCGAGGCGGCCGGCGTGATCGACGCGGTCGGGCCGGGCGTGCCGGATCTCGTGCCCGGTCGGCGCGTCGCCTATGCCGGCATGCCGACCGGCAGCTATGCGAGCCTGCGCACGATGCCGGCCGAGCGCGTACTGCCGATTCCCGACGGCCTGAGCGACGAAGCCGCTGCCGCCGGGCTGCTGAAGGGGATCACCGTGTACATGCTGCTGCATCGCGTGCGGCAGGTCGGCGCCGGCGATACGGTGCTCGTGCATGCGGCGGCCGGCGGCGTCGGCCTGCTGGCGACGCAATGGGCGCGTGCGCTCGGCGCGCGGGTGATCGGCACCGTCGGTTCGGCGGCGAAGGCCGCGCTCGTGCGCACGCACGGCGCCGAAGCGGTGGTCGATTATCGAGAGGAGGATTTCGTCGCGGCGGCGCGTGCGTTCGGCGGCGGTGCGGGCGTCGACTACGCGATCGACGGCATCGGCGGCGACGTGCTGACCCGCACGCTCGGGGCGATTCGTCCGTTCGGGATGGTCGCGAGCATCGGGCAGGTGGCCGCGATCGGCGCGCGACAGACGTTCGATCTCGACGAGTTGGGCCCGGCGCGTTCGATCGCGCTCGCGCGGCCGAGCGTGCTCGGTTTCATCGCGCGCGACCCCGGCGCGTATCGCGACGCCGCGCGCGCGACGCTCGACCGGCTGGCGGGCGGGATGCACGTCGAGATCGGCGCGCGGCTGCCCTTGGAGCAAGCGGCCGATGCACACCGGTTGCTGGAGTCGCGCGCGACCACGGGCGGCGTCGTGCTGCTGGCGTGACGGCGGGCGCGGGCGGCTTGCCCGCCCGAAAAATTGACGACGATCAGCCGCGAAGCAGGGACGGACTCAAGTTTTGTGCAGGCAAACCGTAATACAGAGGGCCGCGGACCGATTGCCGCGGCATTTTTCATCGCTCACGTGCCGTCATGAACCTGAACGCCCTGTTTTCCCGTTTCTCGATCCGTACGCGGATTTTCTCCACGCTCGGCCTCGTCGCCGCGCTGCTCGTCGTGTCGGGGCTGATCGGCCTCGCGGGCATGCAGAGTTCCAATCGCGCCCTCGACGAGGCCTATACGCGGCAACTGGCGGCGAAGACCGCGCTGTCCGCGGCGAGCCTGAACCTGACGATCGTGCGCACGACGCTCGACCGTGCGCTGCTGCATCCGGACGCGGCGGAGGTTCCCGATCTCGTGAAGAAGGCCGAGGGCTATCTCGCGAAGGCCGACACGGCATGGCGCAACTACGCGGCGATGCTGCACGACGGCGACGAGGGCCCGCTCGCGAGCCGCCTCGATGCCGCGCGCCAGGCGCTGATCGGGCAGGCGCTGAAGCCGATGATCGATGCGATCCGCGAAGGGCGGCGCGACGAAGCCGACCGGTTGCTGATGACGGTCGCGCCGCCGCTGTCGGTCGCGCTCACGCAGGCGACCGACGCGCTGGATGCGTACCAGGCCGCACGCGGCAAGGACGTGTACGACACCGCGCAGACCTATTACGGCTGGATGCGCATCGGCGCGATCGCGGGCATCGCATTCGGGCTGGCCGCATGCCTCGGCTGCGCGATCGGCCTGCATTTCGCGATCACGCAACCGGTGAATCGCCTGCTGTCGCATTTCCGCCGGCTGTCGGACGGCGATCTCACGTCGGAACTGCGCTGGTCGTCGCACGACGAAATGGCCGAACTGGTCAAGGGCGTGACGGGCATGCAGCGCAGCCTCGCGGACACGGTGCGCCAGGTCAGCCAGGGTTCCGAGGCGATTTCGACGGCGACGCACCAGATCGCGGCCGGCAACACCGACCTGTCGCAGCGCACGGAGGAACAGGCGTCGGCGCTGCAGCAGACGGCCGCGAGCATGGAGCAACTGACGGCGACCGTGAAGCAGAATGCCGACCACGCGCTCGAGGCGCAGGCCTGCGCGGACAGTGCGAGCGAGATCGCGACGCGCGGCGCGACGGTCGTCGGCGAGGTGATCGGCACGATGAACGAGATCGACCAGAGCTCGCAGAAGGTCGCCGACATCATCGGCACGATCGAGGGAATCGCGTTCCAGACCAACATCCTCGCGCTGAATGCGGCGGTCGAAGCCGCGCGGGCGGGCGAGCAGGGCCGCGGCTTCGCGGTGGTCGCGGGCGAGGTGCGTACGCTGGCGCAGCGCTCGGCGTCCGCGGCGAAGGAAATCCGTACGCTGATCGGCGAATCGGTCGAGCGTGTCGCGACGGGCTCGCGGCTCGTCAGTACGGCCGGCGCGACGATGCAGGACATCCAGCAGGCGATCGGCCGCGTGACGGGCATCATGACGGAGATCGCGGCCGCCTCGAGCGAGCAGCGCGACGGGATCGAGCAGGTGAACCGCGCGGTGTCGCAGATGGATCAGGTGTCGCAGCAGAACGCGGCGCTCGTCGAGCAGGCGGCGGCCGCGGCCGCGTCGCTCGAGGAGCAGGCGGATGGGTTGCGGCGTGCGGTGGGGGCGTTCCGGGTGGCTTGAATCGAAATGACGGCGGCACGGTAACGGACAGGCGTTCGCCCGCCCGCCGCGTCAACCCGCCGCGTCCGCGAGTTGCGCGGCCGCGCGCGACGACGCGACGATCAGCAGCTTCATCGTCGCGCGCGTCGCGCCGACGAACAGCTTGCGCGCGGCACGCGCGTCGAGCGCGTCGAAGTCGACTTCCGTGAGGATCACGCACGGCGCCGACTGACCCTTGAAGCGGTAGATCGAATCGAGCAGCACGTCGCCTTCGCGATACTCGGGATTGCCGAACAAGTCGTACTTGCCGGTGAAGCGCTTGAGCCGGTGCGGGCCGAGCTGGTCGAGCGGCGCAAGCACCGAGCCTTCGCGGCCGCGGTACGACAGCACCGCGATGTCCTGCTTGCGGAAGCCGAGCGACAACGCATGCGTGATCGCGCGCTTGGTCGCATCGATGCAGGCTTGCGCCAATGCGTCGTCCGACGCGCCGTCTTCGCCGTAGGCCGACACCGACGGTTCGGAGCCGTCGAACGGGCTGCCCGAGCGCAGTTCGGCCGCGAGCGGCTCGACGCGGCCGACGACGTCGCGCACGAATTCGAGCAGGTCGCGCGGGCTGCGGTAATTCGTGAGCGCCTTCAGCGTGACCCAGCCAGGCAGCGCGACGGGTTCGCGCATGTACAGGTTCTGCAGCGGATCTTCCAGCCACCACCATGCGCCGTCCGGCGCCAGCAGGCGCTCCAGCGCGGCCGCCCACGGTGCGTGGAAATCCTGCCCTTCGTCGACGACCAGCACGTCGAAGCGCCAGCGCTCGGGGATCGGCGCTTGCGCGAAACGCGCCTCGAGCCGTTCGAATTCGCCGGGCGCCTGGAAGTCGGGCGTATAGCCGCCATCGCGCGCGACCCAGTCGCACAGCTGATGATAGTTCGCGATCTTCGCGCCGGGCGGCGCGATGCGCGCGATGTAGTCGGCGAGCGGCCGGTTGAAGCACACATACAGCACGCGCTTGCCGGCCGCGACGGCGTCGCGCATCACCTGGACCGCGAGCTGGGTCTTGCCCGAGCCGGCCGTGCCGGTCACGCGCAGCCGGAACGGCGCGAAGTCGAGCTGGCGCGCCCATGCGGCGAGCCCGCCCGACAGCCGGGTGACGAGCGTGCCGGCCTGCCCGACGAGCGCGCTCGTGTCGGGCGTGAGCGCGAGCTCGTCCGCGAGGAAATGGTGGAGCTTCGGCGCGTTCGGAAAGTGTTCGTCGTCCTCGGGCAGGATCTGCAGGATCACTTGCGCGAGCTGCGCCTTGCGCGACGCATCGACGATGCGCTCGGGCGCGACGCCGGCGATCGACGCGTCGCGGATCGAGTAGTCGGGGCAGTACAGCAGCGCCTCGACGCCGTAGACGCCCGCGCCGAGCGCGGCCGTCAGGCGCCGGTGCAGCGTCTCCTGCGTGCGTGCGAGCTGGATCGGGACGTTGCGCTCCTTTTGCAGGTAGACCTTCACGAGCCCTTTCGGGGTCTCGCGCAGGAAGCCGGCCTTCTGCTCGATCAGCAGCACGCGGCCGGCCGGGCTCACGACGACGAACGCGGCTTCGCCGAATACCGAAAACGCCTGATCGGCGCGCGTCCAGTGGACGCCGTGATACACGGTGTAGCTGTCGGGCAGCGCGTGTTCGAGCGCGGCGAGCGTTTCGCGCTCGCGTTCGGCCGCGCCGGTCGCGGCGAGGCTTTTCCAGTCGTCGGGGATGAGGCGGGCCATGGCGTCGGGCGGCGGATGCCGGCGTGGGCGTGAACGGGTGCGGCTATTGTACTGAGGAACCGGTTCATGCCCACGGCGCCGCGCGGGCGTTGGCCGTTCGACGGGCGGCCGGCCCGGCGAACGTCAGCCGCGCGCGAGCCGCTTCGCGAGATCGGCGCTGAGGATCGCCATGCGCGCGGGCTTTTCGTAGCACACCACATCGAACGCGCGGATCACTTCGCTGATGTCGGCTTCGCTCGCGCGGCCGGTGAGCAGGGCGCCCGTCAGCACGAAAACCGGCGCGCCCGGGTTGTCGGACGTGCGCACGGCCTTGATCGCGGTGGCGGCCGTGCCGTCGTCGAACAGCCATTCGGTCAGGACTGCGTCGAAAGCCTGGCCCTGCAGCGCGTCGACGAATGCCGCGAGACCGTCGAACGCGGCCGTCGCGAAACCCTGCCGTTCGAGATAGCGGCACAGCTCGGTTGCGCTGACACGATCGGGGTCGATTACCGCGACGACGAGCTTGTCGCTTTCCGCGCGGCGCGGATAGATCTCGATCTTGTGCACGTCGTATGCGTTCTGGTACAGCACGCCGGTATGGCGCAGCACGCGCCAGCGGCCGTTCTGTTCGTACGCGACGAACTCGGGGCGCGCGCCGGCTTCGAGCGGCGCGCCGATCCAGGCGGTGCATGGAATCTCGGCGACGCCCGCATACAGGACGGCTTCCTGGCTATAGGCGCCGACCATGCCCGGGTCGAGCGTTTGCGCGCCGAACAGCTGGGCGGCGGGTTCGCCGTACGCTTCGGCGACTTTCTTGATCTGCGCGAGCGTCCAGGGGCTGCTGCCGCGCAGTTTGCGGTGGCCTTGGGAGAAACTCAGATCGAGGATGCGGCACAGCTCGGTAGTCTGCTGGCGCTTGCCGATGCCGTTGCGGGTCATCAGCTCGCGCACGCGCTCGGCAACCGCGAGGGAATCCGTGGTGATTGCTTCAGTGGTCATGCTACGGGAACGGATCGTGACGTTCAGAACGACGCCTTGCGGCAGTCTCGGCGGACAGTCTTCATGACGTCCAATGGCGAGCCGACCGGCCACGCACGGAAAAGATAACTTTACCGCAAAATGGTCGTCATTCAGTGTGGTGAAAGGTGCGTTTGTGTGAAAGGTGTGTCATGAAGTTACGCCGGGCCTGCGTCGGCGCGTGCGCGCGACGGTGCGTTCGGCACCTTTGGGCTGCATTCCCATGGGCCGTCGCGTGATTCCCCACGAGGCGGCAGGTAATCGCAACGCGACGCACCAACGCAGGGCGTGATCACGCCCGGCCGGGATGTTCGGAGGATATCGCGCGGCGAACGGCCGAAGCAGTTGCAGGACGAACAATCGATGGTTTCTTCTAGTGAAACCAGCGCGGATACATTTTTTGGCACCCGTCACGCTGCGTGCTACGATTTCGCCGTCTCAAAAAAGTGTTGAACCGATGCAGAAGAAATTCTTGATGCGCGGCTACGAAATGAACTGCGAGCCGCGCGTGACGGAGGCCGGCAAATACGCCGCGCAGGTCGAGGTCACGAAGGTGGGTTTCAGCCGTGAAGCCGCGTTCCGCAAGCTGGGTGAATTCGACACCGAAGCCGAGGCCGTCGCGTACGCGAAACGATTCTCCGAAGAATGGCTGAGCCGCTATGCGTAGTGCAGCGCGTGCGGCGCCCCGAACGGCCGGAATTCCTGCCTGAATATTGCGAATGCCCCCGGAAATTCGTAGATTGACGGCTCCCGTTGTGAGATATCGATCGTCCGAAGGCAACGCGATTGGAGGCTGCGAATGTCCACTTTGTGCATGCAGACCGTCGTTCACGGCGTTCGCGCTACGGCGGCATGTACATGAACGGCTCGCCGTCCTCCCGCTCGACCGCCAGGAGCCGCTGGAGCTGATCCAGCGCGAATAACCGGTTTCCCTCCGCCGCCGCCTCGGCGATCGCGGCGTCGACCAGCTTGCGCGCCCGCGCGAGGATCACGGTTCGCTGACGGGCGATCTCGAGCACCATCCGTTGCTCGACGTTCTGCCGATTCGATTTCCTGTCGCTCAGGTGACGCCAGCGATCGCGTAGCTCGGCCCAGGTGATGCGCTGAAATTCCGGAATCGCGCGCGGCAGCGTGCCTGCGTCGGCCGGCTCGGGCTGCCCGCGCAATGCGCAGCGCAGTGCCGCGCGAGCCCGCCACTCGTCCGAAAACGGCGCATACACGTCGCGCGTGCGTCCGATCGGATTGGCGCGCTCGATCTCCTTGTCGAGCAGGTAGCCGAGCCGCCGAAGCGCGGACCCATGCGCGAGCATGTCCGGATCGAGCACGCGGATGCGGCGCGATGCGTCCGCGACGTGGGCTTTCAACTCCCACAGCGTCAGGCGGAGGTGCTGCACTTCGAGTATCAGACGCTGGACGTCCGCGTAGGTGCACTGCGTCCACCATTCGGTGAGGTCGTTCAGCTTGGGCGGATCGAATGGGGGGAGGATCATTTTGCTGCGACGATACTGTATGGATATCCAGTATCGTCGCGTGACGATCCGGGGGCGTCAAGCCGAAAAAACGGGGACGGCCGGAAAGACGCGAGCGGGCTGTCGTGTGCGGATGCGCAAGGCGCCCGGGATCGTTGCGCGACGCTCGCTTCATCGGATGGCGTTGCCGCGATAAGCTTTGCCGGCCATGCACCGATTACCAACAGAAAACAATGACCACCACCTATCCGCTGCACGACGCATTGACTCACGCCGAAACGGCGTTTCCGACCGAAGCCGACGTCGTGATCGCCGGCGCCGGCATCATGGGCTGCGCGGCCGCTTACTACCTCGGCCTGCGCGGCCTGCAAGCCGTCGTGCTCGACAAGTCGCGCATCGCCGGCCAGCAATCGACGCGCGCGTGGGGCTTCGTGCGGCAGCAGGGGCGCGAGTCCGCCGAAGTGCCGCTGATGATGGCCGGCATGCGGATCTGGGAAGGCCTGGAGCAGGCGCTCGGTTTCGATCTCGAATGGCGGCAGGGCGGCTGCCTCTACATGGCGGACAACGAAGACGACTGGGCGTCGTTCCAGGCGTGGCTCACCGTGGCGCGCGAACACGGGCTCGACACGCGCGCGCTGACGCGCGCCCAGATCGACGAACGCGTGAGCGGGCTGTCGACGCACGCGCGTACCCTCGGCGGCTTGTATACGGCGACCGACGGGCAGGCCGAGCCGCGTCGCGTGGCCGCCGCATTCGCGGCGCGCGCGATCGAGGCCGGCGCGCGTTTCTTCGAAGGCTGCGGCGTGACGGCGATCGAGACGGCCGGCGGCGCGGTCGTCGGCGTCGCGACCGAGCGCGGCGCGATCCGCACGCGGCGCGTGATCTGCGCGGCGGGCGCAACCAGCTTTCGGCTGCTCGACGGCGTCGGCATCCGGCTGCCGCAGCAGGCCGTGCGCGGCACCTGCATGCGCACCAACGTGGTTCCGCCGGTGTCGGCGGCGACGATGTGGGGCCATGGTCTCGGCATCCGGCAGCGCACGAACGGCGCGATCAATCTCGCCGACGACATGCAGGTCGACGTCGATCTGACGCTCGGCCACCTGCGCGGGTTGAGCCTCTTCTGGCCGCAATTCTGGTCGCAGCGCGACAAATTCCGGCTGCACCTGAATGCGTCCGCATGGCGCGACGTGCTCGCGCGCATCGGCGGCGCGACGGGGCCGATCGAGCCGCGCGATCCGCAGCCGCAGCCGAATCGCGCGCATGCGCCGCGCGCGCTCGCGAAGCTCAAGGCGATTTTTCCCGCGCTGAAGGATGCGCAGATCGTCGAGGCGTGGGCCGGCCTGATCGACGTGCTGCCCGACGGCATTCCGGTGATCGATGCACCGGGTACACCGTCGGGGCTCGCGATCGCGACGGGGTTCTGCGGGCACGGTTTCGCGATGGGGCCGATCGTCGGCCGGCTGCTCGCCGAATGGATCGACACGGGCGCGCCGTCGCTCGACCTGTCGGCGTTTCGCGCGCGGCGTTTCGTCGACGGGACGATGGTGCGGCCGCGCAGCATGCTGTGACGGCTGCGCGCGTGCGTTCCCGTCGTAGAATCGAGCCCGCATCCTTCAGGAGATTCCCCGTTGGCCACGCCATCCGATCAGCGCCGCTCGTTGCGCATGCGCCTGCGTCGCGCCCGCAACCCGTGGCAGGCGCCGCGTGCGCGCACGCTGTTCACGCGCCCCGCGACGTCGCCGCGGCGCACGCTGCTGTTCCGTCTCGGCGCGGTCGTGCTGTTGTGCACGCTTGCGTTCCTCGTGCTGTATCTCGATCGCGACGGCCTGCGCGATTCGACCAAGAGCACGCCGATGACGGTGGCCGATCTCGTGTACTTCACGATGGTCACGGTCGCGACGGTCGGCTACGGCGATATCGTGCCCGTCACGGCGCGCGCGCGCCTGCTCGATGCGTTCTTCATCGTGCCGATCCGTATCGGCATCTGGTTCATTTTCCTGGGCACGGCGTATCAGTTCGTGATCCAGCGCGTCATCGAGGAATTCCGCATGAAACGCCTGCAGAAGCAACTGTCCGATCACATCGTCGTGTGCGGCTATGGCCTGTCGGGATCGATCGCGGTGCGCGAGTTGCTGGAAAGCGGCGTCGATCCGGCGACGATCATCGTGATCGATTCGCAGCAGCAGGCTCTCGAGGCGGCGACGTCGCTCGGCGTGACCGGCTTGCTCGGCGATCCGGCGCACGAGGATCTGCTGCAGCAGGCGCAGGTGCGCGCGGCGAAGGCCGTGATCATTTCGGTGACCGACGATCCGACCGCGATCCTGCTGACGCTGTCGGTGCGCAGCATCGCGCCCGATACGAAGATCGTCGTGCGGATCCAGGAGAACCTGTACCAGCGGCAATTGCGGCAGGCCGGCGCGGACGTGATCGTGTCGTCGACGAAGATCGGCGCGCTGTTGCTCGCGGATGCGGTCCACAGCCGCTACATCGTGCCGTTCGTGAACGACATGCTGTCGACGCGCGGGCGCGCGACGCTGCTGGAGCGCGAGGCGTTGCCGCATGAGATCGGCTGCCTGACGAACGTGGTGCCGGGCGCGATCGTGGTCGGGCTCGATCGCTGCGGGAAGATCTATTCGTTTTACGAGGATCCGCCGTGCAGGATCGAGGCGGGCGATACGCTGGTGGTGATTCAGTCGGCGCGGATTCAGGATCCGGATGTTTGACGGCGTTTGACTTTGGTCATGTGCCCATGACCATGAAGCTTTTCTCGAATTCGGCTGCAGCTGTGATCTGCCGGAACACCTTGCAGCGGAATCAGCGGTCTTGGGCAAACCGTCTCCAAGCCCGGCCTCGCGTCGCCGGACGGCGTACGAGCCGCCCCCGCTAACGAAACGCCCGCATCTGCCCCGTCATCATCTGCAGCATCTTGTTGGCGGCCACCGAGAGCTTGCGGCCCACGCGCGTGACCATGTGCGCTTCGGCGTTCTCGAGGATCGGATGCGCGATCTCGATCGCGAACAACTCCTTGGCCTGCAGTTCGGCCGTCACCGCGAAGGCCGGCATCACCGAGATACCGAGCCCGGATTTCACGAACTCCTTCAGGATCGCGAAGGAATTCGTGGTGACGACCGGCGTGAGCCGCACACGCTCGGCGTATTCGACGGCCTCCATCATCTGCCGCGTACCGTAGGACGGGTGAGTGGCCGCCAGCGGGTAGGTGGCGAGCTGCTGCACCGTCAGCACCTTGTGGGTGCGGCGCGGGAAATCGGGGCCGACGATCGCCATCATCGGCTGCCGCTTCGACGCGCGCGACACCACCTTGGGCTCGGCCGGCGGGTTGTACACCAGGCCGATCTCGCCCTCGTCGTTCGAGATCTTGCGGATCACGTCGTTGGTGCTGCCCACGTCGAGGTTGACGCGGATCCCCGGGAACTGCCGGCAGAACTGCTGCATCGGCCCGGCCAGCAGATCCGAGACGAAGCCCTCGCCGAGCACCAGGCTGACCTCGCCGGTCTTGAGCCCGCGCAGTTCCTGCAGACGCGAGATCAGGTCGTCGCGGTGCGCGAGCTGCTCGCGGAAATACTCGATCACGCAGCGTCCCGCTTCGGTGGGCGTCACGCCGCGCGCGTGGCGCTCCACCAGGGTGGCGTCGAGCTCCTTCTCCAGCAACCCGATCTGGCGGCTCACCGCCGAGGGCGCCACGTCGAGCCAGTCGGCCGCGGCGCGGATCGTGCCGCAGCGCACGGCCTCGTAGAAATAGACGATGCGGCTGTCCGTAAGGGTCTCGCTCATGATCCTGCCGTTCTAAAAAAGAGAACAATCTCAATATTGGCGTTGATTGATTATACGGATCGCCGGGACGAACATCGTGGTCATGCAAGGCGGGCGCAAGCTGGCGCGCCGGCCTCGAACCAACAGCTATCGGGAGTCGTCGGATGAAAACGGTGGGCGTGATCGGTCTGGGCAACATGGGGCGCGGCATGGCGGGCTCGCTGCGGCGCGGCGGCTACACGGTGCTCGGCTACGACGCGGCGCCCGGCGTGGCGCTCGCGCTGGCCGAACAGGCGGTACTGTCGGCGCGCGATTCGGTGGCCGGGATCGCACGCGACGCCGACGTGCTGCTGCTGTCGCTGCCGACCTCGGCGGTGGTCGAGGCGGTGGTGCTGGGCGCGGGCGGCGTGCTCGAGAACGCGAGACCGGGCACCATCGTGATCGACACCACCACGGCCGATCCGGACAGCACGCGGCGCGTGGCGGCGGCCCTGGCCGAGCGCGGCATCGGCTTCGTCGACGGCCCGGTGAGCGGCGGCCCGAAGGGCGCGGCCACCGCCACCATGACGATGGTGCTGGGCGGCTCGGACAGCGATATCGCGGCCATCGAGCCGATCCTCGCGACGATCAGCGCCAAGCGCGTGCATGTGGGCCCGGTGGGCGCCGGCCACGTCACCAAGCTGCTCAACAACCTGCTGACCGGCGTGCACCTGCTGGCCGCCAGCGAGGCGGTGCGCACCGCGCGCGCGGCCGGCGTCGATCCGGAAAAGCTGGTCGAGGCGCTCAACGGCGGCTCCGGCCGCAACAGCGCGACGCTGACCAACTACCCGACCTGGGTCTTTAACGGCAAATTCGATTCCGGTTTCACGATGAAGCTGATGCGCAAGGACGTGCGGCTCGCGCTGGGCCTGCTCGACCAGTTCGACAGCGTCGCGCCGGTGGCGCGCGAGGCGGCGCGCGTGTGGGCCGCCAGCGAGGCATCCGTCGCCGACGGCGAGGACTTCAACCGCATCGTCGACTTCCTCGACCCGGCCTGAGGCCGGGCCGCCCGCGCCACGATCCCGCTCGATTCACCTGTACGGAAACCCGACATGACCCAGCACGCAGACCAGTTGCTCGCCGCCTTCGCGCATTTCTTCCCCGGTGCCGCCACGATCGGCTCGTATATCGACGGCGAACTCGTTGCCGGCCAGGGCGACACGATCCAGCTTTACGATGCGGCGACGGGCGACGAAACGCTCGCCTATCGCGACGCCGGCGCAGCCGTGATCGACCATGCCGCAGAAAGCGCGCGCCGCGCGCAGCGCGAATGGTGGGCGCTCACGCATGCCGCGCGCGGCCGCGTGATGCAGGAGGTGGCGCGCGCGATCCGTGCCGAGGCCGAGGCGATCGCGCGGCTGGAGGCGTTGGGCTCGGGCAAGCCGATTCGCGACTGCCGCGGCGAGGTGGGCAAGGTCGCCGAAATGTTCGAGTACTACGCGGGCTGGACCGACAAGTTCTACGGCAGCGTGATTCCGGTGCCGACCTCGCACCTCAACTACACGCGCCGCGAGCCGGCCGGCGTGGTGCTGCAGATCACGCCCTGGAATGCGCCGGTATTCACCTGCGGCTGGCAGGTGGCGCCCGCGGTGGCGATGGGCAACGGCGTGCTGCTCAAGCCCTCGGAGCTGACGCCCTTCACGTCGCTCGCGGTCGCCCGGCTCGGCGAGCGGGCCGGGCTGCCGCGCGGCCTCGTCAACGTGCTGGCCGGCTTCGGTCACACCGCCGGGCAGGCCGCGATCGCGCATCGCGTGGTCGGCAAGGTGGTGTTCGTCGGCTCGCCGGCCACCGGCGCGCGCATTGCCGAGGCCGCCGCGCGGCGCGTGCTGCCCTGCGTGCTGGAACTGGGCGGCAAGTCGGCCAATATCGTGTTCGCCGACGCCGACCTCAAGCGCGCCGCGCTGACCGCCCAGGCGGCGATCTTCGCCGGCGCGGGCCAGAGCTGCGTGGCCGGCTCGCGCCTGCTGGTGCAGCGCGCCGTCTACGAAGAATTCGTCGCGATGGTGGCGGCCGGCGCGAAGAAGATCCGTGTCGGCGCGCCGCTCGACGAGGCGACCGAAGTGGGCCCGATCAACAATCGCAAGCAGTACGACCACGTGATGTCGATGATCGAGCGCGGTGTGGCCGCTGGCGCCACGCTCGCCAGCGGCTCGGCCGAGCGCGTCGCGGAGGGCCGCGGCGGCTACTTCGTGGCGCCCACCGTGCTGGCCGGCGCGTCGAACGCGATGGAGGTGGCGCGCACCGAGATCTTCGGGCCGGTGGTGGCCGCCATCCCGTTCGACACCGAGGACGAGGCGATAGCGATCGCCAACGACACCGACTTCGGCCTGGCCGGCGCGGCCTGGACCACCGACGTGGCGCGCGCGCATCGCGTGGCCGCGCAGGTGAATGCCGGCACCTTCTGGGTCAACGGCTACAAGACCATCAACGTGGCGTCGCCGTTCGGCGGCTACGGCATGAGCGGCTACGGCCGCTCGAGCGGGGTCGAGGCGCTGTACGAATACACGCAGACCAAGAGCGTGTGGGTCGAGACGGCCGAAGCGCCGCCCACCGCGTTCGGTTATCTGTAACCACCGGCCCGCATTCGACGGCAGCCGGGCTTCAAGGGGAGACTCGTCATGGAACACGCACTGGGTATCGAGCGCCGCGAGCTGGGCGGCGCGGCCACCGCCAAGGTCCTGCTTTACGCGGCCGGCATCCTGCTGGTCGCCGAATGGATCGGCTCGTTCACGTTCAAGCTCGGCCCAGGCAAGGTCGTGCTGCTGCCGATGATCTGGGCGCTGCTGCTCGGCGCCGCGGTGGGGCTCGCCAGCGCGCGCTGGAACGGCAGCGCGCGCCTGAGCGTGCCCGACCAGTTCTTCGCGGCGGCGATCCTGCAGCCGGCGCTGCTGCTGTTCGTTTCCAAGCTCGGGCTGATGGTGGGCAGCGCGCTGCCCAAGCTGGCGTCGGCGGGCTGGGCGCTGGCCTTCCAGGAATTCGGCCACTTCGTCGGCACCATCCTGCTCGGCCTGCCGCTCGCGTTGCTGCTCGGCATCAAGCGCGAGGCGATTGGCGCGACGTTCTCGGTGGGCCGCGAGCCGAGCCTGGCGATCATCGGCGAGAAGTACGGCATGGATTCGGCCGAGGGCCGCGGCGTGCTGGCCGAGTACCTGACGGGCACCGTGTTCGGTGCGGTGTTCATCGCCGTGTTCGCGGGTTTCGTGACCAGCCTCGGCATCTTCGATCCGCTCGCGCTGGCGATGGGCTCGGGCGTCGGCTCGGGCAGCATGATGGCGGCCGCCTCGGGCGCGATCGCCGCGCAGCAGGACCCGGAGACGGCGAAATCGGTGCTCGCGTTCGCCGCGGCCAGCAACCTGATCACCACCACCATCGGCACGTACTTCACGCTGTTCATCTCGCTGCCGCTGGCGGTCTGGGGCTATCGCGTGCTGGAGCCGCTGATCGGCCGCACCACCAAGGCCTCGGCGCAGCCCGAGGCGGCCAGCCCGTCGCTGGGCGAGGTGCGGACCGAGGCGCCCGCGCTCGGCTACGGCGGCAAGCTGCTCGCCTGGATCGTGACGGCCGCGATGGCGCTGGTGTGCGACTGGATCGCCCACGGCACCACACCGCTGGCGGGACTGCCGGGAATCGCGATCATGGTGGGCGCGACGATCGTCGGCGATGCGCTGGCGCGCGTGACGGGGCGGCGGATTCCGGCGGTCTGCTGGGTGTCGGTGGTGGCGATGTTCCTGACCTCGCCGTGGTCCCCGTGGGCATCGCAGATCGCCGCGCTCAGCTCGCACAACGATTTCCTCGGGGTGACCACGCCGATGCTGGTGTTCGCGGGGCTGTCGATCGCCAAGGACATCCCGGCCTTCCGCCGGCTCGGCTGGCGCATCGTGCTGGTGTCCTTCGTGGCCAATGCCGGCACCTTCATCGGCGCGACCCTGGTGGCGCAACTGTTCCATATCTGATCCGATGCCTCGCGGCACGGCGGCGGGCGGCATGGGCCGGCCCGCCGCCGCGCCGCGACGACCTGACAAAAGCGCTCCCATCCGCATGAAACTGATCGATTCCATCGTCGCGCACGCCGACGAACTGACGGCGCTACGCCGCGATATCCATGCCCATCCCGAGGTGGGCTACGACGTGTTCCGCACCGCCGAACTCGTTGCCGGGCGGCTCGAGCAATGGGGCTACGCCGTTACGCGCGGCGTCGGCCGCACCGGCGTGGTCGGCACCTTGAAGCGCGGCGACAGTGCGCGTGCGATCGGCCTGCGCGCCGACATGGATGCGCTGCCCGTGCAGGAGGCCAACACCTTCGCGCATCGGTCGACGGTGCCCGGCGCGATGCATGCCTGCGGCCACGACGGGCATACCGCCATGCTGCTGGGGGCCGCGCGCCATCTGGCGCGGCATGGCGAGTTCGACGGCACCGTGCAGCTGTTCTTTCAGCCGGCCGAGGAAGCGGGCGGCGGCGCGCGCGCGATGATCGAGGACGGCCTGTTCGAGCGTTTCCCCGTGGATGCCGTGTTCGGGCTGCACAACTGGCCCGGCATCGCGGCCGGCGATTTCGCGGTGCGGCCGGGGCCGTTGATGGCGTCGACCAGCCTGTTCCGGATCGACTTGCGCGGTGCCGGCTGCCATGCGGCCATGCCGCACCTGGGCCGCGATCCGGTGTTCGCGGCGGGGCAGGTGCTGAGCGCCCTGCAGGGAATCGTCACGCGCAACCGCAATCCGATCGACGGCGCGGTGCTGTCGGTCACGCAGGTGCATGCAGGCGAGGCGATGAACGTGGTGCCGACCGATGCCTGGCTCGGCGGCACGGTGCGGACCTTCTCCGATGCGACGCTCGACCTGATCGAGACGCGCATGCGCGCCGTGGTGGCCGCGACGGCCGCGGCCTTCGATTGCGAGAGCGAGGTGGATTTCCAGCGCCAGTATCCGGCCACCGTGAACGACGCCGAGCAGACGGCGGTGGCGGTGGCGGTAATGCGCGAGCTGGTGGGCGACGCGCATGTGAACGCAGCCGTCGATCCGACCATGGCGGCGGAGGATTTCTCGTTCATGCTGCGCGAGAAGCCGGGTTGTTATGCATTCCTTGGGAATGGGGCGGGCGATCATCGCGTGCATGGGCACGGCGGCGGGCCGTGCCTGCTGCATAACGCCAGTTACGACTTCAACGATGCGTTGCTGCCGGTGGGGGCAAGTTACTTCGTGAAGTTGGTGGAGCGGGTTCTGGGGCGGTAGGGCGGTGATGCAGGCACGGCAGCGGAGATGACACCGCTCTTCGCGACACCGCGGTCGCTGACGATTTTATTTCGTCCAACGAAAAGACACGATTCCGGGAGAGTTTACCGATTCCGCGTCGGTGTCGACCGATGAAGTGACATTTTTACTCCGCAAACGGTGACGACCTTTGCTTGGTTCTGCCCAACCACTTCGCGCATCCCTCGATCCCTGCATCACCGATGTGACACGTTCGTGTCATTGATGAATTTGTTTTTTTTCGCTTGATTGGATCCCGGTCGCACTGGATAGAATGCTACCCGTTCCGATAAATACGGAATGGTTAGTACATTTTTGTCGCTTCGACCATAGCAAAAAAACAGAGGATCCAGACATGCGAGACAAGGGAGCAGCGACGCTGCTGTCCGAGGAAATCGTTCCACTCGGCGGCATCGAGAATATTGCACGACGCCATTTCGTGATGGGGCTCGGTGCAACGCTTGTGGCCGGATGCGGCGGCGACGGAGGTAGCGCGGTTACAGACGGCGAGCGTACATCGGCAACCAGCAGCGGCCAGGCGTCCGGAGTTGCTCCGGCTTCGGACGGTAGCGGCGCAGGGGCGAAGGCGGCAGGCACCGCCCAAACCCGCACCTTCACGCATCCTGGCTTGCTGCATACCGACGCTGATTTCGAACGCATGCGCGCTAAAGTCGCCGCGCAGGCTTCCCCGTGGATCGATAGCTGGAACGTGCTCGTCGCCAACGGTCACACGCGCCTGACGAACAAGCCGAACCCGCAGGTCGGCATCTATCGCGGCAATGATCCGACGCATGGTCAGAACTACGGCGCCCTCTACAACGACATCGCCGCCGCCTATGGCGACGCGTTGCGCTGGAAGGTGTCGAACGACACACGCTATGCCGACAAGGCCGTGGAGTATCTGGACCAATGGGCGTCGACGCTGACGACGCTTGGCGGCAGCGACGTGGCGCTCGCCGCAGGCATCTACGGCTACGAGTTCGCCAACGCAGCCGAAATCATGCGCGGCTACAGCGGCTGGAGTCCGGCCGGACTCGCCGCGTTTCAGGCCATGATGCGCAATGTCTTCTACCCGGTCAGCCACGCTTTCCTGACCCGTATCGACACCGCGATGGACACGCACTACTGGGCCAACTGGGGCCTGGCCAACATCGCGTGTGTCCTGGCCATCGGTGTGCTGTGCGACGATGCCGAACTCGTCGACGAGGCCGTTACCCATTTCAAGTCCGGTGGCAGTAATGGCTGTATCCGGCAAGCCGTGTACTACCTGCACCCCGGCAACCTCGGGCAATGGCAGGAAGCCGGCCGGGACCAGGGCCACAGCACGCTCGGCATTGCATTGACGGGCGCCATTTGCGAGATGGCGTGGAACCAGGGCATCGACCTGTACGGCTATGACAACAATCGCTTTCTGGCGGGCGCGGAATACGTGGCCAAGGCCAACCTGAAGCAGGCGGACGGCGCGTTCTACACGGTGCCTTTCGTCACGTACCAGAACAGCGCCGGCGTCATCCAGACGCAGTTCTCCACCGGCGGGCAAGGCGGCGCCCTTGGGCGGCCCTGCTGGGCGCTGGTGGCCAACCATTACATCAACCGCAAAGGTCTGGCGGCGCCTTACACCAGGCGCGCCGCCGAGCTGGTGGCGCCGGAAGGCGGCGGCGGCAACTACGGCCCCAACAGTGGCGGCTTCGACCAGCTCGGCTACGGCACGCTCACCTGCACGCTCGACCCCGGCGCCCCGGCCCCAACGCCGACCGGCCTGACCGGCTACGCCAGCGCGGGCAAGGTAGTGCTGTCGTGGTGGGGCAGCAGCAACGCCGTCAGCTACACCGTCAAGCGCGCCACCATGGCCGGCGGACCGTACAGCACCATCCAGAGCGGCATCACCGACCTGCTGACCTATACGGATATGCCCGCCGGCGCCGGCACGTATTTTTATGTCGTGACGGCGCAAACGATTGCGGGCGAATCGGCGCTCTCCAACGAAGTGAAAGTGATCACGGCGCAGCAACTGCTCGCGCACCTCGCCTTCGATGAAGGCGGCGGCGTCACGGCCGCCGACAGCTCGGGCAACGGGCGCAATGGCACGCTCAACGGCGCAACGTGGGCCGTGGGGCGCAGCGGCAACGCGGTCTCGCTCAACGGCTCGGGCGCGTATGTGGCGTTGCCCGACGATCTGCTGGCCGATGTGTCGGACTTCACCATCGCGAGCTGGGTGTTCTGGAACGGTTCGCAAACGTGGGCACGCCTGTTCGACTTCGGCACCGGTTTTCACCGCTACATGATGTTCACGCCGCGCGGGCAGTCGCGCACCGGCTGGGCCGGCATGCGCTTCGCCATGACGGCCAACGGCCCCGGCGACGGCCCTCCGGAACAGATCATCGACGCCCCCACCGCGCTGCCGAGCAAGCGATGGGTGCATGTGGCCGTCACGCTATCGGGTTCGACCGGCACGATGTACGTGGACGGCACGCCCGTCAGCACCAACACGGCGATGTTCCAGGCGCCGTTCCGTCTTGGCCGCACCACGCAGAACTGGCTGGGCAAATCGCAATACGGTGCCGACGCCACGTTCAACGGTTTGATCGACGATTTCCGCCTCTATCGCGGTGCGCTCAGCGCTGCGCAGATTGCATCGCTCATGGCGAATTGATCATCTTCCTTCAAGGATTTCTCCGATGACCGTGTTTTCACAACGATGGATTGCCGCCGCGGCGATGGCGTGTACGCTATGGGGCTGCGGGGGCGGGGCCGATAGCACGACAGGCGTGACCAATTTTGCCGCCAATCGCAGCCAGACCGGCGCAAATGGCGGCGGCAGCAACCTGCCGGCGGCCAGCTGGACCAGCGTCAAGTGGGGCGGGGGCGGCTACGTCACCGGTCTGATCTACCATCCAGCCAACGCGAGCCTGCTGTACGCACGCACCGACGTCGGCGGCGCGTACCGCTGGAACGCGACCAACTCGACGTGGACGCCCATCACCGACGGCATCGGTTTCGGCGCAGGCGAGGGCGATTTCCACGGCGTCGAAAGTCTCGCGCTCGATCCGAACAACGACCAGCTCGTCTACATGATGACCGGCATTACCGTGACGCAGGGTCATAACGGCCGCATCTACATCTCGAGCGATCGTGGCAACACCTGGACGCACTACGACGTGCCGTTCCCGGTAGGCGGCAACGACAACGGCCGAGCCACCGGCGAGCGCCTGCAGGTCGATCCGAACCATCCGTCGACGCTGTTCTACGGATCGCGCACGGCCGGCCTGTGGAAGAGTGCCGATTCGGGCCGCACCTGGGCGCAGGTCTCGGGCCTGTCCTCCGCCACGATCAGCGGCGGCGGTTCCCCGCTCGGCGTCGAACAGGTGATCTTCGATACGTCGGGCAAGGGCAGTGGCCAGCCGACCTGGATCATGTGGGCCACCGTCGCCCCCGACTACGCGAACGCGGCGGGCCTGACGTCGACCCTGTACAAGTCCACCAACGGCGGGTTCTCGTGGACGCCGGTGCCCGCCCCGCCGACGGTGTCCGGCTACTACATCCCGCACGTCGTGCGCACTTCCGACGGCAACTTTTACGTGGTGTTCAACGCGAGCGTCGGCCAGGGCATCGGCGGACCGAGCTATCTCTACAGGTTCGGCGGCAGCAACAACGGCAACTGGACGCTGCTCAACCGCTCCACCGGCAACGGCTTTGGCGGCCTGTCCGTTTCCGGTCTGGGCGCGTCCGCCCGCATCGCACTGGGCATGACGGGCTGGAGCGACACCAGCAAGACCATTCAGCTATCCGATGACGGCGGCAGCACGTGGCGCGAAATCGAGGCCGGCATGCCGCATACCGGCATTGCCCCGGATGGCTGCGCCGGCTGGGTGGAAAGCGTCACCATCGACCCCGCCAATCGCGATCACATCATGCACGTCCACGGCGGCGGCATCTGTGAAACCATGAACGCCTCGTCGCCCACGCCAACCTGGAGCCCCAAGGTCGACAACCTCGAGGAAACCGTGACGCTGGCCCTCGTCACGGCGCCGCCCGGTGCGTCGTACAACTTCATCAACAGCGCCGGCGACATCGGCACGTGGGTCAATACGGATCTCTCGACGAGGCCGACGAAAGGCCCGTTGAACACGTGGAGCAACGGCAATTCGGCCGACATGTCGTGGTCCGATCCGACGTACATCGCGGCCGCGGGCGTCGACAACGCCAACGGCCATGCGATCAGGGGCTTCTGGTCGGGCGACGGCGGCAATAGCTGGGCGACGTTCGCGTCGCTGCCCAACGGTGCCGCGGCAAGCCAGAGCCACGTGGGCAATCTGGTCGTCCCGTCCCGCAACAACGTGACCTGGGCGCCGCCGGACTCGGTCCCGTCGTTCACGACAAACAATGGCGCAAGCTGGACGGCGACCAACCTGCCGGCGTTCAGTGCCACCTGGAACGGCTTCTCGCGTGCCTACCGCCTGGCCGCGGACCGCAAGAACCCGAACAAGGTCTATGCCTACGACTCCGGCGGCGCACCGTGGAGCTGGCAGCGCGGGAAGGTCTATGTGTCGAACGACGGCGGCCACACGTTCACGTTGAGCCAGGGCTCGGTGAACGCGAACCTGGCCTGGAATGCGTGGCGGGATACGTCGATGGCGGTCAATCCGAACGCGGAGGGCGATCTCTGGCTGGCCGACGGCACGGCCGTGTACCACTCGGTGGACTCGGGGGCGACGTGGACGAAGCTCGGCGCCTTCGCGTCGACCAACGACACGCCGGGCGCCACCGTGATCGCGTTGGGCAAGGCGCCGACCGGTTCGCCGTACTCGGCCGCGGTCTATGTGGAAGGCACGTTGAACGGCGTCTGGGGCATTTACCATTCCGACGACGGTGGCGCGACGTGGGCGCGCTTCAACGATGACGCGCACCAGTTCGGCGACTCCGGCGTGATGGCCGGCGACTGGAACACATACGGCCGGATTTACGTCAATGGCGCCGCTCGCGGTCTGATCTTCAGCAATTGAGGTTGATCGGCCTGTCGATCGTCCGGTTGCGGTTTGCAACCGGACGGAGATCGGCCGGCCTTTCCGGGTTCTCTCTTGCTGTCGCGGCGGGCAGACCGGATGCCGTTCTTTCTGGTACCGCTCGTCGTCTTTCGGGTCATCCGGAAAGCGATGTGATCCGGGCTCACGTTTTTCATCGAAACGTGTCCGCGATTCGTTGCCTTCCCGATCCGGGGTGCGCCGAGCGGCCTCGGGCCGATTTCAACGGCCGGCTAGCCGTTTTCCGCGCTGACACATACCCCCCATTTCGATGAACGCGCACACGGGAACCGACTTCGACTACGCGTACATTCCGGGCGCGGCCGACATTTCGTCGGGCCCGAATCAATATGTCGCGCGTATCGCGCTGCTGCATCATTTCTGACGCCCATGCCGTTCGCGTAAGCTGCGCGGCTTCGCGAACGATACGCGCATTCATCCGGTCGCGCGTGATGATTCGATACATGCCGCTCGGTCGCCGACACGCGTTCCGGTTCGACAGGAACCGATCGATCGCGCTGCGGCGGGTGACCGACCCGCCGTCGTCGGCGACACCCCGCGATCCGCGGAGCGCTGCACCGCATGCGCGATCAAAGCGGAAGCACGGAAGTCTGCTTGATCCTCTGCATCGGAATCTCGGTCTTCACGCTCTGCACGCCGTCGATCCGGGTCAAGTGGTCGATCTGGAGTTTCCGATAGGCGTCGATGTCGGCCGTCACGACGCGCAGCAGGCAATCGCAATCGCCCGCCATCAGGTGGCACTCGAGAACCTGCGGAAGACGTTGAACCGCCTCCGTGAAACGGTCGACGGTTTTCGCGTCCTGGCTCGTCAGCCAGATGCGGACGAAGACGGTCAACCCCGCGCCGATCTTCGATGCGTCGAGCAGCGCCGCATAGCGCTCGATGACGCCGGCCTGTTCCAGCTGCCTGACGCGACGCAGGCACGGCGACGGCGACAAGCCCACTTTCTGCGCCAGTTCCACGTTCTGGATTCGCCCATCTTCCTGGAGCACGCGCAGAATGCGGCGGTCCATTTCGTCCAGCTCGATCATCGCCATTGATCCGACAGATTGGGTTGAGGCACGCGGTGCCCGAATGTTCGCTTCTTGAGGCACGGAATTGCCAAATCGCGCCCATCTTAAGTCGAACACGCAACCTGAAATTATTTTTTCTGCGATAAATTTTTGCCCGTAGCAGCCGGGACGGTCCCGCTGCCGATCAAGGGGCAAACGATGAGCACCGATTCCGTCCAGCATTTCGAATTCGAACAAAATCCTCACCCTGTCGCGGCGGCGGAGCGCGCCGCGCTGCTCGCCAATCCCGGTTTCGGCCGGGTCTTCACGGATCACATGGTGACGATCCGGTATTCGGCGGAACAAGGGTGGCATCAAGCGAAAATCGGGCCGCGCGAACCGTTCCGATTCGATCCGGCGACGCTCGTGCTGCACTACGCGCAGGAAATCTTCGAGGGCTTGAAAGCCTATCGGCTACCGGACGGCGGCGCGGCGCTGTTCCGTCCCGATGCGAATGCACGGCGCTTTCGCCATTCGGCCGAGCGGCTGTCGATGACGCCGTTGCCGGAGGCGATGTTCGTCGAATCGGTGCGTGCGCTGGTCCGGGCCGATCGCGACTGGATTCCGGCGTTCGACGGCGCGGCGCTGTATTTGCGTCCGTTCATGATCGCGACGGAGGCGGTGCTCGGTGTGAAGCCGTCGCCGGAGTATCTGTACTGCGTGATCGCGACGCCGGTCGGCGCGTACTTCAAGAGCGGCGCGTCGGGCGTGACGCTGTGGGTGTCCGAGCACTACACGCGGGCGGCGCCGGGCGGCACGGGCGACGCGAAATGCGGCGGCAACTACGCGGCGAGCCTGGCCGCACAGGCGGAGGCGATCCGCGAAGGCTGCGAGCAGGTGGTGTTTCTCGATGCGGTCGAACGCCGCTGGATCGAGGAGCTGGGCGGGATGAACGTGTTCTTCGTGTTCGACGACGGGTCGATCCAGACGCCGCCGCTGAACGGGACGATTCTGCCGGGCATCACGCGCGCGTCGTTGATCACGCTGGCCCGGGAACTGAATTACACGGTGCGGGAGGAAGGCTACACGATCGAGCAGTGGCAGGCGGATGCGCGCAGCGGTCGGCTGGTCGAGGCGTTCGCGTGCGGCACGGCGGCGGTCGTGACGGCGATCGGCCGGGTGAAGGGCCGCGCGTACGACTTCACGATCGGCGAAGGTGGCGCGGGACCGGTCACATCGCGCCTGAAGGCGGCGCTGCTCGATATCCAGAACGGGCGCGAAGCCGATCGCCACGGCTGGGTGGACCGCGTGTTTTGAATTCGGCAAGGCAGCCCGCGCGACCCGCGATGGCCGCCATGAAAGCTCGGCCGGTATCCCGGCCGGAAGTCGCCGCGCTGCCTCCTGGAATGCTTCGATCATGTCGGTTGTTTCGTTGTCGCGGGCCATTGACCGCCTGCTTATCGTCGATCCCGGTCTTCATCGGCTGCTGGGCGGGGCGCGCGCCGCACTGGCGAGCATGCTTGCCGGCGCGCTCGGCATTGCGTCGGCGCTGCACCTCGGTTTGGCGATCACCACCGGCGCCGTGGGCATACTTTTCGCGATGATCGCGCCGCTCTTTCTGCGCGATGCTCATCGGCTGGACTGGTATGAATCGCTTGCGTGGCAGTACGGCGTCGCATGCACGAGTTTCGCCGCGGCCGCCGTCGTGAGCGCGTGGCCCGCCGTCGGCAAGGCGGGTTTCGTGACCGTGCTGTTCTGTTCGATGCTGTGCCAGACCCGCGGGCCGCGCGCGATCGGGTGTGCGTTTCTCGCGATCGCGATGTACTACCTCGGCCTTTATCTGCATCCGACCGCGTTACAGGCGAGCCGCATGCTGGCAATGTCGATCGCGGGCCCCGCAAGCGTCGTGCTCGTGTGCCGGATGCTGTTGCCGGTGCACGCGGCGCCCACGCCCCGGCGCATCGCGCGCTCGGTATCGCTGCAGGCGGCGTGCATCGCACGCAGCGACGTGTCGCACGCCGGCTCACTGAATGCGATTGCACATCTTCTGGCGCTGAACGAAGCCGCCATCGCGCTCGAGCATCATGCATCGACACTCGATGAACACGACGCGCATGCATTGCACACCGCGCTCGTCGCATTGGAGATCGCGTCGGCCCGGCGCGTGCTGAAGCACGATCGGACCGATGCCGCCGCCTCGGCGCTACGCGCCGCGATCGTCCGCTTCGATTGCGTCGCCGACGCAGTGGCGGCGCGCATGGCCGCCGCCCGTCCGCCCGCGATGCCGCGGCCCGCGCGTGCGGTGCGGTGGAGCGCCGGCTGGCGCACGCTTGCATGGTTGCCGGCGTTCCGCGCCGCGGCAGCTGCGTGTGCCGCCATGCTGATCGGCGAGACGCTGTCGTCGGAGCGATGGATGTGGGCGGTGCTCAGCACGTTCGTCGTGTTCTTTGGCACGTATTCGTGCGCGGACACGATCTATCGCGGCGCGCAACGCGTCGCTGGCACGCTCGCCGGCGCGCTCGCGAGCGTACTCGTCGTCGGAGCCGTTCATCATGCGAATGCGCTCGTGGCGGTCGTCATGGGCGTGTGCGTGTTCGCCTGGGCGTACCACATCCTGCACGCCTATGGGCGCGGCGTTTTCTTTCTCACGGTGCTGATCGGCCTCGTCTATGCGCAACTCGGGTTCGAGATCGGCGCGCTGGCGGAACTGCGGATCGGGGAGGTGTTGATCGGCTGCGCGGTTTCGCTCGCGGCGGCGATGCTGGTGATGCCGCTGGCGGCGTCGCGCCACATCGCGACGCGCTCGCACGGCCTGTTGGCGGCGCTGCGCGAACTCGTGCACGAACACGACGACGGCACGCGGCCGGGGGCCGCGCACACGCGCGCGGCCGATCGCCGTTTTCACGACGTGCGCATGGCGATCAGGCCGCTGGCCGCGTGGCGCATGCTCCGCGTATCCGGCGATGCCCGACGGTTGTCGGACACGCTGCTGGTCTGCTGGCTTCATGGCCGAATCGTGGCGACGCTTCTGCCTGTTGAAGCCGGTGGCGCGGTGGCCGCCGTCGAGCGGCGTGCGCGCGCCGCCCTCGCCACGCGAATCGATACGTTGATGAGCGATCTGGATCGCAGCAGCCCGGTGCGACGCGACGCGGATGCGAACGTCGGGCACGCAACGCGCGCGATAGCCGGTGATCCTCCGTTACCGGCCCATCGGGAACTGGCTCGGCTCGACGCGAAGTTGAGCGAACTCAACCGGGCATTCGAGGATGCGCTGTTCGGACGAAATACCGGAGAGGCACGGCCGCATGGGTCTGACAGCAGCGTTCGCGCCACCGATGTTCGGGAAGCGATACGTTGTTCAGGCGTCTGAAGAATCGAGCGCCAGCCGGATCGCATCGCGCGACCTGCGCGTTGCCACGGCTGTCTGCATCGTGCGGAATAGCCCGACGAATCCCGCGTTGGCATTGAGCCCGAGTGTGGCGAACGGCTTTGAGTCGAGGATCGCGAGCGGGTCGCCGCTTCGCACGCGCTCGAGATCCGCTGCATCGAATTGCGGTTCACTGACGACGAACGCGTTGCCGAGATCGCCGACACCCTGCAGGTAATGCTGGAAGCAGGCCAGCAGCAGGGCTTCACGGCGCATGTCGCCGTTGCGCGCGAGCAGTGCCCCGATGGTCTTTTCATGAAACACCGGGATCTTCGACGCGCCGTCGTGCGCGACGCGCAGCAACTGGTCGCCCAGTGCGGCGTTGCGAAAGCGCGCGAGCGTATTTCCCGCATAGGCGGCCGCGGACACGCCGTGCGGCAGCGTGAGGATCGGGGCGACGTCCCGGGCAAGGAAGGTGTCGAGCAGCGCGGCGAGATCGCGATCGGCCATGGCGTCGTGGACGAAGCGATGTCCCAGCAGAATCGCCGGGTAAGCGAGCAACATGTGGGAAGCGTTCAGCATGCGCCCCTTCATGGCTTCGTACGCATGGACGTCGTCGCGCAATTCGACGCCCGCCGCGTCGAAGGCCGGGCGTCCGGCGCTGAAACTGTCCTCGACCACCCATTGCGAGAATGCTTCGGCAACGACGGGCGCCGTGTCGTCGATGCCTGACAACCGGTTGACGTGCAGGCGGACCGCGTCCGTCACCTGCGGCGCGATCCGGTCGACCATGCTGTTCGGGAACGCGACGTAACGCTCGATCCAGGCAGCGAGATCGACGTCGACCGCCCGCGCGAAATCGAGCACCGCGCGTCGCGCGGTATCGCCGTTGCCGCGCAGATTGTCGCAGGACATCACGGTGAACGGCAGCACGTTGGCGGCCCGGCGCCGTCTGAGCGCTTCGACGATGAACCCGAACGCGGTACGCGGTGGTCCTCCCAGAAGATCGTGCGCGACGTCGGGCGTATCGAACCGAAATGCGCCGGTCGTCTCGTCGAGGTTGTAACCGCCTTCCGTGATGGTCAGCGATACGATCCGGATCGCCGGATCGGCAAGCCGGGTCAGTACGACTTCCGGATCGGCCGGTGCGTGCAGATACTCGATCATCGCACCGATGACGCGCACGGCTGCCGCGCCGTCGCTCGAGAATTCCGTCAGCGTATAGAGGCCATCCTGCGCGCGAAGCGCGTCGGCCTTTGCGACCGAGGCCGGGCCGTTACCGAGGCCGATTCCGCATATTGCCCAGTTTGCGTGACCGGGCAGATGCAGCACATGGTCGATGTAGCGCGCCTGATGGGCGCGATGGAAATTGCCGACGCCGATATGCGCGATGCCTGCGGTCAGGCGACGACGGTCGTACGCGGGAACGGCGACGTGCGGCGCCGCGCGTCCGAGGGTTGCGTTGGAGAGCGGATGGAGCGGGCCGTCTTCGCGCGCCGGAGGGGATGCGTTGTCGTTCATGATCGCGAGGTGTTTCTCGATGAGGAAGGTCAGGCGCGTTCGCGCAACGCGGGCGTCGTGTCGTGCATGCGCCGCAGCCAGCGTTCGACGAGCGACGGCAGCGCGGCCATGTCGTTGAATACGACGTATGCACCCGCGGCGTGCAACTTGTCCGTTTGCGTTCGTGCCGCGTGCGCGGCGCCCACGAAGCCGAGCACGGTCATGCCGGCGGCGATCGCGGCGGCCGTCCCCGTCGCGCTGTCTTCGACGACGACGCACCGTTCGGGCGCGACATGCATGCGACGGGCGGCGGCCAGATAGACGTCGGGTGCGGGCTTGGGCGACGGCACCTGGTCGGCCGTGAACAGGCGTTCGCCGAACATGTCGGCCAGGCCGATCCGGTCGACCACGCTGCGCACGTAGGCAAGATCGCTGTTGCTCGCGCACGCCTTGACGAGCGGGATGGCGGCGAACGCGTCGCGCACGCCGTCGATGGCCGGCGCATTCACCGCGTTTGCATGCACGTCCATGCGGATCGCGTCGACCGTGTCGTCGTCGAGCGGCCGATCGACGATGGTTGCGACCGTGCGCAGCAGTTGCTCGGCTCGCATGCCGAGCAGGGGGCGCACGACGTCGCGAAGGCCGGCGAGGCCCCAGAGATGCTCGAGGCGCGTCACGATGATGCGTGCGGCGATGGCCTCGCTATCGACGAGCACGCCGTCGCAATCGCTGATCAGCGCATGATCCGAAAGTTGGCGTGTGGCAATGCGTTCGTTCATGTTGGTTTCCGTGACGAGAAGGCGGGAAAGACGCGGCTCGCTTGATCCGGCTCGCTCATGAATGGCGCGGCCCGAACGTTCCGCGCTTCAATGCGCGTTCGATGTCCTCGAGGCTGCGCCCGCGCGTTTCCGGCACCATCGAGTAGATGAACACCCATGCGAGCGCGTTGAGGCACGCGTACGCCCACATCGCCCCGCCGACACCGAGCCATTGGGTCACGGTCAATGCCGTGCCGGTCAGCAGCAGGTTCGAGCCCCATAGCATCGCGGCGTGCGCGCCGGTGGCCTGGTTGCGGATGGCGACGGGGTAGATTTCGGCGCCCGTCAGCCAGCCGATGACCTGGATACCGCCGGCGTTGAACACCATGAACGCGATCAGGCAGATGACGATCCACAGTTGCTGCATGGGCAAGGCGACGTCGCCGCGCAGCAGGCAGCCAAGCAGCACGAGGCTGGCTGCCGCGACGGGCAGCGTCGCCAGGCTGAGCGTGCGGCGGCCGACATGGTCGACGATCAGCTTGCCGATGAAGGTCATCACGAGATACGTCATGGCGACGCCGAGCGCGGCCCAGAGCGATGCCGACGCGCCGAACCCCGCGTCGCGAAGGAACGTCGGCGTGTAATAGATCATCATCTCGATGCCGCTGAGCTGGGTGAACGCGGCGACGCCGAGGCCCGCAACGAGGGCGGGGCGCACCCAGGGCTCGCGCATCGTGCGCCAGCCCGATGTCGCGCTGTTCTGCTGTCGCTCGACCACATCCCGAATATCGGCAATCTCGTGCCGGACGGCAGCTCGAGATTCCCGCACCTTCGACAACTCGCCATGCGCGTCGGCGATGCGATCCTGCTCCACGAGCCAGCGCGGGCTGCGCGGCAGCCGCGTCATGCCGATCATCAGGATCACTGACGGGACGACCGCGATGCCGATCATCGCCCGCCAGGAAAACAGGTCGTTACCCGCGACGCCGATCAATGCCGCGAGCAGGATGCCGATGCCGATCGACACGTTGAAGTAGGTGACCAGGCGGCCGCGCTTGTCCGGCTCCGCGAGTTCGGCGATGTAGGTCGGCACGATCTGCGTCGAGCCTCCGACCGCGAATCCGAGCACGAGCCGGGCAGCGGCAAGGGACCACACGTCGGGCGAGAGCGCGGCAGCCAGCACGCCGGCCGCATAGATCGCCGAGACGATCGTGATGGTCTTGCGGCGTCCGAGCGCGGCCGACATGCGGGTGCCGGCCAGCGCACCGATCACCGCGCCGAGCAGGATCGCCGCGGCGACGAGCTCCTGCGCGCGGTAATCGAGGCCGAAGTCTCGCGCGATGAGGGGCAGCGCGCCCGAAATGATGCCGGTGTCGTATCCATAGAGCCCGCCGGCGATCGCCGCGATCGATGCGACCGTACGCATGTAAGCGGACGGCGTGGGCCGGGGGCGGGCCGCGGGTGTGTCGGGAAGGGCGGAATCAGAAGCCATGACGGTTTTCCTTGTGATGCGGTTCGTCGCACGCGCGAACGAACGCGTGACGTGATGGCATGTGTCCGCTGCGGCAACAGTCGCCACCGCATGTGCGGCGGCGCTTCGATCGAGTCGCGCAGCGGGACGGCGCGGACGGACGCTCAGGCGAGCGCGTGGACGTCGCAGGACGGCATGCCGCCGCGTCGGGCAAATGGCAAGCGCCGATGAGAAGGACTTCCGGTTTGTACGGGGGGTGATTGCCTGGTCATGTCGGTCACCGAGTGGGGAAATCGCTCACGGCCCATCCAAACCGGTTTGGGTCGAGGGCGCGACGATTCCTCTGGTTGAGCACGATCTGAAGCCGCACTTGGAGCAAGGCGCCAGTGTCTCCTCTGGCGCTTCACGGCCTGCGTTGCAGGCGAACGATTCCGCCGTTGCCGGATGGAATCGTGTCGGTATTTCGGCGGACCGGTCGGTCAGGCGCCGAAACGGGGGATGCCAGCCGGGAGGGGCTGGCGGGCTAGGGTCTCGTGCCGAGCGATGCAAAGGAGCATGTCGCGCGAGGCATGAACAATTATCCAGAAACGGAGCAAAAGATCAAGTCTACAAAATCATGTCGAGCGAGCAGCCCGGGGCAGGGAGCGGGGCAATTCCGCGATCCGATCCTTTCACGTGCGCTCGAGCATCTTGAGCGCCGCGGCGGCCGCCCCCGCACGGGCCTCGACATGCAACTTGCGGAACAGGTGTTCGAGATGCTTGTTCACCGTGCGCGGGGCGATGCCGAGATCGCGGCGGCGTGCCAACGTGTCGGGTGTGTTCTCGATCACGGGCGAGCGCCACGAAGTGCCCCCACGCGAGGTACCGTACAACCCGCTCGTGCTGATCGACAATCGCGGCGAGATCATGCAGCAAGAAAGTTTTCAATGATTCGCGCAACTTCGGCCGGTGCCTCTAGCGGCGCCAAATGGCCGACACCGGGAAGAACGTGCATGGTCGCCTGCGGAATGCGCGGCAACAGTTCCGTCCGTAACGTGACCACGCGATCCACCTGGTCCAGTTCGCCGGAGATGACGATCGTCGGAACGTCGATCGAAGCTACTGCAGCACGGATATCCTCGCGCATTGCCACCTCCGGCCAAGCGGCTTTAGCTTGCGGCGCAGCGTTCAGGCTATCCTCGATGATCATTTCACGACAGGCGGCGTCGAGCGGTTTGGCGGTGAGTACGTGGTCGATGACGAATTCGACCGACTCGCGCGATCGATAGGCGCCCGTCAGCGTCGCACGTTCGTCAGCGGAAAGCAGCATCGGCGACGGGGGGGATGGCGCGACGAGCACGAGGCCTTGAAGCCCGTTCGGCCGTCGCGACGCGATGAACTGCGCGACCTTGCCGCCCATGGAATGACCGACGAGTACGTAGCGTTGCAAATCCAATGTCTCGATGATGCCCTCGGCGTCTGCCGCGAGATCGGCAATGCCATAGCCATCCGCTGGTGCAGCGGACTTGCCCCAGCCCCGATGATCGGTGGCAACGGTGCGATATCGGCTCGATAACCGGTCTGTCACACGTTGCCATGTCCGCGACGAGCCGCCGTAGTAATGCAGGAACACCAGGGCAGGATCGCCGTGGCCGGCTTGAGTGACGTGGATTCGCGTGCCATTCACTTCGATTTCCATTTGCGCTACCTCTTCTCGGTTGGATGAGGCAATCGTAGCGTCGAGCCTGCAACTTGATAATTGCGCGCGGGATAGCGGCAGTCGATAATGGCGTGATCGAATCAGCTTGATGCAAAAATGGACCGATTGACCAGCCTTGGCGTGTTCGTCGCTGCGGTCGAAGAGGGCAGTCTGGCTGCGGCCGCGCGGCGTTTCGGGTTGTCGCCGGCCATGGCGGGAAAACATGTGAGTGCGATCGAAGCCCAACTGAATGCGCGGCTTCTACAACGAACCACGCGGCGCTTGAGTCTGACCGATATCGGTCAGACATACTACGTTCGCAGCAAGCAAATTCTGGAAGCGTTTGAAGACGCCGGCCGGGAAGCGCACGATTCGCAACGCACGGCGCGCGGCGTGTTGCGAATCGCGGCGCCTGTCACGTTCGGTGCGATGCACTTGGGCGAGGTCACTGCCCGCTATCTCGAGGACCACCCGCAGGTCAACGTGGAAGTGCTGCTCGGCGACCGTTATGTCGACCTCCTGGAGGCCGGTATCGACGTCGCCATCCGGATCGGGAAGCTTCAGGGCAACGGGCTCGTTACAAGTCGCATCGCGCCATGTCGAATGGTTATGTGCGCGTCCCCCGCGTACATCGAGCGGCATGGAACACCGCGTAGGCCAAGTGATTTACGTCATGCGCAGCGGCTCGTCTTCAGCGAAGCCGTCTCGGCCGGAGATTGGACGCTATTCGATGCGAAAAACCGGGCGCATGTGATCGAAGGGCCCTGTCGAGTCGCCGCCAACAACACCCAAATGCTCATGTCTGCCGCGTTGGCGGGCGCTGGCGTCGCGTACGGCCCCACCTTCGTCTTCGGGGAGCATCTGCGGCGAGGCGAGCTCGTCGCCCTGCTGCCGAACTACCGAGCGACCGAGTTGGCGATACAGGCGGTCTACCCGAGTGCGCGGCGCATACCGCTCAAGGTTCGACGGTTCGTTGACTACCTGACCGCAGCGTTCGGCAACGAGCCACCTTGGGATCGAAGTATGAAAGAGTAGTCTTGTTTCCGGCGATCGGTACAAGGGCGTGTAACCCCTATCGTATACAAGCCGTTTCGTGTGCGGCCCGACGTGGTTCGATACGAGGACGAAGCGGGGTTTGTCGTCCCCGGTTGCCGACGCCTTGCGCTTGCAAGTACCACCGTCACGTTCCGAGCGTCGACATCAAATAATCGATCACCACCCTGACTCGCGCCGGTACGCGTCGACCGGCTGGATAGACGAGGTGGGTTGCCATGCGTTCCGGCTGAAATTCAGGCAGGAGGACTTCGACTTGTCCGGCATCGATTTCGGCTCCGAAGAGCCATCGTGGGGCCTGCGCAATGCCGAGCCCGTGCAGGACCGCTGCGCGCACCTGCTCTGCGTCGCCGGTCAAAAACGATCCGTGCGGAACCCGATGAACGGTTTCCCTTCCGACCTTGAAGCGCCAAGGTCGGCGCTCGTGGTTTCGAGCGAAGACCACGCCTGTATGTCCGTCCAGATCGGCCAGCCGGGTAGGCCTGCCTTTGGCCGCGAGATAGCCCGGACTGGCGACGAGCAGCGATTCCGTCTCCGATAGTTTTCTCGCTGTCAGCGAGGAATCCATCAGTGGCCCATGGCGGATCGCCAGATCCAATCCTTCGCCGACCAGATCGACCTGTCGCTCGGATACGGATAATTCGAGCGCAACGTGCGGATATTGTCGAAAAAAACCGGGAAGCAGTGGCGTCACGCATAGGCGGCCGTAGGCGGGCGCCGTCGTCAATTTAACCAGGCCTTGTGGAGATTGCTGCCGCGTCCCGACCGATGATTCCAGCGAATCGAAGCCCTCCATCAAGGGCTTGGCCGATTCATAGAACGCGTGGCCTGCCGCGGTGATCACTACCTGACGCGACGTTCGCAACACCAACTGAGCGCCGAGATACTCCTCCAGCGCGGCAATCTGCTTGCTTACGGTCGGTTGTCCAATGCCTTCCTCTCGCCCTACAGCGGAAAAACTGCCGCATTCGACCAGTCGAACGAACAGGCGAATTGCATTCAGGCGATCCATGAGTATTCGTATCGATCCATTCTGTACTGGAATCGATGGTATGCCGGGCGGCTGCGTTTCGGCAACAGGCGCACTTGTTTAACTTACGGCCTGTGCAGTTACCGCCATCACTGTTTGCCGCTGGAGAAACGCGTCATGAAAGCTATCTGCGTTACCGCTGAACGCTCGTTGGAAGTACGGGATATCCGGCCGCCGAGCCGGCCGGAAGCAGGCCATCTGCTGATCGACATGGAGGCATCTGCGATCAACCATGGCGACAAGTTGTTTTTGCGTGCGCGTGCCGACGGTAGCAACGCGCTCGCGGCGAGCCAGTACGGCGTGTGGGGCGCTTCCGGCGCCGGGACGGTGGTGGCGACGGGGGCCGGCGTTCCCGCGCGTTATATGGGTAGACGCGTCGCGATCTATCGCTCGCTGAACCGTAGCGCGTACAACATCGGGCTGTGGTGCGAAAAAGCGCAGGTGCCGTACACGAGCTGCCTGATCTTGCCCGAACACGTCAGCGCACGCGACTACTGCGGGTCGCTCGTGAACGTGATGACGGCCTACGCGTTTCTCGAAACGATTGCCGAGGCCGGGCACCGGGGCGTGATCGCCACGGCGGGGAACTCGGCAACCGGGCTGGCGCTCGCGGCACTCGCCCGTCGGAGAAACATGCCGACGATCTCCATGGTGAGGGGGCGGGCGGCGCAGGAAACGCTGCAACGCTGCGGTATCGAGCATGTCGTGCGCACCGGTGAAGACTTTGTCGACACGCTCGGAAAGCTGTCCTCCGAGCTTGGAACGACGGCTGTATTCGATGGCGTGGGCGGTGTGCTGACCGGCCAGATGGCAACCTGTTTGCCGATGCGCTCGTCGATATATTTCTACGGCACGATGGCCGGCCCCGTTCCGTTTCCCGTGTCGGCGCCGCTTTTCATGACGAAGGATCTGTCGATGCGGCGTTTCAGCAATTTCGAAAGCCGGACGGTGCGAGAGCACGACAGGTTGGTGGCTGCTCTGAGTGCGCTCGAGGGCATGATCGGCGACCCGGTGTTCAGGACGCGCGTCGGCCAGGAATTCAGCCTTGATCGGATTGACGACGCCATGGCGTACGAATCGATCGACGGTCGAAAGGCGGTACTGACAAGCCGATCATGAAGCCATCGATGGGGCGTATCGGTTTCGGGTTCGCCCGTCGATGCGCCTGCCACGCGATAGTCGGGAAGCCGGTGTTTCATGGCGGCGGCAAGTCCGGCCGAGCTTGCTTGATATCGTGGCCGGGATGCCGATTCGCATCGATTTTGATTGACCCGCCGGCGCCCGCACCGGCGCCGCGCTGCGCAAGTTCCGATGCGGGCGTCCGGCGGCTAGAAACGATGCAACATGCCCATGCGATAGACCATCTGGTTCGGCCCTGACGACGCGCCAGCCGACGCATCCACGATCTGTGCCTCGTCGAAGCTGGTCCCGGTACGCGCGCTGACGACATGCTGCCACGCACCTTGCAGATACAGCGACGTGCGTTTGCTCAGGTCATAGTCGAGCATCAGGGCGATCTGGTGCCACTTGGGCACATATTTCGTGTCGGACGTGTACAGATGCGCCATGGTGAACGTGTAGGCCGCTCCCAGCCACATGGCATGCGTGAAGTAGTACTGCGTGTTGAGTTCGAAGTTGTCGAATTTCCATGCATTCCACGTCGCGCCATTGCGCAGGGCGGTATTGTCGATCCATGCATTGCCGACGGGGTTGTAGACATCGACATGGGACCACGCGGCGCCGACGAGTACGTGGGTAAACTGGTAGGAAGCCGCCACGCCGATGTCCTGCTGCGACGACCCGTTGAAGAGATCGCCACCGGTGACCGCGCCACCCGCCGTGAGCCCCGGATTGTCGAGCTTCAGATAGGACGCAGCCGCAGTCAGGTTGCCGTTCTGGTAGTTCAGCGTGGCGCCCCACACGCGATTGTTCGAGAATCCGCCGGGCTGGTTGCTGAAGCCGTACATCGCTTCCGCGGTGAGTCCACGGTATGTCGGGGTCACATACTTGACGGCATTGTCGACGCGGAAATCCCAGTCCGTATTGTCGTTGTCGAACGGGTGGGTCGCGATGTCGCCCGCCCAGTTGCCGGCCGCCGTGATGCCGCCGAAGCCGAGCGCGTCGACGCTGGTGTCGTACTGGCGTCCGAGCGTGAGCGTGCCATAGCGTGAAGACGACAGGCCCACGAACGCCTGACGGCCGAACATGCTCGAATCCTGACCCAGCTTGCCGCTGTTCACGTTGAAGCCGTTTTCGAGCTGAAAGATGGCCTTGTCGCCGCCGCCGAGATCTTCACTGCCTTTCAAGCCCCAGCGGCTGCCGAAGGTGTCTCCGCTCGACAGCTGCCATGCGCGATGACCGCCTGCGTTGGTCGTGAAGTTGAGGCCTTCGTCTATCAGCCCGTATAGCGTGATGCTCTGCTGTGCGTGCGCCGCACCGGCGAGCAGGAGTGCCGGCGCGAATGCGAGCCAGCGCAATTTCATCGATTGACGTTTCATTTAGTTGCTCTGATGGTGTGGTTGGATAGTCGGCACCGGATAGCGCTGACGTCGATGTCGTCCCGAGATGCGATTTCGGCGGACGAGGCAGTGTAGGCAGAGGAAAAGCGGTCGCCGCAACGTGCACGGAAAGACAATCTTTCAGTATTCGAAAGTGTCATGTACCGCTAAATGTCGTGCGAAAAGATGGAGTGTCGTGAAGCGCTCGATGGCGCTCACACGCTTGGCGACGTGTTGTTTTAAATTTTCCTCCGGTTGACATCGAGATTTTATTCGGGTGAAACGTCGGCATGTCGGAAAAGTCGATCCACGTGGCGATCTGCCGATCACCGTCGACGATCGAGGCGGATCAATTCAAAAAAAGCGCGCGGCCGCGAGGCTCGCGCGCAAACTCGGAGAACGGTTGCCGGAGAGGATTCAGTTACCGCTCGACGCGACGGTATTGGCGGCCCCGACGCAATCCTGCCGGTACTTCTGCATCAGGCGCGCCTGCGCCGAATCGATATCGTCGGGATAGCTGCTTTCGTCGCCGGACGACGGGTTGTAGCCGACCGACTCCAGCTCGTTCAGTTCATTGACGAGCTGCCGGTGCGAGACCGGGCCTTTCGCGTGCACGAACGGATAGTCGTGGCATTGCGCCGACGTGAGTTTCGTCTCGGCATGTGCGAAGACGCTCAATGCGAGCATCGCGGCGCAAGCGAGGTAACGGACGGGGTGATTCATCTTCGGCTCCTGGATAGCGTTGGGTCGAGGCCGCACGGCAGGGAGCCTGCGGCGGCCGCAGGACGAAGATTACGGAGGGAGGGCTATCTAAACCGCAGCGCGATGATGAAACATGTTTTAGGCAAGCCCGGATCGTGCCATGCACGGGCTGCCCGATGCACGGGAAGTTAAAGAATCCTTCATGCGCGTGTTTCCGGATGGTTAGGAACAGCGGCGTATCGTCGAGCAACGAATCGATCGATGCCGCGCACAAGGAGGGAATGCAATGAAGTCAATCGTCATGATGGCTGGACTCGTCGCGCTGGCGTGTGCGTCGCTACCGGCGTTCGCGAAGGTGCAGGGCACCGGGCTCGCGGTCGCCGATGTGACGCTCGCGCACGCGAAAGCCGAGCAGCGGGATCGTGCAAGCGATGCCGCACGTGATCTCGCATCGCATCGCGCGGACAAATCGGGCACACGATCGCACCAGGGCTGATGTCGCGTTGCGGCGCTTCGTACGGCGCGTGTCCACGACGGCCGGCGCACGATGTTGCCGGACATGAAACTTTCTTCATGAAGCGGATGCGCATCTTTTACGCGTGCGCGTATAAGCTCGACTCGAGCGCGTTCGACCGTCGGATATCGACACGCAACTCCCTTTCGACGAAGACGAGAATCGTACATGGCATCATCAGCTTTCCCGGTCAACGAGCCCGCGCTGCCTGACGAGCCGGCCGAGGGCCGAGCGGCCATAGCACACGTACTCGCGATCGAAGACGACGAAATCACCGCGAACGAAATAGTCGGGGAGCTGGAGAGGCGTGGCTTTACGGTCGAATGGGTGGCGAACGGGCGCGACGGCATGGCCCGCGCGCTCGGCAACGAGTTCGACGTGATCACGCTCGATCGGATGCTCCCGGTCGTCGACGGTCTCACGATCCTGACCACGATGCGCAGCGTCGGCGTGCGCACCCCCGTGCTGATGCTGAGTGCGCTCGGCGATGTCGACGAGCGGGTTCGCGGGTTGCGCGCGGGCGGCGACGACTACCTGACCAAACCGTTCGATCCCGAGGAAATGGCCGCTCGCCTGGAGGTGCTGCTGCGGCGCAGCCACGCCGCGCCGGCCGCGCTCGACACGACGCTGGTCGTGGGTCCGCTCAAGCTCGACCTGATCTCGCGCAAGGTGTTTCGCGACGGCGAAGAAATCGTGTTGCTGCCGACCGAATATCGCGTGCTCGAATACATGATGCGCAATGCCGGGCAGACCATCACGCGGACGATGCTGTTCGAGGCCGTATGGGGCTATCACTTCGATCCCGGCACGAACCTGATCGAAGTGCACATGGGCCGGTTGCGCCGGAAGATCGATCCACCCGATGCGAAGCAGATGATCCAGACGGTACGCGGTGCAGGGTATCGCCTTGGCTGAGCCGGCTCCCGTGGCGTCCGTCGCGCATCACGTCCACCCGGCACCCGCGCGACGCTGGTATTCGAGTACGTTTCGGCTCGTGTCGGTCTATGCGGTCACGTTCTCGGTGTCGGTCATGCTGCTGCTCGGTTTCATCGCATCGGTGATCACGCACGACATGGAGCGGGAAACCGATACGGTGATCGACTGGCAGATGATCTACTTCGATTCGATACAGGACGGCCAGCTTCCCGCCGCGATCCAGCATCGGATCGAGCACGAGCGAATGCACACCAACTACTACGGACTCTTTACCGCGGACGGCAGGCATATTGCCGGCGATGTGCTGGCGTTGCCCGCGGGCATGCGGCCGACCCGCAACGGCGTGACGCTCGATCATACGATGCCGATCTCGGGAGACCAGGTGCCGCCGGTCGTGCGCGCGATGGCGGAGCGGCGTGCGAACGGCGACGTGCTGGTGCTCGGTCGCGACCTCACGCATATCCTGCGGATCCGCGCGGCGATCATCCAGGCGCTGGTCGGCGGCGGGCTGCTTTGCCTGGGCGCGGGCGTCGTGGGCGGCTTGATGCTGAGCGTGCGGCAAATGCGGCGTCTGAAAGAGGTCCGGCGCATCACGCAGGGCATTGCGCAGGGCGACCTCGGCCAGCGGCTGCCGGTCGGCGGACACGACGAGATCGATCTGCTGTCCCATCTCGTCAACCACATGCTCGAGGAGATCGAGCGCCTGATGAACGAGGTCAAGGGTGTCTGCGACGGTATCGCGCATGACTTGCGAACCCCGCTCGCGCACGTGCACACGCTGCTCGCGCAGGCGGCGCAGCGCGCGGCGCGGTTCGACGATGCCGTGCTGGCGAATCTCGTTTCGCGTGCGCGCAACGAGACCGACGTGTTGCTCGGCCGTTTCCGCGCGATGCTGCGTATCGCCGAAATCGGCTCGTTGCAGCGGCGAGGCGGATTCGCGGCGCTGTCGCTGGAGGATCTGGTGCTGGACGTCGGGCAGTTGTTCGAACCGCTCGCGGACAGTCGCGCGATCCGCTTCGTGCAGGCCGTCGAGCCGGTCGCGCGGATACACGGCGATCGCGCCCTCTTGTTCGAGGCACTGAGCAATCTGCTCGACAACGCGCTCAAGTACACGACGTCGGGCGATACGGTACGCCTCGAACTTCACGACACGCCGTGCGGTCCGCGCATCGACGTGATCGACAATGGCCCGGGCATCGCGGCCGACGAGCGCGAGGCGGTGCTGCGGTATCGGTACCGCAGCCGCCGTACCGGGCATCTCGCCGGGGCCGGGCTCGGCCTGAGCATCGTGTCGACGGTCGTCAACGTGCACGATTTCACGTTGCGCATAGGCAATGCCGAGCCCGGCACGCGCGTGACGATCGAATGCTGGCCGAGGTCGCTGGGATGACGGCCGTCCGGACGAGGCCGCATGTGCCTGCGTATTCCAGCCGCGAGGCCGGTTGACGATGCGTGTCCTGCTCGTGACTTCGCCGCATCCGGAAGCGTCGTGGCTGCACAAGGCGTTGCAGGAAAGCGGGCACAGCGTGCAGCGCGCCGACGATCCGCGCGACGGCCTGTTCCTCGCCTCGCAGGAGGCGTTCGACGCGATCGTCGCGACCGCGTTCGAACCCGGCAGCGATGCCGCGCTGATCGCGATGCTGCCGCGTTTCGTTGCCGACGGCGGCGGCGCCGCGCTCGTGGTGCTGATCGGCGAGGCGTCGGCGCGCGAACGCATTCATGTGCTGCGCGCGGGCGCCGATGCGTGTTTCTGCGCGCCGTATTCGTTCATCGAACTGCACGAACGCATGCAGGCGCTGCAGCGGCTCGCGGGGCCGCGCGATGCGGACCGGCCGGTCGCGCGTGCGTCCGCGGTCGAGACACTGGCGCGCGAACTCAAGGACGGCAAGCTGCGCGTGGCCGTGACGCGCCGGGAATTCCTGCTGCTCGAATGCCTGATGCGCCATCCGAACGCGCCGGTGCCGCGCGACCAGTTGATCCGGTATGTCTGGCAGGACAAGGAGGATGTCGATCCATCGAGCGTCAATCTCGTGGTGTCGCGGCTGCGCCGCAAGCTCGCGCGGCATCTGCCCGACGTCCGCATCGATACGGTGAGCCGCTACGGCTATCAGGTAACGCTGCCGGACGCCTGAGCGCGCGGTTCCGGCCGCGCGACGAACATGACCTGACGGGCGCCCTGCCACCGGCAGCGCGCCCGTCTCGTTCGTTTACGAGCCGAAGAACGGCACGCAGAAATCGGCCGGGCCGACGCAATCGCCGGGGCCGTCGGGCCGCGCGGACGCACAGCCGGACAACACGACGCAGGCAGCCATCGCGAGGAGCGCGAGACGGGCAGAACGAGCGAACAACGAACGAAGCTTCATGGATGGCGAGCAATCGGGAGGACGCGCGGTGTCGCCGCTCGCGGCGCGGGCCGCATGAGCGGGGCGCCGCGCCCGGCCGCACCGTCACGCGTCTCAATGCGCATAGAGCGTGGAGTTCAGGTACTTGAGCTGCCCGTCCTGTTCGGCCTGCACGAGCTCGGCATGGACTTCGGCGCGCGTCTTCTCGTGGATCGGCTGGCCGTAAGGCGGCACCCACTGGCCGGCAGCCTGAGCGCCGGGCGCGCCGTCCTTGGTGGCGGCCGGGGACATGTGGATCGGCTGGCTGCCGGTCAGTGCAAACGCGGGAGCGGACAGCGTGCCGATCGCGGCGAGCATGGCGGCGGCGACGATGTTGGCGGTTTTCATGTCGGGAGTCCTCATGATGATTGACTGGGTTCATCCCCCCGCGCGGCGTGCGGGTGCCGCGCGCGGGTTGAGGACAAGCATAGAGGAGGGACGTTAGCGGATCGGCATGCACAACGTGAAAAGAAATTCATGCACCGGCGCGCGTTCGCGCAGACATGAAGCAGGTATGTCGTGAAGATGAAGCGGGTTTCATTTTGCGGGCCGTTTCGATAACGGCGCTGTCATGCCCGCTGCCTAAATTGGGCGCCATCGCATCGCGCACGAGCGGCCACGCCGCCCGCGGCGGCGATGCGATCGGACCGATCCACTCCAACGAAACCATCATGAAGACATATCTGGCAATTCCGGCGGCGGTCGCATGCCTGCTTGCGAGCGCGGCGCATGCGCAGAGCAGCGTGACGCTGTACGGCACGATCGACGCGGGCCTGGACTACATCAGCAACCAGAAATCGGCCGCGGGCGCGGGGCCCGCTTATGGCGTGCAGAGCGGCAACGTCAGCACGTCGCGCTGGGGGCTGCGCGGCAACGAGGATCTCGGCGGCGGCCTGGCGGCCGTGTTCACCGTCGAGAACGGCTTCAACGTCGCGAACGGCAAGTTCGGCAACGGCGGCGACGTGTTCGGCCGCCAGGCGTGGGTCGGCCTCGCGAGCCGCCAGTGGGGCACGGTGACGCTCGGCCGCCAGTACGATTTCCTGGTCGACTTCGTCGCGCCGCTGTCGGCGACCGGGTCGGGATTCGGCGGCAACCTCGCCGATCATCCGTACGACAACGACAACCTCGCCAACGACACGCGCATGAACAACGCGGTGAAGTTCCGCAGTGCGAACCATGGCGGCTTCACGTTCGGCGGCGCTTACGGATTCAGCAATCAGGGTGGCGGGTTCAGCAACGACAACGCGTACAGCGTCGGCGCGCAGTATGCGAACGGTCCGGTCGCCGTCGCCGTCGCGTACCTGCAGTCGGACCAGCCGGGCGGCGTGAACAAGCCGCGGAACACCGGCGGTTCGCTGAGCAGCTCGGATGGCGATGCGATGCTGGCCGGTGGCCGCTGGCGCACGTTCGGCGCTGGTGCGCACTATGCGTTCGACCATGCGACGGTCGGCCTGGTCTATACGAGAACGATCCTGAACGACCCGCGAGAACTGTCGCAAGGCGGGTCGTACGGCACGGTGAACGGCCAGTTGCTGACCTTCAGCAACTACGAACTGAATGCGCGCTATTGCCTCACGCCGGCTTTCTCGCTGGGCGGCGCCTATACGTTCACGCAAGGCCGCTTCGACGAGGCGGGCCGCAGCATCGCGCCGAAGTGGAACCAGTTCATGCTGCAGGCCGACTATGCGCTGTCGCGCCGCACCGACCTCTATCTGGAAGGCGTGTACCAGCGCGTGACGGGGGCGGACGGTGTCGCGGTGCTCGGCCACGCGGGGATCTTCAACCTGGCGGCATCGGGCAACGATCGTCAGGCGGTGGTCGCGGCCGGTATCCGTCACAAGTTCTGAGCGGTCGGGCCGACGTAAAAAACGGCACCCGTCATCGCGACGGGTGCCTTGAAATGCGACACGCCTCGTTCATGCCGCAAGGGATTCAGTTCATTGAAGGGGCGGCGTCGCGGCCGGCGCCTGCGCACCGGATGCGGCTTCATCGGTCGACCACCCGCCGCCCAGCGCGGCGATCAATCCCACCGCCGCCAGTTGCCGGCGCGTGTCCAGCTCCAGCATCGCGATCTTCGTATCGAGTTCGGTGGTCTGCGCCGTCACCACGTCGAGATAGCTGACGACGCCGTCCCGATACCGCGACATCGACAGTTGCAACGTGCGCTCGGCCGCGTCGAGGGCCGCCTGCTCGCGCTCGGCTTCGTCGCCCAGGTGGTGCGTGAGGGCGAGGTTGTCTTCTACCTGCTGGCACGCGTCGAGCACCACTGCGCGGTATTTCGCGCCGTTCTCGGCCAGCTGCGCGCGCGCCTGGTCGGTGAGCGCCTGGCGCCGGCCGCCGTCGAACAGCGTCAGCGCGAGGCTCGGCCCGATCGACCAGATCTCGTTCGGCGCGCGGAGCCAGTGGCCGAGGCCCGAACTCTGGTAGCCACCGACCAGCCCGAGCGTGACGTCGGGGAAGAACGCCGCGCGCACCACGCCGATCTTCGCGTTGGCGGCGGCCATGTGGCGCTCGGCGGCCGCGACGTCGGGACGCCGCTGCAGCAGCGTCGCGGGAATGCCGGTCGGGATCGTCGGCAGATAAGCCGCGTTCAGGGCCGGCGCCAGAGAGAACGACGATGCCGGTACGCCCGTGAGCGTCGCGATCGCGTGCTCGTAGAGCGCGCGCCGCGCCCGTACGTCCTCGGCCGACGCGCGGGCCGAATCGAGCTGCGTCCGCGCGCGCGACACGTCGAGATCGGACGCGATGCCGCCTGCGTGCCGGCTCATCGTCAGGCGCAGCGCGCGCTGATACGTGTCGATCGTGTCGGCCAGCAGCTGTTGCTGCTGATCGAGCCCGCGCAGGCTGAAGTACGCGCTCGCGAGGCTGGCCTGCAAGCTCAGTCGGACCGACGCGAGATCGTCGGCGCTGGCCTGTGCGTCGGCGCGCCCGGCCGCGACTTCGTTGCGGACTTTGCCCCACAGGTCGAGGTCGTAGTCGAAGCCGGCGTCGAGCGTGTTGTCGCCATAGACGTTCGGCTGGTTCGAGCCGCGCAACGGCCGCATGGCCGACTGACGGTTGCTCGAGACCTGCGCGCCGAGGCCGATGGTCGGGAACAGGCCCGAGCGCGCCTGATCGAACAGCGCGGTTGCCTCGTCGTGGCGGGCCACGGCCGCGGCCACGTCGGGGTTGGCCGCGGCCACCCGTGCTTCGAGCCGGTCGAGCACGGGATCGCGGAACGCCTTCCACCAGCCGTCGCGCGCGATGCGGTCGGCCGGCTTCGCGGGCTGCCAGCCGCCCGCTTCCTTGAAGCTGGCCGGCAGCGCGGGGTGCGGCGCATGATAGGCAGGTGCGAACGAGCACGCGCAGAGGAACGCGACGCCGGCGAGCGTCGCGCAAAGCCGAAGCCGGTTAGCCATGCGCACGCTCCGTATCGCGCGCGGCCGACGCGACGGTGCGAGCCGGCGCCGCGAGCCTGACCGGATCGCCGGCGGCGAGCGAGTCGGGCGGGTTGTCGATCACGCGATCGTCCGGCGCGAGGCCGGTCGCGATCTGCACGTGCGTGCCGAGGTCGGTCGCGATCGTCACGGGCTTGAATACCGCGCGATCGTCCTTGCCGACCACGGCGACCTGCAGGCCGGCCTGCCGGAAGATCAACGAACTGGCCGGAATCGTCAGCACGTGGCTGCTGCCGGCCGGCAGCGCGAAATGCACCTCGGTGTATTCGCCGGGAATCAGCTTGCCGTCGGGGTTGTCGACCATCAACTGGACGAGCAGCGTGCCGGTCGAATCGGCGATCGAGTCGTCGGTGTCGGCGAGCGTCGCCCGGAAGGTCTCGCCCGGATGCTCCGGCACGGTCAGTGTGGCCGTCATGCCGGGCCGGATCGCGGCGGCCTCGTTCTGCGGCACGCTCACGTAGACGCGCATCCGGTGCACGTCGGACACGGCAAACAGCTCCGGGCCGGCGCCGCCGCCGGCCGAGATCAACTGGCCGATGTCGGTCTTGCGCGCGGTGACGACGCCGTCGAACGGCGCGACGATGCGCTTGAACGCCTCCAGCGCCTCGAGGCGCCGCACGTTGGCCTCGTTGGCGGCGACGATAGCCTGCTTGGCCGCGAGGTCGCTGGTCTTCTCGTCGGTTTCCTGCTGCGACACCGAATCCTGCGCGAGCATCCTCGTCCAGCGCGCGGCCGTGGAAGCGGCAAGCTTCTCGTTGGCGAGCGAGCTCTGCAGATCGGCGCGCGCCTGCAGCAGTTGCTGGTCGAGCTCGGGCGTATCGATCAGCCCGAGCAGTTGCCCCGACTTCACGTGCGCGCCGATATCGGTGTACCACGCATGCAGGTAGCCCGACACCTGCGCATGGATCGGCGCGCTCTCGAATGCGGACAAATGGCCGGGCAGCACGAGCGTGGCGCCGTCGCCGCCGGTCGACGGCGTGTACGCGACCACGGTCGGCACCGCTTGCTCGGCGGACCAGGTCGTCATTTCCTGTTTCGCGTGCGCGCGGCCGATGATGCCGGTCGCCACGATGCCGACCGCGATCAACGCGGTGAGCGTGGCGACGAGCTTGAGGTTGGGCAGCCGTTTCGGCGACTTGATATCGATCTCAGTGGACATGGGAAGCTCCGGACGCGGAAGGGGAGTAAGCGCGGGAACCGTCGTGCTTGAGCGCATCGCGCCGATGCACGAGGCTGAACACGACGGGAACGAAGAACAGCGTCGCGATCGTCGCGCATGCGAGGCCGCCGATCACCGCGCGGCCGAGCGGCGCGTTCTGCTCGCCGCCGTCGCCGAGGCCGAGCGCCATCGGCGCCATGCCGATGATCATCGCGAGCGCGGTCATCAGCACCGGGCGGAAGCGCGTGAACCCGGCTTCGAGCGCGGAGGCCAGCGCGTTGCCGGTTTCGGCCAGGCGCTCACGCGCGAAACTGACGACGAGGATCGAGTTGGCGGTGGCGACACCCATGCACAGGATCGCGCCGGTCAGCGCCGGCACCGACAGCGGCGTATGCGTGGTGAACAGCATCCAGACGATGCCGGCCAGCGCCGCCGGCAGCGCCGAGACGATCACGAATGCGTCGGCCCACGAGTGGAAGTTCACGACGATCAGCAGGTAGATCAGCACGATCGCGCCCACGAGGCCGAGCAGCAGGCCGGCGAACGCGCCGTTCATGGTCTGCACCTGGCCGCGCAGCGTGACGGTCGAGCCCTTGGGCACGTCCTTCGCGGTGGCCTTGACGATATCGTCGATGTCGGCCGCGACCGCGCCGAGGTCGCGCCCCTGGGTGGTCGCGTAGATGTCGAACAGCGGCTCGATGTTGTAGTGCGACACCACCGCGTTGCCGACTCCGCGCGTGATCGTGGCCAGACCGCCCAGCAACTGGGACTGGCCGTTCGCGCCGGTGACCGGCAGGTTCTTCAGTGCCGACAGCGTGGTCATCCGGTACTGCGGCGTTTGCGCGACGATCGGATAGGACACGCCGTTGCGCGGGTTGAGCCAGTAGGTCGGGTCGACCTGGCTGGTGCCGGCCAGCGTCGCGACCACCGAGTTCGTCACGTCCTGCTCGGTGATGCCGAGCTGGTCGGCGCGCGTGCGGTCGACCGTCACCGTGAATTGCGGATAGGTGCTGGCCTGCTGGATGCGCGGGTCGGCGACACCCGCGATCAGGCGCAGCTTGCGGTACAGCTCGCGCGCATAGGCGAGATTGGCCTGCTGGTTGGGGCCGGCCACCTGCAGGTCGACCGGGGCCGGTGCGCCGAAGTTGAGGATCTGGCTGACGATGTCGGCGGGCAGGAACGAGAACGTGGTGCCCGGATAGGCGCGCGGCAGGCGTTCGCGCAGCGTGCGCACGTAGTCGGCGGTCGGCGCGTGATCGCGCGACAGCGAGATCAGGATGTCGCCGTCCTGCGGCCCGAGCGTGCCGCTGTTGTTGTAGGTCAGGTTGATCCCGCTGTTCGGCAGGCCGATGTTGTCGATCACTTCGCGCAACTGCGCGGGCGGAATCACGCCGCGGATCGTGTTTTCGATGCGATCGAGTTCGGCGGCGGTTTCCTCGACACGCGTGCCGACCGGCGCGCGCACGTGCAGCGCGATCTCGCCGGAGTCGATGGTCGGGAAGAAGTTGCGACCGAGCGACGGTGCGAGCAGGAAGGACGCGGCCACGATGCAGAGGAAGGCGACGACGAACGGCTTGCGGCGCGTGAGCGCGAGGCCCAGCAGGATCCGGTACGACGCGCGCACGGCTTCGAAGCGGCGCTCGAATGCACGCTGGAAGCGCACCAGCGGATTGCGCGACGGCGGGACCTCGTGCGCGCCGGCATGGCCCGCGTGCGGATCCATCACCGCGGCCAGTTCGCCCGACGCGTGGCCGGCCGATGCGTGCGGCTTGAGCAGGTATTGCGCGAGCATCGGCACGAAGGTGCGCGACAGCACGAACGACGACACCATCGAGAAGATCACCGCCTTGGCCATCGGCACGAACAGAAAGCGCGAGATGCCGTCGAGCATCAGCATCGGCACGAACACGATGCAGATGCACAGCAGCGAGACGAGTGCCGGCATCACGATCTGTTTCGCGCCGTCGACGATCGCGGTGCGCGTGTCCTTGCCCTGTTCGAGGTGCCAGTTCACGTTCTCGATCGTCACCGTCGCATCGTCGACGAGGATCCCGACCGCGAGCGCGAGGCCGCCGAGCGTCATCACGTTGAGCGTCTCGCCGGTGGCCGCGAGCAGCGCGATTGCCGACAGCACGGCCAGCGGGATCGACGCGGCGATGATCAGCGTCGAGCGCCACGAGCCGAGGAACAGCAGGATCATCAGCGAGGTCAGCGCGGCGGCGATAATGCCTTCGCGCGCCACGCCGCTCACGGCGCCGTTCACGAAGGTCGACTGGTCGCCCATCGTGACGAGCTTCAGGCCCGGCGGCAGCGTCTGTTCGACCAGCGGCAGCTTCGCCTTCACGCCGGCGATGATGTCGAGCGTCGATGCGGAGCCGTTCTTCAGGATACTCATCAGCACCGCGCGGCGGCCGTCCACGCGCACGATGTTGCCTTGGGGCGGGTAGCCGTCGCGCACGTGGGCGACGTCGCGGATATAAATCGTCGTGCCGCCGACCGACTTGATCGGCAGGTCGTTCAACGCGTCGAGCGAGAGCGGGCTGTTGTTGAGCTTGATGTTGTATTCGAAGCGGCCGATCTTCTGCGTGCCGGCCGGGATGATCTGGTTCTGCTGCGCGAGCGCGTGCGCGACGTCCTGCGCCGACAGCCCTTTCGACTGCAGCGCCTGCGGGTCGAGGTCGATCTGTACTTCGCGTGTCTTGCCGCCGTACGGCGTCGGAATCGCGACGCCGGGCACCGACAGCAACTGCGGCCGAATGAAGTTGACCGCGTAATCTCCCAGCTTCTGTTCGTCGAGCGTGTTGCTGGTCAGCGCGATCTGCAGCACGGGCACGGTCGACGCGTTGTAGTTGAGGATCTGCGGCGGCGTGGTGCCGGGCGGCATCTGCTTGAGCACGGTCTGCGAGATCGACGTGACCTGCGCGGTCGCCGTGCGGATATCGACGGTCGGCTGGAAGAAGATCTTCACGATGCCGTAGCCGCGGAACGATTGCGACTCGATATGCTGGACGTCGTTCACCGTCGTGCCGAGCGTGCGCTCGTAGTACGTGATCACGCGTCCGGACATGTCATCCGGCTGCAGGCCGGCGTAGTTCCACACGACGCTGATCACCGGAATGCGGATGTCCGGAAAGATGTCGATGGGCGTTCGGATCGCCGCGAGCGGGCCCGCGATCAGGATCAGCAGCGCCAGTACGACGAACGTATAGGGCCGCGTGAGCGCGAGCCGGACAATTTTCAGCATGAGGTGCTGCTCCGTTCAAAAGCGTCGTGAAGAAGAGCCGGACGTGCGCGTCTTCGGGAAAATACCGATGCGTATCCGATGACCGCATTCTGCGGAGCAGCCCCTAACAGCGGGTCGCTAAAAAGATGAAACAAGTTTTAAGTGGCGGACGGACTCAACCGAGCAGGTAGCCCGAGCCGCGGATCGTGCGGATCAGCGGCGCCGCGCCTGGCCGGTTCACCTTCTTGCGCAGGCGGCCGACGTGCACGTCGATCAGGTTCGTGCCGGGATCGAAACGGCACCCCCACACGGCTTCGAAGATCATCGTGCGCGTGAGCACGCGGCCGGCGTTGCGCATCATGAATTCGAGCACGCGGCATTCGGTCGGCAACAGCGCGAGCTCGTGCACGCCGAGCGTCGCGCGTCGCCGCACCAGGTCGAGTTCCAGCTCGCCGGCGCGCAGCACCGTGTCGACGTGCGTGCCGCGCGGCCGCCGGCGAATCAGCACGTCGATGCGCGCGCACATTTCTTCGAGCGAGAACGGCTTGACGAGGTAGTCGTCGCCGCCGGCGCGCAGCCCCTGGATACGCTGATCGACGTCGGACATCGCACTCATCACGAGCACCGGCGTATCGAGGCCGACGCCGCGCATCGTCGCGAGGATCGTCAGCCCGTCGAGGTCGGGCAACATGCGATCGAGCGTCACGACGTCGTAGTGCGCGCTCATCGCGCGGGCCATGCCGTCTCGGCCGGTGCGCGCGACGTCGATCTGGTGGCCTTCGGCACGCAGCGAGTGCGCGATGCGATCCGCGGTCAGCGGATCGTCTTCGATCGTCAGGATATGTGCCATGGCGTGCGCGACCCGACGAAGTCACGCAGCGGCAAGCTGCATGGCGATGCGCCCGGGCGTGCGATAGTGGTCGACCACGTAGTCGATGAAGCTGCGCACTTTCGTGGACAGATAATTGCGGCTCGGGTAGAGCATCGAGATGCGGCGCCGGCCGCCGTTCGCTTCGTAGCGTTCGAGAATCGGCACCAACGTGCCGCGTGCGAGATCGTCGGCCACGAGCGGATGCGGCAATTGCGCGATACCCATGTGATTGAGTGCCGCGATCCGCACCATCGTGTTGCTGGTCGATGCCAGCGCATTGCCGGTATAGATGCGGCAGGCGCCGTCGGTAGCCGAGAACTCCCAGTTGCGCGCGGCGCCGTTCGACACGGTCAGCAGGCTGTGCGTATTCAGTTCGACCGGCTCGACAGGCGTGCCGTGCCGCGCGAGGTAGTCGGGGGATGCGACGACCACGTCGCGCACGCTCGTCAACGTCCGCGACACGAAGGTCGAGTTGACGAGGCGGTGATCGTCACAGAAGCACACGTCGTAGCCGCCTTCCACCATGTCGACCTGGATATCGAACGTCGTCACGTCGAATCGCACGCGCGGATGCGCGATGCGATACGTGGACAGCAGCGTGCACAGCCCGGCCGCAACCGAGGTGGCCGACGCGGCGATGCGCAGCGTACCGTGCGGATCGCGATTGACCTGCGCGAGGTTCGATTCGATCTCGTCGAGCTTCTCGATGATCGCGCGGCAGCCGTCGAGATATTCGCGGCCCGGCTCGGTGAGCGACAGGCTGCGCGTGGTCCGGTTCAACAGGCGCATGTTCAGATGGGCCTCGAGCATGCCGACGCTGCGCGTGACCGCGGCGGCCGACATGCCGAGCTGACGTGCGGCGAGACTGAAGCTCGACAACTCGACCACACGCGTGAAGACACGCATCGCTTGCAGTTGGTTCATGATCGGCGAGGAGTGGATTTGCCGGAAATACGGGGCGGCGCGTCCGTCTTCGGCGGGCTGCGTCGACGCATCGCGCTGCGCCTGCGGGGGCGGGCAGCGAATCCATTATGGAAGGCACGCGGGGGCGGGACGCTAAAAAAACGGTGCTGGCCGGATGAAATTTCGTTTAGAAAGCGGTGGAGTCGGATGGACGACAGCGCGACGCGCTTTCTGAAGATTTCTAAAAAAAGATTCATGCATGGATCACAAATCTTCAGGCGGCCAGCCTGTACCGAGGTCGATAATGAGATCTCGTAACCGCGGCAAGGACGACGAAGATGGCACAACCGTTGAGCATCAAGATGATCGAGGAGCACGGCAAGCTCGTCGTGCTGATGTCGATCGAGCGTGGCGCGGCAGTACTCGATCCGGAAGACGTGGACGCAGTCATCCAGTACTTGAGCCTGCTGCGCGCGTCGATGCGGCCCGCGGTGCCGGAACGTCCGCCGCACGAGCAGCCATTCGTGACCGAAATGGACCCCTGCTGGTATGCCGAACGCCATCCGCTGCAGGGCGGCGCGGTGCTGTTGCTGCGTCACAGCGGGCTCGGTTGGGCAAGCTTCGCGCTACCGCCGCACAGCGTTGAGCGGTTGCACGGTTCGTTGACGCAACTGCTCGAGGACGAGCGGCAGGCGATCGGCCTGCCTCACTGAAACCAATCTGCGTCGCGACGGGCTGGCCTTCAGCGACGTCGCGACGGCGCGGTGCGGTCGCCGCCCGTACGTGAACGCTGCCTTCCGGCGCGGACCGCGGCGCGTGTTACCCGCGACCGACGAACGGCATCGCGGTCGCCATGATCGTCATGTTCAGGATGTTCGTATCGAGCGGCAGATTCGCCATCTGGACGATCGCGTTCGCGACATGCGCGACGTCCATTCGCGCTTCCGGCGCCAGGCTGCCGTCCGCTTGCGGGACGCCTTGCGTCATCCGTTCCGTGAGCGACGTGGCCGCGTTGCCGATGTCGATCTGGCCGCACGCGATGTTGTACCGGCGACCGTCCAGCGCGAGCGACCTGGTGATCCCGGTCACCGCGTGCTTGGTCGCCGTGTACGCGATCGTGTCGGGGCGCGGCGCGTGCGCCGAGATCGAGCCGTTGTTGATGATTCGGCCACCCTGCGGCGTTTGCGCCTTCATCAGCCGCCACGCGGCCCGCGCGCACAGAAAGACGCCGGTCAGGTTCGTCGCGACGACGCTGTTCCATACGTCGAGTTCGTAGTCGCCGAGGGAAACGACCGGGGCGTTGCGGCCGGCGTTGTTGAACAGGACGTCGAGCCGGCCGAATTGCCGTGCGATCTGCGCGAACGCGTGGTCGACCGATGCTTCGTCGGTCACGTCGGCGGGAAATACCTGCGCGTCGCCGCCGGCGGTGCGGATGGCGTCCCGCGTTTCGCGTAACGACGCCTCCGTGCGTCCGAGCAGCGCGACGGTGAAACCGGCCTGGGAGAGCGCGACGGCCGCTGCGCGACCGATGCCGGAGCCGGCGCCCGTGACGGCGGCGAATTTCTTCGAGTCAGACATGGCTTGATTTCCTGCGGGTCGAGTAGGGGAGGCAGGCGACGACCGATGGCATCGCCACTTTGGCAATGTAGTCGAAATGCGGCGGGTACGGATTCAAGCGACATCGTGAAACGCACGCTGGATACCGTGGCTTTCGCTCAACGGGGAGCCGAGCGAGCGGCAGGGCGGAGCAACGCCCCGCCGGCCGTCACTTCACACACTCCAGCGCATACTTCAACCCCGGCCCGAGCAACCCGCGCCACACGTCCCACATATGCCCGCCGTCGACGATGCGCAGCTCGGCCGGGTTCTGCGCCCGGCGCAGCTGTGTGTACAGCACGCTCGATTCCGCCTGGATCGTCAGGTCGTCGTCGCCGGCCGCGATGAACATCGGCACGCGCCAGTTGCGCGCGAAATAGCCGCGCAGCAGCGCCGGGTAGTTGAGCTCGTGCCATACGCGCGGATCGAACTGCCGGTCGCCGAACACGCCGACGTAGCGCGCGGCGGAATTGAGCGGCGGCTCGTTCGCATAGATCGCGGGGCTCAGCAGCATCGCGCCGCAGAACAGCCCCGGCTCGAGCAGCGAGAAGCGCAGCGCGCCGAAGCCGCCCATCGACACGCCGCCGATCGCGCGCCCCGCGCGCTGGTTCGACACCGCGAAGTGCGCTTCGACTTCCGGCAGCAGGTCGTTGAGGAACGCGCTCTGCATCTTCTCCTTGCGGTCGACGTACCAGTCGGTGCCGCCCTGCGGCATCACGATCACGACGGGCGGGATGTCGTGGCGTTCGATCAGCGTGTCGGCGGTGGCCTGCAGCCGGCCCTGCGTGACCCAGTCGTTGGCGTTGCCCGCGTTGCCGTGCAGCAGGTACATCACCGGGTAGCGCGCGCCTTCCGGGTTGTAGCCGGGCGGCAGGTAGACCGTGTACGACCAGTCGCGTTTCAGCGACGGGGAGCGGAACGTGCGCAGCACGACGCTGCTGCCCGGATTGACGGATGGCTCCTGCGCGGCCGACGGCGTCGTCGCGGTCTGCACGGCCGGCGGCGCGGGCGATACCGAGGGCCCGGGCGTGGGCGGCGTGGCATGGGCGGTGGCGATGGCGCCGGCGATCAGGGCGAGGGCGAACGGAAGGGCGAGTCGGCGCATGGCGAATCGTTTCAGGAGAGGCGCCGGCTATCGTCGCAGCGGCGCATGACGGCGCGGCGCGTCATGGCCGCGAACGGAACGGCAGCCGCGCGACGAGCGGCCCGTAGAGTTTGGCGACGAGATACAGCAGCCCGATCGCGACGGCGTCGGCGGCCAGCCCGAGCGGCACGTCGAGATAGCCTTCGGTCGCCTGGTAGAGCAGCGAATCGACCGCGAGCGAGATGCCGGTGCCCGCGACGAAGCACAGCAGTCCCTGCCGGCCGATCGTGCCGATCCACGGCATCGCGTGCGCGACCTTCTTCATCCAGCCGAGGTGCACGAGCTTGGCGGCGAGCCACGCGATCGCGAGGAAGTTCACGAGTCGCAGCGCGCCGAGGTTCTGCTTGATCGACGGATCGGTCGGGAACGGCTCGATGCGCAGCCGGTAGTATGCGCCGGCCGCGACGACCGCGAGCGACGCGGCCGTCAGCAGCCAGCCCTGCGGCCTGGGCGCGAGGGTCTGGTAGACGGGCTGGCAGCGCGCGATCACGCCGAGCACGAACAGGAACTGCCACGCGAACGGGTTGAAATCCCACGGCGCGCCTTCGACGGTCGGCAAGAAGCGCGCGACGTGCGGCGCCGCGTACCACAGCGATGCGCTGAACGCGAGCATCAGCCACGGCTGCGTGCGCGCGAGCGGCAGCGCGAGCGGGACGAGCAGCGCAAAGAACGCGTACATCGGCAGCACCGACGCGAGGTACGGCTGGCGGCGGAACAGCAGGATGTCGCGCAGCGCGGCGAGCGGCTTGTGCAGCAGCCCGTCGAGATCGTTGGTCGGCATGTTCGGGCCGTCGATCGCCAGCGCATTCAGCGCGGCGGTGATCAGCAGCATCAGGCCGGCCGTCACGAGGAACGCGCGGTAGATCTCGAACGCACGCCGGATGAAGCGCTGGCGCGCGGCGGCTTCGTCGTGCCGCTCGGCGAGCGAGTTGTACGCAATGGCGGTCGCGAAGCCGCCGAGGAACACGAACACCTCGGCCGCGTCGCACAGCGCGTACGCGTGCAGCGTCACGCGCGACAGGATGCTGCCGCCGATGTGGTCGACGACGATGACGAGCAGCACGAGGCCGCGGAAGAAATCGAGCTCGGCGTAGCGGCCGGCCCGGGCCGGCGCGGTCATCGGAGCGCCTTTCGGCGCGAGCCGCGGGCACGGCCGGCACGCGCCGCGCATGAATCGGGGTCAAGCATGACTTCGTGAAGAAATGGCGAACGGATGCGCATTGTGCCACCGATGCGGCGCCCATCGGGTTTACGCGGATGGCGGGCCGGCCTGCCGCCGCCGACAAGCGCGGTCGGGCCGTGCGCGCAACCCGGCAGTTGGACGAGCGCAACGCTTTGCGCGCGATGACCGGTACCCGATGGACGGACGATTTCCGACGTGACACCATTTTGTCCTCACGCGGCCGCACACCGCGTCGTCCGCCCTGCGGGCCACACATACAACAGATCGAACATGCGCCGGGCGTTTGGCCCGCCCGGCCCCCGGCTCCGGAGATTCGTCATGAAGAAGCACGCCATTTTTGCCGCCGCGCTCGCCGCTTGCGCCGCGCCGGCCTTTGCCGAGAACAGCGTGACGCTGTACGGCCTGATCGACGAAGGCTTCAATTACACGAACAACGTCAACGTCAATGGGGTCGGAAAGACCAACTACCAGCTCGCGAGCGGCTATGCGCAGGGTAGCCGGTGGGGCCTGAAGGGCAGCGAGGATCTCGGCGGCGGGCTGAAGGCGATCTTCACGCTGGAAAACGGTTTCGACGTGAATAACGGCCGGCTCGGCCAGGGCGGCCGCATGTTCGGCCGTCAGGCGTTCGTCGGGCTGTCGGAGTCGCGCTTCGGCACGCTGACCTTCGGCCGCCAGTACGATTCCGTCGTCGACTATCTCGCGCCGCTGACCGCGAACGGCAACTGGGGCGGCACGCTGTTCTCGCACCCGTTCGACAACGACAACACGGACAACTCGTTTCGCGTCAACAACACGGTCAAGTACGCAAGCCCCGACTGGAACGGCCTGACGCTGGGCGGCACGTACAGCTTCAGCAACAGCACGGGCTTCTCGAACAACCGCCAGTACAGCATCGGCGCGCAGTATTCGCTCGCCGGGCTGCAGGTCGCCGCCGCCTACCTGCAGGCGAACAATCCGGGCATCGGCAACGCGGGCGCGATCGCGGCCGACGACGCGAACTTCGTCGCCGATCGGCTGCGCATCTTCGGCGGCGGCGTCAACTATACGTTCGGCCCGGCCACGGTCGGCTTCGTCTATACGAAGACCGACGTGAAGAACCCGGTATCGACGGTCTACCTGCCGGCGTCGACGTTCGCCGGCCTCGGGCTGACCGCGACGAAGTTCCAGAACTTCGAGGTCAACGGCAAGTACCAGCTCACGCCCGATTTCTACCTCGGCGCGCAGTACGTGTACACGGACGGCAAGTACGACGCCGCGGCCGGCTCGTTCAAGCCGAAGTACCACACGGTCGGCCTGATGGCCGACTACAGCCTGTCGAAACGCACCGACGTGTACCTGCAGGGCGCGTGGCAGAAGGTGGCCGGCGACAAGACGGGCACGGCGGCCGACGGCGGCTACGTCGTCGGGACGGACGGCCCGTCGTCGTCGTCGAACCAGTTCTCGGTGCGCGCCGCGATCCGCCACAAGTTCTGAGTGCGCCGCCGTCGGCGCGCATGTCCCGGCACGGCCGCCGTCAGTCCGCCCGGTGCGTGCCGCCGAGCGTTTGCGCGAGCCAGTCGACGAAGATCCGCACGCGCGGCGCCAGGTGCCGGCCGGTCGGGAACACCACCGCCACGGGCAGCGGCGCCGCATTCCATTCCGGCAGCACCTCGACCAGCGAACCGTCGGCGAGCAGCGGCGCGAGCCCGTCGCGCGGCGCCTGGATCAGCCCGAGGCCCGCGACGCAGCACGCGAGATACGCCTGCGAGCTGTTGACCGACACGACGCTGTGCATTTTGACGGTGCGCATCTCGCCCGAATCCATGTCCGCATATTCCCAGTCCAGTTCGCGGCCCGTGCGGCTCGAAAAATAACCGACCGCGACGTGGTCCGGCAAATCGTCCGGCGAGCGCGGCGTGCCGTGGCGCGCGAGATAGGCGGGCGACGCGCAGTTGATCTGGGCCATCTCGCCGACGCGCCGCGCGACGAGCGACGTGTCGGACAGCACGCCGACCCGCACCGCGCAGTCGATGCCGTCCGCGACGAGATCGACGAAGCGGTCGGTCGTGCTGATCACGATGCGCAGGTCGGGGTAGCGCGCGTGGAAATCCGGCAGCGCCGGAATCACGTGATTCAGCGCGAAACGTTCGGGCAGGTCGACGCGGATCACGCCGCGCGGCGACGCGCCGGCGTCCTCGAACAGCGTTTCCGCGTCGTCGAGATCGGCCAGCAACCGCACGCAGCGCTCGTAGTAGGTCGCGCCCTCGGCGGTCAGCGCGACGCGCCGCGTCGTGCGCTGCAGCAGCCGGACCTTCAGGTGCTTTTCCAGATACTGGACGGCGTTGCTGACCGTCGGGCGCGGCAGCTGGAGTTGCTCGGCCGCTTTCGTGAAGCTGCCGAGATGGGCGACGCGCGCGAAGATGCGCATTGCTTGCAGATGGTCCATGCGGGCGAGAACCTTGGCGGGAAAGGAACAGGCTCCATTGTTAATCAGCGTCGAATGGTTTGGTGGAGCGTTTCGCGTTTATCGCGCGGCGTCACGCGGCCAGAATCCGTTCCATCCACTCACCATTTGAAGGAAACGGACATGGACATGCGTCAACTGGGCCGCACGGGCCCGCAGGTATCGGCGATCGCGCTCGGCTGCATGGGGATGTCGGATTTCTACGGGCCGGCCGATCGCGACGAAAGCATCGCGACGCTGCACGCGGCGCTCGACCACGGTATCACGATGCTTGACACCGGCGATTTCTACGGGATGGGCGACAACGAGATGCTGATTCGCGACGCACTGCGCGGCCGTACGCGCGACCAGGTGCGGATCAGCGTGAAATTCGGCGCGCTTCGCGATCCGGCCGGCGGGTTTGCCGGCTACGACGCGCGGCCCGCGGCGATCCGGAACTTCGTCGCGTATTCGCTGAAGCGGCTCGGCACCGATTACCTCGACATCTATCGCCCGGCCCGCGTCGATCCGGCGGTGCCGATCGAGGAAACGGTCGGCGCGATCGCCGATCTCGTGAAGGCCGGGTACGTGCGCCATATCGGGCTGTCCGAAGCCGGCGCGGACACGATCCGCCGCGCGGCCGCCGTCGCGCCGATCGCCGATCTGCAGATCGAGTACTCGTTGCTGTCGCGCGGGATCGAGGCCGAGATCCTGCCCGTGTGCCGCGCGCTCGGCATTGGCGTGACGGCCTACGGCGTGCTGTCGCGCGGGCTGCTCGGCGGGCGCTGGACGGCGGCGCGGCAGGGCGAGCGCGATTTCCGCGCGGCGAGCCCGCGCTTCCAGGGCGAGAATCTCGCGCACAACCTCGCGCTCGTCGACGCGCTGCGCGCGATCGCCGACGAGAAGGGCAGCAATCCGGCGCAGGTCGCGATCGCGTGGGTACTGTCGCGCGGCGCCGACATCGTGCCGCTGGTCGGCGCCCGCAAACGCACGCAATTGCAGGACGGTTTGCTGGCGACTGAATTGCAACTAACGGTCGAAGATCTCACGCGTATCGAAGCGGCGGTCCCCGCCGGGGCGGCTGCCGGCGAGCGTTATCCGGCCGCGCAGATGGCGCACCTCGACAGCGAGCAGGGCCGGGGGTGATTCACGGGGCCGGATCGACGCGCCTGAGCGCTCCGTCCGGCGAGCCCGAGCCAGCCTCAGGCAAAACCAGATGGCGGGCGGCATGGCAGGCAGGCACCATCGGCGCCGTACTCAACGGACGGAATGCCTCCATGCAAATGCATACGCTGACGATCGTCGTGCTGGTTTTCCTGCTGGCCGGCGCGGTGAAGGGCATGATCGGGCTCGGGCTGCCGACGATCGCGATGGGGCTGCTGACGCTCGCGATGCCGCCGTCGGCCGCGGCAAGTCTGCTGCTCGTCCCGTCGTTCATCACCAACGTGTGGCAGCTGTGGCTCGGCCCGTCGTTCGGCGCGCTGCTGCGCCGGCTGTGGCCGCTGCTCGCCGGCCTGACGGTCGGCACGCTGACGGGCGGGTTGCCGGCGCTTGCGGCCGGCAGCACTTGGACGCACGCGGCGCTCGGCGTGGTACTGGTGCTTTACGGGCTATGGGGGCTGGCGGCCGCACGGCTGCCCGCGCCGGGGCGCCACGAAAAATGGCTGTCGGCCGTGGTCGGCTACCTGACGGGCGTCGTGACGGCCGCGACCGGCGTGTTCGTCGTGCCGGCCGTGCCGTACCTGCAGGCGCTGCGGCTGTCCAAGGACGATCTGATCCAGGCGCTCGGGCTGTCGTTTACCGCGTCGACGATCGTGCTCGGCCTGCAGTTGCGTGTGACGGGCGCATTGCAGACGGTCGATCTCGGCGTGTCGGCGCTCGCGCTCGTGCCCGCGCTGGCGGGAATGGCCGGCGGCCAATATGCGCGGCGCGTGATGAGCGAGAAGATGTTCAAGCGTTGCTTCTTCGTCGGGCTGATCATGCTCGGCGCGTATATGGCGGGGTCGGGGTGGGGGTGAACGTGCGCCCGAACGCTGAATGATCCCGAAGCCGGTTTCGGCAACCGGCTTTGGGAACGGTCACGAGGTGGTGGTCGTGCCGCTTACGCCGGATCGGCGTACCTCAGCGTCCACCCGACGGTGCGGGACGCGCCCGCGCCGAGCGCGAACGGCTTCGTCGTGCACGCGAAGTTCGAATGCAGTTGCCCGATCGGCGTCGTCGACAGCGGATTCGTCGTGCCGTTCGCCGTGTCGAAGGCGGACAGCGCGCAGCTGTCGAAGCCGGACGTCGCATAGCCGGTCGCCGCGCTGTTCGCGTACGTCACCGACATCCCGTCGCCATTGGCCTGCGTCGACGCGAAATCCGCAAACGACGTGAAGTCCGTCTCCACCGCGAGGTTGCCGGCGAGCGTGCCCGAACTCAGCGTATCGGTGCGCGAAATCATGCCGTGCGCGAACGTCAGCACCGTGTGCACCTGCAGGTCGAGATCCGTCGTGTAGGCCGCGTTCTTCGACGCGAGCCGGAACTTCGTCGTATCGAACGACACGATCACCTGGCCGTTGCTCTGCTGCACGTTCAGGTTCTTGTAGTACGTGACGGGAATGTAGGTTTTCGCGTTGTACGTCACCTGTGGCAGCAGCAGCGCATAGCCGAGGTCGGTCGTGCCATAGATCAGCTTGTCGGAGAACGGCACCGGGTAATACGGCGTGTACGCGTTGTAGTCGGGCGCCTGGCTGAGATTCAGGTTGATCACGCGCCGGCCGTCGCGCACGGTGAGCAGCGCCGCGCTGTACGGATGCGCGGCGTCGCCCGGCTGGTTGTACCAGGTGAGCGTGTAGCGCGGCAGCGCGTCGAGCCACGCGCGGTAGTCCGCATCGGCCATCGGCGGCTGGCCGCCGAAGCCGAGCTTGTTCCACCACGCGTTCACGTACAGATACTGGTGCAGCAGGCTGAAGTTCTCGCCCATCACGCGCGGCTTGCCGCGATACGTATCGGTGCCGCGGCCCTTGACCCACATGTTCACCGACGGCGTCGGCAGCGCCGGGTCGTACCAGTACGTGTCGAATCGGCGCGCGGCCTGGTAGATGAATGCATACGCGACCTGTTTCTCGCGATCGGTCAGCACGCCGGCATTGGCCGCGGCCGTCAGCACTTCCATGAACGCGGAATCGCCGTACGGGCCGATCGAGCGGCCGTAGTTGAAGCCCTGGCCGTCGGTGTTCAACTGCGGCAGGATCAGATCGACCGACTTGCGCAGATAGCCCTTCAGCTCCGGCGTGAGGTTCGCTTCGTTGCCCATCTCGAACGTGCGCTCGACCACTTCGCCGATCAGCAGCGTGCTGTAGCGGTCGAAGCGCGCCTGGTCGTAGTAGGTCGTGTGCGTGTTCGACGCTTCGTCGGAGAACCCGCCCGACGAGTCGTTGCGGATGTGGTTCGTCAGCGTGTACAGCAGCGCATCGCGCGCGCTCATCGTCGCGACGGCCGGATCCGTCTTCGACGCGAACGACGGGCTGCTCCAGCCGAGCTTCTGGCGCAGCCCGGCGATGCCGTAGGACACCGCATAGTAGTTCTGCGCGGTGTTGAGCGACGCGATGTCGATCGGCGTGCCGGCGGCCGGGCACGTACTGGTCTTGCCGCTCGCATCGGGGCCGAACATGTCGCAGAAGGTAAGCCGCTGCTGCAGCGTCGCGAGCATCGCGTCGCTGAAGACTTCGTTGAGCATCCCGTGGGCCTTCAGGTTGTTCAGCGCGACGAGGTAGTAGTACTCGCCCCACGACGTGTTCGCATACGCGTAGTTGCCGCCCGACTGCGCCATCATCGCGGTCGTGATCGTCTGGTACGTCGCGAGGTAGCTCGCGTATTGCGGGTCGTTCTTCGCCTTCATGTCGATCAGGATGTACGACAGGCCGAGCGCGAGCTTGCCGGGCAGGAATTTGTCGCCGGTGTTCGTGTCGAGCACGTGGACGGGCGTGCCGTCGCCGAGATCCATCACGACCTGCGTGAAGTCGGGCGATTTCCGGATCAGGTCGAACAGCGCGCGCATCTGGCCCATCATCGTGGCCGGAACGTTCGTGCCGGCCGGCACGCTGGTGTCGGGCGCGCCATAGACGAGCGCCTGCAGCGAGTTTGGCGCGAGCGCGGGCGGGGTGGACGAAGGGGGCGGCGCCGGCGTGTCCGTTACGTCGTTTCCGCCGCACGCGGTGACGAGCACGACGGAAAGGGCGCTGAGCGCGGCGCCGAGCGCGAATCTGCTGCGCGGATGCATGGTGTCTCCAGTTTCGAATAGTGATGAAGGACGGGCACGGGTCGCCGTTGCCGCACTCGGGGCCCGTACCCGGCTTCCGCCTTGCAATCCTGATTCCCTGAAGACGGATGGCCTGAATCACACATCGAGCGGGCGAGCGTTCCCCCGGCGCGGGCCGTGACTGGCGTCGCGCTCGATCGGTGGAAAACGTTTTCCAAATTTAGGCATCGAACGACGTGATGTCAATGAACTTTCACGTCGGATGCGCCGGTAGAAACCCGAATGGCCGAGAGGAATGGTGCGGAAGGGGGGAGTCGGATTACGGGAAAAACGCCGGGATTCTCGTCGCTGATCCAGCGGACATTGGACGCGACAACGGCCTGGAAGCGGCGCGCGGCCGCAACGCGTGGAAACGGATTCCCGATGTGTGAAGAGAGAAAACGTTATCCGTAAGAATCGCAATGCGTATGAGCGGCCGTCGGCCACCGCCCGTCGCGCGCGACGGCCTGCCGTTCCGACGACGTCAAAGCTGCTTTTCGATCGCCGCCTTGTCGATCACCGACCACACCTGGCGGATCTTGCCTTCGTGAAATTCGTAGAACACGTTCTCCGCGAACGTGACCTTGCGGCCGTCGATGGCGAGCCCCATGAACGTCCCTTTCGGCGAACACGTGAAGCGAAGGCGGCATGCGACGCGCGGCGGCTCGCACGCGAGCAGCCGGATCTCGAAACGCAGATCGGGGATGTCGCGGAAGTCCTGTTCCAGCATCGCGCGATAACCGGCGAGGCCGAGCGGCCGGTCGTTGTGAATCACGTCGTCGGATACGTATTCGCCGAGCGACGGCCAGTCCTGCCGGTTCAGGCAGTCGATATACGCGCGATAGCGGGTGGCGAGATCGGTGTCGGTCATGGCCATGTCTCCGTATGTCGATCGGGTGAGTCGAATGTGGTGCGCGTTACCGCGGCGGCGTGGCGCCCGACAAAAACGCGACGAACTCGCGCGTGTACTTCGGCAGCGCGTCGAACGACCGCGCGCAGAGCGTCAGTTTCCGATGGCTCCACGGATCGGACAACTCGACGAGCCGCACGTCCATCGTCTGCATCGCGCGCTCGGCCGCATGCCGCGACACGATGCCGATGCCCACGCCGCTCGCGATCACGCGGCAGATCGCGTCGAAGCTCTTCAATTGCACGCGATAGCGGATCCGCTTGCCGAGCGCGCGCGCCTGGTCGGCGAGATGCACCTGCAGCGCGCTGCCGTCGGTGAGGCCGATGAAGTCTTCGCCCGCGATGTCGTCGAACGCGATCTTGTCGTGCGACGCGAGCGGATGCGCGGCCGGCACGACGACGATCAGCCAGTCTTCGCGGAACGGCTTTTGTTCGAGCCCGCCGAGGCCGACCGAATCGGCGACGATGCCGATCTCGGCCGTCTTGTTGCGGATCGCATGCACGATCTCCTGGCTCGAGCGCTCCTCGACGCTGATCGACAGCTTCGGATGGCGCGGCAGGTAATCGGCCAGTGCGTCGGGCAGGTATTCGCTCAGCGATGCGGTGTTGCACAGCAGCCGGATATGGCCGCGCAGCCCCTGGCCGTATTGCTGCAGTTCGCCGCGCATGTGATCGATCTGCTGCAGCACGGTGCGCGCGTGGTGTTCGAGCGCGCGGCCCGCATCGGTCGCCTGCGCGCCCGACTTGGTCCGGTGCAGCAGCGGCACGCCCAGTTCGTCCTCCATCCCGCGAATGCGCTCGCTCGCCGCCTGCAGCGTGATGTGCGTGCGTTCGGCGCCGCTCGTGATCGTGCCGGCCTCGCAGATGTTCAGGAAGAGCCGCAGGTCGGTCAGGTCGAAGCGCATGATGGCAAGGCGATGGGGGAATGGCCGATAAGTTAGCAGGAACCGCGGCGGCGGTCTCAGGGTTGGCCTGAGACCCGGTTCGCCGCTTCCGCATTTCCGGGGCGCGATCGATGGCCGATCATGAACGCACATCAACCGGGGAGCCCGTCATGCGGATCGATTCGTCATGGGGCGTGTCGTTCAAGATCGCGCTGCATCTGCTGTTCCTGTGCGTCGGCGTCGCGTGGGCCGGGGCCCAATTCGTCGCATGGTTGCGATGAACGTCGCGCGTTTGTCTATGAAAATGGAGTTGCCATAGTTTTTTGCGACGAAAATTCTTCCGTTTTTCTCCGAAAGGACCATCAAGTTTTTCCGGATCGGACCGTATTACCGGTAACGCATGCCGGCCGGCATCCGCTCCGTGATCGTTTGTCATCATTGTTTGCATCCGGTTACACGTCGGCCGTTCCGTTTTTGAGATGCTTGAAAGATTGTCAAACCGGAGTCGGATCGTCCATGAAAACGCGCGAGATTCACCGCAAGGCGGCGTGGCTGTCGGGCCTGGCCGCCGTGCTCGTCATGGCCGGTTGTGCAAGTACGCAGTCCGTTGCGCCGAGCGACACGCTGGCGGGGCAGCCTTCCGATTCGAGCCCGCCCGCCGCGCCGGTGGCCGCCACGATGCCGCCCGCGCCGATTCTCGTCGCACGGAAGTACGTCGTGAAGCGCGGCGACACGCTGACGGGCATCGCATCCGCGAACGATTGCAGCGTGGCCGACTTGCGCACCTGGAACAAGATGGCCGCGAACGGCAGGCTGCGCATCGGGCAGGTGCTGCGCATCGTCAAGCAGCAGCCGCTGCCGCCCGCGGGCGGGGCTGGCACGCAGGCCGTCGCGAGCAATGGTGCGGCGGGTAGTCAGGCCACTTCGCAGGCAACTGCACAGGCCACTTCGCAGACCACTTCGCAGGCCACTTCGCCAGCCGGCGCGTCGACTGCGAACGACCGTCAGGTCGTCAAGGAAACGAAGCGCCATGCGGGCGGCGTCGCGCTCAAGTGGCCCGCGAACGGCAAGATCGTCGAAGGGTTCCGGCCCGGGCAGAACCGCGGCATCCAGATCGCCGGCCGGCCGGGCGACCCGGTCCGCGCCGCGGCCGACGGCCGCGTGATGTATGCGGGCACGGGCCTGAACGATTACGGCAGCCTGATCATCGTCCAGCACAACGCGGATTTCCTGACCGCCTACGCACACAACCGCAAGCTGCTCGTGAAGACCGGCGACATCGTGCACCAGGGCGACGCGATCGCCGAGATGGGCGACCTCGACAACTCGCGCGTCGCGCTGCTGTTCGAGGTGCGACGCGACGGCAAGCCGGTGAATCCGATGCCGTACCTGCCTTCGTCGCAAGGGTGAAGCGGGGCCGTCGCGCTGGAACGCGACGGCGGTCGCTGCTACGCTAGGGTTTGTTCATGCGAATCCCGCCACCGCGGGCCGACGGGCGTCTTTCGGGGATGCGCGGCGAATGCCGTCGCGAGCCGGCCGTCGGCGTGAACGGCCTCGCGTCGCCGATGCGCGGCCGCGTCGCTTCGCGCCACCGTTTCCGACAGAACAGATCTCATCCATGGAACACTCTCCGACACGCCGCTCGCTGTTGCTTGCCGCCGTTGCCGCGCCGTTCGTCGCCGCGTGCACGTCCGCGCCGGTCGCCGACCAGGGGCGCGCCCACACCGCACAAGCCGAACTCGCCGCGCTCGAAAAAGCCTCGAACGGGCGGCTCGGCGTCGCCGCGCTCGATACGTCGAACGGCGTGCGTATCGCGCACCACGCGCGCGAGCGTTTCCCGCTGTGCGGCACGTATGCGGTCATGGCGGCCGCCGCGATGCTCGCGCGCGGCTCGCTCGACGCATCGCTGCTGCCGCGCCGCATTCTGTACCGCCGCTATGAAATCGTGTCCGGCTCGCCGATTACGGAAAGCCACGTCGACACAGGCATGACGATCGCGCAGCTGTGCGCGGCGATGCTGCAGTCGGGCGACAAGGGCGCGGGCAACCTGCTGATGGGCGTGCTCGGCGGCCCGCAGGCCGTCACGGCGTTCGCGCGCGAGAGCGGCGACACCACCTTCCGCCTCGATCACTGGGAACCCGAGCTGAACCAGGCCGCGCCCGGCGACGAGCGCGACACGTCGACGCCGGTCGCGATGGTCGACACGCTGCAGCGGCTGCTGCTCGGCGACACGCTGCGCGAACCGCAGCGCGCGCAACTGACGGAATGGATGGTCGGCGGCGCACGCGGCGCGACCGGCATCGCGGCGGGCGTGCCGCCCGGCTGGCGCGTCGCCGACAAGGCCGGCACCGGCGGCTACGGTACGACGACCGACATCGCGGTGCTGTGGCCGCCGTCGCGCGCGCCGATCGTGATGGCCGTGTCGTTTACGCAGCCGGAGGCGACTGCCGCGGCGCGCGCGGACGTCGTCGCATCGGCGGCGCGCCTCGCGGCGGGCGCGCTCACCGCGACGGCCTGAGCGTCCGGCGTCTCGCGCAAAGCCGGCGTTTGGCTTATCGTGTCGGTCAGCGCGCGCCGGCGTCGGCGCGCGGTCCATCCGCGCCGTTTCCTGTTTCCCGTTCGCCATGCGCCGACTTCCGCCCCTGCACGCGCTGCAGATCTTCTCGACGGTGGCTCGCCACCGCAGCTTCACGCGCGCGGCCGAGCAGCTGTGCATCACGCAGGGCGCGGTGAGCCGGCAAATCCAGACGCTCGAGGCGCATTACGGTTTTCCGCTGTTCAGGCGGCATGCGAAGGGCCTCACGCTGACGGCGGAGGGCGAGCAGTTGTTGCCGGTGGTCGACGAGAGCTTCGCGCGGATCGAGGACATCTCGATGAAGCTCACGCGGCAGCGCACCGATCTCGCGCTGAAGGTGCCGACCTGCGTGATGCGCTGGATGCTGCCGCGCATCATGCGCTTCCAGGGCGAACATCCCGATCTCCACGTGCAGATCACGACCGCGTGGCAGCACGTCGTCGATTTCTCGAGCGAACCGTTCGATGCGGCGATCGTCTACGGGACCTCGCCCGGCCCGGGCGTCGTCGCGTTGCCGCTGTTCGACGAGCGGCTGACACCCGTTTGCGCGCCCGAGTTGCGGCAGACGTCGCCGCTCGAAGCGGTCGGCGATCTCGCGCGCCATACGCTGCTGCATCCGACGCGCGACCACCGCGACTGGCGTGCATGGCTCGACCATGCGGGCGAGCGTGGCGTCGATCCCGCGCGCGGGCCGACGTTCGACACGCTCGATCTCGCGACGAACGCGGCGATGCAGGGCTTCGGCGTCGCGATCGGCGACGTGACGCTCGTCGACGACGACGTCAGCGCGCGCCGGCTCGAACGGCCATTCGACATCGTGCTCGAGACGGGCGCGCGCTATTTCTTCGTCTACCCCGAGAACCTCGGCAGCCAGCAGAAGATTCGCGCGTTCAGCGACTGGATCGCGCGCCATCGCGACTGACGCGCGGCGGTTCCAGCGGTGGCTTCTACTGGTAAGTCACGACGGCGATCATCGGCGCCTGCGCGTTGCCCGGACGATCAGGTAAAACGATTGCGCGCGAGGTCTGCGTAAAGGTCGTGGTCTTGATCGTGCGCAGGCTGGCCGCGTCGACGAACGCGACTTGGCCGCTCGCCGGGCGCGGGCAGTCGGGCCGCACCTGCGCATGCGCGGCGTTGGCCGTGTCGAGCGCGAACGAGCAGGGCGGCTCGACGATCATGCCGGTGAAGTGGATGATGCCGCCCGTGCCGGCGGCAAATGACGAGGACGAGGCCAGAAGCGAGGCAGCCAGGGCAACCGAGGCGGCAAACAGGCGATGCTTCATGACAGGCTCCAGAGAGGAAGCGCGTCGCAGCGAGGCCGCTCGAATGGCAGTCCGTCAACGCTGCGATGCTGTATGCGTAAACGGCAATTTCATCGAACCTCTTGAGTGAGAAACCGGAAATAACGACGACGAACAAACGACGCCGTGTTCCTTCAATCAATTTATCTCAAAATTGTGCGGCCGCAAGTCGGGGTATTGCCGATGACGTAAGCTCGAGTGAGGCACGTCAATGAATGCGGCATTCGCGGGTAAATCGTTGAGGGCTCAACGATTCGCCCAATCCCGGGGATGACGATTCACCAAAGGAAAACGGCCGCTCGTGTGTGACGAGCGGCCGTTTTGCCCTGAAGCGGCGTGCGCGGTGTTCAGCCTGCGCGCTTGCGGATCGCACCCACGACCACGAGCAGCACGATCGCACCGATGATCGACGCGATCCAGCCGGCGCCCTGGCCCGGCGCATACCAGCCGGCCGCGCGGCCGACATAGCCGGCCACCAGCGAGCCGACGACGCCGAGCACGACGGTCATCAGGATGCCCATCTTGTCGTCGCCGGGCTTGAGCGCGCGGGCGAGGAGGCCGACGATGAGCCCGACCACCAGGGTTTCGATGAATTGCAGCATGAACGCCTCCCTATTGCTGTTGAGTTGTTGACGAAAGGAAATGGACTCGCCTGGCGCACCGGGGTTCCCTGCGGCGGCGAATCCGCGCGTGGCGTGCCGAGTATCGCATGCCGCCGCGTCGCGGGGATGTCACGGCGGCGGCGCATCGGTCATTGGTAGTCGAGCAGAACCTGCGCCGCGGCGTGAACCGAACCGCCGCCGACCTTCGCGCCCGTTTGCAGGTAGGACGCGCGCAGCTGGATCGACGATGATCCGCCGGTGGCCCGGTTGTAGCCCGTCACGGTGTGCGATTTCCTCAGCGCCAGCGGTTGGCCCGTCGAGGCGTCGGCGATCTGGATGCCGACGCCACTGGCTGTGGCATCCGGGCGCAACTGCATCCCGCCGGGCGTACCGGCGACCACGTCGTCCAGCGGGGCCAACTGGTAGCCGATCCGGTTATAGCCGGCCGGGCAGTTGTTCAACTGCACCTGAAAATCCGTCGCGCCAGCGGTAGAACCCACGCCGTTGAACACGTGGTGCTGCACGGGCGGCAGCGTGACGGTCTGGTCGGGAATCGAGCAGGTTCCGTCGATGAAGTCGACCTTGGCGGCGAGGTAGACCGGGTTCGACGCGCCGAGCAAGCCGGCCTTGTAATTGATCGTGTAATAGTTGCTGATGAAGCCGGAATTGAGCGACCCGTTCTGCGGTTGCCGGCTGTCGCGAAACAGCACGATTTCGAGCGTGTTGCGCAACGTCGCCTTCGTCGACGAGACGGCGACGTTGCCGTCGATGATCATGCGTGTCGACAGGCCGGACACGTTGGTTTCCAGATCGGGGCCGTTGGACTCCGATGCATTGCCTTTGGGATACATCTTGGTGCTCGTAATTTGGCAGGTGCTCGCGCCGCAAACGTCTTGCGGCGTGAAGTAATGACGCGCGACGACCGCGCCTGGCGCGGCGTTTCCAGGGCTGGAAACGGTTGCCTGCCCGAATGCATAGAGGCCGGCGGCCGCATCGGTCGCGAATGCCGCGGAGGCAAGGAGAAGCGTCGCGGCGACAGCGACCATGCGGGATGCGCGTCGCGCAACGCCGGCACACGCCTTGCGCGTGCGAACCATGCCTGACGGGATCGTGAATCGGGTCACTGCGGACGCTTGACGGAAGTGGGACATAGGGATTCCTTACTGAGTGTCGGCGGTCGTCGAATCGGGCTGGCAAATGCTCTTCACGGTCTGGATGCCCGACGCTTGCCGGCGCTGTTTCGCGACGGGAAGGTCGTATGCGATCCGGCAGACCGAGCGGGAATCGGCGCCCCACCGAACGGTCAGCGAACCGCTGTCGGCGAGCCCGCGCGCGAAGATCTTGCTCGCCTGGCCGACGACGCCGACCTCCTTGCCGGTCTCGTCATGCACCGCAGCGCCGAATGGCAGCGGCTTGCCGTCGGCCTGGCGCGCCTGAACGAGCGCCGCGCGGCCGGTGTCGGTCGCAAACCGGATCAGCGGGACCGCACCGGCGCGCGGCGCGATCTGCCGGCTGGTTTCCTTCAACTCGACATCCATCGGGATGCCCTTCGGGTCGAGCGCGATCGTATTGAGGCTGTATGGCGTGAGGTACGGCACGACCGCGTAGCCGTTGCCGTCGACCTTGACGCCCGCTGCGTTCGTGACGCGCGCGCCGGCCGCACCGGGCGCCTCGACGATCGCGAAGGTCTCGGATACCGGCTGCGAGAACGTGATGCCGCCGCGGTGCGCGACCAGTGCGCCGCGCACGCCGAGCGAGCCCTGCTGGAAGTCCGTGCTCGCGCCCGCACTCGCGCTGAGTTCCGCCAGGCGCGTGCGGTAGGTGACGTTGGCGCTGCCGTCCGTGGTCGAATTCGTTCCGGACGCGTGGTTCGCGCTGACGCTGTACGACAGCGCGTGGTCGTCGCCGAGCGAACCGGACAGCGTCGACTGCAACCGCGTGCGGCCGAGCGTGTCGCGCGATACGTTGCCCGAAACGGTCATCGGACGCTCGCGACCGAACGGGATCGTGACGCTGGCGTAATAGAGCGTGCCCATGTCGCCGCCGGCATTGCGCTGCCGCGTGGCCGTCAGGCTGTACGACACGTTGCGGAACTGGTTCGTATAGCCGACCGAGTAGTTGACGTCCGATCCGGAGCGGTTCCAGTAGTTGACGGTCGATGCCGTGGCATCGATGCGCCCACCGTTCGTGCCCAGGCGCTGCGTGAGCACGAGCGACGCGCGATGGCGCTGGCGCCAGACCGACCAGGCCGAGGTGCCGTCGCGCGCGGCGTCGCGCGCCTGCATCGCATCGTTGAGGCCGAAATAGCCGTCCGTCGAATAGCGATACGCGGCGAGTGCGATATCGGTGCCGGTCGCATCGATCGACTTCGCATAGCTGACGCGCACGCTCGACCCGCTGTAGCGCTTCGCGCCGGGAATCGTGGTCAGCGCATGCGTGACGTCCGCGCCGAACGCGCCGAACGACGTATTGAACGCGCCGCCCAGCATCGCCGACGCATAACCGCCGGCGAGCGTGACGCCGCCGTAGGCCGTCAGCAGATTGGTCAGGCCGCGCTGGTACGTGGCCTGCGCGAACACCGGCTGGCTCGAGCCGCGGGGATTGCGCAGCGTGCCCGCGACGAAGCTGTAGCGGCCGATCCCCGGCCGCAGCGACATCGGCACGGCGGCGTAGGGCACCGAGAACGCGTGCACGGAGCCATCGGCCTCCTCGACCGATACCTGCAGGTCGCCGCCATATCCGGTCGGGTACAGGTCGTCGATTTCGAAATTGCCGGGCGCGACCGTCGTCTCGTAGATCGTTACGTCGTTCTGGCGGATCGTCACTTTCGCGTTGCTGTTCGCGATGCCGCGTACCACGGGCGCATAGCCGCGCAGCGAGTCGGGCAGCATCCGGTCGTCGGTCGACAGGCGCACGCCGCGGAACTGCGTCGAATCGAACAATTCGCCCGACGTGTAGCTTTCGCCGATGAGGAGTTGCGACGACAGCGACGGCAGGTCGCGCTGGAGATAGGTCGCGAGGCCCTGATACCGGCTCTCGCCGCGCGACGACCACGAATAGGAGCCTTCGTGGCGAAAGCGCCAGTTGCCGAGGTTCACGCCGCCGTTCAGGCCGAGATAGCCTTGCGTCTGCGCGGTATGGCCGCTGACTTTCGACGTATAGAGATTGAAGTTGTAGCCGAGCAGGCCGACGGTTTCGCCGGCGGTCCATTGATCGGGGCTCACGTAGCCGCGTGCCTTGCGCACGAGCGACGCCTGCGGGATCGACAACCGCAGTGTCTGTCGCTCGAAGTCGAATGCGGTGCTGGCGCCGGGCACGACTTGTTCGAGTCGCAGGCAGGCGCCGCCATCGGCCAGCTGTGCGACGACGTCCGGTCCGAGCTTGCCGAAGTCGACGCCGACGCGCTCGAGCAGCGCGCGCCCGAAGCACGGCCGGGCATCGCCCGAATCCGGCACCGCCACGAAGCGCACGTCGTGGCGGCCGATCCAGTCGGGCCCGACATGAACGTCGACGGTGTACACGCCAGGGGCCGTCACGTTGCGCTGTTCGAAACGCGACACGTCGAAATGCTTGCCCAGGCGGTTTTGCAGGAACGCGCCGTCGAACTCGACGTGCGCGAGCGTGGCTTCGGCCGCGGCCCGCGTCGTCGCGCGGCCATCGGCGGACCACGCGGCGACGCAGGCCGCCACCAGCAGATGGATCGGCTTGACGCGTGGCATATCGGCCGCGCCGCGGCGCGACGGTCGGGTCGGGGTCATGTGTAGTACTCCACAAGTTTTCGGATCGAGAGGGCGCGTTCGGCAGGCGCGTTGCGCGGCGCTGCGGCGGCCAATGACAAGTCCGGGATGTCCGTGCCGGTCGTCGGGACAGTCGAAACGACGGCGGACGAAAAGACGTGAAGCGGTCTGCACCGCGGTGGGTGCGCGGTGACAGCCTCGGTCGCGTTACGGTGCGACGCTGACCGGACGTTCGAGGTCGGTTGCCCGGCCCCAGTCGTTGATGCTGCCGAATTCGACCGTCGCGCCTGCGGTGGGAGCGGCGGCGAGATCCTTGATCGGGAACAGTTGGGTGCTGCGCGGCAGCACGTAGCCCATGCCGGCGTCGTGCTTGCGCCCGGCCGACTTCAGCAGCACGTTGGCGAAATTGACGACGAACGGCGTCGGATTGCTGGCCTCGAGCGCATAGCCGCCGTCGACGCGAACCACGCGCCAGTCGACCTGCATGGGCGCATCGTCCACGTTGCCGGCCAGCCCGGCTGGGCGATACATGATCTTGATGCGGGAGCGGAACGCTAGCTGGATGCGATTGGAGGCCTCGGTCGCGGCCGCCTTCGGCGGCACTTCGAGCACGTTCAGCCAGAACAGCGATTCCCGGTCGGCGGGAAGCGGTTCGCCGGTATGCACGAGACGCAGCGTCTGCCCGTTGCCGGCTTCCATCCGGAAGATCGCCGGCGTCAGCGTGAACGGCACGTCGATGTTCTCCGGCAATGCGCGGCTGTCGCCATCGTCGAGCCATGCCTGCACCAGCGCCGGACGCTTGTTGTCGTTCGTGAGCTGGATCGTGACTTCGCGCTCGCTGGACGGGAAGATCACGCGCGTGCCGGCGATCACGACACTCGCGTCGGCGTGCGACGCGAATGCGGCGACGGCGAGGGTCAGCGTGCGGAAGAGCTTCAACAATTTCATGGGCGTGTGGACTCGGATCGTTGGGACGGGAAACGGGCGGAAACCGCGGTTTCCGCGTCGCGCGGCGTGACGGGCGGAGATCGCCGGAGCGGCGATCTCCACGCACGTGTCCTTACTGATAGATCAGCGAGTACTCGACACGCGAAGTGACGTCGCCGGCCTTCACGGCGCCTGCGGCGTAGTACTCGGCGAAGTAGTTCAGCTTCGCCTTGCCGTCGGCACCGATGTCGACGCTCTCGGTGCTCGCGCCGGTTTGCGCGCCGATGGGGATGGGCTTCTGCTGCGAATCCAGTACGTTGATCTGGACGCCTTCGGCGGCCTCGGTGCCCGGGTCGACCGTCAGCCGGCCGGTCGACTGATCGACGTTCGAGCCGTTCTCGAACACGACGCCGACCTTCACCGGGTTGTTGTCGCCGACCGTGCAGCCCGTCAGCGCAAGCGAGAACCCGCTGCGGCCGGCGACAGAGCCGACATTGGCGAGCGCGCTGGTGCTGACCGGCGGCAGCGGGACGGTGAGGTCCTGCCCCCCCTCGACGCTGCAGGTCGACGCGATGATGTTGCCGCGGAAGGTGACGCTGCCGTCCGCCGCGTGGGCCGCGGACGAAAAGGCCGTGCCGGCGGCGACGAGCAGAAACGGGATTGCGCAGCGCTTGATGATTTGCATATTTAAATCTCCAAATAAACGTCGGTTTCAGAAAGCGCGGATTGAATTTAAATCTCCCAATGGCGCGTTTCGGATGAAATTATGAGTTTTATGAAAGGAAATTGTAATTTGACTGGTACTAATCTATAGGGATTTCGCCTCGTACTCGTACTAAATTAATTTTCCGGAGTCGGTAGCAGGCGGAGGGGCGGGAGCGCCGGCGGGAGGAGGGGCGTGCGTGGGAGCATGCCGATGCCGCAAAGCGGTCGACGGGCCGATTTCGGCGGTCGCGCTATTCGAAGCGGACTGGAATTGGAATAACCGGCCGGCGGAGCATGAGAGCGGCCGGCATATCGTATTGCGCTCGGGTCATGTCACGCGCTGCGCGCACGGGCGCGCGCAGCGTCGTACCATCGTCGCGCGCCGCGTGTCAGGCTGCCGGCGCGTCGATTGCCGGATCCAGGCGGCGATAGCCTTCGGTCGCGCGCAGCAGCGTGCGCGTGTAGTCGCGTGCGACCTGCCCGGCCCGCACGTCGTCGATCCGCAGCTGTTCGACGATCTCGCCGTGCTGCATCACCGCGACGCACTGACACAGGAAGCCGATCACCGCGAGGTTGTGGCTGACGAGGATCATCGTCAGGTTGCGTTCGCGATGCAGGCGGCGCAGCAGGTTGAGGATCTCGGCCTGCACCGATACGTCGAGCGCGGACGTCGGTTCGTCGAGCAGCAGCACGCGCGGCTCGACGATCAGCGCGCGCGCGATCGCGACACGCTGGCGCTGGCCGCCCGACAACTGGTGCGGATAGCGGAAGCGGAACGTCGGGCCGAGGCCGACCTCGGCGAGCGCGCGGGCGATCCGTGCATCGGCGTCGTCGATCCCATGGATCGACAGCGGCTCGCGCAGCGTCTGGTCGACCGTGAAACGCGGATGCAGCGACGCATACGGATCCTGGAACACCATTTGCACGTGGCGGCGGAACGCGCGATCGGGCGTGCCGCCCACCGGGCGGCCGTCGATCGACAGGCTGCCGGACGCGAGCGGCACGAGGCCCGTCAGCGCACGCAGCAGTGTCGACTTGCCGGAACCCGATTCGCCGACCAGGCCGAACACCTCGCCGTCGCGCACCGCGAAGCTTGCGTCGCGGACGGCGTCGACGTGACCCGTGCGGGTCGGGAAACGAATCGATGCGTGATCGACGTCGATCATCGTGTGGGCTCCTGTCGATTGGCGGGCGCGATGGCCGGCGGTGCGGCGTCGAGCCACGCCGGATCGCGCCGCAGCACGGGCAATTCATCGGGCGGGTTCGCGAGCGGCGGGTTCGCCGCGAGCAGCCCGCGCGTATAGGGATGAGATGCGTCGCGCAGGTCGCGCGCGGCGCAGGTTTCGACCACGCGGCCCGCATACATCACCGCAACGCGATCGCAGAACGACATCACGAGCGGCAGGTCGTGGCTGATGAACATCAGGCCCGTGCCGTGCCGCGCGATCATCGCGTCGAGCACCGCGAGCACTTGCATCGACACCGCGACGTCGAGCGCGGAGGTCGGCTCGTCGGCGATCAAGAGGCGCGGGCCGGTCGACACCATCATCGCGATCATCACGCGCTGGCCCATGCCGCCCGACAACTCGTGCGGATACGCATCGGCGACGCGCGCCGGGTCGCGGATCTGCACGGCCGCGAGCGCGTCGACGATCCGCTCGCGCAGCGCACGGCCGCGCAAGCCCGGCTCGTGCCGCCGGAACGCTTCGCCCATCTGCTTCGCGACCGTCATCACCGGGTTCAGCGAATACTTCGGGTCCTGCAGGATCATCCCCATCTGGCTGCCGCACAGGCGCCGGCGTTCGCGCGGCGACATCGCGAGCAGGTCGTGGCCCGCGAAGCGCATCGTGCGGGCCGAGCAGCGCGCGGCGTCGGGCAGCAGGCCGAGCAGCGCGCGGCCCGTCAGCGATTTGCCGGAACCCGATTCGCCGACGATGCCGAGCCGTTCGCCCGGCGCGAGCGTCAGCGACAGGTCGCGCACCGCGTCGGTGACGACGCCGTCGTGCCCGCGAAAGCCGATCTTCAGGCCGTCGATCTCGCAGAGCGGCGCGGGTGCGGTGGTGGAGTTCATCGGCATGTCACGCTCCATGGCGGGGATCGAAGACGTCGCGCAGCCCGTCGCCGAGCAGGTTGAACGCGAGGCTCACGAGCAGGATCGCGATGCCGGGCAGCGTCGCGACCCACCATGCGTCGAGCAGCACGTTGCGGCCCGACGCGACCATGAAGCCCCATTCCGGGCTCGGCGGTTGCGCACCCAGGCCGAGAAAGCCGAGGCCCGCGACGGTCAGGATGATGCCGGCCATGTCGAGCGTCGCGCGCACGATCACCGACGACATGCACAGCGGCATGATGTAGCGCAGCAGGATGCGCGGGCCCGATGCGCCTTGCAGCCGCGCGGCGTGAATGTAGTCGGCCTGCGCGATGCGGATCGTCTCCGCGCGCGCGAGCCGCGCATACGCGGGCCACGCGGTGATCGAGATCGCGACCACCGCGTTGATCACACCGGGCCCGAGCGCGGCCGCGAACGCGAGCGCGAGCACGATCTTCGGGAACGCGAGCGCGATGTCGGTGATGCGCATCAGCACGCTGTCGACGAAGCCGCCGCAATAGCCGGCCGTCGTGCCGATCAGCAGGCCGATCGGTACGACGATCACGACGACGAGCAGCGCGATGCCGAGCGTCAGGCGCGACCCGGCGATCAGCCGCGAGAGGATGTCGCGGCCGAGCTGGTCGGTGCCGAACCAGTGCGACGGCGAGCCGGGCGCCAGCAGCCGGTCGGACAGCACCTGGCGCAGCGGATCGTGCGGCATGATCAGCGGGCCGACGATCGCGACGACGATCAGCGCAAGCAGGATCGCGAGCCCGAACAGGTTGAGCGGATTCGTGGCGAACCGGCGCCAGCGTCGGTACGCGAGGCCGAACGCGGCCTGCGAACGCGACGCGGGCGCATCGGAAAGCAGCCACGCGCGCAGGGTGAGACGCTCGGCATTCATGGTCGGGTGGCCTTCGGCATGGGTGGAGCAACAAGCAGGATGGAAACGGTCATGTCGAAGCGGCCCTCAGCGCGCACGCGGATCGAACACGCGGTACAGCGCGTCGGTCAGCAGGTTGACGGTGATGAACATCGCGCCGATCACGAGCGTCGCGCCGAGCACCGCGTTCATGTCGGCGTTCAGCAGCGCGCCGGTCAGGTACGAGCCGAGCCCCGGCCACGCGAACACGATCTCGGTCAGCACCGAGCCTTCGAGCAGGTTGCTGTACGTGAGCGCGATCACGGTGAGCAACGGCACCATGATGTTGCCGAACGCATGCCGCCAGATCACGCGGCGCTCGGACAGGCCCTTCGCGCGCGCGGTGACGATGTATTCCTGGCTCAGCTGGTCGAGCATGAACGAGCGCGTCATGCGGCTCAGATACGCGACCGAGTAGTAGCCGAGGATCGCGGCCGGCAGCGCGATGTGCGATACCGCGTTGCGGAACACGTCCCACTCGCCCGCGAGCGCCGCATCCAGCAGCAGGCTGCCGGTGCGCGGATCGACCATGCCGTCGTACACCGGGTCGAGCCGGCCGGGGCCGCCGACCCAGTGCAGCCGCGCATAGAACAGCAGCAGCCCCATCAACCCGAGCCAGAACACCGGCACGGAATTGCCGATCAGCCCGACGAAGCGCGCGACGTGGTCGATCGCGCGGTTGTGCTTCACCGCGGCCGCGACGCCGAGCGGCACGCCGATCGCGATGCCGATCAGCGTCGCGATCGTCGCGAGTTCGAGCGTGGCCGGAAACACGCGCTTGATGTCGTCGAGCACCGGGTTCGCGGTCAGCAGCGACATGCCGAGATTGCCGTGCAGCACGTCGCGCGCGTAGATCAGGAACTGCGTGACGAGCGGCTTGTCGAGGCCGAGTGCGATGCGTTCGGCCGCGTACGCGTCGGCGGACGCGCGATCGCCGAGGATCGCGAGCACGGGATCGATCGGCACCTTGCGGCCGATCACGAACGTCAGCGCGAGCAGCCCCGCGAACGTGACGGCGAGCGTGAGCGCCCAGCGCAGCACGCGCAGCGCCCAGCGTACGGCCGGGCGCCGCGCGGGCAGCGTGCGCAGTGCTTCGAGGGAGGAGGCGGGAGTCGACATGCGGCGAATCTTATTGCTTCTTCAGGTTACGGTACGACACGAGATCGTTGATCGGCCCGACTTCGAGCCCGCTCACGCCGGGCCGCGTCGCGACCTGCGCGACCTTCTCGAACATGATCACGAACGGCGAGCGCGCGAGCATCTCCTTCTGCATCGCCTGGTACCGCTGCGCGCGTTGCGCGGCGGTCGGCTCGGCGAGCGCGGCGTCGGTTTCCTTCGTCAGTTGCGGAATGTCCCAGGTGTTGCGCCAGGCCAGCATCTTATAGCTCGACTTGTCGCCGTTGTCCGGATTCCATGCGAAACCCTGCGCGTTGCTGTGCGGGTCGATGTAGTCGGCCGACCATTCGCCGATGTAGATGTCGTGCTGGCGTGCGCGGTATTTCGCGAGCGTCTGCTTGTTGTCGCCGGGGATCAACTGCACCTTGACGCCCGCCTGTGCGAAGTTCGCCTGCACGGCCTGCGCGATTTCCGTGTACGGATAGTCGTTGCGCACGTCCATCGTCACCGAGAAGCCGTTCGGCACGCCGGCCTTCGCGAGCAGCGCCTTCGCCTTCGCGACGTCGAGCTTGTACGGGTTCGAATTCAGCGTGCCGAGGAAGCCTTCGGGCAGGAAGGTCTGGTGCACCTTGTAGGTCGTCTTCACGACGTTGGCCTGGATGCCCGCGTAGTCGACCAGCCACTTCAGCGCTTCCTGCACGTCGGGCTTCGCGAGCGTCGCGTTCTTCGTGTTCAGGCCGAGATACAGCAGCGTCGCCTGCGGCGAGGCCGATACCTTCGCCTTGCCCGATTTCACGACCGACGCGAGATCGTCCGGGCTCAGGTCACGCGCCGCGTCGACGTCGCCGTTTTCCAGCAGCAGGCGCTGGCTCGCGGCTTCAGGCACGTGGCGCAGCACGATGCGCTTCATCGCGAGCGGCAGCCGGTAGCCGTCGAAGCGTTGCAGCACGATGCTGTCGCTGGGCGACCATTTGACGAGCTTGTAGCCGCCGGAGCCGGCCTCGTTGGTCTTCAGCCACGCGTTGCCGAAGTCGTTGCCCTGCTGGTGCGACAGCAACAATTTCTTGTCGACAACCGAAGCGGGCCACGAGCCGAGCACGTTCAGTACGAAGGTCGGCGCGTATTTGTGGTCGGTCGTGATCGACACCGTCTGGTCGTCAATCTTCTTCACGTTCGCCGCGACGTTCGCCTTCGTGAGCCCGATGCCGGTCAGCACCGCGGCCGGGCCCTTGTCGAGCAGCACCGCGCGCTGGATCGACCACGCGACGTCGTCGGCCGTCAGCGGGTTGCCCGAGTGGAACTTGAGGCCCGAGCGCAGCTTGAACGTATAGGTCAGCCCGTCGGGGCTCACGGTCCACGACTGCGCGACGTCGCCGTTGAATTTCGACGGATCGCGCAGGTCGACGCGCACGAGCCGGTCGTACGTGTTCGCGACGTATTCCTCCGGCACCAGCTCGTAGATTTCGCCGGGATCGAGCGTCGTGAATTCGTCGAGCAGCGTGGCCATCACGAACATGTCCTTCGGCGTTTCCGCGCGGGCGGCGGAAAGCGGAACGGCGGCGAGCAGGGACGCGGCGGCCAGCGCCGCGACGAGCCGGGAGGTCGGGAATTTCATGGGGCGCTTCTCCATCTGTCGTTTGAGTCGTTGAACGTGCAGGAAAAAGGGGGCGTGCGGCGTCGTCACATCAGGCGCCATGGGCCGCTCGCCGCATTGTCGATCGGCGGCAACGCGTGCGAACCCGGCAGCTCGTAGTGCCACCACTCGCTGTCGATGTGCGCGAAGCCGGCCGCGTGCATCACGCCGAGCAGCAGCAGCCGGTTGCGTTGCACGGGCTCGGGCAACCCCGCGTGAAAGTGACCCGACGCGGCCACCATCTCGTCGAAGCCGGTGCCCATGTCGAGCGGCTCGCCGTTCGCGCCGACGAGCGTCAGGTCGAGCGCGGTGCCGCGGCTGTGGTTCGACCCGCGCCCGAGATCGGCGACGAAGTTCGGGTCGGGCAGGAAATCCCACAGCACCTGCTGCGCCTGCGGCGGCCGGTAGGCGTCGTAGATGCGCAGCGTGAAGCCGGCCTGCGCGGCGACGTCGACCGCGCGGCGCAGCGCGGCTTCGGCCGGCTCGAGCAGCAGACAGTGCGCGTGGCGGTAGATCGGCTTGCCGGTCAGGTTGCGCTCGGTCGCGTAAACGAGATCGATGTCGACGCGATGCGTGGCGGGCGTGATTTCGACGAGGCGGTGAGGGTTCATCGGCGGTCCGGTTCGCTCAGGATTCGAATTGGTCGAATGTGCGCTGCAGTTCGCGGTTGCGCGCGACGCGCCGGTCGATCGCGGGACCGAGGCGGTCGACCACGGCGGTGATCAGCAGGTTGAACAGGCAGGTGAGCGGCGCGAGCGAATCCCAGAACTGGCCGACGTCGGTTTTCACCTGCAGCAGATCGGCCGGCCATTCGCGCGCCCACGGGCAATACAGATCGGTGACGAGCGCGAACGGCTGCCCGCGCTCGGCGGCCGCCTGACAATAGCGGCGCGCGCTGCGCGAATAGGCGCGCGTGTCGGTGACGATGCAGTACGGCCGCTCGAATTCGGAGTTCAGCGAATCGACGTACGAGCCCGACTGGCCGTCGGAATAGAACACGCGCGGACGCAGGTATTCGAGGTAGCTGCTGAATGCGTTGCTGATGCCGCGCGTCGACTGGATGCCGAGGATGAATACGGCGTCTGCATCGGCGATCCGGTCGGCCACCTGCGCGAACACCGGGCCTTCGGCCAGGCGGTACACGTGGCGGATCGCGTCGAGCTCGCGCTCGAGCGACGACGCGAGCGTGCCGTCGCGGCCGTCGTCGCTGTCGTTGCGTTCGGCCGGCTGCGTGCCGGTGACGCGACGGTATTCGTCGAGCCGGTCGGTGATCATCCATGGGCGATCGCCGCCGCCGCGCAGTTCGCGTTTCAGGTCGTCGAGATTCCGATAACCGACACTGCGCAGGAAACGCCCGACCGAAATGCCGCTGGTACCAGTCTGCTGCGCGATCTGATCGGCCGTCTCGAGCCCGAGCCGATCGAGGTTCGCGAGCATGTAGCTCGCGATGCGCTTGGCGGTCGGCGTCAGCTCGGCGAAGCGGGATTCGACGGTGTGGGCGAAGGCGCAGGTCATCGGTTGTTAGATCGTTGTCATTTGATGATTCGATGTCATCTATCTGACAAAACCAAAATCATTGGCGCCAGCGAATAAAAACTATGGCTGGCTCACGATGATAGGGGCAGGCAACGACATCGACCGGAGAAACAGGGCTGGATCGCTGTTATTGCTGATAGGCCTATCGTGCATTTATTCCTGGCAGAAATAATTTGCGGTTATGCCTGACAGAGATATACTGCATTGATTGCATACCGAGCCCACCCCGTGAATCTCATCGTCAATACCCCCGTGCAACTGGGTGAAATCCTGTCGTCCGCGCGTCAGGCCAAGGGGCTGACGCAAGCCGAAGCGGCGGCGCGCATCGGCGTCGGCCAATCGCGCCTGTCGTCGCTCGAAACGACCCGCACCGAAAGCCTGTCGCTCAAGCAGTTGCTCGAATTGACCGCGCTGTATGGTCTCGAGCTCAGCATCCGCACGAAGGACGGGCGCGACGCTGCCAATGTCGAGTGGTAATCGATGGGACGCAAATCGCACGGCCGCGCGCTATCGATCTGGGCCAACGGCTTGCGGGTGGGAATCTGGCGGATTCCCGCACGCGGCGACATGGAACTGCTGTACGACGCCGGCTGGAAACAGTCGGACGTCGGCCGCCCGCTGTCGTTGTCGCTGCCGTTCGGCGTCGGCGATGCGCCGTTGCGCGGCGCGCGCGTCAATCACTACTTCGACAATCTGCTGCCCGACAGTGACGCGATCCGGCGCCGGCTTGCATCCCGGTTCGGCACGGCGACGATCGAGCCGTTCGATCTGCTCGCCGCGCTCGGCCGGGACTGCGTCGGCGCGGTGCAGTTGCTCGGCGAGGATGAAACCCCGGCCGGCCATGACCGGATCGACGGCACGTCGTTGTCCGACGACGACGTGGCGCGCGTGCTCGATCAGGCGAGCGGGGCGGCGGGCGGCGCGCAGGACGACGACGATTTTCGCCTGTCGCTGGCTGGCGCGCAGGAAAAGACCGCGCTGCTGTTTCACGACGGGCGATGGATGCGTCCGCATGGCGCGACCCCGACGACGCATATTCTCAAGTTGCCGCTCGGGCTGGTCGGCAACAAGCGTGCGGATCTGACGACATCCGTCGAAAACGAATGGCTGTGCCTCGCGATCCTGCGTGCGTTCGGCCTGCCGACGGCGGAGGCCGACATCGTGCGTTTCGGCGAACACAAGGTGCTGTCGGTCGCGCGCTTCGATCGCGCGCTGCATCGTGACGGCGGCTGGCTGTTGCGCTTGCCGCAAGAAGATTTCTGTCAGGCGCTCGGCGTGCCGCCGCATCTGAAATACGAATCGCAGGGTGGCCCCGGGGTGCCCGATCTGGCCGGCATCCTGCGCCGGTCGGAAACGGCGCAGGCCGACCTCGACACGTTGTTCACCGCGTTGGTGGTGTTCTGGATGCTTGCCGCACCGGACGGGCATGCGAAGAACTTCAGTCTGCGCCTGCTGCCGGGCGGCCGCTTCCGTCTGACACCGCTCTACGACGTGATGTCGATCTGGCCGGTCGAGGGAGATGGCGCGAACCAGTGGTCGTGGCACAAGGCGAAGCTCGCGATGGCGATGCACGGCAAGCGCAAGCACTACGCGATGCGCGATATCACGCGCCGGCACTTCACTGCGATGGCGGAGCATTGCCTGCTTGGCGATATCGCGACACCGATCGTCGAACGGCTCGTTGCGATGACGCCGCAGGTGATCGAATCGGTCGGCGCGACGTTGCCGGCCGGATTTCCGGCGAGGATCGCCGAACGCATTCTCGGCGGATTGCGCTTCGCCGCGCAACGACTCGCCGACATGCCGCGGGAGTGACCGGTCCCGGTTCCGCTCCGGGCCGGTGAAAGCCGGCGCATCCGCATTTTCCGTTCCGGTTTGCGCGCCAGGAAACCCGAATCGATGGCATCGGGCGGCAATCGCGCGGCGCGCATATCGAGCGCTGTTTGCCTCCATTTATCCTCTGCTGCATCGCAATAATTACAAAATTAAAGTCGATCAGTTTAAATCATCAATCAAGCTCAATAATTCATTTAATTTTTAGGTCGTTTTGTATTTAACTTGCGTCACGGGATGTTTGATTTTCGGTAATTCGAAAAAGCGGCAAGTATTCCGTAATGGAAATTATCTCGATTGCACGAATGAAGAGGAAATCATGACGAATCTTTCTCGACGCAAGATGTTGACGAGTACGGCCGGCGCGATTGCCGCCGCGGGCATCGCGGTAACGGCCAAGGCCGCCTCGTTCGGTAACCCTGACAGCCCGCCGGAAGGCGCGGTGAATGCGCGCAACCGCCAGAGCCTGACCGACCCGGGGCCTAAAAATCCGGCCATCGCCAATCAATTCCCGTCTTTTCAGGATCCGCCGGCCACCGATATCAACGGGATGCCGTTATTCTGGGCGTCTTTCAATAATGCGCATAAACGCATTCAGAATGGAGGATGGGCGCGCGAAGTCACACAGGACGATTTCGCGATTTCCGAAACCATTTCCGGCGTCAACATGCGCCTGACGCGCGGCGGCATTCGCGAGATGCATTGGCACCAGCAGGCCGAGTGGGCGATCATGCTCGACGGCCGCTGCCGGATCACGGTGCTGGACGAACTCGGGCGGCCGTCGGTGCAGGACGTCAAGACCGGCGACCTCTGGTATTTCCCGCCCGGCCTGCCGCATTCGCTGCAGGGCATCGGCAGCGACGGCGCCGAATTCCTGCTCGCATTCGATAACGGCCGCGCATCGGAATTCAACACGCTGTTGCTGACCGACTGGATCGCGCATACGCCGCCCGACGTGCTCGCGCTGAACTTCGGCGTGCCGGCCGATGCGTTCCGGAACGTGCCGCTCGACAACCTGTGGATCTTCCAGGGCGACGAACCGGGCCCGCTTGCGGACGCGCAGCGTGCGTCGGCCGCGTCGGCGGGCGCGCCGCCGCATCCGTTCGTCTTTTCGCTCGGCGACATGAAACCGGTCAGGAAGACGCGCGGCGGCGAGGTGCGGATCGCGGACAGCACCAACTTCAACGTGTCCACGACCGTCGCGGCGGCGCTCGTCACCGTGCACCCGGGCGGCATGCGCGAGTTGCACTGGCACCCGAACGCCGACGAATGGCAGTACTACCTGCAAGGCGAGGCGCGGATGACCGTGTTCGACACGGGGCCGAAGGCGCAGACGGCCGACTTCCGCGCGGGCGACGTCGGCTACGTGAAGAAGAGCCTCGGGCACTACGTGCAGAACACCGGCAAGACCGACCTCGTATTCCTCGAGATCTTCAAGACCGACCGCTATGCGGAGGTGTCGCTGTCCGACTGGCTCGCGCACACGCCGCCGAAGCTCGTCGAAGCGCACCTGAACATCGCGCCGGACGTGATCGCACGGTTTCCGCGCAACCGTCCCGACGTCGTGCCGCTGTGACGCCGCCGGCGTCCTGCCATGGCCGGCACGCGGCATGCTGGTTGTGGCGGGGCGCGATCCCTGAATCAGCCGTCCTCATTCGAACGGAATACTTGCCATGATTCCCGTCCCGAGCAAACCTGCCGGCGGCTTTGCGCTGCCGGGACTGTCCACCGAGCAGACCGACGGCGCGGCGCGTGCCGCGCTGGAAGGGCGCCGCACCGGCGTCGCCGCGTTGCTGCCGTTCGTCGGCCCGGCCGTGATCGCATCGATCGGCTACATGGATCCCGGCAACTTCGCGACCAACATCCAGGCCGGCGCCGCGTACGGCTACCGGCTGCTGTGGGTCGTGCTGGCCGCGAACGCGATCGCGATGCTGTTCCAGGCGATGTCGGCGAAGCTCGGCATCGTGACCGGCCGCAATCTCGCCGAGCTGTGCCGCGACCGCTTCCCCGCGCCGGTCGTGTGGGGCATGTGGGTGGCGTCGGAGATCGCCGCGATGGCGACCGATCTCGCCGAATTCCTCGGCGGCGCGCTCGCGTTCGGGTTGTTGTGCCATCTGTCGCTGTTCGCGGGGATGATCGCGACCGCGTTCGCGACCTGCGCGATCCTCGCGCTCGAAAAACGCGGCTTCCGGCCGCTGGAGGCGGCGATCGCAGCGTTGGTCGGCGTGATCGGCGCGTGCTATCTCGGCGAACTGCTGATCGCGCCGCAGGACTGGCATGCGGCCGCGTTCCATCTGGTGGTCCCGCAGATTCCGGATCATGCGGCGCTGACGATCGCGGTCGGCATCATCGGCGCGACGATCATGCCGCACACGCTGTATCTGCATTCGGGCCTCACGCAGGATCGCACCGCGCCGCGCGACGACGGCGAGCGGCGGCGGCTCGTGCGTTTCTCGAACCGCGAGGTCGTGGTCGCGCTCGGGCTCGCCGGGTTCGTCAATCTCGCGATGGTGATGATGGCGTCGTCCGCGTTTCATGCGGCCGCGCCGGGCATGACCGACATCGGCGACGCCTATCACACGCTGATCCCGGTGCTCGGGCCGGCGGCCGGCGCGCTGTTTCTCGTCGCGTTGCTGACGTCGGGCGTGTCGAGCTCGGTGGTCGGCACGATGGCGGGGCAGGTCGTGATGCAGGGCTTCATCCACCGCCGCATGTCGATCTGGGTGCGGCGCGCGGTGACGATCGCGCCCGCGTTCGTGGTGGTGGCATTGGGCTGCGACGTCACGCGCGCGATGGTGGCCAGCCAGGTCGTGCTGAGCTTCGTGCTGCCGATGCCGATGATCGCGCTGCTTCTGCTGTCGGCGCGCACGGACGTGATGGGCGCTTACGCGATGCGGATGCCGCTGCGGATCGTCGCCGGCGCGGCGACGGTCGTGATCGTCGGGCTGAATGCGTACCTGGTATGGGCGGCATTCAATTGAACGGGTGCGGGCCGGCCGCCTGCGGCCGCATGTCCGGCGCCTCGCGCGGCCGCCGGATCGCGTGGCACTGCCGGCCGCCGACGCGCGTCGCGGCCAGCGCGGGCGGCCGCGATTACTTCGCGAGCGTCCGGTATGACACGAGGTCGTTGATCGGCCCGATTTCCGGCCCGGTCGCGCCCGGGCGTGTGGCGACCTGCACGACCTTCTCGAACATGATGATGAACGGCGAGTTCGCGAGCACGGCCTTCTGCAGCGCTTCGTAACGCTGCGCGCGCTTCGCGGGCGACGGCTCGATGAGCGCGGCCTCGGTGTCCTTCGTCAGTTGCGGAATGTCCCAGCTGTTGCGCCACGCGAGCATCTTGGTCGGCGACTGGTCCGAGTTGTCCGGATTCCACGCGAAACCGCGCGCATTGCTGTTCGGGTCCATGTAGTCGGGCGACCATTCGCCGACGAAGATGTCGTGCTGGCGTGCGCGGTACTTGCCGATCGCCTGTTTGGCGTCACCCGGGATCAGCTTCACGCGGATGCCCCCTTGTGCGAAGTTCGCTTGCAGCGCCTGCGCGATCTCGAGGTACGGATAGTCGTTCGGCATGTCCATCGTCACGTCGAAACCGTTCGGCAAGCCGGCCTTCGCGAGCAGCGCCTTCGCCTTGGCGACGTCCTGCTTGTACGGCCGCGCGTTCAGCGTGCCCAGGAAGCCTTCGGGCAGGAAGGTCTGATGCACCTTGTAGGTCGTGCTGACGATGTTGCGCTGGATGCCGTCGTAATCGACGAGCCACTTCATCGCCTGCTGCACCTCGGGCTTCGCGAGGTTCGGGTTCTTCGTGTTCAGGCTCAGGTACAGCAGGGCCGACACCGGCCACGACGCGATCTTGATCTTGCCGGCCTTCGACAGCGCGGCGAGGCTGTCGGGGCTCAGGTTGCGCGCGGCGTCGGCGTCGCCGTTCTCCAGCAGCAGCCGTTGCGCGGACGCTTCCGGCACGTGGCGCAGCACCACGCGCTTCATCGCGTACGGCGTGCGGTATGTGTCGAAGCGCTGCAGCACGATGCTCTCGTTCGGCGTCCACTTGACGAGCTGGTACGGGCCCGAGCCCGCGTCGTTGGTGCGCAGCCAGCCGCTGCCGAAATCGTTGCCTTGCTGGTGCGACAGCAGCAGCTTCTTGTCGAAGACCGAGGCCGGGCACGCGCTCAACACGTTGAGCACGAAGCTCGGCGCGTACTTGCGGTCGGTTTCGAGCACGACGGTTTGCGGATCGACTACGCGCACCTTTTGCGTCACGTTCGCCTTCGTGAGGCCGAGATCGGCGAGTACGCCGGCCGGCCCCTTGTCCAGCAGGATGGTGCGCTGCAGCGACCACGCGACGTCGTCGGCGGTGACCGGGTTGCCGGAATGGAACGTGAGGCCCGGGCGCAGCTTGAACGTGTAGGTCACGCCGTCGGCGCCGACCGTCCACGACTGCGCGATCTGTCCGTCGAAGCGCGTCGGGTTCTTCAGGTCGACGCGCACCAGCCGTTCGTAGGTGTTCGCGACGTATTCGGACGGCACCAGCTCGTAGATCCCGCTCGGATCCAGGGTCGTGAATTCGCCGAGCTGCGTGGCGACGACGAAGATGCCGGGCGGCGTGGCTGCCTGCGCCGGCAGCGCCGGAACAAGCGCGACGAGCGCGGCGCTGACGAACAGCCGGGACAGCAGGTGCTTCATGCGGGCTCCATCGAAAGGGAATCGTGGTGCGATTCTCTCATCGACGGGCACCCGGATGAAAATATTCGGCGGGTGCGCCGGTGGGCGCGCAGCGGCAGGCAGGCCGGGCGGGCGCCCGGCGCCGAAGGGCGTCAGATCGCGCAGCGCGCGACCGCGAAGCGCATCGCTTCCTCGGCCGGTTCGTTGCCCGAGCCGCGCACGACCTTGATCACCGAGCCGTTGCCCGACGGCGTCAGCGTGACGAAGTACGAATTCGAGCCGACGGCGATGTCGGTCACGCCGTTGTGCTGCGATTGTTCGGTGCCCGACAGGCGGCTGTCGAGGCAGTTGGCGATCGCGTAGGCGGGACGTTGCGACGACACGTAAATCATCGGCGCGGCACCCGAGCCGGCCGAATCGGACGAGGGCGCGGAACCGCAGGCGGCGAGCAGGGCGGCGGGAAGGAGCAGCAGGAATCGTTTCATGGTCGGTCGTCGGGTGTCTCGTATCGAGGCTGGGGCGCGGGGTGGCGAAACGCGAAGCTTCGCGACGAAACCGCCCGGAATCCGGCCGCTTTTGACGGACGACGATGCAACAGGCGGCTGACGACGGAGTATACCCGCAGCATTTGACGCCGTTGGCGCGTTGAAACGATTCGATACAACCCGCGCCCGCTGCCGGACGGGCGCTTGCTTCCGTTGTCGTCGTGACCGGCGGATCGCCAGGTCGTCGCGCTGCCGGCGTGGGGGCCGGCGCCGCCGCGCCTGCGGATCAATGCGCGCCGGCCGCCGCCGCATCGGCATCGCCGCCGCCCGAGCGCGCCGGTTTCGTGATCCAGATCAGCGGGATGATCGCGATGAAGATGATCGCCGACACGTAGAAGATGTCGTTCAATCCCATCACGGCTGCCTGCGAATCGACCGACGCATTGAAGAACGCGAGTGCCGAATCCGGGCTCAGGTGCAGCAGCGAACGGGATGTGTCGAGCTGTTGCGTGAAGACCGGATTGGTGACGCTCGCCTGTTCGGTGAGCCGCACGTGGTGCAGGATCGTGCGGTCGTTCCACGCATTGCTGATCAGCGACGTGCCCACCGCGCCGCAGAACGTGCGGCCGAAATTCGACAGGCCGGCCGCGGCCGGAATCTTGTCCGGCGGCAGCCCGGACAGGATGATCGACGTCAGCGGCACGAAGAACATCGCCATCGGAATGCCTTGCAGCAGCGTCGGCAGCACCAGATCCCAGCGCGACACGTCGGTGTAGAACGTCGTGCGCATCATGAACACGACCGCGAAGCCGACGAATGCGAGCGTCGCGAGATAGCGTGGATCGGTGCGCGGCAGCAGCCGCCCCATGACCGGCGTGAGCAGGATCGCGAACACCCCGAGCGGCGCGGTGGCGAGCCCCGAATCGACCGCGCGGTAGCCGAGATAGCCCTGCATCCATTGCGGCAGCAGCACGAGCGTGCCGAAGAACATCCCGTACGCGACGGAGATCGCGATCGTGCCGCCCGCGAAGTTGCGCTGCGTGAAGAGCCGCAGGTCGACGATCGGGTTGGCCTCGTTCAGCTCCCATACGAGGAAGAACGCGAAGCCGATCAGCGCGACGATGCCCAGCGCCACGACGACGGGCGAATTGAACCAGTCGAGATCCTTGCCCTTGTCGAGCATGATCTGCAGCGAGGCGACCCACAGCACGAGCAGGAGCAGGCCGACCGTATCGATCGGCAGGCGGCGCGTGGCCGATTCGCGATCGCGGAACACGAACCACGTGACGGCCGCCGCGAAGAAGCCGACCGGAATGTTGATGTAGAAGATCCACGACCAGTTGTAGTCGTAGGTGATCCAGCCGCCGAGCGACGGCCCCGCGATCGGGCCGACGAGCGCCGTCATCGACCACAGCGCGAGCGCCGTCGACGACTTCTGCCGCGGCCACGCGCCGAGCAGCAGCGCCTGCGACAGCGGCGCGAGCGGCCCCGCGACCGCCCCTTGCAGGATCCGCGCGGCGAGCAGCGTCGGCAGGTTCGGCGCGATCCCGCACAGCCACGACGCGAACACGAACAGCAGGATCGACATGACGAACAGGCGTACCTGGCCGAAGCGCTGCGTCAGCCAGCCGGTCAGCGGAATCGACACCGCGTTCGCGGCCGCGAAGATCGTGATCACCCACGTGCCTTCGTCGACCGATACGCCGAGGTCGCCCGAGATCGTCGGGATCGCGACGTTCGCGATCGACGAATCGAGCACGTTCATGAACATGGCGAGCGATACCGCGATCGTGCCGATGACGAGCTTGCCGCCCGACAGCGGCGCCTGGGGTGACGGAGATGACATGGTGTTCCTGCGTGATGAAAGGTGGCCCGGCGGGGCGCACGTGCCGGCGGCTGCCGCGCACGCGCGTGCGGCGCCTGCGCGGGCGAGCCGCGATGCGGGCGACACGCACGGCATGCGAGCGGCCCGGCAAGCGGAGGGCCGCTCGCGCGCAGCGTTGCGGTTCAGGCGTTCAATCGGATCGGCGAAGCCGTGACGGCTTCGGCAAGCAGGCAGGCCGGTCAGGAGGGCGCGACGCGCGTGACGCGTCGGCGGGCAGCGCTCACGTGGCTGCCGTAGCGTGTGTGATGGTTTTTCATCGCCACAGGCTACCGATGCGGTGAGCGGCGATCAACGCTCGCGTGCTCATTAATTCCTTTCCTGCGCCGCAATAATGTCATGGCCGTGCATCGATGACGGGCGCCTACGGCGCGGTTCGCCACGCGGTGAAGACTTCCGTCAGGAACTCGACGAACGCGCGCACCTTGCTGTCGAGCGTCGCGCGCTTCGGGTAGAGCGCGTGCAGCTCGACGTCGTCGGTGCGATGCCAGTCGGGCAGCACGATTTCGAGTTCGTTGCTCGCGATCCGCCCTGTGGTGAAGTGGGTCGAAATCAGCGCGATGCCGCCGCCGCTCGCGGCCTGGTGCAGCACCGTGACCGATTCGTTCGAGATCAGCACGGGCCGCACCGGCACGTCGGCGACGTCGCCGGCCGCGTTGGTGAGGCGTAGCGTCAGGCCGGGCGTGTCGCGGCCGACGAACAGGATGTCGTGATCGGCGAGATCCTGCGGCGTATGCGGCCGGCCGGCGCGGTCGAGATAGTGCGGGCTGGCCGCGAACTTCGCGTGCGACCAGCCGAGCGAGCGCGCGACATAGCCGGAATCCGTCAGCACGCCGGTGCGCAGCGCGACGTCGAAGCCGTGTTCGACGAGATCGAGCGCGCTGTTGTCGTAGATCAGCACGAGCTGGACCAGCGGGTAGCGCCGGCGAAACTCGGCGAGCGCCGGTTCCAGTTCGAACAGGCCGATCGCGTAGGGCACCAGCACGCGTAGCGTGCCTTCGGGTTCCGTGCGCAGCGCGCGCACCTGACGGTCCGCGTCGAGCAGGATCTCCTCGGCGCGCAGGCAGCGTTCGTAATAGTCGCGCCCGGCTTCGGTGACGGACACGCGGCGCGTCGTGCGGTACAGCAGCTGGACGCCGAGGTCGTCCTCGAGCTGCCTGACCTTGCGGCTCACGCGGCTGAGCGGCATGTCGAGTTGCGTGGCGGCGGCGGTGAAGCTGCCGCGTTCCACCACGCGCAGGAATATCCGGATGCTCTCGAGGTCCATGCGATTCGTTTCAGTGTTCGGCCTGCGCGCATCTTACCGTCGCGGGCCGGATCGCTGCAGGTCGAGCCGATTATCCCGCCCGGCGCAATAACGCATCCCGCCGCTGCCCCGTAGTGGCGGCCGGCGCGCGACCGTATGCTCGCCGCATGAAATTCGCCTTCCCCAGCATGCCGCCGCTCGCGGCCGTCCGGGCCGCGCTGCGCGACGCGCGGCCGACGCTGCCGCCCGGCGCGCTTGCCTTCGCACTCCGCAATACGGCCGCGTCGCTGCTCGCGCTCTATATCGCGTTCCGGATGAATCTGGACGATCCGAAATGGGCTGCGTCGACCGTGTGGATCGTCGCGCAGGGCAGCCGCGGGATGGGGCTGTCGAAGAGTCAGTACCGGATTCTCGGCACCGCGATCGGGGCGGCCGTCGCGCTCGCGCTGACCGGCGCGTTCGCGCAGACCCCCGAGCTGTTCCTGCCGGCGCTTGCCGCGTGGATCGGCCTGTGCGCGGGCGTCGCGACGTTCCAGCGGAATTTCCGCGCGTATGCGGCGGTGCTCGCCGGCTATACGGCCGCGATCATCGCGATGGACGCGGTATCGGCGCCGCTGCACGCATTCGATATCGCGGTCGCGCGGTTCCTGTACGTGGTGGTCGGCATCCTGTGCGCTGCGCTGTTCGACACGGTGTTCGCGCCGGGCGCGCCGCTGCAGGATGTCCGGACGCGGCTCGCGCGCTATCTCGAGCACGCGGTGGCGGTTGGCGCGGGCGCGCTGCGCCGCGAGCCGAACGACGCGGCCGTGCACCGGCTGTTCGCGGACGCGCTCGAACTCGACACCGCGGCGGAATATGCGGCGGCCGGCGCACCGCCGGTGCGCGGCGCGATCGGCCATTTGCGCGCGGCGGCGCTCGGCGTGCTGACGGCGCAGGCGGCGGCGCAGGCGATCCGCGAGCACGCGGCGCGCGCGCACGATGCGCCGGAGCCGCTGGTCGACGAGGCCGCGCGCGTGCTCGACGGAATCGCCGCATCGGGCGACAGGGAGCCGCGGATGGCCGCACTGCGCGCACGCGTGGACCACGCGCTGCGCGCCGAGGCCGCCGCGCCGGCTGCGCCGGACACGTCGCGCCTGCTCACGCTCGACCGGCTGGCGGCGCTGCTCGGCGGGTTCGAGCGCGCCTTTGCGAGCCGGGCGCTGCTCGACCAGCCCGAGCTGCCGCCTTCGCGGGTGCGCTACGCGTTCCACCGCGATCCGGTGCTCGCGTGGCACAACGGCATCCGGGCGTTCATCGCGGTGCTGGCCGCGTCGGCGATCTGGATTTTCACGGCGTGGCCGTCAGGCGGCGGCTTCGTCGCGATCACGGCCGTGGTCGGCGCGCTGTTCTCGACCCGTCCGAACTCGGTGCGCGCGGCCGTCGGTTTCCTGAAAGGCACCGCGTGCGCGGCGATCGCGGGCGTCGTCTGCAACTTCATTCTGCTGCCGGCGGTATCGGGCTTCGAAATGCTCGCCTACATCCTCGGCGTGTTCCTGATCGGCACCGGGATCGTAATGCGTCATCCGCGCACGGCTGCAATGGGCAGCGCGTTCTCGATCTTCTTCTGGAATTTCACGTCGCCGGACAACACGACGCGCATCGGCGACGCCGCGTTCCTGAACAGCGCGCTCGCGACGCTGCTCGGCATCGCGTTCGGTGCGCTGATCTTCGCGCTGGTGTTTCCCGGCGATCCGGGCACGAGCCGGCGCCGCCTGCATCGCGCGGTGCGCCGCGATCTGGCCGCCATCGCGCGCGATCCGCGTGCGTGGCCCGCCAGCGCATGGCTGAGCCGCACGGCCGACCGTCTCGCGCGCGAGCTCGGTTTCTCGGGCAGCCTGCCGCAGACGCTGATCGAGCGCGACATGCGCGACTTGCTCGCGATCTGGGGGCTCGGCGACAGCCTGCTGTCGCTCGCCGAACTGGCCACGCGCGAACCGGCCGTGCGCCGCGCGGCGGCGGCGGTGCGCGCTCGCTTCGCACGGGCGGATTTCGCGCGGCTCGAACAGACCTGCGACGCCGCGGCCCGCCTGTTGCGCCGTCGCGTGGCCGCGCGCGACGGCGACACCGCGCATGCGTTGCTGAACGGCGTGGTCCTGCTGCGACGGATCGCGGACGCGGCCGCCGAGCACGGCGGCTTCCTGCGTGGCCACCGCGATTGAGCGGCGCGAATCAGGCGAGGCGGGTCAGGTGAGGCGGTACGACGGGCCGGGCGTCACTTCGGCCGGCAGCGGCTCGCGGTTCAGTTCGAGCAGCGTGCGCTCGATCTGCCGCGTCATCGCATCGAGCGCGAGATGGTTCGGCCCGTCGCCGAACGGCTCGGCGATCGCATGCGCAATGGCGTCGAGCGCGATCAGCGTATAGGCGACGAAAACCGTGACGAAGGGTGTCGCCGCCCCGATCGAATCGACGAGACCGAACGGCAGCAGCACGCAATACGCGTAGATGGTCCGGTGCAGCAGCACGTCGTATGAAAACGGAATCGGCGTCGACGCGATGCGCTCGCAGCCGCTCACCATCGCGACGAGCTCGTCGAGGCGCGCATCGAGCATCCACAGCCGCGTGTCGGCGAGCTGGCCCGCATCGGCGCGCGCGGCGAACGCTTCGCGCAGCGCATGCACGATGACGACCGGACGAAACCGGGAAGCTTCGATGCGCGCATGGGTGGCGCCGTCGAGCAGCGCGCGCAGGTCCGCGGCCGGATCGGTGCCGCGCAGTTGATGCTTGAGCGCGTAGACGAACGCGACGACCGTGCGCACGAACGCGCGGCGCGATGCGTCGTCACGGTCGAGCGCGCCGTAGCAGAGCGCCTGCGACACCAGCGTGCGCGTGGCGGTCAGCACGCCGCCCCACAACTGCCGACCCTCGCGATAGCGTTCGTAGCTGGCATTGTTGCGAAACCCGGCGAAGATCGCGAGCGTCAGGCCGATCAGCGTGAACGGCGTCGGGTTCAGCGGCACCTTCTCGCCGAGCACGCGGCCGCCGCCCCACACGGCGACGAGGCTGATCGCGAGCGTCAGCACGAGCTGCGGCAGGATGGTCGGCAGCACCGAGCCGTTCCAGACGAGCAGCATCCGCAGCCAGTGCTCGCGCGGACGAACGATCATCGTCGCGCTCCGTCAGGCGACGATCGAGGCCGGCGCGGCCACGCGATGCAGCAGCACGGGCACCGACTTCGACGTCGGCGTGTTGCATACGTCGCCGACGCTGTCGAGCGGCACGAGCGGGTTGGTTTCCGGGTAGTACGCGCCGATGCAGCCGCGCGGGATGTCGTATTCGACGAGCAGGAAGCCCGCCGCGCGCCGCTCGATGCCGTCGTGCCACACGGTTTCCATGTCGACCCAGTCGCCGGCCGCAAGGCCCAGCATCGCGAGATCGTCGCGGTTGACGAACACCACGCGGCGCTGGCCGAACACGCCGCGATAGCGGTCGTCGAGCCCGTACACGGTCGTGTTGTACTGGTCGTGCGAGCGCGTCGTCATCAGCGTCATCAGCCGCTCGCCGTGCAGCGCGCGGGCGCGCTGGATCGGCGTGTCGGTCGGCAGCGCATGCGCGATGAAGTTCGCCTTGCCCGTCGGCGTCAGCCACTCGCGGTCGCGCGACGCCACACGCAGGTGGAAGCCGCCCGGCCGTGCGATGCGCGTGTTGTAGTCGTAGAAGCCGTCGAGCGTCGCCTCGATCGCATCGCGGATCTTCGCGTAGTCGTCCTTGTATGCGAGCCAGTCGATCTTGCCGCTGCCGAACAGCGCGTGCGCCATGTGCGCGACGATCGCGGGCTCCGACATCAGGTTCGGCGACGCCGGCTTGTTCATCCCGTACGACACGTGGACCATGCTCATCGAATCCTCGACCGTCACGCCCTGCGCGACGTTGTCCTGCAGGTCGATCTCGGTGCGGCCGAGCGTCGGCAGGATCAGCGCGTCGCGGCCGTGGATCAGGTGGCTGCGGTTCAGCTTCGTCGTGATGTGCACGGACAGTTCGCAGCGGCGCATGCCTTCCCACGTGCGCGGCGTGTCGGGCGTCGCCATCGCGAAGTTGCCGCCGAGACCGATCAGCACCTTCACGCGGCCGTCGAGCATCCCTTCGATCGTCTCGACGACGTCGTAGCCGTGGTGGCGCGGCGGTTCGAAATCGAACACGTGGCCGAGCCGGTCGAGGAACGCCTGCGACGGCTTTTCCTCGATGCCGACCGTGCGGTTGCCCTGCACGTTCGAGTGGCCGCGCACCGGGCACAGGCCCGCGCCGGGGCGACCGATATTGCCGCGCATCAGCATCAGGTTGGTCAGCATCTGCACGGTCGCGACCGAATGCTTGTGCTGCGTGATGCCCATCCCCCACGTCGCGATCACGCGTTCGCTGCGCGCATAGCGCTGCGCAAGCGCGTCGATCTGCTCGTACGGCACGCCGCTTTCGGCGGTCAGCGCGGACCAGCTTTCGGCGCGCAGATCGTCGGCGAACGCGTCGAAACCGGCCGTGTGCTCGTCGATGAATGCGGTGTCGATGACGCGCGGCGCACCGGCCGCGCGCGCGGCGTCGTCGAGTTCGAGCACGCGCTTGGCCATTCCCTTGATCAGCGCGAAATCGCCGCCGATCGTCGGCTGGATGAACGTCGATGCGATCTTCGTGCCCGACATCGTCAGCATCTCCAGCGGGCTTTGCGGATCGGCGAAGCGTTCGAGCCCGCGCTCCTTCAGCGGGTTGATCGACACGATCGTCGCGCCGCGCTTCGCGCACTCGCGCAGCTCGCCCATCATCCGCGGGTGGTTGGTCGCGGGGTTCTGGCCGAAGATCAGCAGCATGTCCGCATGCTCGAAATCGTCGAGCGTGACCGTGCCCTTGCCGACGCCGACCGACGCCGGCAGCCCGCGGCTCGTCGCCTCGTGGCACATGTTCGAGCAGTCGGGGAAGTTGTTGGTGCCGTACAGGCGCACGAACAACTGATAGAGGAACGCGGCCTCGTTGCTGGCGCGGCCGGACGTATAGAACGCGGCCTGGTTCGGGTCGGGCAGCGCGCGCAGGTGGCGCGCGATCAGCGCGAACGCGTCGTCCCACGCGATCGGCACGTAGCGGTCGGTCCGCGCGTCGTACACCATCGGATCGGTGAGCCGGCCGTGCTGTTCGAGCTCGAAATCCGACTGTTCGAGCAGTTCGGTCACCGTGTGCGCGGCGAAGAATTCGGGCGTCACGCGCTTGCTCGTCGCTTCCGCGGCCACGGCCTTCACGCCGTTCTCGCAGAATTCGAACGTCGAGGCGTGCTGGCGGTCCGGCCACGCACAGCCGGGGCAGTCGAAGCCGTCCGGCTGGTTCTGGCGCAGCAGCGTCCGGTAGTTGCCGCCGGCGACCTTTTCCTTGATCAGGTTGATCGTGACGGCTTTCAGCGCGCCCCAGCCGGCGGCCGGGTGGGTGTACGGTTCGATGCGCGCGGTGGCGGATTTCTTTTTCATCAGAATTTGCTCAGAGAAACCCGGCCATTGATGGCGGGAAGGAAAGGCGTGCGGTTGACAGGCAGCTTCTTCCACGGGATAGGATCACCGGTATGGTCCTCGTCTACCGTTACCGCGTGAAGTCGCTCAACGGACTGCTCAACAAGCAGAGCCGTGCGGTGAATTACGTCTGGAACTTCTGCAACGACACGCAGAAGCACGCGCTCAAGTGGAGCAAGAAGTGGCCGACCGGTTTTGACCTGAACGTGCTGACGACCGGGAGTAGCAAGGAACTTGGTATTCATTCCGGCACGATCAACGCGACGTGCGAGCAATATGCGAAGTCGCGCAGTCAGCACCGTCGGCCCTACCTGCGCTATCGCGGCAGGAAATCGCTCGGCTGGGTGCCGCTGAAAGGCCGCGACCTGAAGCGTGAAGGCGACGCGTTTCGTTTCGCCGGCAACACCTTCCGCGTATTCAACAGCCGACCGCTTCCTGAAGGCAAGATCAAGGATGGAACCAACTTTGCGCAGGATGCGCGCGGCAACTGGTTTCTCAACATCGCGATCGAGATGTCCGATGTTCAGGCTCGACCGATCCGTTCCGGTGTGGGCATCGATCTCGGCCTGAAAGACTTCGCCACACTTTCGACCGGCGAGAAACTGCCCAATGACCGGTTCGGTCGACGAGCGGCGGAAAAGCTGGCGAAAGCGCAACGGGCGCGAAAGCACAAAAGGCATATCGCGAAGCTGCACGCCAAGGTCGCGAATGCGCGTGCTGATTTCCAACATAAGCTTGCGCTCGATCTGGTGCGGCGCTTCGATTACATCGCGGTCGGCAACGTATCTGCCGTCAAACTCGCCAGAACCAGGATGGCGAAGAGCGTCTACGACGCATCCTGGTCGTCCTTCCGGAACAAGCTCCGCTACAAAGCGATCGCGCACGGGGCCACGTTCGAGGAAGTCGACGAAAGCGGTTCTACCCAGTCCTGTTCGTCGTGCGGGTCGAAAGACAGCACGACGCGGCCGAAAGGTATCGCGGGACTGCGAATAAGAGAGTGGGCTTGTGGTGGCTGTGGTGTCTTGCATGATCGGGATACCAACGCTGCGCTGAACATTCTCCGATGCGGGCGTGCATCGCCAGGTGTGGGAATCCACAGCCTTTAGGCGGTGGACGACGTCAAGATGCCGGGTGTCGGGGTCGATGCGTGCAGAGTACGCGCGGCGCCCGTGCGGCTGTGTGTACACCTGTTCACTTCAAAAAAGAGTACAGTTTCGGCCATTCATCCCGTGCGGATCGCAACTGTGTTGCTGAAGGGAAGTTGAAAGGGAGGCGCGTGAAGCGTTACGAACAACTGGCCGACGATCTCCAGGCGCAGATCGAGCGGGGCGTGTACCGGCCCGGCGAGCGGATTCCGTCGGTGAGGCACGCGAGCCGGCAGCAGCAGCTCAGCGTCACGACCGTGCTGCGCGCGTACCTCGTGCTGGAAAGCCGCGGCCTGATCGAGAGCCGGCCGCAGTCGGGCTATTTCGTGCGGGCGCGCACGGCGGCGCCGGCCGAGGCCGAGCTGCATGTCTCCGCGCCGGCCGCCGAGCCGTCGGCCGTGGACGTGAGCCGGCTCGTGCTGTCGACGCTGCGCTCGATCGCGCGCGACGACGCGGTGCCGCTCGGCTCGCCGTACCCCGACGCATCGCAATTTCCGGTGCAGCGCCTCGCGCGCTATGCGCAGGCGATCGGGCGGCGCCGCACGCGCTGGGGCGTGATCGACGATCTGCCGCCGGGCAACCAGGAGCTGATTCGCCAGATCGCGCGGCGCTATGCGGAGCGCGGGGTCGCGGTCGAGCCGGGCGAGATCGTGATGACGATCGGCGCGACCGAGGCGATCAACCTGTGCCTGCAGGCGGTCGCGAAACCGGGCGACACGATCGCGGTGGAGTCGCCGACGTTCTACGCGATGCTGCACGCGATCGAGCGGATGGGCATGCGCGCGCTGGAAGTCGCGACGCACCCGGGCGACGGCATCGATCTCGACGCGCTGGAGCGGGTCCTCGCGCGCGAGCGCATCGCCGCATGCATGGTGATGCCGAATTTCCAGAATCCGCTCGGCTTCCAGATGCCCGATGCGCGCAAGCGCGCGCTCGTCGAGCTGCTCGCGAAGCACGACGTGCCGGCGATCGAGAGCGACGTCTATCACGAGCTGCACTTCGGCGACACGGCGCCGAGCGCGCTGAAGTCGTTCGACCGCGACGGGCTCGTGCTGCATTGCGCGTCGTTCACGAAGAGCCTGTCGCCGCGCTACCGGATCGGCTGGGCGATGCCGGGCCGTTACCGGGACCAGGTCGAGAAGCTGAAATTCCTGAACACGCTCGCGACGCCCGCGATCGAGCAGCTCGCGATCGCCGAGTATCTGAAACACGACGGCTACGATTTTCATCTGCGGCGCATGCGCAAGCTGTATGCGCAGCAGGCAAGCCTGATGAGCGCGATGGTGCGGCGTTTCTTCCCGGAAGGCACGCGGCTGTCGCAGCCGCAGGGCGGGTACGTGCTGTGGGTCGAGCTGCCGCCGCGGGTCGATGCGATGAAGCTGTACACGCTCGCGCTCGCGCAGCGGATCACGGTCGGGCCCGGGCACATGTTCTCGGCCGGCACCGATTACCGGCACTTCATCCGGCTCAACTACAGCTACCCGTGGTCGCGGCAGATCGAGGACGCGCTGAAGGTGCTGGGGCGGCTCGCGTCGGAGTGCGCGGCGCGCTGAGCGTTGCCGCGCGGCGGCCGGCCGCCGCCGCCGGTATCAGGCCGCGCGCCGCGTGTGCGGCCCGGCTTGCGCGGCGTCGACCATCTGCCGCATGTCGAAGCCCGACGGATGCTGATACACGCGCAGCCCGAACTCGGGCAGCACCGCGATCAGGTGGTCGAACAGGTCGGCCTGGATGGTCTCGTAGTCGACCCATGTCGTCGTATCGGTGAAGCAGTACAGCTCGAGCGGGATGCCTTCGGCCGTGAGCGGCAACTGTCGCGCCATGTTCATCATGTCGCGGCGGATGCGCGGATGGCCCTTCAGGTAGTTCGCGACGTATGCGCGGAACGTGCCGAGATTCGTCAGCTGGCGGCGGTTCGCCGGGCACTCGCCGGCCGCGCCGAGCGTGCCGTTCCATTGCTCGATCGCATCGACCTTGTCCGCCAGATAGTCCTTCAGCAGCGTCAGGCGTTCGAGCCGTTCGATCTCGTCGTTCGTGAGAAAGCGCACGCTCGTCGCATCGACGAACAGCGCGCGCTTGATGCGGCGACCGCCCGCTTCGGTCATCCCGCGCCAGTTCTGGTAGCTCTCGGTGATCAGTTTCCAGGTCGGCACCGTGATGATCGTGTGATCGAAGTTCGCGACCTTGACGGTGTTCAGCGTGATGTCGATGACCGTGCCGTCCGCGCCGGCCGACGGCATCGTGATCCAGTCGCCGATCCGCAGCATGTCGTTCGACGACAGCTGCACGCCGGCGACGAGGCCGAGCAGCGTGTCCTTGAAGATCAGCATCAGCACCGCGGACATCGCGCCGATGCCGGACAGCAGCAGGCCGATCTGCTTGCCGGTCGCGTCGCCGATCACGACGAGCGCGGCCGTGATGAACATCACGAGCTTGACGAGCTGCATCGCGCCTTTCAGCGACAGCCGCGGCTGGTCGCGTCGGGACGTGCGGTGCGTATGTTCGAGTGCGGACAGCGTCGCGCTGATGGTCATCGTCACGAGGAACACGATCAACGCGAACAGCACCTTGTCGACGACCTGCACGACGAAGCCGGGAACGCCGGGCACCGCGCCGAGCCCGAGCTTGATCACGACGAACGGGACGATGCGGTTCAACCATTTGAAGGCACCGAATTCGAACAGCGCGTTGTCGACGCGCGTGGCGGACAGCCGCGCGAGCCGCGCGACCACGCGAAACAGCAGGAAATGGACGACGGCGGTGATTGCACCGGCGGCGGCGAGCAGGACGACGATGCCGACGAGCGGCGAAAGCCAGAATTCGTTCAGGGTCATAGGGGCAGGCTGGGTCCTTCTTGTGCGTTGAATCGGCGCCGCGACGCGGCGCGCGCCCGGTGAAGGGCATATGAAAAAGGAACCGTGATTGTGCCATCGGGTTCCGGATGCGTATCGCAAATACATGTCGAGCGGCTCCCGTATCGGCTCACCATTGCGCAGGTATCCTCTGCATCGACGTGAAGGAGGAGGCAATCCGCATCACCGCACGCTGACGTGCGAGCCGCTTGCCCGGCATGGCGGACGCAGGAGGGCGATCGGCTGGACGTCATGACGCAGGCCTTCGCGCGTCGATGCGCTCGATGGGCGATCCATGCAATCATGCGAACGTCGCAGGCGCTGCCGGCATGCCGTTCGCATTGGCGCGCAGTCCGTCCGGCGACGGTGAGCGACAGGCAACACCGTCGCGCACCCGTTCGTGGCTCCCGTCACTTCGACCTGACGCATTTCACGCATGCAAGATTCCAACGAAAGCCGTCCGTCGCGCGTGCGGCTGCTGAAAGGCATCCTCCCGGTCCGTCGCGGGGGCGCCATCCGCGACATCTTCGCGGGCATGTCGCTCGCGTCGATGGACATCCCCCAGGTGCTCGGCTACGCGCGCATCGCCGGCATGCCGGCCGTCACGGGGCTCTATACGGTGTTCCTGCCGCTCGTTGCGTTCGCGTGCTTCGGCGCATCACGCCATCTCGTCGTCGCCGCCGATTCCGCGACCGCGACGATTTTCGCGAGCCGGCTGTCGTCGATGGCGCCGGCCGGCAGCGCCGACTATGCGGCGCTGGCCGGCATGGTCGCGTTGCTGACCGCCGCGATGCTGCTGCTCGCGCGCATCTTCAAGCTCGGCTTTCTCGCCGATTTCCTGTCGCGCACGGTGCTGGTCGGCTTCCTCGCCGGCGTCGGCGTGCAGGTGTCGATCGCGATGCTCGGCGACATGCTCGGCCTGTCCGTGCCGTACCCGGCGTCGCGCAGCCTCGCGCAACTCGACTACGTCGTCACACACCTCGTTCACGCGCACCGGCCGACGCTCGCGCTCGCGGCGCTCGTCGTCGTCGCGATTCTCGTGTGCAAGCGGTTCCTGCCGCGCGTGCCGATGCCGATGATCGCGGTCGCCGGCAGCATCGCCGCGAGCGCCGCGTTCGGCTTCGCCGCGCACGGCATCGCGGTGATCGGGCCCGTGGCGGGCGGGCTGCCGCCGCTGCGCTGGCCGTCCGTCACGTGGCAGCAGTGCCTCGACCTCGTGCCGGTCGCCGCTTCGTGCTTCGTGATGATCATCGCGCAGAGCGCGGCCGCCGCGCGCGTGTTCGCGCAGCAGTATGGCGAGGACGTCGACACCAATGCCGACATCCTCGGGCTCGCGGCCGCGAACGCGGCGGCGGCGCTCGGCGGTGCGTTCGTCGTCAACGGCAGCCCGACGCAGACGGCGATGGCCGACGGCGCGGGCGTGCGCAGCCAGATCGGGCATCTCGCGTTCGCCGCGGTCGTCGCCGTCGTGCTGCTGTTCTTCAGCCCGACGCTGCAGTACCTGCCGCACGCGGTGCTGGCGGGCATCGTGTTCACGATCGCGCTCGGGCTGATCAACGTGCGCAGCCTCACGGCAATCCGCCAGGAAAGTCCCGGCGAATTCACGCTCGCGCTGATCACGGCCGCGGCCGTCGTGACCGTCGGCGTCGAGCAGGGCATCCTGCTGGCCGTCGCGTTGTCGCTGATGCGGCACGTGCGTCACAGCTACCAGCCGCATACGATGGTGCTCGAACCCGTCGCCGGCAACGGGCGGTGGCAGCCGGTGCCCGCACGGCGCGGCGCGATGACGGCGCCCGGGCTGATCGTCTACCGGTTCGGCTCCGACCTGTTCTTCGCGAACGATCACTTGTTCGCTGCCGAAGTGACCGCGCTCGTCGACGCGGCGCCGGTGCCGCCGCGCTGGTTCGTCGTCGATGCGGGCGCGATCACCGATATCGACTATTCGGCCGCGCGGACCTTGATCGATCTCGTCGCGACGCTGCATGCGCGCGGCGTCGGCGTGCTGTTCGGGCGCGTGAGCCGCTATCTGCGCGCGGACATGGATCGTCACGGGATCACCGACGTGGTCGGCGCGTCGTGCATCTTTGCCACGCTGCATCAGGCGCTGGAGGCGGCGGGCACGACGCCCGCGCCGCAGGAGCCGGGCACGGTGTAGGGCCTGCGCAAGCCTGTCATTGGCATGGACAGGCCCTGGCGCGGCGACGCTACGCGAGCGCGCGCAGCCGTGCGAAACCGTTGCGCAGGCAGCGGGCCAGTTCCGTCGCGGCCGGTGTGTGCTGGCCGCGCGGCACGTGCAGGTTGATCGAGAAATTCGGCAGGGCGGGCAGGCCGCTGCCGGCCGGCAGGATGTCGAGATCGGGCGGCACGGTGGACGCGAGCCAGACGGTCACGGCCAGATCGGCGCGCACGGTCGCGGCCGTGGCATCGAAGCTGCCGTTCTCGAACACGGTGCGCCACGGGCGATCGCAGCCGCGCAGTGCATCGAGCACCGTCGGGCGGAATGCGCAGGTCTGCGCGACCATCGATACCGGCAGCGGCGAGTGCCGGTGCGCGGTGCCGCCTTTCGCGCCGACCCACACCAGCCGGTCGACGGCGATGCACTCGCCGCTCGACGATCCGACCGGCGCCTCGATCAGTGCGACGTCGAGGTCACCGTGCGTGAGCCCGCGCCGCAGCTCCGGCGATGCCGCGCACACGAGCGTGAGCGCGACCTGCGGATGCGCGTGGGCATAGCTTCTCAGGATCGGCGCGAGACAGGTGCCGACCAGGTCCTGCGGCGCACCGAGACGCACCGCGCCTTCCACCGCACCGGCGCTCAGGTCGGCGAGCAGCGCATCGTGGACGGCGAGCAGCCGGCGCGCCTGTTCGAGCAGCCGCTCGCCGGCCGCCGTCAGCAGCAGATTGCGATGCTCGCGGACGAACAGCGGGCCCGACAGCATTTCGAGCCGCGCGACCTGCTGGCTGATCGCGCCCTGCGTCAGGTGCGGCGCGTGGCCGGCCGCCGTCATGCTGCGATGATCGGCCACCGAGACGAATGCGCGTAGCAGCGCGAGGTCGAGATTGCGTGCCATGCGTCGCATTATGAATGCTAATGCAAGGCATAAAAAGCTTTCGCTGTCGTAATGCCGGAATCACAGGTAAAAAAGGGGCATCAATAACGACGACCGGGAGCCTTCGTGCCGCTTCACGACTATCTGCCGCTGGTGCTGTTCGTGATCGTGTCCACCGTGACGCCGGGCGGCGCGACGACGCTCGCGACCGCATCGGGCGCGCATTTCGGCTATCGGCGTTCGCTGCCGCTGATGGCGGGCATCGCGGCGGGCCTCGCGTCGATGGCGGCGGCGGCCGCCGCCGGGCTCGGCAGTGTGCTGCTCGCGCTGCCGGCGTTGCAGCTCGCGATGAGGGCGGCCGGTTCGGCGTACCTGATGTGGCTCGCCGTGCGCATCGGACGTGGCGGCAAGCCGCGGCTCGATGCCGACGTGCACCGGCCGCAAGGGTTCGTCAGCGGCGTGTGGATGCTGTGGCACAACCCGAAAGGCTGGGCGATGACGCTCGGCGCGGCCGCGTCGTTCGCGGCGCTCGCGTCGGGGCCGGCGCGGCTCGGCGTGCTGCTCGGCCTTGCATTCGGCGTGGCCGCGATGGTGTCGTTGTCGCTGTGGTGTTTTGCCGGGCTGCTGTTCGCGCGCGTGTTGCGCACGGAGCGGCAGTGGCGTTGGCTGAATGCAGGGCTCGGCGTGCTGCTCGCGGCGTCGATCGTGCCGATGTGGCTGCCGTAGCGAAAGGCCGCGCACGCGGCACGGCCCGTGTTCAGCGTCACCTGGCCGATGCGTTGCGGGCCCGTCGGTTGCCGGCGCCCGCACCGGCCGAGCGCAACGGCAGCCGCAGCGTCGTCACGAAGCTCGCCGCATGCAGCGCGCACAGCAGGCCGAACGCCCACGCATACGCGACGGCCTGCGTGCCGCCCGCCGCGACCGATTCGGCCTGCAGCCGCCACGCGAGAAACAGCGTGCATAGCGTCGTGAACGTCGGGCCGCCGAGCCGCTGCACGATATTGAGCGACGTGGTCGCCATCGGCAGGTTGCGGCGCTCGACCGACGCATACGCGGCGGCGATCGACGGTGCGCCGATCGCACTCTGGCCCATGCCGCGCAGAAACAGCGCCGGTACGAGCACGAGCGGATCGTAGCCGGTCAGCGCGAGGAACACGAGCGGCAGCGTGGCGACGAGTGCGAGCAAGGCGCCGCCGGCGGCGAGCCGGCGGACGCCGAACCGGCTCGTCAGCGCGCCCATCGACGGATAGGTGACGAGCATGCCGAGCCCGAGCGGCGCGAGCAGCCAGCCCATTTCGCCCGGCGAGCGCCCGCACGCCTGGATCAGGAACACGGGGATCAGCATCTGGCCTGCATACAGCGCGCCGTTGGACAGGAACTGCGTGCCGGCTGCCGCGCCGAACACGCGCGAGCGAAACAGCGCGAGATCGATCAGCGCACGCTCGCCCTGGCGGCGCGCGAAGCGCACGAACGCGACGAGCAAGAGCGCCGAGCCTGCGACCGCCGCGATGCCGGGCATCGAGCCGATCCGCTCGACGCCGTACAGGAACAGCACGAGGCCCGGCGACAGCAACGCGAGGCCGATCCAGTCGAGTTCGCGCCGCGGCGCATGGTCCCGGTCGCCGGGCAGGAACCGTACTGCCAGTGCGAGCGCGAGCGCGCCGACGGGCAGGTTCACCAGAAACAGCCAGCGCCACGACGTGTGTTGCAGGATCGCGCCGGCCACGACCGGGCCAAGGATCGGCGCGAGCAGCACCGGCACCGCCGCGTAGCCGATCACGCGCGCCATCTGCTGGCCGGCGACGCGCGCGATCATCATCTGCGCCATCGGCGCGAGCAAGCCGCCGCTGACGCCTTGCAGCACGCGAAACGCGATCAGCGACGGCGCCGACCACGCGAGCCCGCACAGCGCCGACGTCAGCGTGAACGCCGAGAAGCACCACAGGTACAGCGCCTTCGCGCCGATGCGGTCGACGAGCCAGCCGCTCAGCGGCAGCACCAGCGTCAGCGCGAGCAGGTAGCCGCTCGTCACCCACTGGATCGTCGACAGGCTCGCATGCAGGTCGGTCGCCAGGCTCGACAGCGACACGTTGACGATCGTCGCATCGAGCTGCGACAGCAGCGAACCGAGCGTCGCGACCGCGCTGACTTTCCAGATCGACGGATCGAGCCGGCCGGGCGCGCGGCCCGGTGCCGGCCGGATGCGTGGGGCGCTCACGCGCCGCGCCGGTCGAGCAGCGCGACGATGTCCTGCGTCGTGCCCGTCTCGCCGAGGCGCGGGAACAGCCGCTCGACGCTGTTGACGTGCGCGTCGGCATTGAGGTCGGTCATCGCGTCGACGGCGAGCGTCACGTGATAGCCGAGTTCGTGCGCCTGCCGCGCGGTCGATTCGACGCCGATGCTCGTCGCGACGCCGGCCAGCACGATCTGCGTGACGCCGGCTGCCTTCAGATGCGCGTCGAGACCGGTGCCGGTGAAGGCGCCCCAGGTGTGCTTCGTCACCACGTGGTCGCCTGGCTGGTGGTTCAGTTCGGGTACGAGTTCGGTCCAGTCGGCGGGAAGTTGCGCCGTGCGCGGCGGTTGCTCGGTGCGGCCCGGCGCGCCGCCCGCGACGTTGACCAGCACGACCGGCAGGCCACGGCTGCGGAATGCGTCGAGCAGTTCGCGGGCGTGCGCGATCACCGGTGCGACCGGGTGCGCGGTGGGGAGGGCGACGATGCCTTTCTGCAGGTCGATGACGACCAGCGCCGTGTTCGTGTCGAGACGGGTTGCGCTCATGATGGGGCTCCGGGGAAAGGGCGAAGAAAGCCGGGCGCGCGCATGCCGAGCGGCGCACCGGCCGGGTTCATTGCTCACCGATGCGGCGGATCAGCGGGATGGCCGCGGCGAGCGTGTCGATGTCTTGCGGATCGAGTTGTTCGATCGCCGCGCCGAGCCACTTGTGTTTCGCGGCATTGCGCTTGCGCCGCGCGTCGAGGCCGGCCGCGGTGAGTTTGAACAGGATCTGGCGTCCGTCGGTCGGATGCGGCTCGCGCTCGACGAGCGCGTCTTCCTCGAGGCTCGCGAGGATCGCCTTCATCGACTGCGGCTTCATCGCTTCGGCGCGCGCGAGATCGGCGGTCGTCATCGGCCCGTGCCGATCGAGCCGCGCGAGCGCGCTCGTCTGCGACATGCCGAGCCCTCCGGAATCGACCTCGGAGCGCAGCCGGCGGATGAGCTGGCCGACCGCGAGGGTCAGGTCGGCGGCGACGGTTTCGGCGGAAACGCCGGGTTTGCGTGGCGGGTTCATGCGGCGAATCTTAGGACACGACAGCTAAACTTGCAAGTTTAGCTGTCGAATTGATCGCCGGCTGGCGACACCGTCAGCACGCGATTACGTGCGCCGATGCACGACCGGCACGACTTCGCTGTATCGCGGGGTCGCGTTTTCGTGCAGCAGATCGCCGAGGTACTGGCCGAGTTCGTCCGCGGCGAGCGCGGATGGAATCTGCAGATTGGCCGGGCGCCGTTTGCCTTCGGCGCCGAGATCGAATACGGCCCAGCGGCCGTCCGTGCGCACGACGGCGAGCAGCCGGCCGAATGCGTTGAAGCGGTATTCGTGCTGCATGGCGTCGCTCCCGTGGCGTGAACGCGCCGGCTGCCCGTACGCGTTTACTGGATCGAACAGGACAGCCAGCGATGGATCCTGATTGCGTCGCTCGAAACGCCGGCACGCGTCGGTGCGCCGAGCAGCACGACCGTTTCGCGGCGGCCTTTCACGCGCATGCGCATCACGACCCCGTGCCCCGATTCGTTGATGAAGCCGGTTTTCTGCAGCCGGATCGGCAGGCGGCGGTAGCGCACGAGCGGGTCGGAATTCACGTACACGAGTTCGCCGTCGCCGGGGCGCACGGTGGTCGACAGATCGGTCGAGAAATAGCGGATCAGCGGATCCCGCGCGGCCGCGCCGACGAGCCGCGCGAGGTCTTCCGCCGTCGACACGTTGTGCGGCGACAGGCCGGTCGGCTCGCGGAAGTGCGTATGCCGCATGCCGAGCTGGCGCGCTTTCCGGTTCATCGCCTTGACGAACGCCGCGCGCCCGCCCGGGTAGTCGCGGCTCAGCGCGGCGGCCGCGCGGTTCTCCGACGACATCAGCGCGATATGGAACATCTCGCGGCGCGACAGTTCCGAGCCGACCTGCAGGCGCGAACCGGTGAACTTGATCGTGTCGCGGTCGCGTGCGGTCACGCGCAGCACGCCGTTCAGCGGCCGATCGGCGTCGCGCGCGACGACGGCCGTCATCAGTTTCGAGATCGACGCGATCGGCCGCACGGTGCGTGCGTTGCGCGCCAGCAGCGGCGTGCCGGAATCGACGTCGAGCACGTAGGCCGCGCGGGAATGCAGCGTCCCGACCGCGCGCGGGGTGTAGCCGCAGCTGGCGAGCAATGTCGGTTTCGCGGCCGGGCGCGGCCGCACGGCGGTCGTGCGTTTCGCGCGCCGCTGCTGCGGCGCGGGTGCCGCGTGGCGTTTGGCCGCCTGATGCGTCACGCGCGAGCGGCGATGCTTGACGGCCTTTTTCTTGCGATGGGGTTGCCTCTTGACGACCTTCGTGTGTGCATGCGGCTGCGCATGCGCGGTGCGATGCGGCTGCACGCGCTGCGCGGACGCATTCGTGGCGAATGCCAGCAGCAGGAACGGCAGGGCGAGGATCAGGGTGATCCGGGCGCGAGGCACGCGCGCGATGAGGCCGGTCAAGCGAAAGTCTCCTTTTCACGCGCGATGCGGCTGCGCGGATGCATGGGCGGTCGGCGGGTGCGGGAAATTATACGGTCGATCGCGGAGCGATGACGATTCGATGACGCGCAATGACGCGCGATACGGGAGGATTCCGATCGTTTTCGAATTGTCGGGCAGCGGTGCGCGTGGGACAGAACGCGAACAGAAGGCGAGCAGATGTGCGGGTCAGCGCGGCCAGTTTCGCCGCGACACGACCGCAAAAGTGACCGCGATCGAACCCGTCACCGCGCGCGGCGGCATGTCGTCCAGCGCATCGCCGAAGCGAAAGCGGCGGCTGCGCCCGTCGGTGGGTTCGGTACGGCGTTTCGGTGCGCGCGTATCGGCGGCGACGACGCATGCGTTTGCGTCCGCGACCTCGCATGGTGGCTCGGCTACACAGTCGGCAGCTTGATCGACGGACATGAAAGTGGGTTCCGGGAAGGGCATGTCCGTATTGAACGCCATTGCGTTCGATCGGTAAAATGAATATTTCAATCGTTATGATTCCACGAAAGAATGGAACTGAAACTGCTGCGCACGTTCCTGACGGTCACCGAGCTGTGCCATTTCAGCCGTGCGGCCGATGCACTGCACATGAGCCAGCCCGCGCTCAGCAAGCAGATCGGCGCACTCGAGGCGAGCCTCGGCGGCAAGCTGTTCGAGCGCGGCCGGCATGGCGCGGAACTCACGCCGTTCGGCGAACGCTTCCTGCCCGACGCGCAGGCGCTCGTGCGCGATGCCGACGAAATCCTGGCGCGTGCGCGGGAAGCGACGAGCGGGCAGCGCGGACATTTGCGGCTCGGCATCTGCCTGTCGGTGCTGACGCTCGTGCCGAAACTGATCGCCGAATTCCGTCGCTGCAATCCGGGTATCGCGGTGACGCTGAGCGACCTGTCGTCGTCCGAACAGACGCGCCGGCTGCGCGCCGGCAAGCTCGACGCCGGTTTCCTGCGCCTGCCTTCCGACGAAGGCTTGTCGTCGTTCAAGGTGACCGACGAGGCGCTCGCGCTCGCGGTGCCGCCGCATCTCGGCTTCAAGCGCGTGCCGGCCAACCTCGACGTGCTCAATGAAATCGGCTTCATCGCGCTGCAGCGTGCGCGCGGCCCGGGGCTGGCCGCGCAGATCGACCGGTGGTGCGTCGAGCGCCGCTTCGTGCCGCACGTGATGCAGCAGGCGGAAGACGTGCAGTCGGTGCTGACGTCGGTCGCGGCCGGCGTTGGCGTCGCGTTCATCCCGTCGAGCGCGCGGTATCTGCTGCGCGACGCGACGGTGCTGCCGCTCGACGGCCGGGACGCGAAGTGGCGCGTGGGGCTCGCATGGCGGTCCGAGCGCGACGATCCCGTCACCGCGCGTTTCGTGTCGTTCATGCGCGCGGCGCTCAAGGGCGCGTGACGCGGCGTATAGTGTCCGCGATCGTTTTCTCCATGCATGCCGGCCCGACGCCGGCCGACGAACCCGAACCGATGACTTCAGAATCCGACGAATCCCCGCTCGATCCCGCCCTCGTCGCCACGCTCGCGACGCTGAACGAAGCCGCGAACGATCCGGCCGGCAAGACGTGGTCGCTGCCGAAGATCGCGAAGCGCACGCAACTGCCGATGAGCACGCTGCGGCGCGTGCTCACGCAGTTGGACGCAGCAGGCCTGAGCGCGACGACGTTGAACGAGGACGGTACCGGCAGCGCGGCGCTGACCGACGAAGGGCGCGCGGTGTGCGCGCAACTGTTCGGCGCGAACGACGCCCAATGAATGAAAAACGGGCCGCTGAGGCGGCCCGTTCGTCACCGAACGACGGCAGGTCGGGTCGTGCGGCCCGCGCGGGTAGTGCACGGGCCGGCACGCCGTCATCGGTGCGACATCAGAACCACTGCTTGTAGCGGCGCACGTAGATCGTCTTGACGATCTGCGCGAGCACGATGTAGCCGACCATCGTCGCGGCGAGCCACAGCCAGTAGGTGCCCGGCAGGTGCATGAAGCCGATCGCCTCCGCGAACGGCGAGAACGGCAGCCAGCAGCCGATCGCGATCGCGGTGAAGGTCGACAGCAGCACCGGCAGCGACGCCGTGCTTTGCAGGAACGGGATCTTCTGCGTGCGCAGCAGATGCACGACGAGCGTCTGCGACACGAGACTCTCGATGAACCAGCCCGAATTCATCACGATCTGGCCGCTCGCGCCGCCGTTCAGGTGATACAGCGCGCCCGCGCCGAACACGGTCCACATCAGGATGTACGTCGTGATGTCGAACACCGACGACGTGGGCCCGACCCACAGCATGAAGCGGCCGATGTTGCCGGCTTCCCACTTGCGCGGCTTCTTCAGGAACTCGGGGTCCATCCTGTCCCACGGCAGCAGCATCTGCGACGTGTCGTAGATCAGGTTCAGCACGAGCAGTTGCGTCGCGAGCATCGGCTCCCACGGCAGGAACGCGCTGGCGACGAGCACCGAGAACACGTTGCCGAAGTTCGAGCTGGCCGTCATGTTCAGGTACTTCAGGATGTTGCCGAACGTCTCGCGGCCCTTGATCACGCCTTCCTCCAGCACCATCAGGCTCTTTTCGAGCAGGATGATGTCGGCGGTTTCCTTCGCGATGTCGGCGCCGCTGTCGACCGAGATGCCGACGTCCGCGTCGCGCAGCGCGGGCGCATCGTTGATCCCGTCGCCGAGGAAGCCGACCGTGTGGCCGTTTGCCTGCAGCGCCTTGACGATGCGCGCCTTCTGCAGCGGCGTGAGCTTCGCGAACACGGTCGTGCGTTCGACCGCCTGCGCGAGCGTCGCATCGTCGAGCGCGTCGATTTCCGTACCGAGCATCGGCTTGCCCGGGGCGAGGCCAACCTGGCGGCACACCTTCATCGTGACGGTCGCGTTGTCGCCCGTCAGCACCTTCACCGCGACGCCGTTCTCGCGCAGCGCGGCGAGCGCCGGCGCGGCCGATTCCTTCGGCGGATCGAGGAAGGTCAGGAAGCCGCGCACGACGAGATCACGTTCGTCGGCGGTGCGGTATTGCGCGCGTTCGTCGCCGCGCGGGATCGTGCGCGTCGCAAGCACGAGCACGCGGAAGCCGTCCTCGTTGTACGCGGTGGCTTGTTCGAGCAATCGCTTGCGCGCGACGAAGTCGAGCGGGCGCACGCCATCTTCGTCCTGCACGTGCGTGGAGACCGCCAGCATTTCCTCGACCGCGCCCTTGCAGATCAGCAGATGCGTGCCGCGCGTGTCCTCGACGACGACCGACAGGCGGCGCCGCACGAAATCGAACGGCAGTTCGTCGATCTTCTTGTAACCCTGCGGCTTCACGCGTTCGCCGATCTCGTCGGCGCGCGCGACGACCGCGATGTCGATCAGGTTCTTCTGGCCGCTCTGGTGGAAGCTGTTCAGCCAGCCGAGCCGCAGGATGTCCTCGTTCTTGTGACCGGACAGATCGAGGTGGTGTTCGAGGATGATCTTGTCCTGCGTGAGCGTGCCGGTCTTGTCGGTACAGAGTACGTCCATCGCGCCGAAGTTCTGCACCGAGTTCAGCCGCTTGACGACGACCTTGCGGCGCGCCATCGCGACCGCGCCGCGCGCGAGGTTCGCGCTGACGATCATCGGCAGCATCTCGGGCGTGAGGCCCACGGCCACCGCGAGCGCGAACGTGAGCGCGCTCAGCCAGTCGCCCTTGGTCAGGCCGTTGATCATGAACACGATCGGCACCATCACGAACATGAACTTGATCAGCAGCCAGCTCACGCTCGCCACCCCGCGGTCGAAGCTCGTCTCGATGCGCTTGTGGCTCACGACGTTGCGCGCGAGCGAGCCGAAGTACGTGTCCTCGCCGGTCGCGACGACGACCGCCGTCGCCGTGCCGCTGACGACGTTGGTGCCCATGAAGCAGACGTTCTCGAGATCGAGCAGCGACGCCGGTGCGTCGTTGGCCGCGCCGGCCGCGGGCGCGCCCGCGGATTTGCCGGCCACCGCGCCGAGCGTGTCGTACTTCTCGACCGGCAGCGCCTCGCCGGTCAGCACGGCCTGGCTGATGAACAGGTCGCGCGACGCGAGCAGGCGCACGTCGGCGGGGATCATGTCGCCGGCGGACAGATGCACGATGTCGCCGACGACGACCTCGCGCATCGGCACTTCGCGGCGCGACGGCTCGGCCGCATCGGTCACCGCGCGCTGCACGGTGGCCGTCGTGCGGACCATCGCCTTGAGCTTCTCGGCCGCGCGCAGCGAACGGAATTCCTGCACGAAGCGCAGCAGCGCGCTGATCGTGACCATCGTCAGCAGGATCGTCATGCCGACGTAATCGCGATCGTCGGGCGCCGCGAAGTAGACGTCGGTAAAGAAGCTGATCGCGGCCAGCACCAGCAGCACGTAGACGAACGGGTTGTGGAACGAGAGCAGCAACTGGCGGGTCCAGTGCGGCGGCTTGTCGTGCGCGATTTCGTTCGGGCCGTCATGCTGCAGGCGGTCGGCGGCCTGGTCGTAGGTGAGGCCGCGCGTGCTGGTGCGCAGCGACTTCAGCGTGTCTTCGAGCGGGCGGGCCGCTTCCCGCGCGGCGCGCATGATGCGCGGTTCGTTCTGCTGGCCGGCGCCGGCCTTGATGAAGCCGCGCTGTTTGTTGTGCGAGGTGTTGTGTCGTGTCGTCATGAGTCGCTCCTTGCGCACGAGGCGGCGGGCGGGGAGCGGCCGTGACGTTATCGACGCACGAACGCTCCCCGCCGCGTCGCGTCAGGCGCGATCGGCTGTGGATCGGTAAAGGCGGGAACGCTCGCCGGCGCGCGCGAGGCGCACGGCGTGTCGATGCGCGGCGTCGCACCGGCGAGCGGTAATCGACTACTGTCGTCTGAGTTCATCTGCACTCCTGTCGGTTGCGAATGGTCGGCACGGGCGATCGGCAGCGGCGCGCGCAACGAGGCGCGCGGCCGGACGGCACGCGAACGGAGGGCGCACGCGGCTGGCGCCGCGCGCGGCACGAACGCACACGCGCGACGGCGCGTCGCGTGCATTCGACAACATCGAAAATTCGGCGGGAGATCGGGCCGGTAGTCAGGCCGGAAGGGCGCCGCATCCTGCTTCCCGGGATGCGGCAGAAGACGAGGCTCTGCGCGTTTTCCTCAGGCAGCAGTCAAGTTGGTCATGCACCAACTACAACTCGCATCGGTGTTCACAGAACACTCCATGTAACTAGACGGGGGCGATGGTAATGGCTCGTCGTGCGAAGCGTCAACCCTTTTGTCGAGCGTTATTTCGAGATGCTTGATCGCGTGGGTGCATGTTCGCGGTCGCGCCCGACAACCCGCAATGAAACAGCCGCGCGCACACCTTGTCGGCATGCGCGCGGCCGCGTCGAACGAGATGCCGGTTACTGGTTCGCGGTCGCGACGGCGGCCGCTGCATCGAGGATGCCCGAGCCTGCCGGCATCGCGGTGCACGACGTGCCGGCCGAGAGCTTCGCCGCGCGCGTGCCGCCTTGCAGCTTCTGCATGATCTGCGCGGGCGTGAGGTTGCCGTTCACCGACAGCATCAGCGCGGCAACCCCCGTCACCTGCGGCGTCGCGAGGCTGGTGCCGGTCGCGGGGCCATAGGTGTCCGAGCCCGGCGTCGTCGTGCCGGCGTTCGACGTCGACAGGATGTTGACGCCCGGTGCGCTCAGCGCGACGTCGGCGCCGAAGTTGCTGAACGATGCGCGTCGACCCGTCGCGTCGGTCGCGCCGACGGTGATCACGCCGCGGCAGTTCGCGGGCTGGTCGAGCCCGGTCGACAGGCCGTCGTTGCCGGCCGCGACGATCACGGTCACGCCTTTCGCGGTCACGTCGTCGATCGCCCGCTGGAACGTCGTGCTGCACGCGCCGACCCCGCCGAGGCTCAGGTTGATGATCTTCGCCGGGCGCGGGTTCGTCGGTACGCCGGACACCGGAATGCCGGCTGCCCAGCGCATGCCGTCGGCGATGTCGCTCGTCACGCCGCCGCACTTGCCGAGTACGCGCACCGGCAGGATCTGGCCGAGCCACGACACGCCGGCGACGCCGGTGCCGTTGTTGGCGGTCGCGCCGATCACGCCCATCACGCGCGTGCCGTGCCAGCTGCTGTTGCTCGGCTGGCTCGCGCAGTGATAGAACGGGCCGTTGACGTCGTCGAGTTCCTGCTGCGTGACCCAGTCGCCCGGATCGGTTGCGTCCGGGCCGCGCCTCGAGCCGTTGTTGCTGGTATTGATGTTGCTGATGAAGTTGTAGCCTTGCTGTATCAGATTGCCGACGAGGTCGCCGTGCGGCCGGTAGCCGGTATCGAGCACGGCCGTGACGACGGTCGGCGAACCCTTGGTCACGTTCCATGCGGGCGGCAGGTTGATGCCGGCGGTCGGATCGGACAGGTACCACTGCTGGTTGTAGAGCGGGTCGCTCGGCGTGTCGCGGATCTGCATCGGGTGATCCGGTTCCGCGTAGTCGACGTCGCTGTCGGCCGCGAACGCCTGTGCGAGCGCGGCGGCATCGGTGGCGGCCATGCGCTGGCCGAGCGACAGCACGGCCGCGCCGTTCGAGATCGTTCGCTCGACCTGCACGTTCACCGGCGTTTGCGCGATGCTGCTCGCGTACGCGCGTGCGCTGCTGGTCACCGGCGCCGTCCAGCGCGTCATCGCGCGCTGGATCACCGCGTCGAGTCGCGAACCGTCGTCGACGGCCGCCATCGCACGCGTGGCCGTCAGCGTTTTCAGCTTGACGATGAGGTGATCGACCGGCGGCTCGACCGGCGCCGTCTGCGCGGCCATCTGCACCGCGGCCTGCTGCGACGAGCACGCATTGCCGCCGGACGACGCCGGCGGGTTGGTCGGGGCGGGCGCGGGTGCCGGCGTGGGAGCGGGCGTCGGCGTGGGCGCCGGTGCAGGTGACGCGTTGGACGGAGACGGGTCGCTGCCGCCGCCGCCGCCTCCGCCGCAACCGGCGAGGGGCAGGAGCGCGGCGGCGGACAGCATACCGGCGAGCATGCGCGCATGGGCCGAACGGGCCAGCGCGAAATTGAAGCGTTTGGCTTTCATGTTGAAAGTCGATCCTCGTAGATAACCGTCGTGCCGGCGGTGGTGCCTGGTCCGGCATAAACCGGACCTTGTTCTTGTCGGGCGCACGCAGCGCTGCTGCGACGCGCCATGCATTGGGTAACGGCTGATGAGGCGGCTTCTTGAGTATGTTTTGTGCGAAAAAGGCGCGACACGCAAACGGTTGCGATGCTGTCTTGCAGCATGAACGCGCGTTTGGAACGGGCGACCTGTTCATGGGGTGCAAGATTGCAGGCAGCGGGCCCGGCGAAACGTGCGCCGCAGGCGCTTTTGCGCGTCGCGGAAACGATGCCTCACGGTGAGGCGCGCGACTGAGGGCGCTTGACGCTTTCCCCGATGCGGGGCGAATTTTGTCGGGCGTAGGATCGCGATTCGATCAAGGTTTCTTCAGGAGAAAAGCATGGATCACCGCTTCCGTTGGCTGGCTGTCGCGCTGGCCTGTGCGCTGGCCGGCGCCGCGCACGCGCAGGCCCTTACCGGTACGCTGAAGAAGATCAAGGACACGGGCGTCGTGTCGCTGGGCATTCGCGAGTCGTCGGTGCCGTTCTCGTATTCGGACAATCAGCAGAAGAACATCGGCTACTCGCGGGACATCGCGTCGCGCATCATCGACCAGTTGAAGACGGATCTGAACCTGCCGAACCTCGCGGTGAAGGAAATCCCGATCACGTCGCAGAACCGCATTCCGCTGCTGCAGAACGGGACGATCGACTTCGAATGCGGATCGACGACGAACACGCTCGAACGGCAAAAGCAGGCCGCGTTCTCGAACAGCATCTTTCTGTACGGCATTCGCTTCAGCACGCGCAAGGATTCGGGCGTGAAGGACTTCGCGGACCTGGCCGGCAAGACGGTCGCGACGACGGCCGGCACGTCGGACGAGCGCCTGCTGCGCAAGCTCAACGAAGAGAAGGCGATGAACATGACGATCATCAGCGCGAAGGATCACGCCGAAGCGTTCATGAACGTCACGACGGGCCGCGCGGTGGCGTTCGTGATGGATGAGCCGCTGCTGTACGGCGAGATCGCGAAGGACCGCAACCCGGGCGCGTATACGGTCGCGGGCACGCCGCTCGTTCACGAAAACTACGCATGCATGATGCGCAGGGACGATCCGGCGTTCAAGCGCGTCGTCGACGGCGTGATCGCGAAGATGCAGACTTCGGGCGCGGCCGAGAAGCTCTACGATCAGTGGTTCATGCGGCCGATTCCGCCGAAGGGCGTGAGCCTCAACTATCCGCTGTCGCCGGAGATGAAGCAGCTGTTCAAGAATCCGACGGATCAGGCGCAGTATTGATCCGGCCGTCTCAAAGAAAAACCGCCGGCACGTGCCGGCGGTTCGGGCGCGGCGCGCCGAGTGGCGCGAACCGCGTCAGGCCTTGATTTCCGGGCCGCGTGCGGCCGGTGCGACGGGAGCGGCCGGCGTTGCCGGGGCCGCCGACGGCATCGGCGGCTGCGCCGGGACGATGACGAGCACCGGTTGAGGCGCGGCCCACGCCGGTATCGCGAACCCGACGGGCTGCGGCATCGGCATCGCGAACGCGTTGGCGAGCGCGATGTGCTGGAGCGCCATCATCTGCTGCTGCATCGCGACCATCTGCGCTTGCGCCGCCTGCATCCGGTACTGCGCGGCCTGGATTTGCCGCAACGCCGCCGCGGACGGCATGGCGCCCGACGACGCCGTCTGCATCTCGAAGCTCGCGCCGCCTTGCGGGCTGTGCCAGCTCCACGTGCTGACCTTCATCGGGCCGACGGCCGTCTGGACGACCCGCGTTTCGGCCTTCACGGGCACGGCCTGCCCGTTGACATTGACGAACATCGGTTGGGCGGCGGCCGCCGCGCCGGCTTGCCCGGCCAGCGCGAACACGGGCACCAGCGCCAGCGCGCCCGCCGCCATATACGAACGGAATCGCATCTTCGTATCTCCATCGAACGAGACTGATCGAATCAACAATGACGTACGGCTCACGGAGTGAGCCACCCGAAACAATGCGGCCGTCGGCTTAAATCAACATTAAAATCGCCGCCCGCCGGCCCGATCGGCGCATGTCGGGACGTGCCGCGATCGGCATTCAACCTCGCCCGCGCCAGGGGGAATCCTGTCGCCCGGTGCAACAACAGGCACAATACGGAATTCGCCACCCCCGCACGCATGTTCGCCACGCGAACATTGACGTCGCGGCACTGCTGCCCGACCTCTTTCCCAGTCATGAACGCCACGCTCACTCCGGCGCGCGAGTCGAATTCGCCGCGCTTCCTGCTGTTCCTGATCTGCCTGTTCGCGTCCGCCGGCCAACTCGCGATCGACATCTACGTGCCCGCGCTGCCCGACATGGCACGTTCGTTCGCGACCACGCCGCAGGCGATCCAGTCGAGCGTTTCCGGCTACATGGCCGCTTACGCGCTCGGCCAACTGATCTTCGGGCCGATTGCCGATGCGTACGGACGCAAGCGCGTGCTCGCGTTCGGGCTCGTGATCTACACGATCGGCTGCCTGCTGTCGCTCGGCGCGCCGAACCTGGAGACGTTCGTGCTCGCGCGCTGCCTGCAGGGCTTCGGGATCGCGACCACCAACCTGCTGGCGAAGGCGATCATCACCGATTCGTTCTCCGGCCAGGCGTTGATGCATGCGTTCACGTACATGTCGATCGCATGGGGGCTGGCGCCGATCATCGCGCCGGTGATCGGTGCGCACCTGCAGGAATGGTTCGGCTGGCGCGCGTGCCTCGTGTTCCTGCTGGTCTACTCGCTGGCGATGTGGGCGCTGCTGTGGCGCTACCGCGAAACCTTGCCGAAGCCGGTGCATCTCGAGCCGCGCACGCTGATGGCGAACACCGGCAAGGTGCTGGCGAGCCCCGTGTTCCAGAGCTGCTTCCTCGCACAGGGGCTGTGCTACAGCATCCTGCTGGTGTTCAACATCGTCGGGCCGTTCATGGTGCAGACCACGCTGCACAAGCCGCCGACCTTCTTCGGCTACCTCGCGCTCGGCATCGGCCTCATGTATTTCCTGGGCGGCCTGTCGAACCGGATCCACGGCCGCGGGCTGCCGAGCGCCGAGCAGCGGCTGCGCATCGGCGCGCGCGTGATGGCGGGCGCGTCGATCGCGATGCTGGTGCTGGCGCTGAGCGTCGGCCTGCGCGTGTGGACGCTCGCGACGCCGGTGCTCGTGATGGGTTTCTGCGCGGGCGCGATGTATCCGACGCTGATGGCCAAGGGCAATTCGCTGTTTCCGCATATCGCCGGCCTGACGAGCGCGATTCTCGGCTGCGCGCTGCTGCTCGTGTCGTCCGCGATGATGGGCCTGGCCGGTTTCGTGTCGATTCACGTGCTGACGCCGCTTGCGGTGTTCTTCGTCGCGTTGTCGTTCATCGTCGTATGGATGGTGACGAAGCTGCTGCGCCATCTGTCGCGGCAGCAGGTGGCGCCGGTCGTGTGCGGGAGCGGCGAGGCGGCGTAAGCGCCGGCTCGCGACCGACTGATGAACCGGATCCTGCTGAATCGCGTCGCCCGGTCCGACGCCGCCGACCTCATCGCCGCCAACCGCGCGAGCCGGAGCCACCATTTGCCGTGGGTCGATTCGTTCATCGACCAGACCGGGTTCGATCAATGGTTCGCCCGCTGCCTGACGGGGCCGAACGTCGGATTGGTCGCGCGCGAGCGGGCGTCGGGCGCGGTGGTCGGCGTGGTGAATCTCAACGAGATCGTCGGCGGGGTGTTTCAGAGCGCTTATCTCGGGTACTACGGGATGGCGAATCTCAGCCGCCAGGGGCTGATGACGGACGCGGTGCGCGCGGCGGTCGACGTCGCGTTCCGCGAACTCGGGCTGCACCGGCTCGAAGCGAATATCCAGCCCGGCAACCATGCGTCGATCGCGCTGGTTCGGCGGCTCGGGTTCAGGCAAGAGGGGTTTTCGCCGCGCTATCTGCGCATCGGCGGCGAATGGCGCGACCACGAGCGTTGGGCGCTGCTGGCCGACGACGCGCGCGAAGCGAACGCCTGACGGTCGATTCCTGCCCCGTCTCGTGTTCCTTACAGCGGATGCGCGGCGCCGGCCTGCTGCAACAGCGACACGGCAACCGGATCCGGCAGTCCGTTCGAATCGATCGCCCCAGCCTTGGCCAGCGCGACGAGATCGCTGTCGACGCCCGGTTGGCCGACCACGAACGACGTGGTCAGGAACGCCGGTGCGGCCAGCGTGACCGCATAGCGTTGCTGCAGGTTCGTCACCACGGCCGATTGCGCGGCCTGCACGGTGTCCGGGCTGTTCATCGCCCGCTGGTAGCGCAGGGTGCCCTGGAAATTGCCGATCAGCCCGGCCGTGTTCGTTCCGAGTTGCGCCGCGAGATAGACGAGCATCAGCTCGGTCTCGGGCGTCGTATTGAAGGTGCCGCCCGCGTAGGCGAGCGAATGCAGGCTCGCGCCGCCCGCCGCCACGGTGATGACGCATGGCAGCGCGGCGTTGAGCGTCACCCGGTAGTTGCCGCCGCCGTCCGTCAGCGTCGTGGCCGACCCCGCCGCGCAATTGACGGCCACCTGCGCGCTCGCGAGCGCGTCGCCCGTCGCGGCCGTGCCTGACAGCGAGACGGTTTGCGTGTTGTCGTTGAAGCACGCGTCGACGCCGAAGCAGGCTTCGCCGTTGCAGGCCTGGAGGGCGGCGAGTGTTGCGACGCACAATGCGCCCAGCGCGGGGCGGGTGAAGCGCGTAAGGCGAAGGTTCATGGTCGCGGGCGATCGAGAGAATGAGGCAACCGGTGCGCATCGGGAATGCGGCGCTACTGTAATTCTATGTCGTGAACCGGCGTAAAAGCGAATGCAGCCGGCCAGCAAGACCGGCCCGCCGCCTCACGGCTTGCGCGCGGCCGGCTTCGCGAACGCGCCGCGCACCTCGAAGCCGATCGCATCGGCGACGTTGCCGCGCGCATCGACGAGTTCGAGCCGGTGCCTGCCGGGCCACGGCAGCCACGCGACGCGGTCTGCGTGCCCGATCACCTTGTCGTCGAGCCGCCACGCGAACTTCGTCGCGCGCCCGGCCGAGCGTTCGAACCAGATCCGCTGGTTCTTCGGCGGAATGTCCGGATCGATCGCGAAGATCGTGCCGTCGGTCGGCGCGCCGATCGTCAGCGGCGCCCGCGCGCCGTCCTTGCTCGGCGTGGCGGGCGCCGCGAGCCGGATCGTGTCCACCGCCGTGCCCGCGACGAACCATTCGTTGCGGGCCGGCTCGATGTCGCGCTCGAACGCGATCCGGCGCGTCTCCACGCCGGCCGGCGCACGCGGCGCACGGCTCGGCAGGTCGCGGTGCAGGTAGCCGACGACGGCCGACCACACGGGCGACGCGCCCGTGACGCCCGACACGTCCCACATCGGCGAGCCGTCCGCATTGCCGACCCACACGCCGACCGTATAGCGCGACGTGAAACCGATCGTCCAGTTGTCGCGCATGTCCTTGCTCGTGCCGGTCTTGACCGCCGAGAAGAAGCGCGTCGCGAGCGGGTTGTCGAAGCCGAACGTGCGCACGCGCGCGTTGTTGTCGGACAGGATGTCGGTCACGACGAAGCTGGCCGCCTCGCTGAACACGCGCGTACCGGCGTCCGGCCGCGCAGGCGCCGATGCGCCGGATGCCGGCGCGGGTGCGGCGGCCGGCAGGTCGACGACCTTGCGCGCGACGCCGCCGTTCGCGAGCGCGCGGTAGGCGTTGGTCAGCGACAGCAGCGTGACGTCCGCACTGCCGAGCGCGAGGCTGAAGCCGTAGTAATCGCCTTCCTGCGCGAGCGGCAGGCCAAGCGCGGTCAGCGTGCGCGCGAAGCGGTGCGGCGTGACGAGCACCAGCGCGCGCACGGCCGGTACGTTCAGCGAGCCGCCGAGCGCGCTGCGCACGCTCACCCAGCCCTTGAAATCCTTGTCGTAGTTCTGCGGAATGTACAGGCCGCCGCCGGCGGCAAGGTTGATCGGCGCATCGTCGAGCAGCGACGCGGCGGTCAGTCGTTTTTCGTCGATCGCCTGCGCGTAGAGGAACGGCTTGAGCGTCGAGCCGGCCTGGCGCGGCGCGAGCACGGCATCGACGTCGCGCGCGCTCGACAGCGCCCCCGACGAGCCGACCCACGCGCGGATCTCGCCGGTCGCGTTGTCGATCACGACGACCGCGCCGTCCTGCACGTTGCGCCGGTGCGCGGGTGCGTTCAGTTCGGTCAGCGCGCGCATCAGCGTGTCGCGCGCGAAGCGCTGCAACGGCGCGTCGAGCGTCGTGCGGACCTGCGCGCCGGCCGCCGGCCTGACCTCGGCCGCGATGCGCCGCGCGAAGTGCGGGGCGAGGGCGGCGCCCTCGTCGCGTACGGCATTGGCCGGGCGTGCGGTGACGAGCTGCACGTAGCCGTCGAGCGACGCGCATGCCTGCCCGGCCTGCATGTCGCGAAGGATCCGGCATGCGCGCTCGGCGAGCTTCGCCGGCGCCGCATTGGGCGCACGCACGAGTGCGGCGGCGATCGCGGCCTCGCGCGCGTCGAGGCCCGACGGCGCCTTGCCGAACAGCACCTGCGACAGCGCGCCGAGCCCGATCGTCTCGCCGCGGAACGGCACCAGGTTCAGGTAGGCCTCGAGGATCTGGTCCTTGCGCCAACTGCGTTCGAGCCACAGCGCGTTCACGGCCTGCGTGGCCTTCTGCGGCAGCGAGCGCTGGCCCGAGCGGCGCGGCGAATCGCCGAGCAGCCCCGCGAGCTGCATCGTGACGGTCGACGCGCCGCGCGTGCGCTCGTTCCACAGGTTGCCCCACGCGGCGCCGGCAATGCCGCGCCAGTCGACGCCGCTGTGTTCGTAGAAGCGCTTGTCCTCGGACACGACGATCGCCTCGCGGAACGCGGGCGATACGTCGGCGAGCGATACCCAGTCGCCGCGCCGCTCGGTGAGGTCGACGCGCGTGCGCTGCAGCGGCGTGCCGTCGCGCGCGAGCAGCACCCAGTCGGAGCTGCGCCAGGTGCGGCGCACGTCGTCGTAGCCGGGCAGCGCATGCGCGACGAGCGGGGCGGCCAGCACGACGGCGACGAATACGCGGCCGGCGAAACGCGCCGGCCGCGGCAAAGCCAGATCGATCATCGCGGTCTCGTTACTTGCCCGCGTCGGCCGGCTTCACGGTCATCGGCGGGTTCGGCCACAGGCCGTACACGGACGGCGCATACAGTGCCTCGACACGTGTCGGCGGCAGCCCGAACGTGCCGACGTTGTTCAGCCGCACCGTGTACTCGACCGAGAATTTGCCCTTCGGCAAATAGTCGTAATACGCGCGGTAGCCGTCGAAGTCGCGCTCGATGAACGTCGGCCATGCGCCGTCGGGCGTTTTCTCGCCCTGCGTCGCGGCTTCGGAATCGCGGCCGAGGCCCGACCCGAGGATCGTCGCGCCGGCCGGGATCGGATCGTTGACGGCGACCCACGTCATGTCGCTCTGCGCATCGATGTCGAGATGCACGCGCACGACGTCGCCGCGCGTCAGCACGCCGTTGACGGCCGGCGACACGGGCGTGACGGTCTTCGTGATCCGGTAGCCGGCCGCGAACGGCGCGCGCAGCGGCACGGCCGCGAGGCTCTCGACGGTCGCCCACGGGCGGCCGGTGCCGTCCTGCGTGACCGACAGCGTGGCCGGCCCCTGCGACGCACGCGGCCACGGCATCAGCACGCTGCGCGCGGCGGCCGCGCGGGTCGCGGGCGTGGCCGACGCGGGCGTATCGGCGGGCGCGGCCGATGCCGGCTGCGACCACGAGATCGAGCGCGCGTCGCCGCCGAGCGCCACCTTCGTCGCGCCGGCGACCGGCGTGCTCTCGTAGGTACGCGAGAAGCGCTCGACCGCGAGCAGGCCGAGCGCGTTCGACGTCGTCGTCTGCCACGCGCCCTGGCGTTGCAGCGCGAGCAGGCCGGCGGTCACGCGCGGCATTTCATCCTTCCATGCCGGGTCGCCCGCGAATTCCAGCGCGAGACGTGCGGCATTGGTCTCGTTGCTGGTCATCAGCCACCACAGGTCGTCGTCGCGTGCGGTCGAGAACACGAGCTGCGTGCCCTGGTACGTGAGGCGCGCCCGCAGGATCTGGTCGACCTGCGCGCGTTTCTCGTCGCGTTGCGGGATGTCCTTCACGCGCGTCAGGATCGCGTGATAGTCGATCACCGCCGACGTCGGCCACTGGTTCGGCGCGATCTCGATCGAACCGAGCATGCGGCCCTGTGCGGCGCCGTAGCGCGACAGCGCCTCGATCGCGGCGAGCTTGCGCAGGTCGCGATCCTGGCGCGGCGCCCACGCGTTGCGCTCGATGCGGCCGTCGACGAAGCGCGCGAGCCCGGCCTCGAGCTGCGTGCGCAGGTCTTCCGGCAGCGCGAAGCGCGGATCGAGGCGGCTGGCTTCGTCGGACACCACGAGCAGGTACGACGACAGCGTCGGGCTGCCGTGGTGCGAATCGTCGGACGACGGCGGGAAGTAGCTCGCCAGGCCGTCGCTGTCGAGGTAGACGGGCATGCGTGCGATCAGCGCCTGCCATTGCGCGGGGTCGCGCAGCCCGATCGCGCGCGACGTCTGCTGTTCGAGGCAGCGGTACGGATAGCGCTCGAACCAGCGCCGCACGCCGGGCAGGCCGTCGGCGAGCTTCGACTGCAGCGATACGGCGATGCCGCCGCGCGGTATGCCTTGCGCGTTGCCGACCGCGCCGGCCGGGGCCGCGACGGGCACCGTCAACGTGCCGTCGACCTGTGCGAGCGTCGCCTGCTGCACCGTGACCGGCAGCGCGGGCACCACCTTCTGCGCGACAGCCAGTGCATCGGACGCGCGCTTGCCGCCTTGCTCGGCCGCCTCGATGCGCCAGTTCAGCGCACCGGCCGCATCGAGCGCCTGCTCGGGCACGGTGACCGTCCACGCGACCTCGGTCGCCGCATTCGCCGCCAGCGACACGGTCTGCGGCGCGACGTCGAGGCCCGTCACGCGCGGCGTCACGACGACCTGCATCGCGCGGTCGGTCGTGTTGCGCAGCGTGACCTGCGCGCGGAACGCGTCGCCTTCGCGTACGAGCGGCGGCAGGCCGGAGATCAGTTGCAGATCCTGCGTGCTGCGGATCGACGTGCTGCCCGTGCCGAAACGGTCGGGGCCGACCGCCGCGATCGCGACGATCCGGAAGCGCGTGAGCGCGTCGTTCAGCGGCACCTCGACGGTTGCGCTGCCGTTGGCATCCAGCGTCACGCGCGGGTTCCACAGCAGCAGCGTGTCGAACAGCTCGCGGGTCGGCGCGCTGCCGCCCCCGCCGCCGGCCGGCACGGCCTTGCGGCCGAAGTGGCGGCGGCCGACGATCTCCATCTGCGCGGTGGCCGTCTCGACGCCGTATGCGCGCCGGCGCAGCATCGCATCGAGCAGGTCCCAGCTGTTGTTCGGCATCAGTTCGAGCAGCGCCTCGTCGACGGCCGCGATGGCGATCTGCGTGCCGGCCGGTGCGGGCTGGCCGTTCGGCAGCGTGACCTTCACGTGCGCCTGCGCCTTGCCGCGTACCGTGTAGCGCGTTGCGTCGGTCGTCACGGTCACGCCGAGGCGATGCACGCCGGTGCCGACCTTGATCTCGCCGAGCCCGTAGCGGAACGCGGGCTTCGACAGGTCGACGAACGCGGTCGGCGCCTCATAGTGCCGGCCTTCGCGCCAGAACGCGCGCGCCCATTCGACCGGCGCCTTCCAGCCCCACGTGAAGAACGAGTACCACGGCACCTCGCGAATCCGCCCGCGCAGCGCGAGCACCGATACGTAGACGTTCGGCCCCCACGATTCGCCGACCTTCAGGTCGACGGTCGGGTTCTTGCCGTTCAGCTCGACGATGTGCGTTTCCATCACGCCGCCGCGCTCCACCGCGACGAGCGCGGTTGCGTAGCGGAACGGCATGCGCACCTGGAAGCGGGCCGTTTCGCCCGGTTCGTACGACGTTTTCTCGGGGATCACGTCGATCCGGTCGGTGTTGTCGCCACCGAACCAGAGTTCGTCCTCGCGCGTGACCCATACCGACGTCGACGCATTCGACGTGCGGCCGTCGCCGTCCTTCGCGACCGCGATCAGTTGCACGTTGCCGGCCTGCCCGAGCGTCGCGTCGCAGGCCATGCGGCCCTTGTCGTCGGTCTTGCCCGAGCACAGCACGCCGAGGTCGCGCGTATCGCTCTTGTTGTCGTACGCATAGAAGCCGCCGACCATGCGCTTGCGCGACGACGTCGTGATGCGAGCCACGCCCTTGATCTCGATCGGCACCGACGCACGCGGCTTGCCCTGCAGGTCGACCGCCAGCGCCTGCACCGGCACGCGCTGGCCGACCGACACCCAGCGGCCGGCCTTGATGCCGGCCACCACCGCGGCCGGCCACAGGATCGTGTCGCCGCGGATCGTCTGCACTTCGCCGTTCGGGTCGGCGAACGTCGCCTCCAGCGCGATGCGCTTCGGTGCGTCGACGTCGGGCAGGCCCTTGAGCGTGACCGTGCCCGCACCGTTGCGGTCGAGCGTCAGCGGCAGCTTGTCGGCGATCAGTTTCGTCGCGTCGGGATCGTTGCTCGATGCCGACGACGTGTTGTCGCCGTCCTGCGCATCGTCGTCGGCGTTGCCGTCGTTCGTGTCCGGACGATACGGCGTGAAGCTGAAATCCTCGAAACGATCGGCGAACGGCGGCGATGCCCACTTCATCAGCGCCGACACCTGCACCGGCAGGTTCGATGCGCCGCCGCCCGACACGTAGTCGATCTGCACCGCGAGCGGCGCTTCCTTCACGGCGACGAGCGGGCTCTTCTGCGCGTCGCGCGCGCCGATCGAGCCTTTCAGCACCGGCAGGCGGAACGCCTCGACGCGGAAGCTGCCGCTGTAGTAAGTGGCGGTCGGCGCATCTTCCGGGCCGCCTTCGAGCTCGACGCCGTATTCGCCGAGCTTCGCGGCCGCCGGCAGCGTGAACTGCGAGTCCGCGCTGTGGTCGGCCGCCCACGTGAGCGGCAGCTTGTAGGTCTGGCCCGTGCCGAGATGGCGGATCGTCACGCGCGTCGGGTATTGCGACGGGAACGCGAGGCTCTGCAGCGTCTCGGTGCGGATGAAATGCTTCATCGACACGGTTTCGCCGGCGCGCAGCAGCGTGCGGTCGAACACCGTATGCGCGCGCACGGTCGGCGCGCTGTCGGTGTCGGTCGGCACGTTGAAGCGCCACGATTCGATCCCGCGGTTCCAGCCCGAGCTGACGAACGCCATGTCGGGGCCCGTCTTCGGATCGTCGACGCGCGCCGATACGAAATAGTCGTTGAAGGTTTCCGACGCGTTGCACGCGCGCTTCGGCTCGAACGGCCCGTCGATCTTCAGCAGGCCCTGCGCGTCGGTCTTGCCGGCCGCGATTTCGTCGCCGTTGCAGTCCGACACGCGGATCTGCGCGTTCGGCACCGGCTTGCCCTTGTCCAGCGTCGTGACCCACACGAGGTTGTTCTCGCGGCCCTGTTTCAGGTGCACGCCGAGGTTCGTGACGAGCACGGTGGTGCGCACGTACATGCTCGACGGCTTCGCGAGCAGCGAGCGGCCGAGCGCGGGCGACGCGAGTTCGAGCACGTAGAAGCCGGGCTTGTCGATCGGCACGCCGACCACCTCGAACGGGCGCAGCGTCTTCGGGTCGGCCTTCGGCAGCGTCAGCACCTGCGCGCCGGGCTCGCCCGTCAGCAGCGACAGCGAGCGCACGTCGATGCGGCGGTTCTTCGGCGCGGGCTGCTTTTCGCCGGCCTCGAGCGGCACGTACACGGGGTGTTGGCCCTTGCGTTCCAGCAGGCCGGGAATCTGGTCGTCGATCGAGCCGGCCGTCATCGACCAGTTGTCGAAGCGATCGACGGTGCGCATCCATTGGCGGATCGCGGTGTCGTTCTCGACCTTCAGGTTCGCGAATTGCGCGCCGCCTGCATTGAGGCCGGCGATATGCAGGTCGGCCTCGACGTTGCGCAACGTGACGGGCACCAGCGCGGGCGTATCGGGTTCGGCGAAGCGCTCGACGATCCCGAAGGTGCCCGACGAGAATTTGGCGAGCGGCGGCATCGGCGCGGTGCGCGTCGCGAGCGGGAACAGGTCGGCATTGGACAGCGGCCGGTCGGTCACGTCGTGCAGGCCGGACGGCAGCTCGACGGTCAGGCCGGCCTGCGCGGGCAGCGGCGGGTTGAACGTGACGGTCGTCACTTCCTCGCTGCGATCGTCGGCCGCGAAGGTGGGCGACAGCGAGCCGTCGGGGCCGCGCAGCTTGATCGCTTCGGCCTGCTTGCGCGAGATCGGTGCGTTGAACGACAGCGTGAGCGGGCGCAGCGGCGTGCAGGGCGCCTTCGCGTTCTCGCGTTCGCACGAGAAGCTCGCGGCGAACGGTGCGCGCACGGTGAAATCGAAGCGCCGTTCGGTGTCGTTCGCGATGCCGCTCGGGCTCGCGACGCCCTTGCCGTACACGAGCTGCATCTTCGCGCTCGCGGGCAGCGCCTGCGAGCACGACAGCGTCAGCACGCGCGCCGCCTCCTTCTTCCAGCCGAAGTGATCGAGCAGCGCGTTGCGCGTCTCGTCGTCGGCCGCCATGACGGGAATGCGGTTGCCGATGCCGGCCGCTTCGCACCAGATGTTCGCGAGCGCCGAGCGCGGCTCGGCCGGGCCGTTCAGCTTCATCACGAAGACCTGCCGCTCCTCGATCTCGCGCGAGCCGGGGCGCACCGATACCGGAAACGGGCCGCCCGTCTGGAACGTGAAGCGACGGGGGCCGCTGACCGCGTTGCCGGCGACCGAGCGCAGCGTGTCGTTGAGCGCGACCGAGCAGCGCACGCCGGGCGGCAGGTCGCTTTCGAAATCGTAAACCCACGTCTTGTCGTCGAGCCAGTGGCCCTGGCCGCGCGCGGCCGTCGAATCGTTGCAGGTCATGCGCGCCGGATTCGGCGCGGAGGCCGAGCCGAAGGCGACCATCGGTTCGTCGAACTTGACGACGCTCTGCCGGACTTCGGTGACGGTGCCTTGCGGCGACACGCTCACTGTGCGCGCCGCGCCCGCATGCAGCGACAGCGCCGTGGCGCCGCCGAGCGCCGCGACGGCGCCGATGCGCCAGAGCAGGCGGGCCGTGTGGTTGGTCTGGTCGATTTCTTTGTTGTGCTTGTCGCGTTGCTTCATCGCTCGATTGCCCTCGGAGGGAAGCTTTCTGTTTGATTGCACGGGATTCTAACCGACCGCCGTGCGCGCGCAGCGCGGCGTGCAGGGGCAGTGTGTGGTCGGCGCGCGACACGGGCAGGCGTGCCGCAGATTTGTCGCGTCGACGACACAAAAATGCAGCGAAATGTCGATTACGCCGGATTGCGGAACATTTAATGAACTATAAAAAGATTGTTCGATTCGATTTGTGCGCGTACATTTCAGGTCCGCGCCAATGTTTGAGAAATATCAAGCGTGGTTTTCCCGAATCCGGTGTTCGAGAGAAGGAAACATGCACAACGACAACACCCCCCAATCGCGTCGTGACGACGCAGCCGCAACCGGCATCACGCGGCGTCAATGGCTGCAGGGCGCACTGGCGCTGACGGCGGCGGGCCTCACCGGCTCGCTGGCGTTGCGGGCCCTGGCCGACGATCCCGGCACCGCGCCGCTCGATACGTTCATGACGCTTTCCGAAGCATTGACCGGCAAGAAAGGGCTGAGCCGCGTGACCGGTCAGCGCTATCTGCAGGCCTTGCAGAAGGGCTCGTTCAAGACGGCCGACAGCCTGCCGCAACTTGCCGGCGCGCTCGCATCCGGCTCGCTGAATCCCGACCAGGAATCGCTCGCATTGACGATTCTCGGCGCGTGGTATCTCGGCATCGTCGACGACGTCGTGATTACCTACGAAGAAGCATTAATGTTCAGCGTGGTGTCCGATACCCTCGTGATCCCTTCGTATTGCCCCAACAAACCCGGCTTCTGGGCCGAAAAACCGATCGAGAGGCAAGCCTGATGGCCGATACCGATACGCAAAAGGCCGACATCGTCGTCGTCGGGTCCGGTGTCGCCGGCGCGATCGTCGCGCACCAGCTCGCGATGGCGGGCAAGTCCGTGATCCTGCTGGAAGCCGGCCCGCGCATGCCGCGCTGGGAAATCGTCGAGCGCTTTCGCAACCAGCCCGACAAGACCGATTTCATGGCGCCGTACCCGTCGAGCCCGTGGGCCCCGCATCCGGAATACGGCCCGCCGAACGACTACCTGATCCTGAAGGGCGAGCACAAGTTCAACTCGCAGTACATCCGCGCGGTGGGCGGCACGACGTGGCACTGGGCCGCGTCGGCGTGGCGCTTCATCCCGAACGACTTCAAGATGAAGACGGTGTACGGCGTCGGCCGCGACTGGCCGATCCAGTACGACGATCTCGAGCATTACTATCAGCGTGCCGAGGAAGAGCTCGGCGTGTGGGGCCCGGGCCCCGAGGAAGATTTGTACTCGCCGCGCAAGCAGGCGTACCCGATGCCGCCGCTGCCGTTGTCGTTCAACGAGCAGACCATCAAGAGCGCGCTGAACGGCTACGACCCGAAGTTCCACGTGGTGACCGAGCCCGTCGCGCGCAACAGCCGCCCGTACGACGGCCGGCCGACTTGTTGCGGGAACAACAACTGCATGCCGATCTGCCCGATCGGCGCGATGTACAACGGCATCGTCCACGTCGAGAAGGCCGAGCAGGCCGGCGCGAAGCTGATCGACAGCGCGGTGGTCTACAAGCTCGAGACCGGGCCGGACAAGCGCATCGTCGCCGCGATCTACAAGGACAAGACGGGCGCCGACCATCGCGTCGAGGGCAAGTACTTCGTGCTCGCCGCGAATGGCATCGAGACGCCGAAGATCCTGCTGATGTCCGCGAACCGCGATTTCCCGAACGGCGTCGCGAACAGCTCCGACATGGTCGGCCGCAACCTGATGGACCACCCCGGCACCGGCGTGTCGTTCTACGCGAGCGAGAAGCTGTGGCCGGGCCGCGGCCCGCAGGAGATGACGTCGCTGATCGGTTTCCGCGACGGCCCGTTCCGCGCGACCGAAGCCGCGAAGAAGATCCACCTGTCGAACATGTCGCGCATCAATCAGGAGACGCAGAAGATCTTCAAGGCCGGCAAGCTGATGAAGCACGAGGAACTCGACGCGCAGATCCGCGACCGTTCCGCGCGCTACGTGCAGTTCGACTGCTTTCACGAAATCCTGCCGCAGCCCGAGAACCGCATCGTGCCGAGCAAGACGGCCACCGACGCGATCGGCATCCCGCGCCCGGAGATCACGTATGCGATCGACGATTACGTGAAGCGCGGCGCCGTGCACACGCGCGAGGTCTACGCGACGGCCGCGAAGGTGCTCGGCGGCACCGACGTCGTCTTCAACGACGAGTTCGCGCCGAACAACCACATCACCGGCGCGACGATCATGGGCGCGGATGCGCGCGACTCGGTCGTCGACAAGGACTGCCGCACGTTCGACCATCCGAACCTGTTCATCTCGAGCAGCTCGACGATGCCGACCGTCGGTACGGTGAACGTGACGCTGACGATCGCGGCGCTCGCGCTGCGGATGTCGGACACGCTGAAGAAGGAAGTCTGACCGTGCGGAAATCTACTCTCACCTTCCTCCTGGCCGGCTGCCTTGCGTTGCCCGGCCTCGCACGCGCGGCCGATTCGGCCGATCCGGCGCAGGTCAAGCGCGGCGAATACCTCGCGGTCGCCGGCGACTGCATGGCCTGCCACACCGCGAAAGGCGGCAAGCCGTTCGCGGGCGGTCTCGGCATGCCGGTGCCGATGCTCGGCAAGATCTATACGAGCAACATCACGCCCGATCCCGATACGGGTATCGGCAACTGGACGTTCGACGATTTCGAGCGCGCGGTGCGTCACGGCGTGTCGAAGAACGGCGACAACCTGTATCCGGCGATGCCGTACGTGTCGTACGCGAAGATCAACGACGACGACGTGCGGGCGCTGTACGCGTACTTCATGCACGGCGTCGAACCGGTCAAGCAGGCGCCGCCGAAGAACGAGATCCCCGCGCTGCTGAGCATGCGCTGGCCGCTGAAGATCTGGAACTGGCTGTTCCTGAAGGACGGCGTGTACCAGCCGAAGCCCGAGCAGAGCGCCGAATGGAACCGCGGCGCGTATCTCGTGCAGGGCCTCGCGCACTGCAGCACGTGCCACACGCCGCGCGGCATCGCGATGCAGGAGAAGTCGCTCGACGAAACGGGCGGGAGCTTCCTGTCGGGCTCGGTGCTCGCGGGTTGGGACGGCTACAACATCACGTCCGACCCGAACGCGGGGATCGGCGGCTGGACGCAGCAGCAGCTCGTCCAGTACCTGCGCACCGGCAGCGTGCCGGGCCTCGCGCAGGCAGCCGGCCCGATGGCGGAGGCGATCGAGCACAGCTTCTCGAAGATGACCGAAGCCGACATCGGCGCGATCTCGACGTACATCCGTACGGTGCCGGCCGTGGCCAGCGGCGACGCGAAGCAGTCGCGCTCGTCGTGGGGCAAGCCGGCCGAGGACGGCCTGAAGCTGCGCGGCGTCGCGCTCGCGTCGTCGGGTATCGACCCGGCGCGGCTGTATCTCGGCAACTGCGCGACCTGTCACCAGATGCAGGGCAAGGGCACGCCGGACGGTTACTACCCGCCGCTGTTCCACAACTCGACGGTCGGCGCGTCGAATCCGACCAACCTCGTGCAGGTGATCCTGAACGGCGTGCAGCGCAAGGCCGGTAGCGAGGACGTCGGGATGCCGGCGTTCCGCCACGAGCTGTCGGACGCGCAGATCGCCGCGCTGACGAACTACCTGACCGGGCAGTTCGGCAATCCGGCCGCGAAGGTGACCGAGCAGGACGTCGCGAAGCTGCGCTGACGCGGCGCGCGACGAAGCAGGGCGACAACATAAAAGAGGAGGAGCACAGCACATCGGGCGGGCCCCGATGCCGGTTGTTGCAGAGCGGAGCGGGCGGCGCGGGTGGCCGCCCGCTCCGGTTCACAGGCAATCCGGTGCGTGCGGTTGCGCGCATCGTTTTCGTTGATCACACCATGACACCGAATCAACCGTTTCTCGCGTCCCAGCGCGATGTGCTGCTGCTGCTGTCCCGCATTCTGCTCGTGATCCTGTTCGTGATGTTCGGCTGGAAGAAGATTGTCGACTTCTCCGGTACGATCGCGTTCATGGGCAGCGAGGGCGCACCGGCGCCGATCATCTCGGCGGCGATCTCCGTCGTGATGGAGCTGTTCGTCGGGATCGCGATCCTCGTCGGTTTCCAGACGCGCGCGCTCGCGCTGCTGCTTGCGCTGTATACGATCGGCACCGGCATCATCGGCCATCACTACTGGACGATGACGGGCGGCGAGCAGATCAACAACATGATTCACTTCTACAAGAACATCGCGATCTCGGGCGGCTTGCTCGCGCTCTGCGCGGCCGGCCCCGGACGTTTTTCGATCGATCGCGGCTAAGCAGACCCGAGGCGCGTGCATGGGGCGCGCGTCGGACGGTCGAGACTTCGAGGGGGCATCATTTTGCGACTCAAATACTTCGCATGGCTGATTGCGGCCGCCACGCCGGCGGTTACGTTTGCACAGACGAGCGTCACGCTGTACGGCCGGATCGACGGCGGCGTCGAATACCTGAACCACATCGCGAAGCCGAACGGCGGCAGCGGCACGCGCTGGAGCGCGGAAAGCGGCGACTGGGGCACCAGCATGTTCGGGCTGAAGGGCGTCGAGGATCTCGGCGGCGGGCTGTCGACGGTCTTCAACCTGGAAACCGCGTTCCAGGTGATGAACGGCCAGACGGGCGGCGGGCGCATGTGGTCACGGCGCGCATACGTCGGGCTGAAGAGCGACACGTGGGGCCAGTTGCAGGCCGGCCGCAACCTGTTCATCGACAGCGACGGCGTGTGGGAATTCGATCCGTTCGTCCAGCAGGCGTTTTCGTCGGCGTCGCTCGTGCGTGGCCGCAACTGGCCGCAAAGCAGCAACAACATCGAATATCACAGCCCGGTGATCGGCGGCTTCGACGTGCAGGCGCAATACGCGTTCGGCAACCAGTCGCGCGGGTTCAACTACGGTGCGGCCGACGATTTCGGCCGCTCGGACGGGATCATGATCTCGTACCACTCGCCGGTGCTCGACGTGCGCGGCATCTACGACGAACTGCGCGACAACAACGGCAAGTTCAGCAACATCTTCACCGCGTCGCGCGAGTACTTCGTCGGGGCGAACGTGAAGGTGTCGAAGTTCAAGATCCAGGGGGCGTATACGCACTACCAGGCGCCGGACAGCCCGGCGGGGGTGGCCGATCGTGCCGATCATTACTGGCTCGGTGCGACGTATACGGCGACGCCGCAATGGGCGGTGACGGGCGGCGGGTACTACGTGAAGGTGGGCGACGGCGGCGGCGATGCGTCGCACGATCCGTCGGGTCACGCGATCATGTACGTGCTCGGCACCACGTACAACCTGTCGAAACGCACGTTCCTGTATGGGACGGTCGCGTATGTGCGGAATGGCGGCAATTCGAACTTTTCGCTGATTGCGTCGCCGCGCGATGCGACGTCAGGGACGAGTCCGATGACGGGCGAGTCGCAGACCGGCGCGTATGTGGGGATGATGCACACGTTCTGAATGAGGTGGTTCGTGTAGGGGAAAAAGGCATGGGCGATGAAGGTCCGTGCCTTTTTGCGTTTAGGGGGCTTGTTGGGGCGTTGAGGTGCGTGCGTACTGGTGTCGACGCATCATGACCGACAGCGGGCGGACTTGGGGAATTGATCCTGCATGGAAACGGCAGGTTGGTCGTCCGCCGTTTTGTAGCTGATCTGATGGCCGGATGACCGGCTGCGGGGTATCACACCACTACCGATATACCGATAAAGACCGCTTGGTAGATTCACATTCGTTGACGTTTTTTGCAAGCTGAAATTCAGGTATCTGCACTCCGCGGTTGATTTAGCAGAGGGCTACGCTGAGAAGGTGCTGCAGTGCAAGCGGCTACTGGGGTGTCTTAGAACGGCCAATAACGGGCACACGCCTATCCTACAGTGTCGTTATTTGAGTGGCCGGTTTGTATCTCAAAAGCAGCACTACCGACCTAATGAAAGCGCAGTCTGATTCAGACTATATCGTGGACGGTCGCCGTTGCCGCAGGGCGATCTGTTGCATCTGCTCCATAATCATCTGGTTTCCTCGAAATCGGCGAGACAATCTGACGGTTGCTACTCCGACGCGAAAGCAATCAGGGAGGATCTACGGTGTCGCTGCGTTGATCCAAATCAAATGACTCTGACAGGACAATTCCAACGCTATGGATCTGAAGACATTTAAGTCGCTGGTCGACGCCCACATCACCACGTCGTCGGGTGCGGTGAATAGTCAAGGCGACAAGCTGCTCGAACAAATCCGCGCATGCTTTACCGCGAAAGAGAGTGATCAGGCGCTATCTGAGCTCGTCCGCATCGTCGACGATCTCGGAGTGCGATTTTTGTGCGAGCAGGAACCTGCAGATCCATACCTCGGGGTAGCTGAGGCAGTCCAACAGGCGCTTCGTCAACGAGGGGATTATCCTGACGTGACTAGCAACTGGGAGCGCGCCGTGGAGCTCGCAGCAGTGTATGCGGCGAGCCAAAGTGGACTGCCAGTCGATCTGGTATGGCAGTCAAACGCGCGCGTGAATTGCCTCTCGATAGCCATCAATGGACTGAGGAAGTCGGGCTATCAGATCGATCTGCCGGTCGATGGAGGAATGCACATATCCCCGGCCGAGACGCGGCGGCTTGCAGAAGATATTGAGCGAAAATCGGCCTCTCTGGGTGCCATTCTGGCTTCAAGTGCAGCGGGCGCAATTGCGCGTACGTATAGTGCGGTAACAGGTCGATACAAGCTTGGGCGCAATGGTCAAACCATTCAAGTGAACGCGCAGCCCGACCTGCCATTGGCGTATTTGTACCAACTCGGCTTGCGATACTTTTCGCTGGCCCCGACCGCGCCCTCTCCTGAAGCTATGCTTGCCGAGCTTGTTGACCTTGTGACTTGGGCAACTGCGATGCTCGACCTGTCGGTGGGAACTTTCGAATTGGCGTTTGCGAGAAATGTGGACATGGTCCGCATCATGCAAAAGTCAATCGTATACGATGCAACGTTTCTTTTGACGCAAGCGAAACCCGCCCACGCGCGTGAGTATCTGGAATGGACGATATCCCAGAAGCCACTAGCCGAGCTGAAAGACGAGCATGGCACGACGTCGGCCCAGATACTGGCGGCTGCCAGAGTTATCTTGCGAGCATGCGAGCGGGCGTGCGCAGATGGCGTGACGCAGGAGTTTGTCCGAGTCCCGCCGGAAAGCATTGCGTTTGCGACAAATCTGGATCTTACGCCCGCTGCGAACCTGCTCCTCAACGTATTCACGCACGTATCGGGCGCCAACCAATCTCTGACGTTTCCGCCAGAGGACAACGCTGTAGATGCGGCGTTTCACCCGCTGCTACTGAACAACGGTACGTTTTTCATGCAGATCCCGCCGCTCGCGGCTCGCGCCACGGTCAATGCGGCGCTGCAATGGTGTCGAAAAAATTGGAAGAAAGGCAGCTTTGACGAGAAAGTTGTCGGTCCGCTATTTGAGGACTTCGTTCGCGTAAAACTCGAGCAACATGGCGTCTCTGTGCTGCACGGCGAATACCAGGCGAACGGATCGAAAGGCGAATGTGATGCGGTTGTAGAGACGGCGAACCACGTGATCGTTTTCGAGTTGAAGAGCAAGATGTTGCGACGACAAGCACGATCCGGCGATGACGTCGCGGCCCTGTCAGACCTCGGGCAGGCGGTCGTGCGACCGCAAGCGCAAGCGATGGAGCGACACGCTGTGCTTCTGGAGCAGGGCACGATAACGTTGAATCAAGGGACGTCGGCAGCGCCGCTTACCCTAGGATCACGGGAAGTTCTCAAATTATCAATAACGCGTGGCGATCTTGGAAGCCTTCACGATCGGCCATTCTTGCAAAAGTTCCTGTTTGCGGGATGCGTTAATCAATTCATCGCAATAAACTCCAAGCGACAAAAGGAGTTCGATGCTCTGCATGACTGGTTTCGCAAGCTGAAAGATGCAGCGAGTCGCGCGAAGGAGTCTGTCTTCGACACACCGTTTCCCTTCTCTACTTCCTGGAGTCTCTCGGTATTTCAACTGCTTCTCATTCTCGAACGCACGAGCAGCAACGAGGACTTCGCAAAAGAGCTACAGCGCACGCGACGTATGATGACGCCTCTGCGGGATTTTTACTCAGAATATGAGTACGCGCTCGAGTTGGATGCATATACATCGAGGAACGATCGGCAAACGGCGTGAAAGCGGAGCGGACGCTGCTCGTCAAGTGTTCATTGATCTTGAGGGTGGAGGTTTCGTTTCGCGTGAGAGCGCTACATCTGATCAAGCGCTTTATTCATTCGGTGATGAAGGGCAAGCTGCCCAAGGAAACCTTCCGGAACACCATCGACCTGATCAAGTTTTCATATCACTTCGACCAACGGCTCAGCCAATTTCTGTCCGGAGACGTGACGTTCTCGAGGAAAGTTGTTTCAGTTCGCGACGCATCGTCGTGTATCAAGGCGACGCGCGCGATGGGGTTTTGCTGAGGCCTTTACGGCTCGTCTCGCGCCTTGCCTCAGAACAGGCAGGCCTCAGTCGGCGTGAGCACCGCGAACGGCCCGCCAAGCGTTGCATTGTGATGCGCGACGATCCGCTCGGCCGGCAGCGCGGGCGTGTCCATGCAGGTATGCGCATCGGCAACGAGCACCGCGCGAAACCCGAGATCGGTGGCCGCACGGCACGCGGTATCGACGCAGTACTGCGTCTTCATCCCGGCAATCACGATTTCTCCGATACCAGCCGCGTGCAGCCACTCGGCGAGCCGCGTGCCTGCGAAGCAACTCGGCCGGGTCTTGTCGAACACGATGTCGCGCGCCGTATCGATAGCGAGCTCCGGCAGCAGCGCGGCCAGCGGCGCATCGGGCGCGATCGGCGGGCCGGCCGGGCCGATGTGGCGCACGGCGAACACGGGCGCACTGGCTTCATGCGCGCGGCGAATCAGCCGATTGATGTTGGCCAGCACGCGTTCGCCGTCATACGGACGATCGGGGCCGTGGAACAACCCGACCTGCATGTCGATCACGAGCAGTGCGCGTTTCGGGGAAGGGGCTTCGGACATGGCGTTTCTCCTGAGTGGCCGATGCAGACGGAGAAACGAAAAGACCCCGTCCGGAACCGGCGGGGCCTGTGGAATCGGTGACGCTACGATCCTGTGCGCACTCGCCGCACGGGCCCGCCGAAGGCGGTCGTGCGCGTGGTCGTCGAAAGGGTGATCGTGGCGTTGTGCATTGGTCAATGATGCCCGATGGGCGCGCGCGACGTCAATGACGCTTCGCACATCGCGCATCCCCCCAACGCTCAATCGAGCGCCTTCCCCGCCTTCTCGTCCATGCAGCGAATCGCGAGCAGCGTGAAGACACCACACCCGATCGCATACCACGCCGGCGCATTCGGATTGCCGGTCGCCGCGATCAGCCACGTGACGAAGAACTGCGCGAAGCCGCCGAAGATCGCGACGCCCACGCTATACACGAGCGCACCGCCGGTCGCCCGCACCGCTCGCGGAAACAACTCGCCGAGCATCGCCCCCGTCGCGCCGATGTTGATCGCATGCACGATCGACAGCGCGGCGATGATCGACAGCAGCGACGCGGCGCCCGGCCAGCGATTCAGTGCGATGAACGCGGGGTAGATCGCGGCCATCAGCACGATGCGCGTCCACCAGACGATCCGGTTGCGCCCGTACACGTCGGACAGATGGCCGCCGATCGGCGTCACGAGCATCAGGATCGCCCCGGCGACGCAGCCGGCCGTCATCGACAGCCACGTCGGCAGGTGCAGCACCTGCACGCCGTAGATCGCCATGTAGAACACGATGATGTAGTGGATCGACGTGCCGCCGATCGTCACGCCGAGGCCTGCGAACACGGCCTTGCCGTGATGACGCAGCACGTCGGCGAGCGGTAGCGACGCGACCTTTTCCCCGGATGCATGCGCGGCAGCAGCAGGCGCGGCCGCAGGCACTTCCTCGACGGTCTTGCGCAGCCAGTAGCCGAGCGGCACGAACAGCGTGCCGATGATGAACGGCACGCGCCAGCCCCAGCTTTCGAGTTGCGCGGCCGTCAGCGTCGACGTCAGCGCGACGCCGGTGAGCGCGCCCGCGAGCGCGGCGAGCCCCTGGCTCGAGAACTGGAACGACGCATAGAAACCGCGCCGATGCTGCGGCGCCTGTTCGAGCAGCAACGTCGTCGACGCACCGACTTCGCCGCCCGACGCGAAGCCCTGCAGCAACCGGGCGAGCACGAGCAGCAGCGGCGCGGCGATGCCGATCTGCGCGAAGGTCGGCGCGACCGCGATCGTCGCGGTGCCGAGCGCCATCAGCAGCAGCGTGAGGATCATCGCCTTCTTGCGGCCGGCGCGGTCCGCATACATGCCGATCACGAGCCCGCCGAGCGGACGCGTGACGAAGCCGACACCGAAGCTCGCGACCGCGAGCATCAGTTGCCCGAACGACGAATGCACCGGAAAGAACAGCTTGCCGATCAGGATCGCGAAGAAGCTGTAGACGGTGAAGTCGTAGAACTCGAGCGCGTTGCCGACGGCGGCGGCCGCGATCAGCCGGCGTTTTCTCGCGGCGGCGCGGGCATCGACCGGCGTGCCGGCGAACGGAAGGGCGGACGTTTCCATGGGGTTCCCCCGGTTAGCGCGAAACTGCGTGGTGAAGGGCGTTCAGGCCGCGAGCCAGGCTTCGGCGACGCGAACCCAGTAGCTCGCGCCGATCGCGAGGATGTCGTCGTTGAAGTCGTAGCCGGGGTTGTGCACCATGCAGCCGCCCTTGCTGCCGACTCCGTTGCCGATGAACGCGTAGCAGCCGGGGCGCGCCTCGAGCATGAATGCGAAGTCCTCGCTGCCCATCAGCGGCGCCGCTTCGGTTTCGACGCGTTCCGCGCCGAGCATCTGGCGCGCGATGCCGGCCGCGAACGCGGTCGGTTCCGCGTGATTGACGAGTACCGGATAGCCGTAGTCGTAGTCGATTTCCGCGGTGACGCCGAAGCTTTCCGCCTGGCCTTTCGCAAGCGCTTCGATGCGGCGCGCGAGCAGGGCGCGCACGTCCGCGTTCAGCGCGCGCACCGACAGTTTCATCACGACGGTTTCCGGAATGATGTTGAACGTCTCGCCGGCCTGCACGCTGCCGACGGTGATCACGGCCGCATGCTGCGCATCGACCTCGCGGGCGACGATCGTCTGCAGCGCGACCATGATGCTGCCTGCGGCCGACATCGGATCGCGCGCGAAATGCGGCATCGCGCCGTGGCCGCCGACGCCACGCAGCGTGATCGTCACGCGGTCGGCCGACGCCATCGCGGCGCCGGTGCGGAACGCCATGTCACCGGCCGCGCGGCCCGGCATGTTGTGGATCGCGAAAATCGCGTCGCATGGGAAACGGTCGAACAGGCCGTCGTCCATCATCGCCTTCGCGCCGCCGAAGTTTTCCTCGGCCGGCTGGAAGATCAGGTTCAGCGTGCCGGAGAACTGGCGCGTGGCCGCGAGGTGGCGTGCCGCGCACAGCAGCATCGCGGTATGGCCGTCATGGCCGCATGCATGCATCTTGTTCGCATGGCGGCTGGCGTACGGCAGGCCCGTGGTTTCCGCGAGCGGCAGCGCGTCCATGTCGGCGCGCAGGCCGACCGTGCGCGTGCCTTGCCCTTCGCGCAGCACGCCGACCACGCCCGTCTTGCCGATGCCGCGATGCACGTCGTAACCCCAGCCGCTGAGCAGCTCGGCGACGAGGTCGCTCGTGAGCGTCTCTTCGAATGCGAGTTCGGGATGGGCGTGGATGCGGCGGCGTACTTCGACGAGCTCGGGGGCGATCGCGGCGATGCCGGGGATGACGGGGTTCACGGCTTGCAGCATGGTCTCTCCAGTGGGGCTGGTGGGGCATTTGACGCGCATATGACGACCAAGCATATAAATTTCTTTTGCGTACCAGAAGCTGCTAAATTGCTTTGGTGCACACCGTCGGTTGCCGCTCGGGAATACCCTGAACCCCTGCGCGGCACGGCGCACAGGGTTTCCACGGATCACGCATCGCCCCATGAAATACCATCAGCTGAAAGCGTTCGTCACCGCCGCGGAGGAAGGGAGCATTCGCGCGGCCGCGCGGCGCCTGAACGTGTCGCCGGCCGCGCTGACGAAGGCGGTCAAGGAACTGGAGATCGCGCTCGGCGTATCGCTCGTCGTGCGCACCGCGCGCGGCGTGCAACTCACCGCGTTCGGCCAGCAGTTGCAGGTGCGCGCGCGGCTGATCGTCGCCGAAATGCAGCGCGCCCGCGACGACATCGAGCAGGCGCAGGGGGCGATGACGGGTTCCGTCTCGGCGGCGATCACGCCGGCGGCGGCGGTCACGATCCTGCCCGACGCGTTTCGTGCGTTCCGGCGCCGCTTTCCAGTGGCGCGCGTCAACCTGATCGAAGGGTTTCCCGGTGTCGCGCTGCCGCGCCTGCACGACGGTTCGCTCGATTTTGCGGTGGTGGTCGTCGTGCCCGAACTGCTGGCGGCCGAGTTCGATCATGCGGAGCTCTATGCGAGCCGTTCGCTGATCGTCGCGCGCAAAGGGCATCCGCTCGCGTCGGCCACGTCGCTCGCCGATCTCGTCGAGGCCGACTGGCTGATGAATCCGTCGCCGGAAAGCTCGACGCAGGTGCTGTTCAACTCGTTCGTCGCGTACGGGCTGCCGGTGCCGGCGCGTGTCGTCGAATGCCCGAGCTTCGGTCTCGCGCACAGCCTGATGACGGGTTGCGACCTGATCGCATCGATGCCGGAACAATTGCTGCAAGGCGAATGGGCGCGCGACCAGCTCGCGGTGCTGCCGATTCGCGAGCGCTTGCCGGGCGTATCGGTGCAGGTCGTCACGCGCCGCGACAGCCCGCTGACGCCGGCCGCGGCGATGCTGCTCGATTGCCTGCGCGATTCCGCGCGGCGCAAGGGGCTGCGATGAAAGGGCGCCTTGCGCGGATCGCGTAGTGATCCTGACGATCCTGGGCCCGGCACGCGCTGGCCGCGTACCATTGCGGCGCCCGCCGCGCGAGCCGGTATCATAGCGGCCGGCCCGCCGCTTCGGCCGGCCTTCAAATCCATCGCCATCCGGCATCCAGCAATCAGAGGCATCACATGACCAGTGCAACCCAATTCGACAACGTATCGGTCGTCAAGCGCGCGAACGTCTATTTCGACGGCAAGTGCGTGTCGCATACCGTGCTCTTCCCGGACGGCACGCGCAAGACGCTCGGCGTGATCCTGCCGTGCGCGCTCAACTTCGGCACGGATGCGCCCGAATTGATGGAAGTGCAGGCCGGCAAGTGCCGCGTGAAACTCGACGGCAGCAGCGAATGGCAGACCTACGGCGCCGGCGAATCGTTCTCGGTGCCGGGCAAAAGCCGCTTCGACATCGAGGTGATCGAGACGCTCGACTACGTGTGCAGCTACCTGTAACGCGCTTTTCGCGCGGCAAAGAAAAAGCCCCGCCGAAGCGGGGCCCGTTGCAAGCGGATGGCGCAAGGCCATCCGGTGCGCCAGCCTTCGTTACAGGCAGGCGCTGATGTCGCCGGCGGCCGCTGCGTCGCCGCGCACGCCGACCCACGTCTTCGCATCCGGCTTCCACGACGGACGAACCATCGCGGCGGCGCCGTTCGGCGGCTGCTGGCCCGGTGCGTACACGTCGGTCGCGAGGCCGTTGGCCAGCACGTTTTGCGAGATCACCTGTTGTTGCGACTTGTCGGCCCAGGTCTTGGCGATGCATGCCGAGACGTCCGGCGCTGCTTTCTGGCTTTGTCCCACGTTCTGCACGGCGGGTTCGGCCGCATGAGCAGAAATTGCCACGGTCAATGCGATGAGCGGTAAGTATTTCACGTTCACGTTATCTCCCTCGAGTCGTGATTGATTGAGTGGGATGCGCAGCAGTGCTGCGTGCAAGTGAGATCGCGTTGGGCACGCACGGTTCCGGTCATTCCGAAACAAGTTGTTAACGCGCTTGCCAAACGGCGCCTCGAATGCTGCGCATGTTGCTGCGGCGCGGCATGCGTCGTGTACGGCTCGACGTCATGCGTCGGTCGGCGCGCTGCCCGGTCGTGGTGTGGTGACGTGACGGCCGCGGCGGCCGGCATGTGTGCGCATGCCGCGCCGCGACTCTTTATCGGATGACGAAGTGGAATGGCTGATGGATGGCCCCGTCGCATGAGCACGATGATGACAAACTTTCGTCGGCCGGATTGTTAACCAACTTTAAACGGGCGAAAGCAACGGAGTGAGGCGATGCGGCGCGCCACGGGCGCGCCGCATCGTGGAGCAGTGCGAGGCGAGGAAGCGATGCGCGCGGCAGAGCGCCGCGCACGCGGGTGATGTCAGCCGGCCTTGCGCGAACCGACGTCGCGCAGATTGGCCGGGACGACCGGGCGGAAGCGCTCGCGCTTCTGTTCGTCGTCGAAGTGCTGGAGCGCCGGCTTGATCAGGTCGCTGCGCGACACGATGCCCGTGATGCGCAGCGATTGCTCGTCGGCGACCACCGGCAGGCGTTCGAGGCCGAGCATCGCAAGGCGCGACGCGACGACACGGCAGGTTTCGTGCGCGAACGCGACGGCCGGTGCGCGCTCGGCGAACGCGGCCGAGATCGGCGTGTCGGCGCCGGCCTGCGCGCGCTGTGCATCGAGCGTCGCGCGATCGACGAGGCCGAGCAGCCGGCCGTGCTGCACGACCGGGTACGCACGGTGCGTTTGTTTCGCGCCGAAGTATTGCGCTTCGACGGTATCGAGCGTGGCCGCGCCGTCGATCGCGACGAGCCGGTCGGCCGACGTCATCACTTCGCCGATGTCGTGCCGCTCGAGCGGATCGACACCGTATTCGCGATAGATGTGGTAGCCGCGGCGCGCGATCTTTTCCGTCATGATCGAGCGTTTCATCGCGATGGTCGCGAAGCCGTGCGCGACGAGCGTCGCCGCGAGCAGCGGCAGCAGCGCGTTGGTGTCGTGCGTGAGACCGAAGGCGAATACGATCGCGGTGAGCGGGGCGCCGAGCGTCGCACCGAGCGTCGCGGCCATGCACACGAGCGGCCACAGCGCGGGATCGCCACCCGGCAGTACCGGCGACAGCACGGTGCCGAGACCGGCGCCGAGCATCAGCAGCGGGGCCAGTACGCCGCCCGACGTACCCGAGCCGAGCGCGATCACCCACATCACGGCCTTCACGATCAGCAGTGCGAGCGCGATCTTCAGCGCGATGTGCTGGTGCAGCAGGTCGCCGATCACGTCGTAGCCGACGCCGAGCGCGCGCGGCTCGAGCCAGCCGCCGACGCCGATCGCGATCGCGCCGATCGCCGGCCACCACATCCAGTGCACGGGCAGCTTCGCGAAGGCGTCTTCGACGCGGTAGAGCGCGGCCGACAAGCCGCACGCGAGCAGGCCCGACAGCACGCCCGCGACGATGCACGACAGCAGCGCGACGGGCGTCGGCGCGGCCGTCGTCAGCGGAAACAGCGGATCGACGCCGAAGAACACCGCACGGGCGAAACCGGCCACCGCGCACGCGAGCGCGACCGGCAGGAAACTGCGCGGACGCCATTCGAACAGCAGCAGTTCGACCGCGAGCAGCACGGCGGCCACCGGCGTGCCGAACACGGCCGTCATGCCGGCGGCCGCACCGGCGACGAGCAGCGTCTTGCGCTCGGCGGCGGTCACGTGCACGCATTGCGCGATCAGCGAGCCGAGCGCGCCGCCCGTCATGATGATCGGGCCTTCGGCGCCGAACGGGCCGCCGCTGCCGATCACGACGCCGGACGACAGAGGCTTGAGGATCGCGACCTTCGGCGACATCCGGCTCTTGCCGAACAGGATCGCCTCGATCGCCTCGGGAATGCCGTGGCCGCGGATCTTTTCCGAACCGAAACGCGCCATCAAGCCGACGATCAGCCCGCCGATCACCGGCACCGCGATCACCCATGCGCCGAGCGTGTTGTTCGCGGGCGAACGGTCGGCGAACGACAGTTGCTGGAAGAAGAACAGGTTCGTGAACAGGTGGATCAGGCTCAACAGCACGAACGCGGCAAGCGTGCTGAGCAGGCCGATCCCGGCGGCAAGCAACGCGATCCTGGGCAGGCGTTCGTTGGTCGAGAAATCGCGTTTGTGCGGTGCGTTCATCGGAGTGGCAGGGGTCAGTAATCGATTTGGGGAACCTGGAACGTGCCCTTGAGCGACTTCAGCTCGGCACGATGCATGGCCGCGAGACGGGCGAGCAGCGTTTCGCCGGCCGCTTCAAGATGGACTTCGACCTGGCGGCGGTCGGCTTCGCTCGGCTTGCGCTTCACGAGTCCGAGCGCTTCGCAGCGCGTCACCAGCGCCACGACGCCGTGGTGGTGCGCCTGCAGGCGTTCCGCGAGTTCGCCGATGGTCGCCCATTCGCGATGCGGATAGCCCTTGATGTGCAGCAGCAGCAGGTATTGCAGCGGCGTCACGCCTTCGCTTTGCGCGGCACGTTCGGAGAAGCGCTCGAAGCGGCGCATCTGGTAGCGGAACTCGGACAGTTGCTGGAAATCGCTTTTCGTCAGTGCGCGTCGGGTATCGTTCATCGGGGGCGGTCGGGCATTCGGTTACGGTGGCGGTAAATATATCATAACGTGATATAAATGGACGAAATCGGGCGGAACGGGCGCGTTTCACGTTTCGCGTTCCGCGGACAGTGACGGGGCGTGCGCTACGCGGCCTCGAGCATTTGGGTCTGCCGATAAAGGCCCGTGACGAGATCCGTCTGCGTGATGATGCCGACGAGCCGGCGCGACGCATCGACGACCGGAATATGGTGGTGGCCCGAATGCGTGAACAACGGCACGAGCGCCGTGATCGGCATCGTTTCCGGCACCGCCGCGACGTCGCGCGTCATCACGGACGCGACGCTCGCGGGCTGGCCGCCGAACGATCGCGGCAATCGTGCGGACAGGCGTTGCCACAGCGGGGTCGAACGGCGCAACGGGCGCGTGAGGTCGGCGCGCGTGACGATGCCGGTCAGGCGGCCTTCGCCGTCGACCACGGGCAGCGCCTTCACGCGGTGGCGGTCGAGCAGCGCGAGCGCGGCCGTGATCGACGTGGACGGCGCGACCTCGATCGCGTTCTTCGTCATCAGGTCGGCGCACTTCAACTGGCCGAACGTGCGCGCATAAGCCTGCATTTCGGTTTCGCGCAGCAGCGTTTCGAGATCGTCCGGATCGACGTCGAGCCATTCGCCGCGGCGCTTGAGCACCGCGTCGAGGTCGCCGCGCGTGAAGCCGCCGCGCGCCGGCGCGGCGGCGCCGGCCTGCGGTTTCGCTTCGGGGCGCACGCCGCCGTGCGGGTAGCGGTGCCCGGTCAGCGCGTGATAGACGAGCGCGGCCGACAGCAGGATCGCCGATTGCAGCGCGATCGGCTGAAGGACGAAGCCGAAGCCGAGCGCATGGATCGCGGGGCCGCCCACCACGGCCGTGAGCGCGACGGCGCCCGACGGCGGGTGCACGCAGCGCAGCGCGAACATCCCGCCGATCGCGCAGGCGATTGCGACCGCGGCGGCCGTGACCGGATCGGCGATCCATTGCGCGCACGCGACGCCGACCGTCGCCGCGACGAGATTGCCGCCGATGATCGACCACGGCTGCGCGAGCGGGCTTGCCGGCACCGCGAACAGCAGTACGGCCGACGCGCCCATCGGCGCGACGAGCAGCGGCACGAGGCCCGGCACGCCGGGCAATAGCCGCATCGTGACGCCGACCGTCGCAATGCCCACGAGCGCGCCGGTGCACGAGCGCAGGCGTTCGCGCCAGCCGAGTGCCATCGGGTGGGGAATGAAGCTGTGCAGCCATTGCCGCAACGTGCGGCGCGACGGGTAGGAGCCTGGCGACATGGGGGTAAGCGGTAAAAACGGCAACGCGGAGGCGCGGCGACAAGCGCGGGATTATATCGCGTTGTGATACAAATTGTCGCGCCGCATCAGGCGCGTTGGCCGCGCGTGATGCATGAGTCTTGCAAAAACCTTTCATCGGATGGGAGCTTGTGCCCGCGTAACCGCGCAAATTTGTCCGCAGCGGCGTACAATTCGGCGCACTCGATTCCCCCGTCATGCCAGAACCCTGTCCTCGATGCCCGCTCTCCCGCCTTCTCCCCGGCACGGCGCTCGATTCGACGTGGCTCTTCGCGCCCGCGTTCCGTTACCCACCTGACGCGAGCGCCGCCGACGTCTCCCCACTGACTCTCCCCAAGCCAATTCAATGGACATGCTCGAAAACATGCGCCTGTTCGTGCGCGTTGTCGAAGCCGGCAGTTTTACCGCGGTCGCGAAGGAAATCGACGCGACCACCGCCCAGGTGTCGCGCGCGGTCTCGAATCTCGAAGCCCACGTACAGACGCGCCTGCTGCATCGCACGACCCGCCATCTCGGCCTGACCGAAAGCGGCGAGCGCTATTTCGAGCGCGCGAAATCGATCCTCGCGGAGCTCGACTACGCGAACGCGGAGGCGCGCAACGCGCTGCTGCGGCCGAGCGGCAAGATGCGCATTCATGCGATGACGGGGCTCGGGAAGAGTCATGTCGTGTCGTCGATCGTCCGGTACCAGGAGGACAACCCCGACGTGTCGGTCGAGCTGACGCTGGCGCAGCGGATGCCGAATCTGGTCGAGGAGGGCTACGACGTGTCGATCGTGACGGCGTCGCAGTTGCCCGATTCGGGTTATGTCGCGCAGATCTGCGGCACGAGCTGCAGCGTGCTCGTCGCATCGCGCGAATACCTCGCGCGGCACGGCACGCCGCAGACGCCCGACGACCTGCCGAACCACGTGTGCCTGCGCCTCGACACGCCCGCGTCGCCGGCCAGCGAATGGCGCCTGGAGCGCGGCGACGGCGAGGAAACCGTCTACGAGCTGCAGCCGGCGCCGTTCCAGGTCAACGTGCCGGACGCGCTGTGCGTCGCGGTGCGTGCCGGGCGGGGGATCGCGTGCGTGGCACTGTATACGGTGCTCGACGATATCCGCGAAGGGCGCCTGATCCGCGTGCTGCCGGCGTACCGGCTGCAGACGGTGAGCGTCTATGCCGTCTATGCGACGCGCCGCTATCTCGACGCGAAGATCCGGACCTTCCTCGATCACCTGCGTACGACGCTCACGCCCGCGTTGGAAAACGATCTGCGCGAGCTCGACCGGCTGACGACGGAGCACATGCCGGGCGGCCGCCTGCGCGCGTGACCGCGCCGGTGTGCCGCCGCGGCGTTCATGCGGCTGGCGCGATGCGGATCCGCTCGAAGCGGCCCGCGAGCCACCCGTACGCGGCCATGCCGATCAGCCCGTGCGCGGCGACGAACCACAGCGCACCGGCGAACGAACCCGTGCTGGCGACGAAGTAGCCGATCACGAGCGGCGTGACGATCCCGGCGATGTTGCCGAGGCCGTTGAAGACGCCGCCGCTCAGCCCGACCATGCCTTCCGGCGCCGTGTCGGCGAGCACGGCCCACCCGACCGCCGCGAGCCCCTTGCCGAAGAACGCGACCGTCATCAGCGCGATCACGGCCGCGTTCGACGATGCGCCGTTCGCGAGCACGAGCAGCGTCGCCATCGCCATCCCCGCGACGAACGGCGTCTTGCGTGCCTTCGACGGATGCATGCCGCGCCGGATCAGCCAGTCCGACAGCACGCCGCCGAGCACGCCGCCCGTGAAGCCGCAGATCGCCGGCAGCGCGGCGACCCAGCCGGCTTCCATGATCGTCATTCCGCGCCCCTTGATCAGATAGATCGGAAACCACGTGATGAAGAAGTAGGTGAGCGCCGTGATGCAGTACTGGCCGATGTAGATCGCCCACAGGTTCCGGTGGCGGAACAGTTGCGACACGTCGTGCCACGACGCGCGCGGCCGCTCGCGCATACGGTTCGCCTCGAGATCGACGAGCGCGCCGTGGGCGCGCAGGTAGTCGCGCTCCGCGTTCGTCATGCGCGGGTGGCCGTGCGGCTCGCGATACCACGCGAACCACAGCGCGGCGAGCGCGATGCCGAGCAGCCCCATCCACAGGAACACGTGTTCCCAGCCGAGCGCATGCGTGAGCCATGCCATGGCCGGCGTGAACAGCACGACGGCCATGTATTGCGCGGAATTGAACAAGGCCGACGCGGTGCCGCGTTCGGCCGTCGGGAACCAGCATGCGACGATCCGCGAATTGGCCGGAAACGCCGGCGATTCGACGAGCCCGAGCATGAAGCGCATGACGAACAGCGCCAGCGTCGCGGCCGCGCCGTGCACGGCGAACGCGCCGACCGTGCCCTGCAGCATCGTGAATACCGACCACAGCAACAGGCTCAGGCCGTACACGCGCCTTGCGCCGAAGCGGTCGAGCAGCCAGCCGCCCGGAATCTGGCCGATCGCATAGGCCCAGGCGAACGCCGAAAAGACGACGCCGAGCTGCACGGGCGTGAGCCCGAGGTCGTGCGCGACGCCGGTGCCGGCGATCGACATCGTCGCGCGGTCCGCGTAGTTGACGACGGTAACCGCGAAAATCAGCGCGAGGACCGCATAACGGACGCGGCCGATCGTGCGCGATGCGGCGGGCGAGGCGGCGACGGCGGCGCCGCTGGATCGATTGGACATGCGTGTCTCCTGGCCTCCGTCGTGCGGAGGCATCCGTGTCGTAATGGAAGGGGCGGCGCCGCGCTCAGTGCGTGACGCTGGTCGGCGGGCGCTGGCCCGCGAAGCACGCGGCGAGGTTCGCGAGCACGATGCGGCCCATTGCCTCGCGCGTTTCATGCGTGGCGCTCGCGCGGTGCGGCTGCACGACGACGCGGTCGAGTTCGAGCAGCGCGGCCGGCACGTGCGGTTCGTTCGCGAACACGTCGAGACCGGCGCCGGCGATCGTGCCGTCGGCCAGCGCGCGCACGAGCGCGGCTTCGTCGACCAGCTTGCCGCGCGCGACGTTGATCAGGAATCCTTTGGGGCCGAGCGCGGCGAGCACGTCGGCCGTCACGAGCACGTTGCCGTGATCGGCCGAGGCCGCGATCACGAGCACGTCGCTGTCATGCGCGAGCGCGGCGAGGTCGGGCACGAAGCGATAGCCGCTGTCGCGATGCTCGCACGGCCCGAAGTAACTGACGGGCATCCGGAACGCCCGCGCGCGCTGCGCGATCGCGCGTCCGACGCGGCCGAGCCCGACGATGCCGAGCCGCTTGCCCGTGACCTGCGTCGCGAGCGGCTGGGTCGTTTTGCCCCAGCGGCCGGCGCGCACGATCCGCTCGCCGGCGCCGAGGTCGCGCAGGGTCATCAGGATCAGCCCCAGCGCCATGTCGGCGACGTCGTCGGTCAGCACGTCGGGCGTCGTCGTCACGTGGATGCCGCGCGCCCGGGCACGATCGAGATCGACCGCGTCGGTGCCGATGCCGTTGATCGCGACGATCTCGAGCGCGCCGAGCCGCTCCATCAGCGCGGCGGACAGGCCGTTCGCGCCGCCCGTCACGACGCCGCGAATTCGCGGCGCCACGCGATCGAGCAGTGCTTCCGGTTGCTCGGCCGCATACAGCCGGTGCACGGTGTAGCGGGCGGCGAGTTCGGCGTCGATCGCGTCGGGGAGCGGCTGGGTCAGCAGGATGTCGATGGTCATGAAGGTCTCGGTCGTCGTGCGCGGCGCGGGCCGCGCATCAGGTGGAACCGAGTATAGAAATCGCATCGATATGCGTCTAACATCAAAAGACTATCGATTGATTCAAGATTTGAATGATTGAACTGCACCAACTTCGCTGCTTCGTCGCGGTTGCCGAAGAGCTGCATTTCGGCCGCGCGGCCCGGCGGCTCTTCATGACCCAGCCGCCGCTCAGCCGGCAGATTCAGTTGCTCGAGCACGCGCTCGGCATCGCGCTGCTCGAGCGCAGCAGCCGGCAGGTCAGCCTGACCGCGGCCGGCGAGCGCTTCCTGCGCGATGCGCGGCACATCCTCGAATTCTCCGCGCGGGCCGAGCAGGCCGCGCAGCGTGTCGCGCACGGCGGGGCCGGGCGCATCACGCTGGGGTTCACGGCCGTCAGTGCGTACCGGATGATCCCGGTGCTGCTCGCGCATGCGGCGCACGCGCTGCCGGACGTCGACGTCGAACTGCGGGAGATGGTGTCGACCGTGCAGATCGACGCGCTCGCGTCGCGGATGCTCGACGCGGGTTTCGTGCGCCAGCGCGCCGCGCGCCAGCCGCTCGAATACCGGCTCGTGCAGCGCGAGCCGATGCTCGTCGCGGTCGCGGAAGGCGCGCCGCTCGCGGCCTACGAGCAGATCGGCCCCGACGAGCTCGACCGGCAGCCGTTCATCGCGTATTCGCCGAACGAGGGCAAGTATTTCCACGACATGATCTCGGGGATGTTCGCGGGCGCCGGGCGGCTGCCGAACTACCTGCACTACGTCGGCCAGACGCATACGATCCTCGGCCTCGTGCGCGCGGGGCTCGGCGCGGCGCTGGTGCCGGCGTCGGCGCGCGAGCTTCATGTCGACGGCGTGGTGTTCCGGCCGCTCGCGGGCGTCAACGTGGCGGCGGAGCTGTATCTCGCTTGGCGCGCGGACAACGACAACCCGGCGCTGCCGGTGTTCAACGCGATGGTCGAGCGGTTTCTGACCGAAAGCACGGACGACGCGGGCGTCTAGCGGCGCTTGCTCGCCCGTTCCGCGTGGCGCGACGTGCGATGGCGGCCCGCTGACGGCGGCGTGAAGGGAGGGATGAGGGCGGGGCTCGAAGACGTGCACGCGGCCCGGCGGAGCGCATCCGCCGGGCCGCGGCACAGGCCCGTCAGTGGGTGATCGACAGGAACAGGTACGCGGCGAACAGCGCGACGTGCACGACGCCGTGCAGCACCGTCGTGCGCCCCTGGCTCAGTGTGAGCGTGCTGACCAGCAGCGTGAGCGCGAGCAGGACGGTTTCCATCGCGCCGATCCCGAGCGTGAGCGGCTGGCCGACCCAGATGAACACGGCCGCGACGGTCGGAATCGTGAGCCCGATGCTCGCGAGCGCCGACCCGAGCGCGAGGTTCATGCTGGTCTGCAACCGGTTCGCACGCGCGGCGGTGACGGCCGCGAGCCCTTCCGGCAGCAGCACGAGCGCGGCGATCACGATACCGACCGCGGCTTCGGGCGCGCCGAGCTTCAGCACCGCGTGCTCGACGGCCGGCGACAGCAGCTTCGCGAGCAGCACGACCGCGACGAGGCTCGCGAACAGCAGCACCATGCTGATGGCCGCGGTGCGGTTGCTCGGCGCCGCCGCGTGCACCGCTTCGTTGGCGCTGTCGTGCTCGGCGAGGAAGTAGTCGCGGTGGCGCACGGTCTGCACGAACACGAATGCGCCGTACAGCACGAGCGACGCGACGCCGGCGAACGCAAGCTGAGATTTCGAGAAGAACGGGCCCGGCGCGGCGTTCAGGTAGTTCGGCATCACGAGCGACAGCACCGACAGCGACGCGAGCACCGCGAGCGCCTTGCTCGCGCCGCGCCCCTGGAAATCCTGTTCGCCGTGCTTCCATGCGCCGACCAGCAGGCAGATGCCGACGATGCCGTTACAGATGATCATCACGGCGGCGAACACGGTGTCGCGGGCAAGGCCCGATTTCTCGGGGCCCGCGCCGAGCATCACCGACACGATCAGCGCGACTTCGATGACGGTCACGGCAACCGCGAGCACGAGCGTGCCGAACGGTTCGCCGACGCGGTGCGCGACGACTTCCGCATGGTGGACGGCGGAGAACACGGCGCCGGCGAGCGCGGCCGCGAACACCGCGATGACGAGGCCTTCGGCCGGCACGACGCGCGACAGCGCGAGCACCAGCCAGGCGGCAAGCGGGGCCCAGAGGGTCCAGCGCGGGAGCTGGTTGGACGAGAGCGGCATGAGGGTTTCCTTATGCGAGTGGCGGCGCGCGACGCGCCGTCACGGGTTGATGAAGCCCGGCCGTACTATCCGCCGAACGAGGACGATGAAACCGAAGGGCGGCAGCGCGCAATGGCGCTGCCCGGGTTCGCTGCCGCGACGCGGCGAGGGGCGCGGGCGGGCCGAGGCCCGTCGCGGGACGAAACGGTTCGATGCGGCTGCCTGCGGACAGCGAGACAAGCATAGGTGGCGACGCGCGGGCCGGTGGCTCGATTCGCCCCCATAAGGACGGCCGGCGATGGACGGCGGTGACGGCGCGACACGCGTTTCCCCCTTCAATCCGGCAATTTGTCGAATTTTATCAGGCGTTGCGGGGTCGCTATCTCATATTCGAGCGCTTACATTGACCTTTCGGTTTGCAAAAAGTGCCGCGCTCTTTCGATTTTTTTGTCGTTGCGGTTTTCGTCATGGTCTCTTGCAAGGCACATTCGGGCGCACCCTGACATAAATCTACCGACCGGTCGGTTTATAATCGCTCGCACTTCCACTTCATGACGGATCGCAAGCGATGGCTGTTTCCTCTGCACATTCGGTGAACTCGGGCGCGCTGGCGCCGTCGGCCGTCGTCGGCGTGATCGGGGCCGGCGCGATGGGCGCGGGCATTGCACAGGTCGCGGCGGCGGCCGGCCATCCGGTGTTGCTGTACGACCTGAACGAAGCGGCCTGCGACAAGGCGCTGGCCGGCATCCGTGCACAGTTCGCGCGGCTGGCGGAGAAGGGCCGGCTCGAACCGGCGCAGGCCGACGCGGCCGGCAACCGGATCCGCGCGGTGCACGCGCTGGCCGATTTCGCGGGCGCCGCGCTGATCGTCGAGGCGGCGGCCGAACGGCTCGACGTGAAGCGCGAGATCTTCGCGACCCTCGAGCGCCATGTCGACGACGCGTGCGTGCTGGCGACCAACACGTCGTCGATCTCGATCACGTCGATCGCGGCCGGGCTGCGCGTGCCGCAGCGCGTCGCCGGCCTGCATTTCTTCAATCCGGCGCCGCTGATGGCGCTCGTCGAGGTGGTCAGCGGGCTCGCGACCGCGCCCGATATCGCCCGGATGCTCGTTGCGACCGCCGCTGCATGGGGCAAGCAACCGGTGATGGCGAAATCGACGCCGGGCTTCATCGTGAACCGCGTCGCGCGGCCGTATTACGCGGAGGCGCTGCGCGTGCTGAACGAGCAGGGCGGCGCGCCGGCCACGATCGACGCGGTGATGCGCGAAGCCGCCGGCTTCCGGATGGGGCCGTTCGAGCTGATGGACCTGATCGGCCACGACGTGAACTTCGCGGTGACCGAGTCGGTGTTCCGCGCGTACTTCAACGACCCGCGCTACACGCCGTCGCTGATCCAGCAGGAACTCGTGAACGCGGGCTTTCTCGGGCGCAAGTCCGGGCGCGGTTTCTATTCGTATGCGGACGGCGCGCCGCCGCCCGCCCCCGATCTCGAACCGCCGCGCGCCGCGCCGGCCGACGTCGTGCTGTTTGCGCAGGACGGCCCGGCCGCCGCGTTGCACGCACGCTTGGCCGAACGTATCGACGGCGTCCGGCAGGCCGGCGTGCAGCCGGACGAACTGCTCGCAACGGCCGGCCGCGCGTCGATCGCGCTGACCGACGGCCGGACGGCCACGGCGCGCGCCGCGCAAACCGGCGTGGCCGATCTCGTGCTCGTCGACCTCGCACGCGATTACGCTCAGGCCGGGCTCGTCGCGCTGACGCGCGCGCTCCAGTGCGGCGACGCCGCGTACGCCGATGCGGTCGGGCTCTTTCAGCAGGCGGGCTTTCGCGTCGTCGGCTTGGCTGACGTGCCGGGCATGGTCGCGATGCGCACCGTCGCGATGCTCGCGAACGAAGCCGCCGACACGGTGAACCAGGGCGTGTGCTCGCCGGCCGATCTCGACCTCGCGATGGAGAAGGGCGTGAACTACCCGTGCGGCCCGCTCGCGTGGGCCGATGCGATCGGCATCGGCCGCGTGCACCGCGTGCTGTCGAACCTGGCAGCGAGCTACGGCGAGGACCGCTATCGCGTGTCGCCGCGGCTCGCCGCGCTGCATGCGGCCGGCCGCACGTTCCGGTCGTGACCGCCTCGTCACCTCGAACACGATAACGACATCACTCCATTGGAGGAGCCCCCGATGACTCACCCGACGCACCCCGCCGCCGCCCTCGAGCCGATCGAGACCGCCAGCCGCGACGAACTGCAGGCGCTGCAGCTCGACCGCCTCAAGTGGTCGCTGCGCCACGCGTACGACAACGTCCCGCACTATCGGCGCACGTTCGATGCGGCAGGCGTGCATCCTGACGATCTGAAGTCGCTCGCCGATCTCGCGAAGTTCCCGTTCTCGACCAAGAGCGATCTGCGCGACAACTATCCGTTCGGCCTCTTCGCGGTGCCGCGCGAGCAGGTCGTGCGCGTGCACGCGTCGAGCGGCACGACCGGCAAGCCGACGGTCGTCGGCTACACCGCGCGCGACATCGATACGTGGGCGAACGTGACCGCGCGCTCGATCCGCGCGGCCGGCGGCCGCCCGGGCGATACGCTGCACAACGCGTTCGGCTACGGGCTTTTCACCGGCGGTCTCGGGATTCACTACGGCGCGGAGCGGCTCGGCTGCATGGTCGTGCCGATGTCCGGCGGGCAGACCGAGAAGCAGGTGCAACTGATTCGCGATTTCGAGCCGAAGATCATCCTCGTCACGCCTTCGTACATGCTGAACCTGATCGACGAGATGGTGCGGCAGGGGATGGACCCGGCCGAATCGTCGCTGAAGATCGGCATTTTCGGCGCCGAACCGTGGACGCAGGCGCTGCGCGACGAAGTGGAGACGCGCGCGGGCATCGACGCGCTCGACATCTACGGGCTGTCGGAAGTGATGGGCCCGGGCGTCGCGTGCGAATGCGTCGAGACGAAGGACGGCCCGGTGATCTGGGAGGACCATTTTTACCCCGAGATCATCGACCCGGTCACCGGCGAAGTGCTGCCCGACGGCAGCCAGGGCGAGCTCGTGTTCACGTCGCTGACGAAGGAGGCGATGCCGGTGATCCGCTACCGCACGCGCGACCTCACCGCGCTGCTGCCGCCGACCGCGCGCGCGATGCGCCGGCTCGCGAAGATCACGGGCCGCTCCGACGACATGCTGATCGTGCGCGGCGTGAACGTGTTCCCGAGCCAGATCGAGGAGATCGTCGTCGCGCTGCCGCAGTTGTCGGGCCAATTCCAGATCACGCTGTCGCGCGACGGTCACATGGACCGGCTCGACCTCGCAGTCGAGTTGCGCTCCGAGGCGGCGGCGTCCGTTTCCGACGCCGATCGCGCGGCGCTCGCGCGCGAGCTGCAGCACCGGATCAAGACGATGGTCGGCGTGTCGTCCGGCGTGACGGTGCTCGCGGCCGGCGGCATTCCCGCGAGCGCGACCGGCAAGGCGCGGCGCGTGATCGATCGCCGCCAGGCCGCCTGATTGCCGATGGATGCCGTTCTACCCGAGGAAACCTGTTCGATGGATGGATTGAAGACCCTGGCCGTCACGGTCGATGCGCGCGGTATCGCGACCGTCGCGCTGCAGCGCGGCGACGTGCTGAACGCGTTCGACGAGACGATGATCGCGGAGCTGACCGACGCGTTCGCGACGCTCGGCCGGCGCGACGACGTACGCGCGATCGTGCTGCGTTCGGACGGCCGCGCATTTTGCGCGGGCGCCGACCTGCAGTGGATGCAGCGTGCGAGCGCGAACGACGCGGCCGCGAACCTGCGCGACGCCGAGCGGTTCGCCGCGATGATGCGCGCGATCCGGCAATGTCCGAAACCGACGGTCGCCCGCGTGCAGGGCCACGCGTTCGGCGGCGGGGTGGGCCTGTGCGCCGCGTGCGACATCGTGATTGCGAGCGACCACGCGCGCTTTTCGGTCAGCGAGGCGCGCTTCGGGATCCTGCCGGCCGTGATCGGCCCGTATCTGGTCGAGGCGGTCGGGCAACGCCAGGCGCGCCGTCTCGCGCTGACCGCGACGCAGCTCGCGGCCGCCGAAGCCGTCGCGATCGGGCTGATTCATCAGGCCGTGCCGCTCGATGCGCTGGACGACACGCTCGAGCGGACGCTCGCGGAACTGGGCCGCAACGGCCCGCACGCGCTGATGGAGATCAAGCGCTTTTTCGATGCGATCGGCGAGTACCCGCCGTCGGATGAGCGCGCGGCGTTCACCGCGCAGACGATCTCCCGCGTGCGGGCGACGCCGGAAGCGAAGGAAGGCTTCGCGGCCTTCTTCGCGAAGCGGCCGCCGGCGTGGGAGACGGGCGCCGAATAAGGCTGCGCGACGAACATCCACGGCGATCGACGCGGAAACCGGGGGCTGCCGCATTTTGCGTCTCGGGCACGGGCGCTTGCACTACAATGCGTGACCCCCGGCGCGCTGCCGGCCCCGTCCCGACCGATGCTTCGCACGATGATCGTCAACCGCCTTGTCTCCGAGATCCTGTTCGGCTTTACCGGCCTGATCGGCATCATCAATCCGATCGGCATCGCGTTCCTGTTTCTCGAGCGGACCGAGGCGCTCACCGCGCATGAACGCGATCTGCTCGCGCGGAAGGTCGCGTTCAATGCGTTCGTCGTGCTGATGGTCGCCTTCTTCGCCGGCACGCCGGTGCTGCATTTCTTCGGGATCTCGATGGAAGCGCTGCGGATCGGCGGCGGCTTCGCGGTTGCCGTGGCCGGCTGGCAGATGCTGAACGAACCGGACGGGCCGGGCGGCGGCGACACGCCGGTCAAGCCGATCGACGCGAACGCGATCATGACGCGCGCGTTCTTCCCGCTGACCATGCCGCTGACGGTCGGCCCCGGCTCGATCGCGACCGCGATCGCGCTGAACGCGAACCGCACGCACAAGCTGTCGGAGTTCGCGCTGTCGAGCATCGTGTCGATCGCCGTGTCCGTGCTCGTCGCGCTCGTGATCTGGCAGGTCTACAGCCGCTCCGCGCTGCTCGCGCGCTACCTCGGCAGCGAAGGGACGAAGGTCGCGAAACGCGTGTCGGCGTTCCTGCTGCTGTGCATCGGCGTGCAGATCATGCTGACCGGCTTCTCCGCGTTCCTGCAACCGCTCGCCGACCAGGCCAGATAACCGGGGCCACCCGGTTCATCCTTCAAGGGGCCTCCTTTCACGCAGCCTGCACGCGGCGCGCGGTCATGCGCGTTCGCGGCATGCGGGATACCATGCGACGTCTGGCGGATGCGCGGCGCGCATCCGGCCGCAATCCCCACCTGATTGGCGAGGCGTGCAATGGAATACGTGAAATTCGGGTCGACCGGGCTGGACGTGTCGAAGCTGGTGCTGGGCTGCATGACGTTCGGCGAGCCGTCGCGCGGCACGCATCCGTGGACGCTGCCGGAAGCGGAAAGCCGCCCGATCATCCAGCAGGCGGTCGAGGCCGGCATCAATTTCTTCGACACCGCGAACATGTATTCGGACGGAACGTCCGAGGAGATCGTCGGCCGCGCGCTGCGCGATTTCGCGAAGCGCGACGACGTCGTGATCGCGACCAAGGTGTTCTACCGGATGCGGCCGGGGCCGAACGGCGCCGGCCTGTCGCGCAAGGCGATCATGACCGACATCGATCAGAGCCTGAAGCGGCTCGGCACCGACTACGTCGACCTCTACCAGATTCACCGCTGGGACTACGGCACGCCGATCGAGGAGACGCTCGAGGCGCTGCACGATGTCGTGAAGGCCGGCAAGGCGCGCTATATCGGCGCCTCGTCGATGTTCGCGTGGCAATTCGCGAAGGCGCTGCACACGTCGAAGCAGAACGGCTGGACGCGCTTCGTCAGCATGCAGAATCACCTGAACCTGCTGTATCGCGAGGAAGAGCGCGAAATGCTGCCGCTGTGCGCGGACGAAGGCATCGCGGTGATTCCGTGGAGCCCGCTCGCGCGCGGGCGCCTGACGCGCAACTGGGACGAATCGTCGGAACGGCAGCAGAAGGACGACGTCGGCCAGCGGCTGTACGACGCCACGGCCGACGCCGACAAGGCGGTCGTCGAGGCCGTCGCGGCGATCGCCGCCGCGCGCAACGTGCCGCGGGCGCAGGTCGCGCTGGCGTGGGTCGCGCAAAAGCGCGGCGTGACCGCACCGATCGTCGGCATTTCGAAGCCGCGGCAACTGGACGATGCGCTCGGCGCGCTCGCGCTGAAGCTGACCGACGATGAAATCGCCACGCTCGAACGCCCGTACGTGCCGCACGCGGTCGCCGGGTTCAACTGAGCGACGGCGGCGGTACCTGCGCCGCGTTCAGTGCGCGGCGGCGAGCATCGGGTAGGTGAACAGGCCGAAGTGGACGACGTTCAGCCCCGCGTGCGCGAGCGCGGCGGCGAGCAGTCCGCCCCGCCGCCACGCGAGGCCGTAGCCGACGCCGGCCACCGTGCCGAGCACGATCCATTGCCAGCCGCCCGCCGCGTGCGCGGCGCCGAACAGCACCGCGCCGGCCGCGAGCGCGACCCACGGGCCCCACGAGTACGCGCGGAACATGCGTGTCAGCCCGCCTTGCACGTAGCCGCGAAACAGCGCTTCCTCGGCGAGCGTCACCAGCAACAGGTTGTTCACGAGCCACAGCCAGCCCGACGGCGGCCATTTGGGCGCCCAGCCGACCATCCCGAACGCGAGCGCGCCGGCCAGGCACGCGGCGGCCGTGGCGACGGCCGCCACGACGCCGGTGCGCAGCGCGCGCGCCAGCGCGACGCCGGGGGCGACCCACGGCAGCACCCACAACAGCCACAGCCCGACGAGCGGCTTGTCGAAGTTCAGGTACATCGTGAATGGCGCGGCGTCCGGCGTGAAGCGGATCGGCCCGATCACGCGCGGATTGTGGAAGCCCGGAATCAGGTGCAGGCTCAGCGCGATCGCCAGCGCGGCGAAGACGAGGTGCGCCACGATGCGCACCGCGAGCGGGCGCTCGGGCAGCACGCCCCACGCGGCCGCGATCAGCAGCGCGAACGGCGCCAGCGTGATCGGCGCAAGCTGGCCGAATGCGAGCGCACCCGCATAGCCGAGCACGGCGAGGCCGATGCTCAGGCCGTGCAGCGGGCGGTGCCATGCGAATGCGGCGGCCGCGAACAGGGCGATCCAGATCGTGGCACACGGAAGGAGCGAAAGGGACATGACGGGAAACGGATGGGCGGACGAGACGCCGCGCATCATACAGCAGGCGCCGTGAAACGCGGCCGGGCGGCATCGGCCGGGCAGCCGGCGCACCGCGTGTCAGCGGCCGGCGGTTTCCGTGACGCCGCCGCGGCCCGGGATGTCGACGCTGTTGCGCACGCGCATCCGCCGCCGATACCAGAACGTCCACAGCAGCAGGCAGCCGAACACCGTGTAGCCCATCACCGGCGACACGACGAGTACGCGTTCGACCGGCCAGTTGGCGACCATCCACCAGCGCAGCAGCATCTCGAGCGTCATGATCGCGCCCCACACGAACGTCATCAGCCGCAGCATCTGCCGCAGGCCCGGCTGCGCGTCCCAGACGGCTTCGAAGTGCGCGGCGCCGCCGTCCATCTCGCGGGCCACGGTGGCGCGGGCCAGATAGTAGATCAGCGGGCGTTCGCGCAACAGCGACAGCAGGAACACGATGCCGATCGTGCCCGAGCCGATCGATTCGCGCATCAGCAGCGTGCGCGGGCTGCCGCCGAACGCCATCCCGACGATCGACAGCGTGATGCCGAGCAGCACGATGGCCGCCACCGCGTCGATGCGGCGCGAGCGGATGAATTCGACGATCGACCAGACGATCGGCGGAACCGCGGACGCGTACAGCGCGCCGGTTTCGCCGAAATACGGATGCGCGACCCGATAGGCTACCCACGGCAGCACGAGGTTGACGAAGAGTTCGAGTATCAGTCCGGCTCGCGGTTTCACGGTGCGCCATCCCACGCAGGTCGGGGCGAACGCGCGAAAGGCGTGGTCGCCCCCGGTTGCCTCGACAATGCCCTGAAAAGGGTTCGGTCCAGTATATCGAAGAATCGCGCGGGGCTCGGGGTTGTGAATGTTTCCGCGTGCCGCGTCCGGATGGAACGCGGCGTGACGGCTGCCCCGGACCGGGGTGATGAGGGTTGCGCGCCACGCCACGCGGGAAAGGGAGGCGGAATCACGCGCGCCGCCGGCGCAGGGGCGACGCTACGACGGCATAGCGGCGGCCTGCGCGCCGCGGCGCGAATCGATGCCGCGGATGCCGCGGGCGCGCGCGTGCGGTCAGGAGACGGCCGGCTGGACGATGATCTTCACGTTGCGGTCCTTGTGGTTCACCAGTTCCTCGAAGCCGCGCGTGACGATGTCGCCGAGCGCGATGCGCCCGGTGATGAGCGGCTGCACGTCGATGCGGCCGTCCGCGATGAAGCGGATCACGTCCGCGAATTCGCCGTTGTACGCGAGCGAGCCGATCACTTCCTTCTCGGTCGACACGATGTCGAAGAAGTTGAACGGCGCCGGTTCCTCGAAGATGCCGACCATCACCGACTTGCCGGCCTTGCGGATCACGTCGATCGCGAGCTTCGCGGTGGCCGTGTGCCCGATGCATTCGAACGACACGTCGGCGCCGTAGCCGCCCGTCAGCGCCCTGACTTCGGCGATCGCATCGGACGTCTTCGGATCGATGACGACGCTCGCGCCCACCTCCAGCGCCTTCTGCTTGCGCGCGGCCGACATTTCCAGCGCGATCACGCGCCCGGCGCCCGCGGCCTTCGCGCACATGATCGTGCACAGGCCGATCGTGCCCGCGCCGACCACGACGACGGTCTGCCCGACGATGTTGCCGGCCTTCTTCACCGCGTGCAGCCCGACCGCGAGCGGTTCGATCAGCGCGCCGGCCTCGGTCGGGAAATCGTCGGGCAGCTTGTACAGCAGCTCGGCCGGCACGTTCACGTATTCGGCGAATGCGCCGTTGTTCATCAGCCCGGTGAACGCGAGGTTCTCGCAGATGTTGTACAGCCCGTGCCGGCAGTACCAGCAGGTGCCGCAATGCTGGCACGCGTCGGCCGTCACGCGGTCACCGACCGCGAAGCCCGACACGCCCGCGCCCAACTCGGCGATCTCGCCGCTGAACTCGTGGCCGAGGATGCACTGGCCCTTCAGGCCGGTCAGCGGGTGCGGCGCGTCGACCGGGATGAACACGGGCCCGGCGACGTATTCGTGCAGGTCGGAGCCGCAGATGCCGCACCAATGCACGCGAATCGTCACCCAGCCCGCGGGCGGGCGCTGCGGAACGGGAACCTCTTCGACGCGGATGTCGTGGCGGCCATGCCAGACGGCGGCCTTCATGCTGGGCGGGGTGATCGATGCCGGTGTACTCACGTTGCTGTCTCCGTCGGGTTGTCGTCGGGTGCGCGGCAATGCTGCCGGTGCGCCCGTCGCGCGATTGCGCGATCGACCGGTATGCAGGAACGGGGCCAGCGTGAATCAGGGCTGTGCATGGCAAGCGCAAGCACGCGTGGCGTGCGTTGCACCATGTCGCTTTCCGGCGGCCGGCAACGATTCGGAAGAAACGGAGCGTCGGCTCTGCTGCGATAGCGAAACGGCGGGCGGGGTGAGACGGCGGGACGTTCGTCTCACCGTGATGAGACGAATCGCGAGACGAACGTGACGGGGGCGTTGCCCGCTTCGCGTTCAGGCGAGCACTTCGTCCACGGCAACCGCGGCGAGCGACGTGAATCCGGCGGCGCGGTACAGCGGCTGACCGGCTTCGGTCGAGATGAGCCACACGCGGCGCGCACCGCGGTGCCGCGCGTGCGCGACGATCGCGGCGAGCAGTTGCGTTGCGAGGCCGCGGCGCCGGTATGCGTCCGCCGTCCCGACGCGGTCGACGACGATATCGCGGGGCGACGCGAAGCCGTAGCGCGCGGTGGCCGCGATCTGCCCGTCGAGCCGGTGCGCGAACAGGAACGCGGCGGGATTCGGCTGGAATGGCGGGAAGGCGCCGCTCGTGTTGAACGCTTGGATCGCGTCCGGCGTGTCGCAGGCCAGCGCTTGCGCGAGCGCGTCGTCGCCGGACAGCCCGTCGATATCGGCGGCCATGAAATGCTCGTCGGTCAGCCGGCGCGTCCTGCCCCGCAGCGCGGGCGGCAGCGGTGCCGCGCCGTAGCGCGTGATCCACGCGCCGACGGCAAACGGGCCGGCGCCGGATTCGGGCGCACCCTCGATCATGAAATGCTCGAAAGGCCGGCCCATCGCGCGGTCGAACTGCACGACATGGCCGTCCGGGCCGTCGTGCAGCGGCGCGTCGCGCCGGTCGCGCGCGGCGCAGTACCCGGCGATGAACGCGCGTACGGCCGCCTTGCGGCGGGGGAAATCGGACCAGGCTTCGTCGAGCGGGAACAGCGTGGCCGGGGCGGGGGAGGCGGTCGGCATGCGTAGGGGCGCGGCGTTGTCAGGGCGAAGGCGCCAGCTTAGACCAGGATGCCGTCGCGTGTCGCGCCGGCCATTGCCGCGATCGCCGAAACGGACCGTTGCGCAGGCTACCTCTTTACTTGAAGTTAACTTCAATTTGTATCATGTGCGCCAGTCCGATTGCGCTCGCGTGCGGCATCCCGTTGCACGCGGCCGCCAAGCATGCTCAACACCATGGAAAGCCCGATCTGCGAAGAAGACCTGTCGTGCGACGCGTCGGCGTTGGACGAAGACGATGCGATGCCGTCGCGCGGCGGCGCGGTCGCGCATCCGCTCGTGACGATCGGCCGTACGCCGATTCCGGAGCACGCGGCCGCCGCGGCGTCGCCGTTGCGCCCGCAACTGTTCGTCACGGTGCTGGAGGCGGGCGACGACGCGCTGCTGGTGCGCTGGGTCGAGAGCGGCCGGTGTCATTACGGCGAGCAGCGCTGGCGCCTGCGCGTCGCGTTGCAGCCCGGGCGCTGCGCGCTGTCCGGGCAGCCGATCGAGCCGGGCGAGCCGGTGTTCCGGCCGGTGCGGCGGCCCGTGCCGGCCAATGGCGACGAGATGATCTGTCCGGCCGCGGTGCCGGGCGTGGCCGGTGCGGCGCACGATGGCGCGCCGGAAGACGGTGGCGCACGCCATCCGGCCGATGTTCATGGCTGAACATCGGCCGTCGGGGAGCGACGTCATTTCTTCAGATCGTGCCGGTACTGGATGAAGCCGGCGTTGTTCGCGAGCTTGTCGTACAGCGCGCGCGCGGTCGTGTTGGTCTCGTGCGTGAGCCAGTACACGCGGCTCGCGCCGGCTTCCCGGGCCCGTTCGTACACGGCCTCGATCAGCGCGCCGCCCGCGCCCTGGCCGCGCGCGTCGGGCGCCGTGTACAGATCCTGCAGGTAGCAGTACGGCGCTTCGGTCCAGCACGAGCGGTGGTAGATCGCGTGCACGATCCCGACCAGCGCACCCGACGCATCGAACGCGCCGAGCACGAACATCGGCTCGTCCGGATCCATCAGGCGCGCCCATGTGGTCGCGAACACCGCGTCGCTCAGCGCGGTGTCATAGAACGTCTGGTAACCCTGCCACAGCGGCCGCCATGCGGCTTCGTCGGCGGCGACGAGCGGGCGCACCGTGACGCGCGTCGCGTCGTTCGCGCGGCTGGCCGCGTCGCGCGCGTTGGCCTGCGCGTGGCGGATCGCGGTGAGCGACTGGCGCTGGTTGCCTTCGGCGTCGAAATTCTCCGGCGCGAGCCAGGCTTCGAACGCGGCGCGGACGTCCGGCCATTCGCCGTCGATGATCGAGAACCACGCGGTGTCGCGATTGCGGCCGCGGTAGACCATCGCCTGCCGGAACGTGCCCTCGTAGCGGAAGCCGAGGCGCGCGGCCGCCTTGCGCGACGGCGCGTTCAGGTCGTCGCACTTCCATTCGTAGCGGCGGTAGCCGAGCGTATCGAACGCATACTTCATCAGCAGGAACTGCGCTTCGGTCGATACCGGCGTGCGCTTGAGCAGCGGCGAGAACGTGACGGAACCGACCTCGATCACGCCGTTGGCCGGATCGATGCGCATCAGCGCGAGCGTGCCGACCGCGCGGCCCGTGGCGCGATCGATCACCGTGTAGTGCAGCGGATCGGCGCTCGCCTGCGCGCCGCGCGCGTAGTCGCGGTAGCTGGACGCGTCGGCGTACGGGCCGTGCGCCAGATAGGTCCAGTCGCGGCCGTCGGGCGCCTGCGCGTACGCGGCGTACAGATCGGCCGCGTGGCGTTCGGCGTCGAGCGGTTCGAGCCGGCAGTAGCGGCCTTCGAGCGCGATGCGCTCGGGGCGCGGGCGCGCGGACCAGTCGGGAACGGGTTGGCCGATGGGCTGCTGGAAAGCGTTGGTGAGCGTGGGCAAGGTCGATCTCGCTTCGGTTGGCGGCCGGCGACATGCCGGCATGCAGACGATCGTAGTCCCGGCGAGGTACCATGAGAAGCGCCAGCGTGCGGTAAATTTATGGTGCCACGGTCGGTGGCCGCCAGCCGTACGCCGCTCACCATCCGTCCCGTTCCGACCTCTTCACGCCGCGATGTTCCGATGACGACTGCCTTTCCTCCCGGCGACACGCCGTCGCTGCCGCTCGATGCGCCGCTGGCGCGTACGCCCGGCGCCCCGTCGCTGCAGCGCCAGCTGCTGCGCCGCTTGCGCGACGCGATTCTCGGCGGCGCGATGCCGGCCGGCACGCGGCTGCCCGGCACGCGCGCGTTGGCCGACACGCTCGGCGTGTCGCGCAATACGACGGCCGCCGTATACGAGCAGCTCGTCGCCGAAGGTTTCCTGCAGTCGGACCGTCGCGGCACGCGGGTCGTCGGGCTGTCGCGGCCGGCGCCGCCGCGCCGGCGTGCCGCGCCGCCAGCCGTCGCGCAGCGGCTCGGCCGGATTCGCCCGAGCCTCGTCGGCACCGGCGAATCGGAGGGCTTCCGGCCGGGCGTGCCCGCGCTGTCGCATTTCCCGGTGGACGCGTGGCGGCATGCAATCGATCGCGCATTGCGCCGCGCCGGCCGCGATCTGCTCGCGTACGGCGATCCGCTCGGCGAGCCCGCGTTGCGCGAATCGATCGCGCGCCACCTGGCCGTCACGCGCGGCGTGCGCTGCGATCCCGAGCAGATCGCGATCACCGAAGGCGCACAGGGCGCGATCGCGCTGTGCGCGCAGTTGCTGACGAATCCGGGCGATACGGTGTGGGTCGAGGAGCCCGGCTATCGCGGCGCGCGCTCCGCGATGCAGGCGGCCGACCTCGACGTCGTGCCGATGCCCGTCGACGCGGAAGGGCTGCGCGCGGAACCGGACGACTGGCGCGAGCGGCCGCCGCGCCTCGTCTACACGACGCCGTCGAACCAGTTCCCGACCGGCGCGGTGCTGTCGATCTCGCGCCGGCTGGCGCTGATCGATGCGGCACGCCGCCATCGCGCATGGATCATCGAGGACGACTACGACAGCGAATTCCGTCACACCGGCGAGCCGATCGGCGCGATGCAGGGGCTCGCGGCCGATTCGCCGGTGGTCTATCTCGGCTCGTTCAGCAAGACGATGTTTCCGGCGCTGCGGATCGGGTTTCTCGTGCTGCCCGACACGCTGCTGGCCGCCGTGCGGCCGGCGTTGCCGGAGATGCTGCGCGGCGGGACGCGCCATGTGCAGCTCGCGCTCGCCGATTTCATCGAGACGGGCGAGTACGGCCGGCATCTCGGCCGGATGCGCCGGCTGTATCGCGACCGGCGGCGTGAGCTGCTCGCCGCGCTCGACAGCAGCCTGAGCGTGCCGCACCAGGTCGAGGGCGGCCCCTGCGGGCTGCATCTCGCGCTGCGGCTGCCGGCGCGTTATCGCGATCGCGCGATCGTCGAAGCGGCGCGCGCGCACGGCATCGGGCCGTTTGCGCTGTCGGGTTTCGCGATCGATGCGGGGCGGGCCGGCAACGGGCTCGTGCTCGGTTTCGGCAATACGTCCGCGGATGCGTTCGAGCCGATGTTGCGGGTGGTGTCGGCGATCGCGGAGCGGGTGGGCGCGAGTCATGCGTGACGGGTGGATTCAATACCGGCGCTTTAAAGGCCATGGCGGGCCGCAAATCATTCAATATTTTAAAAATCCGGCCGATATCTCGATATTGTCGATTTCCGATCGCGCAGCCTGAATCGAAAGTTTTGTCTTTTCCATCGTAAAAAATGGTCAATGTCGCTTGTCACGGCTCCTGCGATGAGCGACGATTTCGCTCCGTAACAAACGGTTACTTTTGTGCCGTCACTGGATATCGGAGAACGCAGGCCGCGATGAGTCGCGTCGGCCGAGTGCTCCAATAAATAACAATGCCGATCGCGACGAGATCGGCCGCAGGCATCCGAGTGCGCGACCACCGCATATGCCGCCTGCGAAACCGTATAGAACGACATGAAATCGGATTCAAGCCGCTATTGCTTCCCGAATCTGCTGGAAGCGTTTTTTATCGTCGTCGTGCTGAACATGGTCGAGTATGTGACGAACTCGATCATCTGGTCGGCCGGTCGCGGCGCCGGCCTGCAACCGATGGCGATCGTCAGTATCGGGCGCGTGCTCGCGAATGGGCTCGTATTTACGGTGCTGCTTCATCACGGCAAATTCACCTACCGTCGCTTGCTGCACGATGGCGTCGATTCCTGGCGAACGACGATCGGGCGATTTTTCGTGCCCGTCGTGCTGATTACGCCGGCATTGGTGGTGGCGATGAGCGTGCTGGAAGTCGGCATCGGGCAGTTTTTCTCGTGGAGCGGCAGCCGCGATGAAGCCCGGGAAGTGTATGTCAACGGCGGGCTCGGCCTGATCGTATTGACCTGCGTGATTGCGCCGCTACTCGAAGAGATGCTGTTTCGCGGCGTGATGCTGCGCAGCTTCCTGCGACAGTATCCGGAGGGAACGGCTATCGCCCATTCGGCCGCGGTGTTCGGTCTTGCGCATATGAACGTCTATCAGTTCGTGCTCGCATTCGGACTCGGCTTGCTGATCGGAAAACTCTATGCGGCTACCCGATCGCTGTTGCCGGGCATGTTGATTCATGCCTGCTACAACACGGCCGTGGTGATCGTCGCGCTGAAATCGCCGTTCGTCCTTGCCAAGGAGAGCCTGCTCGAGATCTGGCCGGCTTCCTGGTGGTTCGGCGCGCTTGCGTTGGGCGGTGTCGGCGCATGGGGGCTGGTCAAGTCGGTCGATGCGCTGCGAATGGCGCCGGCCGGTATGGCAAACAACGATGGCGCGAACTGAACGCGCGCGGTGACGGGTTTCTACAACGAGCAAACGAGGTGAAGCATGCGGGGCAAGCAAGTCTGTCTGGTGGGGCTGGCGAGTACTGTGTTGATGCTGACGGCATGTGGCGGCGATGACGGTGGCGCGGCCAAAACGGGCAGCAACGCGTCGAACAACGACACGGCGGGAACGCCGACGGTCCCGTCGCCCGCAACGCCGGCGCCGGGCGCGCCTGCCCAGCCGTCCGTCCCCACGGCCTGCCGCCCGAACGGCAGCTTCAGCTATTCGGGCGCTGCGTCGCCGGTCGCGGCGAACAACGGCCAGCTCGCGGTGCTCGTGGTGCCGAATTTGCCGAGCGAGTGGGCGAAGAATCGCAACATGACGGCGGCCGATGTGCCGGCAACGAGCCTGGTTCAGCAGGGAAGCGGCGCGTTTACGACGCTGGCGTCGTCGGCGGCGGCGACCGACTGCCTCGGACTCGACCACGGGGCCGTGACCGAGATCCAGGGCGTCGGCACCGATGTGGCGATCGGCCGGTGGAATCGCGCGATGGATACCGACGGCAATACCTATGCCGATACGCAGGGCGTGCACTACGCGGTCGGCACGCCGCTGTCGTTGCCCGCGACGGGCGGCCCACTTTCGTGTACGCAGGTGATCGCCGACACGGTGGCGAGCAACGAGGGCGGCACGAACGGGACGCTCGTGTCGGCTTCGGCCACGCTCGATCCGGTCACGCGCATGCTCACCACGCTGGACTTGTCGATCAAGCTCGGGAGCGCGCAATACGGGTTGACGTACACGCAGGTGCCGTTGAACGGCGTGTTGAAGACCGCCGGGCCCGCGACGATTCAATCGATCGTCGTCGGACATGACGCGGCTCAGCCGCTCGTTGCCGTCGGCTACACGGCGGCGGTGCCGAACACGCAAGGCGTTGGCGGGGTCGTGGTGTTGTCGTGTCACTGACTCGAGTCGATGCCGGTTCGTCGACGGAAGGAGGCCGATGACGAACCGTTCGCTGTTTGTGCGCCGCATGCGGTCTGTCGGCAATGCGCGACCGGCAAATGGGTGGCCGCGGACCGCGACGATGAGGTGGCGGCGACGCGCACAGTGAGCGATGCGTGGTGAATATTCGGATTGACGAACCGCGCAGTTTGTTCGAAACGAACGCCGTCGCGGTTCCACCACCGCGACACCTTCCGGCATACGGGTTTCGATTCGTATGTCCCAACCGGCGCTTGCGCTATAAATGGTTGGGTGTACCGGTGCTTGTCGGACGCCTGCGCGTCTCGCGCAGGGCGGCGTCGCGGCTGCCGGGGGAGGTGCGCCGTGGTTTGCCAGACGCTTGCTCGCGCCGTGCTTCGCACCGCGTTGATCGGGGGCGTGTTCGCCGGAATCCTGCCGTCGCCCGCCGCCGTTGCCGGCACGCTCGCGCCGCACGCCGCACCGCCGGCGATGAAGGCGCGGCCGCCCGCCGCGCCTTATGCGATGCCGGTCGACTTCCCGGCGATCGTCGAGCGCTACGGCCCGGCGGTCGTGACCGTCATGGCCGCCACCCCCGATCCGCAAACCGGCGGCCCGGCCTTTGCCGCCCTCGATCCCGACGATCCGCTCGCCGCGTTCTTCCGACATGGCGCGCCGCCGGCCGCGCAGGGGCCGCAGGCGCAGGCGCCCGATCCGGCGCCGCGCGCGGTGTCCGGCAGCGGCTCGGGTTTCATCGTCAGCGCCGATGGCCTGATCCTGACGTCCGCCCATGTGGTCGACGAGGCGACCGACGTGACGGTGCGCCTCACCGACCGCCGCGAATTCAAGGCGACGGTGCTGGCCGTCGATCCGCAAAGCGATGTCGCCGTGCTGCACGTCGACGCGACGAAGCTGCCGTTCGTGCGCGTCGGCGATTCGTCGAAAGTCCGCGCGGGCGAGCCGGTGATGACGATCGGCGCGCCGGACGGATCGGGCAACACGGTCACGGCCGGCATCGTCAGCGCGACGTCGCGCCGGTTGCCGGACGGCAGCGCGTTTCCGTTCTTCGAGACCGACATCGCGCCGAATCCGGACAACTCGGGCGGCCCCGTGTTCAATCGCGCGGGCGACGTGATCGGCATCGCGGTGCAGGTCTATACGGGCGCCGACCGCTACGCGAGCACGACGTTCGCCATCCCGATCGCATTCGCGGCCAAGGTGCGCGCCCAGTTGCGCGCGCAACAGCAGGCGCAGATGCAGGCGCAGCCGGCTCAGGCGCCCGCCCCGGGCGCGCCGCCGTCGGCCAACGCGTTCGGCGTCGACGTGCAGGACGTCGGCGTCGGTCTGGCCGCGGCGTTCGGGCTGCCGCGTCCGGCCGGCGCGCTCGTCAACGGCGTCGCGCCCGGCTCGCCGGCCGCCGCGGCCGGGCTGAAGCCCGGCGACGTGATCGTGAAGATGGGCGACAAGGCCATCGGCCGCTCGGCGGAACTGGACGACCTGGCCGCCGCGCTGCCGCCCGGCGCGAAGGCGCCGCTGCGCGTGATCCGCAACCGTGCGCCGGTGAAGCTGACGATCGTCGGCGCCGACGATGCGGCCGGCAGCCCGGCCGCGACAATCGGCACGGCCGCGCCGAAGGCCGCTGCACGGTTGGGGCCGGGGCCGGCCGCGGGCGAAGCAGGCGACCACGGCGACCGCCTCGGGCTGACGATGCACGCGTTGAGCGATGACGAGCGCCGTTCGACGGGGCTCGCGGTCGGAATGATGGTGGACGCGGTGCACGGCCCGGCCGCGCGCGCGGGCATCCAGCCGGGCGACGTCGTGCTGGCGCTCAACGACACGCTGCTCGAGACGCCGGACGACGTGCCGTCGCTCGAAGCGAACGGCGGCAGCGTGATCGCCGTGCTGATCCAGCGCAACAACGCGCGGAAGTTCGTCTCGGTGCGCGCGCGTTAGGGCGTTGACGCGGCTGGTGTGGTCCGCCTAACATCGGCCGATATCGCTGGCGGTTCGCCGCCACGCATTCATGACATTCAGGAGCCATTCGGCATGAAAACGGCTTGCTTGATCGTAGTAGTCCACAGGCGCAGGGCCCGGTAGCGGGATCGCGCCGGTACCCATGCGCCCCCGACTCGTTCGGGGGCTTTTTTTTTGCGTTGCGCACGGCCGCGCGGCCCGTGCGCGGGAGGGCATCCGCTTGCCATCGAACCCGTCGACCGCTTCCGCCCCGGCGTCGCCGCGGCACGCCACGCTGATCATGCTGTGCGCGCTGTCGGTCCTGCCGCTGAGCCTGTTCCTGCCGTCGCTGACGGCTATCGTGCGCGACCTGCGCACCGACTATGCGCTCGTCGCGCTGTCGCTCGGCGGGTATGCGGCGGTGGCCGCGTCGCTCGAGTTCGTGACGGGGCCGCTGTCGGACCGGTTCGGGCGGCGGCCGGTCGTGCTGGCGAGCGTCGCCCTGTTCGCGCTTGGTTCGCTCGGTTGCGCGATGGCGGCCGATATCCGCGTGTTTCTCGTCTGCCGGCTGATGCAGGCGGCGATCACGTCGGTCTATCCCGTGTCGATGGCGGCGATCCGCGATACCGTCGGCGACGCGCGCGCGGCGAGCCGGATCGGCTATGCGGCGATGGCCGCCGCGTTCGCGCCGATGCTCGGCCCGACGCTCGGCGGCGCGCTCGACCAGACGGTCGGCTGGCGCGCGAGCTTCTGGTTGCTCGGCGCAGTCGGCATCGCGCTGTTCGGCTGGTGCACGTTCGATCTCGTCGAAACCCATACGCGCCGGCCGTCGAGCTTCGCGCAGCAGCTTCGCGCGTATCCGGCGCTGCTACGTGCGCGCCGTTTCTGGGCCTATGCGCTGTGCATGGCGTTTTCGACGGGGGCGTTCTATGCATTCCTGGCCGGTGCGCCGCTCGCCGCGAAAACGCGGTTCGGCATCGCGTCGGCGGAACTCGGCTTCTATATGGGGACGATGACGGCCGGTTTCGTGGGCGGCAGCTTGCTGGCCGCGCGGGTCGCGCGCCGCCATGCGCTGGCCACGACGATCCTGTGCGGGCGGGTCGTCGCGTGCGCGGGCCCGCTGATCGGGCTTGCGCTGATGATCGGCGGCGCGACGCACGCGCTTGCGTGGTTCGGGCCGTGCGTGCTGGTCGGCTTCGGCAACGGACTGAGCAATCCCGGCGCGCATGCGGGCGCGGTGTCGGTGCGCCCGGCGCTGGTGGGCAGCGCGTCGGGGCTGGCCGGCGCGATGACGATCGGCGGCGGCGCCGCGCTGTCGGCGCTGACGGGCGCGCTGCTGACCCCCGCCAACGCGGGCTACCTGCCGCTCGCGATGATGCTGCTGTCGGCGGCGATCGCGCTGGCGGCCGCCGTGTGCGTGCGCGCATTCGACGGACGGGACGCCGCGCGGTGAGCGCGGGTGCGCCCCGGTACCGGCGCGCGGCCGAATGGCGGACAATCCGCCGCATGCCGGGAGATGACGCACGATCGGCGCGCCGCGTGTCCCGGCGAGCGAGAAGGGCGACTGGACGAGGATGCGATGAGCGACTTTTCTGATTTCCAGCGGGACATTGCCGATGCCGCGAGGGCGACCTTCAGGGCGCTCCGCGCGTTGCACCCGGACGAGCATTTCTATGCGTTTGCGTTGTACACCGACAGCGGCGCGATGACGGTGGTGCCGGCCGCCAATTCGGTCGAAGGGCTGCGCCGGATTTGCGCGCAACAGGCGGTCGCGGACGACGATCCGCGGTTCGTGTGGGGCGTGTCCGAGTGGGCGTACGCGGCGGCCGAGGCGTCGCCGTTCAACGCGATCTGCGGCAGGCTGGCCGACGAAGTGCTGAGCCCGCAGTTCGTCCAGTCGCGCTTCACGGAATTTTCCCGGCAACTGCACGCCGACATGATCGCGGCATTGCGGCTGCTCGATCGCGACGGCGTGTTCGGCACGGGCGACGCCAGGGCGGCCCTCACGCTGTTCGTGTCGATCAGCGACGACGACGCGGCCGAGGCGCTGGAAAACGCGTCGGCGAAAGCGCTGAATCCGCCGGCCGTCGCCGACGCCTTCCTGCGCCGCTACGACTGACCGGCATCGGGATCTCGCGGGGCGGCCCCGGCCGGCCGCCCCGCAAACGGCATTACGGCTTCGCGCCGACCACGAATTCGAACGTCGCGACGCCGTCGACGCCGCCCGTCACGCGATCGCCCGGCTGCAGCGCGCCGACGCCGGCCGGCGTGCCGGTGAAGATCAGGTCGCCGGCCTTCAGCTCGACCGAGCGCGACACGTACGCGATGACGTCGGGCACGGGCCAGATCATGTCGGCGAGGTCGCCTTGCTGGCGCGTGTCGCCGTTGACCGCGAGCCAGATCCGGCCGGTCGCCGGGTGGCCGGTGGCCGCCGCCGCCCGCAGCGCGGTCACGGGGCCCGACGCGTCGAAACCCTTCGCCCAGTCCCACGGCCGGCTCAGCTTCTTCGCGTCGGCCTGCAGGTCGCGGCGCGTGAGGTCGACGCCGACGCCGTAGCCCCACACGTGCGACAGCGCGTCGGCCGGGTCGATCGATCGGCCGTCCTTGCCGATCGCGACGACCAGCTCGATTTCGTGATGGAGATCGTTCGTCAGCGGCGGATAGGCGACCGTGCCGCTGGCCGGGACGATCGCGTCGGCCGGCTTCGTGAAGAAGAACGGCGGTTCGCGGTCGGGGTCGGCGCCCATTTCGCGGGCATGGTCGGCATAGTTGCGGCCGACGCAGAATACGCGGCGCACCGGAAAGCGCGCGGACGACTGTTCGACTTCGACGGAAGGACGCTCGGCGGCGTCGATGACATAGGCGGACATTGGAGGGCCTCGTTCGGTAGGAAGACGGAGGGCCGGCACACCGGCCGGCATGCGTGCAACGATACCCGACGCGCGTGCGTGCGGATGCGACGCAACTGCGTTTTACCGGGACAAAACTACGCGTCGGCGGCCGACGGCGTGTCGTCGCCGCCGGGCGGCGCGGCGTTCGCGTCGCGGTACGCCTTCGGCGACACGCCGACCCGCGCGCGGAAACGCCGCGCGAAATACCCTTCGTCGCGGAAGCCGACCGAGCGCGCGATGTCCGCGATGCGCCGGCTGGTGTGGGCCAGCAGCGATTGCGCGAGCGCGATCCGGCGCTCGGTCACGAGATCGGTGAAGGTGCTGCCGGTTTCCTTGCGGACCAGGTGCGCGAGGTAGTTCGGGGAGAGAAACGCGGCTTCGGCGGTCGCCGCGAGCGTGAGGTCCTCGCGGGTCAGGTTCGCGCGCACGTGGCGCAGCACGCGGGCCAGCGCGTCGCGCCGGCCGGCGCGCTGGGCGCCGCGCTGCGCGAGCTTGTCGAGCGCGCCCGCGTACTGCGTGCAGACGAGCCCGATCAGCTGCAGCAGGTAGCCGCGCAGCAACGTGGTCGAGCCGAACGTGCGCACGCGATCGGCATCGAGCATGCACAGCGCGAGGCGGCGCGCTTCGTCGTACGTGTCGCCGGTCAGGATGAAATCGAGGTGCTCCTGGAAGCGGAACGGCGTCAGCTCGGGGAAGCGGTGCGCGGGCACGTCCTCGAGATCGAGCGGATCGACGTCGAGATCGGCGCGCAGGAACGCCTGGCTGAAGTTGATCACGATGAAGTGCGCGCCTTCCGGATGCGGAATCAGGTGCTCGCGGTGCGGCAGCACGAACGCGAGCGCGCCGCGCGGAAACGGCCGCGTGACGCCGCCGATGCGCTGCTCGGTGTCGCCGCCGAGGTTGAACTGGATCTGGAAATACGCGTGCCGGTGCGGCTCGGTGATCGCCTGGCGCGACGCCTGGTCGCGGATGTAGAAATCGAGCCGGTCGCTGCGTTCGGGCATCCCGTACAGGCGCGGCGGGGCGGTGGAGGGCATGAAGGATTCTGCTGTTCGTGACGCGGTTGAGCCGCGATGGTACAGCGAACCGGGCGCGACGGGCACGGGCGCTCGCGCGGTCAGCCCGCAGCGAGCCGCGCGACCCGGCGCCGCAGTTCGGGCACGACCTCGGCGTCGAACCACGGATGGTGCTTGAACCACGCCTGGTTGCGCGGCGACGGATGCGGCAGCGGCAGGAGGGCGGGGCCGTAGTCGCGCCAGGCCTGCACGGTGTCGGTCAGCGTCGCCTTGCGCGTGTCGCGCAGGAAATGCCGCTGCGCGTACTGGCCGATCAGCAGCGTGAGCCGGATCGACGGCAGTTCGGCCAGCAGCCGGTCGATCCACAGTCGCGCGCATTCGGGGCGCGGCGGGTTGTCGCCGCTCGCGCCGCGGCCCGGGTAGCAGAAGCCCATCGGCACGATCGCGAAGCGTGTCTCGTCGTAGAAGGTGTCGGTGTCGACGCCGAGCCAGTCGCGCAGCCGCGTGCCGCTCGCGTCGTCCCACGGGATGCCGCTCGCATGGACGCGCGCGCCCGGCGCCTGCCCGACGATCAGGATGCGTGCGTCGCGATGAGCGCGCACGACCGGGCGCGGGCCGAGCGGCAGGTCGGCCTCGCATGCACGGCACGCGCGGATTTCGGTGAGCAGCACGTCGAGCGGCGTGCGCGTGGGTTTCGGCATCGATTCGGAGCGGGGACGGAGTAGCAACGCGGTGTCGGCCGCGCGGCACGGGCAGGCAGCGGCCGGACGGCCGGCCCGGCGTGGAGCGGCCCGGGCGGGCGAGCCGCCCGCCTCGTGCGTCCGGCTTCGGACCTCACGCTCGCGACGGGCCTGCCGCGCCTTCGGCGACCGCAGCATCATACAACGCGGTCTGCGCGATCGCCGCGGCGATACGCGCGTCGTCGTGCGAACCGTCGAGCATGCCCCAGCGCCGGTATTGCGACAGGAACCACACGCCTTCGCGCGGATCGGGCCGGTTCACCGTGCCGCCGTCGTGGAAGCGGATCGGCAGCGGCGGCGTGGCGAACGGCCCCGCGCCGTAGTCGCCGAGCAGGCGCGGCGCGATCAGCCGGGCCGGCACGCCGAGCGCGTCGGGCGACGCGAGCCAGTCGGCCGCCTCGCGGCGGTGCGCGGCGCTGTCGAGCCACGCGCATGCATCGACGAGCGTGCGGACCAGTGCGCGCGCGGTGGCCGGATACAGCGCGACGAAGTCGCGCCGGGTCGCGAGCACCTTCTCCGGATGATCGGGCCAGATCTCGCTCGTGACGGCGACGGTGCGGCCCGCGCCGCATGCTTCGGCCACCGCGTGCCACGGCTCGCCCGCGCAGAAGCCGTCGAGCTCGCCGCCCGCGAGCGCCGCGACCATCTCGGGCGGGGGAATCACGACGCTGCGCACGTCGCGCAGCGGATCGATGCCGTGCGACGCGAGCCACGCGTTCAGCCACATCGCATGCGTGCCGGTCGGGAAAGTCTGAGCAAGCAGCGGCTTGCGGCCGAGCGTCGCGAACGCGGTGCGCACGCTGGCGGTTTCGCGGTAAGCGTCGGCGAGGCCGCGCGACAGCGTGATCGCCTGGCCGTTGCGGTTCAGCACCATCAGCGCGGCCATGTCGGCCTGCGGGCCGCCGATGCCGAGCTGCAGCCCGCAGACGAGCCCGTACAGCGCATGCGCGGCGTCGAGCTCGCCGCTGAGCAGCTTGTCGCGCACGGCCGCCCACGACGGCTGGCGACTCAATTCGAGCGTGAGGCCATGGCGCGCGCCGAGGTTCAGGCGCTGCGCGACGATCAGCGGGGCCGCGTCGCTGAGCGCGACGAACCCGAGGCGAAGATGCGCGCGTTCCGGCGCGGCGGGAGGTGAGGTATTCATGGCACTCATGACTGGGGTGACGCGTCGAGCAGTTGTCGCGCGACGTCGACGATGCGCAGGCCCTGATCCATCGCGCGCTTGCGCAGCGCCGCATACGCATCGTGTTCGGACAGCTTGCGCTGGTCCATCAGCACGCGTTTCGCGCGGTCGATCAGCTTGCGCTCCTCGAGTTCGCGCTCGACGTCGGCCAGCCGGCGGCGCAGCGCATCGTCGTGCGAGAAGCGCGCGAGCGCGACTTCCAGAATCGGCGCGAGACGCTCGGCCGACAACCCTTCGACGAGATACGCGCTGACGCCCGCGCCGACCGCCGCGCGGATCAGTGCCTGGTCGGCGTCGTGACTGAACATCAGCACGGGGCGCGGGGCGGTCGCATGCATGACCGCGAGTTGCTCGAGCGTATCGCGCGACGGCGAATCGGTATCGATGATCACGACGTCGGGACGTTGCTCCTCGACGGCCGCCGGCAGGCGCGCGGGCGTCGCGACGTCGTTCAGCATCTCGTAGCCGAGGCGCGCGAGCGCGTCGCCGAGTTCGCCGATCGGCTTGTCGGTATCGGTGACGAGCAGCACGCGCAGGCGGGCGGGCGGGGCGGACGAACTCATGAGGCGGGCAACAGGAGCAGTGACGCGTCGGCGCAAGGGGCGAACGATGCATGCCGGCCGCGCGCGCGGCCGGTGTTGAACGGAACGGGGAGCGGCCGAAGCCGCGCGATGCCGTGCATGTCAGGCGGCCCGCGCAAGGGCCGCGCCGGCTGCCGCGTCCGCACCTTGCGCGGCCGCTTCGCCGATCGCGCCGCCGACGAGGATCACGGCCGGGCTGCCGAGCCGCGCGGCTTCGACGCCGCGCGCGAGGGTGCCGAGCGTGCCGGTCCAGCGGCGTTCGTCGGGCGTGCCGGCCCATTGCACGGCCGCCGCCGGCGTCGACGCGGGGAGCGCGGCGAGCAGGCCTGCCGCGATCCGGTCGACGCGGCTCATCCCCATGTAGATCGCGAGCGTGGTGCCGGTGGCCGCGAGCCGTGCCCAGTCGGGTTCACCGTGGTCCTGGCGGTGCGCGGTAACGAACGTGACGCCCTGGCAGTGCTCGCGGTGCGTGAGCGAGATGCCGAGGCTCGCGGCGGCGGCGAAGCCCGACGAGATGCCGTTGACGATCTCGACCGGAATCGCGGCCGCGCGCAGTGTCGCGAGCTCTTCGCCGGCGCGCCCGAACAGCAGCGCGTCGCCGCCTTTCACGCGCACCACGTGCGCGCCGCGCAGCGCGTAGCGGCGCATCAGTTTCTCGATGAACGCCTGCGGCGTGGAGCGGCAGCCGCCGCGCTTGCCCACGCGGATCACGCGCGCGTGCGGCGCGAGTTCGACGATGCCGGGCGCGACGAGATCGTCGAGCAGCAGCACGTCGGCGGCGGCCAGCGCCTTGACCGCCTTCAGCGTGAGGAGATCGGGATCGCCGGGCCCGGCGCCCAGCAGCGTGACTTTGCCTGTCGTCATGTCGTGTTCCTGTGCCGCATCGCATCGCTGCGGCGGTCTGATGTCGCGTTGTTGCTCGGCGGCGGCGGGCGGTCGAAACGCACCGGCATCCGGCCGTGCCTTGCACGGAGGGGACGCCGTTGTCCTGACGGGCCCGCCGTGAACGGGGGGCCGGGTTTGCGGGGACTGCCCACCGGCGCCGTTGCCGGTGTGACGAAGATTCAGCAATATCCGGGCCAGCCGGCGCGACGACGCGGCCTTTGCGCGGCGCGGCGCACCGTGCGATGGCCGCGGGCATGCATGCGCTCGCTGCGCGCGAGCAGTCGCCATGCCGCATCGGCGTGCATCGTGCCCCGTCAGCGCGCACCGCGTCCCGCACGGCGACAGTGCTGCAGCGCACCACATCTGTGCCTCGGTGCATCGCGACGGAGAGCGCGCCGCACGCCGCGGTGACGCGCCCGATGCCCGGTGCGCCTTGTGCGGCGGGGCTCGCGGCGCGATTGACGCCGACATGGCACGTCGCTTGCGTAAGCTGGTTCGGGCGGATCAACGGCGATTCGCTTGCAGCACCGAATACCGACGCGCCCGGCAACGGGCTTCATGGGCAACGGCGTCCTACGCATCGGGTCTCGACGAGACCGGTGCGCAGGACGCCGTTTTTCGTTTGGCGGATGACATGACCGACAAAGCTACCCGTATCGATCTCTTCAGCCTCCGCACCGCGCCGATGCGCGCGTTCCACCTGACGTGGATGGCGTTCTTCGTATGCTTCTTCGCGTGGTTCGCATGCGCGCCGCTGATGCCGCTGATCGCACGCGAATTCCATCTCACGGCGGCGCAAGTCGCCAACATCAACATCGCCGCGGTGGCCGCGACGATCGCCGTGCGGCTGCTGGTCGGCCCGCTGTGCGACCGCTTCGGCCCGCGCCGCGTGTATGCCGGGCTGCTGCTGCTCGGCGCGATTCCCGTGTTCGCCGTGTCGTTCACGCACGATTACCTGTGGTTCCTGATCTGCCGGCTCGGCATCGGTGCGATCGGCGCGGGCTTCGTGATCACGCAGTACCACACGTCGGTGATGTTCGCGCCGAACGTGGTCGGCACCGCGAACGCGACGACGGCCGGCTGGGGCAATGCCGGCGCGGGCGCGACGCAGGCGCTGATGCCGCTGCTGGTCGCCGCCGGCCTGATGCTCGGCTTCGGCGAGGATTCGTCGTGGCGCGTCGCGCTGATCGTGCCGGGCGTGGCGATGCTCGTGATGGCCTGGGCGTACTGGCGCTTCACGCAGGACTGCCCGCAAGGCGATTTCGTCGAGCTGCGCAAGGAAGGCGTGACGGTCGACAGCGGCAAGAAGGGCGGCTGGGCGAGCTTCTTCGCCGCGTGCGGCAACTATCGCGTGTGGATGCTGTTCGTCACGTACGGCGCGTGCTTCGGCGTCGAGGTGTTCATCCACAACATCGCCGCGCTGTACTACGTCGATCACTTCAGCCTGTCGCTGAAGGACGCGGGCCTCGCGGCCGGCATGTTCGGGCTGCTCGCGCTGTTCGCCCGCGCGCTCGGCGGCTGGCTGTCCGACAAGATCGCGGCGCGCCGCAGCCTCGACGTGCGGGCGGCGCTGCTGTGCGCGCTGATCGTCGGCGAAGGGCTCGGGCTGATCTGGTTCTCGCATGCGCAAAGCGTCGGCATCGCACTCGTCGCGATGCTGACCTTCGGCCTCTTCACGCACATGGCCTGCGGCGCGACCTACGCGCTGGTGCCGTTCATCGACCGCAAGGCGCTCGGCGGCGTCGCGGGGATCGTCGGCGCGGGCGGCAACGTCGGCGCGGTGGCCGCGGCTTTCCTGCTGAAGGGCGTCGGCGACGTGCAGCACACGCTGAGCCTGCTCGGCCTCGCCGTCACCGCGACCGCGCTCTGCGCGATGGCCGTGCGCTTCAGCGAAGAACACAAGGCGCGCGAAGCCGAGCTGCGCGATCGCGCGCTGGCCGCCGCCGCCAACGCCGCGAACTGATCGACCGAAGGAACCGTCATCATGAAACTCATCGTCATCGGCCACGGCATGGTCGGCCACAAGCTCCTCGAATGCGTCGCGGCGCAAGCCGGCACGGCGGGCGCGCCGCACGTGACCGTGCTCGGCGAGGAGCCGCGCGCGGCCTACGATCGCGTGCACCTGTCCGAATTCTTCGCGGGCAAGTCGGCGGACGACCTGTCGCTCGTCGAACCCGGCTTCTTCGAGCGCCATCCGCGGTTCGACCTGCGCCTGAACGCGCAAGTCGCGTCGATCGACCGCGCCGCGCATACCGTCACGCTCGCGTCGGGCGAAACGCTCGCGTACGACAAGCTGGTGCTCGCCACCGGCTCGCGTCCGTTCGTGCCGCCGGTGCCGGGCCGCGATCGCGCGGGCTGCTTCGTGTACCGGACGATCGAGGATCTCGAAGCGATGCAGGCGTGCGGCGCGCAGGCCCGGCGCGGCGTCGTGATCGGCGGCGGGCTGCTCGGCCTCGAATGCGCGAAGGCGCTGCGCGACATGGGGCTCGACACGCACGTCGTCGAATTCGCGCCGCGGCTGATGGCCGTGCAGGTCGACGACGGCGGCGGCCGGATGCTGCGTGCGAAGATCGAGGCGCTCGGCGTGACCGTGCATACCGGCAAGAACACGCTCGAGATCGTCGACGGCGACGAAGGCGCGCACCGGATGGTGTTCGCCGACGGCTCGCATCTCGACACCGACATGATCGTGTTCTCGGCCGGCATCCGGCCGCGCGACGAACTGGCCCGCGCATGCGGGCTCGAGATCGGCCCGCGCGGCGGCGTCGCGATCGACGACGCGTGCCGCACGAGCGACGCCGACATCTACGCGATCGGCGAATGCGCGGCGTGGAACGGCACGGTGTACGGCCTCGTCGCGCCCGGCTACGACATGGCGCGCGTGGTCGCGAAACAGCTCGCGGGCGACGCCGCCGAAGCGGCGGACGCCGCGTTCGCCGGCGCCGACATGAGCACGAAGCTGAAGCTGATGGGCGTCGACGTCGCGAGCATCGGCGACGCGCACGGCACGACGGCCGGCAGCCGCACCTACCAGTACGCGGACGAGCGCCGCCAGGTCTACAAGAAGCTCGTGGTGTCCGACTGCGGCAAGTTCCTGCACGGCGCGGTGATGGTCGGCGACGCGGCCGAGTACGGCACGCTGCTGCAGATGATGCTGAACCGCATCGAGCTGCCCGAGTCGCCGGAATTCCTGATCCTGCCGTCGTCGGACGGCGCGGCGAAGCCGGCGCTCGGCGTCGACGCGCTGCCGGAAGGTGCGCAGATCTGCTCGTGCAACAACGTGTCGAAGTCGCAGATCTGCGCGGCCGTGGCCGACGGCGCGACGAGCCTCGGCGCGCTGAAGACGTGCACGGGCGCCGGCACGTCGTGCGGCGGCTGCGTGCCGCTCGTCACGCAGATCATGAAGGCCGAGATGAAGAAGCAGGGCCTCGCGGTCAACAACCATCTGTGCGAGCACTTTCCGTATTCGCGGCAGGAGCTGTTCCACCTGATCCGCGTCGAGCGCATCACGACGTTCGACGCACTGCTCGCCAGGCACGGCCGCGGGCTCGGCTGCGACGTGTGCAAGCCGGCCGTCGCGGGCATCCTGGCGTCGTGCTTCAACGAGTTCGTGCTGAAGAAGGAGCACGCGGGCCTGCAGGATTCGAACGACTACTACCTCGCGAACATCCAGCGCGACGGCACGTACTCGGTCGTGCCGCGCATGCCGGGCGGCGAGGTCACGCCGGAAGGGCTGATCGCGGTCGGCCAGGTCGCGAAAAAATACGGCCTGTACACGAAGATCACGGGCGGCCAGCGCGTCGACCTGTTCGGTGCGCGCGTCGAGCAGTTGCCGTCGATCTGGGAGGAACTGATCGCGGCCGGCTTCGAATCGGGGCACGCGTACGGCAAGGCGCTGCGCACCGTGAAGTCGTGCGTCGGGTCGACGTGGTGCCGCTACGGCGTCGACGATTCGGTCGGCCTCGCGATCGACCTGGAGAATCGCTACAAGGGGCTGCGCGCGCCGCACAAGATCAAGTTCGGCGTGTCCGGCTGCACGCGCGAGTGCGCGGAAGCGCAGGGCAAGGACGTCGGCATCATCGCGACCGAGAAGGGCTGGAACCTGTACGTGTGCGGCAACGGCGGGATGAAGCCGCGCCACGCGGAACTGCTCGCGTCCGACCTCGATCGCGCGACGCTGATCCGCTACATCGACCGCTTCCTGATGTTCTACGTGCGCACGGCCGACCGTCTGCAGCGCACCAGCGTGTGGCGCGACAACCTCGAAGGCGGCCTCGACTACCTGATCGACGTCGTCGTGCACGACAAGCTCGCGATCGCGGCCGAGCTCGAGGCCGACATGCAGCACGTGGTCGACACCTACGAGTGCGAATGGAAGCGGGCCGTCACCGATCCGGACACGCGCAAGCGCTTCCGCCACTTCGTGAACAGCGACGCGCCGGACACGACCATCGAATTCGTCGAGACGCGCGGCCAGATCCGGCCCGCGACGCCCGCCGAGCGCGCGGGCGGCAAGCCCGTGGCGATTCCGGTCGTCGCCGAGCCGGCGACCGTCTGACCCCGACCGACATCCGTAACCGAGCAAGGAGCCCATCATGAACGACCGTCTTCCGCTGTCCTGGACCCGCGTGTGTCCGCTCGACGACATCGTGCCGAACACCGGCGTGTGCGCGCTCGTCAACGGCGAGCAGGTCGCGGTGTTTCACGTCGCGCATCCCGACGGCGGCGTGTTCGCGATCGACAACGTCGATCCCGTGTCGCAGGCCGCCGTGATGTCGCGCGGGCTGATCGGCAGCCTCGGCGAACGCGTCGTGGTCGCGTCGCCGCTGTACAAGCAGCACTTCGACCTGCGTACCGGCGAATGCCTGGAAGCGCCCGAGCAGTCGGTGAGCGCGTATCCGTCGCGGGTCGAGGACGGTTTCGTGTGGGTCGCGGCCTGAGCCCGCCGGAGCACGCATGACCGCCACCCCCGTCAAGAGCGTGTGCCCGTACTGCGGCGTCGGCTGCGGGATGGTGCTGCACGTCGAGGACGGCGAAGTCGTCAAGGTATCCGGCGACGCCGACCATCCGACCAACTTCGGGCGGCTGTGCACGAAGGGTTCGTCGGCGCACGTCGCGCTGCGCCGTTCGGGCCGGCTCGACCGTGCGTTCGTGCGCCGCGCGCGCGAGGACGACCTCGTGCCGCTGCCGGCGCGCGACGCGATCGCCGAGACCGCGCGCCGCCTGCGCGCGGTGCTCGACGCGCATGGGCCCGATGCGCTGTCGTTCTACGTGTCGGGGCAGATGTCGATCGAGGCGCAGTATCTCGTCAACAAGCTCGCGAAGGGCTTCGTCGGCACCAACAACATCGAGTCGAACTCGCGCCTGTGCATGGCGAGCGCGAGCACCGGCTACAAGCAGTCGCTCGGCGCGGACGGCCCGCCCGGGTCGTACGACGATTTCGATCGCGCGAACCTGTTCTTCGTGATCGGCGCGAACATGGCCGACTGTCACCCGATCCTGTTCCTGCGGATGATGGATCGCGTGAAGGCCGGCGCGAAGCTCGTCGTCGTCGATCCGCGCCGCACCGGCACGGCCGACAAGGCCGACCTGTTCCTGCAGATCCGGCCCGGCACCGATCTCGCGCTGATCAACGGGCTCCTGCACCTGCTGCATGCGAACGGGCGCACCGACGCCGCGTTCATCGACGCATACACCGAAGGCTGGGACGCGATGCCCGCGTTCCTCGCCGACTACACGCCCGAGCGCGTCGCTGCGATCACGGGGCTTGCCGAGGCCGACATCCGCACGGCCGCGCAATGGATCGGCGACGCGCAGGAATGGATGAGCTGCTGGACGATGGGGCTCAACCAGAGCACGCACGGCGTGTGGAACACCAACGCGATCTGCAACCTGCACCTCGCGACCGGCAAGATCTGCCGCCCGGGCAGCGGGCCGTTCTCGCTGACCGGCCAGCCGAACGCGATGGGCGGGCGCGAGATGGGCTACATGGGCGCGGGGCTGCCGGGCCAGCGCTCGGTGGCGTCCGACGACGACCGCCGCTTCGTCGAGAACCTGTGGCGCGTGCCGGCCGGCACGCTGCGCAAGGACACCGGCAACGGTACGGTCGACCTGTTCGAGCGGATGGCGGCCGGCGACATCAAGGCATGCTGGATCGTCTGCACGAACCCGGTCGCGACCGTGCCGAACCGGCGCAACGTGATCGCCGGGCTGCAGGCGGCGGAGCTCGTGATCGCGCAGGACGCGTTCCTCGATACCGAGACCAACCGCTATGCGGACATCCTGCTGCCCGGCGCGCTGTGGGCCGAGGGTGACGGCGTGATGATCAACTCCGAGCGCAACATGACGCTGATGCGCGCGGCGGTCGCGCCGCCCGGCGATGCGCTGCCGGACTGGCGCATCGTCGCGGAAGTCGCGCGCGCGATGGGCTTTGGCGACGCGTTCGACTATGCGTCGGCGGCCGACGTGTTCGACGAGATCGTCCGTTTCTCGAATCCGGCGACCGGCTACGACCTGCGCGGCGCGAGCCATGCGGCGCTGCGCGACGGGCCCGTGCAATGGCCGGTCGCGCCGGGCACCGCGCGCGAGCGGCACCCGATCCGTTACCTGAACGACGGTGTGAGCCAGACGCCGCGCGCGGCGGCCGACGGCCGCGCCGCGCCGCGCCTCGCGTTCCCGACGCCGTCGGGCAAGGCGCGCTTTTTCGCGCGACCGCACGTCGATCCGGCCGAACTGCCCGACGGCACGTTCCCGATCGTGCTGAACACCGGGCGATTGCAGCATCAGTGGCACACGATGACGAAGACGGGCAAGGTCGCGATGCTGAACAAGCTCAACCCGCGTCCATTCGTCGAACTGCACCCGGACGATGCGCGCGCGCTCGGCATCGCCGCGAAGGACAGCGTCGAGATCCGTTCGGCGCGCGGCCGCGCGGTGTTGCCGGCCGTCGTGACCGAGCGCGTGCGGCGCGGCAACTGCTTCGCGCCGATGCACTGGAACGACGTGTACGGCGACGACCTGTGCATCAACGCGGTGACGAACGACGCGATCGACCCGGAATCGCAGCAACCCGAACTGAAATACTGCGCGGTCGCGCTCACGCGCGTCGACACGGACGCGTTCGCGTCGGCCGACGACGACACGGCGCGCGTCGACGCAGGCGCGGACGATGCACCGCCCGCGCCTGCGATCTCGCCGATCACGGCTTCACAGGAATTCGACATGGCAGACATCGACACTTTCGCGGCCGCGCTCGGCGTCGCCGATCTCGCGCCGCCGCCGCTGACCGACGCCGAGCGGCTGTACGTGGCCGGCCTCGTCGGCGGGCTGAAGGCGAGCGTCGGCCGTCGCGACGGCGGCGTGCCCGTGCTGCCGGCCGGCGCGCCGTTGACGCCGCCCGTGCGGTTCTGGCTCGACGGGATGCTCGCCGGCCTGTTCAGCCGCGCGCTGCCTGCCGGCGCGCAGAGCGCGGCGGCGCCCGCGCTGCCGGCCGACGCCGCCGCGGCCGGCGGCGTGCGCATCGTGCGCCCGCGCCCGAAGGTCACGTTGTTGTGGGCGTCGCAGACCGGCAACATCGAATCGCTGACCGAGGATTACGCGACGAAGCTGATGAACGCCGGCTTCGAGATCCGCACGGCGTGCATGTCCGACTATCCGGTCGCGTCGCTCGCCGGTGCGCAATACGTGCTGCTGATGACGAGCACGTTCGGCGACGGCGATGCGCCCGACAACGGCAGCGAATTCTGGGACGCGTTGCAGGCCGGCGGCGCCGCTCGCCTCGACGGCGTGCATTTCGCGGTGCTCGCGTTCGGCGACCGCAACTACGACCAGTTCTGCGGCCACGGCCGCCGGCTCGACGCGCGCCTCGCGGAACTCGGCGCGGCGCGCCTGTGCGCGCGGGTCGATTGCGACGTCGAATTCCAGCACGATGCCGATCAGTGGCTCGAACGCGTCGTCGCGCGCATCAAGGAGGCCGATGCCGCGCTGCACGCGGTGCCGTCCGGCGGGATGAGTCCGTCGGGGCTGGTGCCGACGAAGGCGCATCCGGCGCCGTCGAAGCTCGTCGCGAACCTGCGGCTGAACCGCCCGGGCGCCGCGAAGGACACGCGCTACGTATCGCTGTCGACCCAGGGCGCGAATCTCGAATACGAAACCGGCGACGCGCTCGGCGTATGGCCGACCAACTGCCCCGAACTGGTCGACGAACTGCTGTCCGTCACCGCGCTGAAGGCCGATGCGCCGGTGTCGGTGCCGGGCGTCGGCGACATCCGGCTCGGCGATGCGCTCGCGCGCCACTTCGACATCACGCGCCCGCATCCGGACACGCTGGCCTTCATCGCGTCGCGCAGCGCGAACGGCGCGCTGAAGTCGCTGCTCGGTGACGATCGCAAGAGCGACCTGAAGCAATGGTTGTGGGGGCAACAGCTTGCGGACGTGCTGCACGAATACCCGGTCGAACTGTCGGGCGCGGAGCTGGTCGGCATGCTCAAGCGCATGCAGCCGCGCCTCTATTCGATCGCGTCGAGCCCGAGCGCGCACGCGGGCGAGATTCACCTGACCGTGTCGGCCGTGCGCTATCACAACGGCCGGCGTGCGCGCAAAGGCGTCGCGTCGACGTTCCTCGCCGATCGCGCGGACGACGGCCGCGTGCCCGTGTTCGTGCAGAAGTCCGCGCATTTCCGGCCGCCGGTGAACGGCGACGTGCCGATCGTGATGGTCGGCCCGGGCACCGGCGTCGCGCCGTTCCGCGGCTTCCTGCACGAGCGGCGGGCGCGCGGCGCGCGCGGGCGCAACTGGCTGTTCTTCGGCGAGCAGCATGCGCGGACCGATTTCTACTACGGCGACGAGCTGAGCGAGATGCACGAAAGCGGCTTCCTGACGCGGCTCGATCTCGCGTTTTCGCGCGACCAGGCCGACAAGGTCTACGTGCAGGACCGGATGCGCGAGCAGGGCGCCGAGCTGTTCGCATGGCTGGAGGAGGGCGCGCACTTCTACGTGTGCGGCGACGCCGCGCGCATGGCCAAGGACGTCGATACGGCGCTGAAGGCGATCGTCGCCGAGCATGGCGGCATGTCGGACGAAGCCGCGAACGATTACGTCGCGCGGCTTTCGAAGGCGCGGCGCTACATGCGCGACGTGTACTGAATCGCGCGAGCGGCGGGCGGGAGGGCCGCCGCTTCTCCGGCGGCTTACTGCCGCCGCTCCCACGCACGCGCCTGCTCGGCGCGCACGAACGCTTCCGACGCCGCCGGCAGCAGGTTGCGGAACGCGCCGCCGTCGCCGTCGATCACGTCGACCATCTTCGCGATCATTTCCTCCGGGTCGTGCTGTTCGAGCGGGAACGTCAGCCGCGCGGGCGTCACGGTATGCGCGGCCGGATCGTGCCAGCGACGTATCGTTTCCATCATCCGGTCGTTGAAGCCGGTGCGGTACGGGCCGGGGTTCACGACCGCGACCTGGATTCCGTGCGGCGCGAGTTCCGCATGCATCGCCTCGGCCACGGATTCGACAGCGTGCTTCGACGCGCAATACGCGCCGGTGAACGGCCCAGTGATCAGCCCGGCGATCGACGACACGAACACGATCTTGCCGTGTTTGCGCGCGAGCATCCCGCGTGCGATCTGCTGCGTGAGTTCGAGCGGCCCGAACACGTTGACGTCGAACAACTCGCGAACGATCTCGACCGGCAGGTCGACTAGCGCGCCGGCTTCGCCCACCCCCGCGTTGTTCACGAGCACGTCGATGTCGAATTCGGCGGCGCGGGCGCGATCGTAGGCCGACGTGACGTCCAGCTTCACCGCGCGCAACGCGGTGCCGCGCTGCGCGGCATCGTCCGCCAGTGCGTCGAGCTCGACGGCCGTGCGTACGCCGGCCGTCACGTCGTGGCCGCGCGCGGCGAGCCGCAGCGCGACTTCGCGGCCGAAGCCGGTACCCGCGCCGGTGATGAGGATGCGTTTCTGTGCCATCTGCTTACCTTGTGGTGTGAAGGGTTGCCTGAAAAAGGTCGCGGCAGTGCTGTGCGATCGCGGTGTCTTCGTCGACGCTGCCGCCCGACACGCCGATCGCGCCGACGCAGCGCCCGTCGCCGTCGACGAGCGGTTCGCCGCCGCCGAACGTGACGAGCCCGCCGTGACTGTGCTCGATGCCGCGCAGCGGGCCGTCGCCCGACATCGCGCCGAGCGCGCCGGTCGACGCGCGAAAGCGCACCGCCGTCAGCGCCTTGCGCTGCGCGAGATCGATCGCGCCGAGAAAACAGCCGTCGGTGCGCACGAACGCGAGCAGGTTCGCGCCGGCATCGACGATGGCGATCGCGACGCCGGCCATCTGTAGCGATGCGGCATGCGCGAGCGCCGCGTCGATCGTGCGGCGGGCGACGGCGAGCGGCAGTGCGGCGGTGAGCGGGTTCATGCGAGGGGCTCCGATAAGACGACAGGGCCAGTGTAGGCAGTTGCGGTATATGGGAGAATCCGCATTCCGCTGGAAGCAGTTTCAAGTTTTTTTAATGATGGGGCAGGCGATGAGCAGACGCGATCCGATGGGCGGGCTGCACGTGTTCATGACCGTCGCGACGGCCGGCAACTTCACGCGCGCCGCCGCCGCACTGGGCCTGACGCCGGCCGCCGTCAGCCTTGCGATCGGGCAGCTCGAGGGCGAGTTGAACGTGAAGCTGTTCAACCGCAGCACGCGCGGCGTGAGTCTCACGGAAGCCGGCCAGCGCTACTGGCGGCAGACCGAACCCGCGTACCGGCAGGTCATGCAGGCACGCGACGAACTGAAGGATGCGTGCAGCGAGCCGAACGGGCTGCTGCGCGTGACCGCGCTGCCGCTCGCGCGCTTGCTCGTGATCGCGCCGGTGCTCGCGACGTTCCGCGAGCGCTATCCGAAAGTCCGGCTCGAAATTCGCTACGAGAACGAACTCGTCGACATCGCGAAGGACGGCTTCGATGCGGGAATCCGCCTGGCCGACCGGCTACAGCCGGGCATGATCGGCGTGCGGATCGCGCCTGCGCTGACGTGTGCGCTGGTCGCGTCGCCGGCCTATCTTGCCCGGCACGGCACGCCCGAGTCGATTGCCGCGCTCGCGCGGCATGCGTGCATCCGTTTCCGGTTTTCGGAAAGCGGACGCCTGCACAAATGGCTGCTGCACGACGGGCGACGCGACGTCGATCTCGATCCGGACGGCGTGTTCGTGACGAACGACGACGATGCGGTGATCGACGCGGCGCGCGCCGGGGTCGGCATCGCGTTCGCGTTCGTGCGCGAGCGGATCGAGCAGGACCTGCGCGACGGCACGCTCGTCGAGGTGCTGCCCGGTGCGTGCCGGACGCTGCCGCCGATGTGGCTGTATTACGTGAACCGCAAGCACGTGCCGGCCAAGCTGCGCGCGTTCATCGACGTGCTGCGCGAGCGTGACGGCGCGGGCGCGGCGTAAGCGCAGCGGCCGTTCGCTGCAGCAATGGATCCGGCGGCGCATGATGGCGGCTCCAGCCACGAAGCCATGGAGTCGCGCGATGACCATATTTCCGCATTTTCCGATTCGAACGCTCGTGATTGCCGCGGCGGTGGCGGCCGTCGCGATTTCCGGCGCACCGGCCATTGGCCAGACGTCGACGGTGCCGGCCGGCACGGCTGTCGCGACGCCCGACAATGCGGTGCTGCTGACGGTGTTCCTGAAACACGACCAATCCCGCCCGCTTGCCGAGTTGAATGCGCAACTCGCGAAGCAGGGGTTCTACAAGGCATTCCCGCCGCCGGGCGTCGAGGTGGTGAGCTGGACGGTCACGATGGGCATCGGGCAGATCGTCGTGCTGCGGCTGCCGGCGTCGCGGCTGCGCGAGGTCAATCGCGTGCTCGAGGACACGGCCTGGGGCGCGTACCGGACGGAGTTCTACCCGACCTACGATTACAAGGCGATCGGGTTGGGCGAGCATGAGCGGGCGAAATAGCGTACGGGAGCGTAGTTCCGCACCGACGGTGCGCCGCGCGGGCGCACCGGATCGACTCGTTCCCATTCCGAAACGCGCGGCGCCGTCGCGTTTTCGTCCTCACTGTCCGCGCTTGGCGCGGCAGATTTCTCCGAAATGGATCACAACGCGTTCATCCGATGAAAAAACCGCCCCGGTTCCCGGTATGATGCGCACCTGCGTTCGTGGAGCGCCGTATTTCTATGCGGTTTTGATGCGCAAGACATCACAAATTCGCACAAAGCGAACATGAAAGATTTTGTAATATAAGTTCCGTATACTCGTAAATTCTGGTTTCGGCGCCGCCCGCCCTCGTCCTGGCCGGCCGCCCACGCAGAACAACGAGATTTTCGTCGCCGCCCGGCCCACCCGCGCCGCGACACGCTATGCACCACCACTGAACACGTTATGTCTTCCCGCCACCCTGGTTCGCCCGGCCCTGCCGCGGCGGTGATCGCCCGTGCCCGGGCGCTGATCCGCAACGAGCGCGTGCTGTCGCCGCTGCTCGCGCTCGGTATCGGCCTGCTGCTGATCGTGGTTTTCCAGCACCTGTCGGAATCCGTCGACTACCGGTCGGTGATGCGCCAGTTGCGTCACATGTCCGTCGGCGAGTGGAGCGCGTCGCTCGCCGCGACGGCGCTCAGCTATCTCGCGCTCGTCGCCCGCGATGCGGTCGGCCTGCGCTACGTCGCGGCCAGGGTGCCGCGCGTCGCGCTGTGGATCGGCGCGATCGCCGGCTCCGCGCTCGGCAACGCGACCGGCTTCGGCGCGCTGACGGGCGGCGCGGTGCGCGCCCGCGTGTACGGCGTGTCGGGCGTCACGCCTGCCCAGATCGGCCGGATGACGGTGTTCACGAGCGGCACGCTGGCGCTCGCGATGGTGCTGATGACGGCGGTCGGCATGGTCTGCGTGCCGGAGGCGCTCGCCGCGATGCTGCACGTCGCGCCCGGCGTGCTCACGTGGACGGGGGCCGCGTTGCTCGTCGTGCTCGCCGCGCTGGTCGGGCTGTGCGGCAGCGCCGCGCGCCCGGTCGTCACGCGCTTCAAATGGTTGTCGTTCGACGTGCCGGCGCGGCGCGATCTCGTCGCGCAAGTCGTCTACGCGGTGCTCGACATCGTCGCCGCGGGCCTGACGCTGTGGGTGTTGCTGCCGGCGGCGCCCGTCGGCTTCCCGACCTTCATTACCGTCTATGCCGCCGCGTTGCTGCTCGGGATGATCGGCCATACGCCGGGCGGGATCGGCGTGTTCGAAGCGGCGATGGTCTTCACGCTCGGCCGCGAAGTGCCCGCGCACGAAATGGTCGCCGCGCTGATCGCGTATCGCGCGATCTATTTCGGCGTGCCGCTCGTGCTGTCGGCCGGCCTGCTGGCCGGCTTCGAAGGCCGCGCGCTGCGGCGCCGGCTCGTCACGCGGCAGGCCGCGCGCGTGTCGCAGCTCGCGCCGGTGTTCCTGAGCCTCGTGACGTTCGCGGTCGGCGGGATGCTGGTGATCTCGAGCGCGACGCCCGCGTTCTGGCACCGGATCGCGATCCTGCGCCACATCGTGCCGCTGTGGGTGCTCGAAGGCTCGCAGGTGATCTGCAGCGTGCTCGGCGTCGCGCTGCTGTTCGTCGCGCGCGGGCTGCTGCGCCGGCTCGACGGTGCGTGGTGGATGACCTTCGCATTGACGCTCGCGAGCCTCGCGCTGTCGCTGGCCAAGGGCCTCGCGTTCGTCGAGGCCGGCGTGCTCGGCACGCTGCTCGTGCTGCTGCTCGTCAGCCGCCGCCGGTTCAACCGTCATTCGTCGTTGCTCGCCGAGCGCTTCACCGTGAGCTGGTTCGTGTCGGTGGCGCTGGTGCTGATGCTGGCCGTGTGGGTGCTGTTCTTCGCGTTCCGCGACGTGCCGTACACGCGCGAGCTGTGGTCGCATTTCTCGTTCGATGCGCGCGCGCCGCGGGCGCTGCGCGCGACGCTCGCCGCCGGCGTGTTCGTTGCCTTGTTCGCGCTGTGGCAACTGCTGCGCCCGGCGCCCGGGCGTTTCGTGAAGCCCGCGGCGCAGGATCTGGTCGACGCGGAGCAGATCATCCGCGCGCAGGAATGCAGCGACGCGGGCCTCGCGCTGATGGGCGACAAGTCGTTCCTGTTCTCGGAGTCGCGGCGCGCGTTCCTGATGTACGCGAAGAACGGCCGCACGTGGGCCGCGCTCCACGACCCTGTCGGGCCGCGCGAAGAGTGGCCGGCGCTGATCAGCAAGTTCATCGCGCTCGCGCATGCGCACAGCGGTCGCGCGGCGTTCTACCAGGTGCGCGCGAACGCGCTGCCGCTGTATCTCGACGCGGGGCTCACGCTGATGAAGCTGGGCGAGGAAGCGCATATCGCGCTCGACCGGTTCGACCTGAAGGGATCGAACCGCTCGCACCTGCGCTACGCGCTGCGCCGCGGCGACAAGGATGCGCTGACGGTCGAGGTGATCGCGCCGGACGACGTGCCGGCCGCGCTGCCCGCGCTGCGCGACATCTCCGACGGCTGGCTCGACAGCCGCGATGCGCGCGAGAAGAGCTTCTCGGTGGCCGCGTTCCACGATGGCTATCTCGCGACGCAATCGGTGATGCTGGTGCGGCAGGCCGACAAGCCGATCGCGTTCGTCACGTTCATGACGACCGACCTCAACACCGAGGCGACGGTCGGCGTGATGCGCCATCTGCCGGACGCTTCGCCGTACGCGATGGAGTATCTGTTTACGCAGCTCGCGCTGCATCTGAAGGAAGCGGGGTTCCGCAAGCTGAGCCTGGGTATCGCGCCGTTCTCGGGGATGGGCGCGGCGAAGATGCCGTCGCCGTTCCACCGGCTCGGCCTGATGGTCTGGCGCTTCGGCGGCCGCTTCTACAACTTCCGCGGCTTGCGCGCTTTCAAGAGCAAGTTCGAACCGCACTGGGAGCCGCGTTATCTCGCGGCCTCGGGCTCGGTCGGCGTGTTCGTCACGCTCGCGGATCTGTCATTGCTGGCTGGAGGTCGGCGTTCATGATGTTGACGAAGGGAATCGCGCGGGCGGCAGCCGCCTGCGCGGGAATGATGCTGGCCGGCGCCGCCTGCGCGGCGCAGCCGGCCGCAGTGAAAGCCGAAACCGTGTCCGGCGGCCGCTATGGGCCCGTGATCGTGACGAAGCCAAGCGGGCCGCTGCGTGGTTTCGTCGTGCTGTTCTCGCGTGAGGCCGGCTGGCATGCCGCCGATCAGCAGGCGGCCGACGCGCTCGCGAAAGCCGGTGCGATGACGGTCGGCGTCGATTCCGCGCGTTACGCGGCGAATCTCGCCGCGAAGCAGGAGGCCTGCCACCACCTCGACGGCGACGCCGAGGCGGTCAGCCATCAGCTCGAACGTCTCGCGCAGTCGTCGCGCTATTTCACGCCGATCGTCGCGGGCGTGGGCCAGGGCGGCGCGATCGCGAAGCAGATCCTGTCGATGGCGCCGGAGAACACGATCGCCGGTGTCGTCGCGGTCGGTCCGGCCGCGAAGCTCGATCCGCGCTTCAAGCCGTGTCCGCCCGATCCGACGATCGTGCGCCGCGCGATGCCGGGCTTCGTCGAAACGGCGGCGGCGGGCGACACCGTGAAGCTCGTGTCGCTCGTCACGTCGCACCTGCGCGACACCACCAGCAGCGACGAGCTCGACGTATCGGACCTGCCGCTCGTCGAGCTGCCGGCCAAGGGCGGCAGCGACCGGCTCGCGATCGTGATCTCGGGCGACGGCGGCTGGCGCGATCTCGACAAGACGATCGCCGAGGCGTTGCGGCGCGACGGCGTGTCGGTGGTCGGCATCGACAGCCTGCGCTATTTCTGGAGCGAGAAGCCGCCCGCGCAGGTGAGCCGCGATCTGGCTCGCGTGATGCGCACCTACATGGCGCGCTGGCATGCGAGCCGCGTGGCGCTGGTCGGCTACTCGTTCGGCGCCGACGTGATGCCGTTCGCGTACAACCGGCTGCCGGCCGACCTGCGCGACAAGGTCGTGGTGATGTCGCTGCTCGGCTTCGCGCCGTCCGCCGATTTCCAGATCCGCGTGACGGGCTGGCTCGGCATGCCCGCCAGCGACAACGCGCTGAAGGTCGCGCCGGAGATCGCGAAGGTGCCGCCGGCGCTCGTGCAGTGCTTCTATGGCGCGGAAGAGACGGACACGATGTGCCCGGCGCTCGCGAACACGGGCGCCGACGTGATCAAGACGCAGGGCGATCACCACTTCGGCCGCGATTACATCGCGCTCGAAAAGAAGATCCTCGGCGGGTTCGGCAAGGCGACGGCGGCGCGCTGAACGCCGGCGGGCGCCCGCGTGACGTCGGGCGCCCGCCGGTTTGCTTGCGGTTCATCGCGTTCCGAGGTCAAGCGTCGACGACGAGCGCCGGATCGAGTGCGCGGATGCGCTGGTCGATGAAGTAGCCGCCGCCTTCCTGGTAGCGCAGGAACAGGCGGCCGCACGTGCGGCAGCGGCTGACGGTGCAGCGGTTGTACGGGAAATGGCGCGGCGCGATCGGTGCGTCGTCCGATGCGTAGCGCGTGCCGGCCGGATGATATTCCGCATAGGTCGGCTCGGCCTCGCCCGGCGCGACGAGCGTGGCCACTTCGGTCAGTTGCGTGTCCGGCAGCGACAGCGGCAGGGTCGTCCAGCCGGCGAGCGAGGTCCTCGTGCATGCGCACGGCTGCGTGACATGCGCGGCTTCGGCCGTCAGTTTCAGCAGCGCGTCGTGATCGACGTAAGGCAGTGGGCTCATGGGCAATCGGGAAAGGGCGGCAGGACCTGCAATGTAACCCGCGTGCGGCCTGGCTGCATGGCCGTGACGCGCCCCGCGCCGCGCGCATCGTGTGCGATCAGCCTGCCTTGCGGACCGGCGGCTGCGCGACCAGTTCGCCGAGCACGCGGATCGCGCGCTCGATGTCGCCGCTCCACGGATGGCCGAAGTTCACGCGCACGCAGCGCTCGAAGCCGTGCGCGGCCGAAAAGAGCGGCCCCGGCGCGAAGCTGATGCCGCGGGCGATCGCCTGGCGATGCAGTTCCATCGCGTCGATCGCGTCGGGAAACGCGAGCCACAGAAAATACCCGCCGTCGGGCCGTACCCATTCGACGCCGGCCGGCAGCCAGCGCCGCAGCGCGTCGTCCATCCGGTCGAGCTGCGCGTGCAGCGCGCCGCGCAGCTTGCGCAGGTGCCGGTCGTAGCCGCCGTGCTCGAGATAGTTCGCGATGCCGGCCTGCGCCGGAATGCTGGCCGACAGCGTCGTCATCAGCTTGAGCCGCTGCACCTTCTCCGCGAACCGGCCGGCGGCGGCCCAGCCGATCCGGTAGCCGGGCGCGAGCGTCTTCGAGAACGAGCTGCAGTGCATCACGAGGCCATGACGGTCGAACGCGCGCGCGGGCAGCGGGTAGTGCGGGCCGAAATGCAGCTCGCCGTACACGTCGTCCTCGATCAGCGGCACCACGCGCGCCGCGAGCAGGTCGACGAGCGCGCGCTTTTTTTCGGCGGACAGCGTGACGCCGGTCGGATTCTGGAAATTGGTCATGAACCAGCACGCGCGGATGTCGTGCCGGTCGAGCGCGTTCGCGAGCGCATCGAGATCGAGGCCCGTGCGCGGATCGACGGGAATCTCGACCGCACGCAGGTCGAGCCGCTCGATCGCCTGCAGCGCCGCATAGAAGCCGGGCGCTTCGACGGCGACGACGTCGCCGGGCCGCGTGACGGCCATCAGGCACAGGTTCAGTGCTTCGAGTGCGCCGTTCGTGACGACGATTTCGTCGATCGGCTGCGAGATGCCGGTGGCGAGATAGCGCCGCGCGATCTGTTGGCGCAGCGCTTCGCTGCCGGGCGGCAGGTCGACGACGGTGCTCCACGGGCTCACGAGCCGCGCAGCTTGCGCGAGCGACTTCGCCAGACGCGGCAGCGGAAACAGTTGCGGCGCCGGGAACGCGGACCCGAGCGGCACGATGCCCGGCTGCGTGGCCGCATCGAGCACGGAGAACACGAGGTTGCTGATGTCGACCTTGCGCGTGGCGCCGACGCGGCGCGTACGGCGCTTCGCCGCCGGGCTCGCGGCCGGTTGCGCGCCCGGCGCGACGTAGTAGCCGGAGCGTTCGCGCGCGCGGATCAACCCCCACTGTTCGAGCAGGTAATACGCGCGAAACACCGTCGACTGGCTCACGCCATGCTGCGCGATGATCTGCCGCAGCGACGGCAGGCGCGTGCCGACGGCAAGGTTGCCGTTGCGAATGTCGTCGGCGATCGTGTGGGCGAGGGTTTCGTAGCGTTTCATCGGCGTGGGCGGAGCGCGTCGCCGCCGCACGCGGGCCGCAGCGGCGCCGCGCCGGCGGGCGCGGCCCATTGTCCGATGCGCGGCCCGAAAAGGAAAGCGCAGGGCGGCGGCCGTGCCGTCCTGCTGCGTCGGGCCGCTTTCGGCTCGACATGTCGCTTGCCGCCGCCGCGCGGCGGCGGTTCAACCGTGCCGACGATGAGCCGATACGGCAGCGCGTCGGCCACCACGAACGTGCTTTTCGCGATCTTCATCACGCAGATGCAGGCCGTGATGGAGATCGCGCGAAATTGCCCGCGAAGTTCTGGATACCGAAGAGCGATGCGACGTCCGCGGGCGTCGGGGTGCGGCGCGGCGCGGGCCCGTGTAATTAGGTTGCGTTCAGCCGTGACGCCAGCGAGCGTGCGCGATGTGCGGCTTGTTCCGATTGCGTGCCCCTGCGTTTTATGGTCTCGTTGCGGGATATCGCATCGACCCGAAAAAGGACAGTCGAATGCAGCGGGGCGAGTCACGCGGGGTCCGATTGATCAGGGGAATCGGCGCACACAGGCGCGCACGCGGCGCCGTGCGCGCGCTGCTCGTCATATTGACGCTGGGCTTGCTGGCGCCCGTGCCGCCCACCTTCGCCGCCTCTCCCGAAACCGCCAACGACAACGTGCTGCGCGTGCTGGCGTGGCCCGGTTATGCCGACAGCGATATCGTCAGCGCATTCGAGGCGCAGTTTCATGTGCGCGTCGAGGTGACGCTGGTCGATTCCGACGAAGCGCTGTGGGCGCGCATGCACAGCGCATCGCCGCCCCCGTACGACGTGCTGGCCGCGAATACGGCCGAGATCCAGCGCTATGCGCACGAACACCTGCTCGCACCGATCGACCTGCCGCGCGTCCCGAACCGGCGGCGGCAGTTGCCGAATTTCCAGCAGCTCGCGACGATCGGCGGCCTCGTGCAGGACGGCGCGTCCTACGCGATTCCGTTCACGTATTCGTCGATGGGGCTGATCTACGACCGCAAGCAGGTGCCGGCCGCGCCGCGCTCGATGCGCGAGTTGTGGAATCCGCGTTACCGCGGCAAGGTGCTCGACTTCAACAGCGCGCAGCACAATTTCTCGTTTACGGCGCTGGCGCTCGGCTATCCCGACCCGTTCCGCCTGTCGCCTGCGCAGACGCTTGCCGTCGCCCGCAAGCTGATCGACCTGCGCCGCAACCTGCTGACGTACTACACGCTGCCCGAGGAGGCGACCGCGCTCTTTGTCCAGCATCGCGCAGCGCTGATGTTCGGCAACTACGGCACGCAGCAGGTCGAGCAGTTGCGTCGCGCCGGCGCGGACGTCGGCTACGTGATCCCGGACGAAGGCGCGCTGGCATGGCTCGACTGCTGGGCCGTCACGCGCGGCGCGCAACGTTCCCAGCTCGCGTTCGCGTGGATCAACTACATGCTCGAACCGGCGATCGGCACGCTGCTCACCGAGCGCCAGGGTCTCGCGAACACGCTCGAGCCGCCTCGCGGCGTGGAGACCGGGCGCCAGCATCTCGTCTGGATTCAGCCCGTGGAGGACATCGCGCGCCGCGAATCGCTGTGGAGCCGCATCGTGTCGGGCGACCGGCCGGAGCAGTTCGGAAAATGATCCGGCTCGGGCTCACGTCGAAGCTGTCGGTGCTGTTCGCATGCATCGGCGTGATCGCGTCCGGCACGACCGGCTACTACGCGTATCGCGCCAACCGCGCGATGCTCGTGCAGGAAGCGCAGCACAGCCTGCTGATGTCGACGCAATTGCTCGGCCAGCGCTTCACGACCGCGCTCGCCGACGTGGCCGACGATGCGCTCGTGCTCGCGCAGTTGCCGTCGTCCGCGTTCGTCGCGGGCACCGACCACCCGGACAACGCGAGCCGCATGCGGCTCGAGCAGGTGTATTACAGCTTCATGAGGAATCATCCGGAATACCTGCAGATCCGCCTGATCGCGAGCGGGCATTTCGGGATCGAACGCATTCGCCTCGATCGTGATGCGCGCGGCATCGTCGTGCTGCCCGAAAGCGTATTCCAGGAGAAAGGACAGTTTTCCTACGTATTCGATACGCTCGCGATGGCGCCCGGTCATATCTACCTGTCGCCGATCGCGATCAATCACGAGACGGGCGCGCATGCGGCGCAAGGGCTGCCGATCCTGCGCGTGGGGACGCCGGTGGTCGACGCGTCGGGCCAGACGGTCGGCGCGCTCGTCGTCGACGTCGAGCTGTCGCGCGTGTTCGACCGGCTCGAACGCGACTTGCCGCGAGACTACGGGGTCTATCTCGCGAACGAGTGGGGCGACTTTCTCGTGCATCCCGATTCGTCACAGACGTTCGGCTTCGATCGCGGCCGGCGCGTGCTGATGCAGGATCGCTTCGCGGCCACGCGCGCGCTGTTCGACAGTGCGCGCACGAACGTGACGCTCAACGGCCTCGCGCAGCCCGACGAGGCGCCGGGCCAGATGTTCGCGTTCGTGCGTACGCCGTTCGGGCACGACGACGGCAACCGCTTCGTCGTGCTCGGGATGGCCCGCCCGCTGGGCGACGTGCTCGCGCCGGCCGGCATGCTGGGCGAACGGATCGTCAGGATGGTGCTCGTATCGAGCATGCTCGCGGTGATCCTTGCGATCCTGTTCGCGCGTGCGATCACGCGGCCGTTGCAGACGCTTGCGCGCGCGGCGACGCATGTGTTCGACGATCCGGCCGCCGAGCGGCTGCCGGTCGAGCGTGCCGACGAGATCGGCGTGCTCGCGCGCTGTTTCGAAAGCATGCGCGTCGAGATCCGCACGCAGGTCGCGATGCTGCGCGCGAAGCAGCAGGAGCTCACGCATCTCGCCGGCCACGATCCGCTGACCGCGCTGCCGAACCGTATGCTGTTCATGGAGCATCTGGACGCCGCGATCCGGCACGCGGCCGCGGTACGCGAAGGGCTGGCCGTCATGTTCGTCGACCTGGACGGGTTCAAGCAGATCAACGACCAGCTCGGACACTCGGCCGGCGATCGCACGCTGGTCACCGTTGCGAAGCGGTTGACCCACGTGCTGCGCAGCGGCGACATGGTGGCCCGGCTGGGCGGCGACGAATTCATCGTGCTGCTCTCGGACGTGCATTCGCCGGCGGTGATCGGCGATGTCGCGACGCGCATCCAGATCGTGATGGCCGAGGAACTGGAGTTCGACGAACGGCGCGTGGCCGTCGGGGCGAGCATCGGTGTCAGCGAGTTCCCCGCGGACGGCGCGTCGGCCGAGGAACTGCTCGTCAAGGCCGACGCGGCGATGTACGCGGCCAAGGCGTCCGCGCAGCGCGCATGCGTGCGCTACCAGGATCTGATTCGGGGCAGCGCGCCGGACGAGACCGGCCGCGTCGCGTCGGGCGGCCGCTGACGGCGGGCCGAAACGCGAAGAGCCCGTCGCGGGACGGGCTCTTCGCCGTGCGGGCTGCGCGCGCAGGGCGCGCGGCGGCGCGCTTAATGGCCGAAGTAGACCGAGTCGTGCCGGCTTTGCACCCGCACGGCCGGTGCGCCGCTCTCGCCGGTCGCGGCCGGTTGCGAACCGAAGCCGCTGTTGTCGACGCCGCGCACGCGGGCTTCCGCGGCCTGGACGTCGGCCGGGTAGTACGGGCTCGACTGGCTCGGCTTGTAGCCGGCGTTTTCGAGCTGGACCAGTTCATTGCGCACCTGGGCACGGGTCACGGTGCTTTGTGCGAATGCGCCGAACGAGGCGGACAGGGCGACGGCGGCTGCGACTGCGGAAACGAGCGATTTCATGATGACCTCCGGTGTTTATTGGCTTTCCGCGTTCGACGCCATGTCGTCAGCGGTTGAATACATCGTAGGCGCGGGGTCACCTAGGGTAAACGTGAATTTGAGTGAAAGATCGTTGCTTTCGCGGTAACAATGCCGCGACCGAACCCCTTCTGTCCCCACGCTGTATTACGGGGATTGAACGGAGTGGCGGGAGAGTGAAAGGGCGGGATGTCGCGCGGGCGCGGGCGCCCGGGCGTCGAAGGGCCGGCGACCGTCGCGCGGCGGCACGGCTCGCGCCAGGGTGCCGGCTCAGACCCCGTCGTCGTCGATTTCCTTGCGCTCGCGGCGCTCCTCGTTGCCGCGACGCGCGCGCAGCCGCTGGCGCGACAGGACCGCGATCACTTGCTGGGTCGGCGCGCCGGACGGCAACTCGTTGCGGATGCGATCGGGGACCATCGGCAGGCCCGCGCGCTGCCGGCGCAGCGCCTTGGCGATTGCCCGGCGGCATTCGTCGCCGTGGCAATCCCATTCATCGCGGATTCTCAGGCAATAACGGCATTGTTCCATCCGGCTAGTCTAGCGCGTCTTCGGGAATGAAGCAGGACGTGGTGCCGGACGCCGGCGGCGCCGGGCGTGGCAGTCGTTCAGTCGGATTGAAGTGCATCATCGAATGGTGCGGCGTGGCGACGCGTGGCTGTCCGCTGCCTGACCGCAGGGCCGGTTCAATATAATTCAAGAGAACGCGGCATACCATGCACAGAATACATGCCCTCGAACAAGGAAACCCGATGACGCTTGCCCAGTTGCAGGCCCTGGCTGCGGTGGTGGAGCTCGGCTCGCTGACGGCCGCGGCAGACCGGCTCAGCCGCAGCCAATCCGCGATCAGCCACGCGCTGACGGAGCTGGAGGACATCACGCAGATCAAGCTGCTCTGGCGCGACCGGCAGCCGGTCGTCCTGACGGCGGCCGGCGAACGCCTGTGGCCGTATGTGCAGAGCGTGGTGCGGGAAGCGCAGATGCTGCGTCAGCAGTTCAGCCTGGCGCGCGGCAAGCTCGAAGGAAAGCTGGTGGTCGCGTCGCTGCCGAGCGTCTCGCTGGCGTTCGTCGTTCCCGCGCTCGAGGCGTTGAAGGCGATGCACCCGGGCGTATCGGCGGTGCTGCTCGAAGGCACGGACAGCGAAGTCGAAGGGTGGATCGACGACGGGACGGCCGACGTCGGCGTGGTGGCCGGCACGAAGACGTTCGCGCACAACCTGCCGCTGCTCGACGAGGATTTCGTCGCGGTGGCGGCCGCCGACATGTTCGCCGGCCGCAAGAGCGTGTCGGCCAGGCAGTTGGCCGCGGCGCCGTTCATCTTCTCGAAGGCCGGGTGCGGGCCGGTGATCGCGGATTACTTCGCGCGCGGCGGCGCGCCGCTTCGGGCGGCGTTCAACGTGGTCGAGATGCGCACCATCCTGTCGATGGCTGAAGCCGGCATGGGCGTGTCGATCGTGCCGCGCATCACGCTCACGTACACACCGTTCGGCGGCCGCGTGCTGGCCCTGTCGCCGCGGCTGCATCGGTCCGTGCGGCTGGCGTGGAATACCGCCGGCAACGCGGTCGCCGACGCGTTCGTGCGGCTCGTCGACGCGCAACGTGCGAAAGCGGAAAAGACGATTCGCACGCGCGCGAAAAAGGGCAGGTAGCGGCCGGCCGCAAGATGAACGGCGCTCATGGGCCGCTTGCAGTTTATTCATGCCGACGACGGCCGCGATGCAATACATTGTTCGCACCTCGTGATCGTCGCCCTGAAGGAGCGTGCCGTGCCTGCCTTGCCCACCCTGTTTGCGTTCGGACTCGTGTCGCTCGGCATGGTGCTGACGCCCGGACCGAACATGATCTATCTGGTTTCGCGCTCGATCTGCCAAGGCCGCCGCGCCGGGCTGGTGTCGCTCGGCGGCGTCGCGCTGGGATTCGTGTTCTACATGGTCTGCGCGGCAGTGGGCATCACCGCGCTGGTGATGACCGTGCCGTATGCGTACGATGCGCTGCGCGTTGCCGGCGCGCTGTATCTCGCCTACCTCGCGTGGCAGGCGCTGAAGCCGGGCGGGCGCTCCGCGTTTCAGGTCAGGGAGTTGCCGCACGACAGCCGCATCAGGTTGTTCGCGATGGGCTTCATCACGAACCTCGCGAACCCGAAGATCGCGGTGATGTACCTGTCGTTGCTGCCGCAGTTCATCGTGCCGGGGCACGGCAGCGTGCTCGCGCAATCGCTCGCGCTCGGCTGCGTGCAGATCGCGGTGAGCGTCAGCGTCAACGCGCTGATCGCGTGCGCGGCCGGTTCGATCGCGGGCTTTCTCGCGGGGCGGCCGCTCTGGGCGGCGGTTCAGCGCTGGCTGATGGGGACGGTGCTGGCCGGGCTGGCGATGCGGATCGCGCTCGAATCGCGAAGCTAGCGCGGTGGACGCGGCTCCGAGCACGGCCGGTCGCGATCCGGCCTGCCGTCAATGCCCCGGCCATCGTCACCCGTGGCAATTGCCCTCGGCCTGCTTGCTCGTCCGCACGGGCTTGGCCTTGTCACGACGCCGGCCGCGTGTCGCGAGCCAGCACAGGATCGACCCGCCGCACACCATCGACGCGCCTTGCCAGAATTCGGCGGACAGCGGCGCATCGAGCAGCATCGCGGCGAGGGCAGCGGCGAGCACCGGCGTGAAGTACGATGCGCCGACGATGATCGTCACGTTGCCGTGCATGATGCCGGTGTTCCAGGCCGCATAGCCGAAGCCGAGCGCCGACGCGGCCAGCACGAGATACACGACCGCGTGCCAGCTGAACGTCATGGCGCCGCCGCCTTCGATCGCGAACTTGATCCAGAGCACCGCGGCGACCAGCATGAAGAATGGCGTGACGCCGTTCCTGCCGTCGGCGAGGCGCGCGGTCACCGTGCAATAGCCGGCCCAGATCAGCGCGCCGAAGAACGCCAGCCCGTAGCTGAGCGGATTGTCCGCGACGTTGCGCAGCATGCCGGCCGGATCGAGCCCCTGGTCGCCGCCGAGCACCCGGCAGATGCCGAGCATCGACAGCAGGACGCCCGGCACGACCAGCAGGTTCGCGCGCTGCTTGTTGAACACGATGGCGGCGACCAGCGTGAGGCTCGGCCACAGATAGTTGACCATCGCGACTTCGATCGCTTGCTGACCGTTGCGCGCATAGCCGATCGACAGCGACAGGCATACCTCGTACGACACGAACAGCAGCCCGCCCCAGAGCAGATAGTTTTTCGGGAATCGGCTCAGGTCGGGGAAGCCGATCGAGAACAGCAGCAGCACGGACGCCACCGTATAGATCATCGCCGCGCCGCCGGTCGCGCCGAGGCTTTCGCTGACCCCGCGAACGAGCGCGACCACCGACGCCCATAACAGCACCGCGCCGAGCCCGAGGAGCGTTGCCTGGTTCTTGCCTTTCATGCTTGCTGCGTGTTTCAACATGCCCATTCGATTTCGGATGATTCGGGTCGGCTCGCGCGTGCTGTTGTCGCGAGCAGCGGTACCAAGCGAAGGTTCCGCCGGAAACGCGCATTTTACGGGGGCGCGGCCGTTGCGGCGTTGCAGCCGCACGGGCATGTATGACGGATTCGGTCGCGCGAACCGATCACGCGTCGTCGATGCGCCACGGTGCGCCAATTTCCGACAACGCGGGTCGATCGAGTCGAGCATCGCGTTCGCATCGGGCCGAGCGTGGTGACAAGGAGGAAACCGGCTTCGTCGATCGACAGATCGATCAGCGGCCAGCCGCCGGCCGCATCGCGAACTTCAAGCCGCCGTTCGTGTGGATCGACGTCGACGTCGCCATGCGCTTGTCGCGGCACATGGCGATGGCATCGAATGCGGCGGCCGAAGGCGGCGTGTGAATGCGGTATTCGAAACTCATCTGCATGGGGCGGTGTGCGAGGCGGGCAGTCTAACTCGCGCCGGGGTATTCCGTTCTCGACGGCAACGCGTCGGACGTCCGCCGCAGCGGGCGCCCGACGCGGCGATCACCGCTCGTGCCGCTTCTTGCTCAGCTCGATCGTCTCGAACAGCTCGTATTGCGCGGTCGGCTGCTGATCGGCGCCCGGCGCATGGTAGTAGCGCATCGTGATCGTCGTGTGGCCGCCCGGCTTGCCCGGATCGTGGTCGAACACCGCGATGCCGTAGCCGGTGCCCGTATCGCGGCGCGCGGACCAGATCGCATCCTCGAGCGCATCGGCCGGCTGGCGCACGAACGTGTTCGGCGCGGTGCCCGGCACCGGCCGGTTCGGCTTCGTGAACACCTTCGCCTGCGCGAAGCCGGTCGACGGGTTTTCGCCGTACACGTCGAGCGGCGCGCTGGTGCCGCCGCCGCCGAGGATCAGGTGGATCGTGCCGTGGCTCGTGTCGAACGTCGTGCGGTCGGGATCGTTCGAGCCGACCGGGCGCGGCTGCAGCGTTTCGACCACTTCGCCGGTCTTCGCGTCGACGCCCGCGCGGTGATTGCAGCCGCGCACCGGGTAGCTGCGCTCGTAGTCGTGATCGTGGCCGCACAGTACGAGATCGACGCCGTAGCGGTCGAACAGCGGCAGCCACGCTTCGCGAATGCCCTTGTCGGACCCGTTGCCCGTCTTCGACGAACTGAGCGCGTCCTGGTGCATCTGCACGACGATCCAGTCGATGTCGTCGTCATGCGCGGCGTGCCGCAGCGTGCGTTCGAGCCAGCGTGTCTGCTCGCCGTTGCTGTAGCCGCGCACATAGAACGACGTACCGGGCTCGATCGGCGGGCGGCCGGTGCTCGCGGCCGGCACGAGCGGCGCCGGGCCGCCGACGAACGCGGCGGCATCCTGGTACACGACGTCGTCGGCGTCGAGCGACACGAACAGCACCGAGCTCACGCGGAAGCTGTACCAGCGGCCCGGGAAGTGCGTGCCGTTCTCCGGCAGCGTGTAGCGGGCGAGGTACGAGTCGATCCCCTGCGGACCGTTGTTGAATTCGATCTCGTGGTTGCCGGGGCACGGCATCCACGGGCGATTCGCGGCCGACGTCTGGTTGTTGTTGCCGAAATCGCGCCAGACGTCGGGCTGGTGCGCGGGGTTCAGGTTCGCGTAGCAGAGGTCGCCGTTCAGCAGGTGAAACAGCGGCTGGAACTGCTCGACCGCCTGCACCGCGAAGCGGCTCTGCGGCGACGACAGCACCCACGCGCCGTTCGGCGTCGCGAGGTCGCCGTAGCTCGTGAAACGAAACGGTGCGCGGCCGCGCGGCGCGGTCGAGAAATTCGCGGAGAACGGCTGCGCGGCATGGCTGTCGTTGTCGGCCGTGATCTCGTAGCGGTAGCGCGTATCCGGCTTCAGCCCGTGCACGCGCGCGTGGTACGTGAACACCGTTTCGCCGTTCAGGCCGTCGGTGTACAGGCGCTGGACGCCGTGCACGGTGCGCGCCGGCTCGCCGTCGGCGACGATGCGCGCGCGCGGGTTCACGGCCGGCGCGAGCGACGCCCACGAGATCACGACTTCGGACGTCGGGTCGTTGCCCCACGTCAGGTGAACCTGTTCGGGCGTGCCGTCCGGGTTCGACGCGCCGGCGCGGGCAGCCGCGAGCCCGCCGGCGGCGGTGGCGAGGCCGGAGACGCCGGCGAGTTTCAGGAAGCCGCGACGCGACACGGAGGCGGCCGGCTCGTTCGGCTGGTCAGGGAGAGTGTCCTGGTTCGACATGGTCGGTGTTTTCGTTGATGGGGCGCGAGGTGGGGAACCGTGCGGCCATGCGCGAGCACGGCCGGGGCCTGGGCCGGAAACGAGCGGGATCCCGGTCGCATGCATTGTCGAAGGGCAGTTTTGCCGCGGTGTGACAGTACCGCGACCCGGCGTCTGCGGCGGTCGATGTGCAAGGGTGCGTGTCGCGGCCTCCGATCTGCTCCCGCGCCCGTTCGCTGTCTCCGAAATTATTTGCCGACACCGCGACGGATTTCTCCTGCCTGCTCCGTTTAACGCATGAACGACCGCTTCTGGTCGATGCCCGTTATTTCGGAGTCTTTCATGAAACTTTCCGTTCCGTTGCGATTGGCTGCCGGATGCGTGGCCGCGCTTGCGGCGTCGGCGGCATTCGCGCAGGCCGTCATCGTCGCGCCTTACGCGCCGCCACCGCCGCGCGTCGAAGTGATGCCGGCGCCCCGTGCGGGTTACGTATGGGATCAGGGCCACTGGCACTGGCGGCAAGGCCGCTACGTATGGATTCCGGGCCACTGGCAGGTCGTGCGGGTCGGTTACCACTGGGTGCCCGGACACTGGGCCGCGCGCGGCCCGGCCTGGCGCTGGGTGCCGGGTCACTGGGCCTGACGCGCAGGCCGCCGCCCGGCATGCGATGCCGGCGCAGCGGATTTTCCACGCAATATCGTGAGCCGAAGCGATGCCTTTTCGAACCATCGTGATCGTGGCGGCCGCAGCCATCGTGCTGGCCGGCTGCGTCGTGGTGCCGGCCCGGTCGGTGTATTACCGGCCCGCGCCGGTCGTCGTATATTGATCGCGCCGGCCGACGCTCGCGCGGCTGGCTGACAGGATCGACATGCGGCGCGAACCGGACGTCGATGAAACGGATATGGCCGACACCGTGTGCCATGTCGGGCGCGACGCGCGCGGCGTTGACGAACGGGCGGCATGGCGCCGTCCGGCGCCGGCCCGACGCATGCAAGGAGAGCACCACGATGAGCTTCAGCCGGGCGGCGGTTCCCTCTGCCGTGACAGTGCAGCGCTCGCGCGCCGCTCGACGGAGCCGGCGGCGTTGAACGATCGCGGCGACCGCGATCCGGACGCGGAACTCGTCGCGCGCGTCGGCGCGCGCGATTCATCGGCGGTGCGCGTGCTCGTCGCGCGCAAGCTGCCGCGGCTGCTCGCATTGGCGACGCGCATGCTCGGCGACCGGAACGAAGCCGAGGACGTCGCGCAGGAGACGTTCTTGCGAATCTGGAACCAGGCGCCGCGCTGGCGCGAAGGCGAAGCCCGCTTCGACACGTGGCTGCATCGCGTCGTGCTGAACCTGTGCTACGACCGGTTGCGCGGCCGGCGCGAGGAGCTCGTCGATACGCTGCCCGACGTGCCCGACACGCAACCGGAGCCGGCCGCGCATGCGGAACTGCGTTCGCGCGACGCGCGCGTGCGGCAGGCGCTGGCCGCATTGCCGCCGAGGCAGCGGGAAGCGCTGGTGCTCCAGTACTATCAGGAAATGTCGAACGTGGAAGCGGCCAACCTGATGGGCATCACCGTCGATGCGCTGGAAAGCCTGCTCGCCCGTGCGCGGCGCAATCTGCGCGCGCAACTGGCCGGCGACCCACCTAGCGAGGACAAGCGATGACACCCGAACGATTTCGCACCATCGTCGCCGCGTACGGCTCGGACGCGCGGCGCTGGCCGGCCGCCGAGCGCGCGGCCGCCGAGGCGTGGGCGCACGCGAACCCGCGCGACGCGCTGCTGGCGCTCGACGATGCGGCCGACCTCGATGCGTGGCTCGCGTGCGATACGGTCGAGCCGCCGGCGCCGTCGCTCGTCGAGCGCATCGTCGCGACGGCGCCCGCGCCGCGGCGCGCACGCCGGCGCGGCGCCGTATGGTGGTCGGGCGCGGCGTTCGCGGGCGTTGGCCTGGCCGGTGCGCTCGCGGGCGCGGTGGCCGTGTCGATGCTGATGCTCGGCAGCGCGCCGCCGGCGCCGCACGAGCCGGGCTATCTGACGACGACGTTCGGCAGCCCGAGCGTGGACGGGAGCGACGAATGACCGAACGCGGCTGGAAACTCACCCTCGTCGGCTCGGTCGTGCTGAACGTGTTCATGCTCGGCGCGATCGGCGGCGGCGCATATCAATGGTTCTCGACGCATCGCGACCTGCATGCGGGCGGCACGCCCGCGCAGCGCACGGCGTTGCGTTTCGCGGCGGACGAATTGCCCGATGCGCGGCAGCGCGAGTTCGCCGCCGCGCTGAAGGCGGCGCGCAAGAGCGGCCGCGATTTCGCGCGCGAAGGGCGCGACGGCCGGATTACCGTGCTGGACCTGCTCGCCGCGCCGCAACTCGATCGCGCGGCGATCGATGCGGCGCTCGAGCGCACGCGCGCGGCCGACACCGCGATGCGTGCGCAGGTCGAGCGCAGCGTCGTCGATTTCGCGGCAACGCTGACGCCCGACGAGCGCGTGAAGTTCGTCGACGGGTTGCAGCACAGCGGCAACTGGCGTCTGCCGCCGAAGCTGCGGAAGAAGCCGGACGCATCGGCGAGCGAGTAAGCCGCGCGCGGGCGGCACGCGACTCCGCGTATTGCTCGCGCGTCATGCGTGTGCCGGTTCCGGCGCATTGCCCGGGCGTTGTCCGTCGACGATGTGCGCCGCCGTGCGGCGAGATTTCCGCCCGGCGTTTCCCCGATCACGAAAAATATTTTCCCGCCCCGCGACGGATTTCCCGGTGTGCTTGCGTTGAACGTGAGTACGCACCGCAAGAGAGCCCGTCATGGACCATCCGAACGACGCCACGCCGGCCGCGATCGCGCTGAACCGTTTCGGTCTCGGCGCACGGGCCGACGAAGCACCGCCCGCCGAGCCGAAGGCGGCACTCGTCGCGCAATTCGACCGCTACGACGCGCGGCCCGCCGCATGGGCCGGCGAGCCGGACGCGGTCACGCTTGCCACGCGCTTCGCGAACATCCGCAACGCGATGACGGGCGACGACGCGGCCGCGAAGCGCGCGACCGCGCAATCGATCCGCCGCGACGGCTACGATGCGTATCGCAGCGCCGTCGCCGCGCGCATGAACAGCGCGCTGACCACGTCCGCGCCGTTCGTCGAACGTCTCGTGCATTTCTGGGCGAACCATTTCGCGGTATCGGTCGACAAGGGGCAGGTGGCCGCGTATGCGGGCGCGTTCGAACGCGACGCGATCCGTCCGCACGTGCTCGGCCGGTTCGAGGACATGCTCGTCGCCGTCGAGCAGCATCCCGCGATGCAGGTGTTCCTCGATCAGGCGCGCTCGGTCGGCCCCGACAGCCCGGCCGCGCTGCGTGCGCAGGCACGCAATCCGTCGGCGAAGCGCGGGCTCAACGAGAACCTCGCGCGCGAAATCATGGAGCTGCACACGCTCGGCGTGCGTACCGGTTACACGCAAGCCGACGTGACGGAATTCGCTCGTGCGTTGACCGGCTGGAGCATCGCCGGCGGGCGCGGGCCGCAGCCGGGCGATGCGGCGCCCGGCGCATTCGTGTTTCGCCCGAATCTGCACGAACCGGGCACGCGCACGGTGATGGGCCGCACCTACGATCAACCGGGCGAAGCGCAGGCGCGCGCGATCCTGCATGACCTCGCGCGTTCGGAGGCGACGGGCCGGCACATCGCGTTCCAGCTTGCTCGTCATTTCGTCGCCGACAACCCGCCGCCCGCGCTGACCGACCGGCTCGCGCGCGCATTCGCCGCGAGCGGCGGCGATCTGCCGACCGTCTATCGCGCGCTCGTCGATGCGCCCGATTCGTGGGCGCCGGTCAACCGCAAGTTCAAGACGCCGTGGGAGTGGGCCGTATCGTCGCTGCGCGGGCTCGGCTGGCGCGACACGGGTGATCTCAAGGCCGCGCCGCTGCTCGCGCAGCTCGGCCAGCCGGTGTGGCGGCCGGGCTCGCCGGCCGGCTACGACGACGTCGCCGCGAGCTGGGCCGCGCCCGACGCGCTCGTGCGCCGCGTCGAGATCGCGCAGCGTCTCGCCGCGCGTACGGGCGACCGGCTCGACCCGCGCACGCTCGGCGACACGCTGCTCGCCGGTTCGATGAGCGCGCCGACCGCGACCGCGCTCGCGCGCGCCGAAAGCGCGACGACGTCGCTCGCGCTGCTGCTCGTGTCGCCCGATTTCCAACGGAGATGACCATGGCACTGTCCCGCCGACAATTCCTCAGCGTTGCCGCCGCCGGCGCGGGCGCGATCCTCGTCGCGCCGCGGATCGTATTCGCGAATGTCGAAACCGACCGGCGCTTCGTGTTCGTGATCCAGCGCGGCGCGGCCGACGGCCTGAACATCGTCGTCCCGTATGCGGAGCCCGCGTATGCGTCGCTGCGCGGCCCGCTCGCGATCGACACGGCGGCGGCGACGCGGCTCGACGGCACGTTCGCGCTGCATCCGTCGCTCGCGCAGACCGCGCAGTTGTACCGCGACGGCCACGCGCTGTTCGTCCATGCGATCGCGTCGCCGTATCGCGACCGCTCGCATTTCGACGGCCAGAACGTGCTCGAAACGGGCGGCCGTGCGCCGTACCAGGTGAAGGACGGCTGGCTGAACCGGCTCGCCGCGCTGCTGCCGGCGACGCGCGACAGCGCAATCGCGTTCGCGCCGACCGTGCCGCTTGCGCTGCGCGGCACGGTGCAGGCCGCGTCGTATGCGCCGTCCGGTTTGCCGGCCGCGCCGGACGATCTGCTCACGCGCGTGTCGGCGCTCTACGAAGCCGACGCACAGCTCGGCCCGTTGTGGCAGTCGGCGATGGAAGCGCGCGGCCTCGCCGGCGATGCGCATGCGCGGCAGGACCCGGCCGGCGTCGGCAAGCTCGCCGCGACGTTTCTCGCGCGCGACGACGGGCCGCGGATCGCGATGATCGAGACGGGCGGTTGGGATACGCACAGCGCGCAGAACGCGCGGCTCGCGAATCAGTTGAAGGCGCTCGATACGATGCTCGCCGCACTGCGCGACGGCCTCGGGCCGGCATGGCAGCAGACCACGGTGCTGGTCGCGACCGAGTTCGGCCGCACGGCCGCGGCGAACGGCACGGGCGGCACCGATCACGGGCAGGCGTCGGTCGCGATGCTCGCGGGCGGCGCGGTCGCAGGCGGGCGTGTGATCGCCGACTGGCCGGGGCTGCGGCCCGGCGACCTGTACGAAGGGCGCGACCTGAAACCGACCGCGTCGCTCGACGCGCTGATCGCGGGCGCGGCCGCCGACAGCCTTGGGCTCGACCCGCGCCGCACCGCGTCCGCGTTGTTCGCGGAAAGCGGCGCGACACGGCCGATGAGCGGCCTGATTCGCGGGGGCGCGTGACGCGGTGCATGCCGCGCGCGGCCCGATCAACCCATTACACAACAGGGAGAAATCGACAATGAAGATCCGATCCGTTTCGCTGGCCATGCTGGTGAGCGCAAGTGCCGCGCTGATGTCCGCCTGCGTGGTCGAGCCCGTGCGGCCACCCCAGCCCGCGCCCGTCGTCGAGGTGGCGCCGCCGCCGCCCGCGCCCGGCTATCGGTGGGCGAAGGGGCATTACCGGTGGGCCGGCAATCACTGGGCGTGGGTGCCGGGGCACTGGGTCGCCGTGTACTGACACGGCACGCGTGTCGACGCGTCGCGCGGCGAGCTCGACATGCGTGCGGCAAGCAATCGTGCGAAGTGCAACCACGACGCGTTTGGGGCGGGCTCGACCTCGTTCACCGAGTCGCGGTGCGCCGGCCAGGTGTTCAGTCCCACCCGATCCGGTGCTTTTCCTCCGTCTCGCGATGCCGCCAGTCGTCGTCCGCGTGAAGATACTGGCTCGTCGTCGTGAGCGACACATGCCCGAGGTTGTCGCGCACGAGCCGCAGGTCGACGCGGCCGTCGGCCATGTGCGAGCCTGCACTGTGGCGTAGCCAGTGCGCGGACGCCTGTTCGAGCACGCGCGCCGCCTGTTCGCCGGCTTCGCCGTTCGCGCGCAGCCGATCGGCCGCGTACCGGAACACCTGCTTCACGATCCGGTGCAGCGCCGCGCGCGTGAGCGGCTTGCGCGTCTGGCCGACCGGGAGCACGAGCGGCGTCGGTTCGCCGGCACGCGGCAGCGCGGGCAGGCCATGCGCGCGCCGGTAGCGCGACAGCTCGGCCATCATCTCGTCGGTGGCCGGCACGAGCCGCTGCCGGCCGCCTTTGCCCGTCACGTCGAGCCACCAGCGCTCGTGCCCGCTCGCGTCGCGCCGGCAGAAGAACTGCCCCATCGTCGTATCGGCTGCTTCGGTGATGCGCAGCCCGCCGAGATACAGCAGCGTGAAGAGCCACCGTGCGCGATCCGCATGGACGCATGCGCGGGCATCGTCGCGCGGCATCGCGGCGATCGCGTCCTTCACCGATTGCCACAGCGGCTGCCCGAGATGACGCGTGACCCGCGGCGCGGGCCGGCGCTGCCGCTGTCGCGACAACGCGAGCGGGTTGCCGGCCAGATAGCCGGCCTGCACGAGCCACGAGAACATCACGTTCAGGATCACCAGCGCCTGTCGCTGGCTGGCCGCCGACAGCGGCCCGTAAAACGGCCGCCAGCGCGGATTGTCGCGCGGATGCTTGCGGCCGCCGTTCGCGCACCACAGGTCGGCCGGCGCAGGCGCGAGCAGGAATTGCCGGTAGACGACGAGATCCTCGTGCGTGAGCGACGACAGCGGCTTGCCGCACGCGATCACGGCCCACAACAGCAGGCGCTCGGCTTCCTTGCGGTAGTTCTGGAAGGTGGTCGGCGTATCGACGAAGCGGGCGAGCCACGCGCGCACGGCGTCGAGGTCGTTGGTCGCGGCGATCTGCGGATGCGCGCTGCCCGAGCGGTTGGTGCCCGTGCGTCCGTCGAGTGCGGCCGGCACGGCGAGCGTATCGATCGGCAGCGGGCGCAGCGCGGTGTCGGACGAAGCGGATGACGTCATGCGAAGGAAACGCGCCGCGCGAGCCGCGCGGGCGTGGCCGGGCGAACGAAGGCAGCGCGCCAAAGCGTATCGGGAAGCGTCGATGGTACACGATCACTACCCGGTGAAGCGGCCGTCGATGGCGATCGCGTGGCCGGTGACGATGCACGCCGCGGGCCCGGGAGGCGGTAACGTATCGGCTCGCACGCGACATCCGACAAACCGGAATGGCCGAACGCGTTCTGCAAGGTGTTGGTGAACCTTCTCGCCGGGTGGCTCGTCTAATTGGCCCTGCAAAGCTCCCAGAGGCATGCCCGATGATTCACAAGACCCGAACGCTGCTTGGCGCGGCCGCCATTGCCGGCAGCATGCTCGTCGCCGGATGCCAGACCGACGCGGCGGCCACCGCGCCGAATGCCGCTCGCCCGGCCGACGGCGAGCCGGTGACCAAAACCGTCTACGTCGCGCCGCAGTCCGCGCGCTGCACGGGCGTCGCGCCGATGGAGTGCCTGCAGGTGCGCAGCAGCCCGGGCGAACCATGGAGCCTGTGGTACGCGGGAATCGAGGGGTTTGCGTACCAGCCCGGCTACCTGTACACGCTCGAAGTCGACGAATACCGCGTCGCGCGGCCGCCGGCCGACGCTTCGTCGATCCGCTGGGTGCTCAAGCGCGTCGTCGAGCGCCGCCAGGTGAACTGACGGCCGCGATCACGCGGAAGGGCGCGCCGCGGTACCGGCCGCCGGCGCGGCCGTATCGATCCGCCGGAACACGACGGACGACAGCAGCGTCACCGCACCCATGCAGGCAAACGACAGCATGAACCCGTGCGCCGTCGAGCCCCGATAAGCGGCGAACAGGTTGATGAGCCCGCCGCCGATCGACACGCCCAAACCCATCGCGAGCATCTGCATCATCGTGAACAGGCTGTTGCCGCTGCCGGCGTCGGCATGCGACAGCCCCTTGAGCGTCACGCCGTTCATCGCCGCGAACTGCATCGAATTCGCGGCGCCGAACACGATCAGCAGCGCACCTTCCAGCATCGGCGCGGGCCGCGCCGACACCAGCGCGAACCCCGCGATCGCGCAGCCGACGATCCCCGTATTCACGACCAGAAACGCCGCATAGCCGAAGCGCTTCACGAGCGGCGCGATCCACCGCTTCGCGATGACGCCCGCGATCGCGGCCGGCAGCATCATCAGCCCCGATCGCAGCGGCGTATAGCCGAGCTGCACCTGCATCAGCAGCGGCAGCATGAACGGCACCGAACTCGTGCCGATCCGGCACAGCAGGTTGCCCAGCAGCCCCGACCCGAAGTTCGGCTCGCGGAACAGCCCGAGGCGGAACAGCGGCTGCGTGCGTCGTCGCGCGTGAGGCAGGTACGCGAGCGCGCTCGCCAGCCCGAGCCCGGCGAGCGCGGCCGCCCACGCGGCGCGATGCGCGGACATCGGCGGGTCGATCGCCAGCGACAGCGCGATCATCGCGGCCGACAGCAACGCACAGCCGACGAAGTCGAACGGCGGCGGCTGCGTCGCCTGGTCGTGCGGCAGGTAGCGCTGCACGGCGATGAAGCCGACCACACCGACCGGCACGTTGACGATGAACACCCAGTGCCACGAAATCGCCTGTGTGAGCCAGCCGCCGAGCGTCGGCCCGACGATCGGGCCGAGCTGCCCGGCGATCGACACGAACGCGATGGCCGCGACGTACTGTTCGCCCGGCACGCGGCGCAGCACGGCGAGCCGCCCGATCGGCAGCAGCATCGACCCGCCGATGCCCTGCACGGCGCGCGCGACGACGAGCTGGCCGAGCGTGTGCGACGCCGCGCAGCCGATCGACGCGAGCACGAACACGAGGATCGCGACCGAGAACACGCGGCGCGTGCCGAACCGGTCGGCGAGCCAGCCGGATGCCGGCGTGAGCATCGCCATCGTCAGCGTGTAGACGACCACGACGGGCTGCATCGCGAGCGGCGACGCATGCAGGCTTTGGGCGATCGAAGGCAGCGCCGTGTTGACGATCGTCGTATCGAGCGACTGCATGAAGAAGGCAGCGGCGACGATCCAGAGCAGCGCGGAATGTGTGGGTTCCCGGGACATGGCGAAATCGATGGTACGGAAGTCCGGCGTGAGCGGCGCCGCTGCATGGTCGGACGGCGGCGGCCGGACGTCGGTCGCCCGATGGTACCGATTCCGCTCGTCATCGGGAAGCGGTCTCGCCGACCGCATCGACGACATGTTCATCGTCGGACGGACGGTGCTCGATGCGGCGGACGCGCGTTCGCTCGGGCGCGCGGCGAGCCGGGCGTGCGTCGTTGCGCGTGGCGATGAACGGATGCTCGACGTAGCGGTAAGTCAGCAGCGCACACAGGACGGCAATCAGCGCGCATGCGAGTGCGAGCGCCCAGATGCCCGAGTCGCCGGCCGAATTGATCGGGAAAACGAACTTGTTGAACGCATGGATGATCATGTACACGATCACCATGTGGATCATGTAGATGCTGAAACTGGTGGTGCCGAGCAGCGCGAGCGGCCGGGTCTTGAGCACGCCGTAGAACGTGTTTCCGCTGGCGATGCAGAGAAACACCGGAAGCAGCGGCAGCGCGCCTTCGATCGAATAGCGTTCGGCCGGGGACGGAGACGTCGCGAGGATCAGCAGCGCGACGGTTGCCGCCGGTTTCGTGGCCAGCCGCGCGCGGATCGCGGGATGTCGCGACACCTCGTAGGCCACGGCGCCGAACGCGAACAGCAGCGCCATGCCGCCCGGCGGCCCGTACAGCGCGGCGCAGGCCGTGACGATCGCGAGCGCGAGCAGCTTGCGCCACGCACGCGTGGCGACGAACCACGCGAGAAACGGAACGGCGACGTAGAACCGCCATTCGTAGGCGAGGGTCCACCAGACGCCGCTCAGATAGGGCGTGCGCTCCGCTCCGTTGATCGGGAACGCGCCGAACCAGCCGAGCGAAACGGTCTTGAGCAGGTCGGCCAGCAACTGCGTCGGTGCGCCGACGGCGTTGCGGGGAAACCAGTAAAGCGTGCATGCGCCGATGACGGCCGCGTAAAACAGATAGAGCGGCGCGAGGCGCCGCACGCGTCCGACGAAGAAAGTCCGCACGTCGAGCGTGCCTCGGCATGCACGTTCCCAGAACAGCAGCCCGGTGACCATGAAGAACATCGCGACGGGGATCGTCCCGAGATTGCGCAGGAATTCGGTGCCGGCGCCCCAGACGCCGGTCGACAGCAACGCCTGGTTGCACGCGAAGTGATGAAAGACCACGGAGGTGGCCAGGATGCCGCGGAAACCGTCGAGATTGCGATAGCGCATCGACAGCGACTTGTCGACGGCCGATCGGTAGAACGGCACGTGTCGGGCGACGAGCCACGCGATGATCGCCACGGCCGCAAGGCAGGCCGGGAAGTAGAGTTTGTCGGGTGTCGGGGAGAAGAGGGTTTCCAGCGTTGGCGTAACAAGGTCCACTGAAGAGCGTCTCGTGTCTTGGATCGGGATTTCAGGCACGGAGGGTCCGCGTCGATGCAAGGTCTTCTGCGCGCTTCGCACGGCGTTCGATCGCCGGTCTTGTGGTCTGATGGTATCAAACGATAGCGATGCCCGCGGCCGGTTATGCAACACGATGTTTCAGCGCGAATCGACGCGACGGGCCGCGGTCGTCGCGCATGTCGCCGACGAGGGCTGCGCCGCAAATTGCGTTCCTCGCGGGCCAACGCGCATCGTGATCGATGGGCGCCACACTGGCCGTTCGGCCGGCTTCCACATCGTCCCGCTCCGGCTTACCTTGAGCGACAGCAGGTCGATGCGTCGGGCCAGCGGCGAAAGGGGGCGGATGCTCGCCGTCCGTTGCCGCGGGTTCGCGTCGACTCCCGTGTCCATCCGGTTACAAGGGTGATAGCAACGCTTGCAATTTACCCTCGTGACGCTATCATTGATAGCAAATCTGGATGGAGGTACTCATGGCAAATCTTCTGGTGCGTAACGTGGATGACACTATCGTTCAAAGCCTGCGTGAGCAGGCAGCGGCCAACGGCAGGAGCGCCGAGGCCGAACATCGAGCCATTCTGGCCGAAGCGCTCGGTCGGCCGAAGCGGCGGACATTCGCGCAGGTGCTGATGAGCATGCCGGAGGTTGGCGAAGACGCGGATTTCCAACGTGTTCAGGATTCAGGCGAGGTCGGCCGTGTTTTTGATTGATACGAACGTCATCAGCGAAATCAGGAAGGGCAAGCGAACCAACCGTGGCGTGCGGGCGTTCTTCAGGCAGGCCGAAGCCGACGCGAGCCCGCTTTACCTGTCGGTCGTGACGGTGGCCGAGCTGCGGCGCGGTGTCGACCTGATCCGTCATCGCGGCGATCACAGTCAGGCGTCGGCGCTCGAGGCCTGGGTGGCGATGATCCTGTCCGGCTATGCGCCGAACATCCTGCCGGTCGATGTCGAGACCAGCCAGATGTGGGGGCATTTGCGCGTGCCGGATCCGACGCATGAGCTCGACAAGCTGATCGCGGCCACCGCGCTGATTAACGATCTGACGGTCGTCACGCGCAACGTCGACGATTTCGCGCGCACCGGCGTCCGGCTGCTGAATCCATTCGACTAGCGTCGCAGGGGCGGTCCACCATCCCGAGAAGCCGGGACGGGCGGCGGTCGGCACGCCCGACGCCGGCTCCCGTGGCAGGGCCAACACGGCAGCTACATGTCACGCTCCGAGCATCGAAACGCCTCCGGCGTGCCTTTCGCGCAGCAATCCTCGTCTTTTAGCGCTCGCTTTCCTCGTCCCCGACAGACGATGTAACGCCACATCGGCCCGGCCAGAATCCTTCACGAACAACGGATATGAATCAGGAGGCGGCCGGCATGATCGACGTCCGTGCGCGGGTTATGTCGTCGAGGTGTCGCGCGTCAATGCGTGGCACTGCTATGCAGAAGACGTTTGCACGTCTTTCCTCCGAAAGCCGGCGAATCTGCTTTTCAGCGCGAGCGCTGGCTTCTCTACGAGGAACCACGAAGCAGCGGCGAGTGGGGTGACGATCGCGACGGTGAAAAGAGATAGCTTGGTCGGGCCGATGCCGGTTCCGAAGTGCCATACCAGAATCTGTTGCACGAGGAACGCGTAGATATAAACGCCGTACGAAATGTCGAAGCGGTTCAGGAAGGCCAGCCTGGGCAGGCGTTCCGCCGCGAAAATGACAACGAACGGCAGCAGCAGGTTGAAGGCGTACGCCCTGATCTTCCAGTCTGAATGGGACGCGAACAGATAGAAGGGCAGCAGGGCCAGCAAGACCGAAGCTGTCCACAGGATCCAGCTACGCGGCAAGGTTACGGTCGCGAGAAACGCTCCTCCCCAGAAGAACACGCCAAGGCGAGAAAGCTGGAAGGTGTTCACGCCGATCAAATTGTTCCCTTGCCAGAGCAAATCACCCATCAGCGCCACGTAACAGCCGACCAGCATCAGCAATAGCCCCTTCCAGTTCAATGCTCCGGCCCACGATACGCCAAGCAGCATCAGATAGCACGTTACCTCGAGCGACAACGTCCAGAGCGAGCCGTTGATGACGGGAACCGGGTTCGTCGCGAAGAAGTGGGGGAGTGTCGGGACGAGCTGGTACATCGACAGGTTCGTCATGTATTCGAGCCACTCAGGCAACCACGTATGCGTCATGATCGGGCCGGCGACGAAGATCGTCAGCAGTAGCAAAACCGCCAGGCCCGGGAAGATGCGCAGCGCGCGGTTGCGCAGATAGACGATCGAATTCGGGTTCCGTTGCAGCGACTTACACACAAGGTACCCGCTGATCGCGAAGAACGCGCTCACACCGAACTCACTGAACTGCGGGAAGCCATGCGCCTCAAGCCAGTCATGCGGCAGTCCGAGCACGACGTAGCTGTGGGTGACGATCACTGCATATGCGGCCAACAGACGCAGGAAGGTGAAGGCGTTTTGGTTATTGGAGGTCATGGTAAGGTTTCCGGTCTTTCCGGCACATATGGTAACCAGCAGGCATGCCGTTCAGAAGCATATGACAAATGCTTGATTTTACTGACTGCAAGGCGCAGTGTCCGACTGGAATTTTTGAGCCAAGACGACATCACAGGAAGGGCAAGCGAACCAACCGTGGCGTGCGGGCGTTCTTCAGGCAGGCCGAAGCCGACGCGAGCCCGCTTTACCTGTCGGTCGTGACGGTGGCCGAGCTGCGGCGCGGTGTCGACCTGATCCGTCATCGCGGCGATCACAGTCAGGCGTCGGCGCTCGAGGCCTGGGTGGCGATGATCCTGTCCGGCTATGCGCCGAACATCCTGCCGGTCGATGTCGAGACCAGCCAGATGTGGGGGCATTTGCGCGTGCCGGATCCGACGCATGAGCTCGACAAGCTGATCGCGGCCACCGCGCTGATTAACGATCTGACGGTCGTCACGCGCAACGTCGACGATTTCGCGCGCACCGGCGTCCGGCTGCTGAATCCATTCGACTAGCGTCGCAGGGGCGGTCCTCCCGTCCCAACAGACGATGTAGCGCCCTTGGCCGGCCGGCATCCGGCGCAGCGCCCGAGGGTCCGCGCTTGTGCGCTGCACCAAAAGAACTTGACGAAACGGCCGCGACCGCGTAGTGTCCGAGACCGAAGTCGTCAAGAAGTTCGATTGCTCATCATTGGCCGCACACCGTGCGGCAGTCGTTGGTCTCTCCCTCTTTGATTCTTTCTGTGCCCGTCACGGGCGCATCTTCATCATTCGTCATTTGTATTAAGGAAGTATTTGTGGATACCGGTACCGTCAAGTGGTTCAACGAAACCAAGGGCTTTGGTTTCATTTCCCCGGACAACGGCGGCGACGATCTGTTCGCCCATTTCTCGGAAATTCGCGGCACGGGCTTCAAGACCCTGGCCGAAGGCCAGAAGGTCAGCTTCGAAGTGAAGCGCGGCCCGAAGGGTCTGCAAGCGTCGAACATCACGCCGCAGTAAGCCGCATCGGCATCGGTCGCCCATCGGCGACCGCTGCCGGATAGCGTATCGCGCGGGCGCCGCTCGACGGCAGCCTGTGCGTTCCGATGCGCACGACCGATGCATCGCGACATTCACGATGCATCGGTCGTGACGCCTCCCTCATCGCATGCCTGACCGCATGCGACGCAACGCCCTCGTGAAATGCATGCCGTTTCGCGAGCGCATCACCGCTTGAACGCATCAACCCGAGCAGACCGCCGCCATGCCGTAGCTGGCGCGGTCCCGACTTGCGCGGCGCCGCTGGCGCCGCAGCCACCGACCGCCCGAACGTCGCAACGCGCCGGGCACCGATCGCAAGACTGGCCCGAGGGCCCGTCTGAACGAACCGATCCCGGCCGCTTGCCGGCCGCCGTCCCGTTTGCGGGAGCCGGCGCCGGGCAGTCGCCGCGGCCGCGGTCAATCACCTTGTCTGGAGGAATTGGTTTGGCAAAAGAAGAACTGCTGGAACTGGACGGAATCGTCGACGAAGTGCTGCCGGACAGCAAATACCGTGTCACGCTGGAAAACGGTGTCGTGGTCGGCGCGTACGCGTCGGGCCGCATGCGCAAGAACCACATCCGCATTCTCGCGGGCGATCGCGTGACGCTGGAACTGTCGGTGTACGACCTTACCAAGGGCCGCATCAACTTCCGGCACAAGGACGCGAATTCCCCGCGTCCGCCGCGAAGCGGCCAGCCGCGCCGCTAAGCGGCCACGATAGGTGCGCAGCGCGCACCTATCGTTCCCCGTCCGGTCTCGTGGCCGGACGAACCGGATGAACGGCACGCGGCGTGCCGTTCGTCGGTAGTCGGCGGCGCTGTCGCGCCGCGGCTTCTTCTCGCGGCTTCTTCTGTTTCTCCCGCCTTTACCGGCGCCGCGTGTGCCGAGCGCGCATGTCACGCGTCATGCCGACCGCTGTACGGCAACTGCCGCCACCGCCGCGCCCGTCAATTGAACCGCCGCGCCGGCGAACATCGCCACCCGCAGGCCGGTCGCGCCGCCGTGCATGGCGGCGAATGCCGTGCCGAGCACCGCGATCCCGAGCGTCGCGCCAGTCATCCGCGCGACGTTGACGAGCGCGCTGGCGGTGCCCGAGCGCGCCGCGTCGACGGCGCCGACCGCAACGGTCATCAACGGGCCCGTCGCGATTCCCATCCCCAGCCCCGTCAACGCGAGGCCGATTTCTGCGCCGAACAGGCTCGACGCGTCCGCCGACGCGCCGATCGCAGTGAGTCCGCTTGCGATCACCGCGACACCGCCGGCCGTCGTCGCGCGCGTGCCGATGCGCTCGGAAAGCGGCCCCGACCACGGCGATACGACGACGAACACGAGCGCCATCGGCAACAGCGCAAGGCCCGCGCCGATCGAATCGAGGCGGCCGACGCTCTGCCACGTCAGCGGCAGCAGAAACAGCACACCGTACATTCCGAACGTCATGCCGGTGGTCGCGGCGATCGCGCCGCGAAACGCGCCGATCCGGAAAATATCGAGCGGTACCAGGGCGGCTTCGCCGTGGCGGCGCTCGATCGCCACGAACGCGACGAACGACGCAATCGCGATGCAGCCGGCGATCGCGCATGCGGCCGGCGCTTCGCGGAACACGATCGCCGCATACGCGAGCGCGCCGAGCGCGAGGGCGCCCGCGACTTGCGCGGCGCCGTCGAAATGCCGGCCGTGCGGATCGGACGACTCGGGCACGGCCGGGACCGCGAGCAGCATCGCGGCGATGCTCAGCGGCACGACGACGAAAAAGATGCTGCGCCAGTCGAAGTGCCGGATCAACACGCCACCGAGCGTCGGGCCGATCGCCATCGCGACGCCATTGCATGCGGCCCAGATGCCGAGCGCTCGACCGCGTTCGACCGGGTCGCGCCACACGACGCGCACGATCGCAAGCGATGCCGGCAGCAACAACGCGGCGCCGACGCCGGCCAGCGCGCGTGCGGCGATCAGCACCGACACCGACGGCGCCAGCGCGCACAGCAGCGACGCGATCGTGAAGATCGTCGTGCCGGCCATGAAGATGCGGCGGCGCCCGTACAGGTCGGCGAGCAGGCCACCCGTCAGCAGCAACACCGCGTACGTGAGGTTGTAGCTGTCGACGACCCACTGCAATGCGCCGACACCGGCATGGAAATAGGCGCCGATCGCGCGCGTCGCGAGATTGACGACGGCCGTATCGACCTGGGCGACGAGCACGGCGATGCATAGCGTGAGCAGCGTCACGCCGCGGCGTTTGGGGGCGTGGTCGGCGAGTGCGGCGGTATCGGTCATGGCGGCGTTCCTCGGCAGGCGCTCGTGCAACCTTGAGCGCGGCCTGCTGCCAGCGTCATGTCAGCAGGCGAGGGCATCACGCGGTGCAAGCGCCATGCCCGCACCTGCGCATGCGCTCCGGTCGCCACACGCGTTCAGGATCGCGAGTGCGTCAACGGCCTGCGTCTACCCTCATCCGGTCGCATACCACGACGAGCGTTTTCATCGGCATGGTTGTCCGCGTACTTAGGCAAGATAATCGCCGAGCCCATCGGTTTTGATGAACACCGATGCGCGATTGCCGTCGGGCGCGCAACCGTGCTTCAGCGAATGCGTCGATGTTTCCGAGCGTGACCGGCGCGATCGCGCGCAACGACTCGGTGGCGACGATTTCGCCGTACGCTGCCGATGGCATGCATGACACCGCGTACACCACCGGCGCCGATACCGGATCGATTGCGTCGCGCCTCGCCATTGGCTTAAGATCGTCGCGAGATCATCCCACGCCTTCAGCGTCAATGAAAAAGAGCATAAGCCTGCGGGTCGCCGTCATCGCTTCGGCCGTTGCCGTGTACAGCGTCTACATGCACATCCAGCAGTTGATCAGCGGCTGCATGTGGGTCAGGGGCCATCAGCGCTGCAGTTTCGAAAACAGCACGAATTTCGAGGGCTGGATGGATCTGGACCTGATGATCACCTGTTGCTGGGTCGCCGCGGCGGTGGTCGGGTGGATTTCCGTTGCGCAGGGCGCGAAGAAGCCGGGTTAGCGACGTCATGCACGTGCTGCTCGATCAAGCAGGCTCGACATCCCGCTCGACCGGATCGAATCTGTCAATTCGTGACAACGCGCATGGGCTCGCGAGCGAAGCCGGCGCGCTCGACGCATTCGGGCCCGAAACGAACGCCTGATTCCGCGGCCGGCGCGCGACATCATGGCGATCTCCGGCGACAGGCGTCGCATCGCGCACTGCGCGAGGGGAGGTTCACGTGCAATTTCCGACAGGATCGGTGGTCGCGCTCAGCTCGGCCGCGGCGACGATGTTCTCGATGGGCATGCTGTTTCTCGGCTACTGGGGATTGCACGAAGCGCTGCCCTGGCGATACGGCGACTTCGTCGTGATCGTGCCCGCGCTGGCGGGTTTCGCGTGCCTTGCCAGCGTGCCGTTTCTCGCAACATCGCCAATGAAAACGCCCGACGACGAGTCGCGAATGTTCGTCGCGCGACGCGTGTTTTTGTGCGGCGCGGGTGCGGTGTGGTGTGCGATCGTCGCGTCGCTGTTCGTGTGAGAACGGGGCGGCGCGACGGTTTTCGCAACAGCCCGGCGAGCGCCTCCCGAAACGTCTTACGTGAGGCCGGAACGCAGGGTTTTCACGCCGCCATGACCGCGTTGCTTTCCCCCATTGCGTGCACTAGATTCGAAGCGTTCGTTTGTTTCAGAGCGCGAGGTGGAGCCATGACGCCGTGGGAGATTCAGGGCACCGAAATGATCAGTTGCAATTGCTCATACGGTTGCCCTTGCCAGTTCAATGCGCTGCCGACCAACGGCAACTGCGAAGCGATGGGCGCGATTTCGATCGACAGCGGACATTACGGCGACGTGGTGCTCGACGGCGTCAGGATCGCGGTGGTGTTCCAGTGGCCGGGCGCCGTTCACGAAGGCCACGGCAATTGCCAGCCGGTCGTCGACGAGCGCGCCAGTCCGGCGCAGCGCGACGCCGTATTGAAGATCATGACCGGTCAGGATACCGATCCGTTCGCGACGATGTTTTCCGTGTATGCGTCGACGCTCGAGCACGCGTTCGAGCCGATCTTCACGAAGATCGATTTCGACGTCGATGTCGATGCGCGGCGCGGCCGGATCCACGTGGACGGTGTGTTCGACGCGGCCGGCGAACCCATCCGCAATCCGGTGACCGGTGACGAGCACCGCGTGCGGATCGACCTGCCGCACGGTTTCGAATACGAGCTGGCCGAGATCGGTTCGGGCACGGGGCGCTCGCAGGGCAACATCGCGCTGAATCTCGACGGAACCTATGCGCAATTCGCGCGGCTGCATCTGAACAACCACGGGCTGGTTCGGCATCGCGCCGCGGCATGACGCCGGTCGATACCTGGCTCGCGCGCGAGCGAGTCGTCACGCTGCTCGGCATGGCCGCGCTCGTCGGCCTGTGCTGGTTCTATCTGTGGACGGGTGCGGGAACCGGCATGTCGGCGCGGGAGATGACGACCGTCGCGCTGTTTCCGCATCGCCTGGCGGACGGCATGGGCAGCATGGATCCGTCGCTGCCGACCGTGATCGCGATGTGGTGGGTGATGATGATCGCGATGATGACGCCCGGCGCCGCCCCGCTCGTGATGCTGTACCGGCGCGTGCTGCGGCAGCACGGCGACGGAGCGGCGGGATCGGCGTTCACGTCCGTGGCGCTGCTGGCCGGCTATCTGACGACGTGGCTGGCGTTCTCGATCGGCGCCGCGCTGCTTCAGGCGCTGCTGCAGCCGGCCGGGCTGATCTCCGCGATGATGCTGTGGTCGAAGAGCGCGCTTCTTTCCGCCCTCGTGCTGGCGCTGGCCGGGTTCTATCAATTCTCGCCGCTGAAACGCGCGTGTCTGCGGCAATGCCGCGCGCCGGCGGCGTTCCTGGTCGCGCACTGGCGTCCGGGCGTTGCCGGCAGTTTCCTGCTGGGTGCGCGGCATGGTGCGGTTTGCGTGGGCTGCTGCTGGTTGCTGATGGCGCTGCTGTTCGTCGGCGGCGTGATGAACGTCGTGTGGATCGTCGCGTTGTCGCTGTTCGTGTTCGTGGAAAAGGTCCTGCCCGGCGGCGATCGTATCGGCCGTGTGCTGGGTGTCGTGCTGATCGCGTGGGCCGGTGTGACGTTGATCGTGTGAGGTGCGGCGCGTGCACGGAGCGACGCCGTCGGTTTTTCTCTGCACGTGCTACGTAACCGAGGGCCCGCGCGGCGCCGATTTCCGGCATGGTCGCCCGTGTCGTCGGTACCACACCGGCGACCGTGGTCAACGGTCGTGGGGCCGCCGCGGGCGGCGGGGCGGCCCGCGCTCGTTCATTTCCTGACGATATCGGCCCTTGCCGCCGGCCGTGCCAGCCCGCGCGCGGGCAGCGGCGTCGACATCACGATCGACGTGCGCGTTTCGCCGTACAGGTTGATGCGTTCGATCAACTGTTCGAGATGGGCCATGCTGACGGCGACGAACCGCATCACATACGAATCCGCGCCCGTCACGTGATGGCATTCGACGACTTCGGGAATCGTCTCCAGCAGCTTGAGGAACTTCGCTTTCGCCGGTTGCGGCACCGTAATGCCGATCAGCGCGCTCACCGGATAGCCGGCCGCGGACGGATTGATCCGGGCCGTATAGCCTTCGACCACGCCGGCTGCTTCAAGACGCTTCACGCGCTCCGTCACCGCCGGCACCGACAGGTGAACCCGGCGCGCGAGCTCCGTATAGCTGATGCGCCCGTTGTCCTGCAACAGCGCCAGTATCTTCCAGTCCAGATCGTCCATCGCGGCGGGCGTTTTTAAGGTAGAGCCGCCATTCTTCCTTAAAAATCCCATTCAGCGAGGGCCGGACTTTCCCTACGATGCCTGTTCGATCCACCGAATGTCGCAAGGAGCAGGCGATGCTGTTCATCAAGTCCGTCGTGATGGGGCTGTCGATCGCGGTGCCGGTCGGCCCGATCGGCATGCTGTGCATTCAGCGCAGCCTGAGCCGCGGTTTCCAGGCGGGATTCGCGACGGGCATCGGCGCCGCGTGCGCCGACGCGATTTACGGCCTGCTCGGCGCGCTGGGCGTCGCGGGCATCGTCACCGCATTTCCGATGCTGACCGTCGGCCTGAAAATCGGCGGCGGCGCGTTTCTCGTGTGGCTCGCGTGGACCATCGCGCGCCAGGCGCCGGCCGCACCGGCCGGGCCACGCGACTTGCCGCGGACGACCGTCCTGCGCGATTTCCTGACGACGTTCGGCCTCACGCTGTCGAACCCGATGACGATCGTGTCGTTCGTCGGGATCTTCGCGGCGCTCGGCCCGCTGCCGGGGGCACGGGAAGGCGCGATGTGGGCGACAGTGGCGTGGATGGTCGCCGGCGTGTTCGTCGGCTCGGCCACGTGGTGGCTGTGCCTGAGCAGCGCGACCGCCGCGCTGCGCACGAAGCTGTCGTTCGCGTTCATGCACGGGCTGTCGCGCGCGTCGGCGGCCGTCGTCGCGGTATTCGGCGCGATCCAGCTCGCCGCGGGCGTGCGCGGGCTCATCTAGGTGCACGGCGCGGCGCGGGGCGACCGGATCGCGTCACCCGCGGGATTTGCCGCATTCGATCCGGGGAGCCGGCGATCCGGCCGATGCCGTTGTCGTCCTTGTGTGCTCGTCCGTCGATCGCCGGCTCAATTCGATCCGTGCGGATTCAAGTGCGCATGCACGAAGCGCGCGATTTCCTGGCTCAGCTCGATGTCCTCCGGCGCGCCCATGAACCCGCCGTGCGGCATGCCCTCGAACACGTGCAGCTCCGTCGGCACCTGCGCGCGCCGCAACGCGCGATGCAGGCGCACGGCGTTCGACAGGAACAGGTCGCGCGTGCCGCTCTGGATGAAGGTCGGCGGGAAGCCGGCAGCGAAATCGCCGAAGAGCGGCGACAGGTACGGATGCGCGAGATCGGCGCCGTTCGCGTAGAGCAGGTTGTTCGCCATCAGCGGCGCCGGCAGCACGACATCGACGAGCCGGTTGGTCTCGAAGCTGTCGCCGGATTCGGTCAGGTCGGCTTCCGGCGACAGCAGCACGACGGCGGCAGGCAGCGGCAAGCCTTCGTCGCGGGCACGCAGCACCATCGCGGCGGCGAGATTGCCGCCGGCGGAGCGGCCGCCGATGACGACGTTTTCCGGTGCGTGATGCGCCAGCACGTAAGCATAGGCGGCGATGCAGTCATCGAGCGCGGCCGGATACGGGTGTTCCGGCGGCATCCGGTAGTCGACGCCGTAGCAGCGGATGCCGAGCCGGTCGGCCTGCATCTGCGCGCCGGCGCGGCACGCGGCGCCGCCGCCGACGACCAGCGCGCCGCCATGCAGATCGATGTAGGCGCAGGCGCCGGAAGCCGCGGCGTCGGGTGTCGCGACATGCAGGTCCGCATCGCCGACGCGGATCGTCTCGACGCTCGAGCGCAAATAGCCGGCGAGTTGCTCGACCGCGGCCGTGTAATGCGCGTCGGCACCGGCCTTCACGCGCATCCATGCGTCGATGTCGTCCGGCGCCGGCATCACGTGCAACGCATTCAGCGGCACCCCGTCGTCGCCGGTCAGGCGTTGCAGCGCGGCGCGTGCTTCGTCGCTGATCGAGGTCGGGAAGGGCACGACACGGCTCGGCAGCACGACGCCGTCGGGTTTGTCTTTCATTGCTTGGATTCCGTTCGGTACGTCATGCGGCCGAAGGCCAGTGGCGCAGCATCACGTCGAGCGCATCGAGGCTGCGTGCCCACGACACGTCCGATTCCGGCGCGCTGTGCGAGAAGCCGCCGGCGCTTTCGAGCGTCACGTAGCCCATGAAGAAACCGCCGAGCAGGCGGATCGCATGCGCCTGTTCGCTATCGGGCAAGCCGTAGCTGCGCAGCACCGCTGCCGTCATCCTGACGAGTTGCCCGCCCGCGCTTGCGGCGGCGCGCCCGCCGCTCACCGGATGGCGCGCGGCCGCGAAGCGGCCCGGATGCGCACGTGCGTAGTCGCGATAGACATTGGCGAGCGCGGCCAGCGCGTCCTTGCCGGTGCGGCCGGCCAGCGCGTCGGCGGCGCGCTCGGCCAGCTCCTGCAGCGCGAACAGCGCGATCCGGCTCTTGAGATCGTCGAAGCTCGCGACATGGGAATACAGGCTCGCCAGCTTGACGTCGAAATGCCGCGCGAGCGCTGCGCCGGTGAGTTGCTCGAAGCCGGTTTCATCGGCGAGCTGCGCGCCGGCTTCGACGAGCTTGTCCACGGTAATGCCGGCACGCGCCATGACGAATGCTATGCGGGTTAGTCAAAAAACTAATTTTATTAGCTTTTGCCGTGCTGTCAATTTTCCGCGCGTGCCGGTGTGGCGCGCCGCTCCGCTGCGTGGGGCCGTCAGAACGTATAGCTGACCTTGCCGAACGCGGTGCGCCCGAGCGTGTTGTAGCCGTACGCGGTCATGTACTGCCGGTCGAACAGGTTCGACAGCGACGCCGACACCGTCAGGTGCGAGTTGATCCGGTACGACGCGCGCAGGCTCACCGTCAGGTACGACGCCAGATACTGCCGGTTGGCCGGGTCGTCGAACGTCGAGCCGCCGTACAGCAGCGACGCGCCTGTGCTCAGCGCGTGCAGCTTCAGTTCGTCCCACGTGTGGTCGACGTTCAGGCTGACCGTTTGGCGCGGCCGGCGGCTGAGCCAGGTCTGGTTGGTCTCGTCCTGCGGATTCAGGATGCCGACCGCGACGCTCACCGGCGTCGAGCGGCCGATCGTTCCCTTGTACGACAGGTCGATGCCCCGAATGTGCGAACGGCCGATGTTCATCGGCGAGAACGTCGCCGGGTTGTACGCGATCAGGTTGTTGACGCGCGTGTCGTAGATCGCCGCGGTGAACGTGCCGTACGCCGTGTTCGCGTCGAGCGCGGCCTCGACCGACGTGCTGCGTTCCGGGCTGAGGCTCGGATTGCCGTAGCCCGGGTAGTACAGGTCGTTGAACGTCGGCAGGCGGAACGCATTGCCGTACGACATGCGCGCCGTATAGACCGGCGTGATCGCCCACGACAGCGCGGCGTTGCCGGTGTTCACTGCTTGCCCGGCGATGATCTCGTGACGGCCGGCGACGAACATCGTCACGTTGCCGAGCGTCGCCGACTGGTGCAGCGAGAACGCGGAATCGTTGCGCGTCGGCACGCCGCCGGGAATGTCGACCGGCAGGAACGCCTGTTCGCGCGTGAAGTCGTACGCGAGCTTCGATTCGCCCGACAGCGGCAGCCCGAACAGGTGGAAACCGTGCGCCTGATGGGTCAGCGACGTCGACGTGCTGATGCGCTGCGAATTGATCTGGTCCGTCGCGAGGGCCGGGTTGTCCGCGTAGATGAACTGGCGATCGTTCGCATAGCCGAACGACTGGTCGAACTGCGTATCGGGCGTGATGTCGAGATGGAATGCGACGCCGGTCGTCAACTGGTGATCGCGTTCGCGATTCGCGTAGCCGCTGTTGTCGTAGGACAGATCGGAGCGGTGGTACAGCGCGAACGTCGAGATCGACCAGTTGTCGCGCGCATAGCCGAGCCGCGCGTCGAGATCCTGCGCGTGATACGGATTGCGGCCATCTTCGTGGCCGTAGAAGAAAGGCCGCGTCGCATCGATGCCGGCCGTGTTGTAGTCGTGCAGCCCGAGCGAATAGGTGAGCCCGCCGAGCGCGGCCAGCGGCCCGGTCGACGGCACCGTGCCCGACGTGCGGAACTGCGTGTCGAACGTCTTGTTCGAACCGCCGCCGAACGACACGGTGGTCTGGTTCGGCTGGTCGGCGGCGCGGCGCGTGAAGAGCTGCACGACGCCGCCCATCGCGTTGTTGCCGAACGATGCGGCGGCCGGGCCGGAGATTACCTCGACGCGCTCGAACGCTTCGGTCGGCAGGTCGGCCCACGGCGCGATGCCGGTGGTCGGCGAGCCGATCCGGATGCCGTCGATGAACACCGCGACCTGGCTCGCCGACGAGCCGCGGATGCTGACCGACGCGGACGAGCCGGGCCCGCCGTTTTGCGAGACGGTCACGCCCGGCAGCGTCGCGAGCGCCTGCGTGATGCTCGGGTCGGCCGGCGACAGCCGGTCGAGATCCTCGCGCGTGAGCACCTGCGTCGACGCATAGCGCCGGTCGAACGATTCGGGCAGGTGCCGCGTGTCGGTCACGCTGATCGCGGGCAGGTCCGCGGCTGACGCCGGTGCCGCGGGCTGCGCAGGCGCCGCGTCGCCGGCCGCATGGGCGAGCGGGGAAAGCAGCGCGGTGGCGGCGGACGTGGCAAGCAGGTGACGAAGGTTCATGAGACAGCGGGACAAAGCGTGTGACGTGTACGGCGATCGTGAGCCGGGGGCCGGCAGGGGATGCATGCCGACGGCGCGTCGGGGCGACGCTTCCGGCCGGGAAGCGGATTCGGGAACGATGGACATCTGACGGATCCTGAGGTCGGGTCGTCCATGCAACGGGCGGCCGCCAACGGCGGTGCTTGCACATCGGGACACCCCGCCCGGTGCGGCTGCTGGACCTCGGGTCGATGGCAGGTCTCCTGGCTCGCGGGTCGCCATCCGTGCGGGCCTTCCCGGTTTCCCAGTGGCATGCGGTGGCACGGATTCGCCGCTCACAGTTGCGGGGGCAGCCGCAGATTCGAGACGTCGCCTCGCCTGCGTTCCCTTTTGATCCCATCCCTGGGAACCATCAGCGCGCAAGGGTAATGGCGCGCGGTCGGGCACGTCAATCGTCCGGGCGCGCGGATGCGAAAAAACGTCATTACCCGGTGTCGGCTTTCCGGATGCTTGCGTTCGAGGTGCCCGGGCGGCGTTTCAGGTCTGAAGAAATGGTCGGGTTCCAACGCATGCCGTCGCGCCCGGGCGGCGGCGATCGCGCGCGTATTCATGAAGACGCCTTCAGACCGACTTCGGGACGACGACGTAATCAGTCCGCGGCGCGAAACCTGGCGCGACGTGGAGGCGGGGCGGTGCGCGCATGACAGGATCTTCATGCGCGCCGTGACGCTCAGGCCGGTGCCGACACCAGCGCGCAGAAGTTCTCGAGATCGACGTTGCCGCCGCTGATCACCACGCCGACGCGCTTGCCCTGCAGCGCGTCCTTCATCCGTCGCACCGCGGCGAACGCCAGGCAGCCGGTCGGCTCGACGACGAGCTTCATGCGCGTGGCGAAGAAGCGCATGCAGTCGACCAGTTCCGCATCCGTCGCGGTCAGGATGTCGTCGACGTCGCGGCGCAGGATCGGGAACGTGAGGTTGCCGACGTGCTGCGTCTGCGCGCCGTCGGCGATCGTGCGCGGCGTGTCGATGTGCACGATCGTGCCGGACCGGAACGATTGCTGCGCGTCGTTGCCGGCTTCGGGCTCGACGCCGTACAGCTTCGCTTGCGCCGACAGCGCGCGCGTGGCGAGCGCGGTGCCCGACAGCAGCCCGCCGCCGCCGAGCGGCGTGAACACCGCGTCGAGCGGGCCGACTTCGTCGAACAGTTCCTTGGCCGCGGTACCCTGGCCGGCGATCACGTCCGGGTGATCGTAGGGCGGAACCAGCGTGAGCCCGTGCTTTTCCGCGAGCTCGCGCCCGATCTGCTCGCGATCCTCGGTGTAGCGGTCGTAGGTCATGACGTTGCCGCCGTAGCCGCGCGTCGCGGCCATCTTCGCGGCCGGCGCGTCCTGCGGCATCACGATCGTCGCGGGAATGCCGAGGATGCGCGCCGACAGCGCGATCGCCTGCGCATGGTTGCCCGACGAGAACGCGACGACGCCGTGGCGGCGCTGTTCCGCGTCGAAGCGCGACAGCGCGTTGAACGCGCCGCGGAACTTGAACGCGCCCATGCGCTGCAGGTTCTCGCACTTGAAGAACACCTGCGCGCCGAGCGCGTCGTCGATCGTCCGCGACGTCATCACCGGCGTGCGGTGCGCATGGCCTTCGAGCCGGGCCGCGGCGGCGGCGACGTCGTCGTACGTGGGGAGAGTCGGAGAATTCATGGTCGCTCGGGGTCGAAAAAGTCAGTCAATTGGAATGCGGGGCGCGCCGCGTCACTTCGCATCGTTGTAGACGGTGGCGCGCGACACGCCGAGATGCTGCGACACGATTTCCATCGCGCGGCGCACCTCGAGGAAGCCGTCCGCCTTCAGCGTGTGCATCAGCTCGCGGCGCTGGTCGGTCTTCAGCTCGCGCGGCGTCGTCGCGAGGCGTGTCGCGAAGGCGTCGATGCGCTGCCGGATCGCGTCCGCGCCGGCCGGGTCGAGCGTTTCGACGACGGCTTCGCCGTCCGTGCGGCAGAACTGGCTCAGCATGCCCTGGAAGCCGCGGAACAGCGTGACGTCGGCATTCAGGCACAGCGCGGCCACGTAGCGCCCGGTCGAATCCTTGATGCCGATCGACGTGCTTTTCGCAGTGCGGCCGTCGGCGAAGCGGTTCGGATAGTTCGCGAGCACCTGCGGGAAATCGTCGTCGGCGATGCGCGCGAGGCCGAGTTCGGTCGCCGGGTCGCCGACCGCGCGCCCGGACAGGTTGTTGTGAATCGCGAGGATCGCGTGCTCGGGCGTGCGCAGGTCGTGCACGACGACCTCGGTGAACGGCGCGAACATCTCGCCGAGCCCTTCGGCGATGCGCTGCACCTGCTCGATCAGCGATGCCTGCTCCGACAGCAGCGGTTTGCGGTTCGTGCTCATGCGTGCTCCTGCGGGGCGGGCGCGTCCGTCGTCTCGGGGCGCGTGATGTCGGCCAGCAGCGGGCGCGCGATCCGGACGTAGTCGGCCGTGTCGAGCACGACCGAGCGGTCGAGGCGGCCCGCGTTGAACGCGATCTCGGCGTTGCGCTCGACCAGCGCCGGATCGACGACGAGCGTCACGTTCGCATCGAATACGAACGGCGGCACGGCGCCCATCACGCAGCGCGTGACGGCGGCCGCGAGGTCGGGCGAGGCGAGCGTCGCCTTGCGCCGGCCGACCGCATCGGCGACCTTGCGGAAGTCGATCTTCAGGTGGCCGGGAATCACCGCGAGCGCGGTGGCGTCGCCGCCGTCCTTGAACGTGCAGAGCATCGCCTTCGCGCCCTGTTCGGGGCGCGTGCCGCGCAGCGCGGCGATCGCGTCGGATTTGCCTTCCGCCGGATGCTCGAGCACGCGGAAACGCGCGCCGGAGGTAGTCAGCAGTTCGCAAAGCGTGTCGAAAACGGGAGAGTCGTTCATGGCGCTCCGGGAGGCAAGCAGAGGCGCAGACGCGCGTGGATCAAAGAATTGTCCAAGTATAGACGTTTTGTCGCAGCCATGACAAAGGGGAGAGCAGTCGTCGCTGTCCGGCCTTGCCCGCGCGGCCCGTTCTCCAGCAGCCGAAAGGAGATTTCATATCGCGGAATTCGCATCGGCTTCCCGCCGCGGCGTTTTACCGCCGCTTGAAACCGTGTTTTGCATCGCAAAAACGCGTGGCTATCTCATTGAAAAACAACAAAAATTTATATCTTATGTCTTATATAAGACTTGACCGAAATGTTGCCGGGCGGGATTACTATTGAGTCCATGCAGTTCGCTTCGTCACACGCGGCGGGCACGCTGAACTCTTTACTCAAATGCGCTTCGTTCCCAGGAGATAGACATGTCCCAATATCAAGACGACATCAAGGCAGTGGCTGGCTTGAAGGAAAACCACGGCAGCGCGTGGAACGCCATCAGCCCCGAGTATGCGGCCCGCATGCGTGCCCAGAACAAGTTCAAGACCGGCCTGGACATCGCGAAGTACACCGCGAAGATCATGCGCGCCGACATGGCCGCGTACGATGCCGATCCGTCCAAGTACACGCAGTCGCTGGGGTGCTGGCACGGCTTCATCGGCCAGCAGAAGATGATCTCGATCAAGAAGCACTTCAACAGCACCGAACGCCGCTACCTGTACCTGTCGGGCTGGATGGTCGCCGCGCTGCGCTCGGAGTTCGGCCCGCTGCCGGACCAGTCGATGCACGAAAAGACCTCGGTCAGCGCGCTGATCCGCGAGCTGTACACGTTCCTGCGCCAGGCCGACGCCCGTGAGCTGGGCGGCCTGTTCCGCGAGCTGGATGCCGCGAAGGACCCGGCTGCCAAGGCCGCGATCCAGGAAAAGATCGACAACCACGTCACGCACGTCGTGCCGATCATCGCCGACATCGACGCCGGCTTCGGCAACGCGGAGGCGACCTACCTGCTGGCCAAGCAGTTCATCGAAGCGGGTGCGTGCTGCATCCAGATCGAGAACCAGGTGTCGGACGAGAAGCAGTGCGGCCACCAGGACGGCAAGGTCACGGTGCCGCACGAGGACTTCCTCGCGAAGATCCGCGCGATTCGCTACGCGTTCCTGGAGCTGGGCGTGGACGACGGCATCATCGTCGCGCGTACCGATTCGCTGGGCGCCGGCCTGACCAAGCAGATCGCCGTGACGAACCAGCCGGGCGACCTGGGCGATCAATACAACTCGTTCCTCGACTGCGAGGAGCTGTCGGCCGATCAGCTGGGCAACGGTGACGTCGTCATCAAGCGCGACGGCAAGCTGCTGCGTCCGAAGCGCCTGCCGAGCAACCTGTTCCAGTTCCGCGCCGGCACGGGCGAAGCGCGTTGCGTGCTCGACTGCATCACGTCGCTGCAGAACGGCGCCGACCTGCTGTGGATCGAAACCGAAAAGCCGCATATCGCGCAGATCGGCGGCATGGTCAGGGAGATCCGCAAGGTGATCCCGAACGCGAAGCTGGTGTACAACAACAGCCCGTCGTTCAACTGGACGCTGAATTTCCGTCAGCAGGCCTACGACGCGATGAAGGCCGAAGGCAAGGACGTGTCGGCTTACGACCGTGCGCAACTGATGAGCGTCGAATACGACGACACCGAACTGGCCAAGCTCGCCGACGAGAAGATCCGTACGTTCCAGGCCGATGCATCGCGTGAAGCAGGCATCTTCCACCATCTGATCACGCTGCCGACGTACCACACGGCCGCGCTGTCGACCGACAACCTGGCCAAGGAATACTTCGGCGACCAGGGCATGCTCGGCTACGTGGCCGGCGTGCAGCGCAAGGAAATCCGTCAGGGCATCGCGTGCGTGAAGCACCAGAACATGTCCGGTTCGGACATCGGCGACGATCACAAGGAATACTTCAGCGGCGAAGCGGCGCTGAAGGCAGCGGGCAAGGACAACACGATGAACCAGTTCGCGTAATCGTCATATCCGCGGCAGAAAGCCAATCCGTGACGGGTTGGCTTTTTTTCATTCGACGCGTGGAGCGCGTGATTGCCCGGCACCTCGTTTCGAGCGGGGGCGTCTATCGCGATTCGAACAGGATGTTTGTGTACGCAACTGATTCAGGGTTTGCCTGAGTAGCGAAAACGCTGATTCGCACGGCGTGTGTTCGCGTTGTTCGTTTGCCCAAGCGGCAGGTTGAAATTGCCGCTCGTGCGAAACCCTTGCAGGGCGGTCGTCACACGCGTTTCGTCCCCAAAGGGTGTGCGACGACGCCGTAAAAAGAACCTGCCTGCAACGCGCATGCCGGCGAGCCGGCGCAGCGGGTTTCTTGCTGCAACGCAACGCCCGCCCAATAACGGCGATGGTATGCTGGCCGACATGGAGTTGTATGGCAGGTTGCTTGCATGGCGAAACTCGCGTTCGCACGCTTATATACGAGACATCACCTTCTCTCGCCCGCATCGCGGCATCGACGCGCGCTCCACTCGCGCGTCCCGTTCTGCTGCGCGCTGCCGCTCCCTGCGCTCCGCACGCATTCCCATCTCGCGGGTTCACCCCGCATCCCCCATCCCCCGCCCAATAATCTGGAGACATCCCCATGTCGCAAAACACTTTGGCCGAAGCAACGCATGGCCCGCTGATCGCTCCGCCGGCCTTCGTCAAGCATCGCGAGCTGATCGACTGGGTATCGCGCATCGCGGCGCTCACGGAGCCCGAGCGCGTCGTGTGGTGTGACGGTTCGCAGGAAGAATACGACGCGCTGTGCCAGGCGATGGTCGACCAGGGCACGCTCACGCGCCTGAACCCGGCGAAGCGCCCGAACTCGTATCTCGCGCAATCCGATCCGTCTGACGTCGCGCGCGTGGAGGATCGCACGTTCATCTGCGCGGCTTCGCGCGACGACGTCGGTCCGACCAACAACTGGATCGATCCGGCCGAAATGCGCGAGACGCTCAACGGTCTGTTCCGCGGCGCGATGCGCGGCCGCACGCTGTACGTCGTGCCGTTCTCGATGGGCCCGCTCGGCTCGCCGATCGCGCACGTCGGCGTCGAGTTGTCTGACAGCCCGTACGTCGCGGTGAACATGCGGATCATGACGCGCATGGGGCGCGACGTGTACGACGTGCTCGGCGAGGACGGCGATTTCGTGCCGTGCGTGCACAGCGTCGGCCATCCGCTCGAAGCCGGCCAGCAGGACGTGCGGTGGCCGTGCAATCCGGTGAAGTACATCGTGCACTTTCCCGAAACGCGCGAGATCTGGAGCTTCGGCTCGGGCTACGGCGGCAATGCGCTGCTCGGCAAGAAGTGCTTCGCACTGCGCATCGCGTCGACGATGGGCCGCGATCAGGGCTGGCTCGCGGAACACATGCTGATCCTCGGCGTGACGTCGCCGGCCGGCAAGAAGTATCACGTCGCGGCCGCGTTCCCGTCCGCGTGCGGCAAGACCAACTTCGCGATGCTGATCCCGCCGCAGGGCTTCGACGGCTGGAAGGTCACGACGATCGGCGACGACATCGCGTGGCTGAAGCCGGGCCGCGACGGCCGCCTGTATGCGATCAACCCGGAAGCCGGTTTCTTCGGCGTGGCGCCGGGTACCGGCGTAAAGACCAACCCGAACGCGATCGCCACGCTGAAGGAAAACGTGATCTTCACGAACGTCGCGCTGACGGAAGACGGCGACGTGTGGTGGGAAGGGCTGACCGACACGCCGCCCGCGAAGCTGACCGACTGGCAGGGCAATCCGTGGACGCCCGAGATTGGCAAGGAAACCGGCCGCAAGGCCGCGCATCCGAATTCGCGCTTCACCGCGCCGGCCGCGCAGTGCCCGTCGATCGACGACGACTGGGAAAACCCGGCCGGCGTGCCGATCGACGCGTTCATCTTCGGCGGCCGCCGCTCGACGACGGTGCCGCTCGTCACGGAAGCGCGCGACTGGGTCGAAGGCGTGTACATGGCCGCGACGATGGGCTCCGAGACGACCGCGGCGGCCGTCGGCCAGCAGGGCGTCGTGCGCCGCGATCCGTTCGCGATGCTGCCGTTCTGCGGCTACAACGTCAGCGATTATTTCGCGCACTGGCTCAAACTCGGCCAGCAGCTCGAGGCCGCCGGCGCGACGCTGCCGAAGATCTATTGCGTGAACTGGTTCCGCAAGGATGCGAATGGCAAGTTCGTGTGGCCGGGCTTCGGCGAGAACATGCGCGTGCTGAAGTGGATGCTCGATCGTCTCGAAGGCACCGGCGGCGGCGGCGAGCATGCGTTCGGCGTGTCGCCTGCGTATGAGGACCTGCACTGGGACGGCCTCGATTTCACGCGCGAGCAATTCGATGCGGTGACGTCGATGAACGCGGACGAATGGCGCGAGGAACTGAAGCTGCACGCGGCGCTGTTCGACATGCTGAAGCTGCGCTTGCCCGCCGAGATGAGCGACACGATGAAGAAGATCGAGCAGCGAATCGGCGGCTGACGAGCGGCATCGACGCCACCTCTGGAAGCGGTATGAACGCCCCGGGCCACCGTCGCGTGGCCCGGGGCGTCGTCGTTTCACGCGATCGACCGGTTGTCAGCCGAGATCGAGCGCGTTCGTCAGATCGCCCGGCGGCGTCGCGCCGCGCGCGGCGAACGCGTTGTCGCGCCGGACCACGCCGTCGAGCGGCGCGAGGCCGTGCACGCGGCTGATGAAGCGCAGGATCGAGTTCGTGTCGTACAGCGTGTGATCGACGAAGCCCTTTTTCGCGAACGGCGAGATCACGAGCGCCGGGATCCGTGAGCCGGGGCCCCAGCGATCGCCGACCGGCGGCGCGACGTGATCCCACCAGCCGCCGTTCTCGTCGTGCGTCATCACGATCACGGTGTGTTCCCATTGCGGCCCGCGCCGGATATGGTCGATCACGGTTGCGATGTGGCGGTCACCCGATTCGATGTCCGCATAGCCCGCGTGCATGTTCAGGTTGCCCTGCGGCTTGTAGAACGTGACGGCAGGCAGGCGCCCCGCGTCGATGTCGGCGATGAAGTGGTTGGTCGACGGTTCGTCGCCGAGCCCCGCGTCGCGCAAATGCTTGCGGCGGGCTTCGGTGCCGGGCGCGTAGTTCGCGAAGTAGTTGAACGGCTGGTGGTGATACTGGAAGTCGGGCACCGTGCCCGTGTCGCGATGATCGAGCGCGTACTGCCACGCGCCGCTGTACCACGCCCAGTCGATGTTCTTCTCCGACAGGCGGTCGCCGATCGTCGCGTAGCCCTGCGGCGGCATCACGCGATGGTCGGCCGGATCCGCATACGCGGCGTTGCCCGGATCGGGCGGCGGCACGTAGCTCGGCTGGTACGGCGGCGCCATCGTGTTCACGCCGTACCCGTCCGGCGTCAGCGGGCCGTCGACCGCGAATTTCGGCGGGCCGTCGAGCGCGGACGCGGGCGAATCGTCGGCGAGCTTCAGGCGCGTGCCGGCCGGATCGTCGCCTTCGACCTTCGACAACAGCTTCGCCGCATGCGGATGCTTGTGCGCGTCCGGATACAGCGGCGGCTGCGCGGAGATCAGGAACATGTGGTTCATCCACGAGCCGCCGAAGGCCGCCATGAAGAAGTTGTCGCACAGCGTGTATTGCCGTGCGAGATTCCACAGCCGCAGCGTGTCGGCGGAATTGCGGTAATGGCCCATCACGAGGCCGCCCGAATCGGCCCACGCGGCGAACTGGTTGTTGCGGCCGCCCGCGATCTGCATCTGGTTCTGGTAGAAGCGATGCCACAGGTCGCGCGTGATCACGCCGTTCGGCAGCGGCTTGCCCTGCGCGTCGGTAATCCGGAACGGCGCGTTCGGCAGCTTGTCGATGTCGCGCTCGGCGATCGCGTAGCGCTTGCCGTCCACCTCCTGCGCCTGCTGCACGAGCCCGCCCCAGATCTTCGGCAGCACCGGCAGCGGCGTCTTGCCGTCGCGATCGAGCTGCTGTGCGTGCTCGGGCCGCACTTCGCTCAGCGGGTAGCGCACGCCGGGGAAATCGCCGTACAGGTTCGCGAAGCTGCGGTTTTCCGCATAGATCACGACGATGTGGCGCACGCGCTGGCGCAACGCTTCGTCGATGCGCAGGTCGGCGGCCGAACGCGGCGCGTTGCCCGCGGTGGTTTCGCAGCCGGCGAGCGCGACACCGGCGCCGATCGCGGCGAGGCCGCCGAGCACACGGCGGCGGTCGGGATCGGCGGGAAGGTCGTCGGGGCGATCGGGGGTGTCGTTCACGTCGTGGGCTCCTCGGGTGGGCGGGTGGGTGTGGTCGTTCGATGCGCGCCGGCATCGCGCGGACTGACGCGACGCAGGGCGAAAAAATGCAACGGCCGGCATCGTGCGAGGCGGCGCACTGCGGCTGTCACGAAAATGTCATGCACGCGACTATAACGCGGCAAGGGGGCGGATGAAAGCCGTTCGTCTGACGATTCGACGCTCGCACGGCGAGCGATGCGCGACGTCCGTGCGCGAACTAGACTTGAACCAGGGGCGGTGCGTCGCGGCGTGCCGCCCGGGCGAGGGCCGCCCGGCGACGCCGGCCGATGGGGTTGCCGAGGCGGGATCGATGCGACGAACGACGCGACACAGCGAGGCGACGATGGCGCGGATGCATGCCGTTTTCGCATGGCTGCCGCGGCCGCATACCGGATGCGCGCGCGTGCCGGCGTGAGCGCACGCCGCGCAACAGGCAGGGCCGGCCCGATGCCATGGACAGGAAATTCGACTACCCGGGATTGCTGATCGCGGCGGGCTTCTTCGTGCTGTTCGCCGCGCAGTTGCTGATGCTGCGCCCGACGTCGGCGCCGATCGCATACAGCGATTTCCACCGGCTCGTCGCGGCGCGGCTCGTCGACGATCTCGAGGTCGGCCCGGCGTCGATCTCGGGCACGCTGAAGATGCCGCAGGCCGGCACGATCCTGCCTGCGTCCGATGCCGCGGTCGTGCGGCAGGCCGGCGCGCCGTGGCGCTTCACGACCAGCCGCGTGACCGACGAGCACCTGATCGACACGCTGACCGCCGCCGGCATCCGCTATCACGGCACGCCCGACACCGGCTGGCTCACATCGCTCGCGTCGTGGCTGCTGCCGCTGATGCTGCTCGTGTTCGTATGGAACATGATGCTGCGCAAGCGCGGCGGGCTGCAGGACTTCACCGGCATGGGCAAGAGCCGCGCGCGCGTGTACGTGCAGCAGGAAACCGGCATCACGTTCGACGACATCGCCGGCATCGACGAAGCGAAGGCCGAACTGCAGCAGCTCGTCGCGTTCCTGCGCAACCCCGACCGCTACCAGCGGCTCGGCGGCAAGATTCCGAAAGGCGTGCTCGTCGTCGGCGCGCCGGGTACGGGCAAGACGCTACTCGCGCGCGCGGTGGCGGGCGAGGCGGCCGTGCCGTTCTTCTCGATCAGCGGCTCGGCGTTCGTCGAGATGTTCGTCGGCGTGGGCGCCGCGCGCGTGCGCGACCTCTTCGAGCAGGCGCAGCAGAAGGCGCCGTGCATCGTGTTCGTCGACGAGCTCGATGCGCTCGGCAAGGTGCGCGGCGTCGGCCCGATGTCGGGCAACGACGAGCGCGAACAGACGCTCAACCAGTTGCTGGTCGAGATGGACGGTTTCCAGGCCGGCTCCGGCGTGATCATCATGGCCGCGACGAACCGGCCCGAGATCCTCGATCCTGCACTGCTGAGGCCGGGGCGTTTCGATCGCCACATCGCGATCGACCGGCCCGACGTGAACGGCCGCCGCCAGATCCTCGACGTGCACGTGAAGCGCGTGAAGCTCGCGGCCGACGTCGATCTCGGCGAGCTCGCGTCGCGCACGCCGGGCTTCGTCGGCGCCGATCTCGCGAACGTCGTCAACGAGGCCGCGCTGCATGCGGCCGAACTCGGCAAGCCGGCAGTCGGCATGGCCGACTTCGACGAGGCGATCGACCGCGCGCTGACGGGCCTCGAGCGCAAGAGCCGCGTGATGAACGAGCAGGAGAAGCTGACCATCGCGTATCACGAAGCCGGCCATGCGCTCGTCGCGGAAAGCCGCGCGCATTGCGACCCGGTGAAGAAGGTGTCGATCATTCCGCGCGGCGTCGCGGCACTCGGCTACACGCAGCAAGTGCCCACCGAGGATCGCTACGTCCTGCGCCGCAGCGAGCTGCTCGACCGGATCGACGCGCTGCTCGGCGGGCGCGTGGCGGAAGAACTCGTGTTCGGCGATGTGTCGACCGGCGCGCAGAACGATCTCGAACGCGCGACCGCGATGGCGCGCCACATGGTCATGCAGTATGGAATGAGCGAGAAGATCGGGCTCGCGACGTTCGACGACGGCGACGCGCGCCAGGGGCTGCCCGGCGCATGGCATGCGGGCGACGGCCGCTGCAGCGAGCACACCGCGCGGATGATCGACGACGAGGTGCGCACGCTGCTGGCCGATGCGCATGCGCGGGTCGCGGCGACGCTCGGCGAACGTCGCGACGCGCTCGAACGCATCGCGCGACGGCTGCTGCAATGCGAGGTGCTCGAACGCGATGTGCTGCAGGCGCTGATCGACGGGCGCATCGAACCGTCGTCGGCCACGCCGGTATTACCCGGCGACGAAACGAGCGCGCGCGGCGGTGCGATCGAAACGGAGCAGGCGTCGGCGGTCGAGCGCGATTTCGTCGCGTACGGCCGGCCGCACGAAACCGATCGATGAAGCCGTCGCGCGTTTTCTTTCCGTTCTTTCCCGCCACGGAGTCGCCATGAGCGACGCGCACGTATCGGTCGAGCGGCGTCGTGCTCGCATGCGCGGCGGCAGGGGCGTGAGCGCGCGTCGGCGCGTCAGGATTCGGTCGCGGCCGCCACTTCGGCCGCTTCGGTGAGCGCTTCGAGAAAGCGCGTGCGCCACCAGTGCACGTCGGTCTTGCGCATGATCGCCATCAGCGCCGCGTGACGCTGGCGGCGCTCTTCGAGCGGCATCGTGAGCGCGCGCTGGATCGCCTGCGCGGTGCCTTGCGTGTCGTACGGATTGACGAGCAGCGCCGACTTCAGTTGTTCGGCCGCACCCGCGAAACGCGACAGCACGAGCACGCCCGGGTCGGCCGCGTCTTGAGCCGCGAGGAACTCTTTCGCGACGAGATTCATCCCGTCGCGCAGCGGCGTGACGAGCGCGACCCGGCTCGCGCGGTAAAGGCCCGGCAGGCGCTTGCGCGCGACGGTGCGGTGAATGTAGCGCATCGGCATCCATTCGAGCTCGCCGTAGTCGCCGTTGATCGCGCCGCACAGGCTGTCCATCTCGCGCCGCAGGTCGTCGTACGCGCCGAGATCCTCGCGGCTCGGCGCGGCGATCTGGATCAGCGTCGCGCGGTCGCGGTTCTCCGGATACTGTTCGAGCAGCTCGCGGAATGCATGCACGCGCTGCGGCAGCCCTTTCGTGTAATCGAGCCGGTCGACGCCGACCAGCAACTGGCGCCGCGAATATTCGTCGCGCATGCGCTCGAACATGTCGAGGCCGTCGCGATCGCGCGCGAGCGACTCGAACTCGTCGACGTTGATGCCGATCGGGAACGCGCCGGCCGACAGCGTGCGGCCGAATGCCCGCAGCCGTCCGTCCGGCAGCCGCGCCGCGCCGGCTTCCGCCTCGACGTAATGCTCGAAGTGGAGCAGATCCGATTCGGTCTGGAAGCCGACGAGGTCGTACGCGAACAGCGAGCGCATCAGCCATTCGTGTTCCGGGATCGCGGCCATGATCGGCGGCGGCGGCATCGGAATGTGCAGGAAGAAGCCGATCGGATTCGTGCAGCCCATCGCGCGCAGCTCGGCGGCGAGCGGAATCAGCTGATAGTCGTGCACCCAGATCACGTCGTCGGGCCGCAGCAGTGTGCGCAGCTTGCGCGCGAACAACTGGTTCACGCGCCGGTAGCCGTCGGCGAAGCGCCGGTCGAACTGCGCGAGATCGAGCCGGTAGTGAAACACCGGCCACAGCACGTTGTTCGAGTAGCCGAGGTAGTAAGCGTCGTAGTCCTGCGGATCGAGATCGACCGTCGCGAGCTGAATGCCGCCGACGTTCTGGACCTGCACGTCGTCGCCATGCGTGGGCTGATCGTCGCCGCCGCGTAGCCTGCCGCTCCAGCCGAACCAGACGCCGCCGGTTTCCTGCAGGCTGTCCTTCACGGCGACGGCGAGGCCGCCGGCCGCGGCTTTACGAGGGTCCGCGATGCGATTGGATACGACGACGAGTCGGCTCACCAGCTCTCCTGACGATTGTTGGGGGAAGGTTCGTGCGGCCTAGGCGCGAGAGGCAGACGCCGCCGTCGGCGCGCGGTGCGCGATACGACGGGGCCGCATGGCGATCGGACGGGAGTCAGGGCACGCGATTCGCCGCCCGGTCGAAAAGTGCTTTTTTTAGGATACTCGTCATTCGTGCGTTTTAAAAGTCCGTGTCGACGGACGGGGCGGGCGCGCCTGCCGCGCGGTATCCATGGCAGCGATACGGTAACGGGCGATGCCCGAGCGGGACCGAAACTTGCGCCGCACGGCGAACGCAGTGTGCGCAAGCCTCCGCGGCGCGTACCGGCCGACGACGCCGCGCTGCCGCGCCGCGTTCCGCTGCGTCGTCTCGTCCATCTGCGCGATCGTGAGATTCCCCTCGAAGCGCGTCGTGTTCGCCCGCGGCGGGCGCCGCGGGCCGTACGAAGGTCAGAACGTGGTGCGCAGTCCGGCCATCACGCTGCGGCCGCCTTGCGGGGCGAAGCCGCGCACGACCGACGTCGCGTAGCGAATCTCCTGGTTCGTCAGGTTGTCGCCGCGCAGGTACGCGAGCCAGTGCGTAGGCCCGACGCGGAACTTGTACGTCAGCATCACGCCGAGCGACGTGTAGCCGTCGGTGGAGAAGTCGTTGTCGGGCACGCGATGCTGCGACCACGCGTGCGTGACTTGCGCACGCGCGCCGAACGGGCCGTAGCCGTAGTCGGCTGCCAGCGTCGCGCGCAGCGGCGCGATGCGCGGCAACGGCTGACCCGTATCGACGTTGCGCGCGTGCGTGTAGTCGGCCGTCAGTTCGAGATCGACGGTATGGCCGCGCCGCGCGAATGCACGCCACTTGCCGTCCAGCTCGATGCCGTAGAACTCGGCGCGCACGCCGCGATAGATCGCCTCGTTGAGCGAGCCGTCGGTGCCGGGCGCGACCGGTTCGCCGTCGTCGCCCACCACGCGGCCGGTGTTGTATTCGGTCAGATAGTTCCAGAAGCGGTTGTAGAACACGCCGACGCTGCCGCGGTTCGGCCCGCTCGCATAGCGCAGCGACAGGTCGGTCGACACGGCCTTTTCCTTCGACGCGTTCGGGTTGCCGATCAGGAACTGGCCGGTCGCATCGTGCGGGCCGTTCGAATACAGCTCGTAGAACGTCGGCGCGCGTTCGGTGTACGCGACGTTCGCCGCGACCGACCATACGGGCGTCAGCGAGAACAGCGCGCCGGCCGACAGGCTGCCCGCGTTGAAGTCGCGTGGCTGCGCGAGCGCGAATTTCTCCACGCCGGCCGGATCGGGATCGACCTTCACGTGCTCGAAGCGGCCGCCGAGGCTCAGCTTCAGCGCCGGAACGACCTGCCATTCCTCGAGGCCGAACAGCGCGACGCTGTTGGTGCGCGTGGACGGCACGAGCATTTCGTCGCCCAGCGCCGAGAACGTGTTCTGGCCGAACTGCACGCCGATCGCGCCTTCGAACGGCCCGATCTTGCGATGGCGCGCCTCGATGCGCGCCTCGTAGCCGCGATTGCGGAAGGTGGTCGCGGTCTCGCCGTTGTCGACTTCCTTGTGGCGATAATCGGTGTAGGCGAAATCGAATTTCAGTTTCGTGAACGGCCCGCTCAGGTTGCGCACCTCGGATGCGAGCGCGAGGCGTTCCTGGCGCATCCGCAGCCGCACGTCGCTCTCCGCGACGGAGCCGTAGTTCGATTCGTAGCCGCTGTACGACAGGCCCGCGAAACCGTCCGCCCACGTGTACGACGCGCCGACCGCACCGCCGTGCACGCGGCCGTCGCTGTTCGGCACGTTGCCTTCCGGCTGCGGCGTATCGGGGCCGTCGATCGCGCGTTGCTGGCTGCTGCGTGCGTAGCCGGGAATCCGCAGCTTGCTCGTTTCGCGATCGAATGCGTCGACGTGGAACGCGAAGCGGCCGTTGCCGCCTTCGACCTGCGCGGCGCCGGCGCGCACGGAATTCGCGCCGCCATAGCGCGCGTCGAGCGCGCCGGTCACGCCCTGGATCGCTTCGCGCGGAATCCGGTTGTCGATCGTGTTGACCACGCCGCCCACCGCATTGCCGCCGTACAGCAGCGCGGCCGGGCCGCGCACGATCTCGACGCGCTCGATCGACAGCGGATCCTGCGGCACCGCGTGGTCGTACGACAGCGACGACGCGTCATACGCCGCGACGCCGTTCTGCAGCAGCCGGATCCGGTCGCCGTCCATCCCGCGGATGATCGGACGGCCGACCATCGGCCCGTAGGTGGTGGTCGACACGCCGGGCAGCCCGTCGAGCGTTTCGCCGAGCGAATCGGCCTGGCGGCGCGTCAGCGCATCGCCGGAAAGCTGGACGGTCGGTGCGATCGGTTCGGCGTCGCCGAGCGGGTTCGCCGTCACGAAGATCCGTGCGAGCGGCGACGATGAGGCGGCTGGCGCGCCGGATGCGGCGGGCGCATCGGTCTGCGCGTGGGCGACGGCGGCGAACAGCATCAGCGACAGGGACGAGAGCGGGCGAAGCGGTAAGCGAGGGAGGTCGCGCATGGTCGGTGAATCGGTTGGAATCGGGATCGGGATCGGATAACGAGCGATGCAGGTCACGGATAGATACGATATATTGTTGCGTCAGTGACGCGCAGTGACCCGTTGGAACATGGCTCGGCGACGCGCGGCCCCCTGACTGGAACGGTGTCAGGGAGACGAGCACGCGAAATGATATGTTATATCATGTCAAATTCCAAGCCGGATGACGGGATCTCGTCGGCTTTCCGTTGGAACGGTGAAAGCGCGGCGGGAGCGGCGGGCGGCGTGCAACCGCCGGCTCGCGCTTTCGCGTCAAACGACGCCGATCGTGCCGAAGCCGCGTCGACCGCTGCATCCGTTCCAATGCGTTGACGCGTATCAACGCGCTCCGATTCCGAAACCGGATACTGGGTCGCTCATCGACCAGACAGGAGCAACGCATGACCCAGACCATGAAAGCGGCCGTGGTACACGCGTTCGGCGAGCCGTTGCGTATCGAGGAGGTGCCGGTCCCGACGCCGGGCCCCGGCCAGATTCTCGTCAACATCAAGGCGTCGGGCGTCTGCCATACCGATCTGCACGCGGCCGACGGCGACTGGCCCGTCAAGCCGTCGCTGCCGTTCATCCCCGGCCACGAAGGCGTGGGGATCGTCGCGGCGGTCGGCGCGGGCGTCACGCACGTGCGCGAGGGCGATCGCGTCGGCGTGCCGTGGCTCTACACGGCCTGCGGCCATTGCGAGTACTGCTGCACGGGCTGGGAAACGCTGTGCCATGGCCAGCAGAACACCGGCTATTCGGTGAACGGCAGCTACGCCGAATACGTGCTGGCCGATCCCGACTACGTCGGCCAGTTGCCCGCGCAGGTGGCGTTCGACGAGATCGCGCCGATCCTGTGCGCGGGCGTCACGGTCTACAAGGGCATTCGCGTCACCGATACGCGCCCGGGCCAGTGGCTCGCGATCTCCGGCATCGGCGGCCTCGGGCACGTGGCCGTGCAGTATGCGCGTGCGATGGGCCTGCACGTCGCCGCGATCGACATTTCACCCGACAAGCTCGCGCTGGCGCGGCAACTGGGTGCGCATCTGACGATCGATGCGTCGGTCGACGATCCCGCGAAAGTGATCCAGAAGGAAATCGGCGGCGCGCACGGCGTGCTGGTCACGGCCGTGTCGCGCAGCGCGTTCGCGCAGGCGCTCGGGATGGTCCGGCGCGGCGGTACGGTGGCGCTCAACGGGCTGCCGCCCGGCGATTTCCCGCTGCCGATCTTTTCGACCGTGCTGAACGGCATCACCGTGCGCGGGTCGATCGTCGGTACGCGCCGCGATCTGCAGGAGTCGCTCGATTTCGCGGCGGACGGCCTGGTGCGCGCGCATATCCATCGCGACCGGCTCGGCAACATCAACGACGTGTTCGCGAAGCTGCGGGAAGGGAAGGTCGACGGGCGCATCGTGCTCACCGACATGCATTGATGCCCACGCACGCCGCCGTGCGACGCATCGCGTCGCGGCGGCGTGACGGTCATCCGCGCATCACGGCGCGAAGAACACGTCGGTGCGGTTCGTCAGATTGCCCGCGCTCGTCTGCACGAAGAACGGATGGAACGACGACGACGGCATGACGTCGAGCCCCTGGTAGTCTCCGATGAAGAACCCTTCGGCGTTGGGCGCGAGCTTCATGTCGAACGGGCCGCCGACGCGCCGCTCGTCGGCGAACGTGGCGCCGCCGTCGTGCGAGATCTTGCGCCAGAAGCCGGTCGGCAGCGTCGTCGTGTTGCCGGCCTGCAGGTCGCGGAAGTCGTAGTGCGTGACCATCACCGCACCCGTGTTGTCGACGCGCACCGACGGATTGAACGCGGGGCGCCCGGTCGGCGTGTTCACCTGTCGCGGGGCGCTCCACGTCGCGCCGCCATCCTTCGACGTCGATATCGCGATCTCGTCGTACGTGCCGCCATTGAAGCGGCTGTCCTGCCACACGACGTAGAGCTGGCCCGATGCCGGGTCGATCGCGGGTTCCGGAATGATGTCGCCGGTGCGCACGGGTTCGCCGGTGTTCGCATCCGTGACGCCGACCGTCTGCAGCCCCGCGATGATCCGCGGCTTGGTCCACGTCGCGCCGTCGTCGGTCGACTTGACGAACGCGACCTTGCCGGCCGCCTTGCCGAACGGCGGCTGGATCAGGTCGAAGAAATCGTAGAGCGTGCCGCTCTTCGGATCGACGACGATCTGGTTGCCGATCGTCTGCTGGCGCGACGGCACGTTGACGATGACCTTCGCGGCGCTCCACGTCTTGCCGCCGTCGGTCGTCTTCGAGAACAGCGTGGGCCCGCGGTACGCCTGCGTGTGCAGGTTCGCGTACGGGTTGCCGTTCGGCAGTTCGAGACGGTCCCATACCGCGTATGCGGTGCCGGCCTTCACCGGGTTGGCCGTCACCGATTCCTTGTCGTTGAAGAACTGCGTCGTCGGCTCGTCGTTCGCGATCAGCACGGCCGGGCTGCTCCACGTCTGTCCGCCGTCGGTCGACACCGACGCGCCCACCGCGTTGCCGTTGTTCGACTGGTTGAACGAGATCGACACCGAGTACGCGGTGCCGTCCGGCCCGAACGAGACCCATGGATCGGACGCGCGTTCGTACTTGAGCCCGCCCGGCGCGCAGGCGCTGAACGGCTGCGGCGTGCGCGCCCAGGTCGCGCCGGCGTCGAACGTATAGCCGGCGACGAGCCCGTGGGCGCCGCCGTTCGACCAGCGGTCCTGCTGCCACACGCCGATCATGTTGTTCGGGTTCGCCGGATTGACCGCGAGCCACGGTTCGACTTCTGCATTCACGTAGTTGGTGCCCGGGCCGCCGATGGTGCACGCGGCGAACGGGCTCGGCCCGGACACGACGACGGGCTCGGCGTGCGCCGCGGCGGCGGCGGCCAGCGCCATCGCGGCGGACAGGCGGGTAACAAGCGGATGGGACACGATCATGCGTCGCATGGACGACTCCTCGGTGAGGTGCGGAGGCGATGGCGGGGCACGACGAGACGACGCGAACCGGTGCGACCGGTCGTGCCGCACGCGTCGTTACGTGCCGTTCAGCATGCCGTTTCAGCCATCGCGAACCGCGTGCGCTGGATGCCGCCAGCGCTTCGGTCAAGACTCCTCTTCGTTTTCCTTGCTTGTCGGCTGTGTCTGCGATGTCGACCCGTCGGGAAAGCCAGTCCGGGCATGCGACGAATGTGTCGAAGTGGATTGCAATGTAGGCGATTCGAATGTCGCGCGACAGGCGGTTTTTTGTAACAGGACGTAGCCGGAAAGCGTTGCCGGAAGCGGGCGTCCGGCACGCAAGATTTGCCGTTGCGGCGGCATGAAAATCGAATCGAAAACGCGAATCGCAATCGCTTGCGATCGATGCCGGCACGAGCCGGTCGCGCGCGCGTGAAGCGCCGTTCAGCGCTCCGCCGGAAACCGCTCCTGCAATGCGTGCAGCCAGCGGGCGACGACGTCGAGTTCGTCATCGGAAAACCCGTCGCAGAGCTTGCCGTTGAGTTCGCGCAGCAGCACGCGCGCACGCTTGAGGGCCGTGTGGCCTGCGTCGGTCAGGTACAGCCGCGTCGCGCGGCCGTCGTCCGAATCGGCATGGCGCGTGATGAGGCCGGCCTTCGCCATCCGGTCGGCGAGCCCCGTCATCGCGGACGGCGCGAGCTGTAGCGCGGCGCCGACTTCGCCGATCAGCGCGCCGTCCTGCTTCGCGAGGCAGAACAGCGCGCCGGCCTGCGCGGCGCTCGCGCGCGTGTCGGTTTCGGCCTTGCGGTCGATCCAGCGCTGCACGCGCCGCTGGCCGATGTTCAACAGGAAAAACAGTCGTCGGTCTTCGCTCAAGCTGGGTTCCCGGCTGCAATGGAAAGGGAGGGGCGGCCCGCGGTGCGCGGCGTGTCGAGCGCCTGCGCGAGCCAGTCGGCGACGTCGGGCCACAGCACGGCGCCGGGCCGGCTCCGAAAGAAGCCCATGTGCCCGACCGGGCCGCTGCCCGCCGCGCGCGGATCGATCTGGCGGCGTTCGACCTTCGCGCGGGTCAGATAGCTTACCAGCAGGCCGATCGCGGCCGGATTCGCCCACGGATCGTCGTCGAAGCCGAGCGCGAGGATCGGCAAGCGCTGCTTCGAGAAGCGCTCGGCCGCGCCGAGCGTCGGATCGTCGAAGAAGTAGTGCGGCAGCGTCGTCCAGCGGCTCCATTCGCGGAACACGCCGGCCGGCAGATCCTCGCCGAGCCCGAGCCGCTTGCCGGGCACGTAGCCGAGCAGTGCGGACGTCAGCGGGCCGAGCACGCGCAGGATCAGCCGCACCTTCAGGCGTTCGGCCGGCTGCGCGATCAGCCGCGTGCTGCCCGCGTGCGCGGCGACCAGCACGGCCGCGCGCAGATGCGGCGTCGCGCCGGACAGGCCGATCGCATGTCCGCCGACGCTATGGCCGACCGCCAGCAGCGGCAGCCCTTCATGCGTGTGCCGGGCCCAGGCGGTCGCGGCGCCGACGTCGAGCTCCATCCAGTCGCGCATGCGGGCGTGCAGCGCGCCCAGACGCGCGGGCCGCGATGCGCCGATGCCGCGATAGTCGTAGGTCAGCGCCGCGAAACCGCGCTCGGTCAGGAAGCGCGCGAAGCCCGCATACAGCCGCTCGGGCACGGCCGTCGCCGGATGGATCAGCACCAGCGCGCGCGGCGGCGCATGCGGCGACCACAGCGTGCCGTGCAGCACATAGCCGTCGGCGGCGGAAAACTCGATGGGTCGGGCGGTCATGGCGTCCTCGTTCGGGCAGTTGTTTCGTATGCGAAATATAGTGCGGGATTTATTTCGCGCACGAAATATCCATCGAGGAATCATTCGAATTTCACGTGGCGGCGGTGGTGCGGCGAGCCCCGGGCATGCACGCGTAATTCATAAAATATTTGCATCTTTACATAGAAGAATATTGCGTTTGTGTCATGAAGTGGATCGACGTATCTTCACCGGTTCCATCCGTTGCGCCGGCGGTTTCGCACGGCGGACCATAGGGCGTCGCCGTCGCAAGGCCGCCCGCCAACCTTCCGGGAGATCATGTTGCCGAGCCGAATCGTCACGGCGCTCTTGCTGGCGCTCGCCGCGCAGCCGGGCATCGCCAAAGACACCGTCACGCTGCGCGTGGGTGAACAGAACTACTTCAACATCCAGGCGTCGATGGAAGCATCCGGCGTGCTGAAGGACCTGCCTTACACGATCGAGTGGAAGCACTTCCAGGCCGCCGCGCCGGTGGCCGAAAGCCTGAACGGCAACGCGATCGACCTCGGCTTCCTCGGCGATTCCGCGCTGCTCACGCTGGCCGCGCGCGGCGCGCCGGTCAAGGTCGTCGCCGTGTCGCGGCAGAGCCTCGACGGCGTCGCGATCCTCGTGCCGAAGCACTCGCCGGTGCGGACCGTGGCTGACCTGCAGGGCAAGACCATCGCGGTATGGCGCGGCGCGTGGAGCCAGCAGCTCGTGCTGCGCGCGCTCGAACACGCGGGCCTGCGCGCCGATTCGGTGAAGTACGCGTACCTGATGCCGATCGACGCGACCAACGCGCTCGCGAACGGTTCGGTCGACGCCGTGTCGCTGTGGGAGCCGTTCGTCAGCACGCTCGCATTGCGGCAAGGCGCGCGCCCCGTAGCGACCGCGCAAGGGCTGATGCCGGCGCTGAGCTTCGTCGCCGCGAACGAGCAGGCCGCGTCGGGCAAGCGCGCCGAGATCACCGATTTCCTGCGGCGCGTGGTGGTGGCGCGCCAGTGGGTCGACACTCATCCGCGCGAGTACGCGGACCTGTGGGCGAAACGCGCGAAGCTCGAACCCGACGTTGCGTATCGCTGGCTCGACAACGCGAAACAGCGCGTCGGCCCGGTCGACGAAACGGCCGCGAAGGATGCGCAGAACACGGCCGATTTCCTGTACAAGGCCGGCGTGATTCCGGCCGCGTACGACACGTCGAAGCTGCTCGACCGCTCGTATGCGGGCGCGTTCGCCGCGCCCGCGCAAAAGACGGCAGCCGCGCAGTGACCGGGCGGCCCGCGTCACGATTGCAGCGATTCCCGCGATTCCTGATCGACATACCCAAGGACATCCCGACATGCCAGTCGACATCATCGGCATGATCACCGCGACACCCGGCGCGGAGGTCGACGTACCGGGCGGCGCGGCCGTCCAGCCCGACTACGTGCGCCGCTTCGCGCGGGCGCACGAGGCCGCCGGTTTCGACCAGATCCTGATCGGCCATTTCAGCAACGCGGCGGACGGCTTCATCGTCGCGTCGTTCGCGGCCGCCGCGACCGAACGCATCCGCCTGCTGCTCGCGCACCGGCCGGGCGTGATCGTGCCGTCGGCGGCCGCGCGGCAGATAGCGACGCTCGACGTGTTCAGCGGCGGCAGGCTCGCGCTGAACGTGGTGTCGGGCGGCGATGATGCGGACCTGCAGCGCGACGGCGATTTCGTGCCGCACGATGCGCGCTACCGCCGCACCGGCGAATATCTCGACGTGCTGAAACGGATCTGGCTGGCCGATGCGCCGGTCGATCACGACGGCCCGTTCTATCGGCTGCGCGGTGCGTCGCCGGTCGTGAAGGGCGCGCAACGACCGCATGTGCCGATCTATTTCGGCGGCTCGTCGCCGGCTGCGCTCGCGGTCGCGGGCGAGCATGCGGATGTCTACATGACGTGGGGCGAGCCGCTCGACGCGGTGCGCGAGCAGATCGCGCGCGTGCGGGCCGCCGCCGCGCCGTTCGGGCGTGTGCCGCGCATCAGCGTGTCGTTCCGGCCGATCGTCGCCGATACCGAGGCGGCCGCGTGGGAGAAAGCGGAGGCGATCCGCGAGCGCGTGCGTGCGGCGCGGCTCGCGAACGGCCAGCCGATCGACGGCCACGCGCCGCAGAATGCGGGCTCGCAGCGGCTGATGGCGGCCGCCGCGCAGGGCGACGTGCTCGACGAGCGGCTGTGGATGGGTGTCGCGAACCTGACCGGCGCACGCTGGAATTCGACCGCGCTGGTCGGCACGCCGGAACAGGTTGCGCGAGCGCTGGGCGCGTATTACCGGCTCGGCGTCTCGACGTTCCTGATTCGCGGTTTCGATCCGCTCGACGATGCGCTGGCCTACGGGCGCGACCTGATCCCGGCGATTCACGCACACATTGCGGAACTCGATCGCTCCCGGTCCGCGGTGCCCGCGTAGGGGAACGACAAGTCAATCGAATCGCCCCGGTATGTCCGTGACGACATGCCGGGGCGATGGTTTTGAACGAAACGCTCAGAACGACGGCAACCCCGGCGGATTGGTCTCCGCTCGCGCGATCGCCTCGCTCTGCAAACCCCAGCGCGCGAGCGCCTGCCCGTAGCGGCCGTTGCCGATCAGCGCGTTGGTCGCGAGCGTCAGCGCGGGCGCGAGCCCGCTGCCGCGACGCGTCGCGATCGCGACGTCCGCATTCGCCGGCCAGCCCGCATTGACGACGCCGACGCGGCGGATCTTGCCCGTGCGCGCGGCCTCGTACGCGAGCGATGCGTTCGGGTTCAGCTCCGCATCGGCCCGGCCCGACAGCAGCGCGACGCGCGCGGTCGCATCGTCGTCGAAATAGAGCAGCTCGGCCGGCTTCAACCCCTGCGCGACGTTGCGCTTGCTCCATTCGAGCAGGATGCGCTCCTGGCTCGTGCCGGCGCCGGTGATGATCCGCAAACCCGCGACGTCCTTCGGCTCCGCGATTTTCGCGATGGGGCTGCCGGTGCGCACGTAGAAGCCGTGCAGCCCGAGCCGGTAGGTCGTGAAATCGTATTTCTCCTTGCGCTTCTCGGTCACGCCGACGTTCGAGATCACCGCATCGTATTTGCCGGACGTCAGCCCGAGCGGCCAGTCGGCCCACGCGATCGGCACCAGCACGAGCGTGCGGCCGAGTGTGTCCGCGACCAATTGCGCATAGTCGGGATCGGCGCCGACCACGGTGCGGGCGTCGGTCGCATAGGTCGACACGGGCGGCGCGTGCGGTGAAATCGCGACCGTGAACGCGCCGTCGCGCACCCAGCGGTAGCCGCTGGCCGCGCGGATGGCCGCGTCGTCGGGGCCGGCGCGCAGCCGGCCGGCCTGGCGCGGGTCGAGGTCGGCCGTGGCGGCCGCCGCGCGCGCCGCATGCCACGACAGGCCCGATGCCGCGGCCAGCGCGGCCACGATGAACTGGCGTCGATCGGTCATTGTGCGGCACCTCGCGAGTCGGGAGCGGCGCGCATCACAGCACCCGCGACAGGAACGCGCGGGTGCGCGCATGCGCCGGCGCGTCGAGCACGACGGCGGGTGGTCCGGCCTCGACGATGCGCCCGCGCTCCATGAACAGCACGTTGTCCGCGACTTCGCGCGCGAAGCCGATCTCGTGCGTGACGATCACGAGCGTCGTGCCCGAGCGCGCGAGTTCCTTGATCACGTCGAGCACTTCGTTGACGAGTTCGGGATCGAGCGCCGACGTCGGCTCGTCGAACAGCAGCACCTTCGGACGCAACGCCAGCGCCCGCGCGATCGCGACGCGTTGCTGCTGGCCGCCGGACAACTGGCGCGGGTACGCGTCGGCCTTGTCCGCGAGGCCGACCCGTGCGAGCAGCGTACGCGCGGTGTGCTCGGCCGCATTGCGCGTCACGCCGGCGACGGCGACCGGCGCTTCGATCAGGTTCTCGAGCACCGTCAGGTGCGGGAACAGGTTGAAGTTCTGGAACACCATGCCGACGGCCGTGCGCCGCTTCAGCACGTCGCGCTCCTTCAGCTCGTGCAGCACGTCGCCGTCGCGGCGATAGCCGATCAGTTCGCCGTCGATGTCGATGAAACCGTCGTCGACGCGTTCGAGATGGTTGATCGTGCGCAGCAGCGTCGATTTGCCGGAGCCCGACGGCCCGACGATCACGGTCACGCTGCCGCGCGGCGCGACGAACGACACGTTGTCGAGCACGCGCTGCATGCCGAACTGCTTCGACACGCCATGCACGGCCACTTCGCCGCCGGTGCGCGAGACGGCCGCAGCGGTATCGGCAGGCGTGCGGGCATTGGGTTGTGCACGGGCGATCGCCGCCGCGCGGCGCGACGCGACACGCCGCCACAGCCCGCCGAGGCGCGCGAGCGCGAACGTGACCACCGACGGCGGCGGATTGCGCAGCGCGCCGCGTGCATAGTGCCGCTCGACCTGTACCTGGATCGCGGACAGCACGGTCAGGATGATCAGGTACCAGACGGTCGCGACCATCAGCAGCGGAATCACTTCGAGGTTGCGGCGATAGATCACCTGCACCGTGTAGAACAGCTCGGGCATCGCGAGCACGTACACCATCGACGTGCCTTTCGCGAGCGTGATCAGGTCGTTGAACGCGGTCGGCAGGATCGCGCGCATCGCCTGCGGCAGCACGATCCGCGAGGTCTGGCGGCCGCGCGGCAGACCGAGCGCGGCGGCGGCTTCGAGCTGCCCCTGGTCGACCGCGAGAATGCCGCCGCGGATCACTTCCGCGGAAAATGCCGCGTGGTTCAGCGTGAGGCCGAGCACGGCCGCGAGGAACGGGCTGATCAGGTCGGTCGTCGGCGTGTCGAACCACACGATGTCGGTGAACGGCACACCGAGCCGCACGTGCTCGTACAGGTAGCCGAGGTTGTTCAGGATCAGCAGCAGCACGATCAGCGGAATCGAGCGGAACAGCCACACGAAGGTCCACGCGCTGGCGGACAGCAGGCGGGAACGCGACAGCCGCGCCAGCGCGACGAACGCGCCGAGCACGAAGCCGAACACCGCGCCGAGCAACGTCAGCACCAGCGTGCGCGCGAGCCCCGACAGCACCGGCGGCGACAGGAACCATTCGGCGAACACCGGCCAGCCCCATTGCGGGTTGCCGAGGATCGAATGCAGCGTGATCGCGATGAGCGCGAGCGCGAGCACGGTGCCGGCCGTGCGCGACCGGTGGCGCGCGGGCACGATCCGCAAACGCGTGCCGGGCTCGCGTGCGCCGGGGGAAGAGAGCGGCGGCAACGCGCCGCCGAGGTGGGTCGTGTCGCTCATGTCGTTGGCATCCTCGAATCGGTCGATCGGCAGGCGCGCCGCGCACGGGCGGCGCGGCGCGGCGCGTCAGGCGTGCGCTACGGCGGCCGTTTCCTGGGCGGCGGTGCCGGGCGTCGCGTAGCGGCTCGCCTTGCGCGGCAGGCCGAGGTGGTCGCGCAGCGTGGCGCCGGGCAGGTCGCGGCTGTAGCGGCCGCGCGCCTCGAGCACCGGGATCACGAGCTCGATGAAATCGTCGACGCCCTGCGCCTGCACCGGAAAGCCGAGGATGAAGCCGTCGCCCGCGCCTGCGTCGTGCCAGCGGATCAGCTCGTCGGCGACGTGCTCGGCCGTGCCGATGAAGTTCGGGCGCGGCGTAGCGACCGCGAGCGCCGTCTCGCGCAGCGACAGGCCCTTGCGCTTCGCATCGGCCTTGATCCGGTCGGTGGTCGAGCGGAAGCTGTTGCGGCCGAGCTCGCCGAGTTCCGGGAACGGGGCGTCGAGCGCGTACTGCGTGAAATCGTGGTGATCGAAATAGCGGCCGAGGTACGCGAGCGCCTCGTCGATCGTCAGCAGGTCGCGGATCGCCTGGTATTTGTCCTCCGCTTCGGCGGCCGTGCGGCCGACGATCGGCCCGACGCCGGGGAAGATCTTCACGTCGTCGGCCTGCCGCCCGTGCTCGATCGCGCTCTGTTTCACGCGCCGCGTGAACGCGGCCGTTTCCTCGATCGACGGCGAATGCGTGAACACGGCATCCGCGTATTTGCCCGCGAGGCCGATGCCGGTGTCGGACGAGCCGGCCTGGAAGATCACCGGCTGCCCCTGCGGCGAGCGCTGGATGTTCAGCGGGCCCGCGACCTGGAAGAAGCGCCCGTGGTGATCGAGCGTATGCAGCTTGTCGCGATCGAAGAAGCGGCCGGTCGCGCGGTCGCGCACGAAGGCATCGTCGTCCCAGCTGTCCCACAGCCCCTGCACGACCTCGAGATATTCGTCGGCGATCTCGTAGCGCAGTTCGTGATCGGGATGCGCCTTGCCGTAATTCTTCGCGGTGCCTTCGAGCGGCGTCGTCACGACGTTCCAGCCCGCGCGCCCGCCGCTGATCGCGTCGAGCGACGCGAGCTGGCGCGCGACCGTGAACGGCTCGCTGTACGACGTCGAGATCGTGCCCGCGAGCCCGATTTTCTTCGTCGCGACCGCGAGCGCCGACAGCACCGTCAGCGGCTCGAAGCGGTTCAGGAAGTGCGGGATCGACTTCTCGTTGATGTAGAGGCCGTCCGCGACGAACGCGAACGCGATGCCGGCGGCTTCCGCCTTGCGCGCGACGCCGATCGCGAAGTCGAGGTTGATGCTGGCATCCGGCGGGTTGCTCGGATGCCGCCATGCGTTCATGTGGCTGCCTGCGCCTTGCAGCATCAGGCCGAAGGGGATCGATCGTCGGGTCGTCATGATGGGAGCGTCATGCGTTCTGGTCGGGGGAGAGGGAGCGGTCGGCCGTGAGGGCCGCCTGCAACGGGGTGGTGGACAGCGCGCCGCCCAGCCATTCGACCGACGCGAGCCGCGCCGCGTAGTCGGTGACCGGCGAATCGATCACGAACGCATCGACGTCGAGCCGCCGGCTCAATGCGTCGAGCGCGCGGTGGATGCGCTCGGGCGTATCGGCGAGTACCGTCGGGCGCAACTCGTCGATCCGGTAGTCGGACGCGCCGCTTTGCCGCGCGAATTCCGCGGCCGCCTGTGCACTGGCGAGGTTGAAGCTCTGGCCGCCCGCGAACTGCAGCTTGAAAATCTTCAGCGGCCCGATCAGTTGCTCGGCCTCGTCGCGCGTCGGCGCGGCGACCGCGTACAGCGCGACGAGCGGCTTCTCGCCGCCCGCGCCGCGGTACGCGTCGAGCGAGCGTTCGAGATTCGCGTCGTCGCCGTTGAAATGGCCTGCGTAGCAGAAGCGCCAGCCGTTGCGCGCGGCGAGCGCGCCGCTGTCCGGCGAGCCGCCGAGCAGGATGCGTTCGGGCAACTGCGGCGGCGCCGGCATCGCCACCGCGCCGGCGAGCGGATGATCTTCGGCCACGCCCCAGCCGAGAAACGCGTCGAGCGCCGCGAGCTGACCGGCGAAATCGGGCTTGCGCGCCTTGTCGTGGAACCACTGCAGCGCGCGCGTGGTCAGCGGCAGCCCGCCGGGCGCCTTGCCGATGCCGAGATCGACGCGGCCCGGCGCGAGCGCGGCCAGCAGCTTGAATGTCTCGGCGACCTTGAACGGGCTGTAATGCTGCAGCATCACGCCGCCGGAGCCGATGCGGATGCGCGACGTGTGCGCGAGCAGGTGCGCGACGACGATCTCCGGCGCCGAGCTGGCGAACCCCGGCGTGCCGTGATGTTCGGCGACCCAGAAGCGCGCGTAGCCGAGCTGTTCCGCGCGTTGCGCGAGCGTCGTGGTGAAGCGCAGCGCATCGGCGGCGGTCGCGCCGTCGGCAATCGGACTCTTGTCCAGCAGCGAAAGCGAATAAGACATGGTGAGCGACGTTCCTGCGTGAGCGTGGATGGACGGTTGCGGGCGCGCGGCGCTCAGCTCTTCGGCAGCCCGGGCGGATTCGTGCGCGACTGGTCGATCGCTTCGGATGCGAGGTTCCAGCGATCGAGCACTTGCCGGTAGCGGCCGCTTTTGATCAGCCCGTTCAGCGCGACGGTCAGCGGATCGGCGAGGCCGCTGCCGCGGCGCGTCGCGATCGCGATGTCGGCCGTGCGCGGCCAGCCGCCGCTGATCGCACCGACGAGCCGCGTCTTGCCTTGCTGCGCGCTTTGATACGCGAGCACCGAATTCACGCTGAAGACCGCGTCGGCGCGGCCCGACTGCACGGCGACGATGCGCATCGCCTGGTCGTCGTAGTACTGGATCTGCACCGGTTTCAGCCCGTGCGCGACGTTTTCGCGGTCCCACGCGAGCAGGATCTTTTCCTGGTTGGTGCCGGCATCGGTCACGATGCGCAGCCCGGCGACGTCCTTCGGCTCGCGGATCGCCTGGATCTTGCTGTCGTTGCGCACGTAGAAGCCGACCTGATCCTTGCGATAGGTCGAGAAATCGAACTTCTGCTTGCGCTCCTCGGTGACGGTCACGTTCGAGATCACCGCGTCGACTTTCCCCGATTCGAGCGCCAGCGGCCAGTCGGCCCATGCGAGCGCGACGATTTTCAGCTTGCGGCCGAGGCTGTCGGACACGAGCTGGCCAATATCGGCGTCGAAGCCGACCACCGTGCGCGCGTCGGTCGCATACGAGCTGATCGGCGGCAGGCTCGGCGCGATGCCGATCGTCAGCATGCCGGGCTCGGCGAACTTGAACGACGCGGGCACCGCGCGCTCGACTGCCGCATCGGCTGTGCCACGCGGCCGGCCGCGCTGCTCGGGGCTCAGGTCGAACGTCGCGGCGGCGGCGGCCGTGGCGGCGGCGAAGGCGGTCAGGCCGATCAGCGCGGCGGCCAGCGTGCGCGCGGCACGGGAGGAAAGCGATACGGCTCGATGCATGAAAGCGTCCTGTCGTGGAAGCGTGGAAGGCGGAATGGGCGAGGTGAAATGCGGGACGCCGTGCGCTCAGCGCGGTAGCGCCGCTTCGGGCACGGGCGCCCACAAGTCGGTGAGCGTCGACGTGCGCGACGGATCGACGAGATCCTTGCCGAAGCGCAGGTGGAAATACGCTTCGGGATCGATCGACGAATCGAACAGCCGCGTATAGCCGGTGCGGTCGTACAGCGCCCACGCTTCGGGCTGGCGAAAGCCGGTGGTCAGGTAGAGGCGGCGATAGCCCTGTTGCACGGCGCGCAGTTCGAGCGCTTCGACGATGCGCCGCGCGAGGCCCTGGCGGCGCAGGTCGGTGCGCGTCCAGATGCGTTTCAGTTCGGCGGTTTGCGCGTCGTAGCGCTTGAACGCGCCGCCGCCGATCGTCTCGCCGTCGCGCAGCAAGAGCACGAACGCGCCTTCGGGCGGCGCGAACAGTTCGGCCGGGTAGCGTGCGAGCTCGTCGCGGGCCGACGCGCGGCTATCGGGGCGGTACGCGTCGTAACGGGTCGAATATTCGTCGATCAGCGCGTCGATCAGCGGCTGCGCGCGGACGTCGAGCGGCGTCGTGTCGATGATGCGGTCGTTCGTGGCCATGGGCATCGCGAGTGGCGCGCGATGCGGACGTTCCTGGCGGGGTGCGGGCACGCGGCCCGTCCGGTCTGTTCCGTTATCGCGACGCGGTTGTCGTGATGGCGGCGGCTGTCGTGCTGCGTGCGAGGCATCCGGCGCGCCGCCGCCGTTTTGAACACGTTAGCGGCGCGGCCGGGAAAGGCGAACGAAGCAATTTCGATAAGGATTTCGCGAGCGGTGGAAGAAGGCTTGCAGGGAGAGTGGGGTGGGCGAACGGGCGTGATGGGGGCGGTGCCCGTTCGAGGTGTGTACGACGTAGATGATCGCCGAGGATTGGGAGCGTTGTCATTTCGATGGCCGACGGGCCATGCCGATTCGCGGCTGGTTCGTCAGGGTCGCGAGCGGCCGGTCGCGGCCCGCCGCCAGCGTGGCGACGGCCCCCCTCGAATGGTCGCGTCATCGCGAATCCCCGCCGTCGTGGGCGACGATTCTCGACAACGACGGCGTTCAGGCCGCTGCCGCCTGCTGAGTCACGTCGTACTGTTCGCCACCCAGAATATCGACGAGACCGGTCAGCATCCGCGCCAGTTCACCCGTCATCAGCGTGAAGTCCGAGTCGAAGCGCTCGTCGTCATTCTGCGCGGTGGGATCCGCCGCCTCCTTGATCACGTCGAGCGGCGTGACACGCTTGATCGTCAGCGACGGTGTCAGCACGAACGAGATTCGGTCATCCCAGGTCATCGCGAGGCGCATGCACTGTTTGCCGGCTTCGATGTGCCGGCGCATGTCGCTCGCTTCCAGCGCGTGGCCGACGTATCGCACCGTGGCGCCGCCTTCGCCGGTCGAACGCAACTCGGCGTCCTGGTCGACGGTGAATCCGCCCGGCGCCTCGCCGGACAGCAGCCAGTCCGTCATCGCGGCGACCGGGGAGCGCGCCACCTGAACGCTGGCGAGTGGCAGTTGATCGATCGACTTGACGAGCAGGCTGCGAACGTCGTCGGCAAGCGCTTGTGCCGCCGCATCGATGACGAGCCAGCCGTTCGCCGTGTCGATCCACACGCGGGTATCGCGGCGAATGCTGAACGCGCGCGGCAGCAGTTCGTCGGTCACCTGCTCCTTGAGTTCGCGCAGTTGTTTGCGGCCTACCTTGAAGCCCTGCTGCTCCTCGACCTCGAGCGCACGCGCCTTGGTGACCTGATTGACGACCGACGCCGGGAGCAGCTTCTTTTCGGCACGAAACACCAGCAGCATCTGCCGGTTGATCGAATAGACGAGCGCGCCGTCGTCACGCGGCGATGCCCATCCGACGCGCTGCATTTCGACGCTGCTGCCGGGCTGGAACGCGTGAGGCGCCAGCCATTTTTCCATCTGGTCGGGCGTGACGGCCCAAGGGGCCGGAAGACGATGAAGCTGAAGGTTCTTGAACCACATGGGAGGACGGGCAAAGCGCGTCATTCTAGCTGACGCGGAGAGTTGCAGGTCAGTTGCGGACCGTCGATGCCCGTGTCGAGGTGACTGTCCGCCATCGAAATAGAGACGATCGACGGTTGCATCAAGATTGACGACAATGGAAGCCATTCCAACAAGCGGGTAAAAACAATGATGACTTCCGGCGACGGCCTGACCAGCCCGGCGCGGCTCCTGCGGCTCGCCTCCTGGGCGATTGCGATCGTTTTCGCGGTCTTTCTGAACATGCTCGGCAGCCTCGTGATCCGCGACATGGCGTTCGCGCCGAGCGGCGGGCCGCCGGTCGTCGAGCAATTCGCCGATGCGCCGGTAAAAGCGCGGCTGGACGCGGCGCGACGTCAACTGCAGGCACAGCGCGACGCGCTTGCCGAGAAGGTCGACACGATGGAAGTGGCGCGCGGCCGCGCCGCGAAGGAGTACGAGGCCGAGAAGGAAAGTTTCCGCAACTGGCTGGCCACCCGCGCGGTGACGGGAGACGGTGCGACGGACCCGGACATTGTGGCGAGGACGCGCAAGCTGGATACGCTCCAGGCAGGGGTGGTCAACTGGCAGCATCAGATCGATGCGGTCGGTGATCAGCAACGGGCATTGGCATCGCAACTGACGCAAGTCGACACGCAAATCGCCGAAGCGGACGCAGCAGCCGAACGGCGCTTCGACGAGGCGACCCGGCGCTACGAGATGCAAGTGTTCGGGCTGCGGCTTGCGCTGACGTTACCGATCCTGCTGGTCGCGACCTGGCTGTTCATCCGCTACCGCAAGGCGCGTTATTGGCCGTTCGTGTACGGTTTCGGCCTGTTTGCGTTGAGTGCGTTTTTCATTGAGCTGGTTCCGTACTTGCCGAATTTCGGCGGCTATGTCCGGGTCCTGGTCGGCATCGTGCTCACGGTATTCGCCGGGCTTTACATGATGAAGGCATTTCAGCGCTATGCCGAACGCAAGCGGCTCGAATTGCAGCAGGATCAGGGCGAACGCGCGCGCACGATCGGATACGAAAAAGCCGTTCGGTCGCTCGAGAAAAAGCGTTGCCCGTCATGCGACAAACAATGGAATCTCGGCGGCGACGACTCCACGTTTTGCGTGCATTGCGGATTGAGGCTTTTCAATGTCTGCGAATGCGGCGGTCGGAATTTCTTCTTCTTCCCGCATTGCCATCAATGCGGCGTTGCGCAGGGGAGCGCGTCGCCGGTGTCATCCGACTGACGGCCCGAGTGTACGTACCGGCATCGGCGTACGACGGTCGTGAACGCGTCGGTCGAGTTCATCACCGGATGACACGCGGCGGCGTCGACGGCTCCGCCAACTGAAACAGGCAATCCCCGCGCCGCACCTGCGCGGGCACACGCTTGCACACCACTTCGCCGTCGCCGTTGAACCGATGCAGCACCGGTTCCCGCAACGGCGTATCGGGGAAGTGCACCCACGCGGCCGGCTGCCCGGCCTTCACCTGGTCGCCGAGTTCGACGAGCGGTTCATACAGCCCGCGCTCGTACGCATAAACGAAATGGCGATCGCCGTCGACGCGCATGAAGCGCGTGACGGCGGGCGGTGCGTCGGGCACGAGCGCGCCGTGCAGCAGCCCGATATAGCCGAGGTAATGCAGCAGCCCGTGGCGGCCGAGCCGGATCAGCGACGGGTCGGCCATGCCGGCGCCGCCGAGTTCGGTCACGATCGAGATCGCGCCTTGCCGACGCGCGGCCGACGCCGAATGCACGGGATTCGGCGCGTGCAGCAGCGCATTCTGCAACCCGAACGCGACCAGCAGCCCGTTGAGCTTCTCGGCTTCGTCCGCGTCGAGCGGATCGATCGCGAGCATGTTGCCGCCCTGGTACAGCAGCGAGCTGCCGCCCGAATGCAGATCGACCAGATACTCCGCGCGCGACAGCAGTGCGTGCTCGATGTAATGGGCGATCATCTGCGTCGGCGTGCCGGTCGGATCGCCGGGGAAGCTGCGGTTCAGGTTGCCCTCGTCGAGCGGCGACACGCGCAGGCCCGCATCCGCCGCCGGGAAATTGGCCATCGGCAGCAGGATCAACTGGCCGCTGACCATCTCCGGCTCGATCTCGCGCATCAGTTGCGACACGATGATCTGGCCTTCGTACTCGTCGCCGTGATTGCCGGCCATCACGAGTGCGACCGGGCCGTCGCCGTTGCGGACCGACGCGATCGGAATCGGCAGCCAGCCATATGCGGAGCGGTGCACGGAGTGCGGCAGCCGCAGGTAGCCCGCATGCTTGCCTTGTGCGTCGAGATCGATTTCGCAGTGAATGGGATTTCGGGAAGAGGAAGAGGCGGTCATGGCGGTATCGTTCGATGAACGGAATCTGCCATCTTATAGGGGAAAGCGGCAACGCGCGGCGGGCGGGCTCAACCGGGTGCGCGTGACGGCGGACGGGCGCGTTGTCGTGCGTTGCGGTGCCGATACGCGCGACCGCGCGCGATGTTGCAGCGATGAACGCATGCCGGCGCGCCAGCCGGCCGGTTCATGCGCCGGATGTCGCGCCGAGCCCTTGTCGCGACAGGGCCGGCGCGTGCAACCGGCTTACCGGCCGGATGTTTCAGCTTCGAGACGTCCTTCTTCCCACAGCGCCCAGAAACGGCTGCCGGCGCGATACGGATTCGCGCGCCGCGCGGCGTAATCGGCCACGCCCTGGCGAAACGCGCCGTACAGCGTAAGCGGCGGATTGTCGACGCATGCGGCTTCGTATGCGGCCGGCATCCGGCGGTCGGACACGAGCCGGCGGATCAGCGATGCGCCGTCGATCACCGCCTGTTCGTCGATGATTTCGGTTTGTGCGAGGACGTCGACGGTATTCATGTTGGGCTCCCTGAAACGTTCTTTCCGTATCAAGGAGCAATAAGAGTGCCAGTCGCGAAACACCGCTCCCGGCCTCGATCGTGCGGGCTTCTGCCGTCATCGTGCTGCGTGCCGGACGGCGATGTTACGGAACACGTCACGTGACATGCGAGCGCGCGGCGCCACGCGCGACCCGGCAAAGCGTTTCGGAATTGAATCGTCGGGAAGATGAGGCGGGTAGGAAAAAGGAATGCGCGGCGCGGCGCGCGATCGGCTCAGCTTGCGGCAACCGGCGCCACGCGGCGGCTGCCGCTCGAATAGAAGCAGTAGATGCCCTTGCCGGCCGACTTCGCGTCGTACAGCGCGCTGTCGGCCTGCCGGATCAGCTCGTCGGGCGAGCCGTGCCCGTCGTCGAGCGCGATGCCGATGCTGATGCCGATGCAGACGGTCTCGCCGATCGACAGCACGTACGGCGCCGAAATCTGCCGGATGATCCGCGCGGCGAGGATCGAGCACGCGTCCATCGTCGTGTCGTCGATCGCGACGACGAACTCGTCGCCGCCGATGCGCGCCGCGAGCTCGCCGCGCGGCAACGTCTTGCCGAGCCGCTCGGCGACCTGCGTGAGCACTTCGTCGCCGGCCTGGTGGCCGAAGCGGTCGTTGATCGACTTGAAGCCGTCGAGGTCGAGATACATGACGGCGAACGCGGGGCTCGGCAGCCGCGGCCGGCGCGCGAGCATCCGCTTGAGCTCCGCATGCAGTTCGTGGCGATTCGGCAACCCCGTCAGCGCGTCGTGCCGCGCGAGGTGGCGGATGTGCTGTTCGGTCTGGCGGCGCGCGGTGACGTCCTCGACGATGATCACCGCGTTGCCGTCAGGTACCCGGTGGCGCGTCAGTTCAAGCTGGCGCCCGTCGGCGAGCGCGATGTCGAGCGGCACGGGCTCGGCGCGGCTCAGCCACGCGGCACATTGCGCGGCGAGGCCGGCGCCGGCGGGATCGGTCGCCGCGTTCGCGCCGAGCGCGGCGACGACGGCCGGCAGCGGCGTATCGAGCATGACCTCGCGCGCCGAGCCGAACAGTTGCGCGGTGCGCCGGTTCACCACGATCACGCGGCTGTCGCCGTCGATCATGCACAGGCCGTGCGGCATGTAGGTGAGGGCGGCGTCGAAGCGCGCGACGAGTTCGGCGTTGCGCTGGCGCGCGGCGATCAGCGCGACGAGCACGCGGTAGTGGCGCTGCACGACCGTGCGCATCGCCGCGAGATAGATCGCGATCGGCGGCACCAGCAGCCACGCGCCCGGCCGCGGGGCCAGCAGCGCGCCGACGCCGATCGGCAGCACGCCGAGCACGACCTGCGTCATCGCGAGCCGCGGCAGCGCCGAATTGCGCGACGCGATGCCGCCGAACACGCCGCCCGCGACCATCACGGACAGCGTGCCGAGCTCGACGTCGGCGGCCTGTACGCAGCCCATCACGCCGAGGCCGAGCACGAAGCACGCGACGAGCGACACCGGCGCATAACGACTCGCCCAGTATTCGGTGCGATCGTCGCCGGCGTCGCGCCGCACCGTGTAGGCCCGTACGATCGACAGGCGCGCAATGAGCAGGCCGACGTCGACGACGAGCCACGCGAGGCACCACAGCTGCTGCACCCGGATCAGCGCAACGGCCGCGACGAAGCCGCTCGCGAGCCCGGACAGCGCCATCGGGCGCACGTCCTCGAACAGCGTCACGAGCATCGACGGACGCAGCGCGGCCGTCACGCGGTGATTACCGGAGGGGGGAGTGGCGAGAACGGAGTTCAGGAGAGATGCCCTGACTGCCATGGTTGTCGACCTCGACACGATGTCTCGATGGCTGGCGGCGCCCGCACGGCACGTGGCGGGACGCCCGGCCTAGCCGGATGCGCACGACATTACCATGAAAAACCGGCGGTGCGGGGCAGCCGGCAGCCCCGGCGCATCGCTGCGAGCACGAGTCGTCAACCCCGGTTGCGAGCGGCCGGCGGATTCGGCGGCGCGGAGGCGGCATCGTTGCGAACGGAACGATGTGCGGCTGTCACGCGGAATCTGGCGAGGCCGGCACAACGGTATCGAGCCGCACGCAAACGGCATGCGAATCGCCCTCGCGACTGCCCGCCGCGGCCGGCTGAAACCCGTTATAAGAAATTCAATAAGTATTTCATGCGGGAAATACTATAGGCGATATATCAAAAACAATGCCAGAATGCGCGCCGCTCCGAACGCCGCGACACCCGATCGCCGTCCGAGCCGCCTCAGGAGGTTCCCCCCAAATGAAAAACCACGGCCTGTCACGGCGGGGTTTTCTGAAAGCCAGCGTGCTGGCGGGTGTCGCGGTGTATGTCGCGCCCATCGGCAGCCGCGCGTTCGCGGCGCTCTTCGAAGAAAAACTCCTCACCCCCGTCAAATGGGATAGCGTCACCGGCATCCCCCAATTCCGCATCGACGGTATCGCGAAGGTCACGGGCTCGAAAGTGTTTGCCCGCGACGTGCGCGCCGCCGACATGCCGCACTGGCCGCAGCAGCAGTCGCACGCGCTGATCCTGCGCGTCACGCAGGCCGACCGCACGTACGAGGGCTTCGACCTGTCGCTGCTCGGCGATGAGCTGAAACCGGACCGCGTGGTCACGGCCGACGATCTCGCGCGCGACGGCGTCGCGTTCCCGGCGTTCTACGGCGACGACATGCTGTTGCCGGCCGGCAAGACGCCTGCGTATCTCGGCCATGCGGTCGCGATCCTGATCTATCACGACTTCGCGCGCTTCCGTTTCGCGAAGAACGCGCTGAAGTTTCGCGACGACGTGATTCGCTACGGCGCGGTCACGGGCCCGCTCGAACGCGATCCGTGGGGCACCTTCCGCTATGTGCGCGTGGGCGGCAAGACGGCCTATGACGACGACGTCTATTCGAGCCTGAAGGACGCGCCGATCTTCCCGAGCATGATGCGCAAGCACCTGCCGGTCTGGCCGGACGGCAAGGCGCACGGCAAGCTCGACGAGCAGGGCATGTTCCTCGCCGGGCAGATCGGTGCCGAACTCGATCATCCGCCCGCCGAGTGGCTCGTGTTCGACCGCGAATACAACACGCAGTCGGTCGATACAGCCGCGCTCGAACCCGACAACGCGAACTGCTGGTACGACGCTGCAACGCAAGCGCTGCACCTCGTCGTGCCGACCCAGTCGCCGCTCGAGGTGTCGGAGAACGCGGCCGCGATGGTCGCGAAATGCCGCTTCCCGGTGAAGAAGCTGTTCGTGCATCCGTGCTATACGGTCGGCTACGGCTCGAAGGATCACTTCAACGTGCCGTTCTACGGCCTCGTCTGCGCGCTGTACGCGGACGGCCGCCCGGTGCGTTTCGCGAACGATCGCTACGAGCAGTTCCAGACGTCGTTGAAGCGTCACGCGTTCAAGATGCATTACCGGATCGCGGTCGATCGCAACACGGGCCTGCTGCAGTCGTTCAAGGGCGATTTCGAGGCGAACGGCGGCGGGCGCTCGAACTTCTCGCCGTCGGTCGCGATGGTCGGCGCGACGGCCGCGCAATCGATCTACTACTTCCCGAAGAGCGATCTCGCGGCCGTCGCGATCGCGTCGCGTGCCATCGACGCCGGCTCCGCACGCGGCTACGGCACGCTGCAGAGCATGGCCGCGACCGAGATGGCGATCGACGAGATCGCCGCGCAACTGAACATCGACCCGATCGACTTCCGGCTGCGCAACGCGCTGCGTTCGGGGATGAAGAACACGCAGGGCGCGATTCCCGCCGGTGCGCTGCGCGTCGACGAAGTGCTCGAACGGGCGAAGCAGCATCCGCTGTGGACGCGCCGTGCCGCGCGCAAGGTCGAATTCGAGGCCGCGCATCCGGGCAAGCGCTACGGCGTCGGCTTCGCGTGCGTGCAGAAGGATTTCGGCACGGGCGCGGAAGCGTCGTTCGCGAAAGTCGAATTCGACGAGCACGGCAAGGTGTCGCTGCAGCATACGGCGGCCGAGATCGGCACGGGGATGTCGACGTCACAGGCCGTCGCGGTCGCGAAATGGCTCGGCCGCCCGGCGACCGACGTCCGCGTGGCGCTGACCGAATGGCCGGACCTGCCGATCGAGACGAGCGGCGATCCGTATCTGATGTCGCAGGCCGACCAGGATCGGCTGAGCGCGAACCCGCGCTGGTCGCCGGGCTATGCATCGCCGTCGAGCGCGACGAACTCGGCGTACTACTTCACGCACAGCACGCGCGAAGCCGCGCGCGCCGTGTTCCGCTACGGGCTGTGGCCGGCCGCGATGTCGATCTGGACGCGCGGCCTCGGCGGCGGCCAGGCCGCACCGTATACGATCCGCATCGAGGATGCGCGCTGGGTCGACGGCAAGCTGACCGCCGACGGCCTCGAGCCGCTGACGTTCGAGCAGCTCGCGAAGCAGGCGCATGCGCTCGGCCTGCCGACCGGCGCCGTCGTGCACGTGTTCAACCGCTGGCAGTGGACCGACGCCGAGTTCGAGGTGGGCGGCACGGTCGAGCGTCTGCCGATCGACGGGCTGTCGCTGCGTGTCGGCGCGCCGAAGACGGGCGACGACGGCCCGATCCCGGGCACCGCCGCCCCGGCCGGCGCGACCGCGTTGCGCGGCACGCTGCCGCCGACCGCGAACGGCTACCGCGTGCTGGACCGCAAGCGCGTGTTCATCCCGCCGACGAGCCGCAACAACGCGGCCGTCACGTACTACACGGCGGTCGGCACGCTCGTCGAGCTGGCCGTGCACGAAGCGACCGGCAAGGTCGAACTGCTCACGCATCACTCGATCATGGAATGCGGCAACCAGATTTCGCCGCAACTCGTGTCGGGCCAGTTGCAGGGCGGTCTCGCGATGGGCATCGGCCATGCGCTGCACGAGTACCTGCCGCTCTACGAGGACGGCCCCGGCAACGGCACGTGGAACTTCAACCGTTACCGGTTGCCGCGCGCGTCCGACGTCGCCGTCTGGACGCAAACGGGCGAGGTGCTGCCGCCGCTGTCCGAGACCGATCCGCCGAAGGGTGTCGCCGAAGTGGTGATGATCCCCGTCGTCGGCGCGATCGTGAACGGCATCGCGCACGCGATCGGCCATCGTTTCACCGACTTGCCGGTGACCCCGCAAAAGATTCAGGAGGTGCTCGCATGACGACCGCCCAAACCGCGGCTTCGGCCGCGAGCGCCAGCGCGGCTGCGACCGGCGCGTCAATACCGGCGGCGGCTTCGGCCGCCCCGGCATCCGTTCCCGCCACGCCGGCTGCACCGGCACCTGCCGCCGTCGAACGTCCGCTCGTTCGGTTCCAGCAGAAGCCGCTGTCGGTCAGGATCAACGGCAACGCCGTCGGCCCGATGCAGGTGCCGGAAGGGCTGATGATGATCGAGTTCCTGCACGAGTACGTGGGCCTCACCGGTTCGCGGCTCGGCTGCGGGCAGGGCATCTGCCACGCGTGCGTCGTGATCGTCGACCAGCCGGACGGCACGAGCGAGGAAATGCGTACCTGCATCACCGGCGCGCACTTCTTCCATGGCCGTTCGATCCGCACGATCGAAGGCCACGCGAAGCGCAACGAGGCGGGCGAGGTCGTCGAGCTGTCGCCGATCCAGCAGAAGTTCCTCGAGCACTTCAGCTTCCAGTGCGGCTACTGCACGCCGGGCTTCGTCAACGCGGCGACCGTGCTGATCGAACGCCTGAAGCGCGAGCCGGTCGCGAAGGCCGACGTGGAACGCACGATCACCGACGCGCTCGATGCGCACCTCTGCCGCTGCACGGGCTACGTCCGCTACTACCAAGCCGTCAAGGACGTGGTGCTGACGACACCGGGACTCGTGAAGGACACCGCATGAAACGCACTCTCGCTCATCGTGTCGCGCGGGCCGCGGGCGTGCCCGCGCTCGCCGCGGCGTGCGCGCTGCTGCTCGCCGCCTGCGGCGGCCACGACGCGCCGGCGTCGAATGCGGCGTCCGGCGCGCCCGGCGCCGATGCGGTCGCGCGCGGCCGCTATCTCGTCAAGGCTGCCGACTGCGCGGCGTGCCACACCGCGAAGGACGGCGCGCCATTCGCCGGCGGCGCGGCGCTCGAATCGCCGTTCGGCACGTTCTACGGCTCGAACATCACGCCCGACAAGGAACACGGAATCGGCGACTGGAGCGCGGACGACTTCTACGCCGCGCTGCACGACGGCAAGGCGCCGGGCAAGCGCCTGTATCCGTCGATGCCGTACACGTCGTACCGGCAGCTCACGCGCGCCGACGCCGATGCGATGTACGCGTACCTGAAGACGGTGAAGCCGGTCGCGCAGGAAAACCGCGTGCACGACCTGAAGTTCCCGTACAACCTGCGCTTCGGCATGGTCTTCTGGGACATGCTGTTCCTGAAGGACAGCCTGCCGGATGCGTCGGCCGGGCAATCCGCCGACTGGCGGCGCGGCCGCTATCTCGCGGGCGCGCTCGGCCATTGCGCGGAATGCCACACGCCGCGTGCGTTCACGGGCCAGCTCGACGGGGCGAAGCCGTTCGCGGGGGCCGCGCTCGGCCGCGTGGCCGCGCCCGACATCACGCCGGGCGGCCTCGCCGCGCGCGGCTGGACGGGCGCCGACCTGCAGACGTTCTTCGGCGTCGGCATCGCGCCGCAAGGCTCGGCATTCGGCGAGATGTATCCGGTCGTGCACCTGAGCACGCAGTACCTGACGAAGGACGACCTGCGCGCGCTGTCGGTGTACCTGCTCGGCGATACGCCGCCCGCGTCGCAACCGGTGAAGCCGGTGTCGGCCGATACCGCGCAGCTTGCCGCCGGCCGCTCGGTGTATCTCGCGGTCTGTGCGGGCTGTCACGGCTTCAACGGCGAAGGCAAGCCGCACGTGGCGGTGCCGATGAACGGCAACTCGACGGTGCGCCACGGCGACCCGCGCAACCTGCTGGTCGCGATGCTCGACGGCATCGACGAGCAGAAGTTCGCCGGCTTCGAGAACCTGCAGCCGATGCCGGCTTTCGCGCGCACGCTGAGCGACGACGAACTCGCGCAGCTCGCGAACTATCTGCGCGCGACGTGGGGCGGCCAGCCCGCGAGCGTCACGCCGGCCGACGTGAAGGCGATGCGGCGATAAATCGGACGACGAAACAGGGCGTCGCGCGCGACGCGGCCGAGTGCCGGCCGCGTTTGCGCGTGACGCCCCGTTCAAGCCAGTCCGGCGACGCGTCAGTAGCCGCCGCCGCCACTACCTCCGCTGCCTCCCGAGCCGCCGTACCGGCTCATGCCCGGTCCTTGCGACACGCCGCTGCCCGACGACGTACAGCCCGCCGACAGCACGAGCACCAGCGCCGCGATCAGCGTCGCAGCCAGCGTTGCCGATTTCATTGCAATCTCCTTGCAGCGCTCAGGCCACGGGAAAGGCGGTTCACGGGAACCGCGCGCCTGCGCGATGACAAGACGTTTCGGCGAAGCGTTTATTCCATGCTTTTCGCGTATCGCCGCGGCGGCGGCGCCTGGATCAACGATAGACGAGATCGGCGCGGCGGTTCTGCGCCCACGCTTCCTCGTCGTGGCCGAGCGCGACCGGCTTTTCCTTGCCGAGGCTAACCGCCTCGAGTTGCGTCGCCTGCACGCCGAGCGTTTCGAGCGCGCTCGCCACGGCCTGCGAGCGGCGCTGGCCGAGCGCGAGGTTGTATTCCGACGTGCCGCGCTCGTCGGTGTTGCCCTGGATCAGCACACGCCGCGCCGGGTGGCTGCGCAGATAGTCTGCATGCGCCTGCAGCAGCGACTGGAATTCGGGCTTCACCGAGTACTGGTCGAAATCGAAGTAGATGCTGCGCTTGGCGAGCGGGCTGTTCGGATTGTTCAGATCGTCGGCCGTCACCGTCGCGACGGCTTCGCTCGAGGGCGCCGGCGCCACGCCGGCATTCTCGGGCGTTTTCGCCGCGTGGTGGCAACCGGCCAGCAGGACGAAAGTTGCCAGGACCGCAATTCGGTTCATTTTGCTCATCGTTCTTCTCCAGCGGTTGACTGCGATGAAAGCGGGGCGCGTGCCATTCGCACGCAGCCGTCCGGCCGCCATGGCGCGAAATGTCCGGCTTCGTTGCCGTGATGCGGGTTCGTAAGCCGATGGTGCGCCAGATGAAAGAATGTTGCGACCGGAACGCCGGATCGCGGCGTCGCTGCAAACAGATTAGGAAAAATGTCACAACGCGACCAGTTTCTTCGCATTTTTTGCGCAAACGCGACAGCCGGGAGGCATTCTTGCTTCCGTGGGCGGTGCGCGGTAAGCAACGCCTGCCACAGCGAAAAAGGGCCGCGCACGGGGCGCGGCCTCGTCGGTGCCGGTCATGGCGCTCGGGTGATGCGGGAAGCGCTCGCCCGATGCAGCCGGTCGGCAGCGTGACGCGGCGGCGCGCGCCGCGTCGTCAAAACTTGTGCCGCAGCCCCAGCGCGACGACGGCCTGGTTGCTGTTCGCGGAAGGCGTCAAGGTCCAGACCGTCGCGTTGAACGCGGGGTTGCCATTGCCGCCGCTCACGCGCTGATAGGTGCCTTCGAGATACGCATCCGTGCGCTTGGACAGCGCATAGTCGGCCTGCGCGACGACCTGGTTCCATTTCGGGCGCGTCTGGCCCGTGCGCGTATCGAAGCGACCCATCGTGTACGTGTACGCGGCGGCGACGGTCAACGCCCGCGTGACGAAGTAGCGTCCGTCGATCGAAAAATTGTCGAACACCAGCGATTCGCCTTTCAGCGGGGCGATGTTGCCGCCCTGGAGCACGCCCGTCACGCCGTCGGTGGTCGAATGCGACCATGCGACGCCGACCGAGTGCGGCCCGAACGCATAACGGCCCGCCATCGCCCAGATCTGCTGGTTGCCGCCCGTGACCGTCGCCGAGCCGTCGACGGTGCTCAGTGCGCCGTCAGGGTTCGGTGCGTTGCGGTCGCGGCTGATCTTCAGGTAGCCGGCGCCGAGCTTCAGCGGCCCGTTCGCATACGACACGCCCGTGCTCCACACCGCGTTGTTGGAGAACTGGCCGGCCGTGTTCGAGAAACCGATCATCGCGCCGAACCTCAACCCGCGAACCGTCGGGCTCGTGTACTTCACCGCGTTGTTGATGCGCAGGTTGCGGTTCGAATCGTCGTTGTCGTACGGGTGGACCGCGAGGTTGCCGCCCCAGCCGGGGCCGGCCGCGCCGAGCGGCGTCACGAAATCGAGGATCAGGTCGTACTGGCGGCCGAAGGACAGCGTGCCGGCCGTCTCCGAACCCACGCCGATCCACGCCTGGCGGCCGAACAGGTCGACGCCTTTCTGCGACAGCTTGCCGGTGGTGCCGGAGAAGCCGTTCTCGAGCGTGAAGACCGCGGCCATCCCGCCGCCGAGATCCTCGCGGCCGTGCAGCCCCCAGCGCGACGCGTTCAGCGCGCCGCTCGTCATCGCGACGCTGCCGCCGCCGGGCGAGCCGGCGCCGCGCGTGCGCTGGTTGCTCGAGTAGGTGATCGACGTGTCGATCAGGCCGTACAGCGTCACGCTGCTCTGGGCAAGCGCGACATCCGGCACGAAGCCGGTCAGGCAGGCGGCAATGACGGTCCCCGCGATGCGCGCGCCGGCATGCGGGTTCATTGTGCAGGAATGCATAGGTGTTTTTGTTGTTGTGTGGGAGCGGCCTGACGGCCGATGGATCGAGCGGCCATTATTGGAGATCGTGCGGCGGTCGATTAAGGCGTTGCACAGGAAAGGTCCTCTGCGGAATCGCTTGGAATTGCGATGCGTCGGCTGCACGGAGGCAGTCGGGGAGGGGGCGTGTGGGGCGGCGCCCGTTCCTCGAACCATCGATGATCGCTACCGTCGATCTGGATCAGTTCGCCCACGCAGGCCCGGCGCGCTCGCGGCTGATAGACCTTGGGCGGCCGTTGCCGGCGTGGCACCCACAAACCAGCTTCCGTCATCAGCCGCCGTACCGTTTCCTTGGCGAGCTGGATGCCGTGGCATTCCCGGAGCTTCTCGCACGCCAGTGTCGGCCCGAAATCGGCGTAGCGATCCCGGATGATCGTCAGGACCCGCTGGGCCAACTCCGCATCCAGCCGCCGGTTGCCAGGACCGCCACGCTTGCGCGAGGTCAGGCCCACCGCGCCAGACTCCCGGTATCGAATCACCAGCCGCTCGATCTGCCGGACCGTCAGGCCCAGGCGTTCGGCCGCGCGGCCAGGCTTCAGGCCCAAATCCACTACGGCCTGGATTGCCTTCAGACGGTCGAGTTCTCGCATGTTCAATGTCACCAATGCGGTTCGGTGCATCGCCGGCTCCATGATCTGACGGGGAGCCGGCAAGCTTACCGAGGTCCAAACGCGACATTTCTAAATGGCTAGAACACGACATTTCTAAAAAGCTACTACAACTTGCTTGGGTGATAATTCACGTTATGTAAAATCACAACCACTGGTCTGTATCGATACGACTGCAGCCCGACGGCCTCTCAGTCAATCAAACCCCAAAGAACGCCAACCCCGCCACCACGATGCCGATCGCGGCTACGCCGATCGACAGCCCCTGCATCCATGATCGCCGCGTGAGGATCGTGATAGCTGCCAGTGCAATCGAGATCTGGATGACGGTCGTCGCCTGCGACCATCGATGGTGCCGGTGCATCCGCTCCTCGCTCGCCGCGTTATTCTTCTCGACTTCCTTTTCGAGCGCCTCGGCGCGTGCCCGGATCGGTTCCTTGTCGGCACGGTATCTCGCGGCATCCGTCTCGAACCGCTTTCGCTGCGGCGATGTCTCCGGGCTCAACGCCGCACCGAGTTCGGCGAGATTCTGCTTGTCACCCTTCGCCTGGTAGTAGGCCCACTGATTTGCAGCCTCGGTTTTCCTGATCGCGGCGTCATTCTTGTAGAGCAGCGCGAGGCTCTCGTCGGCACCGCTCTGGTAGGCCGATATCGCGCCGAAGCACGCAAGCACGGCTGTCAGCACTGCAATGCGCGACGTACCTCGATCGCCACCATGAGGCTCGTGATGTTCCACCGCATGGTCGTGAGGGCCATGAACTTCGTATTCTTCAGACATTCGTAGCAAACCCGCAAAAGTTGAATGAATTTGTCGCCGGCTGGCCGTTTGGCTAACGTTAAACGCCACTCCTGCCATCCGACGCACGCGAAACCATCCATGATGGCCGGACAGGTTCGAATGTTTCAAATATATGCAATTCGATCGGAATTGTTTTAGTTTCGATTAAATTCGCCTCTTTCACCAACCTTGTCATCCGTCATTTCATTTCCTATAAATCACTGGTGCCAAGTCAATCGAAAATGTAGCGGCGACACTCGAGACAATCACCCCAATAGAAGGAAATTGAATGCCCGGCATTCAATAAACCAATGCTGCGGCGTGTCCCGCCATCTCGGCCGTGACCGCTGGCGTTGTCCGGCGCCATCATGGTCGATCTGCCATCGCCCAGCCGGATTGGATCACCACAAAATTCGCCGGAATCGCGGCCTTTGACGATGCCGGCGCGCCATGCGTCCGAAGCGCATGGTGCTGTTCTCGAAGGCGCGGGGAAGCATCCAACCTCTTCAAGGTGAAAAAAATGAGTCTCAATCCGATTGAAAATCAGCCGCACGGGACCTTTGCAGAATTCGCCAATACTGCCCCTGTTTCTGCCATTGAGGTCGATACATTCAAAATGGCGCTCTATCACGACGGCGTGCAGTTGGGCTGGCTTGGCCAAAACAGCGGCGAATGGGCCGTTCTCGTCGATTCCGCCGCGAAAGCGTTGACGCTCGAACAGTACCCTTATAACGGCGTGACGTATTATCGGATCCTCGGCACCAGCCGATATATGTCCGTCAGCAATAACGCCTACGTTGGTTTCTATAACTGGATAGGCGCGCGCGGATGGACGCGCCAGGGCTCGATTTTGATTTCCGATTTCAACCACCAGAAACTGTCGCTCTATTCCAAGGACAACGCGTATTTGTATGCGTGGGATGCCTACACCGTGCTCGATGTGAGGTTCGACGAGCAATAACGCACGACGCTTCGCCCGCTGGCTTGAATTTCCGGCGGCGACACGGCGCAGGAAGCGGCGCATCCCCCGGCGACACCGGCGGGATGCCCGCCGGGTTGCGCCATTCGCATTCATCCCACGATCAAAAAGGGAAACGCAATGACCTTCAAGATTCTCAGTTGCGATGGCGGCGGTATCCGGGGATTGATCACCGCCCTGCTCATCCAGGACCTCGACCGGCGCAGCCGGATCATCGCGAGCGCCGACGGCTTTGCCGGCACATCCACGGGCGGCCTGATCGCCCTGGGGCTCGCCCGCGGTGTATCCATTTCCGAGATCGTCGATATCTACAGGACGAAGGGCTCGGTGATCTTTCGGGAAAACGGTGCGTGGCTGGCGCAAAAGCAAGCACTCGAACAGCACACGCAAGCACTCGAACAAGGCACGGTCCTGGCTGGTCCGGGCGTGTTCCAATGCCAGTATGTCAACACCGGGCTACAGGAGATCGCCAAGTCGCTGGTCGGCAGCGGCAAGCTGGCGGATCTGTCCCGCTTCGTCGCAATCAACTCGGCGCGCCTGTGGGATCCGCCCACCAAGAGCTGGGCTCCGTGCACCTTCTCCAACGGAAACGGCAACGCCTATCGTAACGTCAGCCTGTTCGATGCCGCACTTGCCACGTCGGCTGCGCCGACGTATTTCCCGCCGTACGAAATCGCCGGGCTTGGCTATTTCGCCGATGGCGGCGTGTTTGCGAACAATCCTTCCGTGTCCGCCATTGCCGAGGCGCTGGCCAGCACTCGCGCAGGCAGTCTCGACGATGTGCGCCTGTTGTCGCTCGGCACCGGAACCAGCCCCGTGGGCATTCCCCCGGACGCTGTCGTCAACCCGTTGACCTGGGGCGTTTCGAAATGGCTGTGGCCGCTCGAAAGCGGGCGCGTACCGGCAGCAGCCCTGCTCGGGCTGACGATGGATACGACGGCGGCGATCGCCGCACAACAGGCCGGGCAGATACTGAACGCCCATTACCAGCGCGGAAATTTCGTGCTCGGTCAAGCCGTCGCCCTCGATGACTGGCAAAAGGCGCCGGAACTGGAGAAGGAAACCCAGGCGTACATGAGAACCGCCGAGTGGCAACGTGTGTGCCAGTGGGTGGAGCAATTCTGGCGCTGATCGCTCGTCGATAGCCGGGCTTTCGTGAGCAGCAGGCGCTGCAGGTGCCGACGGCGAACGAATCAGAAACAACGAGGCCGGGCAGAACGCCCGGCGCTCGGCAACGCCAGCCGCGTGCGGACCGCAAATGGCGGCACGCACGCGGCCAACCTGCCATCAGACCACCCTCAGACGGCCATCACCGTCACCGACTTCGTGACGAGATACGGCTCGAGCGCTTCCGGCCCGCCTTCCGACCCGTAGCCCGAATCCTTCACGCCGCCGAACGGCATTTCCGGCCACGGCGTCGCCGGCTGGTTGATCCACAGCATCCCGACTTCGAGGCGTTGCGTCAGCAGATGCACGTTCGCGAACGAACGCGTGAACGCGTAGCCGGCCAGCCCGAACGGCAGACGGTTCGCCTCGGCGATCGCATCCTCGAGCTTGTCGAAGCCGCGAATCGCCGCGACCGGGCCGAACGGCTCGTTGTTGAACACGTCCGCTTCGAGCGGCACGTTCGCGATCACGGTCGGTGCGAAGAAGTTGCCTTCCGCACCGATCCGCTCGCCGCCGGTTTCGATGCTCGCGCCGACCTTGCGCGCGTTGTCGACGACCGACGCCATCGCGCTCAGGCGCCGCGGGTTCGCGAGCGCGCCGAGCGTCGTGCCTTCGTCGAGGCCGTTGCCGACCTTCAGTCCTTCCGCATGCTTGACCAGCGCGCGCGTGAATTCGTCGCGGATGCTGTTGTGCACGAGAAAGCGCGTCGGCGAAATGCAGACCTGCCCCGCGTTGCGGAATTTCGCACCGCCGGCGGCCTTCACCGCGAGCGCGACGTCCGCATCCTCGGCGACGATCACCGGTGCGTGGCCGCCCAGTTCCATCGTCGCGCGCTTCATGTGCTGGCCCGCGAGCGCGGCCAGTTGCTTGCCGACCGGCGTCGAACCCGTGAACGTGACCTTGCGGATCACCGGGTGCGGAATCAGGTACGACGAAATTTCAGCCGGATCGCCGTACACGAGGCCGATCACGCCCGCGGGCACGCCCGCATCGACGAACGCGCGCAGCAGCGCGGCCGGCGACGCCGGGGTTTCCTCCGGCGCCTTCACGAGGAACGAGCAGCCGGTCGCGAGCGCGGCGCTCAGCTTGCGCACGACCTGGTTGACCGGGAAATTCCACGGCGTGAACGCCGCGACCGGGCCGACCGGCTCCTTCACGACCGTCTGCTGCGCGCCGAGGTTGCGCGGCGGCACGATCCGGCCGTACACGCGGCGCCCTTCGTCGGCGAACCATTCGATGATGTCGGCCGCCGACAGCACTTCGACGCGCGCTTCGGTGAGCGGCTTGCCCTGCTCCTGCGTCATCAACTGCGCGATCGTGTCGGCGCGTTCGCGTACCAGCGCGGCCGCCTTGCGCATCGTCGCCGCACGCTCGTGCGCGGGCACCTTGCGCCATGCTTCGAAGCCGCGCTGGGCGGCGGCGAGCGCACGGTCGAGATCGGCGATGCCCGCGTGGGCCACCTTGCCGATCGGCTTGCCGGTCGCCGGGTTCACGACGTCGATCGTCCTGCCGCTCGCGGCGTCGACCCACTCGCCGTCGATCAGCAGTTGCGTATCCGTATAAGTCACGTTAGCCATCCAGACACCCCTACATTGCGTCGATAAAACGCGCGCCGCCGCGAACGGCCGCGCGCCGGTTGACAGAAAAAGCCATGCCGCCAGGGCAGGCACGCACCCGGCGGCATGGGCGGCAGGCACGCCGGCCCGCCCTCGTTTCGCAGCGCCCCGCGCTCAGTGCGCGGCCGCCGTCGCCTTGCGGAGTTTCTCGACGTCCGCCGCCTGCACGGCCGGCGCGCCGTTGTTCCAGCCGGCGCGCATGAACGTCAGCACGTCGGCGATCTGCTGGTCGTTCAACTGGTTCGAGAACGCCGGCATCGGATACGCGGACGGCACGCCACCGATCACGAGCGTGTCGCTGCCGTTCAACGTCACGTTGATCAGCGACGATGCATCCGCTTCCAGCACGTTCGGATTGCCGGCGAGCGGCGCGAGCAACGGTGCATAGCCGCGCCCGTCCACCCCGTGGCAATGCAGGCAGTAAGCGTTATACACCTTCGCGCCCGGATCGGCTGCCGGCCGGCCCAGCGCGACCTGCGTCGCCTTCGGATCATAGCGGTACGGCGGCGCGCCCGTGCCGCCTGCCGCCGGCAGCGATTTGAGATAGCGCGAGATCGCGGCCAGATCGTCGTCGGTCAGTTCCTGCGTGCTGTGGTTGATCACGCTCACCATCGAGCCGAACGCGGTCGCGTGCTGATTCGCGCCGGTCTTCAGGAACTGCGCGACGTCCGCCTCGTTCCAGCGGCCAAGCCCGGTGTTGTGCTCGCCGGTCAGGTTCGACGCGAACCAGTTGTCGATCGACGCGCCCGACAGGAACGCCGCGCCGCTTTCGTCGAGCGCCTTCTCCTGGAAGCCGACGCCGCGCGGCGTGTGGCACGACCCGCAGTGCCCGAGCCCCTGCACGAGATACGCGCCGCGGTTCCACACCGCATCCTTCGCCGGCTTGTCCGCGTACGGTGTGGAATCGAGGAATACCATGTTCCACAACGCGAGCGGCCAGCGCATGTTGAGCGGCCACGGGATGTCGGACGGCCGGTTCGCCTGCTTCACCGGTTCGACGCCGTGCATGAAGTACGCATACAGCGCCTTCACGTCGTCGTCCTTCAGCTTCGCATACGACGGATACGGCATCGCCGGATACAGGTTGTGGCCGTCCTTCGCGACGCCCTTGCGCAACGCGCTGGCGAAATCGGCCTCGGTATAGCCGCCGATGCCCGTATCCGGATCGGGCGTGATGTTGGTCGTGTAGATCGCGCCCATCGGCGTGACCATCTTCAGGCCGCCCGCGAACGGCGTGCCGCGCGGCGCGGTATGGCACGCGACGCAGTCGCCGGCTTTCGCGAGATACGCGCCGCGAGCGACGAGCGCGCTGTCGGCGGGCGCCGTTTGCGCGGCATGCGTGGCCGTGCCGGCCAGCAGTGCGGACAGCGCGAGCAGCGACGCGCGCAGCGCCTTCAGGTTCAAGGTGAGATGTCGCATGGTCGTCCCTCCCCTCAGGCCGTTTTCAGCTGGTTGCCGACCGGCAGCTTGCGCAGCCGCGTGCCGGTGGCCGCGAAGATCGCGTTCGACAGCGCCGCCGCGGTCGCGGCCGTGCCCGGCTCGCCGATCCCGCCCGGCGCATCGCCGCTCTTCACCAGATGGACTTCGATCGGCGGCACCTCGTTGATTCGCATCATCCGGTAGTCGGTGAAGTTGCTCTGCACGACGCGGCCGTCCTCGATCGTGATCTCGCCGTACAGCGCGCCGGTGATTCCGAAGATGATGCCGCCCTGCACCTGCGCCTCGATCGTGTTCGGATTCACGACCATCCCGCAATCGACCGCGCACACGGCGCGCTTGACCTGCACCTCGCCGCCGTCCACCGCGACGTCGATGACGATCGAGAAGAAGCTGCCGAACGCATGCATCACCGATACGCCGCGCCCCTGCCCCTTCGGCAGCGACGCGCCCCAGCCGGCCGCCTTCGTCGCGACGTCGAGCACGTTGCGGGCGCGCGGCGACTTGTCGAGCAGCGCGCGGCGGTACTGCACCGGGTCGGTCTTGGTCTGCGCGGCGAGTTCGTCGATGAAGCTTTCGACGACGAACGTGCTGCGCGTCGGCCCGACGCCGCGCCAGAACGCGGTCGGCACGTGGCGCGGCTCCTGGCGCACGTAGTCGACGAGCTGGTTCGGCAGGTCGTACGGCAGTTCGGCCGCAACCTCGACCGCGTCGGGATCGACGCCGTCCTTGACCGCGGGCGGCGCGAAGCGCGCGAGGATCGACGAGCCGACGATCCGGTGCTGCCACGCAACCGGCTTGCCGTTCGCGTCGAGGCCGGCGGAGATCTTGTCGTAGTAGCACGGCCGGTACATGTCGTGCTGGACGTCTTCCTCGCGCGTCCAGATCACCTTCACCGGGGCATTGACCTGTTTGCCGACCTTCACGGCCTGGCCGATCATGTCGGTTTCGAGCCGTCGGCCGAATCCGCCGCCGAGCAGATGGTTGTGCACGACGATCTTGTCGGGCGACAGCCCGGTCAACTGTTGCGCCGTGTCGCGTGCGCGGGTCGGCACCTGCGTGCCGACCCAGATGTCGCAGCCGTCGCCGCGCACGTGCACCGTGCAGTTCACCGGCTCCATCGTCGCGTGGGCGAGCAGCGGCTGTTCGTAGACGGCATCGACGCGCGTCTTCGCGTTCGCGAACGCCTTGCCGACGTCGCCTTCCTTGCGCGCGACCGCGCCCTTGCCGTTCGCCGCCGCCTGCGCGAGATCCGCGAACAGATCCTTCGTCGACACCTTCGCGCCCGCCCCTTCGTTCCACTTCACGACGAGCGCCGATGCGCCGCGCTTCGCGGCCCACGTGTGATCGCCGACCACCGCGACCGCGTTGTCGACGCGCACGACCTGGCGCACGCCGGGGATCTTCTTCGCGGCCGTGTCGTCAACGCTCGCAACCGTGCCGCCGAACACCGGGCTGTTCACGATCACCGCGTACAGCATCCCGGGCAGGCGCACGTCGAGCCCGAACTGCGCGGTGCCGTCGACCTTCTCCGGCGAATCGAGGCGCTTCGCGGGCGTGCCGATCAGCTTGAAATCCGCCGGCTGCTTCAGCACGACGTCCTTCGGCACCGGGAGCTTCGCCGCCGCGTCGGCCAACTGGCCGTACGATGCGCGCCGCCCGCTCGGCGGATGCTGCACTTCGCCGTTCGCCGCGCGGCAGCTCGCCGGATCGACGCTCCATTGCTTCGCGGCCGCCGAGACCAGCAGCGTGCGCGCGGTGGCGCCCGCGCGGCGCAGCGGCTCCCACGCGTAGCGCACCGACGTCGAGCCGCCGGTGAGCTGGCCGCCGAGCAGCGGGTCGAGGAACAGTTTCTCGTTGGGCGGCGCATGATCGAGCGTCACGCTCGACAGCGGCACTTCGAGCTCTTCCGCGATCAGCATCGGCAGCGCCGTATAGACACCCTGCCCCATCTCGACCTTCGGCATCACCAGCGTGACCTTGCCGGCGCGGTCGATCTGCACGAACGCGTTCGGCGCGAACACGCCGGGCGGCGCGGGTTCGGCGGCGTCGCCGCCGATCACCGAGCGACGTGTATCGTCACCGGCCGCCGGCAGGCTGAAGCCGAGCAGCAAGCCGCCGCCGGCGGCGGCGCCGAGCGACATGCCGAGTTTCAGAAACGACCGGCGCGACACGCTCGCGCCGGCCCGACCTGCTTCGATCAGTCCGCGTGACATGTCAGGCTCCTTTTGCGGCTTGTTTGACGGCCGCGCGAATCCGGTGGTACGTGCCGCAGCGGCAGATGTTGCCGGCCATCGCCGCGTCGATATCCGCATCGGTCGGGTTCGGGTTCGATGCGATCAGCGCGGTGGCGGCCATCACCTGCCCCGACTGGCAGTAGCCGCACTGGACGACGTCGAGCTCGCGCCACGCCTGCTGGACCTTGTGGCCGGCCGGCGTCGCGCCGACGGCCTCGATCGTCGTGATCTTGCGGCCGGCGACGGCCGCGACCGGCAGCACGCACGAACGTGCGGCCACACCGTCGAGATGCACGGTGCACGCGCCGCATTGCGCGATGCCGCAGCCGAACTTGGTGCCGGTGAGGCCGACGACGTCGCGCAGTACCCAGAGCAAGGGCATGTCGTCGGGGGCGTCGACCGAGCGGGTTTCGCCGTTGATGTTGAGGGTGATCATTCAGCCTCCGGGGCCGTTGTATTTGGGGAAGCGGCGCGAACGAGGCGCGCTGCGCCGCAGGGTCGTCGTCATCGCCGTTGCGTCGTGCGCAACGGGTGCCCCCGCGGCCCGGGTGCGGGCGAGCCGCGGCGGTGTTGCTTGCTTGCGTCGTTAGTCGGCCACGTCGATGGCCGACAGCACCTTGATCACCGGCGGTGCGGTGAACCACTCGGCCGACTTCGTGCGGAATTCGCCGAAATACGGGCTCGCGAGGTGCGCGTCGAATGCCGCCTGGTCGTCGTAGATCTCGTACAGATGCAGGTTCGGCGATCCGTCCTGCTCGCGGAACAGGTCGTAGCGGCGGTTGCCCGGCTCGGTGCGCGTCTTCGCGACCATGCTGCGCAGTTCGGCCTCGGCGGCCTGCGCGTGTTCGGGTTTCAGGAACAGCGAAGCGATCACGTGAAGCGCCATTTTTCACTCCTTTGAAAACGGAAACGAGCATGCCACAAGCCGGCGTCTCGCGGCGCCAGCGTGCAGCGGGTATGTCGCCGTGCGGCGGGATCAGGCCAGCTCGTCCGGGCCGACGCGCACGACGACCTTGCCGAAATTCTTGCCGGCGAGCAGGCCGATCAGTGCTTGCGGCGCGTCGGCGAGATCGGGAACGACGTCCTCGCGCGTCTTCACCTTGCCCTGCGCGACCCATTCGGTCATGTCCTTCAGGAACGGCGCATAGCCGGTCGCATAGTGATCGAGGATGATGAAGCCCTGCACGCGGATGCGCTTGCGCAGGATCGCGCCCATCAGCGCCGGCACGCGGTCACGGCCGGTCGACACGGCCTTGTCGTCGTAGGCCGCGTCGTTGTAATGCGCGATGATTCCGCAGACGGGCACGCGCGCATGGTCGTTCAGCAGCGGCCACACCGCGTCGAACACGGCGCCGCCGACGTTCTCGAAATAGATGTCGATGCCGTTCGGGCACGCGTCCTTCAGCTTCGCGGCAAACGCCGGATCGTGGTGGTCGACGCATGCGTCGAAGCCAAGCGTACCGGTCACGTACGCGCACTTGTCGGCGCCGCCCGCGACGCCGACCACGCGGCAGCCCTTCAGCTTCGCGATCTGGCCGACCACCGCGCCGACCGCGCCGCTCGCGGCCGCGACGACCACGGTTTCGCCGGCCTTCGGCTCGCCGATCTTCAGCAGGCCCGTGTAGGCGGTGAAGCCCGGCATGCCGAGCACGCCGAGCGCGTACGACGGGTGTGCGAAGTCGCGGCCGAGCGGGATCAGGTCGAGCCCGTCGGACAGCGCATAGTCCTGCCAGCCTGCGCTGGCGACGACGAGATCGCCTTCGCGAAACGCCGGCAGATTCGACGACACCACGCGGCTGACCGTGCCGCCGACCATCGGCTGGCCGAGTTCGGCCGGCGGTGCATAGGACGGCGCGTCGCTCATCCGGCCGCGCATGTACGGGTCGAGCGACAGCCAGACGGTGCGCAGCAGCACCTGGCCGGCGCCGGGCACCGGCACGTCGCCGGTTTCGGCGCGGAAGTTGTCCGGTGTCGGTGCGCCGACCGGGCGCGAATTCAGGACGATCTGGCGGTTTGCGGTCTTGCTTTGCGGCATGTGAGCCTCCGTCAACAGGAATGAACGTGCGTCGTGGGCACGCTCGGATCAAGGATGGACCAGCACGAAGTGCGCGCCCCCGACGGCATCGGAGGTGTGGCCGCGGCGGTCGCAGGCAAGCGGTGGGAAAGACCGGGACAGCGTAACGCGGCGTGTAGCGTTCGTCATGAATGATTGAGTAGACCAGTCGTCTATAACCAGGGCAAAAACAAGACGCGCCATGCGCGCCGGAATTACGACTGCGCGCCGTCGGACGCGGCCGGCGGCAGATTCAGCATGCGCCGCGTTTCGATCATCGCCCTCTCGAGCGGTTTGCGGTTGCGGTGAATCTTTTCCAGCAGTGTCGCGCCCAGCCAGAGCTCGTACAGGATCGCTGCTGCGTGCGACGGATCGTCGACGCCGCTCAGCGAACCGTCGGCCAGCCCGGCCTCGATGCCGCCCGCGAGCCGCTCGATGATCTGACTGGTGCCGCGCCGCAGTACCGCGCGCATCGCTTCCGACAGGTCCGACACTTCGGCGCCGAGCTTGACCGCGAGGCACTTGCCTTCCGGATCGTCCGCGCACTGCGTGTGCAGCCAGTTGCCCCAGTACGTCATCAGGCGCTCGGCGCCCGTGCCGGACTGCTGCTTGAACAGCTTGTCGAGATGCGCGAGATAGCCTTCGAAATACGATTCGAGCAACGCTTCGCCGAATGCCTCTTTCGAGCCGAAGTAATGGTAGAACGAGCCCTTCGGGATGCCCGCCGCGGCGAGAATCTCGTTCAGACCGACCGCCGAAAAGCCCTTGTGGAGCATGATCGGCTTCGCGATGTTCAGGATGTGCTGGCGGACTTCGGCGCCTGAAGATGCATTCATGATGGCGTATGGTAGCAACGATTAGACCGGTCGTCTAGTAACGTCGAGCCGGCATGTTGAGCGGCACTTTACCCGATCCCCGTCGCGCGCCCAATGCCCCGGCCGGCGTTCTCCTCGCTCGTTCGTCCGTCTGCGGGTGGCGCGTCATATCGGCGACCCGGTTTCGATGTCAGCGCGGCGCTTCGTCGGCGCGCTTTCTGGTGCGCGCCCGCCGCTCGCTGCGCTCGGCGGCCGGGACGGTCTTGACGCCGCGCAACGGCGGCCGGCGCACGAGCGCTGCCATCTCGCGCCTCAGCGCGTCGAGTTCGTGGCCGCGCGCCGCGCCGGTCGCCAGTGCGCCGTCGAGTTGCCCCTGAAGCACGCCGCAGCGATGCAGCGCATCGCCGAGTTGGGCCTGTAGCGCCGCCATTTCCTTTCGCTGCTGCGAGTCGCGTTGTTCCGCGCGCGATGTCGCTGCGTCGAGTTCCTTTTGCAATCGCGCGGCCGCGAGCCGCTCGCGATCGATTTCCTGAAGCGCCCGCTTCTCCGACGCGCGCAGCCGCTCTTCGGCGCGGCCGGCATCGTCGCGCAACCTGTCGAGCTGGGCGGTGAAATCCGCGCGGGCCTGCGCGAGCGCGCGGTCGCCCGCCGCGTTGTCGGCTTTCAGGCGCTCGATATCCGCTTGCAGCGCTTGCCGCGATGCATCGTCCGCCGCCCTCGCCTGCTCGAGCTCCCGAATGCGAACCTGCGCGGCCAGCAAGGCGGCCGTGCGTTGCTCCAGCGCGGTTTCGGTGCGGGCCAGGTCGGCCCGCACCGTCGCGACTTCCGTTTGCGCCGCGGCCCGCTGGGCTTCGACTTCCGCGCGCAGCGCATCGAGCGCGGCGGCCGCGTCGGTACTCGATCGATTCCACAACGCCGCGACCAATTCGCCTGCCGCCGCCTGCAAGTCGGCCGGCAGGTCGGGATGCTCGATGCGCACGCGGCTCTTTTCCCGCAACTCGGCCCAGAACTCGCCGAGGACGGCCGTCGGCGTGCTCATGCTGCCCTTGCGAACGAGTTGATACAGGCGGTTCGCCGTCGGCGTGATACCGAAGCGGAAGAACAGCAGCGCACACACTTCGCGGTACAACTCGCGCGTTTTCGGGAAGGCGGCCTTGAGCCGCTCGATTTCAGCGGTCAGGCGGGGTTCGTCGGCAGCGAGATCGGACATGGCGGGTTTGGTCGAGAATTTCGTCAATAATATAACGTAAACCGTTAAATATCCAATCAGTCAAACGATGTAATTTGACATTATTTCTATAATGTCGAGATCACATGAATCCATGTGATTCATCTGGTGCGTCAGGAAGGCCGGATTCCTCGCTCGGCGCGTTCGTTCGGCGTGTCATCGGCGTGCCACCGTAGGCCGGTAACGTTCGAGGCCGTCCCCGATCCCGACAAGCGATCCGCCATGCAGCGCCCGTCGCGCGCCACGCCCCACGTCTACGCGGCCACGTCCCGCGCCCTCGCCGTCAGCCTCGCGATCAACCTCCTGCTGCTCGCCGTCGAGACGGCGGCGGCATGGTCCGCGCATTCGTCGGGTTTGCTCGCGGACGTCGTGCATGCGGCGATCGATCTCGCGGCCGATGTGCTGATCCTCGTCGCCTGCCGGCTCGACGCGCGCCTGCCGCCGGCGCGCCGCCCGACCTACGAGCCGCTCGCGCTCGCGGGCCTCGGCGCGTTGCTGGCCGCGACCGGCGGGCGGATGATCTGGCATGCACTGACCGGGTTCGATACGCCGCCCCTCGTGCAGCCGGGCGCGACCGCATTCGCGCTGGTTGCCGTCATGCTCGCCGGCAAGGCCGTGCTGTCGTACTGGATGCTGCGCAAGGCGCGCGAGACCGGCTCCGCGCTGCTCGAGGCGAGCGGCTGGCACGTGCGAACCGATGCGCTATCGTCGTTGCTCGCGGCGCTCGCGATGAGTGCGGCGCTGGTCGGCTTCGGTCGGCTCGACGATCTGGCCGCGCTCGCGATCGGCGCGCTCGTGATCCGCACGGGCGCCGGATTCATCCGGCGCGGCTGGACGCAGTGGCCGGCATGGGCCGATTGGGCGAATCGCTCGACGCGCGGATCGTGAACGCCGCAGGTATCGCCTGACGGCCGATGCGTGCCGTTGCCTGCCCGATCGGGCTCCCTGTAACAGGTTATCGTTTGTTTTTGTTAATACAGTCTATCATTTGTATTTTTGCAATACATGCCATAGACTGTATTTTCCGATTACAAACGATCGCCTGTCATCTCGCGGAGCGCCCGATGGCCTTTCCTGTCCAGACCTTGACCCAGTTGCGTCCGATACTCGTCGGCTTCCGCAAATCCGCGGGGCTCACGCAGGCGCAACTGGCCGCGCGCCTCGGCATCACCCAGCAATCCTATGCGCAGCTCGAAGCCAACCCGTCGGCGGCCAGTATCGAACGGCTTTTGAAGGTGTTGAACGCGCTCGGCGTTCGCATGATGCTCAGCCTGGACGAACGGGATGCGCGGGCGGAAGCGGCCGATCCGGCTTCCGATGCCGAGCCGCCGGCGCGTCGCAAGCCGGCCGCGAGCAAGCGCGGCACCACGGCCGCGCAATCCCCGGCCGGGGCCGCGGCCGACGCGGCGCGGAAGCGCCCGGCAGCGACGACTCGGGCCAGGCCACGCGTGTCGAAGCGGGAGGACTGGTGACGATGGCCGCACGCGCCCGCCATGATCGGCTCGACCTGTGGATGAACGGCATTCCCGTCGGCTATTGGGAAATCCGGCGCGGGGTCGAGCGTCTCGTGTACCTGCCGGACTGGCTCGACGATCCCCAGGGCCGGCCACTGTCGCTGTCGCTGCCCTTCACGCCCGGCAACCAGCCGCACCAGGGCGCGATCGTGGCCGACTACTTCGACAACCTGCTGCCCGACAGCGAGCCGATCCGCCGCCGCATCGCGCAGCGTTATCGGCTCGGATCGACGGCGCCGTTCGAATTGCTCGCGTCGGTCGGCCGCGATTGCGTCGGCGCGATCCAGATGCTGCCGCCCGACGAGACGCCCGCCGATCTCGAGGCGATCGAAGGCGCGACGCTCGACGATGCAGGCGTTGCCGACGTGCTGCGCCACGCGACCGCCGCACCGCTGCCCGGCCACGCGGAGCCGGAAAGCGACCTGCGCCTGTCGATTGCCGGCGCGCAGGAAAAAACCGCGCTGCTGCGTCAGGGAAACCGCTGGCTGCGTCCGTCGGGCAGCACGCCGACGACCCACATCTTCAAGCTGCCGCTCGGGCGTGTCGGCAACATGCAGGCCGACATGCGCACGTCCGTCGAAAACGAATGGCTGTGTTCGAAGCTCGTCGCCGCGTACGGCCTGTCGGTCGCGCCGTGCGAGATCGGCCGGTTCGACGACCAGAAGGCGCTGATCGTGGAGCGCTTCGACCGGCGTCCGTCGCGCGACGGCTCGTGGATCCTGCGACTGCCGCAGGAGGACATGTGCCAGGCGACCGGCACGCCGTCGGGGGCGAAATACGAATCGGACGGCGGCCCCGGCATCGAGACGATCATGGGCATCCTCGCGAATTCGGCCGATGCGTCGCGCGACCGGATGAATTTCTTCGTCGCGCAGCTCGTGTTCTGGGTGCTGGCCGCGATCGACGGCCACGCGAAGAACTTCAGTATCGCGCACCTGCCCGGCAATGCGTATCGCAGCACGCCGCTGTACGACGTGCTGTCCGCGCATCCGATCATCGGTACGCGCCGCAACCAGATTCCGCCGCGCCGCGCACGCCTCGCGATGGCCGTCTGCGGGAAGAACCGGCATTACGTGATCGGTGAAGTCCAGCCGCGCCACTGGATCGCGCAGGGCCGGCGCGTGGGCCTGACCGAAGACGACGTGCGCGCCGCGATGGCGGCCGTCGCCGCCCGCACGGAACCCGCGATTGCCGAAGCCGCCGCGCAGATCCCGGCGGATTTTCCGGCGGACGTCGCGGATGCGATTTTCGCCGGCATGCGTCGGCACAGCCGCAAGCTCGCGGCGGCCGATTCGGCGTGACACACCGACGGGCCGCGACGGGCTGTCGGCCTTCGCGGCAACACGTCAGCCCTGGATCGACGGGCAGCCCCGACGGAACGGAAGCCGTGACGCCGTCGCCGATACGGCATCGAGCGCCTCCGCGCCGGACCGCGCGCCGGCCGCCGGCGCTTGATCGTTCAGCCCGCGTCGCGCGCGCGGGCGAGTGCCGCGAGGTTGCCCTCGCCGAACCCGTGATGCCCCTTGCGCTGCACGATCTCGAAGAAGATCTCGCCGGGCCGGCGCTTGACGAAGGTCTGGAAGAACAGCCTCGGCACGCCGTCGCGGCCGATCTCGCCATCGACCAGCACCGCGCGGCGGCGCAGCGCATCGAGATCGACGCCGTGCCCGGGCAGCCGCGCATCGACGTCGTCGTAATAGCGTGCGGGCGGCTCGATGAACTCGACGCCGTTCGCACGCAGCGCATCGACGCACGACAGGATGTCGTCGGTCGCCAGTGCGACGTGCTGGACGCCCTCGCCCGGATGGTCGGGCAGGTACGCATGCATCAGCTCGGTGCGCCGCGTGCCTTCCTCGTACACGGGAATCCGCACCGCGCCGCACGGCGACACCATCACGCGCGATTCCTCCGACACATGCCAATGCGCGTCGATCTGGTGGATCTCGCGAAAATGCAGCAGGTCGTGGTAGAAATCGAGCCACTCCTGCATGCGGCCCGCGCCGACGGTTTGCGTGAAGTGGTCGACCTGCTGCAGGCCAACGCCGGCGCAATCGAGGTCGGTATGGGCGGTCGCGATGTCGATCGGCCGGAAATCGATGTCGAAGATCGAGATGTCGCCGACGCCGCCGCGCTGGCCGTCCCGCCCGCGCCAGCGGTCGACGAAATACAGGTGCGAATCGCCGATGCCCTGGATCGCCGGAATCTTGAGTTCGCCGACGCCGACCTTTTCGCCCTCGAACGCCCACGCACCGAGCTGGATCGCACGCTCGAACGCGCGCCGGGCGTTCGCCACGCGCAACCCGATCGCGCAGACGCCCATCCCGTATTCCTCCGCATAGCGCGCGGCGAACGAATCGGGCTCGGCGTTGATGAGGAAATGCATCTGCCCCTGCCGGTACAGCGTGACGTTCTTGCTGACGTGCCGCGCGATCGCCTTGAACCCGAGCTGCTCGAAGCGCCGCGCGAGCGCGTCCGGCACGGGCGCCGCGAATTCGACGAATTCGAGGCCGGCCATCCCGAGCGGATTGGCGGCCGGATCGGCGACGGGCGGCGTATCGCTGGACAGGGGGTGGGAATTGCCGGGCATTCCAGTCTCCGGGGACATGCGTCGATGGGGTAGCGTGCCTGTCGCGCGCGGCATGCGCGGCCGAGGTGGCGGCCGGACATGCGCCCCGGACGGGCGAGTTGTCGATGCTGCAGATTTTAACCAGATCGTTCACGGCGGCACACCCCGGCCGAATGGGATATCGTCGCGCCGCCTAGTGCAAACCCGAAAATCGTTCGATAATCGCACGGACTTGAACGATAATCGCGCAATTTATCCGATTGGCCGATTGCCGCCGTGCGGCGCGCGCCCTATTCTCCGTTCACTCATCGACTTCAATGCAGCATCGGACGCGGCGCCGCCACGATTCCACGATGCGCCGTGCCAGGAGACATCGCCATGACCCCCACCTTCGACACGCTCGACGCCGCCGCCGGCGCCCGTGCGCGCAACCAGGCCCGCAAGGCCGCGATCGGCAGCTTCGTCGGCGCCGTCGTCGACTGGTACGACTTCCTGCTGTACGGGATCGTCGCCGCGCTGGTGTTCAATTCGGAGTTCTTCCCGAAAGTCAGCCCGACGATGGGCACGCTCGCGGCCTTCGCCACCTTCGGCGTCGGCTTCCTGTTCCGGCCGCTCGGCGGCATCGTGTTCGGCCACTACGGCGACCGGCTCGGCCGCAAGCGGATGCTCGTGCTGACCGTGATGCTGATGGGGCTGTCGACCGTCGCGATCGGCCTGCTGCCGACGTTCTCGACGATCGGCTGGTGGGCGCCCGTGCTGCTGGTGCTGATGCGCGCGATCCAGGGTTTCGCGGTCGGCGGCGAATGGGGCGGCGCGGCGCTGATGGCCGTCGAAAGCGCGCCGAAGCAGAAGAAGGCGTTCTACAGCAGCGGCGTGCAGGTCGGCTACGGCGTCGGGCTCGTGCTGGCCACCGGCATCGTATCGATCCTGAGCCATACGCTCGGCGAGGCCGCGTTCAAGTCGTGGGGCTGGCGCCTGCCGTTCGTGTTCAGCATCGTGCTGGTGCTGATCGGGCTGTGGGTGCGCAAGAACATGGACGAATCGCAGGAATTCGTCGAGAAGGTCGAGCACGGCAACCGCAAGCTGCGCCTGCCGGTGCTGGAAGCGCTGACGCGCCATCCGAAGGCGTTCCTGCTGATCGTCGCGCTGCGGCTCGCCGAACTGTTCACGATGTATATCGTCACCGCGTTCGCGCTCAGTTATTCGACGACGAACCTCGGCATGTCGCGCGACCTGTTCCTGAACATCGGCCTGCTGGTGGGCGCGGTGAGCTGCGTGACGATCCCCTGCTTCGCGTGGCTGGCCGATCGCTACGGCCTGCGCCGCATCTATCTGATCGGCGCGTTGATCGGCCTTGCGTCCGCGGTGCCGTTCTTCCTCGCACTGGAAGCGCGGTCGATCGCGTGGATCGTGATCTTCTCGATCCTGCTGGCGAACGCCGCGCACGACATGGTCGTGAGCGTCCAGCAACCGCTGTTCACCGAGCTGTTCGGCGCCGAGTACCGCTACAGCGGCGCGGGCGTCGGCTACCAGTTCGCGAGCGTCGTCGGCGGCGGGTTCACGCCGTTCATCGCGGTCGGCCTCGTCAGCGTGGCCGGCGGTTCGTGGCACCTCGTCGCCGGCTATCTGGCGGCCGGATGCCTGATCTCGCTGGTGGTCGCCGCACGGATGCGGGCGGCGCAATGACGCGATGAGCGCGTGGCCGGTCGCCGTCCGCGGTCGGCCACGCGGCTGGTCATTCGGCCATGCCGGCCGGCATTCGACCTGCTGCTTCACGGGCGCGACGTCAAACACTGTCAGTTACGCGCGCCGATTCCCCTTTTCCCCTGCGAACATTCCACGCCGCGTGCCGACCAATGGCATCATATGGGCCTACGTCAGTCACCGATACGCCCCCATATCATGTCGAATCTCATCGTCCACGGCGGCACTCCGCTGCGCGGGGACATCAAGCCGTCCGCGAACAAGAACGCCGTCCTGCCGATTCTGTGCGCCACCCTGTTGACCGATCAGCCGCTGCGCCTCGTCGGCGTGCCCGACATCACCGACGTGCGCAAGATCCTCGACATCTTCCGCACGCTCGGCAGCGACGTGTCGGTCGATTTCACGACGGGTCTGCTCGAGCTTCACCATCGCAACACGACGTTCGATCCGGCAGTCCACCGGCTGCCCGAGGCGATGCGTTCGTCGATCATGCTGATTCCGCCGCTGCTCGCGCGCTTCGGCGTCGCGCGCCTCGAGAACGACGTGAAAGGCTGCACGCTCGGCGTGCGCGAGATCGATCCGCACGTCGAGGTGTTCGAGCGATTCGGCGCGCACATCGAACGCACGCCCGATTCGCTGATTGTCCGTACCGACGGCCCGCTGACGGCCAACGATCACTGGCTCGACTACGCGTCGGTGACGACCACCGAGAACTTCGCGCTGTGCGCGACGGCCGCGAACGGCACGTCGACGCTGATGAACGCGGCATCCGAGCCGCACGTGCAGGAGTTCTGCCAGTTCCTCGCGATGATCGGCGTCGCGATCGAGGGGATCGGCACGTCGCGGCTGTGCGTGACGGGCGGCGGCAAGCTCGGCGGCGGCGAGTTCCGCTTCGCCGAGGATTTCCACGAGATCGCGACGTTCCTCGCGCTCGGCGCGATCACGGGCGGCGACATCACGGTGCGCAACTCGTCGCCCGAGCATTTCCCGCTGATCGACCGCACGTTCGCGAAATTCGGCGTTACCGTCACGCACCGCGACGGCTGGTCGCGCGCGGAGCGCGACGGCCCGCTGCGCGTGCGCCGGCCGTTCACGCAGAACATCCTGACCAAGGTCGAGGCCGCGCCGTGGCCGTACCTGCCGGTCGACCTGCTGCCGATCTTCATCGCGCTCGGCGTGCGCGCGGAAGGCAGCGCGATGTTCTGGAACAAGGTCTACGACGGCGCGCTCGGCTGGTCCGGCGAACTGTCGAAGTTCGGCGCGCACGTGCTGCTGTCCGATCCGCACCGGCTGATCACGTTCGGCGGGCTGCAACTGACGCCGGCGCGCGTCGAGAGCCCGTACATCATTCGCGTCGCGATCGCGCTGCTGATGGTGGCCGCGAGCATCGAAGGCCGCTCGGAAATCATGAACGCGCTGCCGATTCGCCGCGCACATCCGCATTTCGTCGAAAACCTGCGTTCGGTCGGTGCGAACGTCGAGTGGACGAGCAGCGAGTAAGGTCGTGACGGATGCGGCGCGCGCAACGGTCGCGTCGCATCCGGTTGCTGCTTTTCCCGTTCGCCGGTCTTCAGGCAAACGGATTTCGCAAGACCGGACCGCCATCCACTTGCAAGCCGTCGTGCATGTCCTCGGTGTACAGGTATTCACACCCCTCGATCGAAGCCGTTGCCACGATGCAGGCGTCGTAGAAAGACAAGCGATGCCACTCCGCCAGCCGCCGCGCGAGGTCATGCGCATCGACGGTGAGCGGCACGACATGGCACAAGCTCCTGATCGGCTCCAGAAACTTCCCTACCTCGCGCCACGGCATCCGCAGTTTGCGGTTGCAGACACTAGCGACCTCATTCAATACCTGGACGCTGATGGTTGGCCGCCGAAGGAACAGCGCCTCCGCTCGATTTGCCTTGGTTGCGTCCTCGGACAGCAGATAAAGCACGACATTGCTGTCGACGAATGATTTCTCCGCCTCAATCCTGCTCATTCGCATCGTCCCGACTGAACTTGAAATCGGCGGGCAACTTGCCCCTGAAACGCCGCAGCCGTTCCAGAAGCTCGTCGGGCCTCGGCTTGCGGCTTACCGCGAACACCCGGGGACTGTCGACCACGATCTCGATATCGTCGCCTTCGCGGAGTTCCAGTGCGTCGACCACACTGGCCGGAAGGCGAACCGCCAGGCTATTGCCCCACTTTGCAACCTGCATATGAGTCTCCATGGATATACGGAATGGATTGTATATCTTCACTGCAAATCCGCAAGTCGGCTGAACGGACAATTCGGCGCCTCGCGCGTCCCGCTCCCCCACAACTCGCGCGATAATCGCCCACTCCCGCGCGAACACCGCGCGCCACCGCCCACCCGTGATGACGAAAAAGCCCGACCTCGACCGACGCGACTGGATTGCCGGCCTCGAAAAAGGCCTGATGATCCTGGAGGCCTTCGACAGCCAGCACGCGCGCATGACGCCCACGCAAGCCGCCGCGCGCACCGGCCTCACGCGCACGGCCGCGCGGCGCTACCTGCTGACGCTGGAATCGCTCGGCTACGTGTACACCGACGGCAAGCTGTATGGCCTCACGCCGCGCGTGCTGCGGGTCGGCTGGTCGTATTTCGATTCCGCGCGCCTGCCGCGCACGGTCCAGCCTTATCTGCAGCAGTTGAGCGCGTCGCTGAACGAATCGGCGTACGTCAGCGTGCTCGACGGCTGGGAGCTCGTGTTCATCGCGCGCAACGGCGTGTCGCGCGTGATGACGACGGGCTTCGTGCTCGGCGCGCGTGTGCCGGCGCCGCTGACGTCGCCCGGTGTCGTCCTGCTCGCCCATCATCCCGATCGCGAAGCCGTGCGCGCGTGGCTCGACGAGACCGAGCTGGCGCCGTTCACGCCGCACACGATCACCAACAAGGCGCGGCTGCTCGAACAGGTCGACCGGGCGCGCGAAGCCGGCTACGCGGCGATCGAGCAGCAATTGCAGGTCGGCGTACGCGGGATCGCGGTGCCGCTGAAGAACCGTCACGGCGAAGTCGTCGCCGCGCTGAGCACGAACATGCCGATCGGCGCGGAGACGACCGACGCGGCCGTGCGGCGCGTGCTGCCGCATCTGCAGGAAGCCGCGCTCGCGATGCTCAACGTGCTGTAGCAGCCGGCGCCGCCGTTACCCGATCCGCCACCACCGCGGCAGCAAATTGCGCACTTCGCGCCGCCGGTAACGGTCGTCGATCAGATGCACGACGCCCTCGTCGTGCTCGGTGCGGATCACGCGCCCGGCCGCCTGCACGACCTTCTGCAGCCCCGGATACAGGTACATGTAGTCGTAACCGTTGCCGAAGCGCGCGTCCATCGCGCGCCGCATCTGCTCGTTGATGTCGTTGACCTGCGGCAGTCCGAGCGTCGCGATGAACGCGCCGATCAACCGCTCGCCGACCAGGTCGACGCCTTCCGAGAAGGCGCCGCCCAGCACCGCGAAGCCGACGCCGCGCCCGCCCGCGTCGAAGCGCGCGAGAAACGCGTCGCGCTCGCTTTCGGCCATGCCGGGCGCCTGCGCCCACACGGGGACGTCCGGATGGCGCGCCTGCATCAGCGCGACCACGCGCCCGAGGTAGTCGAAGCTGCTCAGGAAGCCGAGATAGTTGCCGGGCCGTGCCGCGTATTGCGCGGCGATCAGGTCGGCGATCGGTTCGAGCGAACGATCGCGGTCGCGCCAGCGCGTCGACACGTGGCTCGCGACGCGCACCGTCAGTTGTTCGGCGCGGAACGGCCCGTCGACGTCGAGCCAGCCGGTATCGCCCGGCAGCCCGAGCGTGTCGCGATAGAAATGGAACGGGCTCAGCGTGCCCGAGAACAGCACGGTCGCGCGCGCGGCTTCGTAGCGCGGCGCGAGGAAGCCGGCCGGGATCACGTTGCGCACGCACAGCGTCGACTGGACGCGGCGCCGGCGGCCGGCCGTCGCGACGCCGTCGAGCGCCGGTTGGCGCGGCATCGGTTCGCCATGCAGCGTCGCGTCGAAGATCGACGCGCTGTCGAACGCCTCGGCCAGCACGCCGAACTGGATCGCCTCGAAATGAAAACGCAGCAGCGCGTCGCCGTTCGCGCGAGGCGCGTCGGTCAGGTGTTCGCCGATCGCCGCGACGAGGTTCTGCACGGCCGACACGATCGGGCCCGGCACCTCGGGATAGGCGGCATAGCGCTCGGCCTGCGCGCGATTGAGCGTCCCCCACGCGCGGGCGAGCCGGTCGAATGCCTTGCGCAGCGCGGCGGGCGCGGCTTCGCGCGCGGCCGCGAACGCGAATGGATCGAGCGATGCGCTGTACATCTTGCGGGCGCGGTCGAGCAGGTTGTGCGCTTCGTCCACGAGCACGCCGACGCGCCACTGGTTCTGCTGCGCGAGCGTATGCAGCATTGCGCTGCCGTCGTAGTAGTAGTTGTAGTCGCCGATCATCATGTCCGACCAGCGCGCGAGCTCCTGCGCCAGGTAGTACGGACAGACGTCGTGCGCGAGCGCGGCGGCGCGCACGGTCTCCCGATCGAGCAGCCCGGCCTCGATCGCCGCATCGCGCGCGGCCGGCAGCCGGTCGTAGAAGCCCTTCGCGAGCGGGCACGATTCGCCGTGGCACGCGTTGTCCGGATGCTCGCACGCCTTGTCGCGCGCGACGAGTTCCAGCACACGCAGCGGCAGCGCGGGCGTGCCGGCGCCGAGCGTCGTCGCCGCTTCGAGCGCGAGCGCGCGGCCGGGTGTTTTCGCAGTCAGGAAAAATACATGATCGAGTTCGCCCTCGCCGCAGGCCTTCAGCAACGGAAATACGGTGCCGAGCGTCTTGCCGATGCCGGTCGGCGCCTGCGCCATCAGGCAGCGTTCGTCGCGTGCCGCGCGATAGACGGCCACCGCCAGCTCGCGCTGGCCGCTGCGGAACTGCCCATGCGGAAACGCGAGCGCGCGCAGCGCCGCGTCGCGCGCGGCGCGATGGGCCGTCTCGCGTTCGGCCCAGCCGACGAAGCACGCGCACTGCTCGGCGAAGAACGTCGCGAGCGCGCCGGCATCGAGCGTTTCCGTCAACACGGTCTCGCGCTCGGAGACGATGTCGAAATACACGAGCGCGACGTCGATTTCCTTCAGATCGCGCGCAGCGCACATCAGGTGCGCATAGACCTTCGCCTGCGCCCAGTGCAGCGCGCGGTGGTTGGCCGGCATCGCATCGAGGCTGCCGCGGTAGGTCTTGATTTCCTCGAGCCGGTTCGCCACGGGATCGTAGCCGTCCGCGCGGCCGCGCACGGTGAGCATGCCCCACGTGCCCGTCAGCGCGATCTCGGTTTCGTAGCGCGCGCCGCGCTTCGACGTGACCGCGCCGTGGCCGGCGATGCCTTCGAGCGCGGTCGGCGCGGGCGTGAAGCGCAGGTCGAGATCGCCGCGCCGCGCGGTGAACTCGCACATCGCCCGCACCGCGACGACGTAGCTCATGCGGACAACCCCGACGCCTCGGCGTGCGCGACGCCCTCGCCGGCCCACTCGACGTCGACGACGCGCACCGGCATGCGGTGCGCGAGGCAGTAGGCGAGCCAGCGCGTCTGGTTGTCCTGCAGCCGGTCGCCGGGGCCCTTCACCTCGATCAGCTCGTAGCGGCGTTCGTCGGGCCAGAAGCGCACGAGATCGGGCAAGCCGGACCGGTTGCCGCGGATATCCGCGAGCAGGCGCGTGAACCACAGCCGAAGGTGCTCGGGCGGCAGGCACGCGAGCGCTTCGTCGAGCAACGCGTCGGTCAGCACGCCCCAGAACACGAACGGCGACTGCACGCCGGCCTTCGTCGCGAAATGCCGACGGATCGTGTCGCGGTACGCGCCCGAATCGAGCTGCGCGAAGCACGCGTCGAAGGCCGCCGCGCGACGCGCGGCGAAATCGGGCGCGTGCAGGTCGGCCGGGCCGCGCTGGAACGGGTGAAAGAACGCGCCGGGCACGGCCGCGAACACGGGTTCCCAGCACAGCAGCCCGAACAGCGAATTGATCAGCGTGTTTTCGACGTAGTGGACCGGCGACGCCGGCTGCGCGAGATGGTCGCGCACCGCGAATTCGACGCTGACGGAGGCGTCGGGACGCGCGAGCACGAGCGTCTCGCGCGGGACCGCCGCGGCGGCGGCCGCGCGTTCGACCCGCTGGCCGGCGCGGCGCTGCAGGCGCGGCAGCATGCGCTCGACGCGCTGGCGCTCCTCGTCGCTCTCGAAGCCGCCGCGCGCGTCGAGCGCCAGCGCGAGCGCGTCGCCGTCGCGCCCGCAGCGTTCGAGTACGCGGATGCGCCGATGGCGGCTGCCGGGCCACGCGCTGCGCGTGTACGCGTCGAGCGCGGCGCACCAGTCGGCACGACGTTCGCATGCCTGGCCCAGCGCGAACAGCAGCTTCGCGCGGCGCGTCGCGAGCCACGGCTGCGCACAGTCGACCGCGTCCAGCGCGCGGATCAGATCGTCGAACGGCAGATCGTCGGGCCATGCGTCGAGCGCGTCGCGGCACATCTGCAGCGCGAGATACGCATCGACGTCGCCACGCTGCTGGAACGCGCGCGACGACGGCGCGATCGGCACGCTTTCGTACTGGAACACGCCGAGATCGGCGAGCACGAACTCGCTCCAGTCTTGATGCAGATTGCCGAAGAACATCAGCCGCAGCCGGTCGCACAGCGGGCCGACCGTCACGCGCAGCACGCGGTCGTCCGCCTGCGCGCACCACGCGTCGAGCGTTTGCGCGACGTCGTGCGCGGGCCTCAGCCGTTCGAGCCAGTCGGCCTTGCGCTCGCCAGCATGCGCGGCGAGCGACGGAAAGATGCGCAGCAGATCGGCCTTGGTCGACAGCGCGAACAGCTCGTCGAGCGTGAGCGCGGGCACCGGATCGACCCAGCCGAGCGCGACGAGCGGCGCGGCGGCGTCGAGCGTGCAGCCGATCTCGTCGTACACGAGCTTGCTCGCGCGGAAATCCGAGCCATTGCGCATCAGCATCCGCACGAGCAGCGCGCGCGACGCCTGCGGCAGCGTCGCGAACTGCCGGACGAACGCATGCTCGTGCGCGTCGAACAGGTCGTCGTAACGCTCGCCGAGCCAGGCCAGCGCGCGTTCGAAATTGGTCAGGTAGTAAAACGCCGGAGGCGTCGGCGAAGCAGGCGTCACGGGGATCGATCACTGTACGTTTGTACAGGTCGCAATCATATCAAATGTGGCGGCCAATGCCGCACGCGGCATTGCCGTTCCGCTGCCCCGGCTTCGGTCAGAACTGGTAATTCACCGACATGTCGAACACGCCGTTGGTCGACTGCTGCGTGATCGGGCTGCGCGCCGCGCGGCCGACGAGCTGCTCGAGCGCGCCGTCCATCGTGACGAACCAGTGCTTGTTCACGAACCACACCATCGTCACGCCCACGCCGGCCGACTTGATCCCGGCCCCGGACGAATAGGCCGGCAGCCCCGAGCGCGCCGCCGCCCCCTGGTTCACGCCGAACCAGCTGTTCATGTAGCGGGAATCGGCGAACGACACGGTGGGCCCCGCGAACCAGAAGAAGTGTTCGTTGCTGCCGGGCATCGGCATGTACGCGGAAAAATCGCCGGTCCAGCCGTTCGACCCGCCGATGCTGCGCCGCACGTCCGCGCGCAGCACGAGCGGGAAATCCTTCGAGACCACGTAGTCGGCCGCGAGCTTCATCACGGGCGCCGCATTGATGTTGTCGAGACCGTTCAGATGGCCGAGATCATCGGCCGAACGGCGCCCGAGGTCATAGCCGACCGACAAACTCACGCGCCAGTTCGGCCCGCGCAGCACGTTCGCGCCGAGCCCCTCGCCGGTCGACAGGAAGAACAGGTCGCGATAGCGGATATCGAAATTCGGGCCGCCCATCACGCGATAGCGGTCGGAGCCCGCATAGCGCGGCTGCAGCGTCATCGCGGCGCCGACGCTGACCTGCCAGGTCGGGATATTCGGATCGAAGAGTTTGCGCAGCGGCACGCCCGCCGTGTATTGCCATTCGCCGAGCGGCGAAGGCGTCTGGGCCGACGCGTCGCGGGCGCCGGCGGCGGCGAGCGCCGCGAATGCCGACAGGCTGGATACGAACCGGCGTGCGCCGGGGGACAGCAACAGGCGAGCAACAGGGGTCAAGGCGGTCTCCGTCGGTTGCATGAAAGGAACCTGAGGGAAAGCGCGTCGCGCTTCGTCGGCTGCAACGGCACGCAGCCTGCGGCGCGAACGTAGCATGCGCTGAATTAATGGACATCCTACGCGACGCGCGCACAGACGCAAAGCGCCCGCTGTATGCGGGCACTTTGCCGGAAGCCGGCATGCGCCGGCGGATGATTGCGGAATCAGAAACGCTCGACGTGATAGTCGCCGGCGAGCGCGGCCGGACTGCGCGTCGACATCATCCGGGAGAAACCGTCGGCGAGCCGGCCGAGCGCCAACTGCTTCTGGCTGGCGTCCCAGTGCGTAAAGGTGTCGTACGCGGCATCGTCGAACGAAACGGTCACGGCGACCGGGCGGCCGCTCGCGCGAAAGCCGATCTGCAGCACGCCGCCCGGCAATTCCTCGATGTGATAGTGCAGCGAACGCGATTCGAAATAGCGGCCCAGTACCTGAGCGATCGCGCGCTTGTCTGGCGATTGCACGTGAATGTCCATGACGGTCCTCCTTTTCAGTGTTCGCGCGGCCGGTGGTGGCGCACTGCCCCGGCCGGCATCCGCATCGGCGGCGGATTCGACGGCGGGTCGCCCTGCGGCAGCCCGTCGGGCACGGGCGGGTCGACCGGGTCGTCGTGCCCGGGCGGCGGCGGATCCGGTTCGACGTCGGGTGTCGTCGGTTCGGGGCGGTGCAGCATGGATGGCGTCTTCATGTCACTCCTGCGCGACGGCGCGCGCATCTCGATGGCGAGGCGAGCCCCGCAAGCGCCGTGCCCGCTCTCGCGCCGTTCCGTTCAATCGTCGTAAGCCGCCATGACGAGCCACATCGTGCGCCCCTCGGCGGTCAGTTGCACGGCGAGCGCGAACGGGTCGGACGGCTCGCATTGCGCGACGAGCGCCTGCTGGGCCCGCTCCGGGCTGTCGTAGACGACGTCGTTCAGCTCGCGCACCTCGTCCTTGCCGTCGAACATGCGCCGCTCCGGGCGGTAGACCCGCGACTCGCGCTTCCACGTATCGAATCGCTCGCGCACGTGGCCGAAATCGCCGCCGCATACGTTCGCGTCGTAACGTATCCTTTCCCTGGCTGCATTCATCACGATGTCCTCTCGTCCAGACCGGACGCGTGCCCGGCCGTTCTGGCCGGCTTGCAAGCGCCGTGCCGCGCGCGCCGCGGGTACGCCGCTTGCGCTTCTCATCGACAAGGAGGTCCGACCATGATCGTTCACGCCACCGGCCGCCGCGACGCCGTGTCACCGGTTGCCGGAGTGCTCCGGCTCGCCACGTCGCGCCCGCCGTCCGAAGACAAGACGGAGGAGCGCATCGACGAAGGGCTCGAGGAGACGTTCCCGGCCAGCGATCCGCCCGCCGTCGGCGGTGCAACCCGTATCGACCCCGCCAAGCCGTCCGGCGAGCACGAACGTCGCGCGCCGCACGTCCCTTCACCGCCCCCCGATCACGGCTGACGGCGGCACCCGGCCCGCGGTGCGGCAGCGCATGCGCGGGCCGGCGAAATCAGGAGCGATTCGATGAAAGTCCTTGAACGCAGATGGCATGAAATCAGTGGCGCGGCCGGCGTCGCGGCACTGGCCGCGATCGAAAGCGCCGTGGTGCTGGCGATCGTCACGATGACGGGAATTGGCCACTGACGTCCCGCGTTGATGCCCCTGCCGCGAGGCGGCGACCGCCGTGGAAGATGTACAAGCGGGCTGGCAAATTTCTCCGTCCTCCGGCCGTCCGGGCGCCGCGTGCGCGCATCGCGCGCGGCACGCGGCCTGCTCCCGTCTGGATCCGATCACGAAGGAGGCGTTCATGTATCGCGTCAACGAGATCATGTCGCGCGACGTAGTATGCGTCGCACCGACCGACACGATTCGCCGTGCGGCCGAATTGATGCAGCGCTTCGACATCGGCGTGCTGCCCGTGTGCGAGGGCACCGAGCTCGTCGCGATCGTGACCGACCGCGATCTGGCGGTGCGGGCGCTGTCGCACGGTCATTCGCCCGATACGCCGGTGCACGCGGTGGCGTCCAGACCCGTGCAGTGGTGCGTGGAAGACGACGGCGTCGGCGACATTCAGCAGCGGATGGCCGACGTGCAGTTGCACCGGCTGCCGGTGCTCGATCGCAGCCGGAAGCTGGTCGGCATGGTGTCGCTCGGCGACATCGCGACGCGCGCGGGCGGCCCGGCGCGCGACGAGCTGGCCAATACGCTCGAGGACGTATCGCTGCCGCGCCGCCGCTGACCGGCATCCTTCATCATTCTGCGCGCCCCGCTCCCCCGGCGCCGTACCGCGCGATGAATTTGCGCGCGGACCGCGGCGCCGCTTCGACCAGGAGGTTTCGATGACAACGGACAAACCGTCGCGCGACGCCGCGCGCATCGTCGGCTCGAACCCGCGCACGGCCGCCGGCGGGCCGGGGCCCGACGTGATGGCCGCGCGCACGCTCGAAGACGATCGCGTGCTGACGATGGACGGCGACGACATCGGCAAGGTGAGCCACATCATGCTCGACGTACGCGCGGGACGGATCGCGTACGCGGTCGTGTCGTCGGGCGGCTTGCTCGGGATTGGCGACAAGCTGCTCGCGGTGCCGTGGAACGCGCTCGTTCTCGACGCCGAGCGCCAATGCTTCGTGCTGCCGGTCGACACCGCGCGCGTGCGCGAGGCGCCCGGCTTCGACAAGAGCCGATGGCCCGCGATGGCCGACCCCGAATGGGCCGAAGCGCTGCATGCGTACTACGGCAGCTCGCCTTACTGGCTGATCGAGGAAGGCGAAACGGCGCTCGATTCGCCGCCGTACGAGGCATCCCCCGGCGGCCCTGAAGACGGCACACGGCAGCACTGAAGCGCACCCGCCGCAATGCGGGTCACTGCGCGGTGGCCACCGTCTTCGCGAGTTGCCGCGCGGCGCCCAGGTGCGCGTTCAGCGTCGGCAGCGTGCGGGCCGCGAACGCGCGAAGCTGCGGGTCGCGACCGTCTTTCGCCTCGGTTTCGTAGAGCCGGACTGCCGCTTCCTGCGCGCGGGGCCCGGCCAGCGCCACGTACGCCGTATCGAATGCGTGCCCGTCCTTCGCTCGCAATGCCGTCACCTCCGGATCCACGAGCATCCGCGTCTGGACCGGCACGCCCTTCTGCGCGCCGAGATGCCGCAATTCGTCTGCGATACGCGCGTGATCGTCGACCATCCGGCGGGCGAAGGCTTTCACGTCCGCGTTCGACGATCGATCGAGCGCGAGCTGGCCGGCCTGTCGTTGTACCTTGCCGATCATGCCGGCCTTGTCGACGAACTCGGCGTCGAGGCCGGCCGGCCGCTGCGTCATACCGGCCTCGTCGGCGGTCGAGCCCGGCCGGATGACGCCCGGCGCGACCTGCGCGGACGAAGCGGGCGGCGCCTGCGCGTGCGATAGCGCGAACGTCCCGACACCGGCGGCGGCCATCAGCATGATGGCTGCCGGCCCACGCCCGCGTTGTTTCATCCGGTTCGTTTTATTCATCCGGGCCTCCGATGTCGGGCGACGAAGCGGGGCCGGCCGCGCGGCTTCCCGTCACGCGGGACGATGGGCCGACGTGAAGAAATCGGTCCACGCGCCGTTGTGCCATGCGCCCTCGGTGCGCTCCACCGACAGCGCGCCGGCGGCGAGCATCGTCCGCTCCGCGAACGCGATCGTGCGCCGCGTCACGTGCGCGGCCAGCACGACGCCGTTTTCGCATTGCTTCAGTGCGCCATGTCCCTCCGGTGCATCGCCGCGCATCCGGCCGAGCGCGCCGCACAACGCGCCGACATAGGCGCCGACGAGCGGCACCCCGATCCACGCGAGCGGGGAATGAAGCCCGCCCAGATGGAGCACCGCGGCGCCGGCGAGCCCGACGACCGCGCCGATGGCCACGCCTTCCAGCGCGCCGAGGCCGCCCGGCCGCGCGGCGGAGTCCGCATAGACGTCGCCGCCGAGCCAGAACAGCGCGTGCTGCCCGGGCGGATTGAGAAAGAAGACCTTCACGTCGTCCCGATGGATGGCGTGGCCGCGCAGTTGCTCCGCGCAGCGTTCCGCCTGCTCGAGCCGCGAGAAACGGCCCGCGATGATGGTGTCCATGTCGAACCCTCCTGCCCGGTGACGCGCAGGGTCGCGGGCGCGCGACGCCCGATCGGCCCGGCGCTGGCCCGCGCATCACATTACTTCCGGCGGAGCTGCAGCTTGTCGCGCACGCCGCTCACGCCGCTGACGTCGTGCGCGACGCGGACCGCGGCCGCGCGCTGCCGATCGTCGGGCACGTTGCCCGTCAATTCGACCACGCGGTCATGGACCTGCACGTCGATGTCGCCGGAAGCCAGGCCGCGTTCGGCGACGAGCGCGGCCCTGACGCGGGACGCGAGCGTCGCGTCGCGGATCTGGCCCCCGACGGCCGACGCCTGGCTCGCCAGCTTCGCACGCGTGCCCTCCTCGGCCGATGCGTAGCGGGGCGTCGCGATCCATGCACACGACAACATCAGTATGCTCGCGATCCGCCCGATCGGCGTCCTGCGTCGCGTGCGTGCCGGCTTGCCGCCCGTGCCGTCGCGCCGCGTGCTTTCCGTTGCGTCCATCGTGCCTCCTTTTTCGTATGCGGCCGGGGCGGTCAGGCGGCCGGATAGCCGCGCCCGTGTATTGGCCGTCACCGCTCGCGCGGCTTCGCGTCGCCCGCGTCGTCCGGGGCGACATCGACGATCACGCTCGCGAGCGTGGGCATGTCGACCGGCTTGCACAGATACGCATCGAACCCGGCGGCCATCACGCGGCGCCGGTCGGTCTTGCCGGCGTGCGCGGTCACCGCGACGACCGGCAGATGCCCGCCGCCGTTCGGCAGGCGCCGGATCCGGTCCAGCAGCCAGTAGCCATCGCCGTCCGGCATCGCGAGATCCGACAGCACGACGCTCGGCGGCTGCCGCGCCACCGCGTCGAGCGCGTCGTGCCCCGAACGCGCGGTCGATACCTGCGCGCCCATCGTTTCGAGCGCGGCCGCGAGGCTGGTGCGCGACGTCGCGTCGTCGTCGACCACCAGCACGCGCTGACCGTCGAGTGCGACCGTATTGGCCATGCCCTTCGCGCGCACCGGCCGCTCCACCGGATCGTCGGCATCCCAGCCGGCCGGCAGCGTCACCGTGACGGTCGTTCCGCGCCCGGCGCCCGCGCTCGTCGCGACGACGTCGCCGCCGTGCAGCTGCACGATGTTGCGCACGATCGACAGGCCGAGCCCGAGGCCGCGCTTCGGCGACGTGAACGCGCCTTCCGGCCGGCTGAACGTCTCGAACAGATGGGGCAGGCGTTCCGGCGCGATACCTTGCCCGGTGTCGGCGACCGACAACCGTACGCGTTCGCCCGCGCGCGTCAGCGACACGTTGATGCGGCCGCCCGGCGGCGTAAACTTGATCGCGTTCGACAGCAGGTTCGACAGGACCTGGCGCAGGCGTTCGCCGTCCGCCGGAATCACGCAGGCCGGCATCGCGTACTCGGTCGACAGCACGAGCCCGTTCGCCTGCGCCGTCGCGTCGAGTTCGCGCGCCGCATCGCGCACGATCCGCACGAGATCGACCGGCACGCGTTCGAGGCGCAGCCGGCCGGTCGCGAGGGACGACGCGTCGAGCAGATCGGCGACCATGTGCGACAGCGACCGCGCGCTGCGGTCGATCGCATCGACCGCCTGTTGCGCGAAGCCCTGCCCGTCGGCGTTGCGCAGTACCTCGACCCAGCCGTAGATCACGTTCAGCGGCGTGCGCAGTTCGTGCGAGACCGTGGCCAGCAGCTCGTCCTTCAGCCGGTTCGACGCATCGGCCTGCACGCGTGCGTCGCGAGCGCCACGCAGCGAACGCAGGTCGCGGCGCTCGCTGCGGCGGCGTTCGCCCGCTTCGCGCAGCATCAGCGACAGGCCCGCGCAATGGCCCTCTGCATCGACGATCGGCGAAGCGGCGAAGGTGGCGCGAAACCGGCCGCCGTCGCGGCGCACGCAGAGTACGTCGAGCGGCCCGACCGGCGCGCGCAGGTCCGCGAACGACGCCGGCACCGCATGCCGGCGCAACCAGCGCGGCGCGATCATCGTGACGACGTCGCGTCCGCTCGCCTGCGCCGCATCGATGCCGAAGATTCGTGCCGCGGCCGGATTCCAGCTGGTGATGCGGCGCGCGGCGTCGATCCCGACGATCGCATCGGGCGACGCATCGACCACCTGACGCAGCAGCCCGTCGTCGCGCACGCCCGCGCCGGCGGAAGGCTCGCGGTGCGGCGGGTGCGGCTCGCCGCGGGCGTCGTCGAACGCGCGCGGACGATCGTTCGCGAGCAGCGGCTTCACGGCCGCCACCAGCACGCATTCGACGAAACCGATCGCGACGAACGTGCCGGCTTGCGCGAGCAGTGTCGCCAGCGGCGCGGCGCGCCACCACCATGCGGCGATCACGCCGATGCTGGCGACGGTCGCGACCAGACCGCCGCCGAACGACGTCAGCCATGCGGCAGCCGCCACGCCGGCATAAAAAGGCAGCGGCGCAAATGGCGCGTGCTCGCCGACAGCCCGGATCGCCCACGCCTGCAGCGCGGACGCGAGCCCGACGGCCAGTACGACCCATGCACCCTGCCGGAACAGCTCACGGGTCAGAGTCCTCATTGCATCCTTGCATCGCGCCGGCTCCCGTCGTGCGGGGGGAATGCCGCCTTTCGGCCATCCGGCATGCCGTCGAACGCGCCGGGGCGAGCTTGAGGGCGTCAGCAAAGAACGTACCCGGGTGGCGGCGCATTCGCGGCCCGCGGCAGCCGATGGCCGGCCCCGCGCCGGCGCCCGGTGCGACCGGGCCGGTGGCGGGCGGGTTCGCCGGGCGCGCCGCCGCGATATGTCGCCGGCCGCTTTTTTCATCGGGTTTCTGTAAAAAAGCGCTGGTCCTGACCGAGCGCGTCATCACGCCGGGGCCGGCGACAAACCCGATGGCCTGTTGCTTTCACTCACGACGCGCACATTGGAATTTTCTATTCGGCGGCACCTTCGCGGTCGTTTCGCTGTCGATGATAAATATTGCAATCAACGGAACGTGCGATGCCGTTTTTCAAAACGGCCCGTGAACACCTATGGGTGAATCCGCCAACCGGGCGAAGCAGCGCGCAGACGGTCGCCGGCTGTCCGGCCGGTCCGCCGCGATGCGCACGCTCCTCGCCCGTATCGAGAAAATCGCGCCGACCCGCGCGAGCGTGATGATTGCCGGCGAAAGCGGGGTCGGCAAGGATATCGTCGCGCGGCGGCTGCACGATCTGAGCGCGCGACGCGACGGTCCGTTCGTGCCGATGAACTGCGGCGCGATTCCGCCCGACCTGGCCGAGGCGCATCTGTTCGGGCACGAGAAAGGCAGCTTTACCGGTGCGATCACGCAGCGTGAAGGCTTCTTCGAAGCCGCGCGCGGCGGCACGCTGCTGCTCGACGAGGTCGCGGAAATGCCCGCGGCGCTGCAGGTGAAGCTGCTGCGGGCGATCGAGTCGAACACGATCGTGCGCGTGGGCGGCACCGAATCGATTCCGCTCGACGTGCGGTTCGTTTCGGCCACCCGTCACAATCCGGCCGACGCGGTGCGCGACGGCCGGTTGCGCGAGGACCTGTTCTACCGGCTCGCCGCGTTCGCGATCTACGTGCCGCCGCTGCGCCAGCGCGACGGCGACGTCGAGACGATCGCGCAGGAGTTCGTCGACACGCTGAACGCGCGGCATCGCGCGCACAAGCGGCTGACCGACGCGGCGATCGCCGCGTTGCGCGCGTATTCGTGGCCCGGCAACGTGCGCGAACTGCACAACACGATCGAGCGTGCATACATCCTGTCGGACGAAGGTATCGACGTCGCGCTGCCGAAGCAGCCGCTGCCGGCGGCCGCCAGCACGTCGGAAGGCGCGATGGCGCTGCCGCTCGGCGCGACGCTGCACCATGTGCAGCAACGCTTCATCGCGGAGACGTTGCGTCACTTCGACGGCAACAAGCCGCGCGCGGCCAAGGCGCTCGGCATCAGCCTGAAGACGCTCTACAACCGGCTCGCGCTGATGCGCGACCAGGGCGGCTCGTGAGCGGCGCGGCCCGCATGGCGCGGGCCGCGAGCCACCCGGCCACGGGGCGCGTCAGGCGACCTTGAACTGCCCGACCGTCGTCGCCAGCGCATTCGCCTGCGACTGCAGCGCGGTGGCCGCCGCCGTCGACTGTTCGACGAGCGCCGCGTTCTGCTGCACCATTTCGTCGAGCTGGCTGACCGCGCGGTTCACTTCCTGGATGCCGCGCGTCTGCTCGTTCGCCGCGTGCGTGATCTCGGAGATGATGGTCGTCACGTTCGCCACGTTGGACACGATCTCGCGCATCGTGTCGCCGGCCTGGCGTACCTGCCCGGACCCGGCCGACACGCTCGCGACCGTCGATTCCACCAGCACCTTCACTTCGCGCGCGGCCTGCGCGCTGCGTTGCGCGAGGCTGCGCACTTCCTGCGCGACGACCGCGAAGCCGCGGCCCTGCTCGCCCGCCCGCGCCGCTTCGACGGCCGCGTTCAGCGCGAGGATGTTGGTCTGGAACGCGATCCCGTCGATCACGCCGATGATGTCGCCGATCCGGCCCGACGCTTCCTCGATCTTCCCCATCGTCGCGACGACGTCCGACACGACCACGCCGCCGTGCGACGCGATCCGCGACGCGGCCGCTGCGCGTTCGTCGGCCTGGCTGGCGGCGGCGGCCGACTGACCGACGGTCGCGGTGATCTCTTCCATCGACGCCGCGGTTTGCTCGAGGCTCGCCGCCGCCGATTCGGTCCGCGACGACAGGTCCTGGTTGCCGGCCGCGATCTCGTTCGCGGCCGTGCGCACCGATTCGCTCGCGTCGCGGATCTGGCGCATCACGTCGTTCAGCTTGTCGACGAAGCTGTTGAACGAGCGCGCGATGTCGGCCACTTCGTCGCGGCCGGCGGCCGGCAGGCGCTGCGTCAGGTCGCCGGCGCCCGAGCCGATCGCGGCCATCGCCTGGCGCACCTGCGACAGGCGGCGGAATGCCGTCGTGGTGATCGCGCCGATGATCAGCGACGCCACGCCGACGATCACGATCAGCGTAATCAGCGACGCGGTCAGCAGCGAACGCATGCCGGCCGTCGCTTCGGCCTTGTCGAGCAGCACCAGCGCGTACCAGTCGGTGCCCGGCACGGGTTTCGCGCGCACGAGCTTCGCGTCGCCGCCGACGCCGACCTCGACCGGCGCGTTCGCCGCCGCGATCGATGCGACGCCCAGCGAACCGAGTTCGGGCGATACGTCGGCGACCGGCTTCAGCGTGAGCTTCGCGTCCGGGTGCGCGACGACGTGGCCGCTGCTGTCGATCAGCATCCCGAAGCTCGCCGGCGTCGGGCGGATCGACTTGACGTTGGCGATCACGCTGTCCATCGACAGGTCCGCGGCGACCACGCCCTTCAGCGCGCCGTCGCGCAGGATCGGCACCGCGAACGTGACGACGAGGTTGCCGGTGCCGGCATCGACGTACGGCGGCGTGACGACCGGCTTGCCGGCCTGCGCGGCCTGCTTGTACCACGGGCGGCCGGTCGGGTCGTAGTCGGGCGGGATGCCGGTCGGGTCGGAGAAGTGGAACGCCTTGTCCGCATAGCCGGCATAGACGTTCGTGAAGCCGCCGGCCGTGGCCATCTGCTTGAACACCGGCAGCGGATCGGGCGTCAGCGCGGCATCCTGCAGCGACGCGATCATCCGGCTGCGGGTCGCGACCCAGTCGGCGATCCCCACCACGTGGCCGCTCGCGACCGAGACCAGGTTGCGGTCGATCGCGTCGTCGTTGTACGAGCGTGCGATGAAATAGTTGATCAGGGTCGTGGCGACGAGCGCGAATACGACGATGGAGACGCACGCGGCGAGAATGCGGGCGCGAATGGACGAAAACATGGCAACGACTCGGTAAGAGCGGGCGAACGCCCGGTGGACGAATTCACCGGGTAAACGGCAAATCGCACCACTTTCTTGAGGTCGTCGTGACGATTCAGTGAAACATATGACGAAAGGCGCCGGCGACTGTCGGCGGACCGTCAGGATGGCTGGCGCGCCGGGCCCCCACCCGGCCGCCATCCGCTACAGCCGACGGCTCGGCCGCGGATCGGTGTCCGCGGGCGCCGCATCGGCGCGCGTGTCACGGTCGAGGTCGTCCTTCTGGCGCATCCGCTCGCGCAGATGGCGGATCGCGAATACGTGGATGTAGTCGTGCACGCGTGCGCCGGACGACAGCGCGCGCACTTCGTCGTCGAGCATCGCACGCAGCTGATCCGCGCCGATCGCGCGCCGTTCGGCGGCTTCCTTCAGTGAATCGAGCAAATTGTCCTTGGACATCGACGGACTCCTGGCGGTCGAGGAACGAAACGGATGACGGTACTGGAAGCTTACGACTGGATGGACGCGCGGCGTACGATGCGCCGGCGCGTGTTTGCGCGCGATCAACGGCACGTTGCGTGCCGCCGCGCCGATCCGTTTCCGGACCGGCCCCGCGAAGTTCGCGGGGCACATGGCCTGCGAACGACACCGGAAACCCTGCCACGCCACCCCGGGGCGCGGCACTGGCGACGGACGGCAGGTGGAACGCCATGCGACGCCGGTGCAGACGCGAACTTAGACCGGCCGAAATCATGCGTCAAGCAGCGCCGTGCGCGTACCGTCCATTCGTCGAACGAACGCGCCGAATCGGCCGGTCGGCCGGTCGGCCGCCACGTGTGTCAGCGGATTCCGATACGCGTCGCGCCATTTCCTGACAACGACTTCAGCACGCACCGCTTGGCAGCGCGCCGCCGCCACACGATACTGATCACATGAACCACGCGTTCATACCGGAACATCGCTCAGCCGGCCACCGAGCCGGCACGCGGGGTTCCGCGCAGGAGACCAACCATGGCACATCGCAACTTACCGGGCCGGGACGGCCAGCGGCGCACGTCGGGCAACGCGCGCGCCCTGCCCGACCGGGCCGCATCGGCCGGCAACCGTCCGTCCGACGACCTCGACACCTTGCTCGCGCTCGCACGCGAGGCCGGATTGCTCGTCACGCTGGACGGGCAGATCGGCCGCGAAAAGTATCAGAGCGTCGCGGGCTCGGTCCTCGCATTGCAGCGGTTCGCCGCGGCACTGTGTGCGCGAAACGCGGCCGACGTGCCGGCCGCATCGGAGCCGCGTCGCAAGGCGCGCCCGGGCTGGCCGCACGCGAATCGTTTGCGCAGCCGCACGTGCAGCGCATGCGCGCCGCTGCATGTCGTGCGTCCGCATGGGCGGGTACGACGCGGCGCGGGCCGCCGGCACGACCTGCGATCGATTCTTCGTACCCTCTGATCCGCGCACGTAACCGATGCGCGGCACGGGGCCATGCAATGGTTGCGCGCATCACGACCCGGCCGCCACGCCGGCGTCGCGCCGTGCATCCGCCATGCTCGCCGCGATCCGTATCGAGGTGACCGCGCGCGACGACGCGCCGCTCGACGCAGCCGCGTTCCAAACCATTCGTTCGGGGAAGTGAATTCGACGGGGCCACGCGGAAAGCGGACGGGGTGACTTCCACCCCGCCCGTCCTCCAAGGCAACCGTCGGTTGCCTACCCTCGTGCCAGAGAGTTCCCGGTCGGATGACGCGCCGGACAAATACGTGGCGCGATTCCTGAAACGATGTGACATGTGACGGCGGCGCGTGCGACCGTGATCGCCACTCGCATGCAGGCGCGGCCAGGAACGCGCCTGCACGGCAGACCGGCCGCGTCGCAGGATGTTCCATCACTGTCTCACGCGATATGCGCGGCGTTTCTGATGCAGGTCAATCCAGAACCGCTTCCACCGTCACGATGCGCGACTCAGTCCGCGCCGCGCACCAGCAGCACGGGCACTTCCGCGAGATGCGCGACCCGCCGCGCGACGCTGCCGATCAGCCAGGCGGCGATGCCGCGACGGCCATGCGTGCCGACCACCAGCAGCTCCGCCCGCCAGTGCACGGCATCGCGCATCAGCGCATGGGCCACGTCGTCGCTGGTCGGACGCGTTTCGACGATGGCGCGCTTGGTCGGATTGCCCGTCGCATGGAACAGCGGGCCGACCTTCGCGAGCGCATCCTCGCCCTCCGCGCGGTATGCATCCTCGAGCGCGCGTACCGGCACGACATCCGTCAGACGAACCGCGCGATCGATCACGTACGCCGCATACAGCAACGTCGTCGGCGCCGCGAAGCCGAGGCCGACGCGCACCGCGTGCAGCGACGGCTCGCTGCCGTCGACCGCGAACATCAGCCGCTGCAGCGTGCCGTCCGACGGCCGTCCATAGGTGCCCGGCACGATCAGCAGCGCGCAGCGCGCGCGTTTCGTCAGCATGTCCGACATCGCGCCTTCGACGAGCCGCAACAGCCCGTGATGCGGATTCGCGCCGATCACCAGCACGTCCGCATGCCACGTCGACGTATCGTTCACCAGCGCGTCCGCCACCGAGCCGCCCGTGACCGACGTATCGATGACCGCCAGTTCGACTTCGATGTCGCTGTCGTCGAACAGCGCCGCGATCCGCTCGCCGGTAGCCTGCGCTTCGCGCATCATGTCCTCGCGCGCGGAGGTGAGTAGCGCGTCGATGCGCGGAATGTCGGGCAGCACGAGACGCGGATTGTCGACCGCGCAAATGATGCGCAATCGCATGCCGGGACGCAGCAGCGTGCGCACGTAACGCGCGGCGGTCAACGATTCGGGCGTCGAATCGACGGCCAGTGCGATCCGAGCGAGCGTCGGGATGGGCTGGGCAGGCTGCATGGCGAAGGCCTCCGTGCGTGCACGTCGTCGCTGAACGACGACGGGCGCTTCGCGCGGTAGCGGCACGCGGCGGCCGGACTGCCGCCGCGGTCGCGGGGACCGGCGCGGTGCCACGCGAAGCGCGGACAAGCAATGCGTTCGTTCAGCATAGGCCGTCCGGCCCGCGCGTGCATGATCGCGATCAATGATCGCGAACGGTCGTGCGGCATCCTACCCGCGCGGCTTACGACTTCGTCGGCATCGACTCGGCCGGACGGTTCGCATGCAACAGCGCGTACGCGATGCCGAGCAGCGCGATCCACACCGGCCCGATCACGAGCGCGACGCGCGTGTCGGGCGTGAGCGCCATCAGCACGACGACCAGCGCGAGAAAGCCGAGCGCGACGAACGAACCGAGCGGATAGAACGGCACGCGGATCGGCAGGCGCGCGACCCTGTCGGCCGACAGCGTGCGACGAAAACGCATCTGCGCGATCAGGATCACGCACCACGTCCATATCGCGCCGAACGTCGACACCGACGTGAGCCACGTGAACACGTGCTGCGGCGCGAGATAGTTGAGCAACACGCCGATCAGCAGCAGCGCGACCGACACGGCCACGCCGTACACGGGCACGCCGCTGCGGTTCACGCGACCGAGGGCGGTCGGCGCCTGGCCCTGCTGCGCGAGGTTATAGAGCATCCGCGCGGTGCTGAACAGGCCGCTGTTGCACGACGACAGCGCCGCGGTCAGCACGACGAAGTTGATGATGCCGGCGGCGGCGGGAATGCCGAGCCGCGAGAACGTCATCACGAACGGGCTGCCCTGCGTGCCGATCTGGTCCCATGGATAGAGCGACATGATCACGAACAGCGCGCCGATGTAGAAAATCAGCACGCGCCAGAACACCGAATTCACGGCTTTCGTCAGCGACTTCTCCGGGTTGCGCGCCTCGCCGGCCGTGAGGCCGAGCATCTCCACGCCGAGATACGCGAACATCACGATCGGCAGCGCGGCGATCACGCCGTTGATCCCGTTCGGCATGAAGCCGCCGTGCGACCACAGGTTCGAGATGCCGGTCGCGATGCCGCCGTTGCCGAGGCCGAACGCGATCATCAAGCCGCCGCCGATGATCATCAGCACGATCGTGACGATCTTGATCAGCGCGAACCAGAATTCGAATTCGCCATACAGTTTGACCGCGATGAAGTTCACCGACCCCATCGCCAGCAGCGCCGCGAGCGCCCAGATCCAGTTCGGCACGCCGGGGAACCACATGTGCATGTAGACGCCGACCGCCGTGATTTCGGCCATGCAGGTGACGATCCACACGAACCAGTAGGTCCAGCCGGTCAGGTAACCGGCGAACGGGCCGAGGTAGTCGCGCGCATAGCGGCTGAAGGCGCCGGCGACCGGGTTGGTGATCGCCATTTCGCCGAGCGCGCGCATGATCAGGAAGATCGCGAGGCCGCCGAGCAGATAGGTCAGCAGGATGGCCGGGCCGGCCGTGCGGATCGCGGTGGCCGAGCCGAGGAACAGGCCGACGCCGATCGTCGCGCCGAGCGCCATCAGGTTGATGTGCCGTTCTTCCAGCCCGCGGTGCAGCTGGTCTTCTGGTTGTTTCAAATTCGTCTCCTGGCAGCCGCGAGCGGGCCGCCGTCATTGTGTCGATGACAATGCGCGACCGTTCATGCCGATTTCGGCAGCCGAAAACGAAATAATCCCCGTTGTCGATTTCCGAATGAGAAACGACACGGATACCGCGTCAATTCGGTTGGAATTGTCGTGGATTATCCGTATTTCCCTGCGCCACCTGGAAAACGGATATGGCCTTTCACGGAATACACCCGGGCGGCCCGCGTGACGCGGCTGTGCGCGTGACGAGCCGTAACGGGATCCATCGCCTTCGGCGCGAACGAACGCGCGTCGAATGTGTGCAATCAAGCACACGCAATATGCAGGCGGGATTATAGGGAGGATCGGCGGTTTCACGCCAGGCGATTTTGGGGAAAATCGCGGCGGGTGAAAGTGGTTGTGGATTGAAATGCGCGGGATGGCGCGCGCGTTCTGATCTTCAGACGCCGATATATGGGAGCGACTGCGACGCCACCAGCTTCGGCCGCGTCGGACATGCGCACCGACAGAGGTCGTCGCAGGTCGCCGACCGTCGGCCGTTCGGTCAGGTGCCTGAAGGACACGGGCCATTGTATGCGACCGTGCTGGATGGCTCGCTTAGCCGCGGAAGCCGGTCAGTTCCCTGTTTTCCTGCTTCGATTGCTGTCGGGACTTCGCGATTGCCGACTATGCGAAATACAACACGAGATCGCGACGGGCGTCACGATTCCGATCAAAATTGGGCCGTCACCTGAAATCCGACCGTCACGCGTGCGGTCGGAAATCCAGACGGCTTGTAGACCGGCGTACCGGCGAACAGGTCGTAACCGTAGCCGCCGAAACGTGTCGCTACGCTGCCTTTGATGCCAATTACCGCCCCGGCCAACTGCGTACCGACCAACGCAACCGGCTGCGGCCCCCAAACGCGACCGTAGTCCAATCCTGCATAAATCGCCTGTCCGGTTTGTCCGATCGGCATCTGCAGTTCGTTGCGCCAGTAGAAACCGCGTGCCGCCGCCAGCATCGTTTCGCCGTCGAAACCGCGAACCGTGTAGCGACTGCCGATCGTCAAGTCATCGATGTAGTACAGCGAGTTCCCGGTATATTGGCCGTGGATGCTCGTCACGTATCGGAACGGCTGCTTCGCGATCGCAAAAGGCACCGACAGGTTCGCGTCGAGTACCGCCATCTTGAAGCGGTAAGTCGGACCGCCGCCGGCAGCAAGAATGTCGTCCTGCGCGCCCAACCCCCCGACGCCCTGTCGGTACGCCAGCGTGCCGTCGAACTGCGCGCCGTCGAAGTAGTGACGGTCGGTCAGGCCGAATTCAACGAACGTGTTGTTGCGCCGCTGCTGCGAGATTTCCGTATCTTCGATGAAGCTCTGACCGAAGCGACGGGACAAGCGGACATAGCCGCCGAATACGTCGTTCTGGCTACGGGCAAGCACTCGAGCAAGCTTGAAATCGATCGTCTTCGAATTGCCGCTTGCAACGAATGTCTGATTAACGCCGGCGATCTGCTGGTAGTACGTGTTCGTGTAGGCCGATAACGTCGCGGTCCAGTAACCCCACGGAATCGAGTAGAAGCCGTTCCAGCCGTGCGAACCAAGGCGCTTGTCGCCAAGTTCAAGGTCCTGGCTCACGCCGACGTTGAAGATGTCGTTTAGCCCGAGTGGGTTGTCGATGCCGATCGACAGGTTGCCCTGTAGCTTCCCGGTCGCGCGCGTGCCGGAGTTGTCGATCGACGCCACCACAGTCCACGGTTTGCCACGCTTCACATCGAGCACGACATCGCTTTCGCCCGGTACATCGCCCGGAACGATCTGCATCGATACGTCTTGACTCTGTACGCGCTTCATCTGCTCCAGACCTTGCTCGAGGTCGCGCAGGTTCAACAGTTCGCCGTCGCGCGTCGGGAATGCGGTTTTCCATGTGCCACGCAGTTTTTCATCGGCGAAGCGCACGTGTCGGATCACGCCGGGAATCAGCGAGACTTTCAACGTACCGGACGACAAATCCTGTTCGGGGAGCAGCACGCGCGTCGTGATGTACCCGCGCGACAAAATGTCTTGCGACAGCGCCTTGATGAGCACATCAAGCCCTTGCTTGCCAACGCACTGCCCCGTGTAATGCTCAAGCCATTCACGCGCGAACGCGAAGCGATCCATGGGCAGTACGGACGCACCCTGCGCTTTCACGCCGTCCGGCAGTGAATCGGGAACGTCGACCGTGAAACGATCAATGCGGAAGCACGGTGTTTCGGTCGGAAGATGTGGATAGCCAGCACTCGCCGCGACACTCGAACGAACTCCCGGCGCGGAAACGATTCGTTCACGCTCGCGCGCTTCCTCCTGCTGACGAGCCTGTTGTTCGTTGCCAAGCGGCTGTACCGACTGTGCCATCGCACAGGTCGATGCGATAAGCAACGACCCCGCGACAAGGCTCCCCCCCCGGATTTTCTTCTTCATGTATTTGATTCTCTCGATTACGCGTACCGCGTGACCATCCAGACCCCAATCAGGATGACGACAGCGCCGACGACCTGCATCGGCCGCAGCAGGTGTTCGTGTAACGCCGTGAACGACAACACAACGAGCATGGAAATCGCCACCATCGCCGGATACGCAACGCCTAGCGTTGTTTTGCGCAGCGCGATTGCGTAAAGGAGGAACCCGACTCCGTAGGCGCCTATGGCTGCCCCGCGGGCGATCCATGGCAACACGCTCGACTCACCCAGTGCGATTCCCTTGATAGCCGCAACTCGGAGCAATATGCTCGCGAGACCACCGAAAAAGCCACTTGCGACGACGATCAGCCAGTTCACCGCGCGGCCTCCGTCACGACCGCCACATCCGGCCGCGGCCCGGTGTTTGTGCGGATGCCATCGGATGCGCCCGTTTTTCCATCAAAAATCATATTGAATCGATTCGCGCCATGGAGCGCGATCAGCACGATGGCGGGAAAGACGACCGAAAAGTTTCGTGCCTCATCGCGGTAGCCGAAAAAGAAGAACAACACCAGCACCGGCAGGAATGCCGCAAAAAAATAGATACGGTATCGATGTGGCGTCGCGCGCCACGCCGAGCCGAAGAACACCGCAAGCGGTACAAGCATCAGCGGATTTTCGAGACTTGGCGTAAAGATGCCCTTGCCGATCAGGTTGTAGAACGACAGGTAAGACAAGGGATTAAGCCAGAATTTCAGGTTATCCCAGACGTGAAATTCGACGAAACCACCTGCATTCGCGTCGTAGCCGCTCATGATGAAATGGCGCGTGCCCACGCAGATCACAAGCTGCAGCACCAGCCAACCGACTCGTTTCAATACCGGAACGTCACGCTCGTGTAGGAAAAATAGCGCGAGCGGAACAAGGAAGAACGTTTCCTTGTTCAGGGAGAAGATGGAAACCATCAACGTACACGCCAGCATCCGCTTCTTCAACAGGAAATAGCAGGCACCGAGTACGCCGAGCAGTTCGAAAAAGTCATAGTAGTAACCGCCCTGCTGAAACGTGAGCGGATAGACGAAGCCGAACGCCGCCAGAAAGCCAATGGATTGCCCGAAGTTCAGGCCGTGTAGTCTGGCCAGCTTGTAGACCAGCAACAGCGCGAACAGCGTCGACAACACGATCGCGATGTACGTCAGGTGATAGACGAGTGCCACGATCGGTGTCCAATATTCGTCCGGCACACTGGTGAAATAGGCGTTGTGCAGCGAATCATGTCGTTTGATCGATTTGAAAAGCTTTTCCTGCTTTTCCTGTCCAAGCCGCTCGGCTACCCATTTTGCGGCTCGCGGGAACGACGAGCGATAGACATACGGCTTTGGTGCCTCGCCGTTCATCATGCCGACGAGGCTGTAGCTGGTTGCGAAATCCCCTTTCTGGTCGTCGCGAAAACCCCACTTCAGCAACATGCTGTTGGTGATGTTTCCCGCGCATACGAACAGCAGCACATAGACGATGGCGAAGCGGCAGAACGCCAGCACGCGGTTTTGGTTTTTTTCTGTCATAGGAACTGTGCCGCTCACGGAGCTGGCAAGAAGTGAGCGGCCAGCACGATCACCACCATGATGCAAAGCATGCTGAAGCTACCGCGATTCTCGAGAATATGGACGATCGGATCGTCGTGCATCGCACCCCGTACTGTTGCGATCCATAGACGACCGAACAGATAGATCAACCCGATCTGCACGAACCAGAGAAGGTGCGGAACCGTGTAACGAGCTACCGTTTCCGGGGCGTTGATGAACAGACCAAACACGACCACCGCAGCCAGGGAAGCACCGATGCCGAACGGCCAAAGGACTTCGAGGTCACTTACTCGATAATCCCGACCGGCCGTTGCGCTTTTGTCATTCTGGCGCAAGAACACCAACTCGGAGCAACGTTTCACGAGCGCGAGGCTGAGAAAAGCAAACACGGAAAACGCAAGGAGCCATCGACTCACCAGAATTTCCGCTGCAACTGCCCCTGCGACGATTCGGTACGTGTACAGCAATGACAGAACGACCACATCGAGTAGCACGACTGACTTCAAGCGCCAACTGTACGCGGTCGTCAGGAGCAGATAGAGCGCGAACATGCCGGTAAATTCGGCCGACACCGCCGACGCCAATGCAAACGCCAATGTCAGCAGTACCGCTGCGCACGCGATGCCTTGACCGATCGACAACACCCCGCTCGCAAACGGACGATTGCGCTTTCTTGGATGTCTGCGATCACTGTCCAGATCCCAAAGATCGTTGCCGATGTAGGTTGCCGACGCGCCAAGCGACATTGACAAGAACGCCAGTGCGAGCACGCTGACTTTGTCGACATCAAGAAATGCAAAGGCCGTCAGCAGTGGGACGAACAGCAGCAGGTTCTTTAGCCACTGGTGAACACGCAGGGCCTTGCACCATGTGGAGAACGTTGCACGGACATTCGTGAACTCGTGTTCGATGGGAACGTGGCTGCGAACGTCCGCGCCGACATCCGATGAAACGCCAGCAAGTACGGCACCTCTCGTGCCCGCCCAAACCGGCAAGTCGGCTTTGCTGTCACCCGCATACACGAAGTCGTCGCCGATCTGCTCGCGAATGCAGGCCAGTTTCGCCTCCCCCTTGAGATTCGTGTCGCCACTGGTAGCGATGACACGATCGAACAGGCCGAGATGCGTACTCACACGCTCAGCGATCGAACAATGTGCGGCAGTTGCAAGCACGATTTTTCGACCGCTCTCGCGTTCGCGGGTGAGGTAGTCGACAAGCGACTTCCGATATGGAATTGTTTCCGCTCGAAAATCGGCATGCTCTGCGACCTTGGCCTTGAAGGCGGCGCGACCACCCGCGAGCCAGAAAGGCAGGCGCAGTAGGTTTGCAGGCTTTCGCTTGACGACACGTATCACGGATTCCATCAAGGTATCCGAAGTTGTCAACGTGCCGTCAAGATCAACCACGAGTGGAAATTTTCTGGTCTCTCGCATTTCTTGTGATTCAACTTAAACGGGGCGCCATACTACATATATTCGTCATTTTTTGCCTAAAATTTCCACTCTCCCCTCAAACACTAGGGCCATGTCTGATGCCGGGCCCAACTCACATAGGGAGCTTCCACCGTGAAATCCAATCTCTCGCATGACATGACGCAAATTACCTCTTAAATTCAATTTCGTCAGGCTTAATTATACCCCCCCGATTTATTCGCCACCCCTTGAAAACGGGACTGTTGTTCGTTTTCAAGCGGCTGTACCGACTGTGCCATCGCGCAGATCGAAGCGAAAAGCAACGATTCCGCGACAAAGCTAGCCCCTCGAATTTTCTTCTTCATATCTTTTATTCTTTCGGCTACGCGCAGTGCGTAACCATCCAAATCACGGCAAGGACTTAATCAACTCTAGCGCCATAGCTAGCTTCTCCCGAACATCCCGTGAGTGCCGCTTATTCTGATAAGAGGCAAGTTCGACCATTTGCAATTTTGGCAGATAAAATTTCGCATCCTCACCCCTCGCAATCTCAATCTGAGCAATACTCGTCGGGTCAACCAATACCCAATAAATATCTTCAGACTGATCCGGTATCCAATTAATCACAAATGCATGTTTCAAGCCCGGAAAAAACTCACGCAGAGCCACGCCCAATGCATCCGAATTATTGCCCGAAATTAGATTGGCGGATCGCTCAATCAACTGATTCCGCATCACTCTCGCACCTTCCTGTCTGCTCGAATTCATTTCAATTTCCCCGGAAATGCGCTTACCAGATTTCCAAACTTGTCCGTCAAGACAGTCATGACAGATGTCGGCTGACTGTTATTGAACTTATCGGTCCCAATTGGCCTCCCAACATTAACCTCTCTGACGTATCGAATCCCATCTGCACTTTGCAACTCTCTTGTAATCGGTGTCGATACCGTGTTGGGGTCTTGAAGGAGCTTTCGTACGTCGCTCTCACTAATTGTAAACTGGCTTGCGTTCACATTCGGATCAAGATGGCGATCGCCGATATGATCCATACCATCATTCGTAATATTGATTCGCGACTGTGCACGGCCCGGTGCGGAATTCGCACTGTCACTCGACTGCTGATCGTTGCCGCTGGACAATATAGGGGCACCTGGTGCATAGCCTGCAACACCCGGCTTCGCAACTTGCCCACCTGTCCCTGCCTCTCCTGCCAATACCAGCCCCGGACTCGCCGTAGGCGGCTTACCGCCACCAAACCCACTAATCGCGTTCAGCCCGTTCGCTATACTCTGAAATATCAGATCGAGCGCTGTCGTTTTCTTGCGGGGCGTGCCTTGTCCACTGGCCTCTTCAAGCGTGTCCGTATCCGTGTGGTTCCACTGGTTGTACAGGTTCACATTCGAAGCAGTAGCCGCGCCCGCTGTTCCTCCGACCAGCCCACCCAATGCGCCAATGAGCAAGTTCCCTGACACCTTCCCGGCAAGGGTCGAATCCGTCGCACCGGCCACCGCATTTGCGGCCTGCTTCGTCTGATCGGCCAGCAACGCTGCCAGTCCTGCTCCCGCTGCGCCCTGCGCCGCGCTCCCGACTCCGCCGCCACCCAAGCCGCCGATGAGCGCACCGCCTGCTATGTGCAGATAAAGTCGGTTAGTTCCGCCTTCGTCCCAAGAATCCGCTTCGGCTTGATAGGCGGCTTGCGCCGTCGTATCGCCTGCCAGCTTGGCCGCATCGGCAGCGTGTTGGGCTTCCTTCTGCTTCATATCCGCGTAAGCGCCGATGCCTTGCGCGACGACCTGTCCTGCAGCTTGCGCAGCGTTCATCGTATCGGCTTGCTTATCCAGCAGATTCTGCACGTCCGGTGTTTTCGATACCGTTCCGTTCAGGTTCGACGTGTCGCGGTTCAGGTTTGCCACGTCTTGCGTCTGGCCCGCCGGGTTGGTGATATCGATCGTGCCCACGCTCACGCCGCTTCGTGTGGTCGCGTTTTCACTACCACTATCCGACTGCGAAATCATCGGCGTCACGCCACCCGCGCCGCTGACCGATCCCGGTCCGATCGACTTCCCGGTGACACCAACGCCTGCGCCCGCGCTAAAACCGCTGCTATCCGCGTTGTAGGTCGAATGGTTTTCGATATCCTGATAGGTCAGCGTACCAGTCGTCAGCGTGTTTTTCGACGGATCGGCTGTGCTGGCGATCGCCGCGCCCGTCAGGTCCGTATTGCCCTTGACGTTTACATTGAACCCTCCCTCACCTGCCTGAATCCCGGCCTGTTCGTTCACGGCCGCGTAATTGCCGTTCGCGTTTCCGTGCGACGAACTGAAGCTGGCACTCCCCCCCATCGTGCTGACGCTGATGCCGCCGCCCGCGCTACTTTGATGCGCGCTACTGACGGTCGTGTCCTGCACGCTGCGCATGTTCAGATTGCCGCCCACGTCCGCAGTGACGGTGCGGCCCGATACAGTCGAGCCGATTACATTCGTATCACCACCGCTAACAAGCGTCACGCTATTCGCACCGGTCACGTGCGAGTTGTTCTGCATCACCGCATCGCTGTTGCCGTCACCATGCGCGCGCGACATGGCGGCCGACACCCCGATACCGTTCGTGCCGATCGACACGCCGACACTCGCGCTTGATGACGAATTCGAACTGCGCGTCGAATCGGTGTTCGTCGTGTTCTGCACGTCAATCTGATTCTTCGCGGCCAACAGCACATCGTTGCCGGAAACGTTCGAACCGGCCACCGTGATATTGCCGCTACCAGGCGCGCCGTTGCCGGTCGCAATCAGCGATGTAGTGCCGCCAGCGCTGACGCTCGATCCGCGTTGCGTAGTCTGGTTCTCTGACGTATCGAGTCTGCTATGACTCGATCCGACGCTGACTTGAACGCCGATGCTCGGTGTACCGCCGCCCGCAAGCGCACCGCCTGTCAAACCGGCCACACCCATTGCTGCATTACCTGCCGCTGCAATCGCATGCAGGGCCGTAGCCCGACCGTCGCCGCTTCCGCTCTTCGCTGCCTGCGCTTGTTGGTAAGCGCCGTTGATCGCATCGCCAATGCTACCCGACAAGCCGAGCGTGACGCCACTGCTACTGGTTGTCTCGCTATGGGTCCTGTTGCTGGTATCGGTTGCCGAATCGATCACAACATTCGACGCTACGCCGGCCAAATTATTCCGGGCGATCAAGTCGCTACCTGTCACGTGCAACGTATCGCCAGCCTTGATAGTCAGATCGCCATTGAGCGAGCCCACCGTGCTCGCGTTGTTCGTGACGGACGAAGCATGATCCGTGTCTTTCTTCGTTTGCGTGCCGATACTCACGCTCAAGCCGCTGGTTCCAATACCCGAATGCGTTTCGTGATAGTAGCTGTCCTGCGTGACCGTATCCTTGGACGTGGTGATATTGACGTTGTGCGCCGCCGAGAGATTGACATCGTTCGTCCCGACGACCGTGCTACCTTGAACGGTCAGGTCACGGCCTGACTGAATGTTGACCGTATTACCCGACACGGTGCTGCCGACGCCGACATTCGCCTGCGTATTCTGCATCGAATCGGTTTTCGTGCTGCTGACGAAGCTGCCGCGTTGGACCTGCACCGACTGGTACTTGTCGTGTTCCTCGCGGGCCTCGTTCACCGTGACGTTGCCCGTTGCAACGATGTTCGCCGCGCCGGTGCCGTTCTCAACACCGTTCGTCATGCCCGCCGTCAGCGACGAACCTGTCAGCGTGACGTTGCCTTTCGACACATCGGCGCTCGCCGCGCCGAGCGCCGCATTGCCGCCTGCCGTGAATTGCGTGCCAACAGCGTGCTCGTCGTAGTTGTGATCGACTTCCTTCCGCGTCTTGCTGTCCGCCGCCACATTGTCGAGCTTCGCGGTATCCGTGACCGTCGTTGCCGTCAAATTCCCGCCTGCAAGTGCGGACAAGTCTTTTCCGGCGGATACAGTCGCGCCCTTCAGCGTCATGTCGTTGCCGCTTTGCATCCCCAAGCTTCCGCCTGAGGTGATGCCGCTCGTCACGTTCTTCGTCGTGGATTCTTCCCAATGATGCTGATCATTCAGATACATCGATTGGTTCGTCGTGGACTGGACCGTATCGACGTTGATATCCCGACCTGCCGTCACCAGTGCGTCACCGCCCGCCGACAAATTCGCGCCGTGAATGGTCAAATCGCGTGCGGCCTGAACGGACAGATCACCCGTTGCCGCGATCGTGCCTTGCTGGCCGATCAGACTCGTGCTGACCTTGCTTGCGCCCGACGTGCCGGTTGCGCCAACCGTATCGACCAACGTTGTATTGACGATATCGTGACCGGCTGACACTGCGACCCGATTGCCGGTGATCATCCCCGACGCATTCACCACATCATTGCTTGCCGACACGACCGTTGTGCCGTTCTTGCCGCTGCTCGAAATCGTACCGCCACGATTCAGGATATCGGTGGCGGTAATGACCGTTTTCGTCCCACCCTTGATCACGCCGGAATTCGTTGCGCTACCCGTCGCATGAATTTCCACATCGTCCGCCGCGATCAACGCGCCAGTCGGTTGCAGATCGTTCGCATGCGTCTGCGCCATGTAGACGACAGGCGCCAGCACGTGCGTCGTGCTGCCGTTCGGCAACGTTACCGTCTGATCGACCAGCCATACGATATCGCTCGTCAGCGCGTCCATCTGCGCGGCCGTCAGCGCCATCCCCGGCACCAGGCCGAACTCTTTTGCGTAGTTCGCCCCGTTCGTCATCAGCGCGCGATATTCATCCTCGGCACTCGCGTAGCCCGGCAAGAACGTGCGGCCCGTCAGTTGCGTGATCTGATTGCGCACCATCTGCTGCTCGTACATCCCGTCACCCAGGCGCTTTTCGATGCTCGCCGGGTTCAGGTTCAACTGGCCGAGCATGTAGTCGCTCGAAATGAAGTTCGTATAGCTCGTCAGGCGCGGATCGGTCACGATCAGATACGGCTGGCCCGGGGCGTCGTGAATCGAATAAAGACCGCTTGTCGGCAACGTGATCGGCAGTGCGCCCGACGCATTCGCGACCGATTGCTGTGCGCCAATCGGTGTCGACGAGCCGCCTGCGGCCCCAACCGGCGTCAACTTGCCACCGGATACGCCCCCATTGGCCGAATTGTTTCCAAGCGTGCCACCGGTTGCACCAGTAGAAGAATTCTGCGCGGCAACGTTCTGGTTGTTGACATCCTTCGCGTCGATGATCACCGACTGGTTGGCGATGATCGTGCCACCCGTGCCGCCGATGGCAACCGGTGTATACACCTTCGAAGGCTGAACGATCGTGCCGCGATCCTGCGTCGTATCCTCGTTCCACGCGTACATCGATACGATGTTGTCGGTCTGATACTGATACAGCGTCCGCCCGACGTTGTTCACGACCGTACCGCCGTAGCTGCCTGAGCCTGCACTACCGGATACATCCGAATCGCCGATCTTGATCGAGCCGCCCGCCGCAATCGAGCTGTATTCGTTGTTGATCGTGCCGACGTTCTTCATCACGATGTTGTTACCAGCTACGAGTTGCGCTTGCTGCGCCTGGCTTGCGATCTTGTCCTGCTGAACCGTGGTCGTCGTGTCGCGCCAGATTTCGACACGCTGATAACCGTTGTGGCCATCGCTGCGCGTCGTGTATTCCGTATCCGGAACGTAGTTGACGTGCGGATCGTACGCATCCCAATAGTTGACCGTAACCGTACCGTCCGCGTTGGTCGTCAGCGTGTTGTAGTAAATCGTCTGCTGCTTGCCGTTCACGTTCACGACCAACACCTTGTCAGTCGCGCTAGGTCCGGACGTTTCCGAAACAACCTGCGAAGGGCTATAGGTCGAGGTGAGCGGCGTCTTATAGCCGTTCACCCACATTGCCTGCGAGCACCCGCCGTTCGGGTCCGCATTCATCGTCGCGCACACGATGTACTTCTGACGCTTCGTTTCGTGCTTGCTCGTCGTGCTCGTGGTTTCAGTGGTCACCACCGGAGCCGGACGCGTGTTCGTGAATGTGCCAGCCGCGAGTTCGATGCTGCCTTGGGCTTCGATCGTGGACTGATCGTTCAAGACATTTTGCGTACGGTTCGCGAGAAACCCGTTCGCATCGCGCTGACCGTTCGCGGCGATATTGATGTCGCCAACGCTGAAGACATTCGCGCCGCCCGTGTTTGAAAACTGGTTGGTCGCGTACAAATTCACCCTTTCGGCTGCGGCGATCACCGCCGCCGCACCGGTATTGGTGATCGTGCTCGCATTGGTGGTGACTTCGCGCCCGATGATCGTGGCGGTGTTGTTCAGCGTCGCGCTGTTGGTCGCGACCGTATCGCCTTCGATGCGACCTGCGTTATCGATCGTGCCGCCGTTCGCGTTGACGGTCGTCGTGCTGGAATTCAGATCGGCGCCCGCTTGGTTTTCAACGTTCGCGGCATTCACCGTCAGCGCGCCGTTGGCGTCCAGCACGCCTTGGTTCGTCAGCTTGCCCGACGTGGAAAACGTGAGGTCGCCGTTTGCGTGCAACTTGTTCGCCGTGGTTTGCGTGTAGTCGCTCCCGAGCGTCACCGTACCGTTTCGGCCTGCTACGATCGATCCGTCACCGCTCAACGCGCTCGCGGTCAACGTCAGGTCCTGATCGCTGCCGATAACGCCGTTCTGGTTGGAAAACGTGCCGGTCTGGATTGAAATACTGCCGCCGCTGCCTGCGTCGTTGCCGATTTTGCCGGACGTGTTGTCGATCGATGCCGTGTTCAATGACAGCACGCCGTTTGCACGGATCGATCCGGCCTGATTCGACAACGCAGCGTTTACCGCGTTCAGCTTGAGGTTGTTCGCGGCGGACAGTACACCACTCGCATTACTTACGTTATTCGCAACGTTCAACGTCAGATCGTGGCCGGAAAGCGTCTGACCGCCTTGTGCATTCGTGAGCATTTGGGCGGTCAGCGTAACATCGCCATTGCCGCCGATCGTGCCCGCCCCCGCTTTGCCGGACGCGTTCGTGTTCGTGATCGACGCGCCGCCGTCGATCGTCGTTGCACCGTTGCCGATATTCGCGATACGCCCGTCGCTGTTGTCGACGTTGCTCCCCGACAGCGCGAGCGTCGAATTCGTGCCGTTCGCTTCGATTTGCCCTGCGTTGTTGTTGATCGCGCCCTGTGCTCGCAGCGACAAATTCCCGTTCGCCTGAACAAGACCGGCTGCATTCGCGATCGCACCGTTCGACTGCACCGAAAGCGCTTGTCCAGCCAGCACGGAGCCACCGGAATTATCGACGCTGCCTGCCGACACTGAGACGTCCCCGTTGCCGCCAATGGTGCCGCCCGCCGTATTCGTCAGCGCATTTGTCGTCGTAACCGACAGCGCGCTCGTGCCTACGTTTTTGAGCGAACCGCCATCATTGGCGAGACTGTCGGCCGTCACTGAAACGCCGTTGTTCGCTTCGAGCGTGCCCGCACGGTTGTCGACAGCGCCTTGAGCCTTCAACGTAATGCTGTCCGCGCCGACGTAGCCGCCCGCATGGTTATCGAGCGACTGCACGTCGAGCGCTGCCTGTCGCTGCGCGGCCAGCGTACCTGCGCTATTCGATACGGTCGCCGCTTTCAGGCTCAATGCACCGTTGGTCGCGATCGTGCCGCCTTGGTTCGACAATGCGCCGGTCGAAATCGACAGCGCACCGCTTCCGGCGTGAGTGATTTTCCCGTGGTCGTTGATCAGCGTCGCGGGCGTCAGGTTCAGGTCGGTGCTGTTGGTCTGAATAACGCCGTTGCTTGAATTATCGAGTGTGTTCGAGACGGCGACATTCATTGCGCCGGTCCCGGTTTGTGTAATGGTGCCGCCGTGGTTCGATAAATTCGTCGCCGCGAGCGACAACTGCGCTGCCTGTACCGAACCCGCATCGTTGCTCAGCGTCGCGGCATTCACGGTCGCGGATTGTCCGGCCGTGATGCTGCCCGAACCGTTCGTCAACTGCGTACCCGCATTGATCACTGCGTTTTGCGCAGCCGACAACGTACCGCTGCCGTTGTCGAGCGATTGCGTGTCGACATTCAGATTCGTTTGCGCACTGACCGTGCCGTGGTTGACGACGCTGCCCGATTGAATCGCCACGCCGCCGTTGCCGCCGATGACACCGCCTTGGGCACCACACCGCCTTGGGCACCGAGTGCGGTCGTACCGGCTGCATTCGTCAGTTGCCCCGTCGTGGCAATGGACAGACCGTCCGAATTCAGCGACGTCACGCGACCTGCGCTGTTGTCCAACGAGCTTCCCGAAATATTCATTCCGGCCGCGCTCTGGATCGTGCCCTGGTTGTTCGCGATTGCACCGCCGCGCACCTGCATTGCGTTTTCGGAAACCAGTGTGCCGCCCTGATTCGCGATCGCGCCGTTCGACTGCACGTTCAGCGGACCTTGCGCCGAGATCTTGCCGCTTTGATTCGAAATGCCGCCTGCGGTCAACGTTGCGTTACCTTGGCTCGACAGCGTGCCGTGATCGTTGATCAACGCACCCGCCGCGTTCGCATTGAGAGCGCCCTGCGCACTCGTTGTCGCATTCGAGAGGTTCAGGTCCCCGGCGCTGGCGTTCAGCGACACGTTACCGTTCGCGGCCGTCTGGCTACCCGTGAGGCTCACCGCAGCACCTGAAATCGATGCGCTCCCACCTGCAACGTTCTGCCCGGTCGCAGTCAATTGGCCGGTGCTCGACAGATTCAGATCGCCGCTTTTACCGACGGATTCATCGCTATTTACACCCGCGCCGAGCGTCCCGGTCGAATTGATACTGCCTGCGCTGACCGTCGTATTTTGCTGTGCGGCGAGCGTGCCGCTGTTCGACAACGTACCGGCTGTTGAAACGTTTGCACTCTGTTGCGCATACGTCGTGCCGCTGTTTTGAACGCTATTTGCGGTTGCCGTCAGATTTCCGCTCGCGGTCGTCTTGCCCGTGAGTACGAGCTGCCCGTTGGATTGCAGCGTCAGGTCGCCCGCTTGTGCCGCGATCGTCCCGGCGTTCGCGACACCGACGCCGTTCTCGTTCGATACGAGAAAGACCCTGTTCGCGTACATGCCGCCGAGTTGACTCACGTCGATCGCGATAGCGGGTGCGGCACCGTCGCCAGCGATCGGTGTCGCCGCCAGCGTGTCGTGGTTGACTTGGTTCGCACCTGCAACGACGTTCAGATTCTTTGCGTAAATGGCTGCATTGGCCTGCACTGCACGCGAAATCAAGTCGACCTGATCGACATTCGATGCATTCAGGCCAGCACCGCTGACGGAAATCAGGCCGCGCGACACGTTGAATCCACCCAGCGATCCATCGGCGCCGTAATACGGCGTGCCAGTGGTGAGAACGGCTCTCGACGTATTGATGAATCCGCCGCCGTCAACCTGAATACCGGCACTGTTCGACAAGATCACTTCGGCGCGATTGCCCGCAACCTCGACGTAACCTCGCAGTTGCGACGGCGCATTGCTGTTGACCTGGTTGACGATGATCCGCGCAGACTGGCCCGCACCGAAATTCGGGTTGCCGTTGATCATCCCCGCCTGCTGCGTGTTGACGATCGTCGGCGAGTTGTTCAGGATCGCGCCCGGCTTTTGTACGTCGAACTGGTTGTACGTGTTCACCGACACGCCAGCGCCTGACGGTGCGGCAATATTCACCTGCGGGATGCCGCTCTGCGTCTGAATTACATGAGTGCTCGTGCCCGGAGTCGGCGCGATTTGCGCGAAGCTGAATAACGGCACACCGAACAGCAATGCAGCAGCCATCGCGATCGGCTGCCAAACGATACGCAAGCGCGATGGCGCACTCACGCCTTTGGAATTCCCGGCTGCATGCGGTGAACTACCGTTTTCCCGAACGACCATCATCGCGCCCCGCGCGCGATTGAACACAACCCGATAGCATTTCTTGTTCATTCTTCGTTGACGCGCACTGCGCCCCTGCTTGCAGTCTTATTTGAATTCAGCGTCGATAGGACCGAACGTAATTCGCTGTGTGGTCTTGAACGCGCTTGCAACGGATAGTCAGAGCGACAACGCCTCTCATGCATGTCGCGATTGCGAGACGGCGCTCGCAATGGGTCTCCTCTTATCCACTGCGCGATGCTAGCAGAAGCAATCACCGCACACTGTCAGAAAAGATTAACGCGATACGAGGAGCATCGGCGTTCCCTGCTCCGGAGCCGGAGATTTTAAAAAATTCCGAAGAATTAATATTTTTATAATGTTTTCAGATTGTTAATTCTGAGGTGGGATGAGATTTTATTGGGATAGGCTCGACGTGGCTTTAGACACTGTGCCAATCGTCCGATCGCGGCCGGATGCTCATGATATTGTTGGCCGACCGATCGCGAGATAAGCGGCGATAGTGTCGCGAAACTCGCTTGTCGAAAATGTATAAACCAAGATGGGAAAAATATGCGCTCTCGAGCGCCGAAACCAGCAATGCCGGTTGCATCACTTCGACAACGTCGCCCGCACCGTATATTCGCCTTCCAGCCCACCGTGATCGGGCCGCACGAAGTACCGCGACGAATCCAGATCGGCGGGCAGCGGCTCGACCGGATAACCGTGCTTTTCCCACGCATCGAGGCCGCCCTTCAGCGCCCGGATGTTGTGGATCATCTTCTTGCGCTGCATCTTCGCGATCAGACGCTTGGCCGTGGCCTCGTTCGGGCATACGCAATAGACGACGATCGGCCGCTTCAGCACTTCCGGGTCGAGCAGGTCCGGGGAATCGAGATCGACCGGCAGCGCGCCGGCAATCCGGTACGGCTCGCGTTCGCGAATCGCTTTCGGCCGCGCATCGAAGATCAGCGGCGGTTCGTCGGACGTCATCATCTCGACGAGCTGCGGCGGCGAGATGCGTACCTGCGCGAGATAGCGGCGGAACTGCACGCGGCGCACCCAGCGGTACAGCAGGAACGTGATGAAGATCGCGAGGAACGCGTCGAGGATCGTGCCGCCGCTCGCGCGTACCCACAGCACGAACTGGACGATCTGGTCGTGAATGGCTGCGCCGCCGATCAGCCAGAACGCCGCCCACAGCGACGCGCCGGCCAGATCCCAGAACAGGAACACGCCAATGCCGATCGCGGTCGTGCCGAGCAGCGGCGCCGACACGAGGCCGAGACCCGGCAGGAATTTCGACAGCACGAGCAACGGCGCGCCGTACCTTTCGAATACGTTACGGGCGAAGCGCAGCGTCGTGTCGAGCGACAGCGAGAAGCGCACGAGGCCATTCAGCAGGCGCCGGCCGCGCGTGCGGCCCATGAAGAACCACAGCGAATCGGCCAGCATCGTCGCCCCGATCGCCGCCGCGAACATGCTGGCCCAGGACGCCTGCCCCATCGCCGCCATCGTGCCGCCGAGAATCAGCATCGGCACGGCCGGCACCGGCACGCCGAGCTGCGTGATCAACACGCTCGCGAAGACGGCCCACGGGCCGAGCGACGATGGAATAGCAATCGGAAAGTGCCACACGGCGGCGCTCCTGGAAGACATGCGGGCCGCGCGACAGGGCCGTCGGTACGGCGGCGCAACGGCCGCCGCGGCATGTCCGCGACCGACCGGTGCATCCTGCGCATTCTAAACGGGTTTGGCCGCGCTCGCGCGGAACACCGACCATCGGTACGGGCTTCGCGCCCGGCGTGACGCGGCCGTGACAGTCACGCGTCCGAGCGCGGCACGAGCTGCGCGACGTGTTCCGCGTAGTCGGGAAACTCGGCCGCCAGCGCGGCCGCATCCGCGAGCTCGAATTCCGCGAACTCGAACCCCGGCGCCACCGTGCAGCCGACGAGCGCGACATGCTCGGGCGATGCACAGCGCGCGCCGAACCAGCTTCCCGCCGGCACGACCGCCTGGAACACGGTGCCGGGATGCGTGAGCGGGTTGCCGAGCCGGTGGATCGTCAGCCCGTCGCGCGCGTCGAGTACCCACACTTCGATCGGGTCGCCCGCATAGAAATGCCAGACCTCGTCGGAGCGGATGCGATGCCACGACGAATACGCGCCGTCGCACAGCAGATAGTAGATCGCGGTCGATGCGGCACGTCGCGCGCCATCGGCCGGGCGCACGACCGAATCGGTCGCGCGGTAGGTTTCACGGAAATAGCCGCCTTCGGGATGCGGCTGCAGGTCGAACTGGCGAATCAGGTCGGTCGCGGAAATCGGCATGGCGGATGACGTCGGTAAGGTTGGAAACCGGCATTCGGCGGCCCTTCCGGTCCGTCCCGATTCAGGCGACCGGTGCCGCCGGATGTCCGTGCGTCGATCGCCGCGGCCATGCGCGCGGCGAACAAGCGGACACCGGCCGATGCTGCCAGAACTGCGTGCCGGGACGCAACCGTCGACGCTCGATCGCTCACCGCCAAGACTCCCGGCGGCCCGCCCCGGCACGCGGATCGTGCCGATATCCGGCCAGGCACGCGAGGCAGCCCGCTGCCCGCAGATGCACGGCCCGCATCGCCAACCGTACCGCCGTCGATTACGCGGTCGCCGACGCCCGCGCCTCGCCGTGCCGCACCAGCAGCACGGGCCGGTCGGCCGCGCGCAGCAGCGATTCCGCCACGCTGCCGAGCAACAGCCTGCGCAGTCCGTGCCGGCCGCTCGTGCCCATCACGATCAGGTCGGCGTCGGCTTCGGCCGCCGTGCGCATCAGCACCGCCGCGATGTCCTCGCCATACGCGTCGAGCGCGCGCACGGTGCCCCGCACATGCTGCTGCGCGAGCGCCGCTTTCGCGTCGTCGAGCACCGGCGTCGCGGCATCGGTCGCCGCGACATCGCCGTCGCGCTCGGCGGCGAAGCCTGCGTCGACGTCGACGAGCTGCGGCCGATGTTCGACGACGTACGCACAGGTCACTTCGCCGCCGGACGCCGCCGCGATCCGGATCGCCTCGTTCAGCGCGAGACGCGCGCTCGGGCTGCCGTCGAGCCCGACGAAAATCCGCTTGTACATGGTCCGTCCCTCCGACCGGGCGCGCATCGCGCGTTGCGCGACGAAGGCCCGTTGCCGCAAGCCGGCCCGGCGCCGGCTTGCCTGCCGAACAGTCTGCCCCACGTGCCGACACGCGGGTTGACGCGCATCAAGCGGGGCCGGCGCGCCCCTGCTTCAAGCCGTTTGCCGCGATTTCAACCGACCCCATTACAAAAAACGTGTAAAACGCGCACAATTTCATCTTCAAAATAGTCGTTGCACGCAGCCGGTGCGAGGTTTTCCGGTTTTGCCGCCCTGCCCGAGCGCCTTGGGTAGCCCGAACAACAGAATGGCCATCGAATGACCGCCAGTGGAACCCCGACGCGTGGCGCCCGAGGGCCCGCGCCCCTGCAGATCATGTTACGCCAGCCGCTCGCGGCCGCCGTCGTTGCGCTGTGCGCGGGCGCGGTGTTGTCGCTTGGCGTCGCGCTGCTGGTGCGCGAGCAGTGGCAAGCCGCCGTTCATACGCGTTTCGAACGCCGCACGGCGCACGTGACCGCGATGCTGCGCCACGAACTGCAGACCGGCGTCGCGGTGCTCGAAGGCGCGCGCGGCGCGTTCGGCCTCGTCCCGACCATGACGCCCGAGCAATGGCGTCGCTATGCGGAGACGCTCGATCTCGACAGCGCCCGCTCGCCGGTCCGGCAGATCGGCTATGCGCCGCTGACGCCCGCGGCGCGCAGCGCCCTCGCCGGCACGAAACCGCCGCCGGCCGGCCCGCTCGCGGCAGCGACGCTCAGCGCCCCCGCGTCGAATGCGCCGGTCGAGCGCTTCGGCGCGCCCGACGCGGCGCCGCTCGCGCATGCGCTGCGGACCGGCGATATCGCGCTCGGCGTTCATTCGGCCGACGACGATACGTCCCGCGACGCCCGCACGTTGACGCTGTTCCTGCCCACGACGGCCTCGCCGCTTGCGGCGTCCAGACCGTCCGGCGCGCGCGAAACCGCCGCCGACGGCGTGCTGTTCGCGGCGTTGAGCCCGCGGCGCCTGATCGAGCGCGCGCTCGATACTGAACGCGGGATCGACCTGTGGATGAGCGCCGGCGGCGATCCGCGCGCGATCGCCAGCGTCGAGACGACGACCGACGAAGCGTCGGCGTCGCCCGACCTGATGCGGCGCACCGACGTGCTCAATTTCGGCGGCACCGCGCTGACGCTCGCCTATTCCGCGGACGGCCGGCCGAGCGCGACCGGCGCGCAGCGTGCGGCCGGCACCGTGCTGGCCGCCGGGCTGATCGCGTCGTTCGGGTTCGCGGCGCTCGTCCATGCGCTGCTGCGCAGCCGCGCCGATGCCGGCGCGAGCAGCCGCGGCCTCCTCAACGAGGCACGGATGATGGGCATCATCCGCTCGTCGATGGAAGCGATCATCACGATCGACGAGAAGCAGACGGTCGTGATCTTCAATCCGATGGCCGAGCAGGTGTTCGGCGTGTCCGCGATGGAGGCGATCGGTGCGCCGCTGTCGCGCTTCATTCCGGAGCGGTTCCGCGCCGCGCATGCGAAACACGTCGACCAGTTCGGCGTGACGGGCGTGTCCGAGCGGCAGATGGGCCGCCAGCGCGTACTGTTCGGGCTGCGGGCCAACGGCGAGGAATTCCCGATCGAAGCGTCGATCTCGCAGATCCGCGACGCGTCGGGCAAGCTTTATACGGTGATGCTGCGCGACATCACCGAGCGGCTGCGGGCCGAGAACGCGCTGAAGCGATCGCGCGAGGAATTGCGCGAACTGTCGGCGAACCTGCAGAACGTGCGCGAAGAGGAGAAGACGCGCATCGCGCGCGAGCTGCACGACGACCTCGGGCAGCAGCTCACCGCGCTGAAGATGGACCTGTCGGTCGTCGAGCAGCAACTGCGCACGCCCGGCCGCGCGCACCCCGACGATGGCGTGCAGACCCACCTGCAAGGCATGCGGCGGCTGATCGACGCGACGGTCGCGTCGGTGCGGCGCATCGCGGCCGACCTGCGGCCGGTGATGCTCGACGATCTCGGCCTCGTGCCCGCGATCGAATGGCTCGCGAACGATTTCACGAACCGCTACGGGATCGATGTCGAGCGCCACATCGAGACGGGCGGCCTCACGTTCACCAGCGCGGGCGCGACCACGCTGTTCCGCATCGTCCAGGAAGCGCTGACGAACGTCGCGCGCCATGCGGATGCGACGCGCGTGGCGTTGCGGCTCGACGTCGAGGAAGGCTTTTGCGTGCTGCGCGTCGCGGACAACGGCCGCGGCGCGGCGCCCGGCGGTGCGGCCCACGAAGACAAGTCGTTCGGCCTGATCGGCATTCGCGAACGCGCACACATGCTGGGCGGCACCGTGACGATCGACACCGCGCTCGCGCGCGGCTTCTCGATTACCGTCGCGTTTCCGCTCGCCACCGTTCAACAGGACACGCTCATCACATGATCAAGGTGCTCATCGCCGACGACCATACGCTCGTACGCGACGGTCTGCGGCACATCCTCCAGAACGCCACCGGATTCGAGGTGGCCGGCGAGGCCTGCGACGGCCCGTCGACGATCGCGCTGGTGCGTGCGACGCCCGCGCAGGTGCTCGTGCTCGACCTGTCGATGCCGGGCCGCAACGGTGTCGAGCTGATCAAGCAGATCAAGGACGAGAAGCCCGCGCTGCGCGTGCTCGTGCTGACGATGCACGCGGAGCAGCAGTACGCGGTGCGCGCGTTCCGCGCGGGCGCGTCCGGCTATCTGACGAAGGAAAGCGCGAGCGCGGAGCTGGTCGGCGCGGTCACGAAAGTGGCGTCGGGCGGCGTCTACGTGAGCCTGGCGATGGCCGAGCAGTTCGCGCAGAGCCTGAACGAGCCGGCCGAGACGCTGCCGCACCAGCGGCTGTCCGATCGCGAATTCGACGTGTTCCGGCGAATCGCCGCGGGCCAGACGCTGACCGAGATCGCGAATGCGCTGTGCGTGAGCGCGAAGACGGTCAGCACCTACAAAACCCGGATCCTCGAGAAGATGCAGATGCCGCATGAAGCGGCGCTCGTGCGTTACGCGATGCGGCACAAGCTGCTCGACGAAACGGACGACGTGTAACGGCGACGTGTAACGGACGACGTGTAACGGCGACGTGTAGCCGGCGCGGCGCGGGCCTCGGCGGGCCCGCGCATGGCGGTTACTTCGCCGGCACCGGGCACGCGAGGTCGCCCTCCTCGCAGGCGAGATAGCCCTTCAACGTTTCGGTGCGCGCGTTCGTCAGATCGTCGAGACAGGTCGATACGACCATCGGGTATGCACTGCCGCCCTCGACATTCGCGCTCGAGAAACGGCACTCCGCATCGCGGTACGCGATCCACGCGCGCTGCGCGCTCACGAGCTTGTCGGCAAGCGGCTGCGCATCGCGCAGGCGCGCGGTGACGGCCTGGTAGGTCCGGTTCAGTTCCCCGTCGGATTTCTTGTACGCGCGATCGGCACACGCCGTCATCGTCGCCTGATCCGTCGCGTCCGCGCAATTCGCCTGCGCATGGGCGACGCCCGCCACCAGCGCCAGCGAGCTCAGCAGACCGGTCAAGACACGCATGGATGCTCCTTTGTTGTTCGTTGAAGTGTGGAACCCGGTGCCTTGTCGCGCCCCGTGTGCATGGGCCGCGCCACCGCGCCGACATCGACCGCGATGCTAGCGCACGCGCGGCGGATTGTCAGCGGGTACGCCCAACGACGGCGGTTACTGCTTGTTCGCTACCGGCAAGTAACGGTCGAAGAACGGCGTCACGTCGAAGTAGTAGGTTCGAGACCGGCCGCTTGCGTCCGTTGCCTCAATCGCATCGTATTGGGAGTCCCCGTTGCGGATCAGCGCCTGCCTGGTCGCATGCAGCTTTTTTGCAGACAACCACGAGTACTCTTCATTGACCGCAATGACGCGGATAGCGGTCTCCGGCGTCAACCCGTCTCCGCTGTGCGCGATATCCTGCGTAATGCCGAACAGATAGAGTCGCATATCTGCGTGTGCGCCTTCATCTCCCGCCTTTCCCAGTAGGGCACTGTAATTCGACACGAGGCTGAAAATCGGAATATCGCGAATTGGGCGGATTCTTTCAACTTCCCGAATCTTTGACAAGGCAGCCTCCACATCGCCTTGCTGCGCTAGCTGCATCGCCTCTTTCTGTGAGTCCTGAACGAGCTGGACCAACTCACGATAATTGAAACTCTGATCGGACAGGAATTTGGCCCGGCGCTCGTGTGCCTCCTTCATTGCCGCCGCGTATTTCCCATCCGTGTCCGAAACCGGCAGCGGCTGGAATATGTCGCGGGCCGTTTGATCGATCTCGAAGACTTCCCGGGGATTCATCAGAAAATAGGCCACCTTGACGTGGCTATCCGCAGGCGTGGTAAAGGTCACCTTTTGAAGACTTGAACCTTGATACTGGATCGCCTGGACATCGGTCATCTTTGCCGATCTTAAGCGCAGCCAGTCCCCGATTTCCCCAACCCGGACAATTCGAACCGGATCGTCGGGCGTATTTCCACCTCCTGAAAGCTTCAACAGGATCACTGCCATGGCAGCCGCTCGCCTACGGCACGCAGTTGCATCGCGCTCGTTTGCCAAACCTGTGTAAACGTTGAAACAGACGACCTGGACGGTGTAGTCCGGGTATCGGTCCAGCGATGCGTACTTGTTCAGCTCGAGCAATTTTTCGAGCGCCTTTTGATTCTCTCCCGATTGGTTCAGTACATTTGCCTGAGCGACAATCGCCTGCGTGTCGTGCGAGAACTGCTGAAGGTTGATCTGCGCGTCCTTTCCGATCCGTTGTCTTTCCGCTTGCAGGAGATCGATAGGCGAAGAAGCATTCCGAGAAAATGCGCTCGTAGCCGAAAGGCAAATCAATACGGATACGAAAAATCTTATCAAGCGCATGAGGCCCCCGTTTTTCATGTTTTATCGCCAATGGCATACCCGCTCTCATCGGCGACGGCCGAATCTACCATCGTTCGGCTGGCCTGAGATCCTGTCGGAGATGCCGGTCGTCGGGAATTCGCCTCGGCAGGACAAGCAAACCGGCGCCGTGGCCGTGCGGCATATGGATTCGCGCGAACCCATGTCGACGTCAATGCAGCTACGGACATCGTTAAATTTCGTGTCTCGACGAGTCAATGTAAAAAGCCCGCACTCGAAACCGAAACGAGTGCGGGCTTTCTCGACAAGCCTTCCGCCGCGGCGCCCAAGGGCCGCGAGACAACAGCCGGCTCAGTGACCGAAGTACACCGACGAGCGGTCGCTCACGGCCGGCACGACCGCGCGCTGGCCCGACTGCGAGGTCGCGACCGGGTTCGAACCATAGCCGGTTGCGTCGGCTTGCGCGCCGGCGTTCTGCGCGGCCGCGATCTTGGCCTGGGCGGCCTGGATGTTTTCCGGATAGTTGATCCAGTCGTTCGGGTTGTAGCCGGCCTTTTCGAGCTGGACCAGTTCGGCGCGCACTTGCGCGCGCGTCAGCGGCTGCTGGTTCGATTGGGCGAACGAGACGACCGGTGCGGCCACCAGGGCGGCCAGTGCAACTGCCTTGATCAGCGATTTCATGATGCGTTACCTCCAGGATTGTTTTGTCAGGCGCTTCGGACTCGGAGTCGTTGCGCATGAGTGAAAGTCTAGGAGGCTCGACTATCAGGGTAAATACTTAAATCGCAAATTCACTGTTGACCGAAACCGTACAATCGCGCGGGAATAGGCCGATTCATCAGATGATTATCGACGTTCGTACACCAAATACCGCGATCCGGTGACGGCCATGCGCAGGCCGGGCGTCAGCGCAGGCGTTCGATATCTGCCGACGCCATCTGCCTGTCGAACAGCAGTGCCTTGAGGCGAATCAGGTCGGCGGCGTCGATGTCGTCGAACGCCGCATGGTGCAGCGTCAGCGCCGGCACCGCCGGGTCGGCATGCACGGCCCGCACCGTGCCGGCGAGCGCCAGCCGCTCGACACGGCCGCCGGTTTCGTACGGCAGCATCACGCCCAACGGCTCGCCGGGTGCCGCGATCGCCCGGCCGACGGCGATCGACAGACCGCTCAGGCTGATGTCGTGCACCACCCCGATGCTTTCCGCTTCGTCCGCCGCGCCGCGGCAGCCGGCCGCGATGCGCACCGGCACGCGCGGCTCGGCGCGCGTGCGCAGCCGGTCGACGAAACCGGGCGGCGACAGGATCATGAATGGCGCCGCGCCCGACGCCTGCACCGATTCGACCGTCGCGCCGAAACGGGACACCGCGGCGCGGCCGACCGCCACCGCTTCGACGTCGTCGCCGCGCGCGAACTCGAGCGCGGTGGCGGGCTGCGGCTCGACGAACAGCGCCCCCGACGCGCCGACGCCGATCAGCCGGCACCGCTGCAGCGCGCGCGCCGTGCCGACCCGCCGGCGGATGCCGATCGCGGCGCCCGCCGACAGGCCCATGCGCGTGGCGGGGGCGCCCGTCGCCGCGGACGCGCATGGATCGGTGTCGGCGGCGTCGCGTCGGCGCGCGGGGCGGAAATGGTCGAACAGGAAAGCGTGCTGCGCCGGGTCGGCCAGCGTCGTGCCGGCCGGCAGCAGCGCGGCGCCGTCGGCGTCGTAGAGGTCGAAGCCGAGCGGGACGCCCACGGAAAGGTCGTCGCGCGCGAGCGCGGCATAGTCAGTGGAAAGTCGCATCGGAGAAGCGCGGGGGCGACCGCGCGAGCTATCGTGACAACTTGATTACGGCAGCATCGCGCGGAATCTGAATGGCTTCGTCACTGCGAAGCGCCGGTCGAGTCAGGCGCGGCCGGCGCCGGCTCCGGGATCGGCGGTGGGGCCGGCACGGCCGAAGGGGCGGCGCCGACACCGGCGCCGCTTCCGCTCGTCGTACTCGCGCCCGCGGGCGGCTGCGCAGGCTGCGGCGGCTGCGATGCGCCCGACGACAGCGCCGCGGCCGACGCGGCTACTTCCGACGCCGGCACCCATTCCTCGACGATGCCGCCGGACGCGGCATCCGGCGCCGACGCGGCCGACGCCGCCCCTTCGTCGGTCTCGGCCGGGCGTTCGATGCGCGGCGTCCTGACCGGCGCGGAAGCCTTCTTCGGCTCGGGCGGGAACCACGTGTCGAACAGGTCGGTGACGCGCTCGCGCAGCGAGCCGAACCAGCCCGGCGACGGCTCGGTATCGAATTTCGCCTTCGTATCGACGATCCGGGCGCGCTGCGCGCGCTGGAAGAAATCGCCGACGATCGGCAGCGCGCTGTGCGCGCCCTGCCCCCAGTAATCGCTGCGCAGCGTCACGCGGCCGTCGTCGAACCCGACCCACGCGCCGGCGACGAGGCCCGGCTGCATCAGGATGAACCAGCCGTCCGCATTGTCCTGCGTCGTGCCGGTCTTGCCGGCCACGTCGCCGCGCACCCCGAAGCGCGTGCGGATGCTGCCGCCCGTGCCGCGCGTCACGACGTCGCGCATCACGTCGAGCAGCATCTTGTCCGTTTCGGCGTCGAGCGCGCGCTCGGGCGGCGCCGGTGCGTACTCGGCGAGCACGTCGCCCTGGCGATTCTCGATGCGCGTGACCATCTGCGGCTCGACGTACAGCCCGCCGTTCGCGATCGTCGCGTACGACGCGACCATTTCCTTCAGCGTGACGGGGCTCGTGCCGAGCGCGAGCGACGGCACGCGTTCGAGCGGGCTTTCGCGCACGCCCATGTCGCGCGCCAGTCGCGCGACGGCGCCCGGCCCGACCTTCTCCATCACCTGCGCGGTGATCCGGTTGCGCGACAGCGCAACCGCGTCGCGCAGCGTCATCGGCTTGCCCGACGGCGGCACGTCGTCGTTCGGCCGCCAGATCTCGCCGCCCTTCAACGGGATCTCGACCGGCTGGTCGATGAACGTATCGTCCGGCTTCATCCCGCTCGCGAACGCGGCGCCATAGACGAACGGCTTGAACGTCGAGCCCGGCTGACGCCGCGCCTGCGCGACGTGGTCGAACGGCTCGCGGGTGAAGTCGCGGCTGCCGACCCACGCGCGAATCTGCCCGTCACGCGGGTCGATCGCGAGGAAGCCGGCCTGCACGTCGGTCTTCGCCTTGCACAGCGCGTGCAGGAAGCCGCGGTCGGACGCGAGCAGCTTCATCGCCGCCGCGTCGTCCTTGCCGGCGTCCTGCGCGGCCTTGTACTCGGGCGATTCGCGCATGAAGGTGCGGAACACCTCGTTGTCGGTGCCGCAGCCGTCGCGGCCGCTCCATGCGTTGTTCGCGATACCCTGCAGTTGATTGCCCTGCAGCGTGAGCGCCTGCGTCGCCATCTGCTGGAGCCGCGAGTCGATCGTCGTGCGCACGATCAGCCCGTCCGAGTAGATGTTGTAGTCGTTGCGGTCGGCCCACGCGATCAGCCATTTGCGCAACTGCTGCGCGAAATGCGGCGCCGGCCCCGGCGGCTCCTTCTGGCGCTCGAAGTCGATGCGCAGCGGCCGGCGTTGCAACTGCGCGAACTGCGCGGGCGACAGCTTGCCGTACTTCACCATCTGGCCGAGCACCGTGTTGCGCCGCTGCAGCGCGCGCTCGGGGTTCAGCACCGGGTTGTAGTAGCTGTTGCCTTTCAGCATCCCGACGAGCGTCGCGCTGTCGAGCACGTCGAGTTCGTCGGCCGACTTGTCGAAATAGGTGCGCGCGGCCATCTCGACGCCGTACGCGTTGTACAGGAACGGCACCGTGTTCAGGTAGGTCTCGAGGATCTGGTCCTTGCTGTAGACGGCCTCGATCTTCAGCGCGGTGATCGCCTCCTTCACCTTGCGCGTGAGCGTGGGCGCGCGGCCGATCTCGTCCGGATACAGGTTGCGCGCGAGCTGCTGGGTGATCGTCGAGCCGCCCTGGCGGCTGCCCGAGAACGTATGGAGCGCGGCCGACGCCGTGCGCTTCCAGTCGAGTCCGTGGTGTTCGTAGAAGCGGTGATCCTCGGTCGCGATCAGCGCGTCGACCATGTGCGGCGAGATCTGCTTGAGCGCCACCCATTCGCGGTTCGACGGCTTGAATTCGGCCAGCAGCTTGCCGTCGGCGGACAGCACCTGCGCGGGCTGGTCGACGCGCGCCTTGCGGATGTCGCCGATGCCCGGCGTGAACGGGATGAGCACGACCACGTACAGCGCGAACAGCGCCGGCACGGCGGCGGCCGAGAGCAGTACGCCACGGCGCGTCGGGCGGCGGACATGGCGCCACGCGGTGGCGGCGAGAGGCTTGAGCCGCGCGACGGCGGCCGCTGCGACGGGTTGGGCGCGCGCGACCCATCTGGCGCACAAGGCACGCACTGACGACACGTTTCGGCGATTCACGCGGGTGGAGCTCGGCTGAAAAGGCTGCATCGTACCAAACTCGCGCGGCCGACCCGCGGCGGCCTTGCGCCGGCACACGCGCCGCGGTGTTGCGGCGGCGCTCACGCAAAAAAGGCGCGTGTCCGGCAACCGGAACGACGCGCCAAACCTGGTGCGACGACCTGAACGCCGCGCGAAGGGGGCGTAACGGGGACCAATGGGGGGCGACCGGCGCCCCGGCTCAGCGCACGAGAAATCCGTACGTGAGCGGATCGCGCTCGTCGACGATCCAGTTCGCGAACCCGCAGATATGCGCGCTGCCTTCCACTTCCGGGATCACGGCCGGGAGGCCGCCGACCGTCGTTTCGCGCAGCACGCGCCCCTTGAAGACCGTGCCGACGATCGATTCGTTGACGAGCGTGTCGGCCGCCGCGAGCAGTCCGCGCTGGTAGAGCTGCGCGACGCGTCCGCCGGTGCCGGAGCCGGTCGGCGAGCGGTCGACCTCGCGATCCGCGAACACGCAGCAGTTCGCCTGCGTCGAACCCGCGTGGCGCGGCGCGTTCGCGATGATCGTGCCGTAGATATGGTTGATTTCCGGGATCTCCGGATGCACGACCGGATACTTCGCGTTCGCGGCCGCCTTCACTTCCGCGCCGAAGCGAATCAGTTTTTCGACCGCCGATTCGCGCACCGGCAGGTCGAATGGCGCGCCGTCGACATAGAAATAGAACGCGCCGCCATACGCGATGTCGCCGGTCACGGTGCCGAACGAGGGCGTCTGAACCGACACGTCGCGTTGCCAGATGAACGACGGCACGTTGACGAAGCGCACCGGCCCCGCATGCTCGCCGTCCCACTGGACGAACGCCTCGATGAAGCCGCACGGCGCGTCGATGCCGACCCGCGTCTCGGGCACCGTGCGCTGCACCCAGCCGAGCTCGACGGCCGCTGTCGACAGCGCGATCACACCGTGTCCGCAATGGTCGCTATAGCCTTCGTTGTGCACGAAGATCACGCCGAAATCGGCATTCGGCGACACGGGCTCGGTCAGATAGCCGCCATACATGTCGGCATGGCCGCGCGGTTCGAACATCAGCGCGCGGCGGATTTCGTCGGCATGCGCCTTGAGCCATGCGCGGCGCTGGACGATCGTCGCGCCGGGCAGCCGCGGCAGCCCGCTCGTGACGATGCGAAACGCTTCGCCGCCGGTATGCACTTCGACGGTGGAAAGGGATCGGGAAATCTTCATGACGAATTGGATGCGTTGAAACGAAGGACGGCGGCCGGGCCGCCGTCCGGTGACGGGATTACTTCGCGTACGGTTCCGGCAGGCCGTTGCGGATCACGTAGACGGTGGTCGGCGCGCCTTTCAGGTCGCCGTTCGCGTCGAACGAATAGGTGCCGGCGACGCCCGCGTAGTTCGACTTCGCGAGCTGCGCGCTCAGCTTCGCCTTGTCGGTGGTCGTGCCGGCCTTGACCATCGCGTCGGCGAGCAGCTTCACGCCGTCGTAGTAATTGACGCCGTAGACCTGCGTATCGGTGTGATAGGTGTCGTGGTACTTCTTCAGGAATGCGCGCCCGGCCGGCGTCTTCTCGAGCGCGACGCCGCCCTGCGCGCAGTAGACGATCGACGCCGCCTCGCCCGCGACCTTACCCATGTCGGCCGAACAAATGCCGTCACCGCCGAGCAGCTTCGCCCGCAAGCCGCGCTGCTTCATCTGCTTGGCCATCGGCGCGCCCTGCGCCGCATAGCCGCCGAGGAAGATCACGTCGGGGTTGGCGGCCTTGATCTTGGTGAGAATGCCGAGGAAGTCGGTGGCCGACGAATTCGTGTATTCCTGGTCGACGATCTTGATCCCGTTCGCCTTCGCGACGTTCATGAACTGCTCGGCGACGCCCTGCCCGTATGCGGTGCGATCGTCGATCACGGCGGCGGTTTTCGCGTTCAGCGTCTTCGCGGCGAACGTGGCCATCGTGCCGCCAAGCTGCTCGTCGCTCGCGCCGATCCGGAAGATGTTCCTGAAGCCCTGCTTCGTCAGCGCCGGGTTCGACGCGACCGGCAGGATCGGCACGCCGGCGTTCGAATACACGCGCGACGCGGGAATCGCGACGCCCGAGTTGTACGGCCCGAGCACCGCGACGACGCCCTTGTCGACGAGGTTCTGCGCGACCTGCACGCCGGCCTTCGGGTCGGCCTGGTCGTCTTCGGAAACCAGTTTGAACGTGACGGCCTTGCCGCCGACCTTCACGCCGGCCTGGTTGAGCTCGTCGACGGCGAGCCGCGCGCCGTTTTCATTGTCCTTGCCGTTGGCGGACTGCGGGCCCGTGAGCGGCGCCGAATGGCCGATCATCACGACCTCCTGCGCATGCGCGGAAGTCAGCGCGCCGGCGGCGACGGCCACCGAAAGCGCGGTCACGACGTGTCGCATGATGTCTCCTGATTGGTTTTGTGTGAAACCAATGTAGGACACGCGTGGTCACATCGCAAGCAATTTCAAAATAATCGTCGGCGTTTTGGTCACATTGAAGACCAGAGCGGATTCGCGCGCAGGCCGGTCATTTCGGCGCGATGTCGCGCCGCACGCGGCGGATGTGCTGTTCGACGTAGAACGCAGCCGCATCGGCATCGCCGGACACGATCGCCTCGTAGATCAGCCGGTGTTCGGACACGTAGAGCCGGATCCGGCCCGCGTCGTAGATGCCGTCGTCCTTCAGCCGCTTCCACAGCGGCTGGTCCATCGTCTTCGCGACTTCGTCCGCGATCTTCACGATCAGCGCGTCGCCCGTCATCAGCGCGAGCTGCCGGTGGAACAGCCGGTCGCTCTCGTTCCACAGCGCGCGCTGGTGCGGATCGTCGATGTCGGTGATGGTTTCCATCTGCGCGAGATAGCGCTCGGCGCCGGCGTCGGCGCGGCCATGGGCGGCCGCGAGGCGCGCGATCGCGGGCTCCAGGATCAGCCGCACGTCGAGCGTCGACGTCGGGCTGAAATCGGCCTCGAGCGCGGTGTGCGCGTCGCCGTGCCGCGCGAGCACGTCGAGCGGCGCCGCGACGACGTAGGTGCCCGAATTGCGCTTCGTGAAGACGAGACCTTCGTTCTGCAGCGCGCCGAGCGCTTCGCGCACCGCCGGCCGGCCGACCTGGAACAGCGCCGCGAGCTCGCGCTCGGACGGCAGCCGCGATTCGGCCGCGTAGCGCCCGGCGCGAATCTCGTCGCGGATCTTTTCGGCTACCTGCTCGTAGATCTGCAGCGGCCTGAAACCGCCTTCGAGTGAGTCGGGGCGCGCGGACATCATCGTATGGCTCCTGCCCGTTCGCGGGCGTGGGATCTGGAATGGGTTCGCACTATACCGGAGCGGGCGGGCAGCGCGGCACCGGCGAGCCTTCTGGCCAGATATTAGAACCAAAATTCACGACGCGCTTTATTTTCTGGGTTGCGGGCGCGCCAGCAAGTGGTATAGATTCGATCCACTGCCCCTGTCACGGTATCCGGCAGACCCGCGGCGGGCGCGGCATGCGTCCGCCGGCCACACTCACCGACGCCCCCGACGTACACGATGACCGCCCTTTCCCCGATTCCCGTTTTCGATGCGGCCGACACGGCCGCGCTGCTCGACTACCCGGCGCTGCTCGCCACGCTCAGGCAAGCGGTCGTCGAGTATGCGGCAGGCGACATCGTCAGCCCCGAACGCCTCGTCGTGCCGCTACAAGGCGGCGGCGTGATGCTGTCGATGCCGTCGAGCGCCCACGACCTGGCGAGCCACAAGCTCGTGAACGTGTGCCCCGGCAACGGCGCACGCGGGTTGCCGACGATCCTCGGCCAGGTCACCGCGTACGATGCCGCCACCGGGGAAATGCGCTTCGCGCTCGACGGCCCGACCGTCACTGGCCGCCGCACGGCGGCGATCACCGCGCTCGGCATCCACGCGCTGCACGGCGCCGCGCCGCGCGGGATCCTGCTGATCGGCACCGGCAAGCAGGCCGCCAATCACGCGGAAGCGCTCGCGGCGATCTTTCCGGACGCGCACCTTCACGTGCGCGGCACGAGCACGGACAGCGCGGCCGCGTTCTGCGCGGCCCACCGCGCGCATGCGCCGCACCTCGCGCCGCTCGACGGCGACGCGATTCCCGACGCGATCGACGTGGTCGTCACGCTGACGACGAGCCGCACGCCCGTCTACCGCGAAGCCGCGCGCGAAGGCCGGCTCGTGGTCGGCGTCGGCGCGTTCACCGCGGATGCCGCCGAGATCGACGCGAACACGGTACGGGGCAGCCGGCTCGTCGTCGACGATCCGGCCGGCGCGCGCCACGAAGCCGGCGACCTGATCGTCGCGCAAGTCGACTGGCGGCACGTCGCATCGCTCGCCGACGTGCTGAACGGCACCTTCGCCCGCGGCGGCCCGCTGCTGTTCAAGAGCGTCGGCTGCGCCGCGTGGGACCTGGCCGCATGCCGCACCGCGCGCGACGCACTGGCCGCGCGTGGCGCCGGCTGACCCGGCCGCGCAATCGTTCGCCCCGCTCGCGCGGCATCGCCTCGTCGGATTCACACCGGCGATTCCCCGTACGCGGTGTAGGAAACGCCCTACACCGCGTCGAAGCGGCCTACACGAACTTCCAATTCGGCCGATTTCAATTTCGGCGGCGCAACACGATACTGCCGGCATGAATGCCAGCCTGTCGCCCGCCTTGCTCAGCGTGTTTCTCGTCGATCATGCGGTCGCCGTTCGCCAGCGGATCGCGCTGCTCGTCGGCGCAATCCGCGGCGTCGCGGTCGTGGGCGAAGCGGAAGACGGCCAGGACGCGTGGACGCATATCCGCAGCAGTGGCGCGGACGTGGTGATCGTCGACGTACGGCTCGCGGACGGCAGCGGTCTCGACCTGATCGGGATGCTGTCGAAAGCCGCGCCGCGCATCGTCACGATCGTGCTGACGAACCACTCGGCACCGGCATTCAGAGAGGCATGCGCGACGGCGGGAGCCGACTACTTCTTCGACAAGACCGTCGAATTCGACGCCGCATGCCATGTGATCGAATCCCTGGTGCACGCTCGCGTGCGCCGCACCTGACGAGCCGGAGCGACTCATGTCCACCGCCACCGCCTTCGCCGCCGACGTGTCCGTCGTACCCCGGCCAACGATCCCGCTGCGCCCGGCCGCGCGCGCCGACGCCGCCAAACATCCGGCCGCCCGCTGCTCGGCCTGCGCGATGCGCTCGATGTGCCTGCCGCCGCACCTGACGCCCGCCGAATACGGCCGCCTCGACGCGATCATCTGCACGACGCGGCAGGTCCGCCAGGGCGACGCGCTGTTTCGCACCGACGATCCGTTCCAGAGCATCTACGCGGTGCGCGCGGGTTCGTTCAAGACGGTGATGATGCATCGCGACGGCCGCGAGCACGTGACCGGCTTCCAGATCGCCGGCGAAACGCTCGGGATGGACGGCATCGGCGGCGGCCAGCATTGCTGCGACGCGATCGCGCTGGAGGACAGCGTGGTGTGCATCATCCCGTTCGGCGCGCTCGAAGCCGCGTGCCGCGAGATGAAGCCGATGCAGCACTTTCTCTACCAGATGCTGAGCAGCGAGATCGTCCGCGAATCGAGCCAGATGCTGCTGCTCGGCACGATGTCGGCCGAGCAGCGCGTCGCGCATTTCCTGCTGAACCTGTCGTCGCGGTTCGAGGCGCGCGGCTATTCGGCGACCGAATTCAACCTGCGGATGACGCGCGAGGAAATCGGCTGCTATCTCGGGATGAAGCTCGAAACCGTCAGCCGGATGTTCTCGCGGTTCCATCGCGAAGCGCTCGTCGAAACGCGCGGCAAGCGCGTGCGCATCATCGACGCGCAAGCGCTCGCGCGGGTCTGACGCAGGGCGCCGGATCGCCGGCGCCACGTCATTGCATGGTGTCGCGCAGCGCCGCCGTGGCGGCGCCCCGCTGCCACGCGATCAGCGCGTGCTCGGCCTGCGCGAACGCGCGACGCAGCGCATCGTCCACGTCGGCGCCGACGCATGGCGGCAGCGGCAAAGGCCTGAGCGCCGCGTCGTGCATCACCAGGTCGAGCCGTACGTCGTACAGGTGCTGGCCATCGGCCGCCGTGCGCAATTCGATCGCGAGGTGGCAGCCGTCGATCACCGCGCGAAACCGTTCGAGCCTCACCAGTTGCGCGCCGGCTTCGGCCTCGACCGCCGCCGAACCCGTGAATCCGAGGCAGGCGATCTGCATGCCCACGCCCATGTCGTGTCTCCTGACGGGGCCGCCGCTCGTCGACCGCCTTGCAAGTGCCGTCCGCATCGCCGTGCGGGGGCACGTGTTTCCCGTGGCGCGGCGCGCATCGTTCGCGATCGCGGCCGGCCGATAGTCTGCCCGCGCGTGGCCGGCGCGGGACCGTTCATACGTTGAAGGTCTGCGACGCCTTCATCTCGATCCACGTCATGCCGGCCCGCAGCCCTTCGATCATCGCCTCGCGCTCCGTCGGATACGCGTGGCTGTGCTCGAAGGTATGATGAAACCGCGCGGCGCCGGCGCCGTGCTCGACCGACACGCGGCAGCGGAACTCGCCCGATTCGCACGGGCGCGTCTCCACTTCGACCGACCAGTCGCGTTCGTGAATGTTGCCCTGCAGTGTCATGCGCCCTCCTGCGGTATCAGCCTTCGAGCCGGAAGTGCCCGCTGTGCAGCAGCACCGGCCGGCCGCCGATTTCCTCGAGCATGCGTCGTGCCATCGCCTCGATGGCCGGGCGGTGCGCGTCGAATGCGCTCAGCAGATCGCGCTCGAGCAGCGAGCGCGCGCCGAAATGGTCCTCCAGCGCCTCGGCCGTCACCGCGCACTGGACGCAACGCCCGTCCACCAGCGCCGAAAATGCGACGACCAGGTCGCGCGCGCAGTATTCCGGCGGTTCGGACGGGAAAGCAATGTGCATCTGTCGGTCTGACATCGTCGTGATGGCTCCATGACGAGAGCATAGTGGCGCGCGCGGCCGCGCGCTTGACCCACGTCAACCGGTTCGCCGCGCCGCACGATCATGGTGCGGCCGTGCGCCGCCTCCAGCCGCTTCAGCCCGCGTCGGGCTCGATCGTCGCGCCGCGCTCCGCGAGCAACTCGCGCAGCACGCTGCGGTGGCAATGGTTTTCGTCGTCGCAGTAGCACCCGATCGAGAACGCGGTGGTCGCCGACAGCGCGGCCAGCAGGTCCAGCACCTTCGCCGGATCGCCGTGCGCCATCTCCGCGCGGAAGTGGCGCTTGAACGCCTTCCATTCGGCGTCGGTTTCGGCGGCCTGCGCCTGCGCGACGAGTTCGGGGCTCGGCGACAGCGTCGGCAACCATACATCATAGTAGTTGCGCGACGCGAATTCCGCCTTCGGCACGCCGCGCGGCGGCCGCCGCACCGTGCCGATCCGCAGGCCTTCGCCGGCCGCGCGCGGCGTGCCGAGCTGGATGATCCGGATGCCCATGTCGTTTCTCTGCTCCTCGGTCGTGCATGCGATCCCGTGATCGTACCGCCGCGCCCGCCCGCGCGTCAGCCGGGCATCGCACATGATGGCCGCCCAACAAAAAACCGGCTGCTCCCGCGACGGGACACAGCCGGTTCTTCATCGCGACGCGCCGAGGCGCGCCGCGTTCAGACGCCGCTCTTCAGCACCTTGCCGATCGCGTCCGCGACGATGCCGACGTTCGAGTCGTTCAGGCCCGCCACGCACATCCGGCCCGAGCGCAGGATGTACACGCCGTGCACCTCGCGCAGCGCGTCGACCTGCGACTCGGTCAGGCCCGTGTACGTGAACATCCCGCGCTGTTTCACGTAGCGCGTGAGTGCCTCGCCGCTCACGTGGTCGCGCAGGCCGTCGTGGATCGACTGGCGCATCCGCGCGATGCGGCGGCACATCGCCGACAGTTCCTCTTCCCACTGCTTGCGCAGCGCCGGCGTGCCGAGCACGGCCGCGACGACCTTCGCGCCGTAGGTCTGCGGGTTGCTGTAGTTCGAGCGCACGGCCCCGGCCAGTTGGCCGAGCACGCGGTCGGCGGCGGCCGCGTCCTCGCAGACGACGCTCAGGCCACCCACGCGCTCGCCGTACAGCGAGAAGTTCTTCGAGAACGAGTTTGCGACGAGCGTCGGCACGCCGCGGCGGGCCAGCTCGCTCACCGCGAACGCGTCCGCATCGAGGCCCGCGCCGAAGCCCTGGTACGCCATGTCGACGAACGGCAGCAGGCCGCGCGCCTCGATCACGTCGATCAGCTTCTCCCACTGGCCTTCGTCGAGATCGACGCCGGTCGGGTTATGGCAGCACGCGTGCAGCAGCACGATGCTGCGCGCCGGCAGCGCGTCGATCGCCGCGAGCATCGCGTCGAACTTCAGGCCGCCCGTCGCTTCGTCGTAGTACGGGTACGTGTTCACCGTGAAGCCGGCGCGCTCGAAGATGAAGCGGTGGTTTTCCCAGCTCGGATCGCTCAGCCACACCTGCGAATCCGGGAAATAGCGCTTCAGGAAATCGGCGCCGACCTTCAGCGCGCCCGAGCCGCCGAGCGTCTGCAGCGTCGCGATGCGGCCGGCCGCGCGGGCCGGGTGATCGGCGCCGAACACGAGCGATTGCACGGCGTCGCGATACGCGGCCAGGCCGACCATCGGCAGGTACGGCTTCGGGCCGCTGTCGCGCTGCAGCGCGGTTTCGGCTTCGCGCACGGCGCCCATCACCGGGATCCGGCCTTCGGCGTCGAAATAGATCCCGATGCTCAGGTTGACCTTCCGGTCGCGCGGATCTTGCTGGAAATTCTCGTTGAGCGTCAGGATCGGGTCGCCCGGGTACGCGTCGATGTGTTCGAACATGGCTTGAGTCGGTCTCGTTTGGAACAATGGTCGGTCGTGGCCTGCGTCAGCGTGCGGAGACGCCGTCGTGCACCGCCAAGCCCGCATTCTTCTGACGGAAGCGATACCCGACCGCGAGCACCGCGAGCCATACCGGGATCAGGTACACCGACAGGCGGAGATCCGGCGTCAGGTACATCACGACGAGAATGCCGGCCATGAATGCCAGGCACAGGTAATTCGTGAAAGGATAGCCCACACTGCGGAAGGATGTCTCTTCCCCGGCAGCACGCTTGGCCTGGCGGAACTTCAGGTGGATCAGCGTGATCATCGCCCAGTTGATGATCAGCGCCGACACGACGAGGCCCATCAGCACCTCGAACGCCTTGCCCGGCATGAAGTAGTTGACCAGCACGCACACGCCGGTCGCGAGCGCCGACGCGCCGAGCGCGGCGAGCGGAATGCCGCGCTTGTTCACCGAGCACAGCACCTTCGGCGCGTTGCCCTGCTTCGCGAGGCCGAACAGCATCCGGCTGTTGCTGTACACGCCGCTGTTGTAGACCGACAGCGCGGCCGTCAGCACGACGACGTTCAGCACGTTCGCGACCACGTTGCTGCTCAGCGCATGGAAGATCAGTACGAACGGGCTGCCGCCGGTGACGACCTTTTCCCACGGATACAGCGACAGCAGCACGGCGAGCGCGCCGATGTAGAAAATCAGGATCCGGTAGATCACCTGGTTGGTCGCGCGCGGAATGCTGTGCTTCGGATCGTCCGCCTCGGCCGCGGTGATGCCGATCAGCTCCAGCCCGCCGAACGAGAACATGATCGCGGCCATCGACATCACGAGCCCCGATACGCCGTTCGGGAAGAAACCGCCGTGCCGCCACAGGTTCGCGATGCTCGCTTCGGGCCCCGCTTGCCCGCTCGCGAGCAGCCAGCCGCCGAAGCCGATCATCCCGACGATCGCGGCGACCTTGATGATCGAGAACCAGAATTCCGTCTCGCCGTACGACTTCACGCTCGCCAGGTTCAGCAGGTTGATCGCGACGAAGAACACCAGCGCCGACACCCAGTTCGGCACGCCGGGCCACCAGTACTGCACGTAGATTCCGACGGCCGACAGCTCGGCCATGCTGACGAGGATGTACAGCACCCAGTAGTTCCAGCCGGACAGGAAACCGGTGAAGTGGCCGACGTATTTGTCGGCGAAATAGCTGAACGAGCCGGCGACGGGCTCGTCGACGACCATCTCGCCGAGCTGGCGCATGATGAAAAACGCGACGATGCCGGCCACCGCGTAGCCGAGCAGCACGGACGGGCCGGCCATCTTGATCGTCTGCGCGATGCCGAGGAACAGCCCCGTGCCGAGCGCGCCACCGAGCGCGATCAGCTGGATGTGCCGGTTCTTCAGCCCGCGCTTGAGGCCAGCGCTCTCGTTTCCAGAAACCATGTCTTCTCCATTCTTCCCGCCCCCGCCGGAAGCGGTGCGGCGCGCCTCGGTGTGCCGGGCGCTGTTTTTGCTGTGCCGGCGGCCGTTCGTGGGGACGCCGGGTTGGGGACTGCAATTTTCGCGCGGGCGACACCCGATTCGCGTCGGCGTGCCGGCCAGACCGGCCGCCGACTCGCCGTCCATCCCGCATTGCCGCAGCCGAACACGAAAATCCGGCGTCAGTTTAGCGTCGCGACGGCGAAATCGGGTTGCGTAACCCGCTCATGCAAACCCTACATTATGAGATAAAATTGCGCCCGGGAGACAGAGGAGGAAACAAAAATGCCTGAACCGCTTCTCGACCGCATCGATCGCCACTTGCTGTCGGTGTTGCAGGAGAACGGCCGTGCGTCGAACCTCGAACTGGCGAAGGCCGTCGGGCTGTCGCCCGCGCAGACCTTGCGGCGCCATCGGCGGCTGGAGGAAATCGGCGCGATCCGCCGTTATGAAACCCGGCTGTGCCCCGATACGCTCGGGTTCGGCGTCACCGCGTTCGTGCACGTGACGATGGAGCGCGGGCATATCCGCGATCTGTCGAAGTTCCAGAAACTCGTGTCGGATCTCGCGCAGATCCAGGAATGTTTCTCGGTCACGGGCGATATCGACTACGTGCTGAAGGTCGTCGCGCACGACCTGAAGGGGCTGTCGACGTTCTTGCTCGAAACGCTGATGCGCATTCCCGGCGTGAGCGGCGTGCATTCGAGCGTGTGTCTCGACGAGATCAAGTGCACGAGCGCGATGCCGGTGGAAGGTTGACGCGCCCGGAGCGCTGCGCCGGCGCGTTCACCGCACCGCTTCGAACGCACTGATCAGCAGCGCGCCGCAAGCAATCACGAGGCACCCTGCCGCCCGGCGCGGCGTCAGCCGCTCGCCGAGATACACGCGCGCGATCAGCGCCGCGAACACCACGCTCGTTTCCCGCAGCGCCGACACCGGCCCCATCGGCGCACGATCCATCGCCCAGATCACGATGCCGTACGCGAGCGCCGCGAACACGCCGCCGCAGGCCGCCTTCGCGGTTTCGCCGACATCCTGCGTCAGCCGCAGCGGCCCCGCCCGCAGCCGGTAGTACGCGGCCATCATCGCGCCTGTCAGCACGAACATCCACGCGGTATAGCCGACCGTACTGCCGCTCTCGCGCACGCCGATCCCGTCGACCACGCTGTACGCCGCGATCGACACGCCGGTCGCGAACGCGGTCGGCAGCACCTGCATCATCCGGTGTTTCGCGCCGCGCCCGCGCTCCAGCCCGATCGCCATGATGCCCGCGCAGATCAGCACGAGCCCGCATTGCGCGCCGACGTTCAGGCGCTCGCCCGCGAACGCCGCCGCGCCGAGCGTGACCAGCAGCGGCGCGGTGCCGCGCGCGACCGGGTACGCGACGCTCAGGTCGCCGTGCTCGTAAGCACGGACGAGCAGCAGCGTATAGACGACGTGGATCACGGCCGACGCGACGACGCAGAGCCAGCTCGCCGGCGTGATCGGCGCGGCGGCCGGCAGGAACAGCAGCGCGAACAGCCCGATCGCGATCTGCAGCACCGTGGCCGAGCGCAGCCGGTCGCCGCTGCTGCGCACGAGCGCATTCCATGATGCGTGCAGGAACGCCGCGCACAGAACGGCAAACAGAACGGGGATCGGCACGCTCAATACTCCCTGACGGTCGGAAGCCGCACGGTGCACGGCAGGCGTTCATCGTATGAACGCGTCACCGTATTGTCAAAAAAGCGACGCACGACGCCCTGCCGAGGATCCGGCCGGCGGCTCCCCGTCGCCCGCCCGGCAATGCTGGCGTCGCAAGCGACCGGCATGCGGCGACCTGTGACGTAGAGGGTGCGGACGGTCCGCCCCTTTCCGTTCTCTTTCGCATCGTGCCCGGTCGTAATGAAACCGATACCGCGGCGCAACCGTCGCGAAAACACTCCGTCCCCATATTTTCATACGCGGCTGTTCCAATGCGCGTGCTTCCTCACGAGCTCCGCGCCGAACCGACACGGCGACGGGGCCGTTCTCCACCATCGAAGGCCTTACCCTGGAGTTTCCCGATGTTCCGTCAAGCCTTGCTCGTCACCGCCTGCGCCGGCGCCACGCTTGCGCTGTTCGCCTGCGGCGGCAGCGACGATTCCACGCCGACGGCCGCCGTGTCGTCGCAGGATGCGCTGCAGACCGCCACGCCGATCAAGCACGTCGTCGTGATCTACGGCGAAAACATCTCGTTCGATCATTACTTCGGCACCTATCCGAACGCGACGAACCCGTCGGGCGAACCGGCGTTCACCGCGAAACCCGGCACGCCGACGCCGAACGGCCTGACGGGCACGCTGCTCACCGCGAACCCGAATTTCACGAACACGGCCAACGGCACCGACGCGGCGAACCCGTTCCGCCTCGACCGCACGCAGGCCGCGACCGCCGACCAGAACCACGCGTACACGGCCGAACAGCAGGCCGAGGACAACGGTCTTGCGGACCTGTTCCCGAAGTACACGGGCAAGGGCTCGTCCGGCGGCGCCGGCGCGTTCGGCACGAAAGGCCAGGTGATGGGCTATTTCGACGGCAACACGGTGACCGCGTTGTGGAACTACGCACAGCGCTTCGCGATGAGCGACAACACGTACACGACGGTCTACGGCCCGTCGACGCCGGGCGCGCTGAACGTCGTGTCGGGCCAGACCAACGGGATGCAGATCGTCAAGACGTCGAAGCAGCCGTCGACGCTCGCCGCGACTTCGTACTACATCAACGACGGCCAGGGCGGCCTCACGATGATCAACGACGTCGACCCGGGCTTCGACGTGTGTTCGAGCACGACCGACCAGGCGATGATGACCGGCAAGAACATCGGCGACCTGCTGAACGCCGCGAAGATCACGTGGGGCGGCTTCATGGGCGGCTTCAACCTGTCGACGACGAACGGCAACGGCACGACGGGCTGCGCGCGCAGCACCGTCGCCACCGCCGTGAACGCCGCGACGGCCGACTACATTCCGCATCACAACTGGTTCCAGTACTACGCGTCGACCGCGAACCCGCAACACACGCGTCCGAGCTCGATCGCGGCGATCGGTTCGAGCGTCGAGACCGACGGCAAGACGCCCGAACCGGCGAACCACCAGTACGACACGGACGACTTCTTCGCCGCCGTGAAGGCCGGCAACTTCCCGTCGGTGAGCTACCTGAAGGCGCCGGCCGCGCAGGACGGGCACGCGGGGTATTCGGATCCGCTCGACGAGCAGGCGTTCGTGACGAAGGTCGTCAACTTCCTGCAGCAGCAGCCGGACTGGCAGAACACGGCCGTGATCGTCACCTATGACGACTCGGACGGCTGGTACGACCACGTGTACACGGCGCCGACGCACGCATCGTCGGACCCGGTCGACCAGCTCAACGGCGCCGGCAAGTGCGGCACGGGCGGCACCACCGGCGTGAACGGCGCGACCGTGAACGGCCGCTGCGGCCCGGGCGTGCGCATTCCGCTGGTCGTGATCTCGCCGTACGCGAAGCAGAACTACGTCGACCACACGATGCTCGACCAGGCGTCCATCGTGCGCTTCATCGAGGACAACTGGCTCGGCGGCCAGCGGATCGGCGGCGGCTCGTTCGACGCGACGGCCGGCGACCTGCGCAACCTGTTCGACTTCACGTCGAAGCCGAACACGACGCCGCTGTATCTCGACCCGACGCTCGGCACCGTGCTGAGCACGGCCCCGGCGATCTGACCGGTACGGCCTGAACGCATGGCCGGCGCATCGCGCGCCGGCCGTTTCCATTTAACGCGCCGCCTCGTGCGGCGCCCGATTTTCGACCGACAGCATGACAGCTCGCCCCGCGTTTCCGTCTCCCGATGCGTCCGGCACGCCCGCGCCGCGCGCCCCTTCCCGCCTGCTGCGCCGCGCGGCGTTCGTCCTCGGCGCGGCCGTGCTCGGCTATGGCGCGTTCGCGATCGCGTTTCCCGCGCGGGTACCGGCGGCGATCGGCACCGCGGTCGCCGACTGGACCGGCGCGAACCCGCATCCGGTCGTGCTCCAGCGGCCTGCCGCGCAGCCGTTGTCGGCGGTCGCGCAGCTCGGGCGCGCGCTGTTCCACGATCCGTCGCTGTCGGCGTCGGGCAAGCAGTCTTGCGCGTCGTGTCACAGCCCCGATCACGCGTACGGCCCGCCGAACGCGCTCGACGTGCAGCCGGGCGGCCTCGCGATGACGCAGCAGGGCTATCGTCCGCCGCCGTCGCTGATGTACCTGTACCGTCAGCCGAATTTCAGCATCGGCCCCGATGCCGGCGAGAACGACGCCGCGCCGAGCGTCGCGCAGCAGGCCGCGGCGGCGGCCGGCGTCGTCAAGGCGCAGAAGGTGGCCGGAACGTCGGCGGCGCCGCAGCTCGTGCCGCAGGGCGGGATGTTCTGGGACGGCCGCGCCGATACGCTGCAGCAACAGGCGTTCGGGCCGCTGCTGAATCCTGTCGAGATGGCGAACGCGAGCATCGACGACGTCGCGCGCAAGCTCGCGCAGTCGTCGCATCGCGCGCAATTCGAGCAACTGTTCGGCGCGCGCGTGTTCTCCACGCCGCAGCTCGCGGTATCGGAAGCGATGTTCGCGATCGCGCGCTACCAGGTCGAGGATCCGTCGTTCCATCCGTACGACAGCAAGTACGACCGCTGGCTCGAAGGCCGCGCGCGCCTCACGCAGGCCGAGTTGCGCGGGCTGCGCCTGTTCAACGATCCGGACAAGGCCAATTGCGCGGGCTGCCATCTGTCGAAGCCCGGCAAGGACGGCTTGCCGCCTATGTTTACCGACTACCAGTACGAGGCGCTGGGCGCGCCGCGCAACCGCGCGCTCGCGCAGAACCGCAACCCGGCGTTCCACGATCTCGGCGTGTGCGGGCCGTTCCGCGACGACCTGAAGGACCAGACGCAGTACTGCGGGATGTTCCTGACGCCGACGCTGCGCAACGCGGCGACGCGCCACGTGTTCTTCCACAACGGCGTATTCCATACGCTCGACCAGGTGATGGCGTTCTACAACGAGCGCAGCATCTCGCCGCAGAAGTTCTATCCGCGCGGGCCGGACGGCAAGGTCGACGAATACGACGACATCCCGCCGAAATATCGCGCGAACGTCGACGTGACCGACGCGCCGTTCGATCGCAAGCCCGGCGACAAGCCCGCGATGACGGCGCAGGACATCAAGGATATCGAAGCGTTTCTCGGCACGCTGACGGACCCGCCGCCGCAGCGCTGAACGCCGGCCGAGCGCAGCGCCGCGTCAGCAGCGCGCGCGAATGCAGAGAAACGCCGGCGCGAGCGACAGCTCCGCGTGAAGCCGTTCCGACACGGCTTTCATCTCCGGCAGCGGCTTCGGTTCGACGAAGCGGTCGAGCCGCCAGCCGCCGTCGGCGACCGCGTTCAGGATGTCGGCGAGCGGCCGCCGCCATGCCTCGACGTACGGCCGCGGCTCGCCGAACCCCGACCAGTGAAAACCGAAGCGCGAGGTATCGAAGTACGTACCGTCTCCACGCGTGCGTTCGTCCATCCAGTCGCGCATCGGATGCGCCATCGAGAACACGAGCGTTGCCCCGGGGCGCGCGACGCGCCGGAATTCCCGCAGCGTCGGTGCGAGGTCGCGCACGTAGTCGAGCGCGAGCGAGCACAGCACCTTGTCGACCGACGCGTCGGGCAGCCACGCGAGCGGCGCCTCCAGATCGCCTTCCGTGACGTCGACCGCGAGCCCCGCGCAGCGCGTTCGCGCGAGCGCAACCATCTCGGGCGTGACGTCGAACGCATGCACGGTCGCGCCGCCCTGGGCGAGGTGCGCGCTGCAGATGCCGGGCCCGCAGCCGGCATCGAGCACCGTCAGGCCGTCGACGTCGCCGAGCAGCGCCAGGGTGGCCGGACGCTCGTAGAGCGCGTTGTGCGCCTTGGTCGGCGCGATGTCCGCATAGCGTTGCGCGAAGCTCGCGTAAGCGCGCCGGCCAGGCGGTTGGTTCGGGTCATTCGGTTCGGTCATCCGGCATCCGTCGGTGGAAACTGGGCAGGCCGATTCTGCCCGATCGGACGACGGATGGCGACCTTGTCGCGCCTGCGTCACGACAGGCTGTCGAGCAACCGATACCAGGCGACCCCGGCCGCGATGTAGAAGCGCTGCAGCCCGTGCAACGGAATCGGCCGGATCGGCGTGACGCGCAACGGCAGCGGCAGTTGCGCATCGCCCGACAGATGCGCGGCCAGGTGCTTGCCGAGCGTCGTCGCCATCGCGATGCCGCGGCCGTTGTAGCCGAGCGCGATCGTCACGCCCGGCGCGGGCTCGTGCACGTGCGGCAGGAAATCCGCGGTGATCGCGACGCGCCCCGCCCAGCGGTATTCGAACCGGACACCCTTCAGTTGCGGATACAACAGCGTCGTCGCGCGTTCGAGATGGCGCCAGTCGCTCGGCGCGCGCGGTTCCGCGAACGGGCCGCGCCCCCCCATCAGCAGGCGCCCGGCCGCGTCGCGGCGAAAGTACAGCAGCAGGCGCCGCGCATCCGACGCGACTTCGCCGCCGGCGAGGATGTCGCGGCCAAGCGCCGGCGCGAGCGGTTCCGTCGCGACGATGAAACTGTTCGCGGCGATCACCGACTGACGCAAGCCGGGCCACAGCCCGTCCGTATAGCCGTTGGTCGCGATCACGACGCGCTCGGCCGACAGCGTCGCGCCGCCGGACGTCGCGATCCGCCAGCGGCCGTCGGCACGCGTCAGCCCGACGGCGCGGGTCGCTCCGTGCACGACCGCCCCGCTCGCCTGCACGGCGCGCACCAGGCCGCGCGTATAGCTGAGCGGCTGCACGCTGCCCGCGCGGCGATCGATCCAGCCGCCCGCATACGCTGGCGTGCCGAGCCGCCGCGCGACGTCGTCGCGGCCGAGCACGTCGACCGGCGCGCCGCGCGCGGCCCATTGCTGCGCGCGGCGCGCGACCGTATCGAGCATCGCGGCGGTCGGCGCCGGCTGGATCCAGCCTTCGCGACGCGCATCGCAGTCGATCGCGTGCCGCGCGATCAGGTCGAACACCGTGTCGGCCGCGCCGCCGACGATGCCGGCGAGCTGCTCGCCGGCCGCGTCGCCGAACCGGCGCACCAGTTCGTCGGGGTCGTATTTCAGCCCGGGAATCACCTGCCCGCCGTTGCGGCCCGACGCGCCCCACCCCGGCTGCGCGCCGTCGATCACGCGGACGTTCACGCCGCGCTCGGCCAGATGAAGTGCGGTCGACAGGCCGGTGAAGCCGGCGCCGACGATCGCCACGTCGCACGACGCGGACGCGTCGAGCGCGGGCGTATCGGGCGCCGGCGCGGCGGTCGCCGCCCACAGCGAATCCGGCCACCGCGAGCCGGGCCATCCGGGTGCCGCGTTCGTTGCGCTCATGTTCGATCCGGGTGGTCGGCGCCGTCCGACGCCAGCAAGCGGCGCAGGAATTCCTGCGTACGGGGATGCGTCGGCTGCGTGAGCACGTCGCGCGCCGGTCCGCTCTCGCAGATCGTGCCGTCGTGCAGGAAGCACACGCGATCGGCCACCTCGCGTGCGAATGCCATTTCATGCGTGACGACCACCATGGTCATCCCGTCGCGAGCGAGCCCGCGCATCACGCCGAGCACTTCGCCGACGAGCTCGGGGTCGAGCGCCGACGTCGGCTCGTCGAACAGGATCGCCTGCGGTTCCATCGCGAGCGCGCGCGCGATCGCGACGCGCTGCTGCTGCCCGCCCGACAGCTCCGACGGATACGCATTCATCCGGTGCGCGAGCCCGACCTTGTCGAGCAGTGCGCGGGCCTGCTCGCGCGCCTGCGCGGCCGGCATGCGCCGCACGTGCACGGGCCCTTCCATCACGTTCTCGAGCGCCGTGCGGTGTGCGAACAGGTTGAAGCGCTGAAACACCATGCCGACCCGCATTCGCAATTCGTGGATCCGCTTCGAATGCGCGTCGACCTTCACGCCGTCGATCGTGATCGACCCTTCGTCGTAGGTCTCGAAGCCGTTGATACAGCGCAGCACGGTCGACTTGCCGGAACCCGACGGCCCGATCAGGCACACGACCTCCCCCTGCCGCACGTCGAGGCTCACGCCCTTCAGCACCGCGTGCTGCTGAAACCGCTTGTGTATCGAATCGATCCGGATCATGCGCCTCTCCTCAGTGCGAGCCGCTTGCCGAGCCGATTCACGCCGAACATCAGCGGCAGGCCGAGCGCGAGATACAGCAGCGCGACGAGCGTGTAGACGCTCATGTTCTGGAACGTCGACGACGCGATCAGCTGGCCGGCGCGCGTGATCTCGGCGACCGTGATCGTCGACGCGACCGACGAATCCTTCAGCAGCATCACCAGCGTGTTGCCGTACGGCGGCAGCGCGATGCGGAACGCCTGCGGCAGCACCACGCGCCGCATGATCATCGGGCCGCGCATGCCGATCGCGTGCGCGGCCTCGATCTGGCCGCGGTCGATCGCCTCGATGCCGGCGCGGAAATTCTCGGCCTGATACGCCGAATACGCGATGCCGAGGCCGAGCACGCCAGCCTGGAACGCCGACAACTGCACGCCGAGATCGGGCAGCACGAAGTACATGTAGAACAGTTGCACGATGATCGGCAGCCCGCGGATCACGTTGATGATCGTGCTGCCGGCCGTCGATACGGCCCGATTGCGCGACACCTTCAGCAATGCGAGAATCAGCCCGAGCACCGAGCTGAGCACGAACGCGCATGCGGTGATCTCGATCGTGACCACCGCGCCCTTCAGCAGGATCGGCAGGAAATCGATCGCGTTCTGGAAAAACATGACGTCTCCTATGCGACGCCCTGACGGCGCGCCGCCGTGGATGCCCGCGACGCGCGGGCGATACCGGTCGGAACTTGGGCGCGGACGCTCAGCTCATGTGCCACTTCTGCAGGATCTGCTGCAGCGTGCCGTCGCTCTTCATCTTGCGGATCGCGCCGTTGAGCTGTTCGAGCATGGCGGTGTCGCCCTTGCGCACGATGAAGCACACCTGCCCCTTCACGACGCTCTGGTATTCGGGCACGAGCCGCACCTGGCGATTGACGCCGTGCTCGATCTGGTACGCGACGATCGGCTGGTCCGCGAAGCCGGCCTTGATGCGCCCGAGCGCGACGTCGCGCATGATGTCGGCGATCGAATCGTAGGTCCGGACTTCCTTGAAGATGCCCTTCTTGTTGAGCGCGTCGACGAAGGCCGTGCCGACCTGCGCGCCGACCGCCTGCCCCTTGAAATCGTCCATCGACGTGTAGCGGCCCGGGTCGTCGGCCTTCACGATCAGGCCTTCGCCGAACGAGTAGACGGTGTCGGAGAAATCGACGACCTGCTGGCGTGCCGGCGTCTTCAGCATCGCGGCCGAGATGATGTCGATCTTCTGCGTGGTGAGCGACGGGATCAGCGCGGAGAACACGGTCTGCTGCACGTCGACGCGAAACCCGGCCGACTTCCCGGCCGCGGTGATCGCATCGACCATCATCCCCTGGATCGAATTGCTCTTCACGTCGAGAAACGTGAACGGCACGCCGGTGGCCGTCGCGCCGACCTTCAGCGTGGGCTCGGCGGCAACGGCGCTCGCCGAAGCCGTGGAGAGTGCGATACAGGTGGCGAAACCGGCGGCCAGTGCGCCGAACCGCTTGATGAACGGAACCATGGTGACTCCTTCTCGAATAATCCGATGCGCCGGCCGGTCGCTGATCGACACTGCGACGATGACCCGATCTTAGAACGAATCAAAAATATCGCAAACAGATTTTTGCGTATCGATATTCGATACGATATAATGCGATATCGAATCGATCGCGCCCCTCGCCATGGACACCTCACCCGACCAATCAAACGATCTGCTGTTCAACCAGTCGCTCGAGAAAGGGCTGAACGTGCTGCGCGCGTTCAGCGCGAAACGGCGCACGATGACGCTGGCGGAAGTGGCCGACGCGGCCGGGATGACGAAAAGCTCCGCGCAGCGAATGGTCTACACGCTCGAGAAGCTCGGCTACATCCGCAAGCATCCGGTCACGCGCCGCTACCAGCTCACGCCGCACGTGATGCGGATCGGCTTCAACTATCTCGCGGCCGACACGTTGATCGACGTCGCGAATCCGTTCCTGTCCGAGCTCACGAACCTGACCGGCGAAACCACCAACCTCACCGAGCCGGACGAGGATGAAATGGTGTACGTCGCGCGTTTCGTGTCCACCAAGTTCGTACCGATCCACATGCCGATCGGCAGCCGTATCCCGATGTATTGCACGGGCTCCGGCCGTGCGTTCCTGAGCGCGTTGCCGCCGGACGACGCACGCGCGCGGCTCGACGGCATGGTGCGCACGCCGCATACGCCGCGCACGATCACGGCGCTCGACGAGCTCGTCGCGCTGCTCGATGGCGCGCGGCGCGAAGGCTACGCGACCAACCAGGAAGAACTGTTCATCGGCGACATGTCGATCGCCGCGCCGGTGCTCGGCAGTCAGGGACAGCCGGTCGCGGCCGTGCACGTGGTCGCGCCGACGAGCCGCTGGACGTTCGACGACGCGCGCCGCAAGCTCGCGCCGGCGGTGATCGACTGCGCGCGCGGCATCAGCAATTCGATCCGCACGCTTGAATAGCGCCGGGGAAATGACGCGCGGCGCGCGGCTGCATTGCGCAGCGGCGTTTGATCGCTACCGCGGCTTTGGGGAATGCTCGGCCCGGTAGGTACCGTTCGGGCGCAATACGAGCTTCTTCGCCGCAGCGTCCAGTTCCTTGCCGTGATACAGATCGAGGCACTTCAGGAAGTCGAACTTCACATCCCGGACTTCGGATTCGACAATCGGATTCCGATAGTCGCGCGCCAGATACTTCGCGACCAGCGCGTGAATCACGTCCGGCGCACGTTCCATGTCGTAGTAGGTCCAGTCGCGCAACGCGCTGACGCTGCTGCCGATGTCCGTGCTCGCGCCGGGCTCGTGCTTGTAAGCGGTAGCCAGGCACTCCGCGAGCACCATGTCCTTGAAGTCCTGGAGGTAAGTCCGTGAGCCGGCTTCGGGCGACGGCTGTGCGGCGTCCTTCGCCACGACCATCGCCGGTTGAAACGCGATGCACGCGAACGCGGCAGCGATCCGGACTCCCCTCATGACAAGCTCCAAAAGTTTGCGCGATCGGTACGATACCGCGCGCCCGGCTCGTTGAAGTAGCAATGGTCGTAACATGTGCGCCCGTTGAATAGCGTGGCTCGGCTCCATGCCATCCCGATCGATGTTGCGCAACGCGGGACCCGTGCCGCGAGACCCGGATCGAACCTTGACGTGGAAAAGTATTGCCGACTGTCGCGGCCCTGAATGGAAGGGTTTCGACAAGAAAGAGCGACTGGATACGCATCGGTCTGCGAGCCTGTTCGCCCACCCGCCCCCTCGTTTTCCCCGATCCCGTTCGACTTGACTCGGCTCCCCCGATCGTCAAGACTTCACCCATCGCCAGTGTGATCACAGATCGCAGATCAAACCCAGGAGAACCCCGCCTTGCCGCCTCGTATCGTCCCGCCCGCCCTGAAAGCCATCGAACAGGAAACGATGGGAGACAAGGTCTACCAGCAACTGCGCGAAGCGCTGATGAGCGGCCGCTTCGCGCCTGGCCAGGCCCTGAGCCTGCGCAGTGTCGCCGAGGCGGTCGGCTCGTCGACGATGCCCGTGCGTGCCGCGCTCACGCGGCTGCGCGCCGAACGCGCGCTGGTCGACGGCCCGAATCGGGCGCTCGTCGTCCCGCCGATGACGCTCGACATGCTCGACGAACTGCGCGACGTGCGCATCGCGCTCGAAGGCTGCATCGCCGAGCGCGCGTGCGCCCGAATGACCGATGCGCAGATCGCGGCCGTGCGCAAGACCTGCGAAACGATGCAGGCACACGCCGAGGCCGGCCGCTCGCGCGCCTACCTGCAAAGCAATTTCGCGTTCCACAGCGCGATCTACGCGCACGGCGCGAGCGAAAACACGCTCGCGATCGTCGAGAACCTGTGGATGCGCGTCGGCCCGTTCCTCAACATGGTCGCGCTCGACATCCCGCACATGCGGCGCTCGATGGATGCGCACCGCGCGATCGTCGATGCGCTCGAACGGCGCGACGGCGCGGGCGTGCGGGCCGGCATCGCGCTCGACATCGGCGGCGCCGCGCACGATCTCGCCGAGACGCTGCGGGCCGAACAGACACCGCGGACCGTGAACGCGAAACCGTAGCGACCGCTTGCCACGGCCGCCCGCCGCACGAGCGGCCGCCATCCCACTACACCAACGATGGAGACGACCCGGCATGACAGCTTCCGAACTACTGAAACCCTATGACGGCCTGCGCGTCCTCGTGACGGGCGGCGCGTCGGGTATCGGCCTCGAAATCGCCGACGCGTTCGCCGAATGCGGCGCGCGCGTGCACGTGTGCGACGCGTCGCAAGCCGCGATCGCGGCGCTCGCCGACCGGCCGCCGCGCGCCGCGGCCCGTGCGATCGGCGCGACGCTCGCCGACGTATCCGACCCGGCCGCCGTCGAGCGCGTGTTCGCGGACGTGTCGACCACGCTCGGCGGCCTCGACGTGCTGGTCAACAACGCGGGCATCGCCGGCCCGACCGGCGGCATCGACGAAATCGACCCCGTGCAGTGGGAGCAGACCGTCGCGATCAACCTGAACGCGCAATTCCAGTTCGCCCGCCGCGCGGTGCCGCTGCTGCGCGAGTCGAAACACGGCGGCGCGATCATCGCGCTGTCGTCGGTCGCCGGCCGGCTCGGCTATGCGTTCCGCACGCCGTACGCGGCCACCAAATGGGCGGTGGTCGGCCTCGTGAAGAGCCTCGCGATCGAGCTCGGGCCGCTCGGCATCCGCGTGAACGCGATCCAGCCCGGCATCGTGCGCGGCCCGCGAATGCGCCGCGTGATCGAGGCGCGCGCGCAGCAGCTCGGCATCGGCTACGACGAAATGGAAAAGCGCTATCTCGAGAAGATCTCGCTGCGGCGCATGACCGATCCGGCCGAAATCGCCGCGACCGCGCTGTTCCTGTGCTCGCCGGGCGGGCACGGGATCACGGGCCAGGCGATCTCCGTCTGCGGCAACGTCGAAGTGCTCTGAGCCCTCCTGCATCGTTCATCGAAAGGAATCCATCCGTGGCAAACGCTCGCAAAGTCATCATCACCTGTGCGCCGACCGGCGCGATCCATACGCCGTCGATGTCGCCGTACCTGCCCGTGACGCCGCACGAAATCGAAACGGCCGCGGTCGCGGCCGCGCAGGCCGGCGCGGCGATCCTGCACCTGCACGCACGCAACCCGTCCGACGGCAGGCCGACGCAGGATCCGGCCGTGTTCGCCGAATTCCTGCCGCGCATCAAGGCGCAGACCGACGCGGTGATCAACCTCACGTCGGGCGGCAGCCCGCACATGACGGTCGACGAACGATTGCAACCCGCACTGCACTTCCAGCCCGAGATCGCGTCGCTGAACATGGGCTCGATGAACTTCGGGCTGTACCCGATGCTCGAGCGCTTTCGCGAGCTGAAGCATCCGTGGGAGCGCGAGCATCTCGAGAAAAGCCGCGATCTCGTGTTCAAGAACACGTTCGCGGACATCGAGACGATCCTCACGCGCTGCGGCGCGAACGGCACGCGGTTCGAATTCGAGTGCTACGACATCTCGCACCTGTACAACCTCGCGCATTTCGTCGATCGCGGGCTCGCGAAGCCGCCGTTCTTCGTGCAAAGCGTGTTCGGGCTGCTCGGCGGGATCGGCGCGCATCCGGAGGATTTGATGCACATGCGCCGCACGGCCGACCGCCTGTTCGGCGGCGATTACGTGTGGTCGATCCTCGGCGCCGGGCGCAACCAGATTCCGCTCGCGACGATCGGCGCCGCACAGGGCGCGAACGTACGCGTCGGGCTCGAGGATTCGCTGTGGATCGCGCCCGGCAAGCTCGCGGAATCGAGCGCCGCGCAAGTCCTGAAAATGCGCCAGGTGCTCGAAGGCCTGTCGCTCGAGATCGCGACGCCGGCCGAGGCGCGCGCGATGCTCGCGCTCAAGGGCGGCGACGCGGTGAATTTCTGAGCGCCGGGCCATTCCCCAACAGCAGCATCCGCAAGCGCAGTGACAAGGCGCCCTTGATCGCCCCGCTCCATTCGAGCGCCGCCGGCGCGGCTCCGTCGTCTGCCCATCCGCTGCGACCGCAGCGGCATTTGCCGAACGCGGCGCGCCGTGCTTGCCGTGCGCGCCGGTTCGCCCTTACCGGAGTCGTCCGCATGTCCACTCATCACGCCCAGGCCTTGCCTTCCGCCGCCGGCGACGCGCACGCGTCGCTGAACCGGCTGCTGTTCCGCAAACTCATGCCGCTGCTGATCGCCGCGTACGTGATCAGCTTTCTCGACCGCACCAACATCGCGTTCGCCAAACATTCGATGGGGGTCGATCTCGGCATTTCGTCGGCCGCGTACGGGCTCGGCGCGGGGCTGTTCTTCCTGACCTACGCGCTTTTCGAGATCCCGAGCAACCTGATCATGCATCGCGTCGGCGCGCGCTTCTGGATCACGCGGATCATGATCACGTGGGGCGCGCTGTCGGTCGCGATGGCGTTCGTCCGCGGCGAGACGTCGTTCTACGTGATGCGCCTGCTGCTCGGCGTGGCCGAAGCCGGCCTGTTTCCGGGCGTGATGCTGTATCTGACGTACTGGTTCGGCCGCGAGGAGCGTGCGCGCGCGACCGGCTACTTCCTGCTCGGCGTGTGCATCGCCAACATCGTCGGCGGGCCGCTCGCCGGTGCGCTGATCGAGCTCGACGGCACGTTCGGCTTCCACGGCTGGCAATGGCTGTTCGTCGTCGAAGGCATTCCGGCGATCCTGCTCGCATTCGTCGTGTGGGCACGGTTGCCCGACCGTCCGAGCGCCGCGCCGTGGCTCGCGCCGGAAACCGGCCGCGCGCTCGAGCGGAAGCTCGCGGCCGAACAGGACGCGGGCGTCGCCGCGCACGGCAGCCATGCGTTCGGCGCCGCGCTGCGCGATCCGCAGATCTGGCTCGCGATCTTCGTGTACTTCTGCCACCAGTTGACCATCTACACGGTGATCTTCTTCCTGCCGGGCATCATCGGCGCGTCGGGACGTCTTTCGCCGGTGGCGGTCGGGTTGCTGACGTCGCTGCCCTGGCTCTCCGCCGCACTCGGGGCCGGGACGCTGCCGCGCTTCGCACGCGAATCGCGTCATTCGCGGCGGATGCTGTGCGCGGGGCTCGTCGTGATGGCGGCCGGGATGGTCGGCGCCGCGCATGCGTCGCCGTTGGCCGGGCTGCTCTGCGTGTGCGTGGCCGCATCGATGTTCTTCGTCGTGCAGTCGATCGTGTTCACGTTTCCGGCGTCGCGCCTCGCGGGCAGCGCACTGGCCGGCGGGCTCGGGCTTGTGAATACGTGCGGGTTGCTCGGCGGCTTCGTCGGGCCGACCGTCGTCGGCGCGATCGAACAGACGACCGGCAATGCGAAGAACGGGCTGACGCTGCTGGCAGCCGCGCTCGTCGTCGCGGCGGTCGCGAGCCTCGCGTTGCGTCACGGGCACGAGCGCGCCGACGCGCGGTCGCGCGGCTGACAGGCAGGCTGGAATCAAGCTGGCGGGAGGGGGGCTCAGCCCCGCCCGCCTCTCGCCTCTCGCCTCTCGCCTCTCGCCTCTCGCCTCTCGCCTCTCGCCTCTCGCCTCTCGCCTCTCGCCTCTCGCCTCTCGCCTCACGTCGTCAGAACAGATACATCGCCCCGACGAACACGACGCCCGACAACAGCATCGTCGTCACGCAATACCCCATGATGTCGCGCATGCCGAGCCCCTAGTGCAGCAGCGCAACGTTCTCGTCGATTCGGCGCTGGATGTCCATGAGGGTGTCTTCGGTGATGATCCCCTCGTAGCGGCACTTCGCAATGGTCGAAAACTGGCTGGCCACGCCGCACATTCCGTCGATCATGTCGCCGGCAGCGGCTGCGGGAAGCTCCGCTTCCTTTGCCAGTCCGAGCAATGCGGCTCGGTCGATCCGCAGCGCCTCGCCCATGACGTCCATTTGGTGGTAACCGCCCGGCCCCTCGCAGAATGTCACGTCGTAGGCCGGCGCGAGCTTCCACTCGCCGGATCGCGACATGACGTACGCGAAGTTCTTCGGATGATCGTCGCGATTGTTGAATGCGACATTGAAGACAGCCCGTTCAAACGCCCGCGCCTTCTCGCGTACGTCGTTGGTGCACATGTGAGTGGCGCGCAAGAAATTCACGTAATCCAGCGCACCCGGCGTTTTGTAATCGGCGCCGGTGAACGCGGCAACGCTTTGCATGGGCACGCGCAGACCGTCCAGTCGATCGAAACGCCGGGACGCAAATGCCGCCATCCCGTCAGGCAAATTGAAATGCAGCGTGTCCGGGGTCTCGATGCCGCACATGCGCAAGCACTCGGCGTAGACCATTTCGATCGCACACACCTCGGGATGCTCTTGCCGAGCCGGGAACTTGACCAACCACGCTTCAAAGCCCGCCACCGCGGCCGTGGTAAATACGCCGGACCGCGGATCACGATAGACCAGGGCCTTTGGCCTGGCGCCTTGCGGAGAGCCACCGACCTGCAGCAATTGATGAAGGAATTCGCCACCCTCGCCATCGAGAACTTCCTGTACCTCGGCCGCAAGCCGAGCGAGGGGGATATCCTGCCGCGGCGCCAGGATCTCGGGCGCGACAGGCTCGAACGACAGGGCGCCCATTGCATGGTTGCCAATGTAAGCCAATCGCTCCAGCGGCCCGATACGTGCGGCGTTGAGACCGCGGCGTTTGAACAAGCGGTCCATCAGCAACATGCCCCATCCATCGGGCAACGCGTCATAGACCGGTCCGGGCAATCCAAGCTGGTGGACCGGAAAGTCCTTGCGCAGCCTCGCCCCATGCAATGGGAGCGCATAAGACGACAGTTCCAGCCCCCTCTTGCGCGCGTCGTCGCTATATTCGAATACGACCAACGGGCGCCCCGTGATCGCGGTCGTGGAAACCATCGATCCCCACAGCCAGTGTTCCCCCCAGCCGTCGTAGTAGACATCGATCCGCTCGATCATTTCTGGTTACCCCTCTTGACGCGCCGGCGTTTGGCACTTTTTTCATACCGGTGAACGTCTTCCAGGCTATCGAGCTTCGGCAGGAAAAGTCCCTCGAGTTCCTTGCTTCGTCCCAGAACCATCGCTACACGGATTACCGTCTCGAGGCTCACATTGCGGCCAGCTTCGAGATTGGACACGGTATTGGCACCGACGCCGGCACGCGCGGCTACGTCGCTCTGCGTCAGTTGCAACGCGAGCCGCTCCGTGCGAAGCCGCGCACAAAGGAGGGTGACGATTTCGTCGGGCTTGCGGAAACTTAATTCCAACATAGTGGATCTTAGAATGCTTTATCTCTGATAACTCACAATATTATAGAGTTATGAGCGAGATACGCTCAAGAAATATAATTCCCGATTGTTGGGTCTTACCGCGAGATGTTCGGTTATAATTCACTTCAAAAGGGAATTACGCGCGCGCCCCGTGCCCTTCCAGTATCCACGCGACGCCCGCCGAACACGCCAAGTCGTGGTGCGGTTCGTCGCGCTCGCCAGTACCCTGGATGTGGCCGGCCGTGAGCCCGGCTAGCGGGCAACCGCCTCCAGCGTGCTGACAGCTGCGATCGCCCGCGCACGCCCCTCCGCCACCCGCTGCGCGAACCGGTACGCCACGAGCGAACCCGCCACGGCGAGCAACATCGGCACGAGGCAGTCGTGATTCGCGCGCGTGAATTCGAGCATCAGCACGACGGCCGTGATCGGCATCTGCATCGACGCGGCGAGAAACGCGGTCGCGCCGATCAGCGCGCATCCGCCGAGCGATGCGCCCGGCCATACGGCGCTCCACAGCCCGCCGAGCACGACCCCGAGCAGCGCGCCGTTCGCGAGACCCGGCGTCAGCAGCCCGCCTTCCGCGCCGGCCCGCAGGCTGCCGGCTTCGATCAGCACCTTCAGCACCAGCAACGCCGCGGCAAGCCCGATCGTCAGCGTGCCGTCGAAACCCAGCGACGCCGGCCCCTTGCCGTTGCCGAGCAGTTGCGGAAACCCGATCGCTAGCAAGCCGATCACCGCGAAGTTGAGCAGCGCGAACGCCGGCAGCCGCCAGTCCTTCGGCGCGTTCGCGCGCGCCGCGGTCGTGAGCCGCACGAAACCGTATGCGGCGAAGCCGAACAGCGGCCCGCAGACGATCGACCATGCGACGAGCGGCGTGCTCAGCACGAACGCCGGCACCGTGTACTGGTGCTCGTTGCCGAGGCCGATCCACGCGACGATCGCCGCGATCGCGGACGTCACGACCGCCACGATCAGCGCACGCAGCTCCAACGTACCGAGCAGCACCTCGAGCACGAAGATCGCGCCGCCGAGCGGCACGTTGTAGACGGCCGCGAGCCCCGCGCCGGCGCCGCACGCGACCATCAGCCGGCAATCGTCGGGCGTGAGTCCCGCCGCATGGGCAAACCGCCCCGCGAGCAGCGAACCGATCTCGCGCGGCGCGACTTCGCGGCCGAGCGGCGAGCCGAGCGCGACGGTGACGATCTGCAGCAGCGCGTGAACCGTCGTGCTGACGAACGGCATGCGCGGATCGGCCGCGCACACCGCGCGACGGATGCTGACGAGCGGCCGGCCATACCGGTAAAGCGCCCACCAGCCGCCGCCGGCGACGAGTCCGCAGACGGCCAGCACCGCGAGCCGGCGCAGCGGATCGGCCGCGGTCACGCCAGCGAGGAAGCTCTCGGACCCGATCACGTGCGCGATGCTGTAGCCGTACGCGATGTGCTGGATCGCATGCAGCAGCAACGCGAGCAGCATGCCGCCGAGACCCGCGCCGATGCCGGTCAGGACCGTGACGACGGCCAGGCGCGCGAACGGGCTGGCGGCCGGCGAAGAAGAAGCGGGAGCGGATGGAAGATCGAGGCGCATGGGGTCGGCGAACGAGGATCGAAAGGACGACGCACAAGTTGCACGCCGTCGTCAGGACCGAATCGTAGGCCCGCACCCCTCATGAGACAAACGTATTTTTATAATCAACTGATGTGTTTTTTGAATACTTGGCGGCCAGCGGGCCACGATGGCCCGCCTTTCCCATCAATCCGGATACGTAATGCGCTCCGGCTCGCGCCGCATGATGATCTTCCCGTGGCGCATCGACAGCGTGGCCTTCGCCTGCCGGCGCACGGCTTCGTAGTCGCTGTCCGCGTCGAGCACGACGAGATTGGCCGGCCGCCCGACCGCGATGCCGTAGCCATCGCCGAGATGCATCGTCGTCGCGCTGTGGTCGGTCACGAAGTCGAGACAGCGCTGCAGATCCTGATACCCCATCGTGTGGCAGATATGAAGGCCCGCATCGAGCACGCGCAGGATGTTGCCGTTGCCGAGCGGATACCACGGATCCTTGATCGAATCCTGCCCGAAGCACACGTTGATCCCGGCGCGATCGAGTTCCGCGACGCGCGTGACGCCGCGCCGCTTCGGAAACGTGTCGAAGCGCCCCTGCAGATGGATGCTCTCGGTCGGGCACGAGATGAAGTTCAACCCGGCCCGCTTCAGCAGCCGGAACAGCTTCGAGCAGTACGCGTTGTCGTACGAACCCATCGCGGTCGTGTGGCTCGCGGTGACGCGCGCGCCCATGCCGCGCACGCGCGCTTCCTCCGCGAGCACTTCGAGAAAGCGCGAATGCGGATCGTCGGTCTCGTCGCAGTGCACGTCGACGAGGCAGCCCGTGCGTTCCGCGAGATCCATCAGGAAGCGGATCGAGCTGACGCCCTGCTCCCGCGTGTTCTCGAAATGCGGAATCCCGCCGACGACGTCCGCGCCGAGCTCGATCGCCTGCTCCATCAGCGCGCGGCCGCCGTCGAACGATTCGATGCCTTCCTGCGGGAACGCGACGATCTGCAGGTCGATCAGCCCGCGCGCCTCGTCCTTCACTTCCAGCATCGCCTTCAGCGCGGCGAGCGTCGGATCGGTCACGTCGACGTGCGTGCGCACGTGCTGGATCCCGTGGTCGCGCAGCATGCCGATCGCCGCATGCGCGCGCGCCTTCGTGTCGTCGTGCGTGATCGTCGCCTTGCGCTCGGCCCAGCGCTCGATGCCCTCGAACAACGTGCCGCTCATGTTCCACGCGGGCTCGCCGGCCGTCAGCACGGCATCGAGGTGGATATGCGGCTCGACGAGCGGCGCGATCGCGAGACGGCCGCCGCCATCGATATGGTCGGGATTCGTCGACGCGATCGGTGCGGCTTGCGCGTCGATGCGCGCGATCGTGCCGGCGTCGATGCCGATCGTGAACAGGCCGTCGCGGCCGCGCAGGCGTACGTTGAACAGGTTCATGGGGGAGGCCTCTGGTCGTATGCATGAACACGGCCGCGCAATCTGCGTCGGCGGCCGTGCGGTCCGGACGACCAGTATGGAGGAAAAGCGGCGACGCGCGTACGTGCCGTGCATGTTGCATCGGCACGACAGCCGGGCCACGCCGGACGGACGCCGCTCGCCGGTCGTCACGCAAGAACCGCCTGCCCGGCGCGCGCCACACGTCGTGTCGGTTTTGTGAACGACTCTTGCCGGATCTGGAACGGTGCGCTCGCGGCCGCCACGCCCTTGCGCACGCCGCGCATTCCTATACTTGCGCCGAACTTTCGTTTCCAGTCCCACACGCAGGAACTTCACGATGAAAAAAACCCTGATCGCCGGCGCGGGCGCCGCCGCCCTGTTCGCGCCGCTCGCCCACGCGCAAGGCTCGGTCACGCTGTACGGCCTGATCGACGCCGGCATCGCCTATACCAACAACGCAAACGGCGGGTCGCAATGGCGCATGACGACCGGCACGATCAACGGCAGCCGCTTCGGCCTGCGCGGCACCGAGGATCTCGGCGGCGGCCTGAAGGCGCTGTTCGTGCTCGAAAACGGCTTCAACGCGAACAACGGCGGGCTCGGCCAGGACGGCAAGCTGTTCGGCCGTCACGCGTATGTCGGCCTCGGCCAGGCCGGCTACGGCACGCTGACGCTCGGCCGCCAGTACGACACGATGGTCGACTTCGTCGCGCCGCTGTCCGCGACGGCCGGCGATTTCGGCGATACGGGCTTCGCGCATCCGTTCGACAACGACAACCTGAACCACTCGCTGCGCATCAGCAACGCGGTCAAGTACACGAGCGACACGATCGCGGGCTTCAAGGTCGGTGCGCTGTACGCGTTCTCCAACTCGGCGAGCTTCAGCGCGAACCGCGCGTACAGCGTGGCCGCGAGCTACACGAACGGCCCGCTGAAGCTGGCCGGCGCGTACCTGCAGATGAACGGCACGAAGGGCTCGACGAGCGCGAGCCCGGGCGCGCTCGATTCGGCCGAGGCGAAGAGCCTGAACCAGGGTGGCTGGTCGATCGGCTCGGACCGCATGCGCACCTACGGCGGCGGCGTCGGCTACGTGTTCGGCCCGGCGACCGTCGGCTTCGTCTACACGCGCTCGCAGTACGACAACACGGGTGCGTTCGGCTCCAGCGGCCAGATCGCGTTCAACAACTACGACGTGAACGTGCGCTATGCGGTCACGCCGGCCGTCAGCGTCGGCGCGGCGTATGTCTATACCGACGCCAGCGTGTCGAATCCCGACAGCAAGCACGGCACCGATCCGAAGTGGCATCAGGCCAACCTGCAGGCCGTGTACAAGCTGTCGCGCCGCACCGACCTGTACGCGGAAGCGATGTTCCAGCATGCGGCCGGCCGCGGCTACCACGCGTTCATCAACACGTCGGGCGGCGCATCGAGCACGGCGAACCAGGTGGTCGGCACGATCGGCATGCGCACGCGGTTCTGACCGGCATCGCGTCACGTCGCCCGCCTGCACTGCGCCCATGTTCGCTCACGGGCGCGATCGCCGCGGGCCACGCCGTCAATGTTGTTCTTTATGGAAGGCAGCCCTCCTGGAATCGGGGTGTTTGCGCGTGGCAGCGCTACGTAGACTGACGTCGAAGGTCGCAGCCGCGCGTCACGCGCCGCTGCGGCCACCCACCCCGTATTCAGGAGAACCTCGTGAAATCGCTCGTCGTAACCGCCGCCGCTGCCGTCCTGCTTGCCGCACCGGCCCTGTCGTTCGCCCAGCAGCCGAACTCGCCCGTCACGCGCGCGCAGGTGCTGCAGGAACTGATCGATCTCGAATCGGTCGGCTACAACCCGGCGCGCGGTGAAGTCGGCAACTATCCGGACGACATCCTGGCCGCACAGGAACGACTGCAGGCGAAGCGTGTCGCCGCGAGGAAAGCGACGCAGGCCGCTTACGGCCCGGCCGGTGAGCCGGCAACCGAATCGGGCGCGGCGGCCAGACCCGCGCTGTGACGGCGCGCGTCGCGCGCATCGGGCATCCATTGCGAGCGGCGCGTATCCGGTGTTTGCATGAAGCATGCCGCCGCGCGCCGATGCGCGCGCGGCATTCACGCGGCCCGCGGTTCGCGGTCGATCGCGTTCAGCATCTCGACGTCGCGCGCGATCATCCCCGGCACCTGCGCACGCAGCATCTCGACCCAGGTCCGCACCTTCGCATCGACGAAGCGGCGCGACGGGTACAGCGCATGCACGTTCATCTTCTGCAGGATATGCGTGGGCAGCACACGAACGAGCGTGCCGTCGCGCAATGCGTCGATCGCCGAATACACCGGCAACATGCCGATTCCGATGCCGTCGCGGATCGCGAGCGCGAGCGATTCGGCGGTATTGGTCTGCACCGGCCCGGTGACGTGGATCTGCTCTACGCCTTCGGGCCCTTCGAGCACCCATTCGTGCGTCGGGAACGCCGGCGTACACAGCGTCAGGCACGCGTGCGCGGCGAGATCCCGCGGGCGGGCCGGCGCGCCGTGCCGTTTCACGTAATCGGGCGATGCGCACAGAATGCTGAACGTCGAGCCAAGCATGTGCGACACGAGCTCCGAGTCGGGCAGCGACGACGCGGTGACGACGGCCATGTCGCTCGTGCCGTCGAACAGGTCGGGCATGCGCTGCGACAGCGACAGCTCGATCGAGACGTCCGGGAACTGCGCGTGATAGCGCGTCAGCGCGGGCAATACGTAGTGATGGCCGACGCTCGCGAAGCTATGCATGCGCAGCACACCGGCCGGGCGCTCGTGCGCGCAGCTCGCCTCTTCTTCCGCGCGGTCCACGTCGGCGAGGATCTGGCGGCAGCGCCGCAGATAGTTTTCACCGGCCGACGTGAGCGCGAGACGGCGCGTCGAGCGATTCATCAAGCGGGTGCGCAGGCGCGCCTCGAGCTCCGATACCGCGCGCGACATCGCGCCCGTCGTCGAATTCAGCGATTGCGCGGCCGCGGTGAAGCTGCCCGTCTCGACGACGCGCGAAAACACCCGCATGTTTTGTAGGGTATCCATTCCTGTGAGCAACCTGTAGCGGAGCCGTCATTTTCCTCCACCGGATGCGACAGATTGTTACTCCGGCTGCAACTATCGTTTCCCCGCAACTGCGTTAATGCGCGGGCGCCGCACTCCTACAATCGGCGCCTCACCCGTCGAACGGCCCCGTTCGGGCGTACCGCGGCACCTTGCTCGGTCGGCCCTGGGCCCTCTTTTCATGAAGCCACAACCTGCGATCGAGCAACCTTCCATCGAACCCGCACGATGGAGAGCATGGCTCGATCCACTCGGCAACGCGGCGCGCGACTGGGCCGCGACCGACGGGCTGATCTGGCTGCACCTCGCGAAAACCGTGCTCGCGGCGCTGCTGGCGATGGGCATCGCGATGCGTCTGGAGATGTCGCAGCCGCGCACCGCGATGACCACCGTGTTCGTGCTGATGCAGCCGCTGTCGGGGATGGTGTTCGCGAAGAGCTTCTACCGCGTGCTCGGCACGGCGGCCGGCCTCGTCGGCGCACTCGCGCTCGGCGGGCTGTTCGCGCAGCAGCCCGAGCTGTACATGGCCGGCATCACGCTGTGGATCGGCGGCTGCATCGCACTCGCGGTGCGCAACCGCCACTTCCGCTGGTACGGTTTCGTGCTCGCCGGCTACACGGCCGCGCTGATCGGCCTGCCGGCCGTGATGACGCCGCAGACGCTGTTCCAGTCCGCGCTTACGCGCGCCGCGGAAGTCGCGCTCGGCATCGCGTGCTCGGGCACGGTCAGCGCGCTGATCCTGCCGTTGAGTTCCGCGAAGGCGCTGATGCGTTCGTTGAGCGCACGCCACGCGACGTTCGCGGCATTCACGGCCGGCGCACTGGCGGGCGACGTCGCACGCGGCGATTTCGAACGGCGCTTCGCCGACTTCGTCGACGATATCGTCGGCTTCGAAGCGAACCGCGCGTTCGCGTCGTTCGAGGATCCGCACATTCGCGCGCGCAGCCGCCGGCTCGCGCGGCTGAACAGCGAGTTCATGAACGCATGCACGCGGTTGCATGCGCTGCACCAGCTCGTCAAGCGGCTGCGCGCGAATCGCTCGGACGCGGTGCTCGAAGCGCTGGCGCCGCACGTCGACGCACTCGCGCTGCGTTTCACCGCGTTGCGCGACGAACGCCAGCGCGGCATCGCACCGGCCACCGGCGCGTTGCTCGACCTGCGCCGCTTCCATGCCGCGCTGCCGAAGGCCGCGCGCGCGTCGCGCCGGGCCCTCGAAGACCACGCGGCCGGCGGCCTGCTCGACTTCGATACCGCGATCGAGCTGCTGTACCGGTTCATCGGCGAATATCTCGGCTACGTCGACACCTACGCGTCGCTCGACCAGGACGATCACGCATTCGAGCGCTCGGTCACGCATTACGCGGTCAAAACCAATTCGTTCTTCGTCGGTTTCGCGTTCCTGCGCACGGTGATCGCCGTCGGTGCGATGAGCGCGTTCTGGATCGCATCCGAATGGCCGAGCGGCTCGCTCGCGGTGATCGCCACCGCGATCGCGTGCGCACTCAGCTCGACCTCGCCACGCGCGCCGAAGTTCGTCGCGCAGATGGGCGTCGGCGCGGCGTTCGCGACCGCGGTCGGCTATGTGTTCCTGTGCTACGTCTATCCGAACATCGACGGCTTCCCGCTGCTGTGCGCGGCGCTGGCTCCCGTGCTGGGCCTGGGCGCGTTTCTCGCGATGCGGCCGGGACTGTCCGGCTACGGGATCGGCTTCGCGGTGTTCTTCTGCCTGCTCGCGGGCCCCGACAACACGATCGCGTATACGCCGGAAGTGCTGATCAACAACGGGCTGGCGGTCGTCGTCGCGATGCTCGCATGCTCGCTCGTGTTCGCCGTCGTGTTCCCCACCCACATGCCCTGGCTCACCGGCCGGATCGCGCACGACCTGCGCCGCCAGGTGACGCTTGCGTGCGAAGGCGCGCCGAACGGCCTCGCGCAGCGCTTCCAGTCGAGCACGCACGACCTGATGGCGCAATTGCGTACGCTGCTCGTGCGCCGCACGCGGCAGCATCGCGATGCACTGCGCTGGATGCTGTCGACGCTCGAGGTCGGCCACGCCGTGATCGACCTGCGCGACGAGGTGCACGCGTTCCGCGCGTCGAAACCGCCGCAGACGCTACGCTGGACCGGTTCGATCGATGCGGTGCTGCTCGAACTGCCGCGCTTCTTCGACGATCCGACGCCCGCCCGCCATGCGCGCACGCTGAAATCCGTGAATCTCGCGATCCGCGCGGCGCAGCACGCGCTGCAGGCGTGGTACGCGGTGCCCGACGCGCGCCGCAACATGCAGCGGATCGTCGGCTGCCTGCACTTCATGCGCAGCGCGCTGCTCGACAAGGACGCGCCGTTCAACCGGCACCGCCATTGAGGATGGATGTGCGCGCAACGGGATCGTTGTTTCGGATGGAAATAAGCTCTACAGCCCCGGTGATTAATCTTTAAGCAGTGCGAGCCTATAGTTTCCTCACTGCCAGCGAGACTGGCACTCACCCAGGAGAAACAAAATGAAGCCGCTGCACCTCGCCCTCGTTGCCCTGTCGCTCACCGCTGCCGTCGCCCACGCGCAGCCGGCGCCGGCAGACGCCGCACCGCAACAGGCGAACCGCGCCGAGGCGGTCCAGGCCGCCGGTCGCGTCGATCGTGCGCAATCGAAGCAGGAGGACCCGAACGCGTGCGTCGGCCCCGTCAGCTTCTGCAACATCTACTTCGGCAGTTGAGCATGACGCCGCGTCGTCACGGCCAGGCCCGCATCGCCCGCACCGTATGCATGACATGCGCGGGCGGACGGCGGCCCGGCCGATCGCGGTCCGGCCGGTCGCCACACCGCCGTCCCGCCCCACGCCGCTTCGATTGAAGGGGCGCTTGCCGTCTCACGAGCCACGCCCCGGCCGCCAGCCCACTTCGCGCAACGCATCCAGCAACCGCGCCGGCCCGATCCCTTCGACCCGCGCCCCGCGCGACTCGACGTCGCCGCCCGCGACCAGCGCATTCACGATCGCCTCCTCCACCGCTTCGGCCGCCGCGACGAACAGCGCGGAAATATGGTCGTTGTTGACCATCCGCACGCCGCTGGTCGGCATACCCTTGCTGCCGTAGTTCGCCGCGGGCAAGCCGTCGTTGCCGGTGGCGAACGCAAGAAAGATGTCGCCGCTCGAATCCTCGGTGCCGCCGCCGACGCGGGCGAGCCCGACGCTCGCGCGCTGCGCGAGACGCGTGCATTGATGCGGCAGCAACGGTGCATCGGTCGCGATCGTGACGACGATCGAGCCCATGCCGGCCTCGCCTTTCGCGCCTGCTTCGCGAAACGGCGAATGCACGTGCCGCAGCACCTCGCCGACCGGGTAACCGGCCACGCGCAGCATCTCGCGCACGCCGTAGTTCGCCTGCACGAGCGCGCCGACGGTCCAGCCGCCCGCATCGCTCGCCAGCACGCGCGACGCGGTGCCGATGCCGCCCTTGAACTCGTGGCAGATCATGCCCGTGCCGCCGCCCACGCCGCCTTCGGCGACCGGCCCCGACTGCGCGGCGGCCAGCGCCTGCAAGACGTGTGCGGCATTCACGTGCTGCCCCCAGATGTCGTTCAGCAGTCCGTCATAGGTCTCCATCACGACCGGCATGCACCAGTACACGCGCCCGGCCGCCGCTTCGCGTTCGTTCGCGACGAGCGCGTCGCGCACCGCGCCGACGCTGTGCGTGTTCGTATAGGCGATCGGCGTCGTCAGCAGGCCGGCTTCGCGGATCCATTCGAGCCCGGTCGCGTCGCCGTTGCCGTTCAGCACGTGCACGCCCGCGAAGCACGGCGAATCGTGCGCGGCGCCCGCGCGCGGCTCGATGATGGTGACGCCGGTGCGGATCGACGCGTCGCCGTCCTCGACGTTCAGCGTGCAGTGTCCGACCCGCACGCCCGGTACGTCCGTGATCGCGTTGAAGCGGCCGGGCGTGCCGAGGCCGATGCGGATGCCGAGATCCCTCGTGCGCATGATGCGATTCCTCCAGTCTTTCAATCTTTCAATGGTTCGATGTTTCGGTGCTGCAAGACGTCGATCCGGTGCTCAGAGCGCGCGGAATGCTTCGCTGTGGCGCGCCCACGCCACGTACATCGCGAGCGCCGCGACCAGCAGCCCCGCGATGATGATCAGGTCGGTCGGCTTCGTCGCCGTCGCGAGCGTCGTGTAGAGCGTATACGCGGCGCCCGCCACCGCGACGAGCGGCGTCACGGGCCACAGCGGCATCCGGTAGTGATGCTCGACGTCGCGGCGCACGAACCGGCTCGCGAGCGCGGCCAGCCCGACGACGAGGTAGATCAGCAGCAGCAGGTCGACGGTGAACGCGGTCAGCTCGTCGAGGCTCGACACGAACACGAGCCCGGCCGACGGAATGGCCAGCGCGATCGTCGCGAGCCACGGCGATTCGAGGCGCGGATGGATCGTCGAGAACGCGCGGTTGCAGGTGCGCGACCAGAGCGCATGCCGGCCGCTGCTGTACAGCAGGCGGCCCATCGTGATCACGATCGCGATGATCGCGTTGAACACCGACAGGAAGATCCCGCCGCTGACCACGCGCGACACGGCCGGATTGCTCAGCGAGCGCACGACATAGCCGATCGGGTCGGCGCTCTTCGTCAGTTCCGTCAGCGACGGCGCGCCGAGCACGATGGCGGTGAGCGGAACCAGTTCGACGACGAGGATCACGAGCAGCGAATAGATCACCGCCTTCGCGACGTTGCGGTTGCCGCCGCGCAGGTCTTCCGCGAGATAGGCGGCCGAGCCGAAGCCGTTGTAGCAGAAGATCGCGGTGCCGATCGCGGGCACGATGGCCGCGAGCGTGGCCGGCGCGAGCGCATTGCCGCTCGCGACGACCGGTGCGATCAATACGTCGGCGCCGCGCTGCGGCGAGCCGAAACCGAGGCCCGCGATCAACATCAGCACGCCGATTTCGACGACCAGGAACGCGCCGGTGATCCACGCATTCGTCTTGATGTTCAGCATGCCGAGCAGATAGCTGAGCAGCACGATCGTCAGCGCGACCGACTGGTTGCCGAAGTGCGTGCCGAGCGCGTTGTTCAGGTACGGCGCGGCGCCGCTCGCGAGCACCGCCGGGATGAACACGCTGACGGACAGCACCGTGATGAAGGTCAGGTAGCCGGGCAGCGTGCCGAACACGCGTTTGGCCATCACGTATTCGCCGCCCGCGCTGCGGTGCGCGGCGCTGAGTTCCGCATAGCAGAGCGCGAAAGCGAGCGCGAGCACGCCGCCGAGCACGAACGACAGCACGGCGCCGCTGCCGGCCTGCTGGATCGCGAACGGCGCGATCACGAAGATCGAGCTGGCCGGCGTCACGCCCGATACGGTGATCATCACTGCGTCGCGCACGCTGAGCGTCTGCGACAGCGCGCGCGGCGCGTCTTCCGTTGCAGAGGCCGCTTGCAGCGTGCCCTTGGATTCCGACATCATCGCCATTTCGTTCTTCCTGTGCCGCGTTTTTTTGAACACCCATACTCGGGCCCGATTGATTGCGTGGCAGTCTAGGAAGCCAATTTCAGGACCGCTATTCCCCCTTCGTGTTACGCCCTTCCGGTGGTGGTATGGATCGTCTCTTTTCCGAAATCGCGATGCACCAGGCGCTCGGCCGCGCAATCGATCATCTCGGCCAGCCGCGCTTCTGGCGGTTCCTCGTGCTGCTGCTCAACGAAATGGCGCCGTTCGACAACGCGCTCGCGACCGCGGTCGGCCGCGACGGCGTGCCGCTCGTGCTCGACGAATACGACACGGGCGGCACCGATACCGCGTCGCCGGTAGCGCTTTACCTCAATGGGTTATATCTGCTCGATCCGTTCCTGCAGGCCGCGCACGACGGGCTCGCCGACGGCTGCTACCGGCTCGAGGAAGTCGCGCCGGACCTGTTTCGGCAGAGCGAGTATTTCCTGAGCTATTTCCGCGACGCGGTCGGCGACGACGAGATCCAGATTCTCGTGCGGCCGAATGCCGATACGCTGCTGTCGCTGTCGCTCGGTGCATCGGCGCGCTTCGACGTCGAGCCGCTCGGCAAGCTGACGGCCGCGATGCCGTGGGTGCTCGCGGTCATCCGGCAGCACTGGCGGCTGGTGGGTGATGCGGCGCGCGCGACGCCCGATGCCGATCTCGGCGCGCGCGTCGAGCAGGCGCTCGCACGCTTCGGCGCGGGCGTGCTGACCGACCGCGAGATGTCGATCGCACGCATGGTGCTGCGCGGCAATTCGTCGAAGGCGATCGCCGAGCGGCTCGCGATTTCACCCGAAACGGTGAAGGTGCATCGGCGGCATGTGTACGCGAAGCTCGGGATTTCGTCTCAGCCGGAGCTGTTTTCGCGGTTCATTCAGGCGCTGGGGGACGATGCGGCCGGATGAGTGCGTCGGCCGGCACGCGCGGGCCGGGCTCGGGGACGGACGCCGAATACCGACGCATGACGACGATCGTCGCGCCGTTGCGCGCGCCCTACGTGCCGCCGATATGCCCCCCGATCTTCTCGCAGCGTCGCCAAAAACCGCCTATCGTGAAGAAGGCGCCCGTTTGCCGCCATTCGCCCCGGGTCGCTCGCTCGCGCGGGCGGGTGGCGACGGCGCCGTGCTCCGGCACCATTCATCGCGATTCCGGCGCACGCTCGCCCGTGCGCGATCGCGGCCGCTCACCGGACTATCAGGAGGCACTCATGAAAGCCGCGCTGCTCGTCAGCTCCGCCCTGCTCGCCATTGCGTCAGCTTCGGCCACGGCCCAGGGTTCCATCACGAAGGAAGAAAACGGCGCACTCGTCGCCGCGAACGGGATGACCGTCTACACGTTCGACAAGGACAAGCCCAACGCCGGCACCAGCGCCTGTACCGGCCCATGCGAAACCCTGTGGCCGCCGTACAAGGCCAGCGCGACCGACGTACCGGTCGGGCCCTACACGATCGTCAAGCGTGACGACGGCAGCCCGCAATGGGCGTACAAGGGCAAGCCGCTGTACTTCTTCTCGAAGGACATGAAACAGGGCGAGCGCAACGGCGACAACTTCAAGAACGTGTGGCACGTGGTCGCGCCGTAAGCACGTAAAAAGCCCGCCGCCGATCGGCGATCGGGGCGGGCCCTGGCAGTTCCGCAGGTCGCACCGGCTGGATGCAGCCGGTGCGCGTGTCAGCTCAGCGGTTCGACGGGAAGCTGAACACCGTTCCTTCGCGCACGCCGGCCGACGGCCAGCGCTGCGTGATCGTCTTGCGCTTCGTGTAGAACCGCACGGCATCCGGGCCGTACGCGTGCAGATCGCCGAACAGCGAACGCTTCCAGCCGCCGAACGAGTGATACGCGACCGGCACCGGCAACGGCACGTTGATGCCGACCATCCCGATCTGGATGTTGTCGCTGAAGTAGCGTGCCGCTTCGCCGTCGCGCGTGAACAGGCACGTGCCGTTGCCGTACTCGTGCGCATCGATCAGCGCCATCGCCTCGTCGAGCGACTTCAGGCGGATCACGCCGAGCACGGGCCCGAAGATCTCGTGCTGATAGATCGGCATGCCGGGCTTCACGTTGTCGAACAGGCACGGGCCGAGGTAGTAGCCGCCGTCATGGCCGTCGACCTTCACGCCGCGACCATCGACGACGAGCGTCGCGCCCGCCGCCACACCCGCCTCGACGAAACCGGTGACCTTCTCGAAATGCTGCTGCGTGACGAGCGGGCCCATGTCGACGCCCGCGCCGTTGCCCGGGCCGACCTTCATCTTCTCGATCTCGGCCTTCAGCCCCGCGACGACCTGGTCGCCCGTTTCGTCGCCGATCGCGACGACCAGCGGAATCGCCATGCAGCGCTCGCCGCACGAGCCGTACGCGGCGCCCATCAGCGCGTTCACCGCGTTGGGGATATCGGCATCCGGCATCACGACCGCGAAGTTCTTCGCGCCGCCGAGCGCCTGCACGCGCTTGCCGTGCGCGCAGCCGGTCGAATAGATGTATTCCGCGATCGGCGTCGAGCCGACGAAGCTCACGGCCTTCACGCGCGGATCGGTCAGGATCGTATCGACCGCTTCCTTGTCGCCGTTCACGACGTTCAGCACGCCCGGCGGCAAGCCGGCTTCGAGCGCGAGCTCGGCCATGCGCAGCGTCGACGACGGCGTGCGCTCGGACGGCTTCAGCACGAACGTGTTGCCGCACGCGACGGCCATCGGCCACATCCACAGCGGCACCATCACCGGGAAGTTGAACGGCGTGATGCCGGCCGCGACGCCGAGCGCCTGGAACTCGCTCCACGAATCGATCGCGGGGCCGACGTTCTTGCTGTGCTCGCCCTTCAGCAGCTCGGGCACGTAGCTCGCGTACTCGACGTTCTCGATCCCGCGCTGCAGTTCGCCCATCGCATCGGCGAGCACCTTGCCGTGCTCGGCCGTGATCAGCGCGCACAGTTCTTCCGCGTGCTCCTCGAGCAGCGTCTTGAAGCGGCCCATCACGCGGGCGCGCTTCAGCGGCGGCGTGTTGCGCCAGGCCGGAAACGCGGCCTGCGCGGACGCGATCGCGGCTTCGACGGTCAGCTTGTCGGCGAGCGCGACGCTCTTGTGCGATTCGCCGGTGGCCGGGTCGAACACCGGCTGGACGCGGCTGCCGCCGTCGACGCGCTTGCCGTCGATCAGGTGGCCGACGGTGGAGGTCACATTGCTGTCGTGTTTCATCGTTGGGGCTCTTTCGTGAATTCGGTTGTCGCTTGGAACGAGCGCGGGCTCAATCCACTTCGTTCAGCGCGTCGGACAGCGCGTTGACCAGGTTGTCGATCTCGCGCTTCTCGGCGATGAACGGCGGCGCGAGCTGGATCGTGTCGCCGCCGTAGCGCACGTAGAAGCCCTTCGCCCAGCAGCGCATCGCGATTTCGTACGGGCGCCGTGCCGGCTCGCCCGGCAGCGCGGCGATCGTCAGGCCGGCCGCCAGCCCGTAGTTGCGGATGTCCGCGATGTGGCGCTGGCCCTGCAGCCCGTGCACGGCCGCCTCGAAATGCGGCGCGAGATCGCGCACGCGGGCCACCGCGTCTTCCTTCACCAGCAGGTCGAGCGCCGCGACGCCGGCCGCGCAGGCGACCGGGTGCGCCGAATACGTGTAGCCGTGCGGGAACTCGAGCATGTACTCGGGGCCGCCCGCGGCCATGAACGTGTCGTAGATCTCCTTCGTCGCGATCACGCCGCCGAGCGGCTGCGTGCCGTTCGTCACCTGCTTCGCGAAGTTCATGATGTCCGGCACCACGCCGAATGCGTCGGCGCCCGTCATCGCGCCGGCCCGGCCGAAGCCCGTGATCACCTCGTCGAAGATCAGCAGGATGTCGTGCGCGGTACAGATGTCGCGCAGGCGCTTCAGATAGCCCTTCGGCGGCACGACCACGCCCGCCGAACCGGAGAACGGCTCGACGATCACGGCCGCGATGTTCGATGCGTCGTGCAGCGCGATCAGCTCGAGCAGGCGGTCTGCCAGCTCGGCGCCGTGCTCCGGCATGCCGCGCGAGAACTTGTTCTCGGCCAGTTGCGTATGCGGCAGGAAATCGGCGTCGAGGCCCTGGCCGAACAGCTTGCGGTTTGGCCCGATCCCGCCGACCGAGATGCCGCCGAAGTTCACGCCGTGGTAACCCTTCTCGCGGCCGATCAGGCGCGTCTTCGTGCCCTTGCCTTTCGCGCGCCAGTACGCGCGGGCCAGCTTCAGCGACGTGTCGGCCGCTTCCGAGCCCGAGCCCGTGAAGAACACGTAGTCGAGGCCGGCCGGCGTGAGTTCCTTGATCTTGTTGGCGAGCTCGAACGATTTCGGATGGCCGAACTGGAAGGCCGGCGCGTAGTCGAGCTGCGCGACCTGGCGGCTCACGGCCTCGACGATTTCCGTGCGGCCGTGACCGAGGCCCGTGCACCAGAGGCCCGACAGGCCGTCGAAGATCTTGCGGCCTTCGGCGTCGGTGTAATACGCGCCCTTGCCCGACACGATCAGGCGCGGATCGGCCTTGAACTGGCGGTTGGCCGTGAACGGCATCCAGTGCGCATCGAGCCACGCGGCGTCGGTGCGGAGGTTGATTTCGTCGTGCTGGGCGGTGGTGATGTCGGTCATGTCGGTCGGCGCGGCGCGCCCCTCCTCCTGGTAATGATGTTGCACATTGTCGGGACGCCAATTAGTCTTTTGAATATCGCAATATCAATGTTCACTTGCTCATCGATGCAAGCAAAGAAACCGAAGAGCCGCGCGCTGCTCGGGCAGCTCAGCGACATGGACCTGCGCCTGCTGCGGGTCTTCAAGGGCGTCGTGCAGTGCGGCGGGATGGCGGCGGCCGAGCTGGAACTGAATATCGGCATCTCGACGATCAGCCGGCACGTGAAGGATCTGGAAACGCGGCTCGGCCTCGTGCTGTGCCGGCGCGGCCGCGCGGGCTTCACGCTGACGCCCGAGGGGCAGACGGTGTACGAGGAAACGCTGCGGCTGCTCGCGTCGATGGAAGCATTTCGCAGCAGGATCGACGGTATTCACGACAAGATGGGCGGGGAACTGCACATCGCAGTGTTCGACAAGACGGCCACCAATCCGCATGCGCGCCTGGGCGACGCGATCCGCCAGTTCGCGGACGAAGCGCCCGACGTCGCGCTGAACCTGCACGTCGCGTCGATCAACGAGGTCGAGCGCGGGATCATCGACGGCAGCTATCAGGTCGGGATCATTCCAGCGCACCGCAACTCGGGCAGCCTCGTGTATTCGTCGCTGTTCGACGAACGGATGCTGCTCTATTGCGGCCGCCAGCATCCGCTGTTCGACGCGCCGCACGGCAAGCTCACGTGGACGACGATCCGCCACCACGCATTCGCCGGGCTCGGTTTCCATTCGCCGAACATGGAACTGAGCCATCGCGCGAAGCTCACCCGCAGCGCGACCGCGTCGGACCAGGAATCGATCGCGACGCTGATCCTGTCCGGCCGCTATCTCGGCTTCCTGCCCGATCACTACGCGGAGAGTTTTGAAAACAAGGGGCTGATGCAGCCGGTCGCGCCGCACCGGTTCAATTACCGGTGCCGGTTCGTGAGCCTGCTGCGGCGCTCGCCGCGGCCGTCGCGGGCCGCGCTGCTGTTCCAGTCGTGCCTCGAAGCCGCGCATGCGGCGGTGCGGCCGGCGGCGTAGCGGCTTCCGGCTCGGTCAGGCCCCGTCGCCGCGCGGGCCCGGCCGCGTCCGCCTGCGCGCGACGAAATGCGTCGCGACGCTCTGCGATAATGCCAACCTCTTTCCGTTTCCACGCCGCCTTCCGCCATGACGCAGCCGTCCGCCCCGCTCTCCACCGACCTGCCGCCGATCTCGTGCCTGCCCGGCGACGCGCTGCCGTGGTTGCCGATGAGCGCCGACCTGCCGGGGCTCGCGATCAAGTACCTGCACATCAATGCGGCCGAGGACACGCTCACCGCGCTGCTGAAGATGCCGGCCGGCGGCACGCTGCCGCGCCACCGTCACGACGGCGAGGTGTTCGTCCATACGCTGCAGGGGGCGTGGCGCTACCGCGAATACGACTGGGTCGCGCGCGCCGGTTCGACGGTGCTCGAACCGGCCGGCTCGGTGCATACGCCGGAAACGCTCGGCGCACCCGGTGAGGATGTGATCACGCTGAACGTGATGCGCGGCGACCTCGTGCTGCTCGACGACGACGGCCGCGAAACGGCGCGCGAGAACTGCCGCGTCGCGCTGCTGCGCCAGCGCAAGCATGCACGGACGGCGCCAGATGCGGCCACGGCGTTCGTGACGCGGTAACTACGCGACAAGACAGGCGACGTCGGCGCCGCGCGATCCGCGCGGCGGTGCCGTGGCCGATTACCCGAATGGCCGCCGGCCCGCTTCGCCGGCCACCCCGCTCGTTACCGAAACCGCCGGAAAAATCGCCGAATATCGTCGGCCAGCAGATCCGGCTCCTCCATCGCGGCGAAATGGCCGCCGCTCGGCATGTCGGTCCACTGCACCACGTCGAACACACGTTCGAGCCAACTGCGCGGCGGGCGGCTGATCTCCTTCGGAAAACGCGCGAACGCGACCGGCACCGCCACGCGTTGCCCGGCCGCAAACCGCATCGGCTGCAGCCGGTTTTCCCAATACATCTGCATGGAAGAGCCGATGCAGCCCGTGAACCAGTACAGCGATATGCCCGTCAGCAGCGTGTCGTGCGAAAAACGCCGCGCGACGTCGCCGTCGCAATCGCTCCATGCACGGAATTTCTCGGCGATCCACGCGGCCAGCCCGAGCGGCGAATCGTTGAGCGCGACGGCCAGCGTCCGCGGCTTCGTCATGTGGACGTGCGCGTACCCGCCTTCGAGCGCCGCCCACTCGCCGCGCTGCTTCAGGAATGCCTGCTCGTCGTCGGTCGGCGGCCGCGCCGCGTCGATCGGCGGTTCGTAGCTGCCGGGCAGGTAGTTCAGATGGATGCCGTCGACCACGCCCTCATGCCGCGCGCCGAGCGCGACCGACACGCCCGCGCCCAGGTCGCCGCCCTGCGCGCCGAACCGTGGGTAGCCGAGGCCGGCCATCAATTCCGCCCAGCAGTCGGCGACCTGGCGCGCCGACGTGCCGGGCGCCGCCGGTGCGGGAGAAAACAGAAAGCCCGGCAGCGACGGCGCGACGATGTCGAAGGCGTCGTCCGGATCGCCGCCGAACGCGGCCGGATCGCTCAGGCGATCGATCAGCGCGTGGAATTCGAATGCGGAACCGGGCCAGCCGTGCGTGACGACGAGCGGATAGGGTTTCGGCCCCGTGCCGCGCCGATGCACGAAATGCACGCGCCGGCCGCCGACGTCCGCGACGAACTGCGGCAGCCGGTTCAGCACACGTTCCGCCGCGCGCCAATCGAAGCCGTCGGCCCAGTACGCGGCCAGTTCGCGCAGCCACGTGCCGTCGACGCCCTGCTGCCAGGGCTCGGCCGGTGTGAGGTTCGGTGGGCGGCTGTCGCGCACGCGCCGACGCAGGTCGTCAAGGGCTTGATCGGGTATCGCAATATCGAACGGCTCGGCGCGCATCGTGTCTCCTCGCGAAACATGTCGACGCGATTCTGCGCGCTTTTTCGGACCCGCGCTGGCGGCGGCCGCGTGCGTCACCCGGTTTCCCGTTCGTCCGCGCGCGCGTCGCGCCGCAACGCCTGCGGCGGCACGCCGAACCCGCGCACGAACGCGTCGCGCATGTGCCGGCGGTCGCGAAAACCGTTCTCCTTCGCGATCACGTCGAGCGGATGGCGGCTTTGCTCGATCATCAGCCGCGCCGATTCGAGCCGCAGCCGCTCGATCGCCTTCGCGGGCGACTGACCGGTTTCGAGCGTAAACACGCGGCTGAACTGGCGCGGGCTCAGGTGCACGGCCTCTGCCAGCTCCTCGACCGTCAGTGCGCGGCCGAGATGCTGCCGCGCATAGTTCAGCGCGTTCTGGATCCGGTCGGATTTCGGCGCAAGCTCGAGCATTTCCGAATGCTGCGACTGGCCGCCGGCCCGGCGCTGATGCATCACCAGCTTGTGCGCGACCGAGCGCGCGGCGTCGGCGCCGAGATCCTTTTCCACCATCGCGAGCGCGAGATCGAGGCCGGCCGTCATCCCGGCCGACGTCCAGATCGGGCCGTCGACGATGAAGATCCGGTCGTCCTCGACGCGAATCTCCGGATAGTGCCGCTGCATGTCGCGGCCGAACGCCCAGTGCGTGGTCGCGCGACGCTGCGCGAGCAGCCCGGCCTCGGCCAGCACGAACGCCCCCGTGCAGATGCCGGCGATCCGCCGCGCGTGCGCATTCGCGCGGCGCAGGTACGCGACGACGCCGGCCGGCGCCGGCGCGGCGAGCGGATCGTTGACGCCCGCGACGATCCACGTATCGACGCCGAGCCGCCCGCGCAGCGCGCGCGTGGCGACCGGCAGCCCGAGCGACGAGCGCACGTCGCCGCCGTCGACCGAATAGTTGTCCATCGCGTAGAACGGCGCGTCCATCCCCATGTTCGCGTACTCGAACACCGACTGCGCGGCGAGCGCCATGATCTGGAAGCCGTCGCTGATCAGAAAGCCGATTCGGTGCATCTGCGTTCTCCGGTTTCGTGCCGATTGGCCCGATGTCCGAAATCATACCCATCTACGTCATTTATGTCGCGGCGCGTCGAGGCCAGAATGCGTTCACGCCATCCGGCCACCCTCATCGAAACGGAGCACATCATGACGCAAGCACATCGCGGTACCGCCCTCATCACCGGCGCGTCGTCGGGCATCGGCGCCGTGTACGCGGACCGCCTCGCGCGCCGCGGCTACGACCTGATCCTGGTCGCGCGCAACCGCGACCGGCTGAACGCCCTCGCCGAGCGCATCACGAACGACACGCGGCGCAGCGTCGAGATCGTCGACGCGGACCTCAACGACCGCGCGGCGCTCGCCGCCGTCGAAGCGAAGCTGAAACAGGACGCGAGCATCACGCTGCTCGTGAACAACGCGGGCGTCGGCACGCACGCGCCGCTGCTCGACAGCGACGTCGACGCGATGACGCGGATGATCGACCTGAACGTGACCGCGCTCACGCGGCTGACCTATGCGGCCGTGCCCGGCTTCGTCGCACGCGGCCGCGGCGCCGTGATCAACATTTCGTCGATCGTCGCGATCTCGCCGGAAACGCTGAACGGCGTGTACGGCGGCAGCAAGGCGTTCGTGCTCGCGTTCAGCCAGTCGCTGCATCACGAACTCGCCGACAAGGGCGTGCAGGTGCAGGCCGTGCTGCCCGGCGCGACAGCCACGGATTTCTGGCAGACGGGCGGCCTGCCGCTCGAGCATCTGCCGAAGGAAATCGTAATGAGCGCACAGGACATGGTCGATGCCGCACTGGTCGGGTTCGATCGCGGCGAACTCGTGACGATCCCGTCGCTGCACGCGGGCGACGAATGGGAGGCGTACGAGGCCGCGCGCCGCACGATGGCGCCGCACCTGTCGGCCGATACGCCCGCGCCGCGTTACACCGTAGCGCGCTAGTTGCCGGAGGGGCCCGCGCCGCGCGGTGCGGCGCGCACGCCGAGCATCAGCGCCACGCCGCTCGCGACCAGCAGCGCGGCGAGCAGGTACACGGCGAGATCCATGCTGCCCGTGCGCGTGCGGATCATCCCGATCACCCACGGGCTGACGATGCCGCTCGTGATCCCGATGCTGCTGATCAGCGCGATCCCGGCCGCGGCCGCGTTGCCGGACAGGTAGCGGGTCGGCACGGCCCAGAAGATCGGCAGCGCGGCGAAGATCAGCGTCGCCGCGATCGACAGGCACGCGAGCATCGCAGCGAAGCTGTGCAGGTGCAGCGTCAGCGCCGCGAGTGCGAGGCCGCCGCCGATCGTGCAGCACGCGAAGTGCTTGCGGCGCTCGCCGGTGCGGTCCGAGCGGCGCGCGATCAGCACCAGCCCCACGGCGCCCACCGCATTCGGCACGACCGTGTAGAGGCTCACGGCGACGACGTCGGTCACGCCGAAGTCGCGGATCATCAGCGGCATCCAGAAGTTGAGCGTCAGCGACGCGCAGGTCAGCGAGAAATAGATGAACGCGAACAGGTACACGCGCGGGTTCGCGAGCGCGGCCATCACGCTGCGCCCGTCGTGCGCGCTGCCGGGTGTGCTGCCGTGGCCGTGTACGCGGCCTTCGGCGCACAGCGCGGCGACGCGCGCCTTTTCGTCGGCCGTGAGCCACGTGGCGTCCCGCGGCCGGTCGACGAGCAACGTGAACGCGGCGAACGCGAGCAGGATCGCCGGCGCGCCTTCGATCGCGAACATCCACTGCCAGCCGTGCAGCCCGAGCACGCCGCTCATGTCGCGCATGATCCAGCCGGACAACAGCCCGCCGAGCACGCCGGCCACCGCGACGCCCGCGAAGAACACCGAGATCGCCGCCGCCCGCCGGTTCGCGGGAAACCAGTAGGTCAGGTACAGCACGATGCCGGGGAAGAAGCCGGCCTCGAACACGCCGAGCAGGAAGCGCAGCACGTAGAAATGCGACGGCTGCGACACGAACATCATCCCGGTCGACGCGAGGCCCCACAGCAGCATGATCCGCGTGAACGTGCGGCGCGCGCCGAACCGCGCGAGCAGCATGTTGCTCGGCACTTCGCAGAACACGTAGCCGACGTAGAACACCGCGGCGCCGAGGCCGTACATCGCATCGCTGAAGCCGAGATCGTGCTTCATCTGCAACTGCGCGAAGCCGATGTTGATGCGGTCGAGAAACGACACGACGTAGCAGAGGAACAGGAACGGAACGATCCGCCACGCGATCTTGCGGAACAGCAGCGCGTCGCCGATTGCGGAGTCGGATACGGAAGCCGAAGCGCTCGCGTGCGCGAGCGTCGCTTCGGCGGGAAGCGATTGGGGCATGTCTCTCTCCAAACGGGCCGCGCGATGTCGAGCGCGCGGCAGTCTCCGAGGGCGTGCGTGCGCCCTGCTTTCTTGTGAGACCGGATACGGCCGCCGGCTCCGCGGCGCGATGCCGCCGCGAATGCCGCAACCGTCAGGGAAACGGCGGCGCGGTCATCTGAACACCGCGCCGCCGCCTTGAGCCATTCACTCCTGGAGCGCGGCCCACATTTCCTTGTCGCGCTGCGCGGTCCAGATGCGCGGATGCGCGATGCCGCTCGCTTCGTCGAACGCGCGCGACACGTCGAACGGCAGACAGTGTTCGTAGATGAACACGTGGCCGAACTTCGGGTCCATCGCCTCGCGCGTGAGCGCCATCGCCGCCTTCAGGTCGAGATTGCGCTCGACGGCCTTGCGGCCCTGCGCGAGCAGCGTCGTGACGAAATCCTTCGTGTAGTCGAGGCCCTTGTTCACTTCGGCCGGATTCAGCAGCGCGGGGCCGCGGCCCGGCACGAGTTTCTCGGCGCCGAGCGCGCGCAGCGCCTCGAGCGTGGCCGGCCACTGCTCGAGCTGCGCGTCGCCGCAATAGCACGCGGCGTCGTATTCGACGAGGTCGCCGGAGAACAGCACCTTCTGCGACGGCAGCCAGACGATCGTGTCGCCCTTCGTGTGGCCCGAGCCGACGTGCATGATCTTCACTTCCAGCTTGCCGAGAAACAGCGTGATCTCGCGCTCGAACACGAGCGTCGGCCACGTCAGCCCCGGCACCGTCTCGACGCCGGCGAACAGGCGCGGGAAGCGCTCGATCTCCGACTTCATGTCGGCCTCGCCGCGCTCGACGATCATCTCGTACGTGCCGCGGCTCGCGATCACGTGCTGCGCGCCTTCGGCGAAATACGCGGACGCGCCGAGCACGCGCACCGCGTGGTAATGCGACAGCACCACGTGCTTGATCGGCTTGTCGGTCACGCTGCGGATCTTCGCGATCAGGTCCTGCGCCATCGCGGGCGTCGCGGTCGTGTCGACGATCAGCACGCTGTCGTCGCCGATGATCACGCCGGAGTTCGGATCGCCTTCGGCTGTGTACGCGTACGCGTTCTCGGACAGCTGCGTCCAGGTGACTTTCTTCTCTTCCAGATCGGCTTGGGAGGCGAATGCTTTGGCCATTGTGCGTTCCGTGGCTGCGAGCCATGTGTTGAGGGGAATGAGCGGATCATCTGCCCGCGTCGAATATTTGTCAATGGCAAATACGCTTGCTATTGTCTAATACAGGTAAACCTGCGGGCTGGCGCGAGAAATGGCGTCGGATACCATGCGGGGTTTCGTCAACGGAAGAATCATCGCGTGCAGAACCACGAAGTCAGCGCGGACGATGCGCCGCCCAAGGCGCAGCGCGGCATCCAGAGCGTCGAGGTCGGCGGCCGGCTGCTCGACGCGCTCGCGCGCCGGCGCAAGCCGCTCGGGCTGTCGGAGCTGGCCGCGGCGGCCGACCTCTCCACCGCGCAGGCGCACACCTATCTCGTGAGCCTGACGCGGCTCGCGCTCGTGAAACGCGACGCGATCACCGGCAACTACGAGCCCGGCCCGCTGTCGCTGCGGCTCGGGCTGATGTCGATCGAGCGACAGCCGGCCTATCGCGCGACGCTGCCGCATGCGGTGCGGCTCGCGGAAACGGTCGGCCTGAGCGTCGCGTTGTCGGTGCCGGGCGTGCTCGGCCCGACGATCGTGCGCATCGAGCACGGCGGCTATCCGTTGCACGTGAACCTGCACGTCGGTTCGGTGATGTCGCTCGACACGACGGCAACCGGCCGCGTGTTCCGCGCGTTCGGCGACGCCGCGCAACTCGACGCGATGGCGGCCAGCCAGGCCGGCGCGGGCGATACGCTCGCCGGCGCCGAACGCGAGCCGGCCGCGCCGGACGCCGATGCGCGGCACGTCGAACTCGACGCGATCCGCGCGCGCGGCATCGACCGCAGCATCGACCGGCCCAGCCCCGGCGTCAGCGGGATGTGCGTGCCTGTTTTCGATGCACACGGGCGCCTGCAACTCGCGTTGACGGTGATCGGTTCGACGGGATCGATCGATGTCGACTGGAACGGGCCGATCGCGGCGGCCTTGCGCGACGCGGCGCGTCAGGCGACCGCGTCGCTCGGCGCGGTGCATGCGGAGCCGACGCCCGCGCCGGCGTTGGCCGCGGCGCGCGTGCCGCCCGCGCTCGCCGACGACGCGAAAGCGCAACGCGGGATCAATGCCCTCGACAGCACCGGCGACTTGCTGCTCGCGCTGGTCTCGGCGGGCCGCGCGCTGCCGCTGCGCGATCTCGCGACGGCGGCCGGCATGCCGGCCGCGAAGGCGTTTCCGCATCTCGTCAGCCTGCAGAAGATCGGCCTGCTGAGCCGCGACGACGCCGGCTGCTTCGACGGCGGCCCGCTCGCGCAGGCGCTCGGCCTGATCGCGATGCAGCGCGTATCGCCGACGCGCGACGCGGAAGCCGAGATCGTCGCGCTCGCCGGCGCGACCGACATGAGCGTGGCCGCCGCGACGCTCGGGCCGCTCGGGCCGACCGTGATCCGGCTCGAGGAATCGGCGCGGCCGCAGCACGTTAGCCTGCAGGTCGGCACCGTGATGTCGCTCGTCAATACGGCGATCGGGCGGATTTTCGCGTCCGGCATGTCCGACGACGTGCTGGCCGATCTGCTCGCCAACGAGCCCGTGCGCCTCGCCGGCGCGTCCGCAGCACCCGACGACGCGGCGTTCCGCGCACGGCTCGCGGCGATCCGCGCGGACGAACTCGATTTCGCGTTCGACGCGCCGGTGCCGGGTATCGGGACGATCGCCGCGCCCGTGTTCGATCACACCGGCAGCATCCGGCTTGTGATCGCGATCATCGGTGCGTCGCGCGGCTTCCCGCGCGGGCCGGACAGCGAGCTGGCCCGGACGCTGCGGGCCGCGACGCGGCGGCTGTCGTGGCGCTTCGGGTGGATCGGCCGGTAATCGCGCGCTTTTCCCGAACGTACGCTCGAATCCCTTCCTTTCGCCCCGTGAGGCCGTGCCGGCACGGCCTCGTCACGCCTATCCGATACGCCCGGGCAGCCGATATTCATGTTGCGCAGCAGCAACATAAACTGTCAGAAATTCTCATATAACGAAATCGAATTTCACAAGGCGGTGACGTTTCGCTATGATTAGGGTTATCCCTAACTCGCCACCTATATGGGGCTTCGTCATGCAAACGTCTAATGTCTCCGATCGTTCCACCCAATCCACTGGCTGGCTCGCACGCGTTGGCGAGCTGCTGGCAGAGGCCTGGGCGCTGCACCTCGAGAACTGCGAAGTTATCGCTGAAGCACACGCGCGCCTGCCGCGCTGAGCGGGCAGCCAGACTGCGGGATTGCCGGCCGCCGGAGCGCCGGCCGCCTGATTCGCTTGCGCTGACGCACGCCGGCAGCGGCTGTTGCCGCGCCGGTCGTGTAGCAAGAGGCCCGGCGCGCCCTGCCGAACACGCTCACCGCGCGGCGAGCGTTTCAAGATCGTCTTGAGAGGCCGTGTTTCAGGCCGATACCGGCGCCGATTCATCCGTTATCGGCGCGGATCGGTGTAAACCGGTCGCTTCGGCGAGAAACCATTCCCCGCCGGCGCGCGATTGTGCCCGGCCATCGCGGACGGAAGATTCATCCGTTTTCGTGTATCCGCGGGCCCTTTCCCCGGCGAGCCCTCCCTGTCGGCCCTGCGCCGGTTTCCTCCGCGCAAGCGCCGCGCCGCATCGCCGCCCGCCGCGACGACGGCCTCGCCAGCAATTCCCCGTCACACCTGAATCGAAGGCACGTCCTTCATGCATCGCAGCGCGAACATCGAGCGGCTGTGCCGGATGCTCGAGATCCGGTACAGCTTTTCGCGCAGAAAGCGTTCGTAGCCGGCCGTGCCGTCCACCGCCACCTTGATCCAGTAGTCGTATTCGCCCGACACGAGATACGCCTCGAGCACCTCCGGCAGCGCCGCCAGTTCGGCGCCGAAGCGCGCCAGCGCGTCGTCCTCGTGGCGATCGAGCGTGACTTCGAGGATCACGATGTCCGCGTAGCCGAGCTTGCGCTGGTTGACCAGTGCGACATAGCCGTCGATATAGCCGTCGAGTTCGAGTTGCCGCGTGCGGTTCCAGCAGGCGGTGGTCGACATGCCGATCTGTTCGGCGAGTTCTGCATTCGACAGGCGCGCATTTTTCTGCAATGCACCCAGGATCTTGCGGTCCTGATTGTCGAGCGTTTTCGGCGTGCGTTCGCGGGTAGCCATGACGAGAAGAATTTTCTACTGAAAAACCCGATTCTATCTGAACGCCATTCCGGTTTCAGCGCCGTTTTGCTGGAAAACAGGAAGCCTTTTAACCGGGCCGCTTGATACATTTTCTCCATGCCTGCTGCCCGGCACGCTCCCCGCGATCACCCGTCGCAGCGGGACGCACGGCCGCAATCACGAGTTGCGGCGCCGGCCGGCAGGCATGCGATTCCCCGCCGCCCGCACGCCTATCCGACCGCGTGCGGGGCCGGTGCCTGCTTCCCCGTTCCTTGCCAGTCCGTATGTCGTTCAAGCTTTATCTGTCGTTCCTCGCCGCTTCCGTCGTCCTCATCTATGCGCCCGGCCCGGTCAACCTGCTCACGATGAACCAGGCGTTGCGCACCGGCTGGCGCCGCGCGCTGCCGTGCGTCTGGGGCGGCACGCTCGCCGTGCTGCTGCAACTCGCGCTGACCGCGCTGTGCCTGAATTCGCTGGTCCACCTCGACGAACATGCGCTGACCGTGCTGCGCTGGGCCGGCGCCGCATATCTCGTCTGGCTCGGCGGCAAGCAATGGCTGAGCCGCACGCCGGCCGGCGCAGCCGCGGCACCGGCCGACACCGGCGCCGCAACGGCAAGCGCCGCGCCGGACACCGACAGCGGGCGCGCGCTGTTCTGGCGTGGCGTCGCGACTTCCGGGCTGAACCCGAAGACGCTGCTGTTCTTTCCGTCGTTCTTTCCGCAGTTCATCAGCCCGACTGCCGACTGGAGCCTGAACCTTCAATACCTGCTGCTCGCCGCGACGTTCGCGCTGCTGTTCGCGGGCGGCGTTGCGTCGATGGCGCTGTTCTCGCACCGGCTGAGCCGCGTGTTGCAGCGGCCGGCGCGGATGCGGGCGATGAACCGCGTGACGGGCGGGCTGCTCGTCGGGATGGGCGCGATCATGGTCGGCTGGAACTGAGAACCGCCGACGCGTTCGTTTCCACGCGACCGCGACACCCCGCACCGGCGGCGACGCCGCCAGTACAATCGCGCGATGTCCGAATTGCTCACTTACGGCGGCCTGTTCGCCGTGTCGATGGTCGCCGCGACCCTGTTTCCGCTCCAGTCCGAAGCCGTGCTCGCCGGCCTGCTGCTCGCCGGGCGCGAACCCGTGTGGGCGCTGGTGCTGGTCGCGAGCATCGGCAATGTCGCCGGCTCGGCGATCAACTGGGCGCTCGGGCGCGGCATCGAGCACTTCCGCGAGCGCCGCTGGTTTCCGGTCAAGCCGTCCGCGCTCGCGCGCGCCGAGCGCTGGTATGCACGCTACGGCCGCTGGTCGCTGCTGCTGAGCTGGGCGCCGGTGATCGGCGATCCGCTGACGATGATCGCCGGCGTGCTGCGCGAGCCGCTGCCGACCTTTCTCGTCATCGTGACGATCGCGAAGGTCGGCCGCTATCTGGCCGTCGCGTGGGTCGTCACGCACTGATCTCCGCCCCCCCTCGCCCGCCTGCGGGCCCGTGATCCGCGACGCCCGCTAAAGATTTCGCGAAAGTTGCCGTATTAACGGGTCCACGAGCGGTGACGCGTGCGTTCCGCCTCCTCTCACTCCCACTCAGGATGTCTCATGAGAATGACCCAATCGGGCCGAGTGAGCGTCGGCGCGCGTCTGGCCGCGCTGGCGTGCGCGCTCGTCGCCCTGCTGTTTACCGTGTTCGCGTGGACGCTCGCCCATTTCGCCGGCCAGCAGCTCGCCGACGAAGCGCATCAGCGGATCGACGACAAGGAGCAGTCGATCCGCGCAATGGTCGACCTGTTCGACAAGGCACTGAGCGCCGAAGCCAACCGCTCGATGTCGCTGTTCGCGAGCTTCCTGCCGGCCGATTTCTCGCTCGACCCGGCGCGCACCGTCGATATCGGCGGCGTCGCCGCGCCGACGCTGCTCGCGGGCGGCCAGCCGCTCGACCTCGACTACTCGATTCCCGACCAGTTCCTGAAGAAAAGCGGCGCGATCGCGACGATCTTCGCGCGCGACGGCGACGATTTCGTGCGCATCACGACGTCGCTGAAGAAGCAGGACGGCGCGCGCGCCGTCGGCACGAAGCTCGACCGCGCCGGCCCCGCATATGCGCCGCTCGTCGCCGGGCGCAGCTACACGGGCCTCGCGAAGCTGTTCGGCCGGCCGTACATCACGCAGTACAAGCCGGTGACCGATGCGAGCGGCCGCGTGATCGGCGCGCTGTTCGTCGGCCTCGACATCGGCGCCGAGCTCAAGCTCGTCGAAGACGGCATCCGCTCGCTGAAGATCGGCGACAACGGCTACTACTTCGTGCTCGACGCATCGCAGGGGCCGTCGCGCGGCACCTTTGTCGTGCATCCCGACGCGGCGGGCCAACGGGCCGACGACACGCGCGCGCCCTACTCGCAGATGCTCGCGGCGGCCCAGGGGCGGCTCGCGTACACGTCGACCGACCCGGCCGCGCACGACACCGGGCCAACCGCGAAATTCGTGTCCTTCACGACGATTCCGCAGTGGCAATGGCTGGTCGGCGGCATCGCGCTCGACGACGAACTGCTGGCCACGATGCGCGCCACCCGCAACCGCTTCCTGATGATCGGCGCCGCGCTCGTCGCCGCGTTCGCGATGCTGTTCGTCATCGTCGTGCGACGCGTCGTGAGCCGGCCGCTGGAAGCCGCCGCCCGCGCGTCCGAGCGCTATGCGGCGGGCGATCTCAGCGTGCGCATCCGCGACGGCGCGGCCGCGCACGGCAGCGCGGGCAACGACGAGATCGGCCGGCTCGTGCAGGCGGTCGACGGGATCGGCGACGGCCTCGCGCGAATCGTCGCGCAGGTGCGCAACGGCGCGGCCGACATCGCGCACGGCACGGTCGGCATCGCGGCCGGCAGCAGCGACATCGCCGCGCGAATCGCGACGCAGGCGAGCAGCGTCGAGCAGACGGCCGCCAGCATGGAGCAGATCACCGCCGCCGTGCAGCAGAGCGCCGAGCATGCGGCGCAAGCCAACGCGCTGGTCGCGGACGCATCGGCCGCCGCGACGAACGGCGACGCCGCGGTGCAGCGCGTGGTCGCGACGATGGACGACATCGGCCGCGCGACGCGCCGGATCGCGGAGATCACCGGCGCGATCGAAGGCATCGCGTTCCAGACCAACATCCTCGCGCTGAACGCGGCCGTCGAGGCTGCCCGCGCCGGCGAGCACGGCAAGGGCTTCGCGGTGGTCGCGGCCGAGGTGCGCGCGCTCGCGCAGCGCAGCGCGGCCGCGGTCAAGGAGATCGACGCGCTGAGCGCCGAATCGTCGACGACCGTCGAACAGGGTTACCGGATCGCGGACGCCGCGCGCGGCACGATGCGCGACATCGTCGCGCGGGTCGACCAGGTGCGCACGCTGATCGGCGAGATCAGCGCCGCGTCGCGCGAGCAATCGACCGGCATCGAGCAGGTGAACCTGGCCGTCACGCAGATCGGCGAAGCGACGCAGCAGAATGCGACGCTGATTTCGGATGCCGAGCGCGCGGCCGTCGCGCTGCGCGAGCAGGCCGCGCAACTGTCGGACGCCGTCAGCGTGTTCCGGCTCGAACGCGGCGCGTGACCGACGCCCGATGATCGGCCACGGCCGGGTGCGCTGCCTACTTCTTGTCGCCCGCCAGGTCGATCGCCGTGTTCGAGCCGACCGCGTGACGCAACTGGAACTTCTGGATCTTGCCGGTCGAGGTCTTCGGCAGCTCGCCGAAGCGCACGGCCTTCGGCACCTTGAAGCCCGCGAGCAGTTGCCGGCAGTGCGCGACGATTTCCGCCTCGGTCGCGCTCGCGCCTTCGCGCAGCTCGACGAACGCGCACGGCACCTCGCCCCATTTCGGGTCGGGCATCGCGACGACGGCCGCCACGGCCACGGCCGGATGCCGGTACAGCGCGTCCTCGACCTCGATGCTCGAGATGTTCTCGCCGCCCGAGATGATGATGTCCTTCTTGCGATCCTTGATCCGGATATAGCCGTCCGGCATCAGCACCGCGAGATCGCCGGTATGGAACCAGCCGCCATGAAACGCCTCGTCGGTCGCCTTCGGGTTCTTCAGGTAGCCCTTCATGCAGATGTTGCCGCGGAACATGATCTCGCCGAGCGTCTCGCCGTCGGCCGGCACCGGCGTCATCGTGTCGGGATCGAGCACCGTCGCGCCCGCTTCGAGGTGGTAGCGCACGCCCTGGCGCGCATTGAGCCGCGCGCGTTCCTCGTCGGGCAGCGCATCCCAGTGCGCCTGCTTCGCGCAGACGGTCGCCGGGCCGTAGACCTCGGTCAGCCCGTACACGTGCAGCAGGTCGAAGCCGATCTCCTTCATCTTGGCGATCACGGCCGGCGCGGGCGCCGCGCCCGCGACCATCGCGTGCACCGTGTGGTCGATGCCTTCGCGCAGCTCGGCCGGCGCGTTCGCGATCGCGCTCTGCACGATCGGCGCGCCGCAGTAATGCGTGACGCGCTCGCGGCGGATCAGGTCGAACACCGTCTTCGCGTCGAACTTGCGCAGGCACACGTTCACGCCCGCGCGCGCCGCGATGGCCCACGGAAAACACCAGCCGTTGCAGTGGAACATCGGCAGCGTCCAGAGATACACCGCGTGCTTCGGCATGTCCCATTCGAGGATGTTGCTGATCGCCGCGAGATACGCGCCGCGATGGTGGTAGACGACGCCCTTCGGGTCGCCCGTCGTGCCGGACGTGTAGTTCAGCGCGATCGCCTCCCATTCGTCGGCGGGCGGCGTCCATGCATGGTCGGGGTCGCCGCCGGCCACGAACGCCTCGTAGTCGGTCGCGCCCGCGAAACGCTCGGGGTCGGCCGGCATCGCGTCGGCCACGCTGACGATCTTCAGGCCCGGCACCTCGAGCGCCGCGCGATGCGCGACCTCCGCGTATTCCGTGTCGACGATCAGCACCTTCGCCTCGCCGTGACGCAGCATGAACAGCACCGACGATACGTCGAGCCGCGTGTTGATCGTGTTCAGCACGGCGCCGGCCATCGGCACGCCGAAGTGCGCCTCGACCATCGCCGGGATGTTCGGCAGCAGCGCCGCGACCGTGTCGCCGCGCCCGACGCCGGCCTGCGCGAGCGCGCTCGCCAGTTGCTTCGCGCGCGTGCAGGTTTCGCCCCACGTGCGCCGCACGTCGCCGTGCACGATCGCGAGGCGCTCGCCGTAGACTTCGGCCGCGCGGATCAGGAAATCGATCGGCGTGAGCGGTACGTAGTTGGCGTCGCGGCGGCCGAGCCCGGCCTCGAACATCTGCGTCATGATCCTGTCTCCCGTGTTCTGTCGACCGGGGCGCATGCACCCCGGATCGTTTTGATGTGGTTCAATTGCCGACAGCCTAACGGGCGCTATTGTGAGCCGTCTGTCATCGAAACGACAGAGTGCCGCGCGAGCGCTGCGCGTTATCCCTATCCTCGCAAACCCGCATCCATGCACGACCACCTCGACGCGGCCGCCGCCCCGGCCGACACGCTTCCCGAACCGGGCCCGTTGCCGCCGCTGGCGACGCTGTTCGGCCAGTGCGCGTGGTTCCGCACGCTGGCGCCCGAACACCAGGCGCTCGTGCTGGCCCAGTCGCACGTCGCGCAGTGCGACGCCGGCGACGTGATCGCGCACCGGCTCGCGCCGTCCGAATACTGGATCGGCGTCCATCGGGGGCTGCTGAAGCTTGCGATCTTCAACGTGTCGGGGCGCGGCTGCACGTTCTCCGGCGTGCCGTCAGGCGGCTGGTTCGGCGAAGGCAGCGTGATCAAGCGGGAGCTACGCAAATACGAGGTCGTCGCGATCCAGCGCTCGACCGTGCTGTTCGTGCCGGTCGACACGTTCCATGCGCTGCTCGACACGAGCCTGCCGTTCACGCGCTTCGTGATTCATCAGTTGAACAACCGGATGGGCGAATTCATCGCGTCGATCCAGAACAGCCGGCTGCTCGACGTCGACGCGCGCGTCGCGCAGGCGCTCGCGCAGCTCTTCAACCCCGCGCTGTATCCGGATACCGGCCCGTCGCTGTCGATCTCGCAGGAGGAACTGGGGATGCTCGTCGGCGTGTCGCGCCAGCGGATCAACCAGGCGCTGCAGCAGCTCGAGAAGCTCGGCGCGCTGCGGCTCGCGTACAACCAGATCGACGTCGTCGATCTCGATGCGCTCGCGCGTTTCGGCATGGAGCAGCTGTGAGCGCCGCCCGATGCGCGGAACCGTCGCCATCGCAGCCGCGCATTCCGTCTGCGGAATCGGCCGAACGCCGCCACGCCCCAACCTGACAATTCCGCCAGTTTCGCGACAGTAACCCGTTGCGGGCCGACGCCTATCATTCGGGTTCCCTTCACCGCCGCCCGATCACCGCCTGTCCCGCCGCCTCCATGTGGATCGTCAATCTCGCGCTCAGGCGCCCCTACACGTTCATCGTCATGGCCATCATGATCGTGCTGGCCACCCCGCTGGCGCTGATGCGCACACCGGTCGACGTGCTGCCCGCGATCAACATCCCCGTGATCAGCGTGATCTGGAATTACAACGGCTTCTCCGCGACGGAGATGACGAACCGCATCACGTCCGTGCATGAACGGATCCTGACGACGACCGTCAACAATATCCAGCACGTCGAATCGACGTCGTTGCCCGGCATCGCGGTCGTCAAGGTGTTCCTGCAACCGGGCGCGAACGTGCAGACAGCGATCGCGCAGACGGTGTCGTCCGCGCAGGCGATCGTGCGGCAGATGCCGCAGGGCGCGACGCCGCCGCTCGTGATCACCTATTCCGCGTCGAGCATCCCGGTGATCCAGCTCGGGCTGTCGAGCAAGACGCTCAGCGAGCAGTCGCTCGCCGACATCGCGCTCAACTTCCTGCGCCCGCAGCTGATCACCGTGCCCGGCGTGCAGATTCCGTTCCCGTACGGCGGCCGCACGCGCGTGGTCGCGATCGACCTCGACCCGCAGGCGCTGCAGGCGAAGGGCCTCACGCCGGCCGACATCGTCAACGCGGTCAACGCGCAGAACCTCGTGCTGCCGACCGGCACCGCGAAGATGGGCCAGACCGAATACCGGATCGACACGAACGCGTCGGCCGATACGGTCGCCGACATCGGCAACCTGCCGGTCCAGACGATCAACGGCGCGACGACCTACCTGCGCGAGGTCGCGGCGGTGCGCGACGGCTTCGCGCCGCAGACCAACGTCGTGCGCCAGAACGGCCAGCGCGGCGTGCTGATCTCGATCCTGAAAAGCGGCGACGCGTCGACGCTCAAGGTCGTGTCGGACCTGAAGGCGCTGCTGCCGAAGGTGATCCCGACGCTGCCCGAGGGGCTCGCAATCACGCCGCTGTTCGACCAGTCGGTGTTCGTCAACGCGGCCGTCCAGGGCGTGATCCACGAGGCGCTGATCGCCGCCGTGCTGACCGCGATGATGATCCTGCTGTTCCTCGGCAACTGGCGCAGCACGCTGATCATCGCGATCTCGATCCCGCTGTCGATCTTCACGTCGCTGATCGCGCTGTCAGCGCTCGGCGAGACCATCAACATCATGACGCTCGGCGGGCTCGCGCTCGCGGTCGGCATTCTCGTCGACGATGCGACCGTCACGATCGAGAACATCGAGCGGCATCTCCATCTCGGTACGAACCTGCACGACGCGATCCTCGAAGGCGCCGGCGAAATCGCGGTACCCGCGCTCGTGTCGACGCTGTGCATCTGCATCGTGTTCGTGCCGATGTTCTTCCTGACCGGCGTCGCGCGCTTCCTGTTCGTGCCGCTCGCGGAAGCCGTGGTATTCGCGATGCTCGCGTCGTACGTGCTGTCGCGCACGCTGGTGCCGACGCTCGCGATGCTGCTGTTCCGCCCGCAGCAGGCGAGCACCGGCCCCGGCCCTTCGACGTCGCGTTTCGCGCGCATCCATCACGCGTTCAACCACGCGTTCGAACGGCTGCGCGCGTGGTACATCGTGCTGCTGAGCATCCTGCTCGTGCGCCGCCGCTTCTACGCGCTGTGCTTTCTCGGCTTCTGCGTGCTGTCGACGGGCCTCGTATTCGTGCTCGGCCGCGACTTCTTCCCGAACGCCGATTCCGGCAACCTCCGGCTGCACGTGCGCGCGCCGACCGGCTACCGGATCGAGGAAACCGCGCGGCTCGCCGACCAGGTCGAACGCGTGATCCGCGAAACCGTGCCGCCCGACGAGCTCGGCGCGATCGTCGACAACCTCGGCCTGCCGGTGAGCGGCATCAACCTGTCGTACAGCAACGCCGGCACGATCGGTACGCTCGACGGCGAGCTGCTGATCGCGCTGAAGCCCGGCCACCGTGCGACCGGGCACTACGTGCAGACACTGCGCACGCTGCTGCCGCAGCGCTTCCCGGGCGTCGAGTTCTTCTTCCAGCCGTCGGACATCATCACGCAGATCCTCAACTTCGGGCAGCCGGCCGCGATCGACGTGCAGGTGCTCGGCAACGATCTCGCGAGTAACATGACCATTGCGAGCGGCCTGATGAAAAAGATCAGGCAAATCCCCGGCGCCGTCGACGTGCATGTACTGCAACGCAACGACGAACCGACCCTGCTGGCCGACATGGACCGTACGCGCATGCAGCAGCTCAATCTCTCCGCGCAGAACGTCGCGCAGAACATGCTGATCTCGCTGTCGGGGAGCTCGCAGACGACGCCGTCGTTCTGGATCAACCCGCGCACCGGCGTCCAGTACCCGCTGCAGATCCAGACCCCGCAATACAACCTGTCGTCGGTCGACGATCTGCTCGGCACGCCGATCTCCGCCAGCGGCCGCACGGGCACGCCGCTGCAACTGCTCGGCAACCTGGTGCAGGTGCGCAGTACCGCGAACCCCGCCGTGATCACGCACTACAACATCCGCCCGGCAATCGACGTATACGTGAGCGTCGAGGGCCGCGATCTCGGCGCGGTCGCGGGCGAGATCGACCGCATCGTGGCCGACGCGCGCGCGACGCTGCCGCGCGGCACCGCCCTCGCGATGCGCGGCCAGATCGAGACGATGCGCACGTCGTATCTCGGCCTCGGCGCGGGCGTCGCGATGGCGATCGTGCTCGTCTACCTGCTGATCGTCGTCAATTTCCAGTCGTGGCTCGACCCACTGATCATCATCAGCGCGATGCCGGCCGCGCTCGCCGGCATCGCGTGGATGCTGTTCGTCACCGGCACGCACCTGAGCGTGCCCGCGCTGACGGGCGCGATCATGACGGTCGGCGTCGCGACCGCGAACAGCATTCTCGTCGTGTCGTTCGCGCGGCAACGGCTCGCGGCCGGCGCGCCGCCGCTCACGGCCGCGCTGGAGGCCGGCGCGACGCGGATCCGGCCGGTGCTGATGACGGCGCTCGCGATGATCATCGGGATGGTGCCGATGGCGCTCGGTCTCGGCGAAGGCGCCGAGCAGAACGCGCCGCTCGGCCGCGCGGTGATCGGCGGGCTGCTGTTCGCGACCGTTTCGACGTTGCTGTTCGTGCCGCTCGTGTTCGGCGGCGTGCATGCGCGGCTGGCCCGGCGGCGCGCGCGCCAGGCCGGACACTGACTTTCGCCCCACTACCCGGTTGAATTGGTTGAATTCATGGAAGAGAAACATCACAGCGCCGTCGGCATCCAGGTGGACGAACACGGCATGCACCTGCCGACGCGCGCGTCGGTGTCGCGACGCGGGCGCCTCGTCGTGATCGTGATCGGCGTGCTGCTGGTTGCGGGCGCCGCGCGCACCATCGTCGTCAACGTGCTGAACCGGCATCACCTCGACGCGGTCGCCGAGCAGAACGCGCGCCAATATGTGAGCGTCGTGCATCCGGTCGACGCGGCCACTGGCGGCAAGCTGACGCTGCCCGGCACGCTGCGCGGCTTCGTCGAGGCGCCGATCCATGCACGCGCCAGCGGCTACGTGCTGCGCTGGCAGGCCGACATCGGCGCGCACGTGAAACAGGGGCAAACGCTCGCCGAACTCGACACGCCCGAGCTGAACCAGGAACTCGCGCAGGCCACCGCGCAGCGCCAGCAGGCGCAAGCGTCGCTCGCGCTCGCGAAGACGTCGTTCGACCGCGCGCAGCAGTTGCGCCAGCGCGATGCCGTGTCGCAACAGGAACTCGACGACCGGCAAGGCGCGTTCAACCAGGGCACCGCGAATCTCGCGGCGGCCGATGCGAACGTGCGCCGTCTCACCGAATTGAAGGGCTTCCAGCGGATCGTCGCGCCGATCGACGGGATCGTCACGCAGCGCAACATCGACGTCGGCGATCTCGTCAATTCCGGCAACGCGGGCCGCGCGCTGTTCACGGTCGTGCAGGCCGACCGGCTGCGCCTGTACGTGCAGGTGCCGCAGGCGTATGCGCAGCAGGTGAAGGTCGGCCAGCACGTGAGCGTCGCGCAGGCCGAGCTGCCGGGCCGGACCTTCGACGGCACGATCACGCGCACGTCGCAGGCAATCGACGTCGCGACGCGCTCGCTGCAGATCGAGATCACGCTGCCGAACCCGGACGGGCGGCTGCTGCCCGGCGCGTACGTGCAGGCGACGCTGCCGATGACGCCGGTCGGCCGCCTGCAGGTGCCGGCCAATACGCTGCTGTTCCGCGCCGAAGGCCCGACGGTCGCGGCCGTCGATGCGAGCGGCCAGGTTCATCTGAAACAGGTGACGGTCGTGCGCACGATCGGCCAGACGCTCGAAGTCGACGGGCCGATCACGCCGAACGACCGCCTCGTCGCGAACCCGGGCGACGCGCTCGCGACTGGCGACCGGGTCGTCGTGCAGGCGCCGGCGGCGCAGCCGGCCTCGGCCGTCGCGGGAGCGAAGTCGTGAGTGCGATACGCACCCGCGTGCGGCCCGCGGCGCTCGCCGCCGTCGTCGCCCTCGCCGGCTGCACGGTCGGCCCGGACTACCAACGCCCGGCCGTCGACACGCCGGCCGCGTGGCGGCTCGACCCGGCCGACGCATACTGGCACCCGGCCGCGCCCGCCCGCGCGCCGCTCGATCCGGCCTGGTGGACCGCGTTCGGCGACGCACAGCTCGACGCGCTGGAAGCCGACGCGCTGCGCAACAACCAGAACCTGAAGGCGGTGGCCGCGCGCTACGACCAGGCGAAGGCGACGCTCGCGTCGGTCGCGTCCGCGCAGTATCCGGCCGTCGGGCTGAACGCGAGCGGCCAGCGCTTCAAGATCTCCGCCGACCGGCCGCAGACCAACTACGCGACGAAGAGCATGTCGACCGTGCAGAACGAGATCCAGGTCGGCGCGGCGGTCAGCTACGAACTCGACCTGTTCGGCCGCGTGCGGCGCAACGTCGAATCGGCACAGGCGAACACCGAGCAGGCGCGCGACGATTTCGCGAACGCGCGCCTCGTGCTGAGCGCCGATCTCGCGTCGAGCTTTTTCACGCTGCGCGAGCTCGACACCGAGATCGACGTCGTCAAGCGCTCGATCGCGTTGCAGCAGAAAGCGCTCGATTACGTGAGCGCGCGCCACGACCTCGGCGCGGTGTCGGGCCTCGACCTGCTGCAGCAGCGCGCGCAGCTCGACGCGACGCGCACGCAGGTGCAGTTGCTGATCCAGCAGCGCGCGCAGGTCGAAACCGCGATCGCGACGCTGGTCGGCACGCCGGCCCCGGAATTCTCGCTGCCGGCGCGCGTGGTGCCGATCAACGCGCCCGCGCTGCCGACCGGCATGCCGAGCGACCTGCTGCAGCGGCGTCCCGACGTCGCGTCGGCCGAGCGCGCGATGGCCGCCGCGAACGCGCAGATCGGCGTCGCGCGCGCCGCGTATTTCCCGCGCATCACGCTGTCGCCCGACATCGGCTGGGATGCGACGCGCTTCGCGGGCCTGTTCACCGTGCCGGCGCTGCTGTGGTCGGTCGGCGGATCGCTCAGCCAGCCGCTGTTCGAAGGCGGCAAGCTGAAGGCCGGCGTCGATTTCGCGCAGGCCGGCTACGTCGCCGCGCAGGCCAGCTACCGGCAGACCGTGCTCACCGCGTTCCAGGAGGTGCAGAATGCGGTAACCGGCCTGTCGGTGCTGGCGCAGGCGGCGCAGCAGGCATCGGCCGCCGTCGACGACGCGCGCAAGCTCGTGTCGCTCGCGCAGGATCGCTACGCGGGCGGCCTGACGCCGTTCATCGACGTGCTGACGGCCCAGCAGCAATTGCTGACGAGCGAGCGCCAGGCCGTGCAGATCCAGGGCCAGCGCGCGGCGCTCGTCGTGTTTCTCGCGAAGGCGCTCGGCGGCGGCTGGGACGGCGGCGCGGCGAACGGCGCCGCGCCGTCCGACGTCGCGTCGGCGGCCCCGCGGCGCGGCGCGGGCGTCGGCCCTTGACCTGCCCTTAACCGGTTACGCGGACAACGAACCTATGAAAGTGCTGATCGTCGAAGACGAACCGAAGGTCGTCGAATACCTGAAGAGCGGCCTGACCGAGGAAGGCTGGGTCGTCGATACCGCGCTCGACGGCGAGGACGGTGCGTGGAAAGCCGTCGAATTCGACTACGACGTGGTCGTGCTCGACGTGATGCTGCCGAAGCTCGACGGCTTCGGCGTGCTGCGTGCGCTGCGCGCGCAGAAGCAGACGCCCGTGATCATGCTGACCGCGCGCGATCGCGTCGACGACCGCGTGCGGGGCTTGCGCGGCGGCGCCGACGACTACCTGACCAAGCCGTTCTCGTTCCTCGAGCTGATCGAACGGCTGCGCGCGCTGACGCGCCGCGCGCGCGTGCAGGAATCGACGCTGATCTCGATCGGCGACCTGCGCGTGGATCTGATCGGCCGCCGCGCGACCCGCGACGGCGCGCGGCTCGACCTGACCGCGCAGGAGTTCCAGTTGCTCGGCGTGCTCGCGCGGCGCAGCGGCGAGGTGCTGTCGAAGACGACGATCGCCGAACTCGTGTGGGACGTGAACTTCGACAGCAACGCGAACGTCGTCGAGACGGCGATCAAGCGCCTGCGCGCGAAACTCGACGGCCCGTTCGCGGAGAAGCTGCTGCACACGATCCGCGGGATGGGCTACGTGCTCGAGGCGCGCGAGGACGGCGACACGGAGCGGCGCGCATGAAACGCTCGATCATCCTGCGGCTCTCGGCGATGTTCGGCATCGTGTCGCTGCTGGTGTTCACGCTGGTCGGCTGCGGGCTGTTCGTGATGATGGAACGGCAACTGTTCGCCGAATTGCGCGCGACGCTCGACACGCGCGCCAAAGTCGCCGCGATGATCGTGTCGCACGCGACCACGGCCGCGCGCGGCCACCTGATGCAGGAAAAGCTCGCCGACCTCGAACCGCCCGACGGCTCGACGCACTATCAGGTCGTCAGCCCCGACCCCGCGTTCCGCTTCGGCAGCCCCGTCAACGGCGTGCCGCTCGATCCGCCGTTCGGCGCGTTCCAGCGCTACCAGCTCAACGACAGCAGCTACGCGGTGATGACGAAAACCGTCACGCTGGCCGGCGCCGGCGAACGGCCGACGCTGCAACTCGTCGTCGCGACGTCGTGCGAGCGTACGCAGCGGATGCTGCGCCGCTTCGGCTGGACGCTGGCCGCGCTGATCGCGACGGCCACCGTGATCACGCTGCTGCTGAGCCGCGCGGTCGCGCGCTTCGGGCTCGCGCCGCTCGACCGGCTGTCGCAGGACGCGGCGAGCGTGAGCGCGACGAACCGCCGCCAGCGCCTGCACACCGACGCGCTGCCGACCGAGCTGCGCGATCTCGCGACGTCGTTCAACGGCGCGCTCGAACGCATCCAGCAAACCTACGCGCGGCTCGAAGCGTTCAACGCGGACGTCGCGCACGAGCTGCGCACGCCGATCAGCATCCTGATCGGCCAGACCCAGGTCGCGCTGACGAGCCGCGACCGCTCGGTCGACCGGATGCGCCAGACGCTGCAGTCGAATCTCGAGGAATTCGAGCGGCTGCGCGTGATCATCAACGACATGCTGTTCCTGTCGCGCAGCGATCGCGGCGAACGCGCGACCGACCTGAAGGACGTGTCGCTGGCCGACGAGGTGCGGCGCATGCTCGACTTCCTCGAAATCCCGCTCGACGAGGCGCGGTTGCGCGCCGAACTGCACGGCGATGCGCGCGCGGCCGTCGATCCGTCGCTGTTCCGCCGCGCGATGACGAATCTGCTGATCAACGCGATCCAGCATTCGGCGCCCGGCGCGACGCTGAACGTGACGATCACGCACCGCGACACGCTCGTCGAGATGGCCGTATCGAACCCGGGCGAGCCGATCGATCCGGTGCAGCGCTCGCACGTGTTCGAACGTTTCTACCGGCTCGAGGAAGCGCGCGCGAACAGCAAGGAAAACCACGGGCTCGGGCTGTCGATCGTCAAGGCCGTCGCGGAGATGCACGGCGGCGGCGTGTTCGTCGCGTGCTCGGGCGGCGTCAATACGTTCGGCTTCTCGGTGTCGACGCAGCCCGGCTCGGGCGGGCCGCTGCGTCCCGGCGACGCCGCCGGCCCGCCCGATTCCACGGATTCCACCGATTCGGCGAATCCGGCCGATCTCCACGGCGCTCGCGCGGCGCACGCGCCGGGCGCACTGCACTGACGGCGGCCGCGCGCCGCCGAGGGCAGTTTTCTTCAATACGGGCCGACGCGGCGCCCGTAGTCTCGATGCGACTTTCGACATGTCGCATGGAGACACCCGATGAGCATGCTGGTTTCGATGGCCGCGTTCGCGCTCGCCTCGTCGATCACCCCCGGTCCCGTCAACATCGTCGCGCTCGGCGCGGGCGCGCGCCACGGCCTCGGCGCGAGCCTGCGCTACGCGGCCGGCGCGACGCTCGGCTTCGTCGCGCTGTTCCTGCTGATCGGCCTCGGCCTGCACGCGGCGCTCGCGCGCTGGCCCGTGCTGACGACGGCCACGCAGTGGTCGGGGATCGCGTTCCTGCTGTATATGGCGTTGCGGCTCGCGCTCGACGACGGCCGGCTGTCGGCCGATCCGGACGTGGCCGGCCCGTCGGCGGCGGCCGGCGCGGCGATGCAGTGGCTCAACCCGAAGGCGTGGCTCGCATGCGTGGCCGCGATGGGCGCATATGCGGCCGATGGCGACCGTGCGCAGGTCTGGCAGTTCGCCGCGCTGTATCTGGTGATCTGCTTCGCGTCGATCGCATGCTGGGGCTATGCGGGCGCGTCGTTGCGGCACCGGCTCGCGAACGCACGGCGCATGCGCGTGTTCAACCGGCTGATGGCGCTGCTGCTCGCGGGCAGCGCGCTGTTGCTGCTCGACGTGTAGCGGCTTCGCCGGTCAGCGCATCGCACTGCGGTACTGCCCGGGCGTCGCGGCCGCGATTCGCCGAAAGGCGCGCTGGAAATGCGCCTGGTCCGCAAAGCCGGCATCGAGCGCGACTTCGGCGATCGGCCGGCCGCGGCGCAGTTCCGTGCGGCCGTACTGCACGCGCCGATCGATCAGGAACGCATGCGGCGTCATCCCGTAGCGCGCATTGAACGCGCGGATCAGGTACGACGGCGACAGGTCGGCCGCCGCGCAGATCGCATCGAGCGTGACGGCCTCGCGGCAATGGGCGGCGATGTAGTCGGCCGCGCGCGCGAGCTTCGCGTTGTCGTCGCCCGGCCGCGAATCGGGCGGTTCGCGTTCGAGCGCGCCGTGCAGCGCCGTGAAGAATTCGACCGCCGCGCTCTCCTTGCCGAGCGCATCGACGCGGGGCGACACGAGCGTGCGGTAGAAGCCGCCGAATTGCGCGAACAGATCGCCGCGCTCGGTCCATTTCGTCGAAAACCCGTGAAAATCGCGGTTCGGATCGCGGCCCAGCGCGTGTTGCAGCCGCGCGAGCCACGGCACGTCGACATAGACCATCCGGTACGCCCACGCATCGGGGCCGTACGGGTTGCACGCGTGCACCTGCTCGGGATCGATGATCACGAGCACGCCGCGCCCGACGTGTGCGTTCGTCGCACCGTTCACGTACGTGCTCGTGCCGCCGACGATCGCGCCCACCGAAAACGTGTCGTGCGTGTGCTTCGCATAGCAGATCGCGCGCCCGTCGTCGACGGTACGCGCCTCGATGAACGGCAGCGCCGCATCGCGCCAGAACGGCGACGGCACGGTGGATCGGTTGGCGGTACGGCTCACGCGGCAGGCTCCCGGTTCGGACGAACGCTCACCGTACAAGACTGTGCGGCGCCGCGCAACCGGGCCGCCGGCGTCGACGTTCGGCGAAACCGTGCCCGCGAGCATGATCGCGGGCACCCTCCTGCTCCGCCGTGTCGTCAACACAAGAGGCGAAGCATGTCGCGCGTGCTCTGCAACCCCGCCCACCCTGCGGTTGCAAGCGTTTCCGCGTGCTCGCGCACTGAAGCCGGGAGATCGGTTGCGATGCTTGCATGGAGGGGACCGCACCCGTCAAGACCAGGATTCGAGCCCCTTTTCTACTACCCGCGCGAGCCCAAGCGACGGGTGCACTTTATCGACGGCAGCCAGATCCGCTCGCATTTCCGCTATAAGCCAGTCACGAACTTCGGCGACGATCGGCCGCAATGGTCGGTTGAGTGCCCACGCGAGGCAACACATCCGGTCCGTCGTGACCAACTCGTCTTCGGCTGGCACGAGCGCGTGTTGCGTCAGCCAGTGCATGACCACATTGACCCAACCGAGCGCGATTCCCTGGCCGAGCAACGCGGCCTGAAGCACGATAGCGTAATCGTTGAAGCTCAATACGCTCGCCGCATGACGCGTCGCGTTCTTGAACGCCGAGAAGCGCGTATGCCAGCCGCGTTCCTCGTCATCCATCACGATGACCGTATCGCCGTGCGTACGCCAGTCGTCGGTGCGTGCTTTTTCCTGGTAGGCCGGATTGCAAACGGGAAGCAATATCTCGGGCATGACCGGGACGCTGTTCTCGCGCTTTTCTCCTTGTTGCACAAAGCGCATGCCAAGATCGACGTCGCCGAGCGGCCCGCCAATGCGGCCCGAGATCAGCTGAAACCGCAGATCGACCGACGGAAAGGCCTGATTGAGCCGACTCATCCGAGGCATGAGCCAGTGTGTCGTGAAGGCGGTCGAGACGGACAGCGTGACGGCCTCCACGCCGGTTGCACGCGCTTCGATTTCGCGGATGGCGCTTTCGATTCCGTTCAGCCCTTCCGAAATTTTCCGATAGAGAATCCGGCCGTTTTCGGTCAACTCGATGCCGCCGTGCACGCGCTCGAACAGGCGCACGCCGATGTGGTCCTCCATGCGCGACAGCATCCGGCTGACGGCAGGCTGGCTCACATACAGCTCCTGCGCCGCGCGCGTGAAATTCCCGCAACGTGCGGCGGCCTCGAAAACGAATAGCGCATTCGCGCTGGGCAGCTTCCTGCGTAGGCTTGGCATGACCTCATGTTATGCCCAATCCAACAATTTGTGAATTGCCGCCAAAAAGGGTGACGCCTATATTTTGGACATCACACGGCGATACGAGCAGGAGACAACGATGGATGCACGAGCGAAGGCAGGTGTATCGATTCGATCCGCGGCAAAGCGCTACGGTCCGGTGGTCGCGCTCGACGACGTGTCGCTCGATGTGGCGCAAGGCGAGTTCGTGTCGCTGCTGGGCCCGTCCGGGTCCGGCAAGACAACGCTGCTCGGTATCCTCGGCGGGTTCGTGCAGCCCAGTTCGGGCAGCGTCTGGGTGGGCGAGCGCGACATTACATTTGCGCCGCCGCACAAACGCGACATCGGAATGGTGTTCCAGAGTTACGCACTCTTTCCTCACATGAGTGTCGGCGAGAACGTGGCGTTCCCGCTGCGGGCCCGGCGCGAACCGAAGTCCGGCTGGACGGCCAAGGTGGCCGACGCGCTCGCGATGGTCGAACTGCGCGGCTACGAGCACCGAAGGATCAGCGAGCTCTCGGGCGGTCAGCGGCAGCGCGTCGCGCTCGCCCGCGCGATGGTGTTTGAGCCGCAACTGATTCTCATGGACGAACCGCTTTCCGCGCTCGACAAGCAGTTGCGCGAAACGATGCAGATCGAGCTGCGCAGACTGCACCGCCGACTTGGCGCGACCATCATCTATGTCACGCACGATCAGCGCGAAGCGCTGACGATGAGCGACCGCGTCGCCGTATTGAAGGACGGCAGGCTCGTGCAAATCGACACGCCGGAGCGGCTCTACGATCGGCCCTGCAACGCATTCGTCGCGAGCTTTATCGGCGAGGCAACGCTGTTGCCCGTCACGCGTGCCGGCGCCGATGCCGTCTCGCTGGGCGACGCGGTGCTCCGCACGGCCTACCCGCTGCCGAATGCCGAGCGGTTGCTGCTCGCCGTGCAGACGGAGAAGCTCGTGATCGATGTCGACAACGCACCGTCCGACGCCAACCGGCTCACTGCACGCGTGACCGAGGTCCTGTATCAGGGCGAGAGTCTGCGCGTATTCGCCGAGCTCCCCGATGGCACGGCGCTCAGCCTGCGCCAGCCTGGCAATCACGAGGCGCGACAGCGCGTTCCCGCACCCGGCGCCTCGGTATCCGTCGCGCTGTCGCCTCGCGACACCATCATCGTACCGGCGTAGGCCAACGCGACTTTGACTTTTTCACAACCACCCGTAACGCAAGCGAGGGATGAACCCATGAAGCTTACCGATTTCAAGGTGTTGACGTTCGATGTCGTCGGCACACTCATCGACTTCGAGCGCGGCGTGCTCACGTCGGTGCGCCGCCTCGGCGGCCCGGCCGCGAAAGACCTGTCCGACGACCAGATCTTCGAGCCGTACTTGCGCGGCCGCGCTGCCTTTCCGGGGCGCTCGAGCCGTGAGATGGCGAACGTCTACCTTTCGCTCGCCAGGGAGCTGGGTCTGCCCGACGACACGCAGTCGGCAGCTGCGTTTCAGCGCGACGTTCTCGACTGGCCGGCATTCCCCGATTCGGTCGAGGCGCTCCGGCGGTTGCGCAAGCACTTTCGGCTCGTCGCGATGACGAATGCCGATCGCGTCGCCCTGTCGGCCTACGCGCATACGCTTGGAGATCCTTTCGACGATACGGTTTGCTGCGACGAAACCGGGGTCGCCAAGCCCGATCCGCAGTTCTTCGCGTACAACCGCGGTCGCCAGGCGGCCTTTGGCTTCAAGTTCCACGAGATCCTGCACACGGCGCAAAGCCAGTATCACGATATCGGCATCGCGACGGAACTGGGTTACGCCACTTGCTGGATCGAACGCCGCCGCGGTCAGGAGGGCTTCGGCGGGACGCCGTCGCCCGCAAAGGTGACCGCGCCGACCTTCTGCTACTCGACGCTTGCCGCGCTCGCGGATGCGGTCGAGGTCGAATTCGCCGTGGCCTGACCATGCTGGCGCCGCTCGTGACCACATCGCCGCAGCCGGATTCGCTTTGGCGCCACCTCGCCGCACGCACCGGTCCGCTGGATTCGCCGGTCGGCGATGGCTTACTCTCGCGCGATGTCCGGACCGAGGTCGCCATCATCGGCGCCGGCTATTCCGGGCTGGCGGCCGCATACGCATTGAGCAAGCGCGGTGTGCCATGCATCGTGCTCGATGCGAACCCGGTCGGCTGGGGTGCGAGCGGCCGCAACGGCGGTGTCGTATCGTCGAAGTTCAGAATGTCGTTTCCCGGTATTGCCGCGCGCCATGGGCTGGACGTCGCGAAGCGCATGCATCGCCTCGCCCACGATGGCGTGCGCGTCGTCGAATCGCTCATCGACGAGTTAGCCATCGTCCGCGCGGAATTCGAACGTACCGGCAGCCTGCGCTGCGCCCATACCGAGCGCGCGCTCGCGGCCTGCATCGCGGAGGCGGACTGGGTGCGCACGTCGCTCGGCGATCGAACGATGAAAGTGCTCACGCGCGGCGAGACCGAGGACGAGACGGGGTCGAAGAATTTCGTCGGCGGTGTGCTGAGCGAGGACGCCGGCACGATCCTGCCGCTCGAATACGTGCTCGGTCTGGCGCGCGGCTTGACCGCGCGCGGTATTCCGATTCACGAGTCGACACCCGTCATTGCGATCGAGCGCACACGCGGCGCGCCGGGCGTCGTGCTGCGCACGCCGGCCGCCACGGTGCGCGCCAGGCAGCTGATCGTTGCGACGAACGCCTATTCCGGCATCACGCGCGCCACGGCACCGTATCAGCGCGAACTCGTTCCGTTTCGCAGCGCGATGATCGCGACGCAGCGGTTGCCGGCGGAGCTTGACGCGAAACTGATGAAAATGCGGCGCAGCTATACCGAGACGCGTCGGATGATGAAATGGTTTCGCCGCGCCGACGGCCGCATGCTGTTCGGCGGCCGCGACGCCTTCGGCAAGGAAGGACAGGACACGGGCTTCGAAGCGCTGCGCCACGCGATGATCGCGCTTTTTCCCGATCTCGCCGACGTGCCTGTCGAGTTTCGCTGGTCCGGCTACGTCGGCATGACGTTCAATGCGCTGCCGCACGTCGGCCGCAGCGACGACGCGTCCGTGTTCTGTCTCGGGTACAACGGCGCGGGCATCGCGATGGCAAGCCTCGTCGGCCAACATGCGGCCGCGCTTGCGGTCGGCGAAACGCCGGATCTCGCACTGCTCGCGCAGGACGGACTGCGGCCGGTCCCGTTCCATTCGTTGCGCGTGCCGGGCGTCCGGCTCGTCGCGGCGTGGTACCAGTTTCTCGATGCGGTGGGGGTATGATGACGAATGCCAGAGGGACCGTCCCGGCGTATCAAGTGACGCGACCGTCCGATACAGCAGATGTGGCGCGGCGCTATCAACGCCGCGAGGATCGCGCGATGCTGTGCTTGATGATGCCCGCACTGGCGGTCGTCGTGATTTTGCTCGTCGTGCCGCTCGCATGGCTGTCGTGGCAGTCGATCCATCAGGATGGCGGCTTCACGTTGGCGAACTACCGGCGCATTTTCAGCGGCACCTACCTCGATACATTCCTGCTCACCTTCAAACTGAGCGCAATCGTCACGGGTGTGACGTTGCTGCTCGGCTATCCCGTCGCGTTTCTCGCCGCATCGGTGCGCCCCAAGCTGGCTGCGCTGATCCTCGGGATGGTCATCCTGCCGTTCTGGACGAGCGTGCTGGTGCGTACCTATGCGTGGCTCGTGCTGCTGCAGCGCACCGGCCTCATCAGCAAGGCGTTGGTCGCATCGGGCCTGGTCGACCACCCGGTACAGCTCGCCTATAACCAGTTCGGCACGATCATCGCGATGGTGCATATCCTGTTGCCGTTCATGGTGCTGCCGCTCTATTCGGCGATGCAGAAGATTCCGACGAGCTTGTCGCACGCGGCTGCAAGCCTCGGTGCGTCACCCGTCCATGCGTTCCTGCGTGTATTCCTGCCGCTGTCCATGGGCGGGGTACTTGCGGGCGTGACGCTCGTCTTCGTGCTCTGCCTGGGTTTTTACATCACGCCCGAACTGATGGGGGGCGGCAAGTCGATCATGGTGTCGATGGTGGTGAGCCGAAACGTCGAAATTTATAACAGCTGGGGTGCGGCAAGCTCGCTGAGCGTCGTGCTGCTGCTTTGCGTGTTCGCGATCTTTTATGCGACGAGCCGCCTCATTCCGCTCGACAAGACCCTGGGGGTAAAGTGAAGCCGAATCCATTCGCGCGCGGGCTGCTGATTGCGGTGGTCCTGCTGATCCTCGCCTTCCTGATGATTCCGGTGGTCATCGTTGTACCGCTGTCGTTCTCCGATACGCGCTTCATGACCTTTCCGCCGCCAGCGCTATCGCTGCGGTGGTACGAGGCATTCTTCGGGAACCCTGATTGGCTGGCGGCTGCCCGAACGACGCTCGCCGCATCGTTCGGCGCCACGGCAATCGCGACACCCCTGGGCATCGCGGCTGCATACGGGATCGAACACGGCACCCATGCGTGGATCCGCCATTTGCGGACGGCTTTGATGCTGCCGTTGATGGTACCGATCATCATCGTCGCGATTGGCGTGTTTTTCGTCTATTCGCAGCTCGACTACGTGAACACGCTGGGCGGCCTGATCCTTGCCGATACGATGCTCGGGCTGCCGTACGTCGTGATCTCGGTGGGTGCAGACCTGCGCTCGTTCGATCATGCGCAGGAAATGGCGGCCCGTAGTCTCGGCATGAACCGACTGCGCAGCTTCCTGACCGTCACGCTGCCGCAGATCCGCTCGAGCGTGATCTCGGGCGCGGTGTTCGTGTTCATCCAGGCACTCGACGAGACGGTCGTTGCATTGTTTGTCTCGGGCGGCCCGAATCAAACGCTGACCCGGCGGATGTTCGTGACGTTGCGAGACGAGATTGACCCGACGATCGCCGCTATCAGCACCATGCTGACGGCGCTGACGCTGACGCTCGTACTGATCGTCGTCGTTAGCCGGCGTGGCGGCGGTCCTGCGCAGGCGGCGCGGGCTTGACCCCTATCGACATCGTTCATATCCGACGAGAGCCTGCATGAGAAACGCGTTGAACTTCTATATCGACGGCGCGTGGGTCGCGCCCGCCGGCAGCGGGCGGCTTGCGGTAACCGATCCCTGCACCGAAGCACCGTTCGCCTACGTCGCGCTTGGCGATGCTCGGGATGTCGAACGAGCCGTGGCCGCCGCGAAGCGCGCGTTCGCGACCTTTTCGCTGACGGATCCGGCGGAACGCGTCGCGCTCGTGCGTCGGATACTCGACGTGTACCTGACCCGCTGCGACGACATCGCCGACACGATCTCGCGCGAAATCGGCGCGCCACGCCAGTTCGCGCACGAATGGCAGGCGGGACTCGGCCGCCGGCATCTCGAGGAACTGCTACGCACCTGCGAGACCTTCGCGTGGCAGCGCCGCAAGGGCACGACGCTCGTGCGCCATGAACCCGTCGGCGTCGTCGCGCTCATCACGCCGTGGAATTGGCCGATGAGTCAGATCGTCTGCAAGGTCGCGCCGGCGCTCGTTGCCGGCTGCACGATAGTGCTCAAGCCGAGCGAGATTTCTCCACTCAACGCAACGATCTTCGCCGAGGTGCTCGACGAGGCAGGCGTGCCGGCCGGCGTGTTCAACCTCGTGCACGGCGACGGCCCGACGGTCGGCTCGGCGCTTTGCTCGCACCCGGACGTCGACATGGTGTCGTTTACCGGCTCGACGCGAGCGGGCATTCAGGTTGCAGCGGCCGCGGCGGCGAGCGTGAAGCGCGTTCACCAGGAATTGGGCGGCAAATCAGCGAATCTGCTGCTGGACGATGCCGATTTCGAGATCGCCGTGACGAAGGGCGTGAACAGTTGCTTCAGCAACAGCGGCCAATCGTGCAATGCGCCGACTCGGATGCTCGTGCCCGCGTCGCGGCACGAAGAAGTGATCGGGATCGCCCGTCGCGCGGCAGCGGCGCATCGTCTCGGGCCTGCCGACGCGGCGGGCGTCACGATGGGGCCGGTCGCCAGCGACGTGCAGTTCGAGCGTATCCAACACTCGATCGCGGTCGGTATCGCAGAAGGGGCGATGCTGGTCGCGGGCGGGCTCGGCCGACCCGACGGGCTCGAGCGAGGGTACTACGTGCAACCGACCGTATTCGCCGGCGTGCGTCCGGACATGACGATTGCACGCGAGGAGATCTTCGGCCCCGTGCTGGCCATCCTGCCGTACCGGAACGACGAGGACGCGATCGCCATTGCGAACGATAGTCCCTATGGCCTCGCCGCCTATGTCCAGTCGACCGATATCGAACGAGCGCGCCGTGTGGCGTTCAGACTGCGCGCGGGGAGCGTCTATCTGAACTATCCCGAGTGGGATCCGGGCGCACCGTTCGGCGGCTACAAGCAGTCGGGCAACGGGCGAGAGTACGCCGAGTGGGGAATCGAATCGTTTCTCGAGGTCAAGGGCGTCGTCGGGTACGGACATTGAGCGTATCGCCGGCTTCCGGCTGGCCTGCCACCGCAGCCGGCCGAACGTTATGCGGTCCGTCCGCGCAAGCCATCGGCGATCCGCTCGGCGATCATGATCGTCGGCACATTCGTGTTCGCGCATGGGATCGACGGCATCAGCGACGCGTCGCACACGTACAGTCCGTCGAGACCGTGTACCGAACCGTCTGGGGCCGTGACCGCGAGCGGATCGCTGGCCGCGCCCATCCGGCAAGTACCCGACGGATGCCATGTTCCACCGACCGATCGCATGACGAATTCCGTCATTGCGGCGTCGTCCGTCAGCAGTGTGTCGAGTGAAACGCCCGACGTGACGAAACGACCGATCAGCGTTGCGCGCAACGGGCCGGCGAAGTCGAGGAGCGCGCTGAATGTCCCGCGCTGCATTGCGTTCCATGCTCCCGGGCGCGCAACGGACGCAACGCGCGGTGAGTAGCTCGACGGAAAGCGTGGCCCGATGGACGCGGAAAGTTTCGCGTCCGCGAGGGTGGCCGCACCGAAGCGTACGGCTCCCTTTAGCCGTTCGAGGTCGCGCGGATCCGAAAGCATCGAGAAGTCGACCGTCGGTTCGTCCTCGACATGCCGCGACGCAAGCGTCACGCGTCCCCGCGAATACGACTTGTTCACCCAGAAGAACATCGTGCCGAGCCGATAGCCGATCGAATGCCAGCCCGAGCGGGACAGAATTGCGCCGTGCATATCGCCCGCGGGCGTGCCGGGTAATCCCGACGAGTATCGAACGACCGCCTGCTCGTGATGCCCATCGGGAAAGGGCGTGCGCATCGCGCGCGGCAAGAATGCCGACACGGCAATGGAGGGATGCTCCATCAGGTTGCGGCCTACTCCGTCGCGCGCCGCGACTACATCGATGCCGAGCGCGGAAAGGTCCGCCGCAGGACCGACGCCGCTGCGCATCAGGAGCGCCGGGCTATGCAGCGCGCCGGCGCAGACGATGAGTCGTCGCGCGCTCAACGTAAGGCGCGTGCCGTCGGCGCCGCGCAGCTCGGCACCTGTAGCGCGGCGTCCTTCGAACAGCACGCGCTCAACGAGCCTATCCGTGAGGACAGTCAGGTTGGAACGTGCGCGGGCGGCTGCGTCGAGATAGCAGACCGATGTCGGGATACGCTCCCCGGCGTCGCTGACGGCGATCGCGCCGACGAACGTGCCGTCCTCCCAAGCGCCATTCTGGTCGGCGCGCCGCGGAAAACCGCGTCGCTCCAGCGCGCCGATCGCACCGCGCACGAACGGCGAGAGCCGATCGTCGCGAGCGCGCCGAACCCGCACCGGCCCGTTCGTGCCGTGCAGCGGGCCGGTGAGATCGCAATCGGTCTCGAGCCCGACGAAGTACGGCAGACAACTGGACCAGTTCCAACCCGATGCACCAAGCGATTCCCATTCGTCATAATCGCCGGGTGCCCCGCGATTGGCCATCAAAGCGTTGATCGCCGACCCACCGCCGAGCAACCGTCCCTGCTCGTAGCGGCGCGGCGCGGCGGGCCAGCGCATGCTCGCGTGCAGATGCTGCCAGATGTTGCGGGGGTCCAGGTATGCGCGTCCGGGATATTGGCTGCGGATGGCAGCAGGCATCGAAGCGTGCGTGAGATCCCGGCCGGCCTCGATCAGACACACGGTTCGGCTTGCGTCCTCGCTGAGCCGAGCCGCCAGGACGCACCCGGCCGAGCCGCCGCCGAGTATCAGATAGTCGTACATTGGGGCGCGTGAAAAGGAGCAAACAAGTCGCGCGGCGCGGCGCGCCATCGCACGGCAAGCGGCACGGCAGGCCCGTCGCCGCCGCGTCTCGACTGATCTATTGCTGCATGAACTTCAGCCAACGAGCCTTCGCCTGGATGCCCGCATCCGACGCCCACCACTCCTCCGACATCAGCACCTGCTTGCTCGCATTCTCGGGCGAGCTCGGCAACTCGCTTGCGCGTTTGGCCGAGATTTTGCCGGTCTTGTAGGCGGCCGGATTGCCGGGACCGTAGTCGATATAAGCCGGAAGGTTGGCCTGCAGGTTCGGCGATACCGCGGCGTCGACGAAACGCACCGCATTCGCAAGGTTCGGCGCGTTCTTGAGAATGCACAGCTGCGTATTCTGCAAAATGCCGTCATTGTAGGTGAACGCGATGTCGGGATTGTCTTTTGCGATCGTGCTCGCACGGCCGTTCCAGATCATCTCCATATCCACTTCGCCGTCATGCAGCAGTTGCGCGGACTGGCCGCCCGAGGTCCACCACACTGCAATACCGGGCTTGATCTGGCCGAGCTTCTTGAATGCACGATCGACATCGAGCGGATAGAGCTTGTCGCGCGGCACGCCGTCAGCGAGCAGCGCGGCTTCGAGCACCGTCTGCGGATCGTTGCGCAGCGCGCGCGTTCCGGGGAAGTCCTTCACGTTCCAGAAGTCCGCCCAACTTTGAGGCGGCTTCTTCACGGTTTTCTTGTTGTAGCCGATGACCGTCGAATAGAACTCGTATGCGACGGAATAAGGCGTCCGATATTTTTCCGGGACCGATGCGGCATTCGGCATCTTCGAAAAATCGAGTTTCTCGAGCAGCCCTTCACGGCCGCCGCGCAGGCAATTGGAAGTGGGCGTGTCGACGACATCCCAGATCGGCTTGCCCGTCGCGCCCTGCGCCTTGATTTGCGGCCACGCGTCCGGAATGCTGTCCTGCTTGATCGTAATACCCAGCTCTTTTGCGGCCGGGTCCAGTATCGCCTTTGTCTGCGCTTCCTGATAGGCGCCGCCTTGCGATACGAACGTGATTTGCCCGGCGGCGAGCGCGGTTGCACTGGTCGCGCAACCGAGCGAAAGTGTTATGGCAGCCGGACACAGCTTCATCAGTTTTTTCACGGATCTTCCTCGACGCAGTTAAGCGAAAACATCGTTCGTAAGCTTGCCCTGCCTATCGGTGCGGCTGTCCGCCGCAAACCGGCACTTCATGCGTCGAAATATAGTGAGCAAAGTTCACGGGGACAACATCGAAATTGTTTGAGCGGGTATGACACGATGTAATGGCTGAGGCGCGCTCATTCAGGCTAAACCCGAGGTCCGGATTCGTCACATCTCGGCCCAGGGCCCGTTCACATTGGATGATTTTGAGGTTATGCTTCGACGGAAATCTCCGAAGCCCAATTCAACGGATCGAACATTGCTCGCCGAGGCAGCCTGGCAATGTGAGCCTGTCCAACCAAGTGCTCGACGCGATCCTCCATGTTGTCGAGCACGGGCGTAAATGGCGCAGCCCGCCGCCGCGCTTCGGTCGCTGGCACACGATCTACACACGTATGAATCGCGGGTCCCGCAACGGCATCCTGGACCGCGTGTTCACGAAGTCGCAGCGCGCGCAGTCGTGCGGCTATCCCGTCGATTGAAGGGCTTTCGTCGCACCCTGTCGCGCTTCGACAAACTCGATTGGATGGTCATTGCCTTGATCAACCTCGCGTTGATCATCGAAGCACTTTTCCGTCCGCCGCGGCACCCGCGGCGGGTCCCGTTCACTCCTCCCCCACCACGCTCATGCAGATCGATCTGAAAGGCAAGACCGCGGTCGTCACCGCTTCCACCGCCGGCATCGGGTTCGCGATCGCCGAAGGGCTCGCGCGCGCCGGCGCGCACGTCGTCGTCAACGGCCGCAGCGACGCGTCGGTGCAGTCCGCGCTCGAGAAACTGCGCGACGGCGTGCCAGACGCAAGCCTCGACGGCGTCGCCACCGACCTGTCCGACGCGGCCGGCGTCGCGCGCGTCACGCAGCACACGCCGGATGCCGACATTCTCGTCAACAACGCGGGCATTTACGGCCTGAAGCCGTTCTTCGACATCGACGACGCCGAATGGGAACATTATTTTCAGATGAACGTGATGTCCGGCGTGCGGCTCGCGCGGCATTACCTGAAAGGGATGATCGAACGCAATGCCGGGCGCATCGTGTTCATTTCGTCGGAATCGGGCTTGAACATCCCGGTCGACATGATTCATTACGGGTTCACGAAAACCGCGCAACTGTCGATCGCGCGCGGCCTCGCGAAGCTCGCGGCGGGCACCCGCGTGACCGTCAATTCGGTGCTGCCGGGGCCGACGATGTCGGAAGGCGTGCGCGAGATGCTGAAGGCGCAGGCCGACGAAACGGGCCGCAGCATCGACGACATCGCGGTGGAATTCGTGCGCAGCGAGCGCGCGAGCTCGATCATCCAGCGGCCGGCGACGACCGAGGAAGTCGCGAACCTGGTCGTGTACGTGTGCTCGCCGCAGGCGTCGGCGACGACCGGCGCGGCGTTGCGCGTCGATGGCGGCGTGGTCGACACGATAGCGTGACGACTGCGTGACACGCTCGCGCGGCGCAGGGCGGCCGCGCTAGCGCGAAGCGGCCTTGTCCGAGCGAAGCGCACCCTTGCGGTCGGCGTCCATGCAGGAATCGAAGCCGTACCGCGTAACGACGCCGGCCTTGTCGAACACGACGAAGTACGCGCGGTGATCGTTGCCGTGCTCGATGAAATAGTTGTAGCAGACGCCGCTGCCGTTGCGGACCATCCACACGCTGCGCGGGTTGCCGGCGGCGCGGACGACGTCGGCGCGCGTCGCGCCATGCCGCGACGCTGCCCGCGCGAGCGGCGTGCGCGAGTACGAGAACGGCAGCCACGCGTCGAACCAGGCACAGCCGTGCAACATCAGGCAGCCGGCGGCCACGGACAGCGCCGCCGCGGGACGGGACATCGAAATCAATCGCATGCTCGGGAAATCTGCTGCGCCATGCCGGCGTGATCGAAAGCCCCATGCTACTCGACCTTTGGGTCCGGATCGAAAAGAAATGTAGAGATCTCTGTCCGAATCCCCGCGCTGGCGTGCATCCGCGCCAGCCGAATCGTCAACGAACGTTGCAACCGGCGCCCGTGCACGCATCCGCGCCGCTGCACCGCCGCGTCGAACCGATGCAGCGGCATGCGCGGTCAGGCAATCCATTCGGCCCACAGCATCGTCAGCACCGTCATCAGCGCGGGACCGACGAACAGCCCGATCAGGCCGAACGTCTCCGCCCCGCCGAGGATGCCGAACAGCACGAGCAGGAACGGCAGCCGTGTCGAACCGCCGATCAGCACCGGCCGCACGAAATGCTCGGCGACGAACACGACGATGAACCCGAGCGCCGCGATCACGACGGCCCACATCGTCGCCCCCTGCACGAACAGCCAGAGCGCCGCGCCGCAGAACACGACCGGCGCACAGAACGGCAGCATCGCGGCGACCGCCGTGACGAGGCCGAGCAGCGCCGCGTGCGGAACGCCCGCGAGCGCATAGGCGACGCCGAGCAACGCGCCCTCGCCGAGCCCGACGACGACGAGCCCCGTCACCGTGCCGTACACGGCCGCGACCATGCGCTCGATCAGTTCCGCGCCGTTGCGCCCGAACGCACGCCGCGCGCCCTGCAGCAACGCACCCGACAGCTTGTGGCCGGCGCGCAGGATCACGAACAGCGTGACGAGCATGAAGCCGAATTCGAGCAGCACGTGCGCAAGCTTCGTGCCGAAGTGCCGGCCGAACGCGATGAATTTCTCGCCGTTGACGCCGTGCATCGCGGTGGCCGCATGCAGCGGATGGCCGAGATTGGCCTGCCACCATTCGGTGATCTGCGCCGCGCCGTACGGCAACCGGCTGACCACGTCCGGCAGCGGAATGCCGTTGTCCTGGATCGTGCGCAGCCACTCGCGCAGATCGTGCGCCTGTGCGATCGCCTGGGTCGTCGCGACGGCCACCGGCAGCACGACGAGCAGCGAAATCGCCGCCGTGATGACGGTCGCGATCAGCGTCGGCCGGTTGCGGAACAGCCGGTGCGATTCAAAGCATTTCAGCAGCGGCCACATCGCGATGGCGATCACGCAGGCCCATGCGATGGCGGGAATGAAATCGCGGATCACCCACAGCGCGAGCACCAGCAACGCCGCATACAGCGCGACGCGGGCGATCTGCTGAGCGCGCGGCCGCGCGGCGGAATCGGAAGACGACGGGACATGCGCGCCCATGGCACCTCGGTCGAAATGAAAAAATGGCGGTTCGCGCAGGCAACCGGCCTGCGCGAACCGCCATTCTATCCATCGGCGCCGGATCGGCGGCACGCGCGATGCGCGGGCCGCCCGGGCGCTGCGTCGTCACGCGTCGCTCACGCCACCTTGTCGGCGACCCGGTAGCGCTCGAGCCAGTGCGCGTACGGCGCGGGCAGCGTCCACGACGGACGCTCGACACCGAGCTGCCTGGCCGCGTAGTACGGCCAGTGCGGATCGGCCAGGTGCGCGCGGCCGACCATCACGAGATCGAGTTGCTGCTCCGCCACCACGCGATTCGCCAGTTGCGGCGTATCGATTCCCCACGCGGACGACACCGGCAGCCCGGCCTCGCGGCGCACGCGCTCGGCGATCGGCGCGAGAAACGCCGGGCCCCACGGAATCTGGGCGTCGGGCGTCGAGAAGCCGACCGACACGCTCAGCATGTCGAGCCCTTCGAGCTTCATCCGCTGCGTGAGCGCGATCGACTCGGCGAGCGTCTCCTCGTCGCGACCGTCGTATTCGATCACGCCGAGGCGCGCGGTCAACGGCAGATGCTCGGGCCAGACCTTGCGAACGGCCGCGAGCGTGTCGACGAGGAAACGGCCGCGGTTCTCGGCCGAACCGCCGTATTCGTCGGTGCGCTGGTTCGAATGCACCGAGAAGAAGCTCTGGCCGAGATAGCCGTGCGCGAAGTGCAGCTCCAGCCATTCGAAACCGAGGTCGCGCGCGCGCCGCGCCGCCGCGACGAAGTCGGCCTGCACGCGCGCGATGTCGTCGCGCGTCATTTCGCGCGGCACCTTCGGCAGATGCGCGCCGAACGGCACGGCCGACGGCGCGATGGTCTGCCAGCCGCGCGGATCGCCGTCGGCGATATGGTCGTCGCCTTCCCACGGGCGGTTGGCGCTCGCCTTGCGGCCCGCGTGCGCGAGCTGGATGCCGGGCACCGCGCCGGCCGCCTTGATCGCCGCCACCGACGGCGCGAACGCGTCGGCCTGCGCGTCGTTCCACAACCCCGCGCAGCCCGGCGTGATGCGGCCTTCCGGCGACACGGCCGTCGCCTCCGCGATCACGAGGCCCGCGCCGCCGCGCGCGATGCCGGCCAGATGCACGTGATGCCAGTCGTTGACGACGCCGTCCTCGGCGACGTACTGGCACATCGGCGGCACCGCGATACGGTTGCGCAGCGTGACATCCTTGAGTTTGAACGGTTCGAACAGGGCAGACATCCACGACTCCTTTGCTTGGTTCTGCAAAACGGCTGGGAATGCGCCGTGCGGGGCGCACGGCGCAACGATGCGGGCCGTCGGCGGGCCGGCTGCGCCCGGCGACGGCAAGGACGCGGCGCCGGCCGGGCCGGCGCCGCGTGTTTAGCGGTGGCCGAGCTTCGCGAGCAGCGCCTCGGCCGCGGGCGCCGACGACGCGGGGTTCTGCCCGGTGATCAGCAGCCCGTCGGTGACGACATGCGGCGCCCAGTCGGCGCTGCGCTCGAATGCCGCGCCGTTGGTCTTCAGCATGTCCTCGACGAGGAACGGCACGACTTCGGTCAACTCGACGGCCGCTTCCTCGCTGTTGGTGAAGCCCGTCGCACGCTTGCCGCGCACGACCGACTCGCCGGTCTGCGGGTTCTTCACGTGGCGCAGCACGCCCGGCGCGTGGCAGACCGCGGCGACCGGCTTGCCGGCCGCGAGCGCGCGCTCGATCAGGCCGATCGAATGCAGATCCTCGGCGAGATCCCACAGCGGGCCGTGACCGCCCGGGTAGAACACGGCGTCGTAGTCGTCCGCCGACACATCGGCCAGCTTGCGCGTCGACGCGAGTTCGGCCCGGGCCGCCGCATCGGCGTCGAAGCGGCGCGTCGCGTCGGTCTGGGCCGTCGGGTCGCTGCTTTTCGGGTCGAGCGGCGGCTGGCCGCCCTTCGGCGACGCCAGCGTCAGCTCGACGCCCGCATCCTTGAACGTGTAGTACGGCGCGGCCAATTCCTCGAGCCAGAAGCCGGTTTTCTTGCCGGTGTCGCCGAGCGTGTCGTGCGAGGTCAGGACAACCAGAATCTTCATGATCGGACACTCCTTCGAAAATGAACGGGGAACGACGCCGCGCGTCGCGGCACGCCTGTCGGTTAGTCAGGCGGCGCGCGGCAACGTGCGAATCATTTCTCCGCATGCGATATATGCCTATTAGACCAGTCGTCTAGAAGCGGCCGAAATAAAACGACGGCGTCCCGCTGCCTGAATCCGCCGGGGACGTCGCCGCATTCACCAGCACGGATCATATCCCTGGATTAGACCGGTCGTCTAGAAGAACACGCATTCGCCCCTGCCGACGTCATGGCCTTTGCGACGGCGCGTCGTTCGACCACGCCCGCCGCCCCGCTCATCCGCCCTCGGTTCGCCGCGGCCGGAGGACCTAGCCGCGCAACGGACCGTCCGTGTCGCCCGCTTCGATCGTCGGCGCTTCGAGCCGATGCTCATGCGCGCCGTCGTCCAGCAGCCGCAGCATCAGTTCCGCCAGCGCGCGCCCGGATGCATGCCCGGTCGGCTGCACGACCGCCGTGACACGATACGGATGCGCGATATCGGGCGGCACGCCGTCATAGACGATCAGCGACAGGTCCGCACCCAGGCGCACCCCGCTGTCGACCAGCGCGCGAAATGCGCCGCCGCCCGCGATGTTGTTGTCGACCAGCAGCGCGGTCGGCGGCTCGGCCTGCGCAAGCAGCGCCCGCGCTGCCTGCCCCCCGCCGTCGTGCGTAAACGGGCACTCGACGAGCAGCGCCGGATCCGCGTCGATACCGGCTTCGCGCAATGCCGACAGACAGCCGGCGCGCCGTTGCGCGGCGAAATTCAGCGCCAGCGGTGCGCTGATCATCGCGATGCGCCGATGCCCGAAGCCGATCAGCCGGCGCACCGCGTCGCGCGCGCCCGCCTCGTTGTCGAAGTCGAACCATGCATACGGGCCGGCCGACTGCGTGCGGCCGTACGCGACATACGGAAACGCGCTCGCCTGCAGGTACGCGAGCCGTGGATCGTCGACCAGCGTGCGCGCGACGATCAGCCCGTCGACGAGCTTGCCGTCGACGATCCGCCGGTAGGTGTCCAGTTCCGCATTCGGTCGCGCGGACGCGATGATGAAATCGAGATTGCGCTCGGCGAGCCGCTCGGTGATGCCCGCGACGACCTCGCCGAAGCGCGGATCGCCGAGATCGCCGGCGCCGAACGGATAGACGATGCCGATCATGTCGGCCCGCCCCGTCGCCAGCCGGCGCGCGGTCGGATCGGCCACGTAGCCCATTTCCCGCGCGGCCTTCGCCACGCGCTCGCGCGTCGCCTCGCTGACGTCGTCGTAACCGTTCAACGCACGGCTGACCGTCGTGCGCGACAGACCGAGCGCGTCCGACAGCGCCTTCAGATTCACCTTCACCGTCACTCCTCGCATTCGCCGCTCCGCCCGGCCGCCCGACCATCGGGACACACCGACCAGGTAATTATTTCCAATTGGTAACGATTACCGTCAATTAAATATCTTTTGCGTTCCAAACCGGTTTGAAATAGCATCCAAACCGGTTTGGACATCGATGCCCACTCAGCCGTTCACTTTCACCTTTCCAGGAAACAACGACGAGATGACATACTTTCCCCTTTTCCGCCCGACCGCGGCCAAACGTTTGCTGCTCGCTGGCGGCGCACTCGCCGCCTTCGCGTCCGTCGCGCACGCGCAGTCCGGCGGCACGGGCGCGCCCCTGCCCACGCCCCACACGCAGCAAGCCTACGATCCCGAAGGCAACTTCACGATGCGCTGGACGCGAGCGGACATCCGCCAGATCGTCGCGCAATCGCACACCGCCGGTGCCGACAAGAACTCGCTGCCGCAAGCACTGACGATGCCGGACATCCCGCAGGACTTCCCGCTGATCAACTCGAACGTGTGGGTGTGGGACACGTGGCCGCTGGCCGACCTGCGCGCGAACCAGCTCAGCTACAAGGGCTGGGAGGTGATCTTCTCGCTCACCGCCGATCCGCACGCGGGCTACACGTTCGACGACCGGCACGTGCACGCCCGCATCGGCTTCTTCTATCGCCGCGCGGGCATCCCCGCGTCGCAACGCCCCGCGAACGGCGGCTGGACCTGGGGCGGCCACCTGTTCCCGGACGGCGCGAGCGCCAAGGTATTCGGCACCGCGCCGATGACCAACAACGCCGAATGGTCGGGCTCCGCGCGCCTCACGCACGGCAGCAACGTCAGCCTGTACTACACCGCGACGTCGTTCAACCGCTCGGCGCCCGGCGGCGCCGACATCACGCCGCCGCAGGCGATCATCACGCGCGCCGACGGCAACATCCACGCCGACGACAAGCACGTGTGGTTCACCGGCTTCGGCGATCACAAGCCGCTGCTGGAACCGGACGGCAAGTACTACCAGACCGGTCAGCAGAACACCTACTTCTCGTTCCGCGATCCGTTCGTGTTCACCGACCCCGCGCATCCGGGCAAGACCTACATGGTGTTCGAAGGCAACACCGGCGGCCCGCGCGGCGCACGCACCTGCACCGAGGCCGATCTCGGCTACGCGCCGAACGATCCGAACCGCGAAGACCTCAACGCGGTGATGAATTCGGGCGCAGTGTATCAAAAGGCCAACGTCGGCCTCGCGGTCGCGACGAACCCGCAACTGACCGAGTGGAAGTTCCTGCCGCCGATCCTGTCGGCGAACTGCGTCGACGACCAGACCGAGCGCCCGCAGATCTATCTGAAGGACGGCAAATACTACCTGTTCACGATCAGCCACCGCACGACGATGGCGGCCGGCGTCGACGGCCCGGACGGCGTGTACGGCTTCGTCGGCAACGGCATCCGCAGCGACTTCCTGCCGCTGAACGGCGGCAGCGGCCTCGTGCTCGGCAACCCGACCGACTTCTCGGCCCCGGCCGGCGCGCCGTATTCGCAGGACCCGAACCAGAACCCGCGCGAATTCCAGTCGTATTCGCACTACGTGATGCCGGGCGGGCTCGTCGAGTCGTTCATCGATGCGATCGGCCCGCGCCGCGGCGGCACGCTCGCACCGACGGTGAAGGTGAACATCAACGGCACGTCGACGTCGGTCGACCGCGCGTATGGACGCGGCGGCCTCGGCGGCTACGGCGACATCCCGGCGAACCTGCCCGCGACGGGGGCCGGCCACAACGACGGCAACGCCCAGGCCAATTAGGATCACCAACGATAACCGTCGTCGATAAAGGCACGAGGTTCAGGAGGCGCGTATCGCGCGTGTCGCGTGTGCGCCTCCTCTTTTTTCTTTCCTCCATTGCGCATGCCGCCGTTGCAGCGGCATTCGCCCTCCTTTCCCGCTTCGCCCGACGGAGCACCGGATCACGCATGAGATCAATGTTGTTCGGCCTTTCCGGCCCTTCCGGCCTTTCCGTCCATTTCGCCGCGCTGCTGCTTGCCGCGGCCGCCTGCACGCATGCCGCCGCCGCACCCTGCGGCGCGCCGGCCGAAAACGGCACGCCGCAATGGCGCCCGGCCCTCCACTACACGCCGCAGCGCAACTGGATGAACGATCCCAACGGGCTCGTGTACGAGAACGGCCGCTATCACCTGTTCTATCAGTACAACCCGCTCGGCAACGACTGGGGCAACATGTCGTGGGGCCATGCGACCAGCACCGATCTCGTCCACTGGCGCGAGCAGCCGGTCGCGATGCGCGCGAACGCCACCGAGGAAATCTTCTCGGGCTCGATCGTCGCCGATACGCTGAATACGTCCGGCCTCGGCACACCGGGCCACACGCCGCTCGTCGCGCTTTACACGAGCGTCTACAAGCCCGGCTCGGGTCACGCACCCGGCATACAGGCGCAGTCGCTCGCGTACAGCCTCGATCGGGGCGCGACCTGGCAGCCGTATGCGCACAATCCGGTGCTGACGCTCGATCCGGAATCGAAGCAATTTCGTGATCCGAAAGTGTCGTGGTATGCACCGGGCGGCTACTGGTTGATGACGACGGTCGTCGCCGACGCGCACGTCGTGAAGCTCTATCGTTCCGACGACCTGATCCACTGGTCGTTCCTGAGCGACTTCACGCTGCCCGACGTGCCGCATGCGGGCGCGCTGTGGGAAATGCCGGATCTCGTGCCGCTGCCGCTCGACGACGATCCGGAGCGAATCAAATGGGTGATGATCGTCAACGTCAACCCGTGGTCGATCGCCGGCGGTTCCGGCGCGATGTATTTCGTCGGCAACTTCGACGGCCGCACGTTCGTGCCCGACCGCGTCGCGCCGGCCGGCTCGGATCCCGCGCAATTCCGCTGGGTCGATCACGGCGCCGATTTTTATGCGGCCGGCACGTTCTCCGGCGCGCCCGGCGCCCGGCCGGTCGCGATCGCATGGATGAGCAACTGGGATTACGCGGCGAAAGCGCCGACCGCCCCGTGGCGCGGCGCGACCACGCTGCCGCGCGAGCTGTCGCTGAAGACGATCGGCGGCGAGCCGACCCTCGTCGTCGCGCCAGCCGCCGCCTTCGACGCATGGGCCGACGGCCGGCCCGCCGTGCACGAAGGCGACGTCACGGTCGACTCCGCGACGCGGGTGCTGTCGGCCGCGACGCGCGGCGTCGTCCAGCGCATCACGGTGACGATCTCGCCTCGGCATGCGGCGCGCGCGGGCCTGATCGTCCGGCGCTCGGCCGACGGCGGGACCGGCACGCGAATCGTGTACGACACGACGAAGCGCACGCTGACGCTCGACCGGTCGCAATACGGCGACACGAATTTCGCCGGCACGTTCAGCCGCGAGCACATCGTCGATCTGCCGCTCGAGCACGGGCAATTGCGGCTCGAAATCGTCGTCGATCGCGGGTCGGTCGAAGTATTCGCGAACGGCGGCCGCGTGGCGCTGACCGACCTGATCTTTCCGCCGCTCGAGGCGGACCGCGTGGCCGTGTTCGCCGAGCACGGCCGCGCGACGTTCTCGGGATTGACGGTGACGCAGCTGAAAGCCGGCGACGATACACGTGGCGCCTGTGCGTCCCGATAGGTGCGGGTGACGGGGCCGCGCGTCCGGCATCGCATCGCCGGCGACGGTCCCCGCCCGTCTGGCTCGTCAGAGCAACCCCATCCCGCCCGACGCGATGATTTCCGCACCGACGATGAACGCGGATTCCGGCGCGCTCAGGTGCAGCACCGTCGACGCGATTTCATCCGGCGTGCCGAAGCGGCCGATCGGCACGAGGCCCTTGATTTTCTCGGCCGTCTCGTCGAGCGCCGCCGCATCGAGCCCGAGCTTGCCGTACAGCGGCGTCTGCACGGGCCCGGGGCTCACCACGTTCACGCGCACGCCGTACGGCAGCAGTTCCGTCGACAACGTCTTCGCGAACGAATTGACGGCCGCCTTGCTCGCCGCGTACACCGACGAGCCGGGCATCCCGACATGCGCGTTGATCGAGCCGTTGATCACGATCGAGGCGCCGCGGTTCAACAGCGGCACGAGCGACTGGATCTGGAAATACGCGCCCTTCACGTTGGTGTTGAACACGAGATCCCACATCGCTTCGTCGCTGTCGGCGAACGGCGCGAGTTTCGCGACGCCCGCGTTGACGAATACGGCGTCGAGCCGCACGCCGGCGGCGGCGAGCGCATCGGCCAGCGCGCGGGCCGACGCGACGCTGCCGGCTTCGTTGCGAATCGCGAGCGCCCCTTCGCCGAGCGTTTGGCGGGCGGCTTCCAGCGTCTGGGCGTCGCGCCCGGTGATGACGACCCGCGCGCCTTCGGACGCGAATGCCCGGGCGGCCGCCAGGCCGATGCCGCTGTTGCCGCCCGTGACGAGGACCGTCTTTCCTTCGAAGCGTTGCATGATGTTCTCCTGTGAACCGGTGAGTTGACCGTGAACACAGGATGCGCGCGGCGCCCGACCTTGCCGTACGACGGGCGCGACGAACATGTTCGAAAACGTCGAACATGTTCGCGCGGGCGCGTTCAGCCGACCACGTCGATCCCGTCGAGCAGCCGCCGTGCGAGTCTCGGCTCGCGCAATTGCTCCAGCCACCATTGCAGTGCGCGGCCGTCGCGATCGCCGTGCCACGCGACGTACAACAGATTCGGCTCGCGCGGATCGGCCGTCTGCTTCTCGACCAGTTCGCCGCGCGCGAGCAGCGACGCGACGCGCCGGCGCGGCACCCAGCCGACGCCGAGCGCATCGCGCTGCGCGAGGATCTTCGCGCGCATCGACGGCACCGCGAGCACGGCCTGCCCGCCGAGCAGGCCATACGCGCGGCCGGCCGCGCGCCGCGACGAATCGGCGACGACGACCGAGCGGTGCGCACCGATCGCGTCGCGCGTCAGCGGGCCGCGCGCGGACGCCAGCGGATGGCGCGGCGACACCGCGAACACCCACTCCATCGCGCCGAGCTCGAACCACTTGAGGCCCGGAATGGCCGGCGGCTCGTTGGTCGCGCCGACGACCAGATCCGCGCGGCCGTCGCGCAATGCTTCCCAGGTCCCGCCGAGCACCTCGTGCGTGAAACGCAGCGACACGCCCGAATCGAGCGCATCGAAGGTGCGGACGACCGGCACGAGCGTATCGAACTCCAGCACCTCATCGCTGACGATCCACAGCCGGTCCTCCCAGCCGCTCGCGACCTGCCGCACGCGCTGCGTCAGCCGGGCGACGTCGAGCGCGAGCCGCGCCGCCTCGTCGGCCAGCAGTTGTCCGGCCGGCGTGAGTTGCAGCCGGTAGCCGCGCCGGTCGAACAGCAGCGCGTCGAAGCGCGTTTCGAGCTGGCGCGCCGCGTGCGACACCGTCGACGGCGCCTTGCCGAGCCGCGCGGCGGCACGCGACAGGCTGCCGGTGGCGCGGATCGCGTCGAGCAGCGCCAGTTCGTCTTCGGACAGCATGAGGTCGCTCCGCGGTGAGGTTTGTCGTGGATCGTAAGGCAGCAGCGCACGGCGGTCCAATCGCGCGATGGCGGCCGCGGCCGCGAGCCACGAACCGCCGCCGGCGCGCTCGACTTCCGGTATGCTGGCCGAGGCGAAATGACACGAATCGAGGTAACCACTGCGATGGACATCGCGATCCGCATCGAAGGCCGTCACGACCTGACGGGGCAAATCTTCCGGCAACTGCGCACCGCGATCGTCGACGGGCGTCTCGAAGCCGGCGCGCGGCTGCCGTCGACGCGCGACCTCGCGAAACAGCTCGGCGTGTCGCGCAAGACGACGCTCGACGCGTTCGAGCGCCTGGTGGCCGAGGGTTACCTGAATACGCGCGCCGGCGACGGCACGTTCGTCGCGGCGGGCCTCGCGCGCGTGCCGCACGCCGCGGCCGCGTCGGCGCCGTCGATCGTCGACGAGATGCCGCGCATCGACGCGGTCGATGCACGCGCGCTGTGGAACGACCTGCCGGACGCGCTCGCGATGCCCGCGCCGCATGATTCGCCCGGCTTCGACTTTCGCGGCGGCGTGACCGACAAGACGCTGTTCCCGTTCGACGCATGGCGGCGCTGCCTGCATCACGCGCTGCGCCAGCAGGCGCGCGGCCCCGGCCAGTATCACGATCCGGCCGGCGACCCGCAGTTGCGCGGCGCGATCGCGCGCTACGTCGGATTCAGCCGCGCGGTCGCATGCAGCTGGGACGACGTGCTCGTCACGCAAGGCGCGCAACAGGCGCTCGACCTGATCGCGCGCGTCGTCGTGCGGCCGGGCGACGTCGTCGCGGTCGAGGATCCCGGCTATCCGCCCGCGCGCGCCGCGTTCGCGTCGCTCGGTGCGACGGTGATCGGCGTGCCGGTGGACGCGCACGGCCTCGTCACGGAACGGCTGCCGGACGACGCACGGCTCGTCTACGTAACGCCGTCGCACCAGTTCCCGCTCGGCATGCCGATGACGCTCGACCGCCGCGTCGCGCTGCTCGAATGGGCGCAGCGCCGCCGCGCGGTGATCATCGAGGACGACTACGACGGCGAATTCCGCTTCGAAGGCCGCCCGGTCGAATCGCTGAAGAGCCTCGACCGCACGGGCCTCGTCGCGTACGTCGGCACGTTCTCGAAGACGATCTTTCCCGAGCTGCGGATCGGCTACGCGATTCCGCCGCGCGCGCTGCGCGGCGCGCTGGCCAAGGCGAAGCAGATCGTCGACTGGCACACGTGCACGCTGACGCAGGCGGCGCTCGCGCGCTTCATGCACGATGGCGATTTCGCGCGGCACCTGAAACGCGTGCAGAAGCACTACGACGCGCGGCGCAAGGTGCTGATCGCGCACCTGCGCGGCGAACTCGCGCCGTGGTTCGACGCGATCGTGCCGACCGCCGGCATCCATCTCGCCGCGCGCCTGAAGCCGGGGCTCGACGAAGCGGCGCTGGTCCGCGCGGCGCGGGCGCAGGACATCGGCCTGTACGGAATCTCGGCGTTCCACGCGGGCGTGCCGGTGCGCGCCGGGCTGCTGTTCGGCTATGGCGGAATCGACGCGCTGCGCATCGACACGGCGCTCGCGAAGCTGGCCCGGCTGCTGGAAGCCGGCATCGCGGGCGGGCCGTCACTGGTTACCTGAATTTCCACGGAATTGGCTATTCAAGCAGGCCAGTACGCGTCCTAAAGTGGGTCCTGTCGCGCCACCCCGGCGCTACCCAACCGAAAAGGACCTGCCATGCAACCGCGCCTGAACTTCTATGCCGCCAGCCCGAATGCGATCAAGGTGATGCGCAACGCCGAGGAATTCCTCGCGAAGTGCTCGATCGAGAAGCCGCTCGCCGAACTCGTCCGTCTGCGTGCGTCGCAGATCAACGGCTGCGCGTTCTGCGTCGACATGCATACGAGCGACGCACGCAAGGGCGGCGAAACCGACCGCCGTCTCGCGACCGTCGTCACGTGGCGTGAAACGCCGTTCTTCACTGAGCGCGAACGCGCGGCGCTGGAATGGACCGAGGCGCTGACGCTGGTGGCCGGCAACCACGTGCCCGACGCCGTCTGGGAAGCCGTGAAGCCGCATTTCACCGACGAGGAGCTGTTCGACCTGTCGATGCTGATCGCGACGATCAACTCGTGGAACCGCTTCGCGATCGCGTTCCGCAAGATGCCCGAGTAAGGCGGCGACGATGATTCGCTCCCCGCTCCATCGCATCGCGCCGTGCATCGGGCTCGTGCTCGCGGCGGCACTGCCGGCCGCCGCCCACGCGCACGACGCCGGCGACAGCGTCCACGCGATCATGCAGCAGGCCGTGCCCGAAGCGCCCGGCAAGCTCGTCGTCGTCGCGACGGTCGACTATGCGCCCGGTCAGGCGTCCGACGCGCACCGGCATCTCGGCTCGGTGTTCGCGGTCGTGTCGAAAGGCGAAGTGCTGTCGCAGGTGAACGGCGGCCCGCTGCGCCGCTATCGCGCCGGCGAAGGCTGGTACGAGCCGCCCGGCTCGCGCCATCAGGTATCGCGCAACGCGAGCGCGACCGAGCCCGCGCAACTGGTCGTGTTCGGGCTGACGGGCGAGCATCAGCCGCTGAAATCGCCGATCGATCAGTGATCCGGAGAATCGGACGAATCGGGCGAATGCTCGCGACGTAAACGAAAAAACCGGCTCGAAAGCCGGTTTTTTCATACCGCATGCCGTGAGCGGCGCTCGCGCGCCGCGCGACGTTTAGAAGCGGTGGATCATGCCGACGCCGACAGCGATCTGGTTCTGCTTCGAACCTGCCGCCACGCCGTCGCCGATCTGCGTCGTTGCTGCCTGGATGGTGCCAGTCTTGCTCAGCGTATTGCCCGACGCGTGCTGGTAAGCCTCGAGTGCGTACAGGCCCGTGCGCTTCGACAGGCTGTAGTACTGCGACAGCGTGACCTGATGGTACTTGGCCGCGCTCGTGATGCCGTTCGACTGCGTCGCCGCCGTGTACGAGTAGCCGACCGCGAAGTCCCACTGAGCCGCTGCCTTCCAGTGCAGCACGGCGCCGGCCGTGTTGAAGATCGCGCTGTTGCGGAACACCGAGCCGACGCCCGGCGTGTACTTGACGTTCGTGTACGACGCCGACACATCCCACGCCGGCGTGAACTGGTAACCGGCCGTCACGCCGATGCGCTGCTGCGACTGCGCCGTCTGATAACCGGCATTGAGCGCCGACACCGCCGGCTGGCCGCCGCTCGTGACCGTCGAGTTGTCGCCCCACACGCCGCCGCCGAGCGTCGAGTTGTTGACCTTCTGATAGCCGACCGCGATGCCTGCCGGGCCGTTCAGGTACTGGACCGCCGCGCTCCACGTCGAGCCGCGGTTGACGCTGCCCGGCACGCCGCCGAACGAGTACGAACCGCCGACCGTGAAGCCGTAGAACTTCGGCGACATGTAGACGAGCGAGTTGTTCGCGCGGTAGCTGGTATCCAGCGAGTCGATATCGCCCGGGTGCGCGCCGTATGCGCCCGTCAGCCACGTCGTCGGGCTGTACGGCGACAGCAGCGTGTAGTACGCCGTGTACTGACGGCCGGCCGTCAGCGTACCGTACGCCTGGTTCGTCATACCGACCCATGCCTGGCGGGTGAAGATGCCGCCTGCCCATTGCGACGCGCCGGTCGCCGAGTTCACGCCTGCTTCCAACTGGAAGATCGCCTTCGTGCCGCCGCCGAGATCTTCGCTGCCCTTCAGGCCGAAGCGGCTGCCTGCCCATACGCCGGTGGACATCGATACCTTCGAGTGACCGCCGGTCGTCGCACCCGTCGACGGGGCCGCGTTGTTCTGGTATGCCAGGCCGTTGTCGACGATACCGTACAGGGTCACGCTGCTCTGGGCGTGGGCGGCGGTAGCGGCTGCGAGACCCACTGCCGTCATGGCGAAAGCGACGCGCTTTTTCATTGATTCTCCGTCCTCAAAGAATGTTTCTTTTCTGGTGTGGTTTTGTGACCGACACATGTGCGAGTACATGCCGACGCGATTCTGACGGATTACCAATTGTTTCCCAACATGTGCAGTCGGTCATCGTATGATCGACGCAACGCGGGCGTTCACCAAACGGTTACATAACAGCTCGAAATGCTTGTGCGGCGGGCCTTTCCGGCATTTGCCGGTGAAAACCCTAGCTTTACATTTTTACGGGTGCAACGCGACCGTCCGATGTCGTCAGACGCCTTCGGCAACCAAACATCTTACAAATGCGCGATCGAAGCTGACGCCGCGATTCACGCCGCCGCGCAGGATCGCCGACGTTCGTGACACCCACATTTCGAGACACGAAATCATGAAAACGTTTTTGTCCGTGCACGGGGCACGGGAGATCGGACGGGAACGGCCCGGCGAGCGCGGGCCGGGACGCGACGTCGGTGCCGGTCGCACCGACGCGCTTCAGTGCTGCGACGCGGGGCGCGCGAGCCGCGCGGTCACGGCGTCGGCGAGCGCGCTCAGGCGCGCGCGGATCGCCGTGTTCGAACCGACCAGCGCGAGCGACGCCGCCATGATCCGGTAGACGCGCTTTCTCGGCACCTTGGCCGGCTGCGCCGGGTCGAGCCACGCAGCGTGGCCGGCCAGCAGTCCGAGCGTTTCGAGGCCGATCATGATCGGCCACAGGCAGGCGAGCCGAAGCCGCACGAAACGACGCGGGATCGCGAGCGTATACAGGCATGCGTCGCGATACTGGTCGAGCGCGCCGCGCAGCAGGTCGACCAGCACGCCGCGTGCGCGCGCCGACGCATCGGGCCGCATCAGGTCGGCCACGACGAGCCCGTGCGCGCGCAGCACGTCGTCGGGCAGGTAGCAGCGGCCGATGCGCAGGTCCTTCGCGCAATCGCGCAGGATGTTCGTGATCTGCAGCGCCTTGCCGAAACGAATGCCCTTCTCGCGCATGTCCGGCAGGTCCCAGCCGCGCGCGGCGCGCGTGTGCGCGCCCGTCATGTCGGTCCAGAATTCGCCGACGCAGCCGGCGACGAGGTACGTGTAGCGGTCGAGTTCGCCCCGCGTGGACAGCGATGCGACCTGCCCCGACCGCTCGTCCGGAAACGTGCGCAGGTCGAATTCCATCCCCGCGGTGAGCGTCGCGACGACCTTGCGGATCGACGCGCGATCGACCTCCGGCTGCGCGCGCAGCAGCGCGAGCATCGGCTCCATCGAGCCGAGCAGCAGGTGTTCGTGCGAATCGGTCTGCATCCGCGTCACGTCCTCGAGCGAACGCGACAGCGCCGCGCCGTCGCCGAGACGCTCGATGTCGTCGCGCAGGTCGGTCAGCAGCGCCGCGCGCCGGTCGGGCGCGACGAGCGCCGTGTCGGCGATCGTGTCGGCCGCGCGTGCAAGCAGATACGCGAGGCCGACCGGGTCGCGCATGCCGTCGGGCAGCACGCGCAGCGTCAGGTAGAAGGAGCGGGATACGTTCTTCAGCAGGTCGCCGAGCAGATAGGCGGGATCGGTATGGGTCGTCATGAGTCGGGAAAGATCGGCCGGCGCGGGCCCCGGACGCACACGGGCGCCGGGCGCCCGCGCCGGCCCGCGAGTCGCCGCATCGTCGCGCGCGGCGGGCGTCGGCCCCGGTGCGGCGATGCAAAATTCCCGCAAGTTTAGTGCATCCGGCGCGCGGGTTCGCTGTGCCGGCCGGAATGCGATGCACGCCAACCCTGTCGTCACTCGCGCTGTCGTGCACGTCGCCCCTTCAAAACAGAACAGAAAGCTGGAAGTAATACATATGTAATTATTCGATGCGACGATCGCGCACCGTTCGATTCCGTTCTGCCCGGCTTCTCGCCGGGCCGCCGACTCGAGCGCCCTTTCCGACTCCGTTTCGAAGGTTCAACGACATGCTCCTCAAGCGCCCGACCTCCCTGCGCTATGCCCCGTTCGCCTGCGCCGCCGCGCTCCTGCTCGCCGCGTGCGGCGGCGACGACGCCCTGACGCGCGATCCCACGCAGCCGATCTCCGCGAAGGTCCAGGTGGTCGGCCATCGCGGCGCGAGCGCGCTGCGCCCCGAACACACGCTCGCGTCGTATCGCAAGGCGATCGACGACGGCGCGGACGTGATCGAGCCCGACCTCGTGTCGACGCGCGACGGCGTGCTCGTCGCGCGCCACGAGAACGAGATCTCGGGCACGACGAACGTGTCGGCGCTACCGCAGTTCGCAAGCCGCAAGGCGACCAAGACGATCGACGGCGCGCAGTTGACCGGCTGGTTCACCGAGGATTTCACGCTCGCGGAGCTGAAGACGCTGCGGGCGCGCGAGCGCATTCCGCAGGTGCGCCCCGCGAATACGGCCTACAACGACCAGTTCGAGATTCCGACGTTCGACGAGATCGTCGCGCTCGCGAAGCAGATGTCCGCGCAGACAGGCCGCACGATCCATCTGTACCCGGAAACCAAGCATCCGACCTACTTCCAGTCGATCGGCCTGCCGCTCGAGGACCGTCTCGTCGACGCGCTGCTGAAGGATTCGTACACGTCGCGCACGGCGACCGTCTACATCCAGTCGTTCGAAGTCGCGAACCTGAAAGCGATCCGCAACCGGATCAAGTCGAGCCAGCCGAACTGGCAGCTCGTGCAGCTGATGGACGAAGCCGGTCAGCGCCCGTACGACTTCGTGAAGGCGAACGACACGCGCACCTACGGCGACCTGTCGACGCGCGACGGCATGCGCGAGATCGCGACCTATGCGAACGGCGTCGGCCCGTACAAGACGTCGATCATCGCGGTCGCCGCGGACGGCACGCTGCAGCAGCCGACGCCGTTCGTGCGCTACGCGCACGAGGCCGGCCTCGTCGTGCATCCGTACACGTTCCGCCCGGAAAACAACTTCCTGCCCGCATCGCTGAAGGACGGCGGCACGCCGGCCACGCGCAACACGGGCGGCTCGGTGCGCGAGATCCAGGCGTACCTGCGCGCGGGCATCGACGGCTTCTTCACCGACGATCCGGCCGTCGGCCGCACGGCCGTCGATACGTTCAAGCGCTGACACGAAGCGCCGACCCGCATCGCGACCGGGCGCCGCGCACGAGGTGCCGCGCCCGGTTGCACCGCGTCGGTCAGATCACGTTGAAGTGGTGCGTGCCGTCCCGCTTCAACTGGTCGACCAGCCCGTATTCCCAGTCGAGATACGCCTGCATCGCCGCGGCCGCGTTGTCGGTGCCTTCGTACGGGCGCCGATAGCGGTCGATGCGCGGCGACGCAAGACGGGTCTCGCCGCTCTCCAGCGGCAGCCCGGCGGCGATCCACGCGGCCGTGCCGCCGGTCAGCACGCGGATCTCGGCCGACGCCGGCAGCAGCGCGCGGGCGTCATCCGCCGCGAACCGCGCGAGCAGGCTCGATCCGCACGTGAACACGTAGCGCTTCGCGGGCGGAATCGCGGCCAGCGCGTCGCGCAACTGCGCACGCACGGCAAACCACGCGCCCGGCACATGACGCTTCACGTAGTTCGCGCTGGCCGTCACGTCGACGATCGCAAGCTCGCCGGGCGCGGCCTCCTTCAGCCAGCCGGCGAGCGTCGCGGGCGACACGTCGGCCGCGGGCGGCGTCGCGGGCACGTCGCGCGGCGGCTGGCCGCGCTCGACGAATGCCGCGGCGCCGGCCGGCTCGACCACGCGCACGTCCCAGCCCATCTGCGCGAGCCACGACGCGGTCATGTCCGCGCGCACGCCGTCGTCGTCGGCCAGCACGATCCGCGCGCCGCGCACGGCCGCATGATGGTCGGTCTCCTGCACGAGCTGGCCGCCCGGCGTGCTCAGGAAGCCCGGCAGGTGGCCGGCTTCGTATTCCTCCGGCGTGCGCACGTCGAAGCGGTACAGCGTGCGGCCCGGTTCGGCGAGCGCGGCGACGTCGGCCAGCGCGATGCGCGGCACGCCGGCGCGCTCGGCCACCGCGCGGGCGGCCCGACGCGCTTCGGCGCGCTGCGTCGCGTCGATCTCGTCCGGAAAGCGCCGTGCGGCGCCGCGCTCGAGCGTCTGGCCGGCCAGCGTCCAGCCGATCGTGCCGTTGCGCAGCGCAGCGACCGGGTTCGGCAGCCCCGCGTTGACGAGCGACTGCGTGCCGATGATGCTGCGCGTGCGGCCCGCGCAGTTGACGATCACCTGCGTGCGCGGGTCCGGCGCGAGCGCGCGCACGCGCAGCACGAGTTCCGCGCCCGGCACGCTGGTCGACGTCGGGATGTTCATCGTCTGGTATTCGTCGAAGCGGCGCGCGTCGACGATCACGACATCGGCTTTCGCGTCGATCAGCGCCTGCACCTCCTGCGCGGACAGCGACGGCGTATGGCGCTCGGCCTCGACCCATTCGCCGAACGACTTGCTCGGCACGTTCACGTCGATGAACAGTTCGCCGCCCGCGGCGACCCAGCCCGCGAGGCCGCCGTCGAGCAGCCGCACGTCGGTGTAGCCGAGCCGCGCGAGCGTCGCGGCCGCGCGCGGCGCGAGATCCTCGCCGCCCGCTTCGCCGAACACGACGATCGGCGTGTCGCGGCGCGGAATCCGCGTCCACGCGTCGAGTTCGAGCTTCGACAACGGAAAATTTGCGGCCCACAGCGGATGGCCCTGCGCGTACGGATCTTCCTCGCGTACGTCGATCAGCGCGATCTCGTCGCGGGCAAGCAGGCGCGCGCGTACGTCCTGGTACGACGCGACGGGGAAACGGGAAAGGGAATCTGCGGAATGCGTCACGATGTCTCTGGGTTGAATACGTTGAAGTCGGTGAAGAAAACGGAACGGCTCGATCGTGGCCCTGCCGCCGCGCGCCCGCCACGGGCCGCGCGAGCGGGCTAGGCGTCAGACATTCGCGTCAGGCATTCGAATAGCCCGACACGAACGGCTTCACGGTACCGTCGTCCAGGTACACCGCGCGCTCGACCTTGCCGATGTTCGCGCCGTACACGTGGATGCTGATCGATACGCGGTCGGCAAATGCGTTGGTCACGCGGTGAACGTCGCCGATGCGCGGCGACACGGCCTCGACCTCGCCCGGCCGCAACCGCACGGCGTCGCCCGCGGGCACCGGCCTGCCGGCCGCGTCGAACCGGTACGGCTGCGAGAACTCGCCGCCGCGCAGCATCCCGATCAGCCCCCACACCGTGTGATCGTGGATCGGTGTCGCCTGGCCCGGCCCCCACACGAAGCTGACGACCGAGAAGCGCTCGTCCGGGTCCAGATGCAGCAGGTACTGCCGGTAACGCTCGGGATCGGGCTGCGCGAACGCGTCGGGCAACCAGTCGTCGTGCTCGACGAGCGCGGCGAGCAGCGCGCCGCCCTCGTCGAGAATGCGCGCCTCGTTCGCGCCGGACGCGAGCAGCGCATCCAGAGCATCGACGAACGGACGCAGCGGCGTCTGTTGCAACGAAAGCGTACTCATCGGCCGTCTCCTCGAATATGATGCCGAATATGATGGATCGTCATGATGCACCCGAAAGACCATGCAGAACAAACATGAAAATTAGCGATATCGACGCTTTTGCAGCGGTCGTCCGCTGCCAGACCCTGAGCCAGGCCGCAGCCGAGCTCGGGATGACGCAGCCCGCGATCACGCGGCGCGTCCAGAATCTCGAGGAAACGCTCGGCGTGACGCTGCTCGACCGCAACACGAAGCCGCCGCGCCCGACCGACATCGGCCGGCAGGTGTTCGAGCAGTGTCGCGCGATCCTGCGCGAGGTCGACGCGCTGCGCGAACTGACGGCCGGCCAGCAGCCGCCCGCCGGTGAATTCAGGATCGGGCTCACGCAGGGCCTCGGCGAATTGATGCTGCCCGCGCTGATCGCGGATCTCGCCGCGCAGTGGCCGGCGCTCGCGACGCAGGTCACGACCGCATGGGGCGGCCTGCTCGTCGACCGCATCGCCCGCCGCGAACTCGATGCGGCGCTGGTCTTCCTCGCGCGCGAGATGGTGCTGCCGGCGCAGGTCGAGGGTGAACGCTTGCTGGCCACGCGGCTCGTCGCGGTCGGCCGCAAGGGCGACTGGCCGCGCCGCAGCTACCGGCTCGCCGATTGCCACGCGCGCGGCTGGGTGCTCAACCCGGACGGCTGCGGCTTTCGTGCGGGCCTGCGGCGCGCGCTCGACGCGCAGGGCCTGCCGATGCCGGTCACGCTCGATGCGTACGGCCGCGACCTGCAACTGCAGAGCGTCGCCAACGGCTTCGGCCTCGGGCTGATGCCGCTGCCGCTCGTCGAAGGCAGCCCGCTGCGCGACGCGCTCGATATCGTGCCGCTCGCCGATTTCAAGCCGCAGATCGATCTGTGGCTGCTGCGCCGGCACGATGCCGCGCGCCTCGACGCGCCGCTCGCGGCCGTCGCCGCGCGTGCGCGCACGGCGTTCGCGCTGCCCGAGCAATCGCACGACAAGGCCGCGTAACGTAGCCTCGGTAGCCTCGGTAGCCTCGGTAGCCTCGGTAGCCGCGCGGCGCCTGCGTCGCGCCGCGCCGTTGCCGTGCGCGGCAACCTGACCCGGCTCACGCATCGCGTCGACCGCGTTCGATCCCGTTGCGTGACGTCGCGTCCGCCCCTGCATTCGTCTGCCCGCGCGTCGCCGCGTCGAGCACCGCCCGCCCCGCCGCCACCGCGATCGCATCGTCCTGCGGTGTATGCACGCGGCTGCACAGCACGTCGCGATAGTGGCGTTCGAGCGGATTGCCGCGGCTCAGCCCGTGATTGCCCGACAGCTTCAGCGCCTGCTCGACCGTCCGGATCGCGTGCTCGGTCACGGTGCGCTTGACGAGGCCGCTGGTCGTCACCGACGGCGCGTTGTCGGCGTCGGTGCGCGCGATGTGATCGTCGAGCAGCACACGGTTCGCGTGCAGCCAGCCTTCGATTTCTCCGACCGCCTCCTGCACGCGCGGCAGCGTCGCGAGCGGCGCGCCGAGCCCGCTCGGCGCACGCGTCGTCGCGAATTCGACGAGCCAGTCGCGCGACGCACGCGCCACCGCGTCGTACAGGCTGCCGAGCAGCACGACCATCCACGCCTGCTGGTCCGCCTGCGCGTCGGCATCCGCATGAGTGGCGGCCGATACGGCCCATGCGTCCGGCGCGCGCACGTCGACTGCATGGTCGGCCGGCAGCGGCACGTCGTCGAACACGACTTCGTGGCTGCCGGACGCACGCAGGCCGAGGTGATTCCAGCTTTCGATCACGCGGATGCGATCGCCGTCCGCCGCGGGGTCGCGCGGCACGAGAAACACGCCGACGCGCGGCGCCGGTTCGTCGGTGCGCGCCCACACGGCCAGCCAGCGCAGCGCCGGAATCCCGGTGCTGTAGAGCTTGTGGCCCGACAGCCGCCAGCCGTCGCCATCGCGGCGCGCGAGGGTCGCCGGCAGCCCGCCGCGCGACGGCGAGCCGAGCGCCGGCTCGACGCGCAGCGCGTTGATCAGCGCGCCGTGCGCAACCGCGCTGTCGAACACCGCGCGCCGCACCTGCGCGGGCCAGCGGTTGTCGGCGCGGCCGAGCGCGCGGTGCTGCAGATACGTCATCGTCAGCACCAGCGCGGTTGCCGGATCGGCCCGCGCGACGGCCGCGACGATCCGGCTCGCCCGCGCCAGCGTCGCCCCGGCGCCGCCATGCTCGCGCGGCACGACCTGCGCGATCAGCCCGGCACGATGCAGTCGCGCGAAGTTCTCGTGCGGAAAGCGGCCCTCGACGTCGTTGCGGGCCGCATCGGCGGCGAGTTCGGGAGTGAGACGCTCGAGCAGCGCGGCGAGGCGCGCGTCGTCCGTCTCGTCGATGGCGTCGGCGTGGGCGGGCTTGGCGGCGTCCGCGGGCAGCAGGCGCAGCGAGGGTTGCGGTGGCGGCGAGGAAACGGCAAGGCTGGCGGACATCGAAACGGATTCCCTGGGTAGGTCGAACACGGCGGCGGAACGACGAAAACGGCGGGCGAAAACAGCGCCGACGCGCGCCCGATCATTCACGAGCCCACAGCGTATGCGCAACCCATACGGCCCCAAACCATGCAAATCTGATATTCAAATCGGGATTGATTATTTCCATTCCGCATGATCCCGGCGTTAACCTGCGCTCCATTCCTGCCCGGCCGTGCGCCGGGACATCCCTGCACCGGAGACCCAGATGAGCGTCGAATTCATCGGCATGATCCAGAGCCAGAAGCAGTCGGAAATCCACCCGGCGTCCGGCCCCGTGGTCGATCCCGACTATGTGCGCGACTTTGCCCGCGCCCATGAAACCGCCGGTTTCGACCGGATTCTCGTGCCGCATCACTCGACCGGCCCGTCGGCGACGCTGACGATCGCGTTCGCGGCGGCCGCGACCGAGCGCATCCATTTCATGCTCGCGCATCGCCCCGGCTTCACCGCGCCGACGCTCGCCGCGCGGCAGATCGCGACGCTCGACCAGTTCAGCCGCGGCCGGCTCGCCGTGCACTTCATCTCCGGCGGCTCGGACAGCGAGCAGCAGCGCGACGGCGATTTCCTCGATCACGACGCGCGCTATGCACGCACCGACGAATACCTGGGCATCCTGCGGCGAATCTGGACGGAAGCGCAGCCGTTCGATCACGACGGCGCGCATTACCGGTTCAAGCAGGGTTTCTCGGAAGTGAAGCCGTTCCAGCAGCCGCACGTGCCGATCTACTTCGGCGGCGCGTCGGAAGCCGCGCTCGCGGTGGCCGGCAAGCACGCGGACGTGTACGCGCTGTGGGGCGAATCGCTCGACCAGGTGCGCGACCTGACGACGCGCGTGCGCGCCGAAGCCGCGAAACACGGCCGCCAGGTGCGCTTCTCCGTATCCTTCCGCCCGATCCTCGCGGCGACCGAGGACGAAGCGTGGGCGCGTGCGCACCGCATCCTCGACGAAACGCGCCGGCTGCGCGAAGCGGCCGGGCTCGGCGCCGGCGGCCCGCAGCAGAGCGAAGGCGCACGCCGCCTGCTCGCCGCGGCCGAGCGCGGCTCACGCGTCGACAAGCGGCTGTGGACCGAGATCGCGAAGCTCACGGGCGCGCGCTCGAACTCGACGGCGCTCGTCGGCACGCCCGAACAGGTCGCCGACGCGCTGCTCGACTACTACGACCTCGGCGTGACGACGTTCCTGATCCGCGGCTTCGACCCGCTGGAAGACGCGATCGACTACGGCCGTGAACTGATTCCGCGTGTGCGCGGCGCCGTCGCCGCACGCGACGCGGCACGCCGCGCCGCCTGAGCCAACGGAGCCCAACGGAGCCATACGGAGCCATACGCGATCATGTCCGCCGTCCTGTCCTCGCCCCACCGTACCGCATCGGGCCTCGTGCTCGCCGACACCCCGCGCCAGCACTTCTGGTTCGATCCGCCCGCGCCGCGCATCGACGTCGCCGCCGAGCGTCGCCACCGGCAGGAGCGGCTCGCGGCCGCGTTCCGCCTGTTCGCGCGCTTCGGCTTCGCGGCGGGCCTCGCGGGCCACATCACCGCGCGCGATCCGGAGCTGCCCGATCATTTCTGGGTGAACCCGCTCGGCGTGCATTTCTCGCAGATCAAGGTCTCCGACCTGCTGCTCGTCAACGCACGCGGCGAAACCGCGATCGGCCAGCGGCCGCTGAACAAGGCCGCGTTCGCGATCCATGCGGCGATCCACGAAGCCCATCCGCACGTGGTCGCCGCCGCGCACACGCATTCGACCTACGGCAAGGCATGGTCGACGCTCGGCCGCCCGCTCGATCCGCTCACGCAGGACGCGTGCGTGTTCTACGAGGATCACGCGCTGTTCGACGATTTCACGGGGATGGTCGTCGACACTAGCGAAGGCGCGCGGATCGCCGATGCGCTCGCGAAGCCGGACGGCACCACGCACAAGGGCGTGATCCTGAAGAACCACGGGATCCTGACGGCCGGCCCGACGGTCGAGGCCGCCGCGTGGTGGTACATCGCGCTCGACAACGTCGCGCACACGCAGTTGCTGGCCGAAGCGGCCGGCACGCCGCGGCCGATCGATCACGCCACCGCGCGCCATACGCACGGCCAGATCGGCGGCCCCGACGGTGCGCTGCATGCGTTCGACAGCCTGTTCGCGCGCGTCGTCGCCGACGAACCCGACCTGCTCGATTAGGGCCCGTTCACGCTATTGACGGGCTTGCGAACGTGCCTAAGCCGCCCTTGCGCCACACCGGAGACCAGACCATGACCCAAACCACCGCACCCGCGCCCCACGACCAACGCCGCCGCTTGCTGCGCGCGGCCGGCGCCGCCGCGCTCGCCGTGCCGGCGATCACGCTCGGCCGCCACGCGTGGTCGGCGCCGCCGCTGAAGAAGCTCACGTTCGCGTGGAACCAGAACGCGTTCTGCCTGACGCCGATCGTCGTCGCGCAGGAGCGCGGCTTCTTCGAGAAGAACGGGCTGCAGGTCGAGCTGATCAACTACAGCGGCTCGACCGATCAACTGCTCGAATCGATCGCGACCGGCAAGGCCGACGCGGCGGTCGGGATGATCCACCGCTGGCTGAAGCCGCTCGAAGCCGGCTTCGACGTGAAGATCATCGGCAGCTCGCACGGCGGCTGCGTGCGGCTGCTCGGCGCGAAGGCGGCCGGCGTCACGACGCTGCAGGCGCTGAAGGGCAAGACGGTCGGCGTCAGCGATCTGGCCGCGCCCGGCAAGCACTTCTTCTCGATCCTGCTCGCGAAGAACGGTGTCGACCCCGAGCGCGACATCACGTGGCGGCAGTATCCGGCCGACCTGCTCGGCGTCGCGGTCGACAAGGGCGAGATCCACGCGATCGCCGACGGCGACCCGAACCTCTACCTGCTCGAAAAGCGCAGCAACGGCGCGTATACCGAACTCGCGACCAACCTGTCCGGCGAATACGCGCGCAAGGTGTGCTGCGTGATCGGCGCGCGCGGCGACCTCGTGCGCAACGACCGCCCGACGGCCGCCGCGCTCGCGCGCTCGATCGTGCAGGCCACCGAGTACACGCACGACAACCCGAACGAAGCCGCGAAGGTGTTCGCGAAGTATTCGCCGAAGATCAGCCCCGAGGATCTGCGCAAGCTGTACGCGACGCTCACCTACACGCACCACCCGACCAACGTCGACCTGCAGCAGGAAATCGCGTTCTATGCGGACGATTTCCGCCGCATCAGCGTGCTGAAGAAGAGCACGGACCCGCAGCGCTTCGCGCAGCAGGTCTATGCGAACGTACTGGGGTAACGCGATGTCGACGATCGAACACACTTCCGCCGCCCGCACCGCATCGGCCCCGGCCGGCGACGCCAACGCTGCAGCTCCCGCGCGCGCAGCCTGCACGACCTGCGACGCCACGCTGGCCGCTGAAGCGCGGCGCGCGCGCACCTGGCCGACCGGCATCGCCGCCGCATTCGCGTGGGCCGCGCTCGGCGCGCTGACGCACCTGTGGCCGAACCGGATCGTCGGCTTCAGCGACTGGGCGTACACCGACACGTTCGGCACGGCCGCGTGGACGATCGCCGCGCTGCTGCTCGTCGCCGCGACGCTCGGCCATCGCGTTCCCGCGACCCGCACGCGGCTCGCACGCGTTCGCCCGGCCGGCCCGTGGCTCGTCGCGCTGCCGCTCGTGCTCGCCGCGTGGGAAATCGTCACCGCCAAAACCGGCTGGCTGCCGACGCCGTTCTTCGCGCCGCCGCAGGCGCTGATCGAGGTCTACGTCGACGACTGGCCGCGCCTCGCCGGCAGCGCCGGCAACACGCTGAAGCTGCTCGCGCTCGGGTTCGCGTACGGCGTCACGGTCGGCTTCGCGGTGGGCGTGTCGATCGGCTGGTCGCGCCGGATCGGCTACTGGGTGCATCCGGTGCTGCGCGTGCTCGGGCCCGTGCCGGCCACCGCGCTGCTGCCGCTCACGTTCTACTTCTTCCCGTCGAGCTATTCGGCCGCCGCGTTCCTGATCGCGCTTGCAACCGGCTTCCCGGTCGCCGTGCTGACGTGGTCGGGCGTCGCGAGCGTGAACAAGCAGTACTACGACGTCGCGCGCACGCTCGGCGCGAACGCGCGCTTCCTCGTGCTGCGCGTCGCGATTCCGGCCGCGCTGCCGCACGTGTTCGTCGGCATCTTCATGGGGCTGAGCGCGTCGTTCACGGTGCTGGTCGTCGCCGAGATGATGGGCGTCAAGTCGGGGCTCGGCTGGTATTTGAGCTGGGCGCAGGGCTGGGCGTCGTACGTGAACATGTATGCGGCGCTGATCGTGATGGCGCTGCTGTTTTCCGGGCTGATCGCGCTGCTGTTCGCGGTGCGCGACCGCGTGCTCGCCTGGCAGAAAGGAACCGTCAAATGGTAAGCGCCGCCGTACTCGAACCGTCCGCCGCCACTGCTGCGGCGCCCGCCGTCGCGCCGCCGCGAGGCGCACGCATCGACATCCGCGGCGTGAGCCATGCGTTCGACGGCCCCGGCGGCGCGCTGCCGGTACTCGACGACGTGTCGCTGTCGGTCGCGGCCGGCGAATTCGTCGCGCTGCTCGGCCCGAGCGGCTGCGGGAAATCGACGCTGCTGCGCCTCGTCGCGGGGCTCGACGCCGCGCGGCAAGGCGGAATCGCGCAGGACGGCGTGCCGATCGAGCGCCCCGATCCGTCGCGCATCGTCGTGTTCCAGGACCCGACGCTGTACCCGTGGCGGCGCGTGCGCGCGAACGTCGCGCTCGGCCTCGAAGCGCGCGGCGTGGCACGCACCGCGCAGCATCGCGTCGACGATGCGCTCGCGCGCGTCGGGCTGGAGGACTTCGCGAACGTGTTTCCGCATCAGTTGTCCGGCGGGATGGCGCAGCGCGTCGCGCTCGCCCGCGCGCTCGTCAACGACCCGCGCCTGCTGATTCTCGACGAACCGCTCGGCAAGCTCGATTCGCTGACGCGGCTCACGATGCAGGCCGAGCTGACCGCGCTGTGGCAACGCGACGGTTTCTCCGCGCTGCTCGTCACGCACGACGTGGAAGAAGCGCTGTTTCTCGCGCAGCGCGTGATCGTGTTCGGGCCGCGCCCGGCACGGATCGTCGCCGAACTGCGCGTCGACCTGCCCTACCCGCGCCATCGCGGCGACCCGCGCCTCGCCGAATTGCGCCACGACGCGCTGCGGCATCTCGGGCTCGATGCGAGCTGGTAGATGCCGCGTGCCGTTCGACGTTCGAATGCGGTCCGCCGGAGGCGCGCGCGATGAACGCGCCGCCGTTCGCCGACTGGGCCATCGCGTTCCTGCAACTGCTGTATCGCGCACAAATCTCGTTGGCGCATGGGTTGCACGCGATCGGCCTGACCGGCGACGCCGACGGCCAGGCCGCGTGGCCGTGGGCACACCGCATCGCGCTTGAAACGCTGCGCATCGACGCGGGGCTCACGCGGCAACTCGCGTTCGCGTGTACGTTGACGGCGCTGGCCGTCGGACTCGCCTGCGCCGCGCTGGCATCGCGCAAGTGGCGTGTCGCGACGGCCATCGTCGCGCTGGCCGTCGCGTGGTTCGCGCCGTGGCCGCCCGCTTCGCTGTGGCTCGCGCCCGCCGTGCCGACGAGCTTCCAGCGCGACCCCACGCCGTTTTCCGTGTCGAACGTGATGCGCGGTGCGCACCTGTATGCGCAACATTGCGCGGCCTGCCACGGCGCGGACGGACGCGGGGAAGGTCCGCTCGCGGCCACGCTCGCGCACTGGCCGCCGACCTTCGCCGGCGCGCTGCTCGCGCGTCGGCTCGACGGCGAACTGTTCTGGCGCGTGCGCCACGGCACGCGGGACGAGCACGGTGCGTCGACGATGCCCGGCTTCGCGGCGACGCTCGGCCCGCAGGACACATGGGCCGTGCTCGATTACCTGAAAGCGCTGGCCGCCGGCAGCAGCGCACAGGCGGAAGGCGCGTGGCCGGTGCCCGTCCCGCTGCCGGCGCTCGACGTGCGGTGCGGCGACGCCGCGCCCCAGGCGCTCGAGCGCTGGCGCGAAGGCCAGCGCGTGCGCGTCGTTGCGCTCGCGGCCGGCGCGACACCACCGCAGGAAGACGCGCGCTGGCAAACCTTGCTCGTTACCGAACGCGGCGCGCCCGTGCCGCCGTCAGCCGGCCCGCGTGCGAACTGCGTCGCGACGACCGCCGATGCGTGGCTCGCGTTCGCGACGATTGCCGGCGTCGCGCCCGATGCGCTCGGCGGCACGCAACTGCTTGCCGATCGGCGCGGCTGGCTGCGGGCGCGCGCATTGCCGGGCGGCGCCGGCTGGTCGGATGCCGACCTGCTGTGCCGCTCGGACACGGTGGCCCGCCCGGCCGCGCGCGCCACGAGCGGCGACGCACTGACCGCGCTGCTGCTGCGCGTCGACCAGGAACCCGTGCGCGACGTACAGGCCGGGCTTCCGCATTGAATCCCTGAACCTTTCTTGAACCGAACTTCACGATGAATCCGACCCGACGCCGTTTCCTCGCGCAGGCGAGCGCCCTTGCCACGATCGCCGCCGCGCCGGCCGCCGTGCGCGCGCAGTCGGGCGCCCGCCCGCTGCTGCGCGCCGGCGACCAGAAAGGCGGGCTGCGCGCGCTGCTCGAAGCGGCCGGCGAACTGAACGGGCTCGCGTACGACATCGCGTGGACCGAATTCCCGGCCGCCGCGCCGCTCGCGGAAGCGCTGAACGCGGCCGCCGTCGACTGCGGGCCGATCGGCGACGCGCCGGTGATCTTCGCGCTCGCCTCGGGCGCCCGCATCAAGGTGATCGGCGCGAACCGTTCCGATCCATACGGCACGGCCGTGCTCGTGCAACCCGACGCCGCGCTGAAAGGCGCGGCCGACCTGAAAGGCAAGCGCATCGGCACCACGCGCGGCTCGATCGGCCATTTCGTCACGCTGAAGGCGCTCGATGCGGCCGGCCTGCCGCCCGATGCGGTGTCGTTCCGCTTCCTGCCGCCGGCCGACACAATGCTGGCGCTCGCCACCGGTTCGATCGACGCGTGGGCGACCTGGGAGCCCTACACCGCCCTCGCCGAAACGAGCGGCCGCGCGCGCGTGCTGGTCAATGGCCGCGGGCTGTGGTCGGGCCTCAGCTATCTCGCGGCGACCGACGCGGCGATCGCCTCGAAGCGCGATGTGCTGCACGATTTCCTGCGACGCGTCGTGCGCGCGCAGGCCTGGTCGTACCGGCACGCCGACGCGTATTCGGCGGCGCTCGCGCGCATCATCGGCATTCCGCCGGCCGCCGCGAAGCTGCAGTTCGAGCGCCGCGGCACGCGCTGGCAGCCGATCGACGCGACGGTGATCGCCGAACAGCAGCGCACGGCCGACTTCTACCTGAAGGCCGGGCTGCTGCGCCAGCCGCTCGACGTGCGCACGACCTTCGATACGGGTTTCCCGCTCGCGTGACAAGCCCGGGGCGGCACGCAGCCGCCCAAACGGGTTCGGTACGATCTGGCACAATCGCGATTCGATCATCCCGCCTCCAGCCAGCGTCACGTCATGCCAGCCATCGCCGAACTCTTCGTCTACCCGATCAAATCCTGCGCCGGCATCGCGCTGTCGCGCGCGCAACTGCTCGAAACGGGCCTCGCGTACGACCGTCACTGGCTGATCACCGATCCGCACGGGCAGATGCTCACGCAGCGCACGCACCCTCGCCTCGCGCTGATCCGCCCGACGCTCGACCGCGATGCGCTCGTGCTGAACGCGCCGGGCATGCCGGAGATCCGCACGCCGCTCGCCGGCGACGCGACGCCGGCCACGCCGAAGATGGCCGCGACCGTGTGGCGCGACACCGTCGACGCGATCGACACGGGCGCCGAAACGGCCGCGTGGCTCACCGCATTTCTCGGCGCGCCGACGAAGCTCGCGCGCTTCGGCCCCGACGCACGCCGCGGCTGCAACCGCAAATGGACCGGCGACATCGATACGCATACGCAGTTCGCGGACGGTTATCCGCTGCTGGTGATCGGCCAGTCGTCGCTCGACGACCTGAACGCGCGGCTTGCCGCGAAAGGCGCGCCGGCGATCCCGATGAACCGCTTCCGGCCGAACATCGTCGTGTCGGATCTCGATGCGTACGAAGAGGATTTCGTCGAGCATCTCGACGCCGGCGGCGACACGCCGGTGCGGCTGCGGCTCGTCAAGCTGTGCACGCGCTGCCCCGTGCCGACGATCGACCAGGCCACCGGCACGCCGGACCCGGCATGGCCGCACGAGCCGACCGACACGATGCAGACCTATCGCGCGAACCCGAACTACGACGGCGCGCTGACGTTCGGCATCAATGCGATCGTCGTCGAAGGCGCCGGCGCGTGGCTCGAAGTCGGGCAGCCGGTCGAAGCGGAGATCGGGTTCGGCGATTGAGCGGCCCGCCAGGACAACTGCCGGACAGGCGTGCACATGCCCCGGCAGATCAGGTCTCGGCTCTTCACCCACCATTTATTGAATGATTGTTCCTGAATTGATATAGTTCGCTCATGGCAAGACCAAGGGAATTCGACACGGATGCAGCGCTTGACCGCGCGATCGCCGTTTTCAGCGAGCATGGGTTCGAGGGCAGTTCGGCCCAGATGCTCGTCAGCGCGATGGGCATCGGGCGGCAGAGCCTCTATGCGGCGTTCGGCGACAAATGGCAGCTTTACCTGTCGGCCGTGCGCCGCTACGGGATGGGCGAATGCGCTGCGCATTTCGACGCTCTGCGCAGCGGCGCACGCGCGATCGACGGGATCGACGCATTGCTTCGCCGCGTGGTCGAAACGGCCGCCCAACCCTGCCTTGGCACGATTTCCGTCTACGAATTCGGCGCGTCCCGCCCCGAGCTCGCGGAGATCCATGCGGTGCTGGCCCATAGCTTGATCACCGCAATCGCCGCCCGCGTCCGCGATGCGCAGCGCGAAGGCGACGTGGCCGCGAGCCTCGTCCCCGAAGCGACCGCCCAGTTCCTGATTGCGAACATTACCGGCATCCGCGTGGCCGGTCGCGGCGGCGCCGACCACGCGAGCCTGAGCGCGTTGGCCGACATGACGCTGCGGGCGCTACGGTAGATTTTTTTGGCATATTAATGAACGATCATTCAACAACAAGGTAAATCATGAAAGCCATCGTGATGAACGGCGCCGGCGGCCGCGACATGCTGGAGCAGGTCGAGCGGCCTGCCCCGGTGGCGCGTACGGGCGAGGCGCTGGTCGAGATCGCCTGCGCCGGCGTCAACTTCATGGACATCGGCGTGCGACGGGGCATGGCCTGGACGGGATGGCCCAACCCGAAGATTCTTGGCGTCGAAGGCGCGGGCCGGGTGCTGGCGGTCGGCGACGGCGTCGAGGACATCGCACCCGGCCAGCGCGTCGCGTGGGCCTACGCGCCCGGCAGCTATGCGGAGCAGATTGCGATCCCCGCCACGTCGCTGGCTGCGATTCCGGATACGATCGACGATCGCACGGCCGCTGCCGTGATGATGCAGGGTCTCACCGCCAGCCATTTCGCAACCGACTTCTATCCCATACAGCCGGGCGACGTCGCTTTCGTCCACGCGGCGGCCGGCGGGCTGGGCCTGCTGTTGACGCAGATCATCAAGCTGCGCGGCGGCCGGGTAATCGGGCGCGTCTCGTCCGAAGACAAGGTCGCCGCGGCCAGGGAAGCGGGCGCGGATCATCTGATCGTCGATACCGGCGGGCGGTTCGCCGCGAAGGCACTGCGCCTGACCAACGGCGAAGGCGTGCACGTCGTCTACGACGGCTCCGGGCCGAAGACCTTTCAGGGATCGCTCGACGTGCTGCGCCGCTCGGGAACCTTCTGCTGGTACGGTCCAGTGCTCGGCGGGCCGGGGCCGATCGACCTCATGAGCCTGCCGAGGAGCATCAAGATCGGCTATACGACCTTCTTCGATCATATCTACACGCCCGAACTGCTCCGCGCACGCACGGCGCAGCTGTTCGACTGGATCGAGGAAGGCCGGCTCAAGGTCCGAATCGGCGGCGAATATCCACTGGCGGACGCGGCGCGCGCGCATGCCGACATGGAAAGCCGCAACTCCATCGGCAAGCTGCTGCTGAAGCCGTGAGTGCCGTGGCGCCCTGTCGCCAGGCCGTGCGCCCGCCACGCGGCTGGAACGGCCGCGACTCGTCTGGAAACCGTCCCTAACGATGGCTTGCCGCCGGCAGCCGGATCGTCACGATCAGCCCGCCGCCGGCCGCATCGGCCAGCGTCACGCTCCCCTGATGCACGCGCGCGATTTCCCGCACGATCGACAGCCCGAGCCCGGTGCCTTCGACCGTCTGCGTCTTGCTGCCGCGATGGAAACGCTCGAACACCGCGTCGCGTTCGTCGGCCGGAATGCCCGGCCCGTCGTCGATCACGTCGAGCCGCGCCGCTTCGCCGTCGCGCGAGACACGCACCGTGATCACCGCATGGTCGCCCGCATAACGGATCGCGTTGTCGATCAGGTTGCCGATCATCTCGCCGAGCAGGTCGGGCTGCCCGAGCACGTCGACGTCGGCTTCGTGCTCGAAGCCGAGATCGATGTCGCGCGCGCGGGCGACGGGCGACCAGTCGAGCGTCACGCTGCGTGCGAGCCGGTGCAGCGCGACCGGCTTGTGCGCGACAGCATGACCGCTGTCCGAATCGAGCCGCGACAGCGACAGCAATTGCTGGACGATCTTCGCGGCCTGCCGCACCGCGCCGTTCGCGCGCCGCAGGTGCACGTTCATGCGCGGCTGCTCGTCGGGCCGCAGCGCGAGCTCGACGCCAGCCTGCACCGCCGCGAGCGGCGTCTTCAACTGATGGGCCGCATCGGCGAAGAAGCGGCGCCGCGCCACCTGCATCCGCTGCGTGCGGCCGATGTACTGGTTGATCGAATCGACGAGCGGCGCGAGTTCGCTCGGCATCGCGCCGGTGTCGAGCGGCGTCGTGTCGTCCTCGCTGCGCGCGGCGACGGTCGCCGACAGCCGGTTCAGCGGCCGCAGCCCGCGCCCGACGCCGAGCCACACGATCCCGAGCGCCAGCACGACGAGCAGCCCTTCCTGCAGCAGCGACCCGATCAGGATCTCGCGCGCGAGCGCCTGGCGCGCCTCGATCGTCTCGCCGACCATCACCCACACGATGCGCGACTGCGCGGTCGGCACGTCGTGCACCGGGATGCGCAGCGCGGCCATCCGCAATTGTTCGCCGCGATACACGACGTCGTAGTAGCGCGTGACGAACAGCGCGCCGTCGCCCGCGTCGCGCCCGTGCGGCAGCGGCAGGTCCGGGTAGCCGGTGACCGTGCGGCCGTTGTCCTCGCGGATCAGGTAGTAGATCTTGCCGCCGTCGCTCGATTCGAGCATTTCGAGCGCGAGATACGGAAGGTCGACCTCGATCTCGCCGTCGTTGAGCCGCACGCCTTCGCGGATCGACTTCAGCGACGACGACAGCGTGCGGTCGAACGCGACGTGCGCGGCGCTCATCGCGCGCTGGTACGTGAGCCACGAGTCGAGCGCGAGCAGGCCGAGCAGCGGCAGCAGCAGCCACAGCGCGACCTGCGCGCGCAGGTTCGGGCGGGTCATCATGCGTTCAGCCGGGCCGCGCCAACGATCGCAGGTGCCGCGTCGGCCGCCGGCGAGCACGAGCGAGCGCGACGGGCGCTCATTCGGCCGTCCCCGCCTTTGCTTCGAGCAAATAGCCGAGCCCGCGCAGCGTGACGATCGCGACGCCGGTGTTCTCCAGCTTCTTGCGCAGCCGGTATACGTAGATCTCGATCGCATCGGCGTTGACCGACTCGTCGAGCCCGAAGATCTTCTCGGACAGCGTGTCCTTGTTGATCGCGCGGCCGTTGCGCAGGATCAGCACCTCGAGCACCGAGCGCTCGCGCGGCGTGAGCGACAGCGGCTCGCCCGCGAGATGGAAGCTGCGATCGATACTGTCATACGAAAGCGGCCCGCATTCGACCCGCGAATGCTCGTGGCCGAGGCTGCGCCGGATCAGCGCGCGGGCGCGCGCCTCGAGTTCGGTCAGCTCGAACGGTTTCGCGAGATAGTCGTCGGCGCCGAGATCGAGCCCTTTCACGCGGTCCTCGACCGACCCGTGCGCGGTGAGGATCAACACCGGCACCGGGTTGCGGCGCGCACGCAGCCGCCGCAGCACCTCCAGCCCGTCGAGCTTCGGCAGCCCGAGATCGAGGATCACCAACGCGTAATCCTGCGTGCGCAGCACGTGGTCTGCCGCCTCGCCGTCGGCCATGTGATCGACCGCGAAGCGCGCGGCGCTCAGCGCATCGCTCAGCGACTGGGCCAGGTTCGGGTTGTCTTCGACGAGCAGCACACGCATGGGGATTCCGGTAAGGTCAGCGACAGCCCGCTACATTACATGATCCTTTCCGTCTCCACGCCTCGCGCAAACACGGGTTGCGCGGGTGCCGAACCGGCGGCGGGACGTGTCGGCGGCGGCCGCTCGGCGCCCGGCGCTGCCCGCCATGTGGCACACGACCGCGCGCTCGGTCGGCGTCGCGCCGCCGCTCGCGCTGGCCCGCTTCATCGGCCGCGGCGATTTCGCGAAGCACCTGCGCGCCGCGAAACCGGCGGCGGCGTCGGGTATGCGGCGCGGACGGCCGCGTACGCGCGGCATGGTGGCCAAGTCCTCGGGCAACTGCTGGCCGCGCCCGCGTAGCCGGTCAGCCCGCGTCGCGTCCCCCTGTTGCGCCGCGAAAGCCGCGGTCGCCCCCCGGGAAATCCATGACGCGAACGGCGCAATCGCGAACGGAAATGAAAGCGGGCTGAAAGTGCCCCGCCCGTAACATCCGCGTCATTCGAACAACATCGACGCATCACTGGAGGAAGACATGCCGTTTGCACCGAAGCACCTCGCCGCCGCGCTGGCGATCGTTCTGGGCGCTGCCGCCGGCAGCGCCGCCGCGCAGGTTCCGGCCGGCTACCCGGGGAACTACCAGGGCGTGATCGACGCCGCGAAGAAGGAAGGCAAGCTGATCGTCTACTCGACGACCGACACGGGCCTCGTGCGTCCGCTGATCAAGGACTTCGAAAGCCTGTACGGCGTGAAGGTCGAGTACAACGACATGAACAGCACCGAGCTGTACAACCGCTACATCAGCGAGAACGCGGCGAGCAGCACCAGCGCCGACGTGCTGTGGAGCTCGGCGATGGACCTGCAGGTCAAGCTCGTCAACGACGGCCTGATGGCGACGTACGATTCGCCCGAAAGCCCGAACGTGCCGCAATGGGCGCAGTACCAGAAGCAGGCGTACGGCACGACGTTCGAGCCGCTCGCGATCGTCTACAACAAGCGGCTGATCCCCGAGAACGAGGTGCCGAAAACCCGCGCCGACCTGATCAAGCTGCTCACCACGCAGGCCGACAAGTTCAAGGGCAAGGTCACGACCTACGACATCGAGAAATCGGGCGTCGGCTTCAACTACCTGACCCAGGACGCGCACGTAAACGAGAAGGTCACGTGGGAACTCGTGAAGGCGATCGGCGCGACCGGCCCGAAGCTGCAGTCGAGCACGGGCGCGATGATGGAGCGCATCTCGTCGGGCGAGAACCTGATCGGCTACAACATCATCGGCTCGTATGCGTACGCGAAGGCGAAGAAGGACAAGTCGATCGGCTACGTGTTTCCGAAGGACTACACGCAGGTCGTGAGCCGCCTCGCCACCGTGTCGAAGAAGGCGAAGAACCCGAACGCCGCGAAGCTGTGGGTCGACTACCTGCTGTCGAAGCGCGGCCAGACGCTGATCGCGAACCAGGCGAACCTGTACGCGATCCGCGCGGACGTGACCGGCGAAACGTCGGCCGCGAGCCTCACGAAGGAACTCGGCGATTCGCTCAAGCCGATCCAGATCGGCACCGGCCTGCTCGTCTATCTCGACCAGTCGAAGCGCCTCGCGTTCCTGAAGCAATGGCAGCAGGCGATCAAGCGCTGAGCCGCTGACGCCGGGCCGCCCGCCGTACGGCGCGCGGGCGGCCCCTTCCCCTTACCGACTTCCTTGAGGCGGCCATCCGGATGGCCGCAGGGGCGAACTCATGCTTTCAACCAGCACACGCGGCACGGCACCGGCCGTTCCGCCCGCCACCGGCCCGCGCGACGCGATTCCCGCGCTGCCGGTCAGCAGCCTGCAGCCGCTCGCCGGCATGCTGCGCTGGATCGTCGTCGCGGTACTCACCGTCGCGGTCGCGCTGCCGCTCGGCTTCATCCTGTTCCAGAGCCTGCTGTCCGCGCCGTTCTTCGACGCGAACAAGACGCTCGGCGTCGAAGGCTTCCGCTTCATCTTCAGCGATCCCGATTTCTGGTCGGCCGTGAAGAACTCGTTCATCATCGCCGGCGGGATGCTGTTCATCTCGATCCCGCTCGGCGGCATCCTCGCGTTCCTGATGGTGCGCACCGACCTGCCCGGCCGCCGCTGGCTCGAACCGCTGCTGCTCACGCCGGTGTTCGTGTCGCCGATGGTGCTCGCGTTCGGCTACGTGGTCGCGGCCGGCCCGGTCGGCTTCTACTCGGTGTGGTTCAAGGAGCTGTTCGGGGTGCAGAGCGTGCCCTGGAACGTGTATTCGATCTTCGCGATCACGGTGATCGTCGGCCTCACGCACGTGCCGCACGTGTACCTGTATTCGTCGGCCGCGCTGCGCAACCTCGGCTCGGACGTCGAGGAAGCCGCGCGCGTGGCGGGCGCCCGCCCGTTCCGCGTCGCGCTCGACGTGAGCCTGCCGATGACGATGCCCGCGCTGCTGTTCGCCGGCGTGCTGGTGTTCTTCCTCGGCTTCGAGGTGTTCGGGCTGCCGCTCGTGCTCGGCGACCCGGAAGGCCACCTCGTGCTCGCGACCTACCTGTACAAGCTGACCAACAAGCTCGGCGTGCCGTCGTATCACCTGATGGCCGCGGTCGCCGTGTGCATCGTCGCGATCACCTTCCCGCTCGTGCTGCTGCAGCGCCGCCTGCTGAAGACCGCGAACCGCTTCGTCACCGTGAAGGGCAAGGCCGGCCGCGCGACCGTGCTGCCGCTCGGCGTGTGGCGCTGGATCGCGCTCGCGATCGTCGCGCTGTGGCTCGCGCTGACCGTGATCGTGCCGATCTCGGGCATCGTGCTTCGCGCGTTCGTGACCAACTGGGGCGAAGGCGTGCCGCTCGCCGAAGTGCTGACGCTGGCGAACTTCGTCGAGCTGTTCGAGCAGGACAACCTGGTGCGCGCGATCGTCAACACGCTCGGCATCGGCGTGATCGGCGGCGCGCTCGCGATCGGCTTCTACTCGCTCGTCGCGTTCGCCGGCCACCGCCGCCCCGACTGGGCGACCAAGCTGCTCGACTACCTCGTGCTGCTGCCGCGCGCGGTGCCCGGCCTGCTCGCCGGTCTCGCGTTCCTGTGGATCTTCCTGTTCGTGCCCGGCCTGCGCGAACTGAAGAACTCGATGTGGAGCATCTGGATCGCGTACACGGTCGTGTGGCTCGCGTACGGGATGCGGCTGATCCAGAGCGCGCTGCTGCAGGTCGGCCCGGAACTCGAGGAAGCCGGCCGCAGCGTCGGCGCGACGCGCAGCCGCGTGTCGCTCGACGTCACGCTGCCGCTCGTGCGCTTCGGCCTGCTCGCCGCGTGGCTGCTGATCTTCATGATCTTCGAGCGCGAATACTCGACCGCCGTCTACCTGCTGTCGCCCGGCACCGAAGTGATCGGCGCGCTGCTCGTGTCGCTGTGGGCGACCGGCGCCGTCGATCAGGTCGCCGCGCTCTCTGTCATCAACATCGCGATGGTCGGCGCCGGTCTCGGCGTGGCCCTGCGCTTCGGAGTGAAACTTCATGGATAAGCTCATCGTCGACGATCTGCACCTCAGCTACGGCGCCAACCCGATCCTCAAGGGCGTGTCGTTCGAACTGAAGGCCGGCGAAGTCGTGTGCCTGCTCGGCGCGTCGGGCAGCGGCAAGACCACGCTGCTGCGCGCGGTGGCCGGCCTCGAACAGCCGTCCGACGGCCGCATTCAGCTCGACGAGCGCGTGTTCTTCGACGGCACGCGGCGCATCGATCTGCCGGTCGAACAGCGCTCGCTCGGCCTCGTGTTCCAGTCGTACGCGCTGTGGCCGCACCGCACCGTCGCCGACAACGTCGGCTACGGGCTCAAGCTGCGCCGCGTGGCGCCTGCCGAACAGAAGCGCCGCGTGCAGGCCGCGCTCGACCAGCTCGGCCTCGGCCATCTCGCCGAACGCTTTCCGCATCAACTGTCGGGCGGCCAGCAGCAGCGCGTCGCGATCGCCCGTGCGCTCGTCTACAACCCGCCGGTGATTCTGCTCGACGAGCCGCTGTCGAACCTCGACGCGAAGCTGCGCGAGGAAGCGCGTGCGTGGCTGCGCGAACTGATCGTGTCGCTCGGGCTGTCGGCCCTGTGCGTGACGCACGACCAGACCGAAGCGATGGCGATGTCCGACCGCATCCTGCTGCTGCGCAACGGCCGCATCGAGCAGGAAGGCACGCCGGCCGAGCTGTACGGTGCGCCGCGCTCGCTGTATACCGCCGAATTCATGGGCAGCAACAACCGGATCGACGCGCGCGTCGCGGCCGTCGACGGCGAACGCGTGACGCTTGCCGGCGACGGCTGGGAGTTGCAGGCGCTGGCCCGCGACACGTTCGCGCCGGGCCAGGACGCGCAGGCCGTGATCCGTCTCGAGCGCGTGCAGGTGGCCGACGGCCCGGGCGCGAACCGGCTGCAGGCCGACCTCGTCACGTCGATGTATCTCGGCGACCGCTGGGAATACCTGTTCCATTGCGGCGAGATGCGCCTACGCGCGTTCGGCCACGTGCCGCGCGCGGCCGGCAAGCACTGGATCGAATTCCCGGCCAACGACTGCTGGGCGTTCGCGAAAGCGGGCTGATCCGCATCGCGGCGGCTCGCGTGCCGCCGCGCCGGCTTTCAAGCCGCCCCTTTGCGACTCGCATCGGCGGACGCTTCACGGCGTCCGCCGCTGGCGCGCCGCGTACCCGTTTTCTGTTTCAACCCGCCCACAATAATCTAGGAGACACCGTCAAAATGAAGTCACGCGCAGAACGCTCGATTCGAACAGTAGTCCTCACCAGTTCAGCCGCGGCAGCCTGTCTCGCCGCGCCGGCCGCGCACGCGCAGTCGTCGGTCACGATATACGGGATCATGGACGCGGGCATCGAATACACGAACCATGCGGCCCCGGAGGGCGGCAATGCGTTCAAGCTGAAGTCGGGCAACAAGAACACGTCGCGCTGGGGCTTGCGCGGCGTCGAGGATCTCGGCGGCGGATTGAAAGCCGTGTTCCGCCTCGAAAGCGGCATCGATCTCGCGAATGGCGCGTCCGACGACGGCCCCGACTCGATCTTCGCGCGCCGCGCGACGGTCGGCCTGAAAGGCAAATGGGGCGAGCTGTCGCTCGGCCGCAACTTCACCGTCACCTACGACTACATGCTGCCGTTCGACCCGATGGGCTACGCGCAGAACTACTCGTGGGCGACCTCGTCGATGGCGACGGGCGGCCGCAAGGACGGCCTGTTCACGCGCTCGTCGAACGCGGTGCGCTACGACGGCGAATTCAGCGGCTTCAAGTTCGGCGCGCTGTACGGTTTCGGCAACGTGCCGGGCAGCATCAAGACCAGTTCCAAATACGATTTCGCGGTCGGTTACGAGACAGGGCCGTTCGCGGCCGTCGTCACGTTCGACCGGCAGAACGGCGCGGCCGACAGCGTCACGCCGGCCGATACCGTCAACTACATTCAAGGCATCCACGCGGGCCTGAGCTACGACTTCGGTAACCTGAAGACGATGGCCGGCTATCGCAACTATCGGCGCACGTATCACACCACGGCCGCGAACCAGTTGAGCGACATGTATTGGCTCGGCGGGTCGTACCAGTTCACGCCGACGTTCTCGTTGATCGCGGCCGTCTATCACCAGAACATCAAGGGCGGCACGGATGCCGACCCGACGCTGGTGTCGGTGCGTGCGCAGTACGCGCTGTCGAAGCGCACGGTGCTGTATGCAGCCGGTGCGTTCGCGATCGCGAAGCACGACCAGAAAGTCGGCGTGTCGCGCGATTTCGCCGGATACGGCACGACGCAGGTGGGGGTCACGGCGGGGATTCAGCAGCGGTTCTGACCGCTCCGACATGACGGCGGGCAGAGGACGGTGCGAGCGTTTCGGGGCGCGTCGCCCTCTGCTTCGTCGCATGTCGGGGCGCGGCACGAGAAACACGTTGAAACGGATGCGCGAGCAACGTGCCGGCGATTCGCTGAGCACGCGAACACCATGGCGCCTCGTTCAGAGAATCGCCCGGTAAGCTTCGAGCGCCTTGCAGGTCTGAACCATCCCCTGCCGCTGCAGGATGTCGAGGTAGCGATCCACCATCATCGGAGGATGCTTAAGCATTTCGCGTTGTCGCCGTGCTGCGCCGACAACCGCAGCCGGCTCGAGATCGAACAGATTGTCGACGAACACGTCGGGATGCTGCGCCTCCACCCCGTACGCCGACAGCACTGCGTCGGGAAAGTCCTTCTGGTTGAACGTCACGATCACACTGGCGTTGCAGCGGATCGCGGCGGCCAGTACATGCCGATCATCGGCATCCGGCAGCCTCAGGCCCTCGATCAACGCTTCGTACCCAGTCACCAGCGCATCAGGTATCGCGCGATCCATCAGACTCGCAGTCCGGTCGAGTTGTGCGGCGCCGAGGTCCGGGCGCTTGCGCAACAGGTTCCGTTTCCATTCGTTATGGATATCGGCACTCCAGCGAGCCCTGAAACACCCGCTCAATGCGAGCCACATCAGGAAATCGCGCAACGGTGCCGGGTACAGCACGCAGGCATCATAGACCGCCGTGAATGGCGAACTCGTCATTCGTAGCCCATCCCGAATTCCTGCGCTTGCCGCCCCAACTCTTCCATCGCATTGGCGCTCGCCTGATCGCGTTCGGTCTTGTAACGCATCAGATCGGAAAAGCGCACACGACGATGCTTGCCGGTCTTGTGATACGGCAGCGCCTTCGATTCGAGCAGCTTGATCAGGTGTGGACGGGACACATTGAGCAGGTCGGCTGCTTCCTGCGTGGTCAGTTCCGCGTGAACGGGCACGACCTTGACCGCATTGCCATCTGCAAGCTCCGCGAGGATGTCGACCAGCAGACGCAGTGCAGAAGTCGGAAGCTCGACCTGATGGGCGCGATTTTCGTCATCGAAAATCTGGATGCGCTGTATTTCCGTTCGCGTGGCCAGATAAGCCGCCAGCGCACGCTGTCCTTCGACCGCCGCCTGCACCTCGCGCTCCACCGGCAAGATCGTATCGGACATCGAGGTATGGGCCATCGCGCGCTCCCAAGCAGGGTTCTCAAATGCGCCATCTTATTCGAAATAAACGAAAATCGCAATAAACGAAAATCGATAGAGCCCTTATAAGACCGCCGAACCTCGATATCAGTCAATACGCGCCGTCACCCGGCTTCTGGTCCTTCCGCGTGCAGAGTGACGACCGCGGCCCGCTCGTCGCCGTTCAGTCACCACGCATCGTGAACACCAAACGCACGGCGCTGCTCGTATCGCCCCAGTGCTCGCCGACAGCCGACAGCGGCACCGTGCGCGTGTCGATCGTCAGGCCCGCCGGCGCGGCGGCATCAAACACACCACGGATAGCACCCAGCAAGCCCGGCAACGGCACGCTGCCCAGACCGCTGCCCATCAATTCGATCGCGGTCGCCCGCAGCACGGCGCCGGGCACCAGCAAGTCCGCGCCGCCGATCGAGCCGATCTGCACGAAACGCAGCCGCCGGCCGCCGGGAGTCGCCTTCGCGGCAGCCGCCAGCAGCGTCTGCGCGCTGGCGCCCCACAGATAATCGAGCACGACGTCGACGCCTTCACGGAAATGCGGTTCGAGCGCCCGCGCCAGATCGGCGTCGTCCTGCTGCAGCGACACGACGGCGTCCGCGCCGGCCTTCAGCAACGCCTGCAACGCGGCCGCGTTGCGGCCCGTCGCGATCACCTTCGCCGCACCGAGATGCTTCGCGATTCGCACCGCGAGCCGCCCGGACGTACCCGTTGCACCGTTGACGAGCACCGTCTCGCCCGCGACGAACCGCGCGCGTTCGGTCAGCGCCGCCCACGACGACATCCCCGGAATCGCGATCGCCGCGGCGGTGACATCGTCAAGCGTGTCCGGCAGCGGCACGCACTGCGTATCGGGCACGACCGTGCGTTCGGCCATCGCGCCGAACGGCACGGGGGCGCCGAAGAAGTAGACGCGCCGACCGTCGTCGAGACGCCCCACGCCGTCGACACCGACGACGAACGGATAGCGTCGGTCCGACGAGTAATGCGTGCCGGCCGCGCGTCCCTGTGCGATGCGGCTCAGCGCGGACGCCGTCACGTCGATCAGGCTGTGGCCCGGCATCGCGCGCGGCGGTTCGAATTCGGTATAAACCGGGCGCTGTCCAGCGCCTTCAACAACTGCTGCTTTCATGGTGGTTCCTTCAATCTGGACGGTGGATCTTTACCGGGCATCGAGCCACGCGCGCAGCGCGGGATCGCGCACTTCCAGCACGTCGAACAGGCCGAGCGCGCGCAGCGCCGGCAGCGCATCGATCGCATCGGCCTCCGCGCGCGCCCTGTCCGCCGGCGCGGCATTCGGATCGGTCAACACACGGGCATTGACCAGAAAAGCGCCAACCGTGCCCTTGCGGATCGTCGTTCCGCCGGCATCGATCTGGTTGGCATGGTCGGGAAGCATTTGTTCGGCTCGCATCGCGTCGTACTCCGGTTGTCATCGATGGACGCAGTGTAGGCGTGCAAATCCGGCCGTTCTCCGGTATAACGGCCATTCGATACCGATATCCGGCCATGTCCGATCCGCTTCTGTCCGCCCGCTTCGTCACGTCCGACGACGGCCCGTTCGTGGTCGCCGCCGCCCTGTCGCAACGCGCCCCCCGTATCACCGCGCCCCATTCGCATGCGCGCGGCCAGCTCGTCGGCGCGCTGAGCGGGCTCGTGACGATCGGCCTCGACGATCAGGAGTGGGTCGTGCCCGCGATCCACGCGATCTGGATTCCGCCGCACTGCCGGCATTCGCTGCGCTCGTTCGGGCCGATTTCCGGCTGGTCGGCGTTCGTCGCCGAAGCGCGCTGCGCGGCGCTGCCGGCCACGCCGCGTGCGATCCGCACGACGCCGCTGCTGCGCGAAGCCGTGCAGCGCGCGGCAAGCTGGGGCGATTCCGAACTGGATACCGCGCAGACACGGATCGCCGACGTGATCCTCGATGAAATCGCGGCATCGGAAGCCGAAGCGCTGGGGCTGGTGCGACCGCGGGACCCGCGGCTCGTGAAGATCACCGATGCGCTGGCCGCGGATCTCGCGAACGACCGGCGGCTGGAGGAATGGGCCGAATGGGCCGGCATCGGCGCACGGACGATGAGCCGCCGCTTCGTCGCCGAAACCGGGCTGACGTTCGCGCAATGGCGTCAGCAGGCGAGGCTGCTGCGGGCGCTGGAACGCATCGCCGACGGCGTGCCGGTAACGACGATCGCGCTCGATCTTGGATACGACAACGTGAGCGCGTTCATCGACATGTTCCGGCGCGCGCTGGGGACGACGCCGGGGAGATATTTGGCGGGAGGAAGTCAGGCGCAGGGATAGCTGCGGCGATGCGCGCGCATGCAGCCGCACGACGAAGATCCGGCGGGCGGCAGACAACAACCGCCCGCCGCCGTGTCAATACGTGCCGTCGCCCTTCTTCGCGGCGGCGTCACCGCCCTTCTTGAACTGCGCCGCAAGCCGCTCCGCGCTCCGTGCCAGCAGCGTCGTATCGACACCGACCGCGACGAACAACGCGCCCGCTTCCAGATAGCGCCGCGCGGCCGCTTCATCCGCGCTCAGGATGCCCGGCGCCTTGCCGGCCGCCTTGATCGCGCGGATCGCGCCGTCGATCGCGGCCTGCACATCGGGGTGGCCTGGATTGCCGAGGTGCCCGAGATCGGCGGCCAGATCGGCCGGGCCAATGAACACGCCATCGACACCGTCGACCCGCGCAATCGCATCGATCGCGTCGAGCCCGGCCCGCGTCTCGACCTGCACGAGCACGGCCATCTCGTCGTTCGCGCGATGCAGGTACTCGCCGACGCGATTCCACCGCGATGCGCGCGCGAGCGCGCTGCCGACGCCGCGGATTCCGTGCGGCGGATAACGGGTCGCGGCCACCGCCGCACGCGCCTCGTCCGCGCTCTGCACCATCGGCACGAGCAGCGTTTGCGCGCCGAGATCGAGCACCTGCTTGACGATCACCGGATCGTTCCACGGCACGCGCACGACCGGATGCGACGGATACGGCGCGATCGCCTGCAGTTGCGCGAGGATCGTCGGCACCGTGTTCGGTGCATGCTCGCCGTCGATCAGCAGCCAGTCGAAACCGGCGCCCGCGACCACTTCCGCGCTGTAGGGATTCGCGAGGCCGAGCCACAGGCCGATCTGCGCGTCGCCGCGCGCGAGCGCGGCCTTGAAGACATTCGACGGAATCCGCATCGTTCGCTCACCTCACTCGAAGTAGCACTGGATCGTCCCGAGCGGGCCGTAGTCGACGCTGAACGTATCGCCCGAACGCGCCGCGCAGGGCCGCGTAAACGATCCGCCGAGCACGATCTGCCCAGGCTCCAGCGCGACGTCGAAACGCGACAGCCGATTCGCGAGCCACGCGACGCCGTTCGCCGGATGGTTCAGCACGCCGGCCGCGACACCGGTTTCCTCGACCACGCCGTTGCGCGACATGATCGCCGCGACCCAGCGCAAATCGACGTCCCGTGGGCGCACCGGCCGGCCGCCGATCACGACGCCCGCGTTCGCCGCGTTGTCGGCGATCGTGTCGAACACCTTGCGCGGCCGTTTCGTATCGGGGTCGATCGACTGGCTGCGCGCGTCGATGATCTCGAGCGCCGGCACGACGTAATCGACCGCGTCGTACACGTCGAAGATCGTGCAGTTCGGGCCGGTGAGCCGCTTGCCGAGCACGAACGCGAGTTCGACTTCCACACGCGGCACGATGAAGCGGCCGGTCGGGATCGTGCCGCCGTCCTCGAAGAACATGTCGTCGAGCAGCGCGCCGTAGTCGGGCTCGTCGATCTGCGACGTGTTCTGCATCGCCTTCGACGTGAGGCCGATCTTGTGCCCCTTCAGCGTGCGGCCTTCCGCGAGCTTGAGCGTCACCCACGCGCGCTGGATCGCATACGCGTCGTCGATCGTGATGTCGGGATGGTCGAGCGAGATCTGGCGGATCTGCGTGCGCGCGCGCTCGGCGTCGTGCAGACGGTGCGCGAGCTGGTCGATGATGGCGGGTTCGAGCATGGTCGGATCGAAAATGGGGTTCAGCCGGCCCGCTTGTAGCGGGCGTGAATGTTGTTGTGCTTGTACGAGCCGCTTTCGCTGAACTCGATCAATTCCATCGACAGGGCGAGATAACGCTTCGCGTACAGCTCGGCGAAATGGGCCTTGATCGCATCGAACAGCGCGTCGCATGCGGCTTGCTTCGTTTCGTCGCTGCGGCCCGCGCCGATCTTCAGTGTCACGTGGACGAACGCGTCGTCCTCCGCGCCGTCGGCGATGCAGTAGTCGTGCAGCTCGATCGCGCGCGAACGGATGCCGCCGGTCGGGAACACGCCGCCCTGCGCGATGAGCGTCGCGTTGATCGTGCGCAGCAGTGCGGGAATGCGTGCGTCGTCTCGGATGTTCGCGGTGTATTCGACGACGATGTGTGGCATGGCAAGTCTCCGGTCGGATTCGAAGTCGTGGTGCGCGGCAATGCTCAGGGCAGCGGGAAGATCGCGTTGATCTGCCCGGTGCCCGAGCTCGCGAAATAGTCGGTGACGATTTCGACGGGCTTGTCGTAGCGATCCCAGCCGAGCAGCCCGAGCAGCATCGCGGTATCGTGCATGCCGCCTTCGCCGTGGCAATGCACGTTGTACTCGGGCAGCATCGCGCAAAACGTCCTGAAATCGCCCTGCTTCCACAGTTCGACCACGCGCAGGTCGACCTGCCGGAAGAATTCGCGGCTGATCTGGTGGATCGATTCCTCGGGGCTGCCGTTGTCGTTGAAGCGGTGCGACAGCGAACCGCTCGCGAGGAACGCGACGTTCGAATCGCTCTTCTCGATCGCTTCGAGCAGCGCCTCACCGAAGCGCCGGCTCTCGTCGAGTTGATGCCACATGCACCAGCCGGCGATCGACACGACCTTGAAGTGCTGGTCGCCGTTCATGTAGCGCATCGGCACGAGCGTGCCGTACTCAAGCTCGAGGCTGTCGATCTCGTGCGCGCGCGTCGCGATGCCGCGCTCGGTGGCCGTTTCGGCGATCAGCCGGCCGAGCGCCGGGTTGCCCGGGTACGCGTACTGCATGTCGCGGATGAAATGCGGCAACTCGTTGCTCGTATAGGTGCCCGCGAAGCTTGCATTGCAGTTCACGTGATAGCCCGCGTTGACGAGCCAGTGCACGTCCGACACGACGATCGTATCGACGCCGAGCGCACGGCAGCGCTCACCGATCAGCCGGTGGCCGCGGATCGCCGCATCACGGCAGCCGTGATGCTTGCCGGGCAGTTCCGACAGGTACATCGACGGCACGTGCGTGATCTTCGCGGCGAGGGACAGTTTGCCCATCGTTCAAGTCTCCCAGTCGGCCGGGCTTAGCGCTTTAGCGGTTACTCCGGCCCCATGCTTGGCCGGCGTGCCGGCCAAGGAATCGTTCGTTCTTGCGGCGACACCACCCGCTTCCGTCACACGCCCCAGCGCGGAATGTGATGCGAACCCATCGAAATGCACACGTTCTTGATCTCCGCGAACACCTCGAAACTGTACTCGCCGCCCTCGCGCCCGGTGCCCGATTCCTTCACGCCGCCGAACGGCTGGCGCAGGTCGCGCACGTTCTGGCTGTTCACGAACACCATCCCGGCCTCGATGCCGCGCGCGAGCCGATGCACCTTGCCGACGTCCTGCGTCCAGATGTACGACGCGAGGCCGTACGACGTGTCGTTCGCGAGCCGCAGCCCTTCGTCTTCGTCCTCGAACGGGATGATGCACGCGACCGGCCCGAAGATCTCCTCCTGCGCGATGCGCATCCGGTTGTCGACGTCGGCGAATACGGTCGGCCGCACGAAGTTGCCGTTGCGCAGACGGTCGGGCAACCCGGCCGGCTTGTCGGCGCCGCCCGCGACCACGCGCGCGCCTTCCTGCTCGCCGATGCGGATGTAGCCCGTCACCTTTTCCCAGTGCTGGCGCGTGATCATCGCGCCGAGGTTGGTGCCCGGATCGGTCGGGTCGCCGACCACCAGGTTGTTCGCGCGGCGCGCGAATTCCTGCACGAAGCGGTCGTAGATCGTTCGCTGCACGAAGATCCGCGAGCCGGCGGTGCAGCGTTCGCCGTTGATCGAGAAGATCGTGAACAGCGACGCGTCGAGCGCGCGGTCGAAATCGGCGTCGTCGAAGATCAGCACCGGCGACTTGCCGCCAAGCTCCATCGAATATTTCTTGAGGCCCGCGCGCTCCATGATCCGCTTGCCGGTGACGGTACCGCCGGTAAACGACACCGCGCGCACGTCCGGATGGCGCACGAGCGCGTCGCCGGCCGTCGCGCCGTAACCCTGCACGACGTTCAGCACGCCTGGCGGGATGCCGGCTTCGAGCGCGAGCCGGCCGAGCTGGTCGGCCGTCAGCGGCGACAGCTCCGACATCTTCAGCACGGCCGTGTTGCCGAGCGCGAGGCACGGCGCCGTCTTCCACGTGGCCGTCATGAACGGCACGTTCCACGGCGACACCAGCGCGCATACGCCGACCGGCTGGTACAGCGTGTAGTTCAGCATCTGGTCGTCGACCGGATAGGTGCGGCCGTTCATCTGCACGCACACTTCCGCGAAAAAGTTGAAGTTCTCCGACGCGCGCGGAATCAGCTGCTTGCTCGTCTGCGCGATCGGCAGGCCGGTGTCCTGCGTCTCCAGCGCGGCGAGCCTCGGCACGTTCTTCTCGATGAGCTCGCCGAGCCTGCGCATCAGCTTCGCGCGCTCCTTCGCCGGCGTGTTCGCCCATTTCGGGAACGCTTCCTTCGCCGCGCGCACGGCCGCGTCGACCTCGGCCTCGCCGCCCGACGCGACGTCGGTGATGACTTCACCCGTCGCCGGGTTCAGCGTCGTGAAGGTGTCGCGGCTCTCCACTTCGCGGCCGCCGATCCAGTGCTTGATGGTCATGTGCTCTCCTTCCTTGGGCGACGGCTTCAGCCGGCGCGATAGTAGTCCGCTTCGCCGACGATCGTGTTCACGAGCCGGCCGATCCCTTCGATTTCGGTCACGACCTCGTCGCCCGGCTTCGTGTCGGCCAGCCCCTCGGGCGTGCCGGTCAGGATCAGGTCGCCCGGCGAGAGCGTCATGAAGCTGCTGATGTGCTCGATCAGCGCCGGCACGTCGAACACCATGTCGCGCGTGCTGCCGCGCTGCGTCTCGCGGCCGTTCACCGTCGTGCGCAGCGTGAGGTCGCCCGCGTCGCCGATCTCGTCGCGGCTGACGAACCACGGCCCGAGCGGCGTGCAGGTGTCGCGGTTCTTCACGCGCAGGTTAGGCCGGTAGTAGTTCTCGAGATAGTCGCGAATCGCGTAGTCGTTCGCGACCGTATAGCCGGCCACGTAGTCGATCGCCTGCGCGCGGCTCACGTGGCGCGCGGGCCGGCCGATCACGACGGCCAGTTCGCACTCGTAGTGCATGTGCGTGGCGTCCGCCGGGCGTACGGTCAGCGACCGGTGGCCGATGAACGTGTTCGGCCCCTTCAGGAAAATCAGCGGTTCGCTCGGTGCGTTGAACGCGAGTTCCTTCGCGTGGTCCGCATAGTTCAGCCCGAGCGCGAACGTCGTGCGGGGCGCGACGGGCGGCAGCCATGCCACCGCGTCCTCGGCCACCACGCGCCCCGTATCGAGGCGGATCGCGCCGTCGCCGGCCGGTTCGGCCGCGTGGAGTGCGCCGTTGTAGATCACGCGCGCCGTCTTCATCGTGCTTCCTCCGCCATCAGCGTATGCCGCAACGTGCCGATGCCGGCCGCGGCGATCTCGATCGTGCTGCCCGCGCGGGCACGCGGTGCGCCGCCCGCGACGCCGAGCAGCAGCACGTCGCCCGCGTCGAACGACATGAAGGCCGTCACGTCGGCGATCAGCGCGCGCACCGGGCGAATCAGCGTCGCGGTCGACGCGGACGCGGCCAGCGCGCCGTCGATCCGCACCGTCAGGCCGATCGCGTCGACATCGGCGAGCGCGGCGGCCGGCACGATCGCCGGGCCGAGCGGGCAGAAGCCGTCGCGGCACTTGAAGCGCACGGCCGGGCGGTAGTAGTCGGGATGCGGCACCGACACGTCGCTCGCGAGCGTGAAGCCGTGCACGTAGTCGAGCGCCTGCGCGGCCGGCACGCGCGTCGCACGCCGCGCGAACACGACGGCCACCGACGCACCGATCTCCAGCGCGTCGACGCCGGCCGGCACGACGACGGCGGCGCCGTCGGCCGCATGCGTGTTGGCGGATTTGATGTACAGGATCGGCGCCTGCGGCGGGCGGCCGTAAGGCGGCGCGTTCACGGCGTCGCCGAGCGCGTCGAGCGCCGCGCGCTCGTTGAGCAACGCGCCGTAGACGGTACCGATGGCGACCGGCAACGGCGGCGCCGCGGCGTTCGTGCAAGACAGCTCCATGCGTCGTTCCCCTGCCGCGCGTCGCGGCGCATCGTCAATAGTTAATATCTTAAGTAAACAATCGTGCGCTGGCAACCTCGATTACCCTGATACGCGAAATTCATCAGCTTCGGCTGTTAAGATTGATGCGTCCCCGACCTCTGCCCACCCCGATGAACCGTACGCTCGACCATCGCAACCTGGCCATGCTGCTGCTCGAGGCCCGCGAAACGCTGATGGGTCTGTTTCGCCCCATTCTCAAGGAATTCTCGCTGACCGAACAGCAATGGCGGATCATCCGCGTGCTCGACGGCGAACCGGCGCAGGCGCTCGAAGCCGGGCAGATCGCGAAACGCTGCTGCATCCTGAGCCCGAGCCTGACCGGCGTGCTGGAACGGATGGAGCGCGACGGCCTGATCACGCGCACGCGCGCGCAGGAGGATCAGCGCCGGCTGCTGGTCAGCCTGACGCCGCAAAGCAGGAAACTGGTGACGGAAATCGGTCCGCGCATCGACGAGCAATACCGGCAACTCGAGTCGCGGTTCGGCGAGGACGGCCTCGAGGACATCTACCGCGCGCTCGACCGGCTCATCGAGCTCGGCAGCGACGCGTGACGGCGGCGCCCGCTTCCGCGGCCTGCGGGAACGGGCGCCGGTGCGGCGCGGACGATCAGTGGAACGCGCCGCGCATCAGTTCGGTCACGGCCACGCCGCGCGACGTGCGCATGCACTCCTCGACGTAATCGATGAACGGCAACGGTTCGAAATCGATTTCATCGCGCACGCGGCGATTGTCGAATACGCGATCGACCGTCGCGAATTCCCCGCAGCGCTGCAGCGCCCGGCCGATCACGCGCTCCAGGGCCGGATCGCGGCGCCCGAGCACGTCGCGCACGACGAGCGGCAGTTCGGCCGGCGCGCATGCCGCGTAGCGCGGCGCCCCGGTCATTCCCGCCGCCTCGTCCATCGCGCGCACGATCTGCGCGACCTGCGGCGCCTCGTCGCCGGCCGACACGTGATAGACGTCATGCGCGAGCGTCGGCTTGACGGCCAGCAGCATCGTCGCGCGCGCCACGTCGTCCACCGACACGATGTCGATGCGCGTCATCGGCCGCGCGGTGAAGCGGCGCGCCGCATGCGCGAGCCGGAACATCCAGAACGAATTCGGCGCGGGCCGCGTGCCGAGCACCGTGTGGCCGACCACGTGCGACGGCCGCACGACGACGAGCGGCAGCCCGAGCGCGCGCAGGCGCTGCTCCGTTTGCGCCTTCGCGTGCAGGTAGTCGGCCGCGAGCACCGCACCCGGCAGGCCTTCAGCGCCCGGCGCGGCATCGTTGCCCGCGGCGCGTTCCGCTTCCTCCTGCACGATCCCGCCGCGGCCCGCGTGCGCGTAGGCCGTGCCGACGTACACGAAGCGCTGCAGGCGCGGCGCGCGCGCAAAGCGTTCGGCGAAGCGCACCGCATCGGCGATGTCGGCCTGCAGGTGCGCGCCGTCGGCCGGCGATGCGTGGCCCGCGCAGTGAATCACGTGCGTCGCGCCGGCCAGGCGCGGCGCGTCGGCGCCGTGCCACACGTCGCCGAGCGCGCCGACGATCACGTTCGCTTCGGTCAGGCGCGACGCCCAGTACGGCGCGAGCCCCGCGCGCAGCGCGGCTTCACGCAGCCGCGCGACCGCATGGCCGCGGTCCTGCGCGCGCACGACGCACACGACGCGTTCGAGCAGCCCGGCATTGACGAGCGCGGTCAGCACGGTACTGCCGATGAAGCCGGTGGCGCCGGTCAGCACGAGCCGGCCGACGTTCGCCGCCGCGACCGGCGCGCTGGCCGGCGACACGAGGCTCGTGCGCCAGTTGAGCGACAACGCGGTTTTCCAGATCAGCACGATAGTCTCCTTCGAAGAATCGGCCGGGCGGCGCGGCGCCCGCGGTTGCGGGCCGGCGCACGGCTCAGCGGCCGGGCCGGGGCTGACGCGCGCCCCGGCGGCTCCCGATCGGGCGGACGCCCTGCGATCGCGTCGATCGCGCGCTGGCACGAGGCGGCGGCAGCCGGCGCGGACGGGCGTCCGCGCACAGGATCGGGAAGTTCCCAGTGTGGGGCTCGAACGCGTGCAAGTCTGTCCCGAAAGTTTCGTGAAAGTGTGCCGATTTGTACGCGATTGTCGGAGTGTGTCGTGCCGGCCGCCGCGTCGGAACGCTGAAACGTTGGGTGCGGCCGTGTTCGGGCGGTGCCCGATGGCGTCGGGCGGCCCGATTCGACGGCGGCCGGCGCGCGACAGATCGACGCGGGTGTCCGCCCCGTCATCCCATCTCTTGACCGCCGCGGGCGTCCGGTCAGGCGCCGCGATCGCCGCTATCGCCCGTGTGTGCTGACGCATTGGGAATGACCATGCATCATCAGACGTCCTTTCATCTGAAACTGAAATGGACGCAATACGGATTTATTGCGGTTTATCACTTGCGTTTCACACCAGTCTATCTAGACTGTTCAAGTCAAATCGGTCGAACGTTTCAACTTTTCAGGAGAGGATCCAATGCGCCTCACCATTCGGATTAATGGCAGCGAATCGGCAACCCGGCATTCCTTCGCGGTCTTGTGGGTCGATACCGACGAGGGACTGTGGTCGCGCGAGGCACATCAGGGCATCGACCTTCCGACCTGGGGCAAGGTCCGCGACGTGGAGGGCGCGATGGCGCTCTGCGCGGCCGACAGCGGCAATGCCGTCTGTCAATTGAAGGGGCTGTCGTTCGACGCGATGCGGCGCGAACACGGCCCCGCGGTGCTCGCCGGCGAGCATCCCGCAGGCGCGTGGCGGCTGCAGGCGGTCGATACCTGCACGACCCAGCCGGAATACCGCGAATTTATTTCCGTGGCCCGATAGGTATTATTGACCTGAATCGTCTGCGGTTTTCGGGTTTATTCCGACATCCACGATATTAATTTCGATATTCAGCATGAATGGCGCCTCGGCTCGAGGCGCTTTTCATTTTCGAGATTAAAGAAATAACCGGAGCACGGGCAACTGATCGCGTGCGGGGCAATCGCGATCGATCGATGCCGGTCACCCCGTGCCCCGCCTCGGCGCACGGCGAATCGTCCGTGTTTCCCCCGCCGCAGCCGCCGCCGCATTCCGTTACGGCGCCGCCCCGCCCCCTTTCGCTCCATTCTCGGGATCACCTACCATTCGCCTTTTTGCGGGGCCGGAACATACTTTCCCCACACGTTGTTTACTCATTTATTACAATCGCATTATTCAGACTGACCCGCCGCCGTCCGGCGGCCCGACCCGGCCTTTGCATGAGCGTGAAAAAAAAGACCCACCCCGCCGATCCGTACGCAGCGGCGACCAAGAATCCGATGCTCGCGTCACGGCTGCCGATGTGGCGCTCCCGGCTGATCGTGGTCGTCGTGTTCCTCGCGTTCGCCGCGTTGATCGCCCGCGCTTTCTGGGTGCAGGTCGCGAACCAGGATTTCTACGTCGGCCAGGGCCAGAAGCGTTACCAGCGCACGATCGAGCTCGACGCGATGCGCGGGCGCATCGTTGACCGCAACGGCGCGATGCTCGCGGTCAGCCTGTCGACCTATGAAATCTGGGCGAACCCGAAACAGGTCGCCGACACCGATTATCCGCAGATCGCGAAGCTGCTCGACATGCCGCTCGTCGAGGTGAAGCGGCGTCTCGGCAACGACAAGACGTTCGTGCTGCTCAAGCGGCAGGTCGATGCGGATACCGCGAGCCGGCTCGACAAGCTCGCGATCGACGGCATCACGCAGATCGCCGATTCGAAGCGTTTCTACCCGGAAGGCGAATCGGCCGCGCACGTGGTCGGCTTCACGAACGTCGAGGACAAGGGCCAGGAAGGCGTCGAGCTCGCGGCGAATGCGCGCCTGCAAGGCACGTCCGGCCAGCGCGAGGTGATACGCGACCGGCTCGGCCGCATCGTGTCGGACACGCGCCCGCTCGTGCCCGCGCAGCACGGCGCGACGATCGAACTGACGATCGACCGCCGCATCCAGCAGCTCGCCTTCAGCCAGCTCAAGGCGGCCGTGATCGAAAACAACGCGGTGGCCGGCAGCGTCGTCGTGCTCGACGCGCAGAACGGCGAGATTCTCGCGCTCGCGAACTATCCGACCTTCGACCCGAACGATCGCGCCCGCCTCACCGGCCAGCAATTGCGCAACCGCGCGGTGGTGGACACGTTCGAACCGGGCTCGACGATCAAGCCGCTCGTCGTCGCGCTGTCGATCGACGAGCGCAAGGTCACGCCGAACACGATCATCAACACGTCGCCGGGCACCTACAAGATCGGCCCGGCCGTGATCCACGACACGTCGAACCACGGGTCGCTGACGGTGTCGCAGGCGCTGCAGAAGTCGAGCAACGTCGCGCTCGCGAAACTCGCGCTGAACCTGCCCGCCGAAACCATCTGGAACAAATACCAGGAATACGGGATCGGCCGCGCGCCGGAACTGACGTTCCCCGGCGTCGCGTCGGGCCGCCTGCGCGGCTACAAGCGCTGGCGGCCGATCGAGCAGGCGACGATGGCGTACGGCTACGGGCTGTCGATGTCGCTGCTGCAGATCGCGCAGACCTACACCGCCTACGCGGGCGACGGCACGCTGCACCCGGTGTCGCTGCTGAAGAACGGCACCGACCAGCAGACGATCGACGCGCACCGCGGCCACCGCGTGACGTCGCCGCAAACGGCCGCCGCGATCCGCTCGATGCTCGAGATGGCGGTGGGTGAAGGCGGCACGGGGCGCCGCGCGCGCGTCGACGGCTACCGGATCGGCGGCAAGACGGGTACCGCGCGCAAGCAGGTTGGCGCGAGCTACGCGAAGGGCAAGTACCGCGCGCTGTTCGCGGGGATGGCGCCGATGAGCAACCCGCGCCTGATCGTCGCGGTGATGATCGACGAGCCGCGCGGCAAGGGCTACTACGGCGGCACGGTGGCCGGCCCGGTGTTCGCGTCGGTCACGAGCGGCGCGCTGCAGTTGCTCGGCGTGCCGCCCGATGCACCGGTCGAACCGGAAGAGAATGCGCCGGCGAAGGCCGGCGCGCCGCAGAAGACGGTCGCGGCGCCGAAACCGGCGGCGCCGGCAACGACGGCCGCGCAGTCCACCCGCCCCGCGCCCGCGAAAGTGGCCGCCGCAGGCTGACGAAGCCAGGCGCGCCGCCGCGCGCCGTCAATGCGCGGCCGCGACCGGCTTCACCATCCGGCCGAGCACGTGCTCGGTCATCCCGCGCGCGAGTTCGGTCTCGCCCATGAACACGGTGCCGATGCCCTCGTTCGACAGCAGCGCGGCCTCGTCGCCGCTGTTCGTGCAGAGCACGACCTCGAGCGTCGGGTTGAGCGTGCGCGAGATCTCGACGATCTGCCGCACGTCGAATACGTCGGGCAGCGTGACGACCAGCATCCCGGCGCGGGCGATATGCGCCTGCACGAGCACGATCGGCTCGATCGCGTCGCCCGACACGGCCGCGATGCCGTCCGCGCGCAGCTTCTCGACGAGCTCGCGATTCTGCTCGACGACGACATACGCAATCGAGCGCTCGTCCAGCGCATGCGCGATTCGCGTGCCGACCTTGCCATAGCCGACGATCACGACCTGCCCGGTCAGGTGCGTCTGCGGGGTCGACATCGGCAGCGCGGCGAGCGGATCGTCGCGCGCCTCGAGCTTGCGCGCGAACGCCGAATGCTTGCGGATCCACGCGAGCGCCGGATCGATCATCGCGAACAGCAGCGTGTTCATCGCGATCGAGATCAGCGCGACCGCGAGAATCAGGCTCTGCCCCTCGGCGGACAGCAGCCCGAGCGCGCGGCCGAGCCCCGCGAGGATGAACGAGAATTCGCCGATCTGCGCGAGGCCGGCCCCCACCGTCAGCGCGGTGTTCAGCGGATAGCGGAACGCGATCACGAGCGCGACGGCCGCGAGCGTCTTGCCGATCAGCACGATGCCCGCGACCTCGATCACGTGCAGCGGCTCGTCGAGCAGCACCTTCGGGTCGAACAGCATGCCGACCGAGATGAAGAACAGCACCGAGAACGCATCGCGCAGCGGCAGCGTCTCGTCGGCCGCGCGCCGGCTGAATTCCGATTCGCGCATCATCATCCCGGCGAAGAAGGCGCCAAGCGCGAACGACACGTCGAACAGCTTCGCGGCGCCGAACGCGATGCCGACCGCGGCCGCGATCATGCACAGCGTGAACAGCTCGCGCGAGCCCGTGCGCGCGACGAGCCACAGAATGCGCGGGAACACGCGCTTGCCGACCACCAGCATCAGCGCGATGAACGCGGCGACCTTCAGCATCGTGACGCCGAGCGTGCCCCACACGCTGCCGCCGGCCGCCTGCGCGTCGCCGGGCGGCGTGCCGCCGAGCAGCCCCGCCACCGGCGGCAGCAGCACCAGCACGAGCACCATCACGAGATCCTCGACGACCAGCCAGCCGACCGCGATGCGCCCGTTGACCGTCTCGACGAGCCCGCGCCCCTCGAGCGCGCGCAGCAGCACGACGGTGCTCGCGACCGACAGCGCCAGCCCGAACACGAGCGCCGCACCGAGGCTCCAGCCCCAGGTGAGCGCGAGCCCGCCGCCGAGCAGCGTCGCGACGGTGATCTGCACGATGGCGCCCGGTAGCGCGATCTTGCGCACCGCGAGCAGATCGCCGAGCGAGAAATGCAGGCCGACGCCGAACATCAACAGCATCACGCCGACTTCGGCGAGTTGCTGCGCGAGCGACAGGTCGCCGACGAAGCCGGGCGTGCCGGGGCCGATCACGATCCCGGCGAGCAGATAGCCGACGAGCGGCGGCATTTTCAGCAGCGACGCGAGGTAACCGAAAATCATCGCGAGACCGAAACCGGCCGCGAGCAACGCAATCAGGCTGACGTCATGAGGCATCCCCCCTCCCAAGCTCTTGTAACGATTTAGTAAGGTTCAAGAGTGAAAGGATACGGGATGAGGCGGAAGAATGGCGCGCGGCCGCGAAAATTTCGCGCGGCGGCGCGGGTTGGCGGGGCGCGACCCCGGCGAAGACTGATGCGTCGCGGGCCCGGTCACGCATCGACGCGGACCAGGTGACAGGCGGGGCCGGCGCCCCGCCGCCCCGCCGTCAGCGCGACGCTTGCGGGAATCGCGCGCCCGGCGGCGGCTCGGGCCGCGTCGACGGCACGCTCTTGCGCACCTTCGCGACCTGCGCGGCCGTCACCGGCGTGCCCGTGTTGCCCCAGCTCGTGCGCACGAAGTTCGACACGTCCGCGACTTCCTGGTCCGACAGGCGCCAGCCGAACGGCGGCATCGTGAAGGTCGACGGCGCGGTGCGCGTGCCCTGCAGCGCGCTGCCTTCCAGCACGACGTGAATCAGCGACGTCGGATCGTCGCCCTGCACCACCGGGTTGCCGGCGAGCGCCGGGAACACGCGCGTGTAGCCGTGGCCGTCGCTGCGGTGACAGGCCATGCAGTTGTCGCGATAGACGGCCGCGCCCGGCTTGCTCGCGTCGCCCGTCTGCAGCGCCTTCGCCGCGGCCGCGTCGTACACGTGCGGCTGCTCGCCCTGCACGCGCGGCGGTAACGTCTTCAGGTAGCGCGCGATCGCGTTCAGGTCGTCGTCGGTCATGTGCTGCATGCTGTGGCCGACCACGTCCGTCATCCCGCCGAACGCGGCCGTGCGCAGCGTGCGGCCCGTCTTCAGGAACTGCACGATCTCGGTTTCGCTCCACGCGCCGAGGCCCGTGCGCGGCTCGCCGCGCAGGCTCGTCGGCACCCAGCCGTCGATCGCCGCGCCGCCGGCCAGGAAGTCGAGGCCGTCCGCGTCGGTCAGCCCGCGCTCCTGCATCGTCGGCGCGCGCGGCGTGTGGCACGCGCCGCAGTGGCCGAGGCCCTGCACGAGATACGCGCCGCGTGCGACCGCCGGGTCGCTGTACGACGCCGCGTCGAACGGCTTCGGCGACGGCGCGAACATCTTGCGCCAGATGCCGAGCGGCCAGCGCATCGACAGCGGCCACACGATGTCGACCGCGCGGTTCTCGTGCTCGACCGGCGCGACGCCGTGCATGAAGTATGCGTACAGCGCCTTCATGTCGTCGTCGGTCAGCCGCGAATACGACGGGAACGGCATCGCCGGATACATCGTGTCGCCGTTCTTGCGCACGCCTTCGCGCACCGCGCGGGTGAAGTCCTCGTAAGTCCAGCCGCCGAGGCCCGTCTTCCGATCCGGCGTGATGTTCGTCGAGTAGATCGCGCCGATCGGCGTGTCGAACTTCAGGCCGCCCGCGAACGGCTTGCCGCCGCTCGCGGTGTGGCATGCGATGCAGTCGCCGGCGCGGGCGAGGTATTCGCCGCGCTTGATCAGGGCCGCGTCGGCGGATTGGGCGGCCGGTGCGGCCGCCGGGCCGGAGGCTGCCGCGGGGGCCGCCGGTTGCGCAAGCGCCGCCGAGCCCGCGAAGCCGAACGCGGCCCAGGCCGCACCGGCCGCCAGCGCGCGCGACATCCGGCGCGCGACGTTGTGGTTCATCGTCCTCTTCATGCGGTCACCAGCGGAGCGGGATTTTTCAGGTACTGCTCGCGGATCGCACGTGCCGACCAGTAGGCCAGCGCCGCGATGATCCCGGTCGGGTTGTAGCCGATGCCCTGCGGCAGCGCGGACGCGCCCATCACGAACACGTTGTGCACGTCCCAGCACTGCAGGTAGCGGTTCAGCACGCTCGTCTTCGGGTCGGTGCCCATGATCGCGCCGCCGACGAGATGGGTGGTCTGGTACTGGCGCGAGTCGAAGTGCTTGCCGAACTCGCGCGTCGACACGCCGATCGCCTTCGGCCCCATCGCCTCCGCGATCTTCTTCATCTGCCCGGTCACGTACTGCGCCATCCTGATGTCGTTGTCCTTCCAGTCGAACGTCATCCGCAACAGCGGCTGGCCGTACGAATCGCGATAGGTCGGATCGAGGTCGAGATACACGTCGCGGTACGACATGTTGGTGCCATGCGCGTCCATCGAGATCGTGTGCGCGTAGTTGTCCTTAACGGCCTTCTTCCATGCCGAGCCCCATTGCGGCGTGCCGGGCGGCGTCGCGATGCCGCTGATCGGCTTCACGCCGGCCTGGTTCACCCACAGCGGCGAGCCGCCGACGAAGCCGAGCGGGCCGTGGTCGAAGTTGTCCGCGTTGAAATCGTCCACCGCGACGCCGTTGCCGCCCGCGCCGATGAACGGATTCGTGTAGGTGTCCTTGTCGAAGAACGCCTTGATCGTCGACAGGTTCTGGTACGCGAAATTGCGGCCGACCACACCTTCGCCCGAGATCGGATCGTACGGCTTGCCGATGCCCGACAGCAGCAGCAGGTGCACGTTGTGATACTGGAACGCGGCCACGATCACGAGATCGGCCGGCTGGTGCACTTCACGCCCGGCCGGATCGACGTAGGTCACGCCGGTCGCGCGCTTCTTCGTGTCGTCGAGATCGACGCGCAGCACGTGGCACTTCGAGCGCAGCTCGAAGTTCGGCGCCTGCTTCAGCGCCGGCAGGATGTTCAGGTTCGGCGACGCCTTCGAATACATGTAGCACGCGTAGCCGCTGCAATATCCACAGAAGTTGCACGGGCCCATCTGCACGCCGTACGGGTTCGTGTACGGGCCCGACGTGTTCGCGGACGGCAGCCGGTACGGATGCAGGCCGAGCGAGCGGGCCGCATCGAAGAAGCGCTGCGCCGAATACGTATTGAGCTGCGCGGGCAGCGGGAAGTGGTCGCTGCGGTTGGCCTCGAACACGTTGCCGTCGCCGACCACCTTGCCGCCGACCTTGTACGCCTGCCCCGACGTGCCGAACACCTTCTCGGCGAAATCGAAATGCGGCTCGAGCTCCTCGTAGGTCACGCCCGTGTCCTGGATCGTCATCCCTTCGGGGATGAACTTCTTGCCGTAGCGCTCTTCGTAGTGGCTGCGCAGGCGCAGCTCTTCCGGCGTGATCCGGAAGTGCACGCCCGACCAGTGCAGCCCCGCGCCGCCCACGCCTTCGCCCGGCAGGAACGCGGCGAGCTGCCGGTACGGCAGCGCGGTGTCCTGCAGCCCGTGGCGAATCGACACGGTCGTCTTCGACAGGTCGAGAAACAGCTTCTTGCGGATGTTGTAGGTCAGCTCGTCGATCGTGTTCGGGTACGCGCCGTCCGGGTAGGTGTCGCGATATTCGCCGCGCTCGAGCGCGACGACGTTCAAACCGGCTTCGGTCAGTTCCTTCGCGAGAATCGCGCCGGTCCAGCCGAACCCGACGATCACCGCGTCGACATGCGGCTTCTTGTCTGCGGCCATCAGCTGCGCTCCCCGTTGATCGAGACGGGGCCGTACGGATAGGGCTTGCCGCTCTGGTTGACGAAATCCATGAAGTCCGCGCGCGCGCCCGGGAAACCGATCATCTTCCACGCGGCCATGTCGCGATTGCCGCCATGCACCGGATCGCAGAAGTAGCCCTCGCGCGTGTTCTGCAGCAACTGGCCGAGAAACACGCCGGGCGGCACGTCGTCGATCTGCGCGCCGCCCTTCTCCAGCGCGCCGAGCACCGTGTCGCGCGTCGGTGCGTCGAGATCCGCGAACGCCTTGCCGTGCGCCTTTTCGCAATAGCGGTTGACGGCCGCGATGCCGAGCCGGTAGATGTCGCGCGGCACCAGCTTCAACTGGTAGCCGAGCTCGGGCACGCCCTGCTGGAACGGCCCCTGCATGTACCACGTCGCGCCGTGCGCATACGGCGTCTCCATCTGGCGATCGATGAATTCGGGCACGCCGGCTTCGAGCGCGCCGGGGCCTTCGGCATCGGCCGGAATCAGCCGGTCGACGGCGGCCTGGACGAACGCCCATTCCTTCGCATCGAAAAAGGTCGGCTTGTACGGTGCGCGCTCGGCGCCGGCCGACGCGGCGGATGCATTGCCGGCCGTCGTCGCGGACGGCGACGACGAGCGCAGGTCGCAGCCGGCGACCGACGCGATCGGCACGAGCGCGACCGACGTGCGCAGGAAACGGCGACGCGAATTGGGTTTGTCAGGTGGCGTGGACATGGTCGGATGTTGATCGTTGGGGATCGGGGTTCGGACGCGCGCATTCCGCATGCCACGTGCCCGGCAGGCAGCCGTGCCGCACGCGGCCGGTCGCCCTGTTCTTTCGTGTGTTGCGCACAACCTCGATTGCAGGCGCCCGGCCGCGCTCCGCGGTGGCGCCGTCATTGCAGCCGCACCCCGCTCCGGTACCGGCGGCGCTGTGCGGATCGACCTCTTCGCGGGCCCTATCGTCGGACAAATACCGGCATCAGCCTGCATCTCTCCGTTATCGCCCATGACCCTTGTTCAACTTAGACGTCACGTGTGCCCACGGCAAGCGCAACGTGCACGACCCTCTTTCGGGTCCGGCGACGAGTGCGGCGAATTATATATGGAACCGGTTCCATTACTAGAGGGATCGATGCAATTCAGTGCATCGAAATCAGCAATAATGGGAAATTGAGAAGCCGTAATGTGCAAGGATGGGAAGACGGCGGACGGCGCTGGCCGTCGGCGCGTGCTACGGCGTGCCCGTGATCCTCGAAGTCGATGCGCGGCGCATGCACCGGCAGGGCCATGCGTTCTTCGTCGCCGAAAACGGTGTCTGGCTGACCGATGCCGTGCCGGCCGAATACCTTACCCTGGTCGGGACGCACGCGGGCTGAAGCGCGTGCGGCGCTTCCCTCACCATGGCCAGAACATCGACGCGATCGACAGCGCCAGCGCCGCGCACAGCGGCGAGTAATACAGCGTGTCCATCCGCGCGAAACGCGACCCGCGGATCCGCTTGGAGAAGCCGACGTAGCGGAAATCGCCGACGGCCCGCACCGCGAAGATCAATGCGAGTGCAACGGTCGCGAACGCGATCGTGCATGGATACGCGTTGCGCCCGAGCCAGCCGGCACGCACGGCGACCACGCACGCGCCGCCCAGCAGGGCGGCCGCGACGGCAAGCGTGCCGACGGCGGTCGGCCGCAACAGCGGTACGCCGTCCTGCTCTGGAATGGCCGCACGCTTGCCCAGCCGCCCGCCGAACGCCCAGTAGACGTGCACGAGCGCGAGGGCGCAAAGCGTCGGCACGCTGAAATACGCACCGGTCATGTCGATCGATGTCCTCGTGTCGTTGTCTCGTCGTCTTGCCGAAAAACGTTCGGCCCGCGACACGCATGACGATACCGAAACCCGATCACGCGCGCATTGCGACGTCCGGTCGCAACCGGCGGCCGCGCATGCTGCGTCGCAGTGCGCATGCATTGCGCGCATGCCGCACGCTTGACTTCCCTCCGCGCGCTACTACGCTGTTATTCCAGTACTGCGGTCGGCACGCCGCCGTGCAACCGGCTGCGCGCCCGCACGACGACGATAACGAAGGCCATGGAGGCGACTCATGCTGGTCGGTGTGCCGAAAGAGATCAAGAACCACGAATACCGCGTCGGCCTCACGCCGGCCGGCGCGCGCGAACTCACGCGGCACGGCCATCGCGTGCTCGTGCAGCGCGGCGCGGGCACGGCGATCGGCCTGCTCGACGACGACTACACGGCCGCCGGCGCATCGCTCAGCGACGGCGCCGACGAAATCTTCGCGCGGGCCGACATGATCATCAAGGTGAAGGAGCCGCAGCCCGCCGAATGCGCGATGCTGCGGCGCGGCCAGATTCTCTACACGTACCTGCATCTCGCGCCCGATCCCGATCAGGCCGCCGCGCTCGTGAAATCCGGCGCGGTGTGCATCGCGTACGAAACCGTGACGGGCCCCGGCGGCGGCCTGCCGCTGCTCGCGCCGATGAGCGAAGTCGCCGGCCGCATGTCGATCCAGGTCGCGGCGACCCACCTCGAAAGCCCGCGCGGCGGCCGCGGCCTGCTGATGGCCGGCGTGCCGGGCGTGCCGGCCGCGCACGTCGTCGTGCTCGGCGCGGGCGTCGTGGGCACCGGCGCGCTGCAGATGGCGGTGGGCCTCGGCGCGCGCGTCACCGTGCTCGACAACAACGTGAACCGGTTGCGCCAGCTCGATCTCGTGTTCGCCAACCGGATCGCGACTGTCTGCTCGAATGCGCATACGGTCGACGAAGCCGTGCGCGATGCCGACGTCGTGATCGGCGCCGTGCTCGTTCCGGGGGCGTCGGCGCCGCGGCTCGTCACGCGCGACATGATCGCGACGATGCGCAAGGGGGCGGTCGTCGTCGACGTCGCGATCGACCAGGGCGGATGCTTCGAGACCTCGCATGCGACCACGCACGCGGCGCCGACCTTCGTCGTCGACGGCGTGGTCCACTACTGCGTCGCGAACATGCCCGGCGCGGTCGCGCGCACGTCCACCTTTGCGCTGAACAATGCGACGCTCGGCCATGCGCTCGCGCTCGCCGACAAGGGCTGGAAACAGGCGATGCTCGACGATCCGCACCTGCGCGCGGGCCTAAACGTGTGCGACGGCCACATCACGTACGAAGCCGTCGCGCAGGCGCTTGGGCTGCCGTACGTCCCGGCCACCGGCGTGCTGGCATGACCGTGCCGGCATGAACGGAACGCAACGCGGCCGGCCGCGTTGCGTTCACGCGCCCTTCGACCGGCTCCGCTTGCCGCCGCCCATCGTGCGCGCCAGCAGCGGCCGCAGTTGCGCGAGCGTGCGCGTGTTCAGCACGTCGTGCCGCGTCAGCCAGCCGCGCCGCGCCTGGTCGACGCCGAACGCGAGATTGTCGAGTTCGTCCGCGCTGCATGCATCCGAACCGATCGCGACCGGCACGCCGGCCTTCGCGGCCTCGCGGCACCAGACGTCCGGCAGGTCCAGGCGCCGCGGCTGAGCATCGAGTTCGACGAAACAGCCGCGCGCGGCAGCCTGCGCGAGCACGCGCGGCACATCGAGTTCGCAGGCGTCGCGCTCGCCGAGCATGCGACCGGTCGGATGCGCGAGAATCGTGAAATACGGATGGTCCATCGCGCGCAGCATGCGATCGGTCTGCACGCCGCGCGGCAGGTCGAAACCGTCGCGTACCGCGCCCACGACGAGATCGAGCCGGCCGAGCATCGCGTCGGGCACGTCCAGGCTGCCATCCTCGCGAATGCCCGCTTCCACGCCCTTGAGCAACACGAAATCGTCGAACGTCGCGTTGACGCGATCGATGTCGTCGAGTTGCCGCGCGAGCCAGTCGAAGCCGCCGCGAGCGCCGTCGCCAGGCGGGACGCGATCGGTGACGGCCAGATACGCGAGCCCGCGCGCACGCGCGGCCGCGGCCATCGCGCGCAAGCCGTCGCGGCCGGCCGACACGTCGGTATGCGCGTGCAGGTCGCCATGCAGATGCTTGCGCTCCACCAGCGCCGGCAGCGTGCCGGCACGGCACGCATCGACCTCGCCGCGATCCTCGCGCAACTCGGGCGGCACCTCGTGCAGCCCGATGGCCGCGTAGACCGATGCCTCCGTCGCGCCGGCAATCCGCTCGCCGCCGCGAAACACGCCGTATTCGTTGATCTTCAGGCCGCCGGCCTGCGCGATCCTGCGCAGCGCGATGTTGTGCGCCTTCGATCCGGTGAAGTAGACGAGCGCCGCGCCGAACGCATCGGCATCGACGACGCGCAGGTCGACCTGCAACCCGTTGGCGAGCATCGCGCTCGACCGGGTCTTGCCGTGTGCGAGCACGCGCGCCACGTCGCCGTAGCCGACGAACGCGTCGGCGACCGCGGCAGCATCGCGTGCGGTGACGAGGATGTCGAGATCGCCGACCGTCTCGCGGCGGCGGCGGAAGCTGCCGGCCGGCACGGCCTTGCCGACACCGGCCACCGCACGCAGGCGTTCGAGCAACGGCGTCAGCGCATGCGCGGCGTCGGGCAGCAGGAAGCGTTGCGGCTCACGCTGCAGGCGATCGTCGATCGCCTCGATCAGATGGGCTTCGGTTTTCGCACCGAAGCCCGGCAGTTCGCGCACGTGCCCGCTCTTCGCTTCGGCGCGCAACTGCTCGAGCGAATCGACGTGCAGCGCGTCGTGCAGCGCCTTCACGCGTTTCGCGCCGAGCCCGGGCACGTCGAGCAGCGCGACGATCGCGCCCGGCAACGCATGACGCAAGGTTTGCTGCAGGTCGCAGGTGCCGGTCGCGGCGATCTCGCGCAGCTTCGACGCGAGATCGGCCCCGATCGACGGAATCTTCCCGAGATCGTCGCCGTTCGCGATCATCGTCGGGATATCGCGGCCGTAGTCGGCGATCGTGCGGGCGGCGTTGCGGTATGCCCGCACGCGAAACGGGTTGGCGCCCTGGATCTCGAGCATGTCGCCGATTTCGGCGAACACGGCCGCGCACTCCGCATTGTGGATCGGCATGATCGGCGTGCCCCCTTCCACGTGGATGGCGCCGCGCGCCGGCGCGACGGCGTCTGCCCGCCCGGCGCCGCGTGTCGACGGCGCCGGGCGCCCGTTGGTCATCCTGCGCCGGCCGCCCGGCGCGTGCAGCGCGGTGGAAACCGCGACGTCAGAGCGACGCGCGCGGCGTCGTCGCGTAGCGGCGCTCGTAGAGCGACTGGCAATGCGTGCAGCGTTCGGCGGTCGGGCGCGCCAGCAGGCGCTCGTAGCCGACCGAGCCGTCGCAGTCGATGCATTCGCCGTAGCTGCCGTCGCGCATCCGCCGCTGCGCGCGGCCGATCGCGCGCAGTTCGGTCAGCTTCATGCCGATCAACGCGTGATCGACGTCGACGAACAGATCGGCGTTCGCCTCGTCGCCCTCGTCCGGCGCCGCGCCGGCAAGGTCCGCATAGGATTCCAGCGCGCGCTGGTCCTCGCTCGCGCGGATCTCCGCACGCAGCGCCTGCTCGCTCTCGTTCAGCCGCTGTTTCAGCGTCTGCCGTTGTTGTTGGTCGAGCGACATGGCCGTCTCTCCTGTTCCGGGTTCCGCGCGAAAAAGTGAGGCGCGCGGTATCGCGCCGGTACGCGGCGCGCAGGCATGACCTGCGCCGCCGCATCCGGATACGCGGCCGGACGTGCAGAACGCCGGACGCATTCGACGCAGGATAAACCCATTGAACACGCGTGTGTTGACCCGAATCAGCGTGCCGGTCACGCAGCGTCAGCGGTGAGGAAACCGGGGACGGACGCGCAATCCCGACGTGCGGCGCGCGCCGCGCGGCCCGTCGGCGCAACCGCGGTGCAGCAATTTTCCGCGCGGCCGCGCGCGTCTTCCCGTGCCCGCGAACCGGCATCAGGCGGTCGGTACGATCGCTCGCGCGGCGCCGACTCGATCATTCGTTTTCCTCAGAATGCGTTGCGCCCGATGAAGCCGCGCACCACCGTCAGCAGGATGATCTTGATGTCGAACCAGAAGCTCCAGTTCTGCATGTAGAACAGATCGAACTTCACGCGCGCCGCCATCGCCTCGACCTTGCGCGTCTCGCCGCGATAGCCGTTCACCTGGGCCCATCCGGTGATGCCGGGCCGCACACGGTAGCGGTACATGTAGCAGTCGACCAGTTGGCGATAGAAGTCGTCGTGTTCGATCGCATGCGGACGCGGGCCGACCACCGACATCTGCCCGAACAGCACGTTGAAGAACTGCGGCAACTCGTCGAGCGAGGTGCGCCGCAGGAACGCGCCGACGCGCGTGATGCGCGCATCGTTGCGCGACGCCTGCCGCAGGACGCCCGGCTGCGCGCGATGCACGCGCATCGTCCGGAACTTCAGGATGTCGAACTCGCGGCCGTCGACGCCCTTGCGGCGCTGCCTGAACAGCACGGGCCCGGGCGAAGACAGCTTGACCGCGATCGCGAGCATCGTCAGCAGCGGCAGCAATGGAATCAGCACGGCGAACGCGAACAGCCGGTCGAACGCGAACTTCGCCCACAGCTCCGGCGCGGAGCGCGGCGTGGTCGCGAGATTGATCGCCGGCATGCCCAGCACGTCGGTCGCGGAGCGATCGACGACCGCCATCTGCCGCACGTCGGGCAACAGCCGCAACTCGACGAACTCGTCGCGCAGTTCGCGCACGATGCGCTGGATCCGCCACTCGTGCGACATCGGCAGCGTGAGCCAGACCTCGTCGATGTCACCGCCGCGAATCCGGTCGCGCAACGCGTTCCAGTCGTCGATCACCGGCACGCCGCCGATGCCGCTCGCGGCGGCCGCCGCATCGTCGTCGAATACGCACGCGGCCACGAACGGGCCGTTCGGCGCAAGCTGCATCCGCTCGATCGCCACGCGCCCGTAGGCCGTTGCGCCGACGACGGCGACGCGGCGTTGCCGTGCGCGCGGGTCGCCGCGCGTCAGCGCGAGCGCCAGCAGCGCCGCGCGGCCGAGCAGCAGCGTCGCGTCGCCAGCCAGCACCGTTTGCACGATCCAGCGCGTCGTGACCGTGCCGCCGCGATTCATCATCCATACCGTGCCGGCCACCGTCAGCACGCTCGCGCACATCACCGCCACCAGCGTGTGCGTCAGCACGTGCGCGCCGCCCTGCACCGCCACGCCGCCGCGCACGGTGCGCAGGTAGCGCGGCAGCAGCGCCACCGTCAACACGCACAGCAGCGCGATCGCGCCGCGCTGCGCGTCGGACAGCGCATGCCAGCCGAGGCCCGACGCCGCCTGTGCGGCGAGCGCCCCCGCCAGCACGAGCACGACGTCGGCTGCCGCGATCGCGGCACGCCGCATCGCATTCGTTCCACCGGACATCGGCTGCATCGTCACGCACCGTGTGCCGGGAATCCGCGACGGCTCTCCAGCATGCGCGGGTGGACCGTCGCCGGCCTCGTATTCCCGCGCGTGCCGAGCAGCCGGCGATAGTCCGCGCGAATCAGGTCGTAGCATTCGCACGCGTGATGTTCGAGGCCGTCGCGGTCGAGCACCGTGATGCGGCCGCGGCGCTGCCGGATCAGCCCGGCTTCCTGCAGGTTGCCGGCCGCCTCCGTCACACCCTCGCGCCGCACGCCGAGCATGTTCGCGATCGTCTGCTGCGTGACGGTCAGCTCGTCGCCGTCGATCCGGTCATGCGCGAGCAGCAGCCAGCGGCTGAGTTGCTCGCTGACCGAGTGGTGCCGGTTGCACAGCGCGCTGCGCGAGATTTGCGCCATCGTCGCCTGGCAGGTGTTCAGCAGCAGGCGGTAGGTCTGCGGCGACCGCTCGAACTCGGCGCGCATCACGCAACTCGGCACGCGATAGGCCGTTCCGCCGATGCGCACCTCGACCCGGCTCGACGCCGCGATGCCGCCCACCAGCGTCCCCAGCCCGACCACCCCCTCGCGGCCGACCACCGCCACCTCGACCATCGCACCGTCCTCCATCAGGTGCTGCACCGACATCATCGCCGTCGTCGGAAAGTGCAGATGACGCATCGGTTCGCCGACCCGGTCGAGCATCCCGGCCTTGATCCGGACCAGTTCGAGATGCGGTGCGATGGTGCGGATGCTGTCCTCCGGGAGGGCAGCAAGGATGGCGTTCGCCGAGTAGCTCGAGTGAAGATGAAGCATGTCTGTATCCCTTTATCGTCCGCGCCGCCTGCAGCCGCGTGCACGGAACTCGTTATCGCGATGCGCGTCCGGACATTGATGCGGTTGCGGCCCACAACCCCGAATCCGACTGACCATCGGCTTGTCATCGCCGGATTGAGTCCACTGCCACGTTTCGACACGCCAGCCCGAATAAGCGATTTACGTGCCAATACCCGTCCATCCTTAATATATGAATCACATTCGATTTAGAGCCCGCGAATAACCGGCCCCAAAAGCAAAAAAACGTCTCATTTCCGGACACTCGCCCGCGCAACGGACACAGCAGCCATTCGATCGATCAATCCCCGCGCATCGGGCCGGCATGGTCGCGTGGGACCACGATGCTTACCGTTCAAACACTTACGGCCGATTTTCAATTGTTTCCATGATGTGCAGCGCAGCATTCCCCAACGTCGGCGCGCCGCACACGTTCGTTTCAAACTGTCTCAAATTTGAATCGGCACACTAATTCAGACCTCTGTCGGTTAGCGCACATATCGCTTACAAACCATTGATCCAATTGAAAAATCAGGCGATCCCCATTTTTTTGTCAAACAATGTTCAATGACTTTCCGGCACTTCGCGGTACGATGCGCAACGTCGTTCGATTGATTCCCTGTCGGCATTGAATGACAAGAAAGCACACGATTCCATTTCCGGATGATTAATTTCAGGGAAACGAATCATTAAATCGACATAACGTTTGCGTGCAATCGCAACCGTCAAACTTTGTGAAATGGCAGAATGCGCAATTGTGCGAATTCAATTGCGTGCTAGCCTTTTTTGCGAGTATCGTCATTCGGTTTTTGATCAACAAAAGTCCGCACGGTCGTGCGAAATTTCCGTTCCGGAGTTCGCGCGGACGACGCGCGACCGTCATTCTGCGAGGATGCGCCGTGACTCATCAGGCTCCCGACGCCGTCGCGTATGCGAACGGCATGATCGAGCTTTCCCACAGCTTCGATGCCAACCGTTTTCTCGCGGCCATCGACCGCGACGAACTCGCCACGCTGACGCCCCACCTTCAACTCGTTCACCTGAAATCCGGGCAGGTGCTCTGCGAACCGGGCGAAATGCTCGCCGCCGTCTACCTGCCGGTCACGACCGCGATCTCGCTGCAGTACGTGTCGTCTGGCGGCATGACGCTGGAAGTCGCGGAGATCGGCAGCGAAAGCGTGGTCTGCGACGACGTGATCGGCGGCAGCGGCCAGATGCCGTGCCGTGCGCTCGCGTGCCGCGACGGCTTCGTCTACCGGCTCGACCGGCGCGTCTTCGCGGCCGCGTTCGATGCGTCGCCGGTGATCCGCCATCTCGTGTTCGTCTGCGTGCGGCTGCTGATGGCGCAGGTCTCTCAGATCACGTTCTGCAGTCGTCATCACGTGCTCAAACATCAGTTATGCAGATGGTTTCTGCTCGCGTTCGACCGCACCCGCAGTATCGAGATCCAGGTGACGCACAGCATGCTCGCGCAAATGCTCGGCGTGCGGCGCGAAACGGTCACGGACGCCGCCGGCGAAATCCAGAAGCTCGGCCTGATCCGGCAATACCGCAGCTCGATCGAGCTCGCCGACCTCGGCGGCCTAGAAAAAATGTCGTGCGGCTGCCGCGCGATCGTGCGCGACGAGATGAAGCGCATCCTGTCGGCCGACTCGGGCGTGCCAGCAGCATCGCGCGCGTGACCGGCGTGCCGGACCGGGACGGCGCTTCGGCGCCGCACGCGTACCGGTTCAGCTGTTTGTAGGGTGGCGAACAGAACGCCGTGTCTGCCAGTGGTCTACTGATGCCGGACTGCCGGGGGGATGTCAGCGCATATCGCGCGTTCGCCCGAGCGGACGACACCACGCACGCCGGAGCAGCACGTGAAAAACGAAATCAGAACCATCCTGAAGCACGTCGCCCATCTCGAAGCCGCGATCGATTCGATCGGCGACGGGGACGACCTCTACGAAGCGGGCCTCTCCTCCCTCGATACGATCCAGTTGATGCTCGCGATCGAAAAGCAGTTCAACATCGAGATTCCCGACGAGATGCTGAACCGCAACCTGTTCCGCAGCATCGACGCGCTCGCGGACACGATCGCCACGCTGCAACGCACCGAGCACTCCGCATGAGCGCGCTGCTTCCCGAACTCGCGCCCGACAGCGATTCGCATCGCCTCGACGAGGCCGCGCATGCCGTCGCGCAAATCGCCGCCCAGCATGCCGATGCGGTCGATCGCGACGCGCGCTGCCCCGTCGAGGCGATCGAGGCGATGCGCGCGCGCCGCCTGCTCGGCGCGATGGTGCCGACCCATCTCGGCGGCGCGGGCGCGTCGCTGGAAGACATCGCGTCGGCCTGCTCGATCCTCGGCCAGGCCTGCGCGTCGTCGGCGATGGTGTTCGCGATGCACCAGATCCAGGTCGCGTGCATCGTCGACCACGCCGCCGACCAGGGCTGGCACAAGCTGTTCCTGCAGCAGCTCGTGCGTCACCAGTGGCTGCTGGCGTCGGCCACGTCGGAAGACGGCGTCGGCGGCAACCTGCGCGCGAGCCAGTGCGCGCTCGAAATCGACGGCGGCGGATTCCGGCTGCACAAGGCCGCGCCGACGATCTCGTACGGCGACTACGCGGACGGCATTCTCGCCACCGCGCGACGCGATGCGGATGCGCCGGCTTCCGAGCAGGTGCTCGTCACGCTGCTGCGCGACGGCTATACGCTCACGCGCCGCGGCGAATGGGACACGCTCGGCATGCGCGGCACGTGCAGCAACGGCTTCGTGCTCGACGCGCAGGGCGCCGCCGTGCAATGCCTGCCGGTGCCGTTCGCGAAGATCGCCGAGGAAACGATGGTGCCCGTCTCGCACATCCTGTGGGCCGCGGTGTGGATCGGCGTGGCCGGCGACGCGTTCCATCGCGCGCACCAGTTCTTCCGCGCGCAGGCGCGCCAGACCGACGGCGCGCCGTCGCCCGCCGCGCGGCGCATCGCCGAATCGCTGGCGCTGATGCAGGCGATGCAGGCCCGCGTCGACAACGTGCTGCGCCTCCACGCGAACGCGCAGGCCCGCTCGTGGTCGGCCGGCATGGCCTGGGCCGCCGAGATCAATACGCTGAAGACCTACGTGTCGGCGACTGCGCTCGAAGTCGCGCATCAGGCGATGATGATCTGCGGGATGGCCGGCTACAAGCAAGGCACGCCGTTCAGCATCGGCCGCCACATTCGCGACCTGCACGCGGCGCCGCTGATGATCAGCAACGACCGCATTGCCGCCAACACTGCGAGCCTGTTGCTCGCGCTGCGTCCCGCGACGCTGGAGAAACATACGTGAACGATCGCCTCGCCGTGCCCTCCGCCGCCTCCGTTCCCGCCGACGCGCCGCTCGACCGTGCGGGCGTCAACCCGCTGCGCGACGCGCTGATCGACGCGGGCCTGCTGGTCTCGACCGGCATCCAGGGCCTGTTCGGCCGCAGCGAGCGATTCGAGCGCGTCGTCGAAGCGCTCGACGCGTTCGTCACGCGCATCGGCGCCGACCAGCAGGCCGAAGTGCTGCGCTTCCCGCCGGCGATGAGCCGCACCGAGTTCGAGCGCAGCGAATACATGAAGAGCTTCCCGCAACTGGCGGGCAGCGTGCACGCGTTCTGCGGCGACGAGCGCCAGCACCAGCGCGTGCTGCAATGCCTCGATCGCGGCGACGACTGGACCGAGAACCAGAAGCCGACCTACGTCGTGATGACGCCGGCCGCGTGCTACCCCGTGTATCCCGTCGTCGCGCGCGCGGGCGCGCTGCACCCGGACGGCCGCATCGTCGACGTGTTCTCGTACTGCTTCCGTCACGAACCGTCGCTCGACCCGACCCGCATGCAGTTGTTCCGGATGCGCGAATACGTGCGGATCGGCACGCCCGAGCAGATCGTCTCGTTCCGCGAGACGTGGATCGAACGCGGCACGCGGATGATCGAAGCGCTGCGCCTGCCGAACGCGATCGATCTCGCGAACGACCCGTTCTTCGGGCGCGGCGGCAAGATCGTCGCGGACAGCCAGCGCGAGCAGAACCTGAAGTTCGAGCTGCTGATCCCGATCGAGCACGACGACCGCCAGACCGCGTGCCTGAGCTTCAACTACCACATGGATCATTTCGGGCTGCTGTGGGACATCCGTACCGCGACGGGGGACGTCGCGCACACGGGCTGCGTCGGTTTCGGCCTCGAGCGGCTCACGCTCGCGCTGTTCCGCCACCACGGCTTCGATATCGACGCGTGGCCGCGCGACGTGCGCGACGTGCTGTGGGGTACGCGATGAGGTTCGTTTCCCGCGACGGCGAAGACACGTCGTTCGAGAGCGTGCGCCATCGCGCGCGCCACTACCGGCCGCATCCGCTGCACAGTCAGGAGATGGTCTGGAAACAGACCAACTGCTACGTCGACATGTGGCTCGAGGTGCTCCGGTGGTGGGGTCTCAATCCGTACGCGGCGCTGCCGTTTACGATCGCGCTCGATTTCGAGGGCGACCAGTTCACGTTCTTCAAGTTTCCGCACGACGAGCTGGAGCGACTCTACGGGATCGTCGTGCAGGAACATTCGATCTACGAGCCGCTCGACCAGCACATCGAGACGCAGGTCGCGCGCGGACACCTGATGATCGTCGAGGTCGATGCGTGGTTCCTGCCCGATACGCGCGGCAGCAGTTACCGCACGCAGCACACGAAGACGACGATCGGCATCGACGCGATCGACCGCGCGAAGCACCAGATCGGCTATTTCCACAACAGCGGCTATTACGTCGCCGAGGATGTCGATTACAGCGGGCTCGTCGGCGGCAGTTCGCCGATGGCACTGCCACCGTACGTCGAATGCGCGAAGCGACGCTTTGCGCCGCTCGACGAGCGCGCGCTCTGCGATGCCTCCCTCGCCGCGTTGCAGCGCCACCTGCGGCGCCTGCCGGTCGTCGATCCGGTCGCGGCATTTCGCCGGCAGTTGCAGACCGACGCACCGATTCTCGCGGAAGCGCCGCTCGAACGCTTCCATGCGTACTCGTTCAATTCGGTGCGGCAGCTCGGCGCGAATTTCGAACTGTTCGGCCACTATGCGCGCTGGCTGCAGGCAAGCGGCTGCACCGGGCCGTTCGCCGAAATCCGCGCCGCGTGCGATCGCATCGCGTCGGAAGCAATGGTGCTCGAATTCCGGCTCGCGCGCGCGTGCGCACGCGGCAAGGAAGAGCGCGGCGATTCGACGCTCGACGCGATCGAGGCCGCGTATGGCGACCTCGTCGGGTGCGCGCGGCAGATCGGCGCGCCGCTGCGGCACGTGACGCCGGTGCGCTGCGACACGGAGCCCGTGTCGGCCATGCGGTGACGCGCGCACGCCCCCTGCCCGCGTGGTCGATGCTGGCGACGCCCGCGGGCGCCGTGCGGCACCCGCGCGACCTCCCGGCCGAGCCAGGCGGCTGGATCGCGGCGCCGGTGCCGGGCACGGTCGCGCAGGCGCTCGCGCTGGCCGGCCGGCTCGACGAAGCCGCGTCGCTCGACGAGCGCGACCACTGGTACCGGCTCGCGCTGCGCGGGCGCGGGCCGCGCATCCTGCGCTTTCACGGCCTCGCGACGCTTGCACAGGCGTGGCTCGACGACACGCCGATCCACAGCTCGGACAGCATGTTCGTCGCGCACGACGTGCCCGTGTCGCTCGACGGCACGCACCGGCTGACCGTCTGTTTCCGCGCCCTCGCGCCGCACCTGCGCGACGCGCGCGCGCCGCGCCGTGCGCGCTGGCGCACGCGGCTCGCCGAGCCGGCCGCGCTGCGCACGATCCGCACGTCGCTGTTCGGACACATGCCGGGCTGGTTCCCGCCGTATGTGCCCACCGGCCCGTGGCGGCCCGTCGACGTGCTCGATCCGGCCGACGGGCCCGTTCTGGCCGATTGCACACTGCAGGCGCGTGTCGAGGGCGACACGGGCTGGCTCGACGCGGAACTCACGTTCGCCGTGGCGCTGCCCGACACGTTCGCGGCGCGGCTGTCGTGCGGCGACCATCACGCGACGCTCGAACGTGCCGGCGCCGCTCAACTGCGCGCAAGCGTTCCGGTACCGAACGTGCGTCGCTGGTGGCCGCATACGCACGGCGAGCCGGCGCTCTACGAGATCGCGCTGCATATCGGCGATGCGCGCCGGCCGCTCGGCTCGACGGGTTTCCGCACGATCGACGTCGATTCCGGCGCGGACGGCAAGGGTTTCGGGCTGCGCGTCAACGGCGTGCCCGTATTCGCGCGCGGCGCATGCTGGAGCAGCGCCGCGCCGCTCGCGCTGCACGCGGACGACGCGACCTACGGCCGCCTGCTCGGGCTCGCGCGCGACGCCGGCTTCAACATGATCCGGGTAGGCGGCACGATGGCCTACGAGGCCGACGCCTTCCACGCATGGTGCGACCGGCTCGGGCTGCTGGTCTGGCAGGACTTCGGCTTCGCGAACTTCGATTACGCGCTCGATGACCCCGCGTTCGCGGCCAACGTCGACCGCGAAGCGAGCCAGTTCCTCTCGCGTCACGGCGCTTCGCCGTCGCTTGCGGTGCTGTGTGGCGGCAGCGAGATCGCGCAACAGGCCGCGATGTCGGGGCTCGGGCCGAAGCAGCGCTTTCTCGACCTGACGGCCGACCGGCTGGCCGCCCACGCGGCCGCGCGCCGCCCCGACGTCCCGTACGTGCCCGATTCGCCCGACGGCGGCGTGCTGCCGTTCACGCCGCGCGAACGCGTGTCGCACTACTACGGCGTCGGCGCGTACCTGCGCCCGCTCGACGACGCGCGCCGCGCGGACGTGCGCTTCGCGAGCGAATGCCTCGCATTCGCGAACCTGCCATGCGATGCGACGCTCGCCGAACTCGGCTGGCCCGGCGTGCACGAACCGCGCTGGAAGGCGGCCGTGCCGCGCGACCCCGGCACGTCGTGGGATTTCGACGATATCCGCGACCACTATCTGCAGACGCTGTACGACGTTGCTCCCGACCGGCTGCGGCGCGAGGATCCTGCGCGCTATGTCGAGCTGTCGCGCGCGGTGATCGCGGACGTGATGCGCGAGACGTTTTCCGAGTGGCGACGCACCGGTTCGCGGTGCGCCGGCGCGCTCGTGTGGCAATTCCAGGACGTGATGCCGGGCGCCGGATGGGGCGTGATCGACGCCGCGCACCGGCCGAAATCGGCATGGTATGCGCTGCGCCAGGTGCTGCAGCCGGTCCAGGTGCTGCTCGTCGACGAAGGGCTGAACGGGCTCGACGTGCATGTGGTCAACGAGCGCCCGGCGCCGCTGTCGGCCGCGATCGAGCTGGTCGCGCTGCGCGACGGCCGCACGCCGGTGGCCCGGGCCGGCTGCGCGGTGCGGATCGCCGCGCACGACACGGTGCGGCTCGGCTCGGCCGAACTGCTCGGCCGCTTCTTCGACTGGACCTACGCGTACCGCTTCGGCCCGTGCGAACACGATACGGTGGTCGCCACGCTGCGCGCCGACGACGGCACGCCGCTGTCGCAGGCGTTCCATTTCCCGTCCCGCACGCATCCGGCCGTGCTGGCGCGGCGCGAGCCCGGGATCGAGGCGTGCGTGTCGCGCACCGGCGAGACCTGGCACGTCGACATCGACACGCGACACGTCGCCCGCCACGTGCAGATCGACGCGCCCGGCTTCATGCCGAGCGACGACTGGTTCCATCTCGCGCCCGGCACGCCGGCGCGCATCGCGCTCATTCCGTCGAGAATCGACGGGAAGCCTGCGGCCGCCGACGATAACGCACCGCCTGCGGTGGAAATCCGGGCCGTCAACGCCGCGCGCGCCGTGCGGGCCACGCCGGCCGGATGATGCGACGCTCGCGGCCGCCGCGAGCGTCATGCTTCCCGTATCAGTCGGACGAGCCCGTCCCGCGCGGTCGCTCGATCCCGTACGCCTCCATCCAGCGATACAGCGTCGCGCGCGACACGCCGAGCTCGCGCGCGGAAGCCGCGACGCGCCCGCGCGTCCGCAGCAACGCGGTTTCGATCGCCTCGCGCTCGATCGACTTGCGGATGTCGGCGACCGACGGCGATGCCGCATCGAGGCAATATTCGAGCTCGAGGTCCTGCGCGGTGATCAGGCGCCCCTCCGTCATCACGACCGCACGGCGCACGCGGTTGATCAGTTCGCGGACATTGCCCGGCCAGTCGTGCTTGTAGAGCGCCGTGATCGCATCCGTCGAGAACCCGCGCACGCGATGGCGCGCATCGCCGCGAAAGCGCTCGAGCATGTGATGCGCGAGCAGCTCGATGTCCTTGCCACGCGCGCGCAGCGGCGGCTGGTCGATGCGCATCACGCACAGCCGGTGGAACAGGTCGGCGCGAAAACGCCCTTCCTCCATCGCATCGCGCAGATCGACGTGCGTCGCCGACACGATCCTGACATCGACCGGCACCGGATCGCTGCCGCCGAGACGATGAATCGAACGCTCCTGCAGAAACCGCAGCAGGCTTGCCTGGCTCTCGTGCGGCAGATCGCCGATTTCGTCGAGCAGCAGCGTGCCGCCGTTCGCGGCTTCGACGTAGCCGATCTTGCGCGCGTTCGCGCCGGTAAACGCGCCGCGCTCATAGCCGAACAGCTCCGATTGCAGCAGATGCGGCGGAATCGCACCGCAGTTGACCGCGACGAACGGGCCGTTGCGCCGCTCCGAATGACGATGGATCGCGACGGCCGTGAGTTCCTTGCCGGTGCCGGTTTCGCCGAACACGAACACGGGTGCGTCGGTGCGCGCGAAACGCCGCACCGTGTCGAACAGCCGCAGCATCGCGCTGCAGGTGCCGACGATGCCCTTTTCCTCCGATTCGAGCTGTTCGCGATCGCGCGCGAACAGGCATTCCATGCCGTACGCATGGCCGACCGTATCGGCGATCCGCTGGTGCGACGCCGGCAACGTGACATAGTCGAAGCAGTAGTCGCGCAACAGCGCGCGCACGTTCGGCGACGCGGTCTGGCCGACGTCCACGAGCGCCACCCAGACGACGTCGCGCATCGACGCGCAGGTCGACGCGATGCTGCCGATCGCATCGGCGTGGCCGCCGCTCAGGTCGAGAATGCCGCAGGTAATTTCGCCCGACGTGTCGCGCAGTTCGTTCGCATGCGCGACCACCGTCACTTTCCAGTCGCGGCGCGACAATTCCTTTCGCAGCATCACGGACGGCGACTGCGTCCAGTAAATCAGCGGACGCTGCCCGTTACCGCTCCCCACGCCGGCGCTCTTATCGCGCGTTATTGGCATATTCATAACGAACCGTCACTTTCCGCACTCCGCGAACCGTTCGCGTGCGCTGCGACCGGCGGCGCATGGCCGCCTTTCCGCGCTGCGCTTGCGCAGCGTTGGCGAAGATCGAAACTGCACACGGCGAACACCCCCGGAGGTCGAGCCGAATGTCATCCGGCCTCGTTGTCATCGAACTCGAACGGAATGCCCGGCTTCGGGAGCCATGACATTCCGGCTTTGAAGCGACCCGCCGTCAGGCGGGGCACGTCGGCAAACGGGGACTCCGTCCGCATGTACGGGGCGTCGTACACGACAGTCGCGCCCGCTGCGGAACCGGACGGCGGCCAAACCGTCGCCGGATTGGCCGCCCCATTTCATCCGCACCCGAATTTACACCCCGTTTCAAGTTGACCTTGTTACCAAAAGATAAACCTGAATCAGGCGGTTACGCTGCCCCGGGTTGCGCGCCATGCGCGTTTGACCACCGAGATTTGATTATCTACGACCATTGCCGTCAATCAGTGGCAAATACTACTTTTCCGCAATATTGATCCTGTCGATTACCGGCGATTTCCGCCGAAATCTCCCAAAAGTACGTGGAACCGTGCTCCACGGACCGCATAATCGCGCCGGCCGCCGCGTAACCGCATCGCGTTGCCCCGGTGTGCCGGCCGCCCGGTCGTTACACGCCGTAATCACCGGCATCCCGCCGCGCGGGCCTTTTCGACGCATTCCCGCCGGGCGACCTGGATTTCAGGACGCCGGCACGCGCGTCGTGCAGTGCAGCACGATGGCCATCGCGACCCGCCAACCCGCACGTCTGGACCGGAAGCCGGCACGCCGGAAGATCACCACGGCGGTGCAAACGCGCGACCGGCAGCGTACCGGCTCAGGCGTGCACGCCGCGCGGGCGCGCGGGATTTCGACGGGACGCGGCGAGAGCGCATCCCCCGGTCGGCACCACGCGATCGACGGCGCCCCCGTGCCCGGCCCGGCCCGACCCGGCCGCATGCGACCACGCCGCCGCGAACGATCGCCGCCATTCCCGGCCCCGCACGCGCAGCGCGTCGTTTGCGTGCGATGTCGGCCGGCCGCGCTTCATTGCCGGCCGCCACGATCAATCAATTATGAAAAAGCACCGGCCCCGACGGTGTGTGCTACCGCACATTGCGACGCTCCCGCGACGCGCGCGTCGCCTCGTATCCCGCGCCGTGCCTGCGAATCCGGAGCGTGAGTGCGCTTTCGAACAGACCGCCACATCGCGCATCAGGATGATGAAGATCGCCGCGCCGCACGGATCGATCGCGTCCGTAGGGTGCGGCGTGCCGAAGGCATCACGCGAGGACAGCATCATGGAATGGCATTGTTGTGAATTCGAACATCTGAGCGCCGTCGATCTCTATGCAATCCTGCGCGCGCGCAACGCCGTGCTGGTGGTCGAGGACGCGCACACGCATCTCGACATCGACGGCAAGGACGCCGGCGCGCTGCACGTCTATGCGAGCATGCGCAACGGCGACGCCACGGAAGTCGTGGCCTACGCCCGCATCCTGCCCGGCGACGACATCGATCCGGACGTCGTGATCGACAAGGTGCTGACGAGCGAAAGCTGTCGGGACGACGACACGCTCGAACGCCTGATCGGACGCGCGCTCACCGCCGCGCAGGCCGCATGGCCGGACACCGCCGTGCGCACGCACGTCCCCGCGCCGCGTCAGGCGTTCTACAAACAGTTCGGATTCCGCAAGGCCTACGGCCCGTATCTCGAACAGGGTGCGCCGTTCGTCGGCCTGGTACGCTCGGCCGACCGTGCGGCCGGCGCGCTGCGTTACCTGCTGTCGCGGGCCGTTTCCGTCTCGCGCAACGACGACGCGCGCGCCGACGGCCGCGCTCGCACCCGGCTGCCCGTCGATACCGGAGCGAACCGATGACCCCCACCCTTCGCCCGGTTCCCGAACCCGATCTGCCGAGCATCCTGCCGGTGATTCTCGCCGGCGGCTCCGGCACGCGGCTGTGGCCGTTGTCGCGCGAGCAGTATCCGAAGCAGCTGATCGAACTGGTTTCGGACGAATCGCCGCTGTCGGCGACGGCACGCCGCCTGAACGGCATCGCGAACGCGTCGCTCGGCGACACGCTGCTCCTCGTATGCGGCGAACAGCATCGCTTCATGAGCGCCGAGCAGGTGCAAGGCCGGTCGGCGCCCGCCCGCATCCTGCTGGAGCCGGTCGCGCGTAACACCGCGCCCGCGCTGACGCTTGCCGCGCTCGACGCGAGCGCGCTCGTGGACGATCCCGTGCTCGCCGTGATGCCGGCCGACCACGTGATCGTCGATGTCGGCGCATTCCAGGACGCGATCGCCCGCGCGGCACGCTATGCGCAGGAAGGCGCGATCGTCACGCTCGGCGTGCTGCCGCGCCGTGCCGAGACGGGTTACGGCTACATCCAGGTGGGCGAGCCGCGCGCGGGCCGCCATGGCAGCGAAGGCGGCTACGCGATCGGGCGTTTCGTCGAAAAACCCGATGCGACGCTCGCCGAACGCTATCTGCAATCGGGCGATTACTGGTGGAACAGCGGGATCTTCGTCACGCGGGCATCGGTCTGGCTGAAGGCGATCGGCGCGCTCGCGCCGGACATCCACGCCGCTTGCGAAAGCGCGTGGCGCGCGGGTGTCGCGGACGATCCGTTTTTCCGGATCGATGCGGCGGCCTTCGACGCGTGCCCGTCGGATTCGATCGACTATGCGGTGATGGAGCGCCTCGCGGAGCACCGCGAGCTCGGCATTGAAGGCATCGTGGTGCCGCTCGCGGCCGGCTGGTCGGACGTCGGCACGTGGGACGCGATCTGGGAAATCATGCCAAAGGACGATCACGGCAACGTCGCGCGCGGCCCGATCGTGTTCGAGGACACGCAGGACAGCTTCGTGCGCTCGGAAGGCCGCCTGATCGCGTGCGTCGGGATGAAGGACGTCGTCGTGATCGAGACGGCCGATGCCGTGCTCGTGGCGAACAAGCACGACGTGCAGCGCGTGAAAAACGTCGTCGCCCGCCTGAAGACCGACCGGCGCCCGCAGGCGAGCGAGCACCGCAAGGTGCAGCGGCCGTGGGGCCATTACGATTCGATCGATTTCGGCGCGCGCTTCCAGGTGAAGCGCATCGTCGTCGAACCCGGCAGGCGGCTGTCGCTGCAGATGCACTATCACCGCGCCGAGCACTGGATCGTCGTGCGCGGCACCGCGAAGGTGACGCGCGGCGCCGAGACGTTCCTGCTGTGCGAGAACGAATCGACGTACATCGCCGTCGGTGAAGTGCATCGACTCGAGAATCCCGGCCGGATTCCGCTCGAAATCATCGAAGTGCAATCGGGCGACTATCTCGGCGAAGACGATATCGTGCGGTTCGATGATCAGTACGGGCGGGCAATCGTCGGCGCCGCTCCGCCGCGCTCGGGGACGACGTCCGCGCAGCCGACGCCGGTCGTACCGCTCTCCGCCGGCGAACCGGGCTGACCGGAGAATGCTGAGGAACGCGACGCCGTGCGACAAGTGCGTGCGAATCGCGTCGGCGCGCGTGCCGCGCACCGCTCGATCAGGGCCTGTTCACCCTAATCCGTGCCGCGCTGCGACCAGCGCGGCCGTCTGACGGATTCGCGCACGCGCGGCAGCAGCGACGTATCCGCGCCGAGCGCGTCGGGCGCATCCGGCGCAGACTGGCGGGCGCGCGCACACGGAACGCTCCTCGACCGATCGTTCGCGGAAGGGTCCGCGGGCGCGCCGGCCGAGCACTCCGGTTCAGGTCCGACCCGCACCGGCAAGCCGCCGATCCCGGACAGCCGATTGTCCGCCAGCCGTATGTCCGACACGTTGCCCCACAACCGAATGCCGTCGAATCTCGCATTCGACACGCGATTGCCGATCACGGTCACCCGCGACACGGAACCGGACCACGTGCTGACCTCGATCGCCGCTTGCTGCGTGAGCGGGCGCGAATCGGTCCGCCCTGTCGCAGTCTGGATATCGGCAATCACGTTGCGCTCGATCCGGACGTCGGACGAGCCGGCTGTGCGGTTGCTGTCCTCCTGCGCGACGAGAATCCCGGCGCTGACCTGCACGTTGCGCACGATGTTGTTCGAAATCGTCACGTCCGCACCGCCGACGACGGTGATGCCACGCCCCCACGGGTTGCCTTCCAGCGAGTTGCCGGTAATCATCACGTTGCGGGTCAGCACGCCCTCCGCCTGGTAACTCACCACGGCGATCATGTCGTCGCCGGTGCCGCGCACGACGTTGCCCTGTACCAGCACGTTGCGCGAGCCGTGCGTCATGTGGATGCCGTCCGCCAGCGTCGACAGTACCTCGTTGCCGACGATCGCGACATCCGCACCGCCGAATACGAAGATGCCGGCACCCGCGCCGCCGTCGACGATGTTGTCGAGCACCTGCACGTCTCGCCCCGTTACCTCGACCTTCGTCGACTCCGGCGTCGTGAGGCGCGTCGTGCCGGTTCCCGTGAGCCGGAACCCGACGAGCGTCGTACCGTCGCCGCGCAGCTCGATCGTCTGGTCGTTCGGCGCGGTGGCGATCAGCGTCGCGCCGAATCCCGACAGGACCACACGCGCCTGCCGTACGACGAGCGAGCGGCCGACGACATAGCGCCCCGGTGCGAATACGAGCCGCTGCCCCGGGCGCAACGCATCGAGCGCGCGCTGCAACGCGTCGCCCTGATCGGCCGCGGCGGGATCCGGACGCACGTATGCGTCCGGTACGGCCGCATGAATCGCGGCCGGTTCGCCCGCGGCGGTTGCGGATACCGCGGGTTCCGACCACGACAGCCCGCCCGCGATGCACATCGCGGCGATCACGCCGCGCGACAGACGTTGCAATTCATGCATGGCGTATCGTTTCCCTGGCAGCTTTTCGCGCGTTGAACCGCACATGTCGACGGCCGACTGCATGGCCCGTCCGCGAGGCCGACGAAAGCGGCGACGCTTCGCCGTTGATTAGATCAGGGGCGCCGATCGGCTTCGGTGCGTCATCAGACCAAGCGCGCAACGTCCGGGCCCGACGATGATGCCGAAGCTCAAGCGGTACGCGTTCGTACCGCCGTATCGCGTCCCGGCCATGACGGGAAGCCGGCAATATGCGCGAACCCCGTCCGCAATGCGACCAGATAGACGGCGATCGGGATCGCGACACCGGCCAGCGTGCCGAGCACGAGGTGGACTGCCAGACCGGTGATGCCGGCGCGCATCAGCACGATCCGTACGGCCGCCATCGCGAAGATGTGGGTCAGGTAGATCGGCATCGATGCGCAACCGATCGCCGCCAGCCATCCCGCGCGTGCGGGCTGCGACGCATACCGATGCGCGAGTTGCAGCGCCAGTGCGATGCCCGAGAACGCGGCGGGAAGCGCCCAGATGCTCGTCGCGCTACCGACGCCGTGAGCGAACACGACCGCGGCGACGAACGCCGTTGCCGTGGCGGCGCATGCGGTCGGCCCGCCATGGCGCGCGAGCCACCGGGGCAATGCCTGCGACGCAAGCACACCCGCCACGAAGAACGGTGCGTTCATCAGCGTGATCGACAGGATGCCCCACTGCGTCGCCGCGCCGAGCGCCAGCCCGAGCACCGCGCATCCGGCGAGCCAGCCGCGCGCCCGCGATGGCATGGGTGCACGCGCGACATCCGGCACGGCCGCCGCGAACGCCCGGATGCCCAGCATGCAGAGCATCAGCGCGTACAGGAACCAGAACTGGGCGAACGGTCGCCAGCCGATCGCCAGCAGGTCGTTCAGCGTAAACGGATGATTGGTGCCGTGCGACGCCATTGCAATCTGCACGGCGCCCTGCGCGATCGACCACAGCAGGTACGGATACACGATCGTCCGGATCTTCGACCACAGGAAGCCATGCGGCGTGCGGCGCAGCGAGCTGCAGACGTGCAGGCCGGACAGGAAGAAGAACAACGGCATGTGGAACGTGTAGATCACGTAGTCGTTCCACGCGAATGCCGTGTCGGCCGCGCCTGCCGGCACGAGGTCGGCGGAAACGGCGCCGCGCAGCACATGCCCGTATACGACGAGAATGATTCCCGCGCCGCGGGCGACATCGAGGTGGGTTTCGCGTGCAGTCATGATGAAGCGGTGGCCGGCCGTCAGGTTCCGCACCGGCCGAGATATCGGATAGTCGTTCACTGTATGGATGGCCGACGCGCGGGACAGTGCGGTGGGGAACAGTGGGTCGTCGTGCCGCCCGGCGGATGTCCTACAGCCCCTCGAATATCTCCTTCATCATCTCGGCGCTTCTGCTCCAGCGATACTTGTCCGCGTGCAGGCGCCCCTTGCGTTTGAGCTCGGCCCTGAGTTCGTCGGAATCGAGCAGGCTCCGCAATTTCCGCGCGATGTCGTCCTGCGAATACGGATCGCAGTACAGCGCCGCGTCCGCACAGACTTCCGGCAGGGCTGCCGATTTGCCGACCACGGCCGGGCATCCGTAGCGCATCGCCTCGAGAGGCGGTATGCCGAAGCCTTCGTAGATCGACGGGTAAAGAAAGCACGCCGCGTTCTGATACAGCGCCTTCAACTGTTCGTCGCTGATATAGCCGACGTACTTGATGTTCGGCTCCGCGGCCGCCGCCATCGGGTCCTGCTTGCCGAACACGGTGGCGTTCTGCATCCCGACGATGACGAGATCGACCGACGGATCGTCGATCTGCCTGAACGCCGCGATCAGCCTGCCGAAGTTCTTGGTGGGATTCATGCTGCTGACCGCGAGCACGAACCGGTTCGGTGTCAGCGCATGCTTGTCGAGCACGCTCGTGTCCGGTTCCAGCGTGTCGAGATGATCCGCGCCGAGCGGCACGACGCTGATCTTCTCCGCGGCAACCCCGCAGTGATGCGCGAGGCGATCCCGCGAGAAATACGAGTTGGTCAGCACGCGGACGGAAGTTCGCGCCAGGATCCAGAACATGATCCGGTACCACACGCGAAACGGGCGCGAGAAATGCGCGGGCGTGTCGAATACCGCCGCGTCGTGCATGTAGATGATCTGGTTGCCGATGAAAATGGATGCCGAATTGCTGAGATTGACGACGCGGCCGCGGCGTGCGAACAACGGGAGCACCAGTTGCTCCCAGACCACGCCCTTGTAAAAGCCGACCTTGACCGTCCTCGCTCCACTCACCTCGATACCGGGCTGCGGAGGCACCAGCACGGTTACCGGATCCTGCGGCTGAAACTTGATCAACGCGGCGATCAGCTCGCGTGCGACGCGTTGCACGCCGGTTGTCTTCTGCGTGGTGAATCGGCCGTTGTATACGAGTTGCCTCGGTTTCTTGAAAGCGCTCATGTCAATAAGGGGATATCGAAATCAGGCTTTGACGTGATCCACGGCAACCGGCTCGAAGTCGCGCGTGGCAACGCGCGGTTCGTCGGGACCCAGTCCGTAAAGCGCATGCCATTGCCGGAAGATCGCGCTCATCGAAAACCGCTGAATCGCGCGCTTTCGCGCGGCTTCGCCCATCTGCTCGCGAAGCCGACGGTCGTCGCGGAGCGTGCTCAGATAGCCAACCATCTCGGCGGGGGTCGACGCGACGTAGCCGGTCACGCCGTGGATCACCACGTCGCGATTGCCGACGACGTTCGTCACCACGGCCGGGATCCCGGCAACCTGCGCTTCGATCAGCGCGACCGGCATCCCCTCCCAGCGGGAGGTCTGGACATAGATGTCCAGTTCCGACGTGAGCGTCAGCGCACGCTCGCGGGTCACCCAGCCGCTGCAGGCGACGGCCTGGCGCCGCGACGAATCGGGAATCTCCGCCACGTTGCCGCCGATCCAGAGAAATTCGACGTCAGCGCCGCGCAGCTCGTCGGCAAGTCGTACGAATGCTTCGTGATTCTTCTGGAACGACGCGCGACCGCTCATCCCGATGACGACCTTGCGATCGTCGCGTGTTCGGCGAGGCGGAATCTCGGCGACGTTCACCCCGTTTTCCACCATGACCGCGGATTTCGCGCGAACTTTGCGGTTGATCTCGCCGAGCTCGCTGCCCGAGCACGCGACAATGGTGCCGCCGATACGCGCCGCGATGCGCTCGAAGCTCAGATACGCGAACTGCTTCATGCGAGACACGTCGCAGCGCAGGAACGACAGACCGTGCGGCGAGTAAAGCACCGTCGCGGTCGGCGCGGCGATCCGGGCGGCGATGCGTCCCAGCACGCCTGCCTTCGACGAGTGCAGATGAACCGCGGTCGGCCCGCAGTCACGCAGGTTCCGGATCAGCGCGCGCAAGCTCCGCAGATCACGCCGGACGTCGACCTCGCGCACCATGTCGACGTAAACGAGCTTCACGTCGGGCCGGAACAGCGTAGCGAAATCGCGCGGGGTTTCCGGCCGGATCGAGTGAAGTACCGTCACGTCGACGCCCGCTGCCGCGGCATGGTTGGCGAGATAGGTCAGCATCGACAGCACGCCGCCGCCAAACGCCTCGGCAATATGAACGATCTTTTCTTTGGTCATCTCTGGATTGGTCGATTCGATCGCACTGTTCGTTGCCCAGCGCGCCGATGAGGCGGCGCATCGTCAAGTCGCGAGCGATCCATACACATCGGAATCCCGATGTATTACGCATTCCTCATTGATGAACACGTGGCCGTCACGGACATTGCTTCGCGTCCGTCATGGCGGGCCTCGCTGCCGCGCCACGCGGCCGCCGATATCCGTCGTTACGCGTTCCTCAACGGTCCGGACCATTGTGCAGCGCATGCCGGACGCACTGGGTGCGATGGCTAACCGAACAGGCGATTCGGCCGGCGCAGCCGCGAGCGCGCGGTGCTCATTGCACGTCGGTGCGTGCGGCGGGCAGCTTGCGCACGCGCGCAAGCGGATTGGACAGGTAGCGGATCGCGCGATTGCTCAGCGCGGACGACGGCAGCAAACATGCGAGCGACAGCACGGTGACCGCTGCCTTCTTGGCAGGACGCCAGAACGGATTGCGCAGCACGGTATGCCAGTAGCGTCCGGATTCGCACAGGAACCAGCGCCAGCGCCGCGCCAACGGCGCGCGATACAGCGTGCTCGCGAAGCGCGCCTTCTCGATCGCGAAGTCGAGCGGGGCGATCGGTAGCGCTTCCTGCAGCCGCGCGCCGGCGAGCGTGCGCAGGATCGACCACCGGCGTTCGGCCTTCAGCGCACCGGTGGCCGCGTCCTCCGAATTGGCGAGCGCAAGGGCCGGGGCGTCGGTTGTGCTTGCATTCGACTGCTGGTGCACGCGATAGCCGCCGAGCGTCGCGTCGATCATGTGGACGGCCCCGAGCAGCGCGATGCCGTAGATCGCGTAGAAATCGGCGCCGTGCAGATTGTCGGCGGTGACGGGTACCGGAAAGATGCGCTTCAGCGCGGCGACGCGATACGCGTTGCCCGATGCAGGCGGCGACGGGTACAGCCAGCCTGCGCGCAACAGGCGGCCGCAATCCGTATCGACCGCGGACTGCGGCACGCTCGCGCCGGTCCGCACGCCATCGTGCGCGATCACGTCGAGCCGGAAATGAACCTTCACGAAATCGCCGGATGCGAACGCGGCGAGCACGCGTGCCGCGGCGTCGGCATAGAGCAGATCGTCCGCGTCGAGCAGGATGACGTAGCGCGACGCGACATGCTCGAGCGCGCGGTTGTACGCGGCTACCTGGCCGCGATTCTCCTGGAACACCGCCGTCACGCGCTCGCCGTACGAGCGAATGATGTCGCGCGAATCGTCGGTCGACCCGTCGTCGACGATCAGCACGCGGACGTCGCGCACGGTCTGCGCGAGCGCCGAGTCGATCGCTTCGCGCAGGTACGCACCATGGTTGAAGTTGCAGATTGCGATGGTCAGGTCGGTCATGTGCGGAAGTCGGACGAGCAGCGCGCGGACAATCCTGGTCATGATACGGATCGCGCGGCCGCGCACAGTTCGCGAGCCTACCGTTCCGGATTTCGCGTCGCGCGTGGAATAGTGCGTCGTCGATGCGGTGCGGGTGCGAGTGGCCATGCCGTCGCGCCGCCGTCCCGCTCGTTGGTGTCGGCGGCGCGCGCCCCGCGTCCGGATACCGCATGCGTGGAGGAAGGTGCCACGCTCGTCAACCGCTTCCCGAACCAATGGAACACGATGATCGGCAGCACGATCGGCAGGAAATTGCGTCCGCTGAACAGATTCGGCGTACGCATGATCTCCATCAACGACACGTAGAGCACCGCGTGCGCGCAGCACCAGAACCCGTTGCCGCTGCGCCAGCCCGCATAGCTGCGGCCGACCATCCAGCCGAGCACGGCCGCGTCGAGCAGCCCGAACCAGCCCCACTCGTAGAAGTGGACGAAGATACCGGAGGGATTGTTGAATTCCGGGTCTGCGTAGCTGTTCAGAAACAGGTTGAAGCTGTCGCTCGAATCGATCCACGGCCGGAACGTCTCGCCGATCACCGGAAAGCGCATCAACCAGTCGAACGTGAACATCGGATGGCCCTGCCCCCAGCCGAGCACGGCAAGCATCCCGGCGCCGTTGTTCAGCGACGTCGAATAGTACAGGCCGAGCCGTTCGAGCGCGAAGTCGAAGATGTTGTCGTAGATGTTGACGTAATAGGCTTCCCACGACCGGTTGTACTCGTTCGCGATAAACAGCGCGAACAACAGCGGGATCGCCGCGTACGGCCCAAGCGTGAGCAGCCGCGCATACCGGCCGTGCAGCCGGAACCGCACGACCATCAGCGCGAGCGGCATCACCATCTCGATCAACGCCAGGCGCTCCGCGAAAAGGAAGCTGCGCAGCACCGTCAGCACCGCGAGCACGGCCATGTAGATCTTGTAGCGGTTCAGGCCTTTCACCGGCGTTCGGAACACGTAGAAATAGAGTGCGACGAACGGCGACGTCGCCTGCGTGAACGAACTCAACCCGGTGACGCGGCCGATCTGCTGGAGCATGTCGTACGCGGTAGCCTGGCCATGCAGGAATTCGAGCAGCAGCGCCGGCCGCGCGATGATCCCGCTCATCATCACGAGATTGCCGAACAGCGCGAGCGCGAACAGGCAATCGAGCACGCACGGCGGCACCTCGACGGGCGTTTCAGCCGGCCCGCGCCGCGTCCGCGCTTCGGTCGTCGCGAGCCACGCCGTCGCCGCCACCACCATCAGGAACAACGCGCCGGCAAATGCGTAGTAACCGTCGAAATAGATTCGTGCGATCGACTTCTGGTCGCCCAGCAGGCTGAGCGACAGCAATCCATACAACGGCAGGATGAACATCGGCACGAGCCGTGCCGGATCCTCCCACCAGTAGCCCGCATAACCGCCCGCGACACCGCGCACGCGCGCCATCCCGCGCGCCGTCGCCGCGCCCGGTCGAGGCCCGGCACCGTCGGCTCTCCGATTCATGACGCGCGTTCCGCCCGCTGCCGCGGTGCGATCATCCCCGTCAACCCTGCCTCGGCCTGATGCGTGTTCGCGCCCGTATAGCCGTAGTCGTACCGTCCCGGCGCGCCCTTGTAGTCGTTCAGGATCACGCCGCGCACATCGATATGCGCGTGCTCGAGCCGCCGCGCGCTTTCGTCGAGCTCCGTCAACGTCGTCACGCCGCTACGCGCGACGAGGAACACGGTGCCCGCGAGGCGGCCGAGCACCAGCGCATCGGCCACCGGCAGCAACGGCGGGCCGTCGAGCACGACCATGTCGTAGCGGGACGCGGCCTGCCCGATCAGTTCGGCGAGCGCGGGTTGCAGCAGCAGCTCGCCCGGATCGGGAACGACATGGCCCATCGCGATGAAATCGAGGCCCGGTGCGACGCCGCGCCTGATTGCCTCGTCGAGCGTGTGAGTGCCCGCCACCACGTCCGCCAGCCCCGGTGCGCGGCTATAGCGGAACCGGTCGTGCAGCGAACCCTTGCGCAGATCGGCATCGATCAACAGGACGCGCCGTTTCGCGGCGCCGACGAGCGATGCGATGTTCGCGGCGACGAACGACTTGCCGACGCCCGTCGTCGGCCCGGAGATCAGCACGACCGGATTCGATGCGGCCGGCATCGACAATTGCAGCGACGCGCGGAAACTGCGCAGGCTTTCGAGCGCGGCGTCCTGCACGTCGACCGGCACCGTCGACATTCGAGGGCCGAGCCGGCCGCGCTTCGACCTCGGTTCCGCGGCCGCCGCGACAGCGCTGTGCGGGACCGTCGCGAACACGGGCAGCCCGGTCGCCCATTCGATTTCCTCCGCGTCGCCGATCGTGCCGACGACGCGCTGCCGGGCGATCACGATCGCCGCGCCCGCCAGCAGGCCGACCATCAGCAAGCCGACCACCGCGACCCCGCGATGCGGCCCGATCGGCTGCTCGGCGACCTTCGCCGTATCGACGATCCGCACCGTGCCCGTCTTGCTGGCGCGCGCGAGGACCATCTGCTGGCGTGTATTGAGCAGGTTCGTGTACAGCGCGGTGTCGACGGCCACGTCGCGCTGCAGTTGCAGCACGCCCTGCTCGACGGTCGGCAGTTGCTGGATCTGCTTGCGGGCCGTGTCGAGCGAGCGCTGCGCATCGGCGAGCTGCGCATCGACGGCCACGATGGCCGGATGCTTCGGCATGAAGCGCGTGAGCAGCTCCTCGCGACGCTGCTGCAGCGTCTGCACGCGCGTCTCGATGTCGACCGACTGTTGACGCAACGCCAGTGCCTCGTCGCTCGTATTGACCGTCCCGTGCGATGCACGGAATGCGTTGAAGCGGTTCTCCGCCGCTTCCAGTTGCGCCTTCAGTTGCGGCAACTGGCCGTCCATGTAACGGATCAGCTTGTCGGCCGCCTCGGATTTGCGTTGCGTGTTCTGCGCGAGGTACGCCTCTCCGATCGCGTTCAGCACACGGCTGTCGTGCACGGGATCGATGCCGTCGAGCGTCACGCCGATCATGTTCGACTGCTTGCCGCGCTCCGAGATCAGCGCGTTCTTCTGCAGCCACGTCGTCGCCTCCTCGTCGCTGTAGCGCGTCAGATCGAAGCGTGCGCCGGGCTGGCCGGCCACGTCGCGCACGAACACGTCGATCGGCCCCTGCGGCGTCTCGATGTGCAGCGGCTGGCCGATGCGGCCCCGCCATACCGGCCCTTTCCGACCGAAGAAGCCCGTGCGCTGCAGCGTGTAGGCGCCGTCGTCGCCGACGGTCAGCGCGAAGCGCTTGCCGAGCAGCCGCTTCGGCACGTCGAAGGTCGGCACGTCGATGCGCTCGGTGCCATACACGTAGCCGCCCGGCAACGGCGACGACAGCCCGTCGGCCGCGTTCACGAGCCGCCAGCCGATCAGCGGCAGGTAATGCGGCCGTGCGTCGAGGGCGAGGTTCGTGCTCTCGATCGCGCGATCGAGCACCGCGCGGGATTTGAGCACCTCGATCTCGGTCGATGCATCGGTCTTCAGATCGAACACCGACGACGGATCGCCGGGCGGCGACGTCTGCTTCGAATCGGTCTGGCTTTGCTCGACCTGGAACAGGATGTCGGAGCGGTAGACGGGGGCCGCGAACAGCGCATACAGGCCGCCCGCGAGCGCGCCGGCGAGCGCCGTGCACGCGATCAGGCGCCGGCCGCCATACAGCATGCTCCAGTAGCGGCGCACCGGATAGGACGGCCGCGGAATGCGCCCGCTGGGCGGCTCAGGCAAGGTCGAAGTGTTCATGCAGCATCAGTCCCGTATGGCGCGACGCACGGTCGCGGTCACGAAATCCGCCTCGGGCATCACGGCGAAATGGCTTTCGCCGTCAGCGCACCTTGCGCGGACGACGGAATCAGCAGGTTCACGACGCGGCTCCAGCGCACCAGCGACGACGCATCGACGAACACGACGTCGCGCCGCTCGAGCGGAAACTGGTCGGCGAGCGCGAACGACGCGGGCGAGCTGCCGTCGAGGTGGTACACGCGCGGACGATTGTCGGGGCCGCGGCGCACGACGAACACCTGGCGCGCGTCCGACGTGTACTGGCTCACGCCGCCCGTGTCGCCGAGCGCTTCGCCGAGGCTCATCCGGCCGTCGGTCAACGTCAGCGTCGCGGGCCGCGATACTTCGCCGAGCACGAATACCTTCGCGTCGCTCGCCGCGCGCACGCGTACGAGATCGCCGTCGCGCAGCAGGATGTTCGACGGATTCACGCCCGCGGCGATCAGTGCGGGCAGGCTCACGTTCACGGTCGTGTCGCCGCGCGTCACCGACACCTGCGAGCGATCCGCCGTCGGCGTGAAGCCACCCGCGCGGTCGATCGCCTCGGGCAGCGTCATCGGCATGTCGTTGACGATCTGCAAACCCGGCGTGCGCACTTCGCCGTCGAGATAGACGCGCTTGCTGCGGTAGCTCTGCACGCGCAGCGCGAGCTGCGGCTTGCGCACGTATTCGCCGAGCCGCTTCATCAGCAGCGCGCGCGCCTGTGCCTCGGTCAGTCCTGCCACGTGCACGAGGCCCGCATACGCGAACTGGACGTTGCCGGCCGCGTCGACCGTGTAGCCCGTCGCGACCGAGCTGGCGCCGACGCCGTCGCCGCCGCCGACCGTCTGCGTCGTCGGCAGGTTCAATTCGGGGTGGTCCCAGACGATGATGCTCAGCACGTCGCCGGGGCCGATCGTGTATGGCGTCGGCTTGCCGAACAACTGACGGATCTCCGCGTCGACGTTGGCCGGCCGCCCCGCATGGTGCTGTGCGACGAATGCCGGCGTGATCTCGATCAGATCCTCGCTCGACACGTTCTGCACGCCGTCGAGGCCGCCCGAGCCCGATGCGTCGGCGCTCACGCGCGCATTCGCGTCGCGCTCCGCCGGCGCGCGGTAAGTCATGCCGGGCGACAGCGCACATGCGCTCAGCGCGCATGCGGCCGCCACGATCGCCATGCGCGACAGCCACGGCGCACGGCCGGCGCCGGCCCAGCATGGCCGCCGCGTGCCGCGCGTCGATTCCGGTTGCGTGGTGATTGACATGGTGTCCTTCCAAAACTGTGCGGTAACCCGCCGAACGCGGCGAATTCCGGCATTACGCTTGCCCAGCGCGGCTTGCATTGCAGTGCCGCACCACCCTCTTCACCGCACGTCACTCCCTGCGATTCGTCATGAACTTCTCTTCGTCGCTTGCGCCGTTCCTCTACATCGCGTCGGCCGGCTTCGTCTGTGCCGCCGGTGCGCAAACGCTGTCCGGCACACCGGCCGACACACCGCGCCTCGCATCGTCGACGCTCGTTGCGCCCGTGCCGCCACAACGCTCGGCGCAAGCCGTCGGCGCGGCCGCGACCGCCGAGCCAGCCGCGACCGCATCCGCGGCCGTGGCGCCCGCGCTCGCTCGTTCGGCCGCGAGCACCGCCGCCCAGCCCGACACGCGGGCCCGCATCACGTTGCGCCGGCCGCTCGTGCCGGCGAGACCGCATCGCCCGCAGGTGGCCAATGCGCCCACCGACGACGTATGGCGCAGCGACACGTTGTACGCATCGCCCTACGCGAAATCACCCTATGCGGAGCCGGGCGATCGGGACTGACATACCCGGCCGGTCGGGCCGCAGCACAACCGTGCATGCATCGATAAGGGATTGGACACTACGGCGAGCCGCGCGTCTGTGAGCGACCCCACCGAACGTCGATCTTCATACGAAGCCGGGATCGCACCCCGCGGCGCCGACGCATGCGGCATGACGTGCATCACGGCCTGCCGACCGACACGTTTGCGTACGATCCCCCAGCCGCTTCGAGCCCGACAGGGTCGACGGCATGCACGACCGGCCTCGTCAAGTCGCGTCCGAGCGCCTGCAAGCACCGCTCGATCACGATATCCGTGCCGACCGCGCCGTATACCGCGTGATCGACCTGCGGCTCGAGGTGCAGCCGTACGTGGCGCGAGCACCTGAACGCATGCTCGATCGCGCCGAAATGGCGCCGGACATCGTCGATGCCGGGATCGAGCGCGCCATATACGAGGGTCGTCCGGACATCGCGCTGCGCAAGCACGTGCATCACGCCGCGTGGTGTGCCCACGCGTGGCTTCCAGCCGACGCGCGCGGCCGCCTCCTTCACCGGTACGCTGACCCGCGCGATCGCATTGGCGGCGACGGCCCGCACGATCGGCCGCAAATCGCGCCGTTCGCGCACGAGGCGTTTCCACTTCTGCCAGTCGCGTACCGACAGCCAGTAGCCGCGCACCGAGTTGTTCCGCTGCTTCTGCACCGCGTCCAGCGAGAGGCCGGCCGGCCACACGAAGCGCGCCAGGTTGATCGCGATCACGCCGCCGAGCGACGGCGTCTTCACGGCCGCATGCAATGCCGCATAGGCGCCGGAACAGATGCCGGCCGCGACCACGTCCGGATGACCGAGCGCACGCAGCCAGTCGGCGGCGGCCGCCACGTCGTCACTCGACCGCGCCGAATACACGACGGGAGACTGGTCGTCGGGCGCGGCGGCCCCGCTGTCGCCGACGCCGTTCACGTCGAGCCGCAACGTCGTGACGCCGGCGCGCGCGAGCGTCCGCGCGAGGCGCACGCTGAAGCGCCCTTCGCCGCTTCGCGGATTCGTCGACGTGTTCGCGATCACGAGCGCCGGCGCGACGGGATGCGCCGGCCCCGTATCGGCGGGACGGCACAGCACGCCGACCAACCGGTCCGGCCCGACCGCGACGACCTGCTCGGTCATGTCGATCATGTCGAGCGCCGCGGCCGATTCGCCGTTCCATGGCGGATCCGGCCGCCACGTCGGGTCGACGCCGGCGGCCGTGTGCGGCGCGCGTTCGACGATCCAGTTCGCGAGCGTGTCGATGGCCGCGAGCGGCAGACGCGAGCGTGTACCGTCCAGCATCGTCGTGGGCCATTCGCGGAACGGTTCGGTCGCCACGTTCACGCCCCGCGCGAGCAGCGCATCGCGCAACGCGGGCTCGTCCTGATCGGGCTGAATCAGCAGCATCGCGCGAGGCAGCGTCGGTGCGTCGCGCACGACGTCGCACAGATCGACCGCCTTCAATGCAGCGACGAAATCGTCGGGAAAGCGGTGCCCGAGCACGTTCATGCACGGCTCGTCGCGATGTGCGGCGCGAATCGCAGGGGACGTGATGTCGAGCCACTGGCGATGCACGAACGACAGCTCGCGAAGATAAGCACGCCCGCGCACGACCGGCGCGAGCGCCACCAAAGCGTCGACGCGCGGCGACGGGTGCTGCCCGTCGCCTGCGGCGGCCAGCATCGCGAACAGCACACCCGCGCGGATGCCGACGAGCGTCAGCGACGCGACACCGACCTGGTCGCGCAGCAGATCGATCGCATCGTGAATGCTGCCGAGGGTGGCGGCGTGCCGATCGGCGTCACGATCGTCGCCCGCGGAATCGCCGGTGCACGGATAGTTGAATCGCAACACCGTGACGCCGTCGCGGGCAAGGCGCTCGGCGATCGCCCGCATGAGCTTGTGCGTCCACGATGCCTCGTGTCCCAACGATTCGCACAGGATCACCCCTTGTGTCGTCTGTCCTTCGTGCAGCCACCCCACGCAACTGCCGAACGTAATGGGCTTCAATCGGTACTCCTCGGATCGGTATTTTTATCGGACGCGGACACGCGTTCCGGCGGCTCCGCCGGAACGAGCGATTCCACGATCGTGCGACTGCTCGACGAATGCGCGGCAGCGGCCCGGCCGCGCCCCTGCGCGGTCCCCGTCCGGTTCCATGTGTTGTCCTGCTCCCCATGCCCGCGGGAGGTGACGTTGCGTGCCCGAGGCGTCATCGGACGGCTCGCACCGTGAACCAAAACAGTGCGCTCGATTAAAGCACCCGGTTCGAGCGTCCTTCGGTGCGCCAGCTTACAAATAGCTTCATCGCTATCGCGGTACGACGACGGGCGACGGCGCGCGGTGTCGGGATGCATGCCGCGCGTACGAACGGAATCCGCGAACGGTAGGCTCGCGAACAGAGTCGTCCCGTGCGGCCCGTATCATGGCCGCCATACGATGTGGCCATACCGGGCGACGCCGGACGCGCCACCCACCCATGCAACCGGGTCAGCGCCGACCGGATGCACGCGCGCACCGCGGCCCCATGCCGCCGCCCTGCGACACCCACGGCGCCGACCGAGCGAATGTCAAACCTCAAGAAGAATTTCCTGCTGCTGCTGACGTTGCAGATTTCGATGTACGCGGTGCCGCTCCTGATCGCACCGCTGCTGACGCACGCACTCGGGCCCGAAGGCTACGGGCAGCTCGCGTTCTCGCTCGCCGTCATTGCGTATCTCACCAACTGCACGAGCTACAGCTTCGACCTGACCGCCACGCCACGCATCGCGCTCGCGCGCGACAACCGCGCCGAACGCTCGCGCATCTTCTGGGCGACGCTGTACGCGCAGATCGGCATCGCGGTGATCTGTTTCATCGTGCTGGTCGGGCTGATCATGCTGGTCGGCCGCTTCGGCGAAGACCGCGATCTGTTGCTGATCGGCTTCGGGATGGTCGCCGGCGTGGCGTTCACGCCGGGCTGGTATTTCCAGGGAATGGAAAAGCTGCGCGCGCTCAGCGTGATCCTGTTCATCGGGCGCATCCTGAGCCTGCCGGCCATGTTCGCGCTCGTGCACAGCCCGGCGGACATCGACCGTGCGATGATCGTCAACGCGGCGGTGCCGACGCTGTCCGCGATCGCGCTGGCGGCCTATCTGTATTTCAACCGCGAAATCGATTTCGTGCGCGTCGGCGCGGCCGACATCGCCGAATCGCTGAAAGGCGGCTGGCAGGTGTTTCTCGCGTCGACGTCGATCGCCTTCTACGCGTCGACCAACACCGTGCTGCTCGGCTTCGTCTCGGGCAACGTCGCGGCCGGCTACTTCGCCGCCGGCGACAAGCTGATCCGCGCGGCGCTCAGCATGCTGCAGCCGCTGAAGGCCGCCACCTATCCGCGCATCAGCTACCTGATGCGGCACGCGCGCAACGACGCGTTCTCGTTCCTGCGCAAGCTGTTCGTCGTGCAGGTCGCGATGGTGCTCGGCATCTCGCTCGCGATCTTCTTCGGTGCGCCGCTCGCCGTGCGCATCCTCTATGGGCCCTCGTACGAACCGACGGTCCAGGTGCTGCGCTGGATGGCCTTCATTCCGTTCATGGCCGGCATGACGGACCTGTTCGGCGTGCAGACGATGCTGCCGCTCGGGATGAAGTCGGCATTCACGCGAATCCTGATGTCATCGGGTATTCTGAACATCGTGCTGGTACCCGTGCTCGCAAAGTACTTCGCCGAGCTGGGCGCCGCCGTCGCCGTGCTGACGGCCGAGGCCGCGGTGGCCGCGGCACTCGCGACCGTCGTCTATCGCGCCGGAATTCCGATGCCCGGCAGTCCGGTCGCGCGACGCGGCTAGCACGCCGTCGGTGCTGCCCGGCTCCGCCCCGACGCGGCCGGCATCCGCCGACGTTCCATTCGATGCTTGCGCAACCAACCGTATCGCGCGGGCACACGCTTCCCGACCTCCCGCCCGTCGGAATGCTCGCACGCAGGTACTTCTTACCCCGCCGCGGGCGGCCGACCGGGAACGATGACCGACTTTCCACCCCGCCGCGCGCCCCTACGAAATAAAGATCACACGTATCGGTAGAAACACCGATGCTGTAGTCAAACTACATTCATACCATTAGCCGCAGCAGAGAACCGCTACATCCGATTCGACAGTGCCGGGCGGTCCGCGTCGCCGTCCGTCTGGTTCGATCGGGGCCCAACCGGCCGTAACGATTCCCCGCCCGGCCTGGCATGCCGACGCGCATCCACCCTGCTTCGCCAGCCGAATGCGTCCGGTGCGAATCCACCGGACGTACGCAGCTCCAGACATCATCCGAACAACCGGCAATACGATCATGGAGAACAACATGCGGGACACCCTCTGGCCGGCCGTCGTGCTGGCAGCGACCCTCTGCACCACCGCCTACGCCGGCGACGCCGATTTCAATGCGCAGGCTGACGCGACCGACACGTTCGCGTCAGTCGCCGCGCAACGGCGCGCCGACCTGCTCGTGCGCAAGATGACGCTCGACGAGAAACTCCAGTTCATTCATTCGCAATACGAAATGTCAAAGGTGCCGGGCGGTGGCGCCGGCTACATCCAGGGCGTGCCGCGGCTCGGCATTCCCGATCTCAACATGGTCGATTCGGCGACCGGCTCCGGCAGTACGTCGCAGGCCAGCACGACGTTCCCGGCCACGATCGCGGTCGCCGCGAGCTGGGATCGACGGCTGTCGTACGACTACGGCAAGCAGGTCGCGATCCAGTTGCGTGCGCAAGGATTCGGCATGGGCCTCGCCGGCGGCACCAATCTCGCGCGCGAGCCGCGCGGCGGCCGCCTGTTCGAGTATCTCGGCGAGGATCCGCTGCTCGCCGGCGACCTGCTCGCCGAACGCACGCTTGCCACGCAGCGGCAGAAAGTCATCGCCACGATCAAGCACTACGCGGGCAACGAGCAGGAGCACGGCCGGATGGGCGGCAATACGCAGATCGACGAACGCACGCTGCGCGAGCTGTACCTGCTGCCGTTCGAGATCGCCGCGAAGCGCGGCCGGCCCGGCAGCGTGATGTGCAGCTACAACCGCCTGAACGGCACCTATGCGTGCGAGAACCCGCACCTGCTGAACGACGTGCTGAAGAACGAATGGGGCTTCCAGGGCCAGGTGCAGTCCGACTGGGGCGCCACGCACAGCACCGCCGCCGCGATCAATGCCGGGCTGGACGAGGAAGAAGACGTCGGGCCGAGCGTGTACCTGACGCCAGCGGCCGTCAAGCAGGCGATCGCGAACGGCTCGGTGTCGACCGCGCGCCTCGACGACATGGTGCGCCGCAAGCTCGCCGTGATGATCCGCGTCGGCGTGATGGACGATCCGGCCCAGGGCGGCGGCACGATCGATTTCGCGGCCGGGAACCGGTTCGCGCAGGCGGCGGCCGAGCAATCGATCGTTCTGCTGAAGAACGACGGCAACCAGTTGCCGCTCGTCGCGTCGGCGCTGTCGCGTATCGCCGTGATCGGCGGCCATGCGGATGCGGCCGTGCTGTCCGGCGGCGGCTCGGGCAATACGCGCGATCCGGTATCGGGTTCGTTCGCCGGTTGCGGCGGCCTGACGTTCGGGTCGTCGACCGGGTGCAGCTGGTGGCGCAATCCGTGGCTCAAGGTCGACGTGCCGATCGTGGCGGCGATTCGCGCGCTGGCGCCGGCCGCACAGGTCACGTATGCGGGCAACAGCGACCAGCAGTCGCCGTTCCGCGCGTACACGCAGCAGGAAATCGACCAGGCCGCGGCGCTCGCGGGCCGCTCGGATGTCGCGATCGTCGTGGTCGCGCAGCCGGCCGGCGAGGATTTCGGCGATCTGCAGAGCCTGAGTCTCGCGAACCCGTCGAACCAGGATGCGCTCGTCGAAGCCGTCGCGCGCGCGAATCCGCATACGATCGTCGTCGTCCAGAGCGGCAACCCGGTGCTGATGCCGTGGAAGGACAACGTGTCGGCCATCGTCGAGGCGTGGTATCCGGGCGAAGCCGGCGGCAAGGCGATCGCGAACGTGCTGTTCGGTGCGGTCAATCCGTCCGGCAAGCTGCCCGTGACGTTCCCGGCGCGCGATCAGGATTCGCCGACGTGGGGGCAAAACGGCGCGTTCGACACCGACCCGGTGTACGCGGAAAAGCTGAACATGGGCTACCGCTGGTATGACGCGCGCAACATCAAGCCGATGTTCGAGTTCGGCTACGGCCTGTCGTATACGCACTTCACGTATTCGGGCCTGTCGGTGTCGAAGCAATGGGACGGCTCGCTGAGCGTCGCGTTTACCGTGCGCAACGACGGGCGCGTCGCCGGCGCCGAAATACCGCAGGTCTATCTCGGCGTGCCGTACAAGGACGAGCCGCCGAAGCGGCTGGTCGGCTGGGACAAGATCCGGCTGAATCCGGGCGAGGCGCGGCGCGTGCGCGTGACCGTGTCGCCGCGGATGCAGAGCGTGTGGGATACGTCGCGCAACGGCTGGCGGGTCGTGCCGGGCGGAACCGTGTATGTCGGCGCGTCGTCGCGCGATATCCGCTTGCAGAGCCATTGAACGAGCGACGATGAAGCGACCGGGGGCGCCGTGCATCATGCGTGCGGCGCTCCCGCGCAACCCCTCGGCGCGCTGAAGCGCCTTACCTGACCAGCAGCGCCAGCACCGTCGCAAGCGCCGCAATCGCGGCGATGCCTGCCACCACACCCGCCAGATGCGCGGCAATCACCACGCCGGTCGGCAATCGCGACGCGATGCCGGCCATCACGCGCCGCCCGCTTCCAGCGTGTCGAGCAACGGCGTCGCCAGATGCAGGACCTGGTACACCGTGCCCGCGCCGCCGTCGTCCGGCTCATGTTCCGTCACGAGCGCACGCGTGAGCCGCCAGCACAGCGGATCGAGACTGACGGCCGCCGCGACCACACCCTGCCGAGCCGCCGCTTCGCGATTGCGTGCGATCTCCCGCGCCAATGCCGCATCGAGATCGGCGTCCGCCGGAATCTCGATGGTTTCGAGACGCGCGAAACGTCCCGCCGACGCACTGCCCTTGCGTGCATCGAGCGCAACCCGCGTATCGATCGGCGCGCGGCCGAAGCTGTCCGTCACGACCCGATAGCGGCCGTCCGTCACGAACCGCGCGAACGCCTGTTCGTTGCGCCACAGATAAAACGATGCGTAGCCGTTTTCCGTCGCGCCGTGGCGGCCGGCCTCGCGCAGCAGGAAGCCCTTGAACAACAGGTCCGGCGTGTCGTCCCACAGCCGGCCGCGCTCGCGCACGCGATGGCGGATGATGTCGAGGTCGTAATCCGCCGGCAGGCGGTGCACGTAGTACGCGGTCAGCATGATCGACTCCTGGCGAAAGAAACGGACGGTATTCCGGACGACATGGAGCCAGCGTAAAAGACCTTGAATCATTTAAAAAGTAGATGGCAGAATATTTCAATGATTCGATTCTGAAATGAAGAAGGGTGCGATGAAAACGCTCGACATCGAAGCCGTGCAGGCATTCGTGCTGACCGCCGACCTCAGGAGCTTCACGCGGGCCGCGCAAGCGCTGGACACGACGCAGTCGGCGGTGAGCCTGAAGATCAAGCGGCTGGAAGACGGGCTGGGCCGCCGCCTGCTGGAACGCACGCCGCGGCAGGTTCGCCTGTCGGCCGACGGCACCGCGTTCCTGGAACCGGCGCGCGAACTGGTGGCCGCTCACCATGGTGCGATCAGCGCGTTCGGCACGAGCCAGCGACGGCTCGTGATCGGCGTCAGTCACCATGTCGTCGGCGCCGATCTCCCGATGCTGCTGCGGCGGATGAGCGAAGCGGAGCCGGCGCTCGTGCTGGAAATTCGCGTCGCCACGTCGCGCGACGTGCTCGATGCGTTCGATCGCGGCCAGCTCGATGCGGCCGTCGCATTGCAGCACGACAGCCGGCGGCTCGACGGCGAAACGATCCTGTCGGAGTCGTTCGGCTGGATGGCGGCGGCCGATTTCGAGTACCATCCGCCGCAACCGCTGCGGCTCGCCACGCAGGCCGAACCGTGCAGCGTGCGCCGCATGGCGGTCGGCGCACTGGACGAAGCCGGTGTCGCGTGGACGGAAGTCTTTGTCGGCGGCGGCGTGGCGACGATCGGCGCGGCGGTGTCCGCGGGCCTGGCCGTCGCGGCGCTCGGGCATCGCGTCGCGCCCGCCGGCACCGTCGACGTGGGGATGCGCTACGGGCTCCCGCCGTTGCCGACGCGCGACGTGGTGCTCTACTCGAGCCTGACCGATGCGCGTGCCCGGCAGGCGCTGCGCACGCTGGCCGCGGCGCTGCGCTCGTCGATCGGCGTACGTTGATGCCGCGCGTCACCGAAATGCTTCGGCGCGCGCCACGGTAAAATTCCGTCTTCGCCCTCCGCTCATGCAGACGATATCCGTCCGCAGGCCAACGCCAAACGCATCGACCAGCCATCATCGCCTTGATTTCCCTACACTTTCCGCGTCGCGACGCATGAGTTACTCGCTCGCCACCTCTTACGTCCGCGAACTCGAGATCCGCAAGAGCCGTTTCATCGCGCACGCGGTTCCCGTCGACGACCGCGATGCCGCGATGCGGGTACTGCAACGCCTGCGCGACGAGCATCCGGCGGCCACCCACGTGTGCTGGGCGCTGCTGGCCGGCGGCCAGTCGGGCATGTCGGACGACGGCGAGCCGTCCGGCACGGCGGGCCGGCCGATCCTCGAAGTGCTGCGCCATCACGATCTCGACGGCGTGCTCGGCGCGGTCGTGCGTTACTACGGCGGCGTGAAGCTCGGCGCGGGCGGGCTGGTGCGTGCGTACACCGATGCGATCGCATCGGCGCTGCTCGATGCCGAACGCGTCGAGCGCATTCGCCACACGCGGCTCGCGATCGAGATCGGCTACCCGGAAGAGGCGCGCGTGCGCCGCTGGATCGAACAGGCCGGCTACGATCTGGTGGACAGCGCTTACGGGATGACGGTGAAGCTCGTGATCAAGCTGCCGGAAACGGCCGAGGCGGCAGCAAAATCCGAACTGTTCGACCTGACGCAAGGACGCGCGGGCTTCCCCGCACTGTAAGGCGGACAGATTCCCGTGAAAAATCGGATGCGTCCGATAGAAAACCCGCGCGCTGAAACTTAATCTTCCGGTGTTGCCCGCCATGCGTTCTGCCAACGTCTGGTCGGGCGTGCAGACATGCGGCACATCGCACCTCTGCCAATCATCAGAATTCAGCGACGGGGATATCGGACGCATGCAACTGCAAAAACTGCAGGCCCAGCTCGCGGAACTGGATCGGCGCATCCGGGCCGCGCGCCGCCGCGAACGCCAAGCGGCACTGATGCAGGTACGCCAGATCGTGACGGATCATGCGCTGACCGCGCGGGAGGTCTTCGGGCAGGGTTACAGCGGTCGCGCGAAGCTGTTCACCATCGGCGCGAAATATCGCGATCCGGCGACGGGCGCCACCTGGAGCGGACGCGGTCGCACGCCCGCCTGGATCGCCGGCCGCGACCGCGCCGCGTTCCTGATCCGGGAGTAACGCGCGCCGCGCGGCACGGCGCGCCTCCGTGGCCGATCCAGCCGCCCCGAACCGCTCAATAGACGTCCGGCACGATCATGTGGTCCGGCACCGGCCGGCGGATGTAATCCTCGTGATGCTCGCGCTGCGGCAGATCGATCGTCGGGCGCGGCACCTCGTGATACGGCACCTGGCGGAGCAGATGGTGAATGCAATTCAGCCGCGCGCGCTTCTTGTCGACGGCCTGCACGACCCACCACGGCGCCTCCGGAATATGCGTGCGCTGCAGCATCTCTTCCTTCGCGGCCGTATAAGCCTCCCAGCGGCGGCGGCTTTCGAGATCCATCGGGCTCAGCTTCCACTGCTTCAGCGGATCCTCGATCCGGCTCTGAAATCGCATCTCCTGTTCGCGATCGGTGATCGAGAACCAGTACTTGACGATCTGGATCCCGCTGCGCACGAGCATCTTCTCGAACTCCGGCACCGACCGGAAAAATTCCTCGTACTCGTCGTCGGTGCAGAAATTCATCACGCGCTCGACGCCCGCGCGGTTGTACCAGCTGCGGTCGAACAGCACGATCTCGCCGCCTGCCGGCAGATGCGCGACATAGCGCTGGAAGTACCATTGCGTGCGCTCGCGGTTGTTCGGCGCCGGCAGCGCGGCGACGCGGCACACGCGCGGGTTCAGGCGCTGCGTGATGCGCTTGATCGCACCGCCCTTGCCGGCCGCGTCACGCCCCTCGAAAATCACGACGAGCCGGTGCCCGGTTTCCACGACCCAGTCCTGCAGTTTCACGAGCTCGCCTTGCAAGCGGAACAGCTCGCGGAAATATTCCTTGCGCGCTTCGCGACGCTCGGGCGAGAACAACAGGTCTTCACCGTTGTCGAAGCGGCGATCGTCGAGCTCCATCTCGAGCTCTTCGTCGTACGCGTCGACGAGATCCTCTTCGAAACGGCGCTGGCGCGCTTCCATCGAGTTCGTATCGGCGCGGTTGTCCTCGGTCTCGCGGGTATCCTTGTCGCCCATGGGGCCTCCTTCCATCGTTGACGCAGCCAAACTCGGCCATTATCCCAGCGTCGCGCGTCAAATTCATGAAAATGGGGGCAACCGCGGATCGCGGGCTTCATCCGAACGACCGGCCAAAAAAATCGGCAGCCGGGTCGACACACCGGCTGCCGAACGGCGTACGCGGCCGCTTTCGCCGACGCGCACGCATCGCTTCACGTCAACGTCACCTCAACGAATGATCCGCGTCACGCCCCGCCCGCGCGGATCGGCCATCGCTTCCGGCGTCTTGCCGTCGATCTTGATGACCTGGATGTCGCCGCTGAAATCCTGCCCCTTCAGCGTATAGCCGCGCGCCTCGATCTGCTTCGCGAGTTCGCCTTCGATCGGGTGGTACGGCTCCCAGAAGATCGTGTTCGGCGGCAGCAGTTGGTGATGGAATCGCATCGCACCGACCGCTTCCTTCAACGGCATCTTGAAGTCGTAGATGTTGTTGATCACCTGGAAGATCGACGTGAAGATGCGCGAGCCGCCCGGCGTGCCGATCACGAGCGACACCTTGCCGTCCTTCGTCATGATCGTCGGCGACATCGACGACAGCGGACGCTTCCTCGGTTCGATCGCGTTCGCGTCGCTGCCGACCACGCCGAACATGTTCGCGACACCCGGCTTCGCGGAGAAGTCGTCCATCTCGTCGTTCAGCACGATGCCCGTGCCGTCGGCGATCACGCCCGAGCCGAAATAGCCGTTGATCGTGTACGTGTTCGACACCGCGTTGCCCCATTTGTCGACCACCGAGAAGTGCGTCGTTTCGGCCTTCTCCGGCATCGTCGTGCCGAGGCCCGGCTGCACGCTCTTGGTATCCGACGGCTCTTTCGGGTTGACTTCGGCCGCGCGCTTCGCGATGTATGGGTCGTCGGTCAACTGCGCGATCGGCACCTTGTAGAAGTCGGGATCGCCGAGATACTGCGCCCGGTCGGCGAACACGCGCTTCTCGATTTCCGCGACGAGATGGATGTACTGCGGCGAGTTGAGCTTCACGCCCTCGAAGTCCTGCTTGAGATCGGCCTTCATCTTCAGCAACTGCACGAGGCCGATGCCGCCGGAACTCGGGGGCGGCGCGGTGATCACGTCGTAGCCGTTCCACTTCGCCTGCACCGGCTGGCGCCACACCGCGCGGTACTGCGCGAGATCCTCGGTCGTGATCAGCCCGTTGCCGTCGCCGGTCTTCATCGACGCGGCGATCAGCTCGGCCGTCTTGCCCTTGTAGAAACCTTCCGCGCCGCCGTCCGCGATGCGCGTCAGCACGTCGGCGAGATCGGGCTGCTTGAAGTTCGCGCCGGCCTTCAGCCCGGAGAAGTACTTGTCGAAATTGGTCTTGCCGCCGAATTCCTTCGACGCGTCGACGCCGCGCTGCGCGAGCTGCTCATCGACGACGAAGCCGTCGCGCGCATAGTGGATCGCCGGCGCGAGCACCTGCTTCCACTTCAGCTTGCCGAAGCGCTTCTGCGCTTCCCACATGCCCGCCACCGTGCCCGGCACGCCGACCGCGCGCGGGCCGTACAGGCTCATGCCCTTGACGACGTTGCCGTCCTTGTCGAGGTACATGTCCTTCGTCGCGGCGAGCGGCGCGCGCTCGCGGTAATCGATGAAGTAGGGCTTGCCGTCCTTGTAGATCGTCATGAAGCCGCCGCCGCCGATGTTGCCGGCTTCCGGGTACGTGACGGCGAGCGTGAACGCGATCGCGACAGCCGCGTCGATCGCATTGCCGCCCTCCTTGAAGATCCGCTCCGCGGCATCCGCGCTGTACTTGTCGGCCACTGCCACCGCGGAGCTCGTCAGAACCGCGGGCTGCGGCCCTTTCGCGTAGGCCGGCGCGTTCGGCAGGAAGCCGATGCCGGCCACCGTCGCCAACACGGCGGCGGATGATTTGAAGCGATTCAGCGTAGTCATTGCATGTCCCCCATGTGGATCTCCTTCAGGCAGGAAAAGCACCTGATCCGTGGATGGCCGCTGGCGCGCCGACGGCCATATGCCGGCTTCGTAGTATAGGGGGACAAAAAGGGTCGAACACGTGAGGTGCGACGAAAGCGTCGCCGATTGCGTGCGCGCGGTCACGTTGCGGCGCCGCGACGCGCCCGCGAGTCGTTCGGCATCGTCGGCGACGCGCGCCAGCGCGCAACGCACAAAACCGAAAGTTGCGAACCGGGCGGCCGGCCCCGCAGCGGGTGCGAAAAAATCTGCGAACCAGCCGCCCGCTGCACAGTTCGATCTGCGAAGATAGCGCCCCGCTTGCGCGCCGCACCATCGTTTCGTGCACGCGCCGCTTCACGTTTCTTCGTCTCGCTCCCTATGGCATCACACAATGCGCATCACGCATCCGGCTTCGCAGCCGGCGTCGCCGCCGCCATCCTCGTCGCGCAAACCGGCGCGACCGGCCCGTGGCACTCGGGCATGCTTGCCGCGTTCGCGGCGGGCGTCGCGGGCGGCACCGCGCCCGACTGGCTCGAAGTTGCCTGGTGGACCCGCAAGCGCCGGCTGTGGATCACGCATCGCACCATCACGCACTGGGGTATCGGGTGGATCGCGCTGCTCGCGCTCGGGTGGCACGGGCTCGTCCATCATCCGCATCCGCCGTGGGCCGCGCCGCTGTTCGGCTTCGCCTGCGGCGGCGTGATGCATCTGCTCGCCGACTGGCCCAATCCGCTCGGCGTACCGTGGATCTGGCGGCGCCATTCGCTGAACCTGTGGAACAGCGGACATTGCGACCTGATCGTCGTGGCCGCCGCATGGTGCGGCACGCTGTGGCTCGCGCAGTCGCTGTGGTCGCGTGCGCCGCTGGTCCAACACTGGCTCGGCTGGCTGCATCGCGTCTAGGGACGGTTCGCGCTGGTAACGCACGTTCCGTGTTTCGGAAAATTCAGCCGTGGGGCTCGCCCCCAAGTTGCAATTCGACACAATTCAGCGCGCGCTCGGCGTGCCGACGGGCACGCAACTTTCCGTCCATTGAAAGCGCGGTGCAGGCCCCCATCTGCATTGGAATCGTCGGCACGCATGCCCGGCACGCCCGCGCGGCGTCTGGCACACTGACGATTCGATTCGCGTGCGATGTGTCCGCACGCTCGCACCCTATTTCAACGCTCCGATGGACGTCACAGCTCCCCACCCCGCCGCCCGTGCGCTCGACGTGTTCCACCCGGCCGTCGCCGCGTGGTTCACGCGCACGTTCGCCGCGCCGACCGGCGCGCAGGCGCTCGCGTGGCCGCACATCAAGGCCGGCCGCTCGACGCTCGTCGCCGCGCCGACCGGCTCGGGCAAGACGCTCACCGCGTTCCTGTGCGCGCTCGACGAGCTGGTGCGCGATGCGCTCGCGCACGACGGCACGCTGCCCGACGCGACGCTGGTCGTCTACGTATCGCCGCTGAAGGCGCTGTCGAACGACATCCACGTGAACCTCGACGCGCCGCTCGCCGGCATCGCCGAATCGCTCGCGCAGCTCGGCCTGCCGGTGCCGGCGATCCGCACCGCGGTACGCACCGGCGACACGACGCAGGCCGAGCGCGCCGCGCTGCGCAAGCGCGCGCCGCACATCCTCGTCACGACACCCGAATCGCTGTACGTGCTGCTGTCGTCCACGTCGGGGCGGCAGATGCTGTCGAACGTGCGCTCGGTCATCGTCGACGAAATCCATGCGCTTGCGTCGTCCAAGCGCGGCAGCCATCTCGCGCTGTCGCTCGAGCGCCTCGACGCGCTGGTCGGCCGCGCGCTGCCGCGCATCGGGCTGTCGGCCACGCAAAAGCCGATCGACGCGGTCGCGCGCTTTCTCGTCGGCGGGCCGGCCGACGCGCCGCGCGACTGCGCGATCGTCGACACCGGCCACACGCGCGAGCGCGATCTCGCGCTCGAACTGCCGAACGTGCCGCTCGAACCGGTGATGGCGACCGACGTATGGGAACAGGTGTACGACCGCATCGCCGGGCTCGCGGCCGCGCATCGCACGACGCTGGTGTTCGTCAACACGCGGCGCACGGCCGAGCGCATGGCGCGCCATCTTGCCGACCGGCTCGGCAAGGACGCGATCGCCGCGCATCACGGCAGTCTCGCGAAGGAGCACCGCTTCGACGCCGAGCAGCGCCTGAAGCGCGGCGAACTGAAGCTGCTCGTCGCGACCGCGTCGCTCGAACTCGGCATCGACATCGGTGACGTCGATCTCGTCTGCCAGGTGGGCTCGCCGCGCGGCATCGCGCCGTTCCTGCAGCGCGTCGGCCGCTCGGGGCACCATGTCGGCGGCGTGCCGAAGGGGCGGCTCTTTCCGCTGTCGCGCGACGAGCTGGTGGAATGCGCGGCGTTGCTCGACTGCGTGCGACGCGGCGAACTCGATGCGCTGCGGATTCCCGAAGCGCCGCTCGACGTGCTCGCGCAGCAGATCGTCGCCGAAGTCGCGTGCACGGAGTGGCAGGAGGACGCACTGTATGCGAGCTTTACGCGCGCCGCGCCGTATGCGCGGCTGACGCGCGAACGCTTCGACGAAGTGATGAAGATGCTCGCCGAGGGATTCACGAGCCGTCGCGGCGTGCGCGGCGCGTACCTGCACCGCGACGTGGTCGGCGGCACCGTGCGCGGCCGCCGCAACGCGATGATGACCGCGACCACCTCCGGCGGCACGATCCCCGACATGGCCGACTACGCGGTGCTGCTCGAACCGCAGGGCATCCAGGTCGGCACCGTCAACGAGGATTTCGCGGTCGAGAGCCTGGCCGGCGACGTGTTCCAGCTCGGCAATCAGTCGTACCGGATCATTCGCGTGGAAACGGGCCGCGTGCGGGTCGAGGATGCGCACGGTCAATCGCCTGGCATTCCGTTCTGGCTCGGCGAAGGACTCGGGCGCAGCGACGAGTTGTCGGCGGCGGTCGGCCGGCTGCGCGCGCGGCTCGACGCGCTGTTCGCCGAAGGCGACCGGCAGGCCGGCGCCGCCGGGCGCAAGCGCGCGGGCGGCAACACGGTGAGCAATGCGAAAGCGGAAGCCGACGCACAAGCCTCAACCGCCACCGCGCTCGCCCCCAGCGACAGCCGCCTCGCGCCCGCATTGCGCTGGCTCGTCGACGATCTCCGGCTGTCGCCCGACGCCGCGCGCCAGATCGCCGACTACCTCGCCCGCACCCGCGCCGCGCTCGGCGCATTGCCGACGCAGGACACGCTCGTGATGGAGCGCTTCTTCGACGAATCGGGCGGCACGCAGCTCGTGATCCATTCGCCGTTCGGCAGCCGGATCAACCGTGCCTGGGGGCTCGCGTTGCGCAAGCGCTTCTGCCGCAGCTTCAACTTCGAATTGCAGGCCGCCGCGACCGACGACGCGATCATCCTGTCGCTGTCGCTCGCGCACAGCTTCGCGCTCGACGAAGTGTGGCGCTACCTGCGTTCGGCCAGCGCCGAACACGTGCTGATCCAGGCGCTGCTCGATGCGCCGATGTTCGGCGTGCGCTGGCGCTGGAACGCGACCACCGCGCTCGCGCTGCCGCGCTTCACCGGCGGCCGGCGCACCGCGCCGCAACTGCAGCGGATGAAGAGCGACGACCTGCTCGCGACGGTGTTCCCCGATCAGGTCGCGTGCCTCGAGAACATCGTCGGCGAACGCGAGATTCCGCATCACCCGCTCGTCGACCAGACGCTCGACGATTGCCTGCACGACGCGATGGACACCGACGGCTGGCTCGCGCTGCTGCGCCGGATCGAAAGCGGCGCGATCGAGCTCGTCGCGCGCGACTTGCCCGCACCGTCGCCGCTCGCGGCCGAGATCCTGAACGCGAAGCCCTACGCGTTCCTCGACGATGCGCCGCTCGAGGAACGCCGCACGCAGGCCGTGCAGTCGCGCCGCTGGAGCGATCCCGAATCGGCCGACGATCTCGGCGCGCTCGACGCCGACGCGATCGACGCGGTGCGCGACGAAGCGTGGCCGCTCGTGCGCGACGCCGACGAAATGCACGACGCACTGCTCACCCTCGCGTGCGTGACCGACGGCGAGGCACACGCGCACGCGGGCTGGCCCGAGCGACTCGCGGAACTCGCGGAACGCCGCCGCGCGACGAAACTCGCGACGCCGGGCGGTGCCGCGCTGTGGGTGCCGGTCGAGCGGCTCGTCTGCCTGCGCGCGCTGCATCCCGACGCCCGCGCGACACCCACGCTCAAGGTGCCGGCCGCGTGCGCGCAGCCGTGGGAAGCCGATGCGGCGCTCGTCGACGTGATCCGCGCGCGGCTCACCGGCTTCGGGCCGCTGACGCTGGATGCGATCGCCGCGCCGCTCGGGCTGCCGCCCGCGTCGATCGCGACGGCGCTCGCGGCGCTGGAGCGGGAAGGCTACGTGATGCGCGGCCGCTTCACGCCGGGCGCGACGACCGACGAATGGTGCGAACGCCACCTGCTCGCGCGCATTCATCGCTATACGGTGAAGCGGCTGCGCCGCGAGATCGAGCCGGTCGAACGCGCCGATTTCATGCGCTTCCTGTTCCACTGGCAACATCTGGCACCCGACACGCGCGGCGCCGGCCGCGACGCGCTGGCGGCCGTGGTCGAACAGCTCGAAGGCTACGAGGCGGCGGCGAGCGCGTGGGAAGACGCGCTGCTGCCCGCGCGGCTCACCGACTACACGGCGGGCGGCCTCGACGAGCTGTGCCGCTCGGGCAAGCTGGTGTGGACGCGCATCGGCGCGCCGGCGCGCGCGGCCGGCACGCCCGTGAAGACGACGCCGATCGTGCTGCTGCCGCGCCGCCATCTCGCTGCATGGCAGGCGCTGCGCGATCCCGATGCGCAACCGACGCTGTCCGCACGCGCCACGCAAGTGCGCGATGCGCTCGCCGCGCATGGCGCGATGTTCTTCGACGCGCTGCTCGACGACTTGCACATGCTGCCCGTCGAACTCGAACAGGCGCTCGGCGAACTCGTGTCGGCCGGCCTCGTGAATGCGGACAGCTACGCGGGCCTGCGCGCGCTGCTGAAGCCGGCCGTCAAGCGCAGCGCGACTTATGCGCCGCGCACGCGGCGCGGCGGCGCACTGATCGGCGGGATGGACGACGCGGGCCGCTGGGCGCTCGTGCAGCGTCATCCGCGGCCCGACGGCGAGGCGCCCGCGGCGAAACGCGGCCTCGCCACGACCGATCCGGACGCGCTCGAACATATCGTATGGACGCTGCTGCGCCGCTACGGCGTCGTGTTCTGGCGATTGCTCGAACGCGAAGCCGACTGGCTGCCGAGCTGGCGCGAACTCGTGCGCGTGCTGCAGCGCCTCGAAGCACGCGGCGAGATTCGCGGCGGACGCTTCGTCGCCGGGCTCGCGGGCGAGCAATTCGCGCTGCCCGAGGCCATCCCGATTCTGCGCGAACTGCGGCGGCAACCGGGCGACGGACAGTACATCTGCGTGACGGGCGCCGATCCGCTGAATCTCGCCGGCACGCTGTTGCCCGGCGACAAGGTACCGGCGCTGGCCGGCAATCGCGTGCTGTTCCGCGACGGCGTGCCCGTCGCATCGCTGGTATCGGGTACGTTCCACTACGCGCCCGACCTGTCGCCCGCCGCGCGCGAGGAGGCACGCTTGCGGCTCGCGCGTTCCTGCTGACATCGGCTGACACGCACGCGGCACCCGACTACTGATCGCCGCGCCGCGCGGGCACCCTCGTTCGGGTAGCATCGAACGATCGACCGCGCGAAGTTCCGCGCGTCCACACAAAACAAGACTTCCGGAGACTGCCGCTCATGCGTTCGCATGCCGATTCGCCCGCTGCCCATCACGCGGGTTCGCTGACCATTTTCCAGGGCGCCGCGCTCTATATCGGCGCGGTGCTCGGCACCGGCGTGATCGCGCTCCCCGCGCTCGCCGCCGACGTGGCGGGGCCGGCCTCGCTGCTCGCGTGGGCCGCGCTCGTCGTGCTGTCCGGGCCGCTCGCGGCCACCTTCGCCGCACTCGGCGCCCGCTATCCCGATGCGGGCGGCGTGTCGACCTACGCGCGGCGCGCATTCGGCCCGAAGGCCGCGGCCGTCGTCGGCTGGTGCTTCTACTTCGCGGTGCCGGCCGGCGCGCCGGCCGCGGCAATGTTCGGCGGCGCCTACGTCGCCGCTGTCACGGGCGGCGGACACACGACGATCATCGTCACGGCCGCCGCACTGATCGCCGTCGTATCGGCCGCGAACGCATTCGGCGTTACCGTGTCGGGCCGCATGCAACTCGTGTTGTCGGCGCTGCTCGTCGCGCTGCTGCTCGCAGCGGTGCTCGCATCCGCGCCGCATGCACGCACCGCGAATCTGCATCCGTTCGCCCCGCACGGCTGGCTCGCGGTCGGCCAGGCCGCCGCGCTGCTCGTATGGAGCTTCGCCGGCTGGGAAGCGATCACGCATCTCGCGGCCGAATTCCGCCGGCCCGCGCACGACATGCCGCGTTCGGCCGGCATCGCGGTCGTGGTCGTCGGGTTCCTGTATCTGTCGGTCGCCGCCGCGAGCGTGACGGTGCTCGGGCCTTCCGCGGGCGCATCGGGCGCGCCGCTCGCCGAACTGATCGCGGGCGGCATCGGCGGCCATGCGCAGGTGCTCGCGGCGGCCGCCGCGCTGCTGCTCACGCTGGGCACGATGAACGCGTATTTTGCCGGCGCGGCAAAGCTCGGCGCGGCGCTCGGACGCGACGGCGCGCTGCCTGCGTGGCTCGCGCAGGGCAGCCAGGTCGGCGGCGTGCCGCGCCGCAGCCTCGGCGTGATTGCCGCGCTCGCGGCCATCGCGCTGGCCGCCACGACGCTGTCCGACGTCGGGCCGAAGCCGCTCGTGCTCGTGACGTCCGGATGTTTCGTGATGGTGTACGGGCTCGGCGCGGCGGCCGCGCTGAAGCTGCTGCCGCGCGGCGGGATCGCGTACCGCTGCGCGTGGATTTCGCTGATTGCGGTGGCCGGGCTGTTCGTGACGACCGGCTGGTATTTCCTGTGCCCGCTGCTGCTCGCGGGCGGCGCGTTGCTGTATCTGCGGATCACCCGAGCGCGTCGATGACCCGTCATGCGCACGCGGGCCGGCGCTCGACAACTCGCCGCATGAACGATCGCGTCGATCCGGCCGCGCGCCGTTCGTTCGCGCCGCTCAGGCCGGCACGAGCTCGAAGCTGAGCCGTTTGCCGAGCGCGGCGGCCGCGCTCGCGAGCGTCGCCAGCGTGAGGCTCGTGTCGGTTTCGTCGAGCAGCCGGTTGAGCGCGGCGCGGCTGGTTTTCATCCGCGCGGCCATCGCCGTTTTCGTGATGTGCTGCGCCTTCATTTCCTGCCCGATCTGCCACGCGATCACGCGCTTGATCGCGGTGGCGGTGGCCGCTTCGAGGTTGCCGTCCGCTTCGAGGAAGGCGTCGAAATCGCTGCCGATATACGGATTGTTCGTGGTCGTCATGTCGTACTCCAGGTGCATGGCGTTGCCGGCTGCCCGACCGTCGGAGACGGTGCGTCCGGCACAACCGGGGAATTCAGATGGCGCGCGTCAGCGTTTTCAGGCGCGCGACGGTGACGTCGAGATCGTCCGACGGCGTGGCCCGCGACTGCTTGAAGAAGCCGTGCAGCAGCACCATCGTGTCGCCGACGACCGTGAACAGCACACGTGCGCTTCGCCCCGGTACCGTCACGCGGATCTCCCATAGATCCTTCGCCATCTTCCGGACCAGCGGCATGCCGAGCGGCCAGCCGAGTTGAACGGTCTTGATCTCTTCGCCGATCGCCCTTCGCTCCAGTCGCCCGAGCGCGTTGAGCCATTCGCGCACCGGCTCGTTGCCGCGGGCTGTCCGGAAGAACCGCACGCCGAGCGTGACCTGAATCTGCTGTCTCGCCATCGTCTTGTCGTCCATCGTATCAAAAACGGTACGATATGCCAAGCACCCCGATGACGGCTACTGACCGGATGGCCGATCCCGCGGCAAGAACGGAGATCGGGTCTGGCGCGTCGCCAGGCCCGATGGATCAACGCTTGCCGCGAACGGGCTTGCGCGCCGCGCGTGGCGCCCGAGGCGCTCGCGCATCGCCGAACCGCGACCGTGCGATGTCGCGCACCGCGTCGATCAGCGTCCGCGCGACGGGCGACGGCTGCGCATCGGTGCGCAGCACGAGCCCGACCGGCTCGTCGGTGCCCGCCGACGGTAGCGGCAGGCGCGCCAGCGCGCCGGCCGACAGATCGTATTCCGCCGCATAGAGCGGCACGAACCAGACCGCGTCGTTCTCGAGCGCCAGCGCGCGCGCGACCGATACCGACAGCACCTCGATGAAGGAATCGAGCGGCGGCGCGCCGCATGCGCCGAGCAGTTGCTCGGCGGACTGGCGGATCAACGTGCCGAACGGCGGCAGCACGACCGGATAGCGTGCGAGCTCGGTGGCCGGCGCCGCGCTCGCGAGCAGCGGATGCCCGGCGCGCACGACCGCGGCAAGCGGCTCGTTGTACAACTGCTCGAACGCGAGCCCGATCATCCGTTCGGGCTCCGACAGCCGCCCGATCGCGCATTCGATCGCGCCGGATTTCAGGCGCTCGAGCAAGTCGGCGTTCGCGGCCGTCGCGATCCGCACGACGATGCGCGGCCAGCGTGCGGTCAGCGCCTTCATCAAGGCCGGCGCGAGCGACGCCGCGACGGTCGGCAGCATGCCGATTTCCAGCGTCGCGGCGGCGGCCCCGCCCTTGCGCGCCAGCAGCCCGACGCCCTGCCGCAGCGCCAGCACGCACGCGTTCGCGTGCGGCATGAACAGTTGCGCTTCGCGGGTCGGCTGCGCGCCGTGCCGGCCGCGCTCGAACAGCTTCACGCCGAGAATCGTCTCCAGTTCGGCGATCGTCTTCGACACGGCCGGTTGCGTGATCGACAGGCTTTCGGCCGCCTTCTGCACGCCGCCGAGCTGCGCGACCGCGAGAAAACACTGCAGGTGACGGAACTTGACGCGGCCGTCGGCGATACGGTTACCCATAACGGATGGTTATGCGAATGACGATGAATCGCCATTTTGCATAACTTCCCGGAAAGGCCCAAGCTTTCCGGCGACGTCAGGCATGACGCCGCAGCGCGTGGAATCCGGTCGGCTCCCAGATCCGTTTCGCGATCAGCAGCGCCGTGCCGTGCTTCTGCCCGAGCGGCGCGGACGACGACTCCGCGTGCAGCGCCGCCGCCTTGCTGGCGAGCCGCCGCAGTTCCTGTTCGAGCTCCGCGGCGGCAGCATCCGTCAGCATCCCTTGCAGGAACGTCATCGTCTCGCCCGGGCCGTCGAAGCGGCTGCCCAGAAAATCGTCGAGCACGTGCGCATGGAAGTAGCGGCGAATCGGCCCGCCCGGCAGCCAGTCGAAATCGCGCGCGACGCGCACGCGAATCCGGTCGCCGGGCAGCAGCGCGATCACGTTCATCCGGTCGAGCATCAGCAGGTATTTCACGCACTCGGCCTGCGTGAGGCGGTAGGCCGACACGATGTCCTGCACGGTCCAGTAGTTGATCGCGCAAACGGCGACGAGCAGCAGCTTCTCGTCCGACACCAGCAACGCCTCCTGCTGCTCGGTCAGCACGCGCAGGCGCGGCGCGGACGCCGACGCCTCCTGCACGAGCTCGGCGAGCGTATAGCCGAGCAATTGCGCGATCTCCACGACGCGCTCCAGCGTGAAGCGGCCGCTCGCGAACAGCCGCTTCACGCTCGTCTCGGAGACGTCGAGCGCACGCGCGACGTCCCGGTAAGTCATGCCCTGCGCCTTCAACTGGCGCTTCAGCGTTTCGATGAGTTGGGCGGTCTCGGTCATGGCGGTATCGAAAAATGATGCTCGAGGTCGAATATTAGGCCACTCTCGCATCCACATCAGCACTTTTGGTTACTTGTCCGCATAATCCGCTCCGTCCTGTCACGCAACGACGGAGCCGAAATGACCACCCGAATCGACACCGCGGCCTACGAACCGCACCACACCGCACTGCGCGATGCGCGCGGCACCGATCGCGCGATGCCGCTCGCCACCGTGCGCACGCTGGCCGCCGGCGCGCATGTCGGCGATCTGGTGTTCATCCGCGTGCCGGCCGGTGCGCCGGACGCCGCCGCCGGTGCGAACGGCTCGGTCGAAACATCGGGCACTTGGGCCAATCGCTTCGGCATCGTCGTCGATACGTCGGGCGCCGAACCGGTGATCGCCGAGCCGGCGGCGTTCGCGTGGACGAAGCTCACGCCGCTGTCGCGCTTCGTCGCCCGTACCGACGGCGGACGCATCGCACTGGCGCGCCGCGTCGCGGCGGCGTCGGCCGACGCGCAGCGCCACGCGCATGCGCTGGCCGAACAGCGGATCGATGCGCTGCTCGGCAGTCGCTTCAACCCGCGGGCGCGGCGTGGCTTCTGCACGCGGTACGTGACCGAGGTGCTCGGCGGCGGGCACGCGGCGACACCCGCGGCCCTGCTGCGCAGCGGCGCGCTGGCGCTCGAATTCGACGGGATCGTGCTCGATCCCGGCCGTCCATGACGACGGGCACGCTCGGGGAGACCGGATAACAACGAGAACGAACGACAAAAAACAGTGACGGGCTGGCTGGAGGGCCGTGCACGGGGTCGTCGCCGACGACGCGAAGCCCGATCGCTTTTTTCCGCCGGACAGGCTTTCTGTCCGGCGGAATTTTCATTGCGGGGAAGTACATAACGAACCGTTATGCGATTCGCGAAAAAAGGTCATTTTGCATAACTTTCCGGTTTGGCTAAAGTCGTGCCATCCACTTCGCGAAAAAACCTGACAGGAGACGCCCGATGGATTCCCCCACGATCCTCACGCCGCGCGACTGGCCGTCGCATCCGGCCTATGTTCACCCCGAGTACCGTTCGTCCGTGAAGCGCGGCCCGACCCGCCCGCTGATTCCGCTGAAGGAGAAGTTGCGCGACCAGTACGCGCCCGTCTACGGCGCGGAAGATCTCGGCGCGCTCGACCACGACCTGACGAAGAACGCCGTGAAGAACGGCGAGCCGCTGGGCGAGCGGATGGTCGTCACCGGCCGCGTGCTCGACGAAGGCGGCAAGCCCGTGCGCAACACGCTCGTCGAGGTGTGGCAAGCCAACGCGGCCGGCCGCTACGTGCACAAGGTCGACCAGCACGACGCGCCGCTCGATCCGAACTTCCTCGGCGCCGGCCGCTGCCTGACCGACGACGAAGGCCGCTACCGCTTCCTGACGATCAAGCCCGGCGCGTATCCGTGGGGCAACCATCCGAACGCGTGGCGCCCGAATCACATCCACTTCTCGCTGTTCGGCGATTACTTCGGCTCGCGTCTCGTCACGCAGATGTACTTCCCCGGCGATCCGCTGCTCGCGTACGACCCGATCTTCCAGGGTACGCCCGAAGAAGCGCGCGAGCGCCTGATCTCGCGCTTCTCGATGGACATCACAGAAGAAGGCTATGCGCTCGGCTACGAATTCGACATCGTGCTGCGCGGCCGCGACGCCACCCCGATGGAGCGCTGAACCATGACGACGCTGAAGCAAACCCCTTCGCAGACGGTCGGCCCGTACTTCGCGTACGGCCTGTGCCCGCAGCAATACGGCTACGACCTGAAAAGCCTGTTCACGCCGACGATCGCCGCCGCGCACGCCGAAGGCGAGCATGTGCTGCTGGTCGGGCAGGTATTCGACGGCGACGGCAACGTCGTGGGCGACGCGGTGCTCGAATTCACGCAGGTGGACGCCGCCGGCCGCTACCCCGCGTCGCGCGACGACGTCGCGAAATCCGGCTTCACGGGCTTCGCGCGGGTCGGCACGGGCACCGATCCGCAGCAGCGCTTCGCCGTCGAGACGGTCAAGCCGGGCCGCCTCGCCGCAGACGAGGCGCCGCACATCAACGTGACGGTGATGATGCGCGGCATCCTCACGCATGCGTTCACCCGCGTGTACTTCGACGACGAAGCCGCCGCGAACGCGGTCGACCCCGTGCTGAACGCGGTGCCGGCGGAGCGCCGCGCGACGCTCGTCGCGAAACGCGACGCGCAGCCGGGCCGCCCGGTCGTCTACCGCTTCGACATCCGCATGCAGGGGCCGGAAGAAACCGTATTCTTCGACGTTTGACGCATGCGGCAGGCTTCGCCTGCCACCGCACCGCCGTGTGGCGCGATACCGACCGGCATCGCGCCACACGGCGTTTTGGGCCGCCTTCGATGATGCGCCGCGTCGTGATGCACGGTGGCTGCGGACGCCTGGCGTCATTGGCTTCCCGTGCCGAGATCGAACATGCGATCGAAACGCATGCTGCGACAGCACATCAATCATGTGGGCGACACGATATCGTTTGCGCGTTATGCGGCGTATGCTTCGTTATCTGCAACGAGCCGACAGAATTGAATCGTACGAAGAAACAATGACAGGGATGATGCGCGACGCTGCCCGGCAGGCGGCCCGCGCATTTTTTCAGACAGAGTGCCTTTGAACGCGTCTGGCCGAAGTTGGCGGACGCGTATTTTTTTGGCGCGGCGGCCCACGCAAGCGCGTGGCCTGTGCCGAATCCTAGCGACGAATCTCCAGATAACGGCTCGGCGTGTCGCCCAGAATGCGGCGAAACGCCGACGTGAACGCGCTCGCGCTCGCATAGCCGAGATCGAGCGCGACGCGCGTCACCGGCTGCCCGTCGGTCAGGCGGGCAATCGCCGCGAGCATGCACACCTGCTGGCGCCACGCGGCGAAACTCACACCCGTCTGCGCACGGAACTGCCGCGTGAACGTGCGCCGGCTCAAGCCCGCGTCGGCCGCGACGCGGTCGAGATCAGCCGCGATCGACGGCGCCGCGAACAGGTGCCGGCACACCTTCGCCAGCCGCGCGTCGGCCGGCAGCGGCGCATGCAGCGACAGGCGCGGCATCGTCGCGATTTCCGCAACCAGCAGATCCATCAGCTTGCCCGCGCGACCGTCGACGTCGTACATGGCCGGCAAATCGATCGCATCGTCGATCAGTTGCCGCAGCAGCGGCGACACGCCATACACGCCGCACTGGGTGGGCAGCCCGGCCGCCTGCGCGGCGTCGACGGTCACGAATGCGTTCAGCATCGTGACCGGCCCGGTCATCGTCATTTCGTGCCGCACGCCGGCCGGCACCCAGCACGCGCGCTGCGGCGGCACCAGCCATCGGCCGTGCGGCGTCGACACGCTGATCGTGCCGCGCGACGCGAACGCGAATTGCCCGCGCACGTGCGCGTGCTCCGGAAACGTCATGCCCGCCGCAAAGTCGTTGGCGGTCACGACCACGCTCCGGGGAATGTGTTCGTAAGGATCCAGCAGCGTATTTCTCACGGCCCGAATTCCATCATCAATGACCCGATATCGAAGGCGGGTCGCCTTCGAACGATCTACGATCCGCTCCACCGTTGCGCGACCTCTCGGCCGCAACACCCGCCGGCCGGATCGGCCGGCGGGCAACCTCATCGGAGCGGACATGCCGAATACGTTTCATCGCGTGGGGGACGGCCCCCACCCTGTTCTCGTGCTGCACGGCTGGTTCGGCGACGCCCGCGCGTTCGAACCTCTCGAGGCGTGGCTGTCGCGCGAGCACTTCAGCTATGTCTTCATGGACTACCGAGGCTACGGCCGCATGCGCGACGCCCGCGGCAACTACACGATCGACGAGATCGCCGCCGACACGCTCGCGCTCGCCGACGCGCTCAGCTTCCCGACCTTCAGTCTGGTCGGCCATTCGATGGGCGGCATGGCGATCGAGAAGATCGCCGCCCTCGCGCCCGACCGCGTGCGCGCGCTGGTGCCGATCGCGCCCGTCCCGTGCGGCGGTCTGCCGTTCGACGCCGCGCGACGCGCGCTATTCGAGCGCGCTGCCGACCACCTCGCCGATCGCCGCACCATCATCGACCGCAGCACCGGCAACCGGCTGCCCGCCGCCTGGATCGAGTGGAAAGCCGCGTATTCGGCCGCCTGTTCGTCGGCGCGGGCATTCGGCGCGTACTTCCGCGCGTGGGCCGATACGGATTTCAGCGGAGACATCACGGGCATCCATCCGGTCAAGGTACTGATCGGCGAGCACGATCCGGCGTTCGACGCGGCGCTGATGGCCCGCACCTATCTGCGACGCTATCCGCTCGCCAGCGTCGACGTGCTGCGCAACGCGGGCCACTATCCGATGAACGAAACCCCGCTCGCACTGGTCGCGGCGATGGAAGCATTCCTGCTCGCCGCAACGGCCCGCCCCGTCGCGATCGGCTGACCGGCCGCGCGCCGGCGGCATCGTCGCGGCACGCATCAGCGCAGCATGAACGACATCGCCGACAGGCTGTTCAGCGTGCGCACCGTGTGCTCGACCGATGGCCCGTCGAAGCGCAGCGTCACCGCATCGACGCGTTCGAGCGACGGCAGCACGCAGAACAGGTCGGCGAGCGCGGCCGTCTGCACGCGCAGCGTGCACGCGGCCGGCGCGGGCCGATGCGCGCCGGCGCGCACGCCGGCCGACAGCGCCCGCGCGACCGTTTCGCGCGCCGCGGCCGCGATGCGCGCGCACGACGCGGACGGCGTGAGCGTCTCGCCGCTCGATGCGCCGCCGGCCGTCTTGACCGTCTCGAAACGCGCGTCCGGAAACAGCGGCTGCGTTTCGTCGGCGAATACGTCGTCGCCGGTCGCGAGCGCGACGTGTGCACCGTATTCGCGCGCCAGCGCGCCGTACAGCCCGGCTTCGCCGAGCTCGACGCCGTTCAGCCACACCTGCGTGAATGCAAAGCTGTTGATCGTGTGCGCGAGCACGCCGCGCGTCTGCGATTTCGCGTGATAGCCGATCATGAATACGAGATCGGGCTGCTGTTCGAGGCCCGTCATCATGCCGAGCGTACGCGGCTTGCCGAGCACGACACGCGCCCGCGCATCGAGCCCGTCGGGCAGCAGGTTGCGAAAGCCGCCGTGCGAGTCGTTGACCCAGACGGCCTGCGCGCCGCCGGCGAACGCGCCTTCGATCGCCGCGTTCGCCTCGGCGGTCATCCAGCGGCGCGCGCGTTCGTATTCCGGATTGCCGGCACGCGTCTGCTCGGCGGCGAATACGCCGGCGACACCCTCGATGTCGGTCGAGATCAGGATCTTCATGACTGGGTCGGATGCCCTGCGTTATCTTCGTTGAACAAGCGGTCGAGATCGGGCACGGCGTCGCGCAGCGATTGCCGCACGTGGCCGTCGCGTCCGGCGACCGTCACCGCCTGCAGCAACGCGTCGGCGATCGCGTGCTCGACGCTTTCGGCCGCGGCCATGAACAGCGGATCGAGCGCCGCATCGGCGACGAGGGCCGGGAGCGCGATCGTCGACGCGTCATGCGCAATCGTGTACGCGGTCGAGAAGGCAAGCCCGATGTCGCCGCTGCCATGCCCGTAGACGGAGCCCGTACGGGCCAGTCCGGCCCCCGCGCGGCGCGCGAGCCGCGACAGTTGCCGCGCGTCGAGCGGCGCATCGGTGGCCAGCAGCAGGATGATCGAGCCCTGCTCGGGCGGCGCAGTGTGCGCGGCTTCGGCCGCGCGCCGTTGTGCGACGATGCGCCCGAGCGGCACACCGCCGAGTGTCAGCATCGACAGCCGGCCGAAATTCGCGAGCACGAGCGCGCCGACCGTATACGGCCGGCCGGCCGCGACGGCCACGCGCGACGCGGAACCGATCCCGCCTTTCAGGTCGAAGCACGACATCCCGCGCCCGGCGCCCACCGCGCCGCGTGCGACGTCCCGCGATGCCGCGCGGCACGCGTCGTCGTAATGCGCGGCGGTGACCGCGAAGGCCTGGATGTCGTTCAGGTAACCGTCGTTGCACTCGAACACGAGCGGATTGACGGTCGGCCAGTCGCGGCCGATCCGCGGATTCGCCGCGATCGCCGCGCGAATCTGCGCATGGGCGACCGCGCCGACGCCGAACGTATTGGTCAGCGCGATCGGCGTATCGAGCGTGCCGAGTTCGTCGACCTGCACGAGCCCCACGCTCTTGCCGAAGCCGTTGATCACGGCCGCCCCGGCCGGCGCCTTGGCGCGGTACACGTCACCCGGATGCGGCTTTACGACGGTCACGCCCGTCTGCACGCTGCCGGCATCGAGCGTGCAATGGCCGACGGTCACGCCCGGCACGTCGGCGATCGTGCCGCGCGGCCCGGCCGGCAGCGTCGCCGCCCACATCGATGCAGCCCGCATCAACGGCGCTCCAGCTTCGGGTCGAGCGCGTCGCGCAGCCCGTCGCCGAGCAGGTTGAACGCGAGCACGGTGAGGAAAATCGCGAGGCTCGGGAACACCGCGATGTGCGGCGCCGTCACCATGTCCGCGCGCGCCTCGTTGAGCATCGCGCCCCACTCCGGCGTCGGCGGCTGCGCGCCGAGCCCGAGGAACGACAGGCTCGCGGCCGTGATGATCGACGTGCCGATGCGCATCGTGAAGTAGACGACGACCGAGGACACGGTGCCCGGCAGGATGTGCCGCATGATGATCGTCCAGTCCGACGCGCCGATGCTGCGCGCGGCCTCGACGTAGGTCATGTGCTTGAGCATCAGCGTGTTGCCGCGCACGAGCCGCGCGAACGCCGGGATGCTGAAGATCGCGACCGCGCAGATCACGTTGACCATCCCGTTGCCGAGGATCGCGACCACGCCGATCGCGAGCAGGATGCCCGGGAACGCGAACAGCACGTCGGCCACGCGCATCGTGATGCGGTCCCACCAGCCTTCGTAATAGCCGGCAAGCAGCCCGAAGAACGTGCCGATCACCGCGCCGAGCGCCACCGAGAAGAAGCCGGCCGCGAGCGAGATGCGCGTGCCCGCGACGATCCGGCTGAAGATGTCGCGGCCGAGCGAGTCGACGCCGAACCAGTGCACGGCCGACGGCCCCGCGTTCAGCGCGTCGTAGTCGAAATAGTTTTCCGGATCGAACGGCACGATGTGCGGGCCGACGAACGCGAGCACGACGAGCGCCAGCACGAAGCCGCCCGCGACGAGCGCGATGGTCTGCTTGCGGAACTTGCGCCAGAATTCGCGCCACGGCGTGCGGATCGCGGTCGGTGCGGCCGGCGCCGCGGGCTGGACAGTCGCGTTCATGCGCGCCTCACTTGAACCGGATGGTCGGGTTGATGACCGCGTACAGCACGTCGACGGTCAGGTTGATCAGGATGAATTCCAGCGAGAACAGCAGGACGATCGCCTGGATCACCGGGTAGTCGCGCATCGTCACCGCGTCGACGAGCAGGCGCCCGAGCCCCGGCCAGTTGAACACGGCCTCGACGACGATCGAGCCGCCGAGCAGGAAGCCGAACTGCAGCCCCATCATCGTGACGACCGGGATCATCGCGTTGCGCAGGCAGTGCTTGAGCACGACCATCGGCTCGTGCACGCCCTTCGCGCGCGCGGTGCGCACGAAGTCCTCGTTCAGCACCTCGACGAACGACGCGCGCGTGAAGCGCGCCATCACCGCCGCGACCGCGGCGCCGAGCGTCAGCGACGGCAGCACGTAGCTCTTCCACGTGCCGTCCGGCACGACCGGCAGCCAGCCGAGCTTCACCGAGAAGATCTCCATCAGCAGCATGCCGAGCGCGAACGCGGGAAACGAGATGCCCGACACCGCGAGCGTCATCCCGAGTCGGTCGGGCCAGCGATTGCGCCAGACCGCCGACGCAATGCCGATCGCCATGCCGAACAGCGTGGACCACACCATGCTGACGAGCGTCAGCAGCAGCGTCGGCATGAAACGCTCGCCGATCTCGGTCGACACCGGCCGCTTGCTGCGCGTCGACACACCGAAATCGCCGTGCGCGATCTTCGCGAAGAAGCGCGCGAATTGCGCGGGCAGCGGCCGGTCGAGCCCGAGATCGGCGCGCACGAGCGCGACCGTCGCCTCGTCGGCTTCGGGGCCGGCCGCGAGCCGCGCCGGGTCGCCCGGCAGCAGGTGCACGAACAGGAACACCAGCACCGCGACGATCGCGAGCGTGGGCAGCAGGCCGAACAGGCGTTTGACGAGAAAATTCAGCATGGGACACCGATCGAATCAGCGCACCGGCGGCTCGCGCCGCCGGCACTGCGTGGCGGGCAAGCCGCCGTCATTTCACCGAGATCTCGTCGAAGTTGAACGAACCGTCCGGCATCACGTACGCGCCCTGCAGCCGCTTGCTGCGCGCATACACGATCTTCTCCTGCACGAGGAAGATCCACGGCGCATCGGCCCAGATCTGCTTCTGCGCATCGGCGTACAGCTCGGCCTTCTTCGTGCGGTCGACCGTCTCGAGCGCCTTCGTCAGATCGCCGTCGACCGCGTCGTTCTTGTAGTACGCGGTGTTGACGAGCTTCGGCGGCGCCGACGCGCCGGCCAGCAGCGGCGTGATCGCCCAGTTCGCCTCGCCCGTCGACGACGACCAGCCGATGTAGTACATCCGCACCGGCGCCTTCGCCGGATCCGGCGCGCTCTCGACCTTCGCGACGCGTTCGCCGGCTTCCAGCGCCTGCACCTGCACCTTCACGCCGACCTGCGCGAGCTGCTGCTGCACGAACTGGATCGCCTTCTGCGACGTCGAGTTGTTATACGCGGACCACAGCGTCGTCTCGAAGCCGTTCGGGTAGCCGGCTTCCTTCAGCAGCGCCCGCGCCTTCGCCGGGTCGTACGGCCAGGGCCCGAGCTTCGTCGCGTAATCGACGCCCTGCGGCACCACGCCGGTCGACGGCGTCGCGAAACCGGAGAATGCGACCTTCGCGAGCGCTTCCTTGTTCACCGCGTAGTTCAGCGCCTGGCGCACCTTCGGGTTGTCGAACGGCTTTTGCAGCATGTTCAGCGACACGTAGCGCTGCACGATCGACGGCCGCTCGACGACGTCGACCTTCGGGTTGCTCTTCAGGTCGGCCGCCTGCTCGAACGGAATGCGGAACGCGAAATCGGCTTCGCCCGTCTTCATCAGCGCCGCGCGCGTGTTGTTGTCGACCACCGGCTTCCAGTCGATCGCGTCGATCTTCGGGTAGCCCTTCTTCCAGTAGCCGGCGAACTTCTTCACCTTCAGGTCGTCGGTCTGCTTCCACTCGACGAACTCGAACGGGCCGGTGCCGACCGGATGCAGCGCGATGTCGCGGCCCCACTTCTTCAGCGCGGCCGGCGAAATCATCACGGCCGACGGGTGCGCGAGCGTGTTGATGAACGCCGAGAACGGCTCGCGCAGCGTGACCTTCACCGTGGTCGGATCGACGGCCTCGGTCTTCTCGATCACGCGGAACATGTTGTAGCGCTTCAGGTGGTTCGCGGGATCGGTCACGCGGTCGAAGTTCGCCTTCACGGCCGCCGCGTTGAAATCGGTGCCGTCGTGGAACTTCACGCCCGAGCGCAGCTTGATCGTGTACGTCTTCGCGTCCGGGCTGGCTTCGTAGCCGGTCGCGAGCACGTTGACGAGCTTCATGTCCTTGTCGAAGCCGAACAGCCCCTGGTAGAACGACTTGACGACGGCCTGCGACACCGTGTCGTTCGCATCGTACGGGTCCATCGTCGTGAAGGTCGAATCCACCGCCATCACCGCGGTCTGCTGCGCGAACGCGGGCAGCGCGGCCGACAGCGCGAACGCGCCGGCGAGCGCGACGAAGCATGCGCGCGGACGAAACATCGGAAACGGATGCTGCTTGTTCATTTTGCTGGGCTCCTATCGGTGAATCGGTGACGCCTCACGGGCGTTTCGGTTTCGACTGCCTGCCGGTTCGTGCGCCGTCATCGCAACGCACGACTCCACTACTCAATACGCGCCGCCGACGCGATGCGTCGCGACGTAATGATCGGGGCCGACCGCGACGAGCGGCGCGACGAGCGGCTCGTCGCCGACCGCGCGGATCGGGCTCGGAATCTCGTCGGCCGCGAGCTGGCGCGGCGCATGCCGGCGCGCGGGGTCGGCCACCGGCACCGCGCTCATCAGCTTCTTCGTGTACGGATGCTGCGGCGCCTCGAACACCGCGCGGCGCGGGCCGATCTCGACGATCTGGCCGAGATACATCACCGCGACGCGATGGCTGATGCGCTCGACCACCGCCATGTCGTGCGAGATGAACAGGTACGCGACGCCGAGTTCGCGCTGCAGGTCGAGCATCAGGTTGACGATCTGCGCCTGCACCGACACGTCGAGCGCGGACACCGACTCGTCGGCGATCACGACCTTCGGGTTCAGCGCGAGCGCGCGCGCGATCGCGATCCGCTGGCGCTGGCCGCCCGAGAATTCGTGCGGATAGCGGCGCGCGGCTTCCGGCGGCAGGCCGACCTTGTCGAGCAGCCAGTCGACGCGCGCCTGCGCTTCACGGCCGCTCGCGACGCCGTGCACGAGCAGCGGCTCCATGATCGAGAAGCCGACGGTCAGGCGCGGGTTCAGCGACGCGAACGGGTCCTGGAAGATGAACTGGATGTTCCGCCGCAGCGCCTGCAGGTCATGCCCCTTCATTGCGCTGATGTCGCGACCGTCGAATTCGATCGAGCCGCTCTGCGATTCGACGAGGCGCAACAGCGAGCGGCCGGTGGTCGACTTGCCGCAGCCCGATTCGCCGACGAGCGCGAGCGTCTCGCCCGCGCGCAGCTCGAAGCTCACGCGCTCCACCGCATGCACGTACTGCGACACGCGGCCGAACACGCCGCTCTTCACCGGAAAGCGCGTGACGAGATCGCGCACGCGCAGGATCGGCGGCGCGGCGTGATCGACGAGCGGCTGCGCGTCGTTCGCGGCGGACGCCGTGGTCGGCGCCGCGGCCGTCGCGCTCGTGCCGTCCACCTTCAGCAGCGGGAATTTCTCCGGCGCGTCGGTGCCCTGCATCGAGCCGAGCCGCGGCACGGCCGCGAGCAGCGCCCGCGTGTAGCGATGCGCGGGCGTCGCGAAGATGCGGTCCGACTCGCCCTCCTCGACCTTCTCGCCGCGATACATCACGAGCACGCGGTCGGCCACTTCGGCCACCACGCCCATGTCGTGCGTGATGAAGATCACGCCCATGTTCATTTCGTCCTGCAGCCCGCGGATCAGTTGCAGGATCTGCGCCTGGATCGTCACGTCGAGCGCGGTCGTCGGCTCGTCGGCGATCAGCAGCGCGGGGCGGCACGACAGCGCCATCGCGATCATCACGCGCTGCCGCATCCCGCCCGACAGTTGGTGCGGATAGCGCGCGAACACGCGGCGCGCTTCCGGGATGCGCACGAGATCGAGCAGCCGCAGCGCTTCCGCGCGGGCTTCGGCCGCGCTCTTCGACTGGTGCAGCGCGATCGCCTCGCTGATCTGGTCGCCGACCGTAAACACCGGGTTCAGCGACGTCATCGGCTCCTGGAAGATCATCGCGATGTCCGCGCCGCGGATGCCGCGCATCGTCGCGGCGCTCGCCAGCGCGAGATCGACCAGTGCGCCGCCACGGCGCCGGAACGCGATCCGTCCGCTCGTGATCTCGCCGCCGCCGTGCTCGACGAGCCGCATCAGCGCGAGCGACGTGACCGACTTGCCGGAGCCCGATTCGCCGACGATCGCGAGCGTCTCGCCGCGATCGACGTGAAACGACACGTTGCGCACCGCGTCGAACGTCGCGCTTTCGCGGCGGAACGTGACCGACAGGTCGTCGACGGCCACCACGCGCTGCTCGGGCAGCGCCAGGGCCGACGGGTTACGGCTCGAAGTCATCGCGTATCTCCTCGTGCGATCCGGTTTCAGGCCGCGTCGTCGCGGTAGATGCCGACGACCGGCGCGTCCCCGACGCGCGCGTAGCCGCGGTACATCCCTTCGGTGTTGAACGGCATCGCGACGTTGCCGTGCGCGTCGACCGCGATGATCCCGCCGCGGCCCGCCAGGCGCGGCAGCTTGTTCATCACGACGTCGTGCGCGGCGTCGGCGAGCGACGCGCCGCGATATGCGATCTGCGCGGCGACGTCGTGGGCCGTCGCGAGCCGGATGAACATCTCGCCGGTGCCCGTCGACGAGACCGCGCAGGTCGCGTCGTCCGCATAGCAGCCGGCGCCGATGATCGGCGAATCGCCGACGCGCCCCGGCTGCTTGTTCGTGATGCCGCCCGTCGACGTCGCCGCCGCGATATGGCCATGCACGTCGCACGCGACCGCGCCGACCGTGCCGTGCTTGCGGTCCGGATCGAGCGGTTCGGCGGGTTGCGGCTGCGACTGGCCGAACACGAACGTCGCCGCATCGTGATCGAGCATCGCACCGGCCGCCGCGCGCGCCTTGACCCACTGCGCATGCCGCGCTTCGGTATCGAAGTAGTCGGGTTCCACGAGCTCGAGCCCCTGCGCGGCCGCGAATGCGTCGGCGCCCGCGCCGGCGAACAGCACGTGTTCGCTCGCCTCCATCACGCGCCGCGCGGCGAGTACCGGATTGCGCACGCGGGTCGCGCAGCAGATCGCGCCGGCGCCGAGCGTCGCGCCGTCCATGACCGCCGCGTCGAGTTCGTGCTTGCCTTCAGCCGTATACACGGCGCCGCGCCCGGCGTTGAACAGCGGGCAATCCTCGAGCATCCGCACCGCGACGGTGACGGCGTCAAGCGCGCTGCCGCCGTCGGCCAGCACCTGTTGCGCGGCCTGCAGGATCGCGGTGAGTTCGGCGCGGTACCGACGTTCGGTGTCGGTATCCATCGCTTCGCGCAGGATCGTGCCTGCGCCGCCGTGAATCGCGACGATCGCGGGTGAAGTCATGATTTTTTCGGACGGGGGGAAGAAGGGTTGGCGGCCGGCAGCGCCGCTTGCGGCTGCACGAGCCACGGCAGCAGGAATTCGGTCATCTCGGCGGCGGATTTCGCGGACCGGTGCGTGCGCAGCGCGACCGCGTCGATCAGCGCCTCGATCATCGTCAGCACCGCGGCCTCCGACGTGGCGGCAAAGCGCCGCTCGGCCTTGACGTACAGGTTCAGCGACGCGATCGGCGCGAGCGGCGATTGCGGGCCGTCGGAGATGCCGAGCACGCGCGCGCCGCGCGCGGCCGCACGACGGGCCAGCTCGATCGTGTCCTTCACGTAGCGCGGAAACGCGAGCGCGATCACGAGATCGCGCGAATCGGCGGTGTACAGACGTCGCGCCGCATGCGACGGGCCGCCGAGCAGCGCGAGCGACTGCACGCTGTCATGGCACACGGACAGTCCGTGCTCCATCAATCCGGTCAGAAACGCGCTCGACCCGGCGCCGAGAATCAGCACGCGCCGCGCGCCGACGATCGCCTCGACCGCCGCCTCGACGTCGGCCGCATCCAGTTGCGCGCGCGTGTTCTCGATGTTGGCGACAGCCTGGTCGAACACCGCATCGATCCAGACCGCGCCGCGTACGCCGGGCTCCTGCTCCTGCGCCGAACGCAGCCGCTCGACCGGCCCGAGCGTGGCCTCGAAGCCGCGCACGAGCGCCGCGCGCATCGCCGGATAGCCGTCGAAACCGAGCGCCTTCGCGAAGCGGTTCGCGGTCGCGATCGACGCGTTCACGGCCTGCGCGAGCTCGTCGATTCGCATCGTCGCCGCGCGAAACGGGTTCGCCAGCACGAATTCGCCCATGCGCCGGTGAATCGGCGTCATCAACGGCATCGCCGACGCGATCCGCTCGGCGATCGCAGGTTCGTCGTGACTGACATCGGGCGGAGCGAGAGGCGTCATGCGAAGGGTTGTTGCAAGGTTCGATGAAAATGAATTTACACAATCTGATGGCAGGAAAAAAATAAATTTTCATCAGGGTTGTCACGCCCCGCCCGCCTTCGTCAGCCGTCCGCGAGATCGCCCGCCCGCGCCGCACGGGCCTTTGACGGACGACGGCCTTCCGTCCCGGCCCCTGTGTTGGGCGCACCGTCATCGGGAAAACCCCAAGCGCGTTCGTTCGAATGCAGATTCACGTTGACCGGATTCGCATTCGAACATAGGATGTTCGAAAATGATCAGTCGTCAGATAACGTTGCAGTGTGATGACGACCAAATGTTCGCTCGAACACCGTGAATTCGATATAAACCGGCACAAACCGGCGCGGAACAAGATCGGACATCGTATGAACGAAAACGAAACAAGCCATCCCGACGGATGGCCCTCATGGACCGGGCAGGCGCCGCGCGCCCGCCCTGCCTGACAGGAGACAGCAGTGAAGACAGTCAAGGCGTTGCGCTGGTGGATCATCGTGCTCGTGTGTCTCGGCACGATTCTCAACTACCTCGCACGGAATTCCCTTGCGGTGCTCGCGCCCGAGCTCAAGCAGGTGTTCGCGATCTCGACGCAGCAGTACTCGTACATCGTCGGCGCGTTCCAGATCGGCTACACGATCATGCAGCCGGTATGCGGGTTCATCGTCGACCTGATCGGGCTGCGGCTCGGCTTCGCGCTGTTCGCGATGCTGTGGTCGGTGGTCGGCGTCGCGCATGGCTTCGCATCGGGCTGGCTGTCTCTCGGCATCCTGCGCGGCTTTCTGGGCCTGTTCGAGGCGGCCGCGATTCCGTCGGGGATGAAGGCCGTCGCCGAATGGTTTCCCGACCGCGAGAAATCCGTCGCGGTGGGCTACTTCAACGCGGGCACGTCGCTCGGCGCCGCGATCGCGCCGCCGCTCGTCGTGTTCATCTCGATGCGGTTCGGCTGGCAGGCCGCGTTCATGGTCACCGGCGCGCTCGGCTTCATCTGGGCCGCGCTCTGGTACACGCAGTACCGGTCGCCGGCCGACCATCCGCGCATCACGGCGCGGGAACGCACGCTGATCCGCGACGGCCAGGCCACGATGCCGCCCGTGTCCAGGCGCCGCGTCCGCGACGTCGTCACCGCCCGGCGCTTCTGGGCGATCGCGCTGCCGCGCTTCTTCGCGGAACCCGCGTGGCAGACTTTCAGCTTCTGGATTCCGCTGTATCTCGCGACCGAGCGCCACATGCCGCTCACGCAGATCGCGGTGTTCGCGTGGATGCCGTTTCTCGCGGCCGACCTCGGCGGCATCGCCGGCGGCTACCTGTCGCCCTACCTCGCTAACCGCTTCAAGCTGCCGCTCGTGTGGTCGCGCGTCGCCGGCGTCGCGCTCGGCGCGGTGCTGATGCTCGGGCCGGCGATGATCGGGCTCGTGTCGTCGCCGTACACCGCGATTGCGCTGTTCTGCGTCGGCGGCTTCGCGCACCAGATGATCTCCGCGCTCGTCAACACGCTGTCGGCCGACGTGTTCGATTCCGAGGAGGTCGGCACCGCCAGCGGTTTCGCCGGGATGGCCGCGTGGATCGGCGGCCTCGGCTTCTCGCTGCTGGTCGGCGCGCTCGCCGACAAGATCGGCTATGCGCCGCTGTTCGCGTGCCTCGGCCTGTTCGACATCATCGGCGTCACGCTGCTCGCGGTGCTGATCCGCGGCCAGTCGAAGCAGGAACGCCTGCTCGCGCAGCACGCCTGAGCTCCGTTTTCACCAGGAATCGCCTTATGACTTCGCTCCTTCATCCGCCCGCGTTCCGCGTCGCCAGCCACCACGCGAACCGCGTGCTGCTCGCGTCCGATACGGGCGCCACCCTCGAAATCTTCGTGCTCGAGGACGACATCGTGCGCTTGCGCGTGCTGCCCGACGCGACGGCGCGCACCCCGCGCACGTGGACCATCGCGCCCGGCCTCGACGACGTGCCGCTCGACGGGCGCGACCGCCTCGACCTGAGCGGCTTCGCGCTGCCCCACTACGACTTCGCCGAAGACGACGACGGCGTGCGGATCGAAACCGCGCAGATCCGGCTCGCGGTGCGCCGGCAAGGCGGCCACTGCACGTGGTCGATGCGCGGCGCGGACGGCGCATGGCGCATCGTGCTCGCCGACCGCGCGACGCAGGCGTACAACTTCGGCTGGTGGGACGATCGTGCGTATCACTACGTCGCCCGCGAGCGGGGCGACAAGGTATTCGGCCTCGGCGAACGCGCGGGCGAACTCGACCGCACGGGCGCGCGCTTCGAGATGCGCAACATCGACGCGATGGGCTACAGCGCGAAGCACACCGACCCGCTTTACAAGCACATCCCGTTCTACATCACGTGGTCGCCCGATGCGCGCCAGGGGTTCGGGCTGTTCTACGACACGCTGTCGGACTGCACGTTCGACATGGGCCGCGAACTCGACAACTACCACGGGCTCTATCGCTACTTCGTCGCCGAGCACGGCGATCTCGACTACTACTTCATCGCGTCGCCCGATACGCCGCTCGCGGCCGCGCGGCGTTTCACGTGGCTGACCGGGCGTCCGGCGCGCACGCCGAAATGGGGGCTCGGCTATTCGGGCTCGACGATGAGCTACACCGATGCGCCGGACGCGCAGCAGCAGATGAACCAGTTCGTCGAGCAGTGCGACGCGCACGACATCCTGTGCGATTCGTTCCACCTGTCGTCGGGCTATACGTCGATCGGCGCGAAGCGCTACGTGTTCAACTGGAACCGCGACAAGTTTCCCGACGCGAAGGGTTTCGTGCAGCACTATCGCGACCACGGCATCCGCCTGTGCGCGAACATCAAGCCGTGCCTGCTGCGCGACCATCCGGCCTTCGACGACGCCGCGAAGCGCGGTCTGCTGATCCGCTCGGCCTCCGGCGAGCCCGCGTGGGTGCAGTTCTGGGACGAGGTCGGCGCGTACGTCGACTTCACGCAGCCGGACGCCTACCGCTGGTGGCGCGAGCAAGTCACGTCGGCGCTGCTGGAATACGGGATCGAGTCGACCTGGAACGACAACAACGAATACGAGATCTGGTCGCCCGACGCGATCGCGCACGGCTTCGGCCAGCCGTTTCCGGCGCGCGAGGCGAAGGTTCTGCAGACGATGCTGATGATGCGCGCGTCGCGCGACGCGCAGCGCGCGCATGCGCCGGCGCGGCGGCCATTCCTCGTGTCGCGCTCCGGCGGCGCCGGCATGCAGCGCTACGTGCAGACGTGGTCCGGCGACAACTACACGTCGTGGGAAACGCTGCGCTACAACCTGAAGATGGGCCTCGGGCTCGCGCTGTCGGGCGTATCGAACATCGGCCACGACATCGGCGGCTTCTCCGGCCCCGCGCCGTCGCCGGAGTTGCTGCTGCGCTGGGTGCAGTTCGGCATCTTCATGCCGCGCTTCAGCATTCATTCGTGGAACGACGACGGCACCGTCAACGAACCGTGGATGTACCCGGAGATCACCGCGCAGGTTGCGTCGCTGATCAAGCAGCGCTACCGGCTGCTGCCCTACCTCTATCACCTGCTGTGGCTGTCGACGACGCGCTACGAGCCCGTGCTGCGGCCGACCTTCGCCGACTTCCCGGGCGACGTGCGCTGCTACGACGCGTGCGACGACATGATGCTCGGCGACGCGCTACTGGTCGCGCCGGTCGTCGATCCCGGCCAGTCCGAGCGCACGGTGTATCTGCCGTCGGGCGCACGCTGGACGTGCTGCGCGAGCGCGCAATCGTTCGACGGCGGCGCGAGCGTGACGCTGCCCGCGCCGCTCGACACGCCGGTGATGCTGCTGCGCGAAGGCCGCGTGCTGCCGCTGAACGTCGCGGAACAGCACTTCGGTGCGCGCGCCGACACGCGCGGCTTCCTCGTCGCGCCACGGATCGAGGACGGCGTCGCGTACGGCGAATGCGTCGAGGACGACGGCGAAACGGAAGCCTGGCGCGACGGCGAATACGGACTGTGGCGCATCGAGACCGGCCGCGAGGCATCCGGCGCGCTCGGTGTGTCGGTCCGCTGGGACGGCCGCCCGGCGCGCCCGGCCGACCGTGTCGAGATCCTGCTGCCCGCGTCGCTGCAAGGCCCGGTGGCCGTGCGCGGTGCGCGCGTCGAGCAGGATACGCGGGACGGTGCATGGCGCCGCCTCGTCGTCGCGTTCGATCACTGAACCGCTGAATCGCTGAGGCCGAAGCCAACCCGATCAGGCGGGCCGTTCGCGCGGCCCGCCGCCTGCCACAGAGGAGGCATTCAACCTCCCGCCCCCTTGAAAAGATGAAGAGACCCGGAGATCGACAATGACAGCACCCGTCAACCGTTATGCAATCCTCATTTTATCGGCCGCGTCGCTCGGCACGACCGCCGCCCATGCGCAGAGCAGCGTGACGCTGTACGGCGTGGTCGACGATTCGATCGCGTACGTGAACAACCAGCAGGGACACTCGAACGTCTATATGCGCGACGGCAACCTGTATGCGTCGAAGTTCGGGCTGCGCGGCGACGAGGATCTCGGCGGCGGCACGCACGCGATCTTCGACTTGCAGGCCGGCTTCAACCTGAATACGGGCGCGCAGGCCGCCGCCGGCACGATCTTCAACCGCCAGGCCTTCGTCGGCCTGCGCAACGTTCGCTACGGCACGGTCACGGCCGGCCGCCAGTACACGCCGTACTTCCTGTTCGTCGGCCCGTACGCGTCGAGCAGTTGGCTGACCGGCGCCACCGGCGCGCATCCCGGCGACATCGACGGCCTCGACACGACGATCCGCGTGAACAACTCGGTCACCTATACGTCGCCGACCTTCGCCGGACTCACCGCGAGCGCGATGTACGCATTCGGCGGCATCGCCGGCGCGACCGGCAAGGGCAACACGTTCAGCGCCGCGCTGCGCTACGCGAACGGGCCGATCGGGATCGCGGCCGGCTACCTGCGGATCAACAGCTCGGGTTCGTCCGCGGGCTTCCAGAATCCGGCCACCGCAGCGTCGGGCAGCTTCGCGGTATCCGTGCTGAACCAGGGTTATCTGACCGCGAAGGCCGTCGAACAGGTCGCGGCGGCCGGCAACTACACGCTCGGCGACCTGACGATGGGGCTCAACTATTCGAACGTGAAGTACCTGCCCGGCAACGGCTCGGCCTTCACCGACACGGCCGTGTTCAACACCTACGGCGCGCTCGCCGCGTACCGCTTCACGCCGACGTTCTCGGTGGCCGGCGCATTCGCGTACACGCTCGCATCGAAGGCGAACGGCGTCGCGAGCGCGGCCCGCTATCAACAGTACTCGCTGAAGGAGTCGTACAGCCTGTCGAAACGCACGACGCTCTACGCGCTGCAGGCGTACACGCATTCGAGCGGGCAGACGCTCGGCGCACAAGGCGCCGGGCACATCGTCGACGCGGCGCCGATCGTCGGCGATTCGCAGCAGCTCACGCCGTCGACGACGCGCGGCCAGTTCGTCGGCATGGCGGGGATCGCCGTCACGTTCTGAACCCGCCGGGCGGCCCTTCGGCACGCTCTCCACGCCCCGGACGATGCGCACCCTGCATGCGCCGTCCGGGCGCCTCATAGACGTTCTCCACGACGTTTCCCCGTCCCGCCACCAGCCCGCCCGGCGCAGCGCGCCGGTTTTCCCGATCGCCCCGATACCTTACAATTCGTCAGGTTCGATTCCCTCTGCATACCCGTTCTTGCAGTCCTGACACCGCGGTACACTCGACGCATGCCGTATCAGGGTCCGACGCGCGACGTGCGCGCCGGGCGGCGTTGCGCGTCGTTGCGCCCACAACTGGATACCCGCCATGCCGGATCTCCGTCCCTCGCCTCGCACGACATTCAAGCCGCAGGTCGTCCTGCCCGCGCTCGCCGTGATCGGCGCGCTGCTCGTCGTGTGCGCGCTGCACCCGAGCGAAGCCGGCGCGCTGTTCCTCGCCGGCCAGCAATGGGTCATCGCACGTTTCGACTGGTTCTACGTGCTCGCCGTCACCGGCTTCCTCGTGTTTCTCGTGCTGATCGCCGCCAGCGACTTCGGCAAGATCCGGCTCGGCCCCGACGATGCCGAACCCGAATTCAGCTTCGTGTCGTGGACGGCGATGCTGTTCGCGGCCGGCATGGGCATCGGCCTGATGTACTTCGGCGTCGGCGAGCCGATGCAGCATTTCCTGAAGCCGCCGACGGTCGCCCCCGGCACGCCCGACGCCGCGCGCGAGGCGATGCTGATGACCTTCTTCCACTGGGGCTTCCATGCGTGGGCCATCTACGGGCTGATGGGGCTCGTGCTCGCGTACTTCGGCTTCCGCTACAACCTGCCGCTGACGCTGCGCTCGGGGCTGTACCCGGTGCTGCGCGAGCGCATCGACGGCTGGATCGGCCACACGGTCGATGCGTTCGCGCTGGTCGGCACGGTCGCCGGCATCGCGACGACGCTCGGCTACGGCGTGATGCAGATCAGCGCGGGCCTGCATACGGTCGCCGGCTGGGACACGGGCGGCAATACATTTCGCATCGGGCTCGTCGCGCTCGTCGTGATCCTCGCGGGGCTGTCGGCCGCGAGCGGCCTCGACAAGGGCGTGCGGCGGCTGTCCGAGCTGAACCTGCTGCTCGCGTTCCTGCTGCTCGCGTTCGTGGCCATCGTGGGCCCGACGGCGTTCCTGCTGCGCGCGCTCGCCGACAACATCGGCCAGTACCTGTCGAGCCTCGTCGACCTGTCGTTCCGCACCTATGCGTACGCGCCGCCGCGCGAGGAAGGCTGGTTCGGCGGCTGGACGATCCTCTACTGGGCGTGGTGGGTGTCGTGGTCGCCGTTCGTCGGCATGTTCATCGCACGCATCTCGCGCGGCCGCACGATCCGCCAGTTCGTGATCGGCGTGCTGCTCGTGCCGACGGCGTTCAACCTCGTGTGGATGACGGTGTTCGGCAACAGCGCGATCTGGCTCGATACGCACGGCGCGGCCGGCGCGCTCGCGCAGACGGCGACCAGCGTCGATGCGCTGCTGTTCCGCTTCTTCGATTTCCTGCCGTTGCCGCAACTGCTGTCGATCGTCGCGATCGTGCTGATCGCGGTGTTCTTCGTCACGTCCGCGGATTCGGGCGCGTTCGTGATCGACCAGATCGCGACGCGCGGCAGCGCGCATTCGCCGGTCTGGCAGCGGCTGTTCTGGGCCGCGCTGCTCGGCGTGACGGCCGCGGTGCTGCTCGTCGCGGGCGGGCTCGGCGCATTGCAGGCGATGACGCTGATCGCCGCGCTGCCGGTTGCCCTCATCATGCTCGCGCTCTGCTACGGGCTGTGGCGCGGGCTCGCGGCCGACCGCGCGCACTATTCGCAGGACGTCGCGCCGGCGACGAGCTTCTGGACCGGCCAGCACTGGCGCCACCGCCTGACGCACATCCTGCGGCAGACGACCGAAGCCGAGGCGCGCCAGTTCGTCGCGGAAACGGTCGAGCCCGCGCTGCGCAAGGTCGCCGACGAGTTGCGCGCGAGCGGCGTCGATGCGCACGTGCAGCGCGACAGCGACGATGCGGTGCGGCTCACCGTGCCGACCGCCGACCATCGCGATTTCGTGTACGGCGTGCGCGTCACCGCGAAATCCGCGGCCGCGTTCCTGGTGCGCGAGGCGGCCGAGCCGGACGCGTCGCGTGCGCACGTGTATGGCATCGTCACGTTCTTCGAGGACGGCCGGCTCGGCTACGACGTCGAATACCTGCGCGGCGACGAAGTGATTGCCGACGTGCTGCGCCAGTACGAACGCTACGTGTCGCTCGCGGCGGACACGCGCACGCATCTGCTGAGCCGCGCGCCGGGGCACGCGACGGAGGCCGAATGAGCGGGCTGCTGCACAGCCGCGCCGCCGACATCATCGCGCTCGGCACGCTCGCCGTGCTGTACCTCGGCGGCGGCGCCATCGCGCTGTGGCGAATCCGCGCGGCGCCGCCGCGCGGCAAGATCTACTGGATCGTCTGCGCGGCGCTGCTCGCCGGCGGCGCAATCGCAATGGCCGGCAACCTGGCGCCGGTGCCGAACAGCGGCGAAATGCCGCCCGGTTTCGCGCTCGGCGTGGAGGCCGTCCTGCTCGGTCTCGTGCTGGCGGCCGGTGGTTGCGCGTGGTTGATGCTGCGCGCGCGCCAACGCTGACGCACGCACGTCGCGCGGCCCTGCTTCGTCACACGGGTGCGCGTCATCCCGGCGCGGACGGGCGGCCAGGGCTTCCCTGATCCACTTCCGCAGCTTTCACGCGACACGTCAGGCAGACGGCGCGCGCGCCGTCACCAGCCAGCACGCCGCATCGAACCGCACCTCGGCGCCATGCACGTACGGCTCGAACGCCGCGCGCGTCGTGTCGATCACGCGCTGCCGCGTTGCTTCGTCCGTCTTCAGCAATGCGAGGCCGACGGGGCCCAGCCGGGCGATGTAGTCGTCCAGCGCGGACGCCGGCAGCACACACGCGCGGTCGACCGGCTCGATCGCGACGTCGGCCCAGCCGCTGTCCGACAGCACCGACGCGATCCGCTGCCGGTCGCCGAACGCGAACTGCCCCGGCGCGCCGGGCTGGCGCGCGGGCAGGTTCGGCAACAGCGGCGCGGCCGCCCGCTCGGCCGTCGTCATGAACGGGTTGTCGGCCGCGCCGCGCCACGCGACGAACCGCATCCGCGCGCCGGGCCGCGCCGCATGCCGCAGGTTCGCGAACGCCCGCACCGGGTCGTCGAAGAACATCACGCCGAGGCGCGACACGATCAAGTCGACGCTGGCGGGCTCGAACGCATGCGTCTGCCCGTCCGCGCACACGAACCGGGCGCGCACGCCGCTGCGTTCGGCACGCGTGCGGGCAGCGTCGATCATCGGCGCCGAAATGTCGATGCCCGTGCACTGCGCGCCCGCGCCGAGCCGCCGCGCGATCGCGAGCGTGACCGCGCCCGTGCCGCAGCCGACATCGAGCACGTGCATTGCGGACGACGCTGCCGCGGCATCCGCCAGCAGCGTTTCGAACGGCTCGAACATCCGGTCCATCAGCGCCTGCGCATCGACCCATGCGCGCCCCGACGGACCGTTCCAGAGCGCGGATTGCGCTTCGTTGGGCCGGTTGGCTTCCATCGTCGATTCCCTTCCGATTCGTTGATGACGAACCGGACTGTACTGCTTCAAGCCGGCTTGAAGTCAAGGCCGATTGCCCCGTTCATGCGCGCTGTCGCACCGCGCTTTTCACATTTCTTACATTCGCGCTGCGTATCGTTGACGGCTTTCCTACGGCGCTTCCCCTTCCCATGCGACGAATCCTCTCGCGCGCGCTGCTCGTGCGCTGCGCCCCGCTTGTTGCCCTCGCCGCGCTGTCCGCGTGCTCGAATCACATCGATACGCCGGACGATCCGGCCAGCGCGTCGGCCAACGTCCAGGCCGCATGGGTCGAGATCGGCGATGCGAACCAGGCGATCGCGCGCGTCATCACAAACTACACGCCCGCGTCGGCCGGCGATCCGATATGCCCGCAACTGACCGTCGACGGCAAGCTGTCGCGCATGGCGCTGCGCGCGGGCGCCGCGACCGTCGCCCAGCGGCCGACCGCCAGCGACCCGGCCGATTCGAAACCGTCGAGCTTCCCGGTATCCGTCTGCGAGGCCACGCTACCCGCCGGCGCGCAGGCGGCAAGCGTCGCGGGCCGCACGCTGCCGCTGCCGAAAGCGCAGCCGCGGCGCATCGCGATCATCGCCGACACGGGCTGCCGGATGAAGAAGGCCGACAATGCATGGCAGGCGTGCAACGACGCCGCGGTCTGGCCGCTCGGCACGATCGCGGCCAGCGTCGCGAAGCTGTCGCCCGATCTCGTGCTGCACGTCGGCGACTACCACTACCGCGAGAACGCATGCCCGCCGGACATCGCCGGCTGCAAGGACAGCCCGTGGGGCTACGGCTGGGATACGTGGCAGGCCGACCTGTTCCGCCCGGCCGCGCCGCTGCTCGCGAAGGCGCCGTGGGTGGTCGTGCGCGGCAACCACGAGGAATGCGCGCGGGCGGGCCAGGGGTGGTTCCGCTTCCTCGACCCGCGCCCGTACTCGGCCGCCCGCTCGTGCGACGATCCGGCCAACGACAACGACGCAAACTATTCGGAGCCCTATGCGGTGTCGCTCGGCGACGGCTCGCAGGTGATCGTGTTCGACACCGCGAAGGTCGGCCGCACGCCGCTCAAGACCACCGACGCGCAATTCGGCATCTACCAGAAGCAGTTCCAGACGGTCGCATCGCTCGCGTCGAAGCCCGGCATGACGACGACGATCTTCACGAACCATCATCCGATTCTCGCATTCGCGCCGATCGCCGGCAGCACACCCGCGCCGGGCAACCTCGCGCTGCAGTCGGTGATGTCGAGCCTCAACGCGCAGGCGTACTACCCGCCGGGCGTGCACGTCGCGCTGCACGGCCACGTGCACGATTTCCAGGCGATCAACTTCTCGTCGGGGCACCCGGCGACGATCGTGTCCGGCAACGGCGGCGACAACCTCGACGTCGCGCTGCCCGACCCGTTCCCGGCCGGCCTGACGCCCGCACCGGGCGCCGTGATCGAGCGGCTGTCGCACAACAACAGCTTCGGCTTCCTGATCATGGAGCGCAACGCCGCCCCGGCAACGGGCTGGGTGTTCCATGCGTATTCGGCGGCCGGCAAGCTCCTGGCGTCGTGCAATCAGTCGGGCAGGACGCTCGCCTGCGACAAGACGGGGTTCATCGCGCCGTGAGTGACGAAGTTCGACGTGACGGGCCGGGCGTACGTGGTCTGCACACGCTTGCCGCCACCCTGCTCGCCGGCCTGACGCTCGCGACCCACGCCGCGCCGGCCGAAACGGTCCTGCTGCCCGGCGCGCCGCCGTCGCGCGTCGTCGACACGATCGGCAACGGCACGCCGCAGGTGACGGGCAAGATCGATGCGGCGACCGCGCGCTTCGCGCCCGACCCGACGCTCGTCGCGCTCGGCCGCCGGATCTTCTTCGACGCACGGCTGTCCGAGCCGCGCGGCATGTCCTGCGCGGGCTGCCACGATCCGGGCCGCGCGTTCGCGCCGACGCTGTCGGCCGCGTCGCTTGCCGGGCCCGGCGTGCCGGAAGGCAGCCGGCCCGGGCGCTTCAGCCAGCGCAATGCGCCGTCGCTGCTGTACGTGCGCTACGTGCCGCGCCGCCACTTCTATCAGGACGACGATGCGCCCGCGCCGTCGCCGTTCGGCGGCCTGTTCAGCGACGGCCGCGCGGATACGCTCGCCGAACAGATCCGCGGGCCGCTGTTCGATCCGAACGAGATGAACAACCGGTCGCCGGCCGCGCTGCTGCGCAAGGTGAATGCGACCGAACTCGCGACCGATCTCGCCGCGCGCTTCGGCGCGCCGGTGCGGCGCGATCCCGAGCGACTGGTGCGCGCGCTCGGTTCGGCCGTCGAAGCCTATCTGCAGAGCGACGAGATGGCGCCGTTCACGTCGCGCTTCGATGCGTTCCTGCGCACGCGCAAGCCGCTCGCGCCGGCCGAGATGCGCGGGCTCGCGCTGTTCCGGAATCCGGACAAGGGCAATTGCATGACCTGCCATACGCTGTCGGACACGTCGAGCCGCCCGGAGCGCTCGCTGTTCACCGATTTCGGCTACGACGCGATCGCGGTGCCGCGCAACCGTGCGCTGCCGGCGAACCGCGATCCGCGCCACTTCGACAACGGACTGTGCGACACCGCGCGGCGGCTGCGCTGGCCCGAACCGACGCAGTGGTGCGGCTACCTGCGCACGCCGGGGCTGCGCAACGTCGCGGTCAAGCAGACGTTCATGCACAACGGCGTGTTCACGACGCTGCGCGACGCGGTCGCGTTCTACAACACGCGCTCGACCGATCCGGGCTTCTGGTATCACGGCGCCCGAACGTTCGACGACGTGCCGGCCGCCTATCGCGGCAACATCAACGTCAACTCGACGCCGATGAACCGCCGGCCCGGTACGCCGCCCGCGCTGACCGACGCGGAAATCGACGACATCGTCGCATTTCTCGGCACGCTGACCGATGCGCGGTATACGGGCATCGCCGGACCGGCAGCGGCCGCTGCCCGGCTCACGCGCACCGCCGCGCCGGCGCGCTGACCCTGGCCGAACGGCCAGCCGACGCGCCGCCGCTTGCGGTTCCGACAAACACTGGTTATATTTACAGTACTGTATTTATGAACAGTGAGGTGCGCGATGGAACATCTGGTCCGTATCGTCAACGACACCGATCGCCAAATGCTGGCGTGGCTTCGTGCCCAGGTCGGCGATGCCCGCATTGAACGCGCTGCGCGTCAGCTCGGGCATACGCGCAAGCCCTTTCCGTCGGCCGTGTGCCGGTATCTGGGCATGAGTGTGCCGGCCACGCTGCGGCCGGCCGCCGCCCGGCCGCGCGCGGCACGCGATTTCTCGGTCGGCGATCGTTACCTGTCGCTGATTCGCCAGCACCTCGCCACGCACGCGGTCGGCCGATGAAATGGCGGAGGCTTGCCGCTTCGGTGCCGCGCCCGGCCGGCGCACTCGCGTATTCGGAAGTCCGGCCGGCCGGCGCCGTCGCGCTTACCCGGCCGCCATGGCTTCCCGTACGAGGCGGCCAAGTGTGTCGAACGCCGCCTCGTGCGCCGCATCGAATACGCGCGCGCAGCCGGGCCGGATATAGCCGTCGAAACGGCCCGCATTCGAGAAGATCGAACCGGGCGCGATCTTGACTCCATGCGCGAGCGCGGCGTCGAACAACACATCGGAGCGCACGCCTTCCGCCAACGCGATCCACAGCATCCCGTCGGGCAACTGGCTCATCGCGGCGATGGACGAACGCACGCCGTGACGGGCGCAGCCGCCGCACCCGCCTCACGGCCCATTCCGCCGTCGCTCGATCCACTCGAACAACGCCATTCCGGCCAGCATCGCGACGACGAACCCGATTCCCTTGGCCACTCCGAAGCCGATCGACACGATCGCAGGGCCGGGACAAAACCCGGCAATCCCCCAGCCGATGCCGAATACCGCGCTTCCCGCGACGAGGCGCACGGTAATCGCCCGCTGCGCGGGCAACTGCATCGGCAGGCCGAGCCACGACCGTGTGCGGCGCTTCGCCCACGCGAACCCGAACACCGCAACGCCGATCGCGCCCGCCATCACGAGCGCAAGCGACGGATCCCAGCGGCCCGCCAGGTCGAGAAAACCGAGCACCTTCCGCGGATCGGCCATACCCGACACGATGAGGCCGACGCCGAACAGCAGCCCTGCCAGAAACGCGAATCCTGCCTGCATGTCATCCCCCCGCAACGTGCAGCCGCACGAACACGGTCGCGAAGCCGGCGACCATGAAGGTCGCCGTCGCGACCGCCGAGCGCAGCGCCCCGCGCGAAATTCCGCATACACCATGGCCGCTTGTGCAGCCGCCCGCGTATCGTGTGCCGATCCCGACCAGCAGCCCGGCCGCCATCACGTCAAGCCAGCTGGCGTCGACCTGTGGCATCGAGTTGCTCCCGGCGAAACGCATGACGACGGGTGCGACGATCATCCCGGCGACGAACGCCGCGCGCCAGCCGCGCTCTGCACGGCCCGCCGTCAGCAGGCCGCCGACGATCCCGCTGATACCGGCGATCCGGCCGTTGAACGCGACCAGCCACACGGCCGCGCACCCGATCATCACGCCGCCGACGAGCGATAGCCACGGCGTGAAATGAAGCGCATCAATCTGCATCGCGTACCTCCTTCACGGTCGCCCCGCAAAACTGTTCGTACAGCACGCCCATCACCGCAATCGCGGCCGGACTGTCGAGCGAATAGTGAATCGCCTTGCCTTCGCGGCGCGTACGAACCAGCGCGTTGTCCCGCAATACGCCGAGCTGCTGCGACAGCGTCGGTTGATGGATGTCCAGGCGCGCCTCGAGATCGCTCACGCAGCGCTCGCCCTGCGACAGTTCGCACAGCAGCAGCAGACGGTCGGGATTCGACATCACCTTCAGGAGCGCACAGGCCGATCCGGCGGCGGCGCGCATCTGGTCGGGGCCGGGTAGCCCGGCCGGGAAATCGTCGTTCATCGGCGGAGGGATATGATTAAAGAATCAATATTATATTATTTTGTATATTGTTCTTTTTCCCGCTGCTTGCCGGATCGGCAATTCGGTTGATCACCCTCAATCAGACCTCCTTGCCTACCGTCACGCGGGCCCCGCCGCGCGGCGCCTCATGCAGTTGAACTGCGATCGCATCCTGCCGATGGAGCTCGACGGCGCGGGCACTGTGTCGATGAACTGGCACCGCGACAGAAGGAGCCGCCACCCGTGCCCATGCCCACGACGCTCGATCGCCTGCGCGCTGGTGGCGAGCCGAGGCCGGCGGCCAGGAAAAGTGAAGGTGAAATAAAGATGGAAGGAGCGGCACGGCCCGGCGCAAACCGGGGCCGCTTCATCACAGTCCGCCAGCGTCACGCATCATGCGCTGTCGCAGGCCCCCGTGCCGTCGAGCATCAACGTGCCGATCCGCGCGGGCACGAGCGGCGTGCGAGGCAGGGGCGGCGTCCAGCCGAACAGCGCCTGCGCGGCCGCGCCGCACACGCGCCCCTGGCACGCGCCCATCCCGCAACGCGACTGCAGCTTGGCGGCCGTCCAGCCCGGTTCCCGCGCGACCGCGTCGAACCGCACGTCTTCGCAACGACACAGCAGCGTGTCGGGCCGCGCGAGCCGGCGGATCGGTTCGCGGATCGCGAAGCGCTCACGCACGGCATCCGCGAAAGCCTGCCAGTGCGCGCGCCGGGCGACGAGCGCGGCCAACAGTGCCGTTTGCCCCGTCGCCGCGTAGCCCGCGATCTCACCTTCGACCATCGCCAGCTCGCTGCCGCCGACGCCCGTGCACTCGCCCGCCGCGAAATAGCCGTCGCGGCTCGTGCGCTGGTGCGCGTCGACGGCCACCGCGTCGTTCTCGATCCGGCAGCCGAGATGCCGCGGCAGCACGGTATTCGGCACGAGGCCGAAGCCGCATGCGAGCCGGTCGCAGTCGACGTCGAATTCGCGATCGCCGTGCCGGATCCGCACGCGTTCGAGCCGCTCGTCGCCGAATGCCTCGACGACGTACGCAGCGGGCCGATACGCGGTCGTGACGAGCTTCGCGGCCTGCGCGAGCTTCGACGGCCAGCGCCACAGCCCCGTACCGAAGCCGGCCACGTCGCGCCAAGCGGCCTGTTCGAGCACGTGCGATACGCGCGCGCCGGCCTGCCGGGCCGTCGCCGCGCTCGCCAGCAGCAGCGGCCCGCTGCCTGCGATCACCATGCGCTGCCCGCGCACGTCGAGCCCGTACTTGATCAGTGCCTGCAAGCCGCCCGCGCCGGTCACGCCCGGCAGCGTCCAACCCGGAAACGGCAGCAGCAGCTCGCGCGCGCCGCAGCAGAGAATCAGCGTCCGGAAATCGAGCAGCCGCCCGCGTTCGTCGTCTTCGAGCAGCAGCGTGCCCGGCTGCGTTTCGGCGACGATGCGCGTCGCCGCGAGATGCGTGACGTTCGGCTGGCGCAGCACGGCGAGGCGTGCGGCCGCGGCCGGCGTCGGTGCGACTGCTGCCGGCTGCCGCCAGATCTGCCCGCCCGCGCGCGGGTTGTCGTCGACGATCGCAACCGTCGCGCCGCTTCGTGCGGCGGCCCGCGCGGCCGACAGCCCGGCCGGGCCCGCGCCGACGATCGCGACGTCGACGCTCAATCGTTCCTGTTTCATCGCGTGCGCTCCACCTGCATGCCGTCGCGGCACAGCGTCTGGCACGCGAGCCGGCGCCGGCCGTCGATCGTCATCCGGCACTCCTGGCAGATACCCATCCCGCAAAACGGGGCACGCACCGCGCCCGTGCACGACACGCGCGTCGTGTCGTCGCCGCTCGCCGCGACGGCGGCCGCGACGGTCGCGCCATCGGCCACCGTCATCGCGCGGCCGTCCAGATGAATGATCATGTCAGCCTCCGCCGGGCCGCCCCAAGGCGGCTGACCGCCCTCGCGGGGGACGCCTTGCATGGGACCGACGCCAGCGCCGAAGCGCCAACGCCGGTCGACAGCGGACGAAGTGAACGTGGGGGTCGTTTCATGTCAGCGCTCCGGCTACGCGGGACGCGCTCAAGAAGCGTCCCGGCAAATACGGTTCGATATCGATGGGCGGCCGCTCGCCGGCCATCAGCGCGGCGACGATCCGCGCACTGCCCGGCGCGGTCGTCACGCCGAGCCCTTCGTGCCCGACCGCGAGCCACACGCCCGGGCGCGACGGATGCTCGCCGAGCAGCGGCAGGCCGTCGGGGCTCGCGGAGCGGAAGCCGGTCCATGCGCGGATGCCGTTCAGCTCGGCCAGATCCGGCAGGTAGCCGGCCGCGCGGCGCAGCATGCGCGCGAGCACGGGCGGCTCGACCTGCGCATCCTCGGTGTCGAACTGGCGCGACGAGCCGATCAGCAACTGACCGGTTGGCCGCGGCTGCACGTTGAACGCGACCGACGTGCCGTCGCTCGCGTGCGCGCTCGCCGCATAGCCGAGCTCGACGAGCTGGTGCGACACGTGGCCAGGATAGCGGTCGGTGATCAGCAGATGGCCCTTTTTCGGGCGCAGCGGCAGTTCGGGCAGCAGCGCGCGCGCCGCCACGCCGTTCGCGACGACCACACGCTCCGCGCGCAGCACGTCGCCGCTCGCGAGCATCACGCTCGGGCCATCGACCGCGACGGCCCGGTCGCGACGCAACGTGATGCGCGGCGCGCGCTGCAGCAGCCAGTTCGCGGTGACGGGCGCGTAGAGGATCGCGTCGCCGGAAATCTTCAGCGCGCCGCCGAGGCCCGCGCGCAGCATCGGCTCCAGTCGCGCGAGCGCTGCCGCATCGATCAGCTCGCCGGCCACACCGTGCGCGGCGAGCGTCGCCTGTTTCGCGCGCGCCAGATCCATCTCGTGCGCATCGGCCGCGAGCCACAGCGTGCCGCAATTGCGGTATGCGCAGCCGTCGGGCATCTCGCCGCTCAACGCGCGCCAGAGTTCGATCGAGTAATGGCTCAGCGCGAGTTCGGCCGCGTTGTCGTCCATCGCGACGAGGTGCCCCATGCCCGCGCCGGTCGCGCCGCCGCTCGCGTCGTCGACGACGAGCACGCGCAGCCCGCGCCGCGCGAGTTCGTGCGCGCACGCCGCGCCGACGATGCCGGCGCCGATCACGACGACGTCGGTCTTCGTTTCGCTCACGACCCGATGCCCCACCCGAACGGATCGTCTTCCTCGATCAGCAGCGTCGCTTCCGCGCTCAGATGCGCGCTGCCGCGAATCGTCGGCACGATGCCGCCGTCGGCCAGCTCGTAGCTCGCGTGGAACACGCTGCCGATCACGCTCGCCTGCCGCCACACCGCGCCCGGCGCGAGCTTGCCGTCGGCCGCGAGGCACGCGAGTTTCGCGCTGGTGCCGGTGCCGCACGGGGAACGGTCGTAAGCGAGCCCCGGGCACAGCACGAAGCTGCGGCTGTCGTGCGCGGGATCGTCGGCGAACAGCTCGATGTGGTCGATCTCGCCGCCGTTGGCGCCGGTGATGCCCGCGCGTTCGAGCCCTGCGCGCACGGCAGACGCATACGCGGTAAGCGCCGCGACGTTGTCGCCGGCGATGTGCTGCCCGTGGTCGCTGACCAGGAAGAACCAGTTGCCGCCCCACGCGACGTCGCCCTTCACGGGGCCGTATCCCGGCACGTCGACTTCGACGGCCTGCGCGTGGCGATACGCGGGCACGTTGCGCACGCTGACCGACAGGTCGTCGTGCAGCGTCGCCTCGACGGTGCCGACCGGCGTCTCGATCCGGTGCACGCCCGGCGCGATGCGGCCCATGTGATGCAGCGTGCGCACGACGCCGATCGTGCCGTGCCCGCACATGCCCAGGTAGCCGCTATTGTTGAAGAAGATCACGCCGGCCGCCGCGTCGGGCGACACGGGCTCGCACAGCAGCGCGCCGACCAGCACGTCGCTGCCGCGCGGCTCGAGGATACACGCGGTGCGGTAGCGATCGTACTCGCGCGCGAGCACGTCGCGACGCTCGGCCATCGTGCCGTTGCCGAGCGACGGAAAGCCGGACACGACGAGCCGAGTGGGTTCGCCGCCCGTGTGCGAATCGATGATCTGGATGCGCTTCATCATGAGCCGTCCGAAGTGGGGAAAGGAGCATAGCTTCCTCCGTCGCGCGTCCGTCCGCTTGTGGCTTTTCGATGAGGACGACGACGAAATCGGCATAGTGCAACGCGCCCCCGGCGCCCCTGCCGGCCGCTGTGCCGATTTCGTCATTTTGCTCCGCGATACGACTCAAGCGTGATGGGCGTTTGCGCGGCGATACTGGTTGCCACACCGACACCTGTCGGCCGACCGATACGAACACGTAGGAGATTTCAGTGAGCCGAAACGCCATTCAGTGGACCGGGGTTTTCCCGGCCGTCAGCACGCAGTTCAAGCCGGACTTTTCCCTCGACATCGACGCCACGCACCGCGTGGTCAAGAACCTGGTGAACGACGGCGTGTCGGGCCTCGTGGTCTGCGGCACGGTCGGCGAAAACACGTCGCTGTCGACGAGCGAGAAGCTCCAGGTGATCGAAGCCGCACGCGACGCGGCCGGCGGCAAGGTTCCCGTGATCGCCGGCATCGCCGAATTCACGACCGAATTCGCGCGCAACACGGTGCGCGAAGCGCAGCGCGTCGGCGTCGACGGCGTGATGGTGATGCCCGCGCTCGTCTACTCGGCGAAATCGCACGAAACCGCCGCGCACTTTCGCGCGGTCGCGACGAGCACCGACCTGCCGGTGATGGTCTACAACAACCCGCCGATCTACAAGAACGACGTGACGCCCGACGTGCTGATCGCGCTGCAGGATTGCGAGAACATCGTCTGCTTCAAGGATTCGTCGGGCGATACGCGCCGCTTCATCGACCTGCGCAACGCGGTCGGCGATCGCTTCGTGCTGTTCGCGGGCCTCGACGACGTCGTGGTCGAGAGCATCGCGGTCGGCGCCGAAGGCTGGGTGTCGGGCATGTCGAACGCATTTCCGAAGGAAGGCGAGACGCTGTTCCGCCTCGCGAAGCAGAAGCGCTTCGACGAAGCGCTCGCGCTGTATCGCTGGTTCATGCCGCTGCTGCACCTCGACGCACGCCCGGACCTCGTGCAGTGCATCAAGCTGTGCGAAGAGCTGGTCGGCCGCGGCAGCGCGATCACGCGTCCGCCGCGCCTCGCGCTGCAAGGCGACACGCTCGCGGAAGTGAAGGCGATCGTCGCGAAGGCGCTGGAAACGCGCCCGGTGCTGCCCGACGTCGGTCTCTGATCGACGCCCCCGGCGGCGGCGCGCGGGCTTGCCCCGCTACGCGCCGCCGTCCCCGGTCCGGCATGGCCTGCGGGCCGTTCACGCCAACCCCGGCGTCGCGCCGCGCGTGAACGGGCCGCGGCCCGCCCCGGTCGTTCGAACCGGGCGACGCCGGCCTGCAGGCGAGCGCCACTGCTCCGTCGAAGCGCGGCGCACATCGAGCCTGTGCCGATATTCCCTCCAGGAGACAAGCCCATGCCAGGCCAAGGCAACGCACACCCGTCCGTCCCGCTTTCCCGTTCCGCGCACCCCGACGCGGGTCACGGCAAGTTCAAGAAACAGCTGTCGCTGACCGATCTCACGTTCATCGGTCTCGGCGCCATTTTCGGTTCGGGGTGGCTGTTCGCCGCGAGTCACGTATCGACGATCGCGGGCCCGGCCGGTATCTTCTCGTGGCTGCTCGGCGGCTTCGCGGTGCTGCTGCTCGGCATCGTCTACTGCGAACTCGGCGCCGCGCTGCCGCGCGCGGGCGGCGTGGTGCGCTACCCGGTGTTCTCGCACGGCCCGCTGCTCGGCTACCTGATGGGCTTCATCACGCTGATCGCGTTCTCGAGCCTGATCGCGATCGAAGTGGTCGCCGCGCGCCAGTACGCGGCCGCGTGGTTTCCGGGCCTGACGATCGAAGGATCGAGCGACCCGACCACACTCGGCTGGCTCGTGCAGGCCGCGCTGCTCTGCTTCTTCTTTTACCTGAACTATTCGAGCGTGAAGACGTTCGCGAAGGCGAACAACATCATCAGCGTCTTCAAGTTCATCGTGCCGCTTGCGGTGATCGGCGTGCTGTTCACGTTCTTCAAGCCCGCGAACCTGACCGTGCACGGCTTCGCGCCGTTCGGCATGCCGGGCATCGAGATGGCCGTGTCCGCGGGCGGCATCATCTTCGCGTATCTCGGGCTCACGCCGATCGTGTCGGTCGCGAGCGAGGTGCGCAATCCGCAGCGCACGATCCCGATCGCGCTGATCCTGTCGATCCTGCTGTCGACGCTGATCTACGTGCTGCTGCAGCTCGCGTTCATCGGCAGCATCCCGACGGCCATGCTCGCCGCCGGCTGGCACGACGTGAGCAAGGCGTTCTCGCTGCCGTACCGCGACATCGCCCTTGCGCTCGGCGTCGGCTGGCTCGCGGTGATGGTCGTCGCCGACGCGATGATCTCGCCGAGCGGCTGCGGCAACATCTACATGAACGCGACGCCGCGCGTCGTCTACGGCTGGGCGAAAACGGGCACGTTCTTCAAGGTGTTCACGCGCGTCGACGAAGCGTCGGGCATCCCGCGCGCGGGCCTGTGGCTCACGTTCGGCCTCGCGATCTTCTGGACGCTGCCGTTTCCGTCGTGGGAAGCGCTGATCAACATCGTGTCGGCCGCGCTGGTGTTGAGCTATGCGGTCGCGCCCGTGTCGGTCGCCGCGCTGCGCCGCACCGCGCCCGACCTGCCGCGGCCGTTCCGCGCCAGCGCGTTCGGCGTCACCGGCCCCGCGTCGTTCGTGATCGCCGCGCTGATCGTCTACTGGTCGGGCTGGAGCACCGTGTCCTGGCTGCTCGGGCTGCAGATCGTGATGTTCGTCATCTATCTCGCGTGCCGCCGCTGGGTGCCGACCGCGCAGCTGAGCCTCGCCGAGCAGGTGCGTTCGTCCGCGTGGCTGATCGCGTTCTATGCAGCGATGATCGTGCTGTCGTATCTCGGCGGCTTCGGCGGCACGGGCCGGCTCGCGCATCCGTACGACACGGTCGTCGTCGCGGCCGTCGCACTCGTCATCTACTACTGGGGCGCAAACACCGGCGTGCGCGCCGACAAGCTGCAACTCGACGACGACGAGGACTGACGCGCCCGCGCCCTTTTTCAGCCCTTTTCCCCTTCCAACGGCCGGGCGCAGTACGCCCGGCCCTGCCTTTTCCGAGGAAAACCATGCAACTCACAGGTCAGCTCCTGATCGGCCCGTCGGCCGTCACCGGACAGAACGGCACCCTCCACGCGCTCGCCGCCGCCACCGGCGAACCGCTCGAACCGGCGTTCGGCGGCGCGAGCCTGCACGACCTCGAAACGGCGTGCGCGCTCGCCGACGACGCGTTCGACACCTATCGCGAAACGTCGCCCGACGCGCGCGCCGCGTTCCTCGACGCGATCGGCCGCCACATCATGGCGCTCGGCGACGACCTCATCGAGCGCTGCGTCGTCGAAACGGGGCTGCCGCGCGCACGCATCGAAGGCGAACGCGGCCGCACGGTCGGGCAGCTCGCGCTGTTCGCGTCGCTCGTCCGGGACGGCGGCTTTCTCGACGCGCGGATCGATCCGGCGCGTCCCGAGCGCAAGCCGCTGCCGCGCGTCGACCTGCGCCTGCGCAACGTCGCGCTCGGGCCCGTCGCCGTGTTCGGTGCGTCGAACTTCCCGCTCGCGTTCTCGGTGGCCGGCGGCGACACGGCGTCGGCGCTCGCGGCCGGCTGCCCGGTGATCGTCAAGGCGCATTCCGCGCATCCGGGCACGTCGGAACTCGTCGGCCGCGCGATCCAGCAGGCCGTGCGCGAATGCGGGATGCCGGCCGGCGTGTTCTCGCTGCTGTTCGACGCGTCGCGCGAGATCGGTCAGGCGCTCGTCGCCGATCCGCGCATCAAGGCGGTCGGCTTCACCGGCTCGCGCCGCGGCGGCGTTGCGCTGATGCATATCGCGGCCGCGCGAGCCGAGCCGATTCCCGTCTATGCGGAAATGAGCTCGATCAATCCCGTGCTGCTGTGTCCCGCCGCGCTCGACGCCCGTCACGACACCATCGCAGCGCAGTTCGTCGCGTCGCTCACGCTCGGCGCCGGCCAGTTCTGCACGAACCCGGGCCTCGTGCTCGCGGTGGACGTTCCCGCGCTGCGCGCATTCGAAGCCGCGGCGGCCGATGCCGTGCGTGCCGTCGCCGCGCAGACGATGCTGACACCGGCCATCCACGCGAGCTACGCGCAAGGCGTCGCGGCGCTGCGCGATCACGATGCGGTCGAGCTGCTGGCCGAAGGCGCGGAAGGCGGCCGTCACCAGGCGCGCGCGGCGCTGTTCGCGACGTCGGCCGACGCATTCGTCGCGCACCCCGAATTGCGCGACGAAGTGTTCGGCCCCGCATCGCTGATCGTGCGCTGCCCGGATGCCGGCACGCTGCATCGCGTGCTGAAGTCGCTCGAAGGTCAGTTGACGATCGCCGCGCATCTCGCCGACCGCGACGCCGCGTTGTTCGCCGCGCTGCGCCCGACCCTCGAACGCAAGGCCGGCCGCATTCTCGTCAACGGTTTCGGCACGGGCGTCGAGGTCGGCCACGCAATGGTGCACGGCGGCCCGTTCCCGGCGACGTCCGACACGCGCACGACGTCCGTCGGCGCACGCGCGATCGAGCGCTTCCTGCGCCCCGTGTCGTACCAGGACGTGCCGGACGCGTTGCTGCCGGACGCGATTCGCAGCGGCAATCCGCTGCACGTGCCGCAACGCATCGACGGCGTGCCTGCCCCGCGCGAGGTGAACCATGTCTGAGCGCGCAACCGAAGTCGTCCTGTCGCTCGATGAAGTGCGCGCACTCGCGCTGCGCGTGCTGACGCACAACGGGATGTCCGACGCGCATGCGCACGCCATCGCCAACGTGATCACGCAGGGCCAGCGCGACGAGTGCCATTCGCACGGCGTGTACCGGCTGCTCGTCTGCGTGCGCTCGCTGAAGAAAGGCAAGGTCGATCCGCAAGCCGTGCCGACGCTGCGCCGGCTGTCGTCATCGATCGTCGCGGTCGACGCGCATCGCGGCTTCTCGCTGCTGAGCTTCGAGACCGGGCTGCCCGTCCTCGTCGAGATGGCGAAGCAGCACGGGATCGCCGCGATGACGATCAACCACTGCTATCACTTCTCCGCGCTGTGGCCCGAGGTCGAGGCGATCGCCGCCGAAGGGCTGGTCGGCATCGCGATGAACCCGAGCCATAGCTGGGTCGCGCCGGAAGGCGGCCGCGAGCCGGTGTTCGGCACCAACCCGATCGCGTTCGCATGGCCGCGCCCGGGCGGCGAGCCGTTCGTGTTCGATTTCGCGACGAGCGCGATCGCGCGCGGCGACATCGAGCTGCACGCGAAACAGGGCAAGACGATTCCGCCGCACTGGGCGATCGACGCCGACGGCCAGCCGACCACCGATCCGAAAGCCGCGCTGCAGGGCGCGATGCGCACGTTCGGCGGGCACAAGGGCTCGGCGCTCGCGGCGATGGTCGAGCTGCTCGGCGGCGCGCTGATCGGCGACATGACGAGCCGGGAATCGATGGATTTCGACGAAGGCGTCGGCGCGACGCCGTGCCACGGCGAACTCGTGATCGCGTTCGACCCGAAGGTGTTTCTCGGTGACGAGCTCGACGCGGGGCTTGCGCGCGGCGAGCGGATGTTCGAATCGATCGTCTCGCAGGGCGCGCGGCTGCCGTCGCAACGGCGCTTCGACGCCCGCGCGCGCAGCATCGCGAACGGCGTGCGGATTCCGAAGGCGCTGTACGACGAGATCCTGACGCTGCTCGATTGACGCGCGATCGAGCCGCACGGCGCGGCTTCACCATCGGCAGAACGGGCGGTGAAGCCGCGCGCCCGTTGCGCCGGCAATGACCTGCGTCGGGCTGCGTGCCGGCGAGCCGGGCGCGCCGGGTGAGCATGGCCGCTGTCCGGCGCGCCGCTCGCCCGCTCCCGCCGGCGCCACGGGCCCGGCGGCTGTGGGATAATCGCGAAGTTTGCCCAGGGCGCAGCTCAAGAGGTTGTTCGCACGGGCGCGAGAGAGGCCTTTATTCCCGAGCCTCCACCCTTTTCCCGCGATATTTCTTCAGCTTTCACCATGCCCACTTACCGTTCCAAAACCTCCACCGCCGGCCGCAACATGGCAGGTGCGCGCTCGCTGTGGCGTGCCACCGGCATGAAAGACGACGATTTCTCGAAACCGATCATCGCGGTCGTCAACTCGTTCACCCAGTTCGTGCCCGGGCACGTGCACCTGAAGGATCTCGGCCAGCTCGTCGCGCGCGAGATCGAAGCCGCGGGCGGCGTCGCGAAGGAATTCAACACGATCGCGGTCGACGACGGCATCGCGATGGGCCACGACGGCATGCTGTACTCGCTGCCGAGCCGCGACATCATCGCCGACTCGGTCGAATACATGGTGAACGCGCACTGCGCGGACGCGATGGTATGCATCTCGAACTGCGACAAGATCACGCCGGGGATGCTGATGGCCGCGATGCGCCTGAACATTCCGGTGATCTTCGTGTCCGGCGGGCCGATGGAAGCCGGCAAGACGCGCCTCGCGAACCCGGTCACCAAAGCCATCGAACTGAAGAAGCTCGACCTCGTCGACGCGATGGTGATCGCGGCCGACCAGTCGTATTCGGATGCCGACGTCGCCGAAGTCGAACGCTCGGCGTGCCCGACCTGCGGCTCGTGCTCGGGCATGTTCACCGCGAACTCGATGAACTGCCTGACCGAAGCGCTCGGCCTGTCGCTGCCCGGCAACGGCACGGTCGTCGCCACGCACGCCGATCGCGAACAGCTGTTCAAGCGCGCCGGCCGCCGCATCGTCGAACTGACGCGCCAGCACTACGAGCAGGACGACGAACGCGTGCTGCCGCGCTCGGTCGGCTTCAAGGCGTTCGAGAACGCGATGACGCTCGACATCGCGATGGGCGGCTCGACCAACACGATCCTGCACCTGCTCGCGATCGCACAGGAAGCCGGCATCGACTTCACGATGAAGGACATCGACCGCCTGTCGCGCACCGTGCCGCAGCTGTGCAAGGTCGCGCCGAACACGAACAAGTACCACATCGAGGACGTGCACCGCGCAGGCGGCATCATGGCGATCCTCGGCGAGCTCGAGCGCGCCGGCAAGCTGCACACCGACGTGCCGACCGTCCACGCACCGACGCTGAAGGACGCGCTCGATCAGTGGGACATCGTGCGCACGCAGGACGAAGCGGTCCGCACGTTCTACCTGGCCGGCCCGGCCGGCATTCCGACGCAGGTCGCGTTCAGCCAAAACACGCGCTGGCCGAGCCTCGACCTCGACCGCGCCGAAGGCTGCATCCGCTCGTACGAGCATGCGTTCTCGAAGGAAGGCGGCCTCGCCGTGCTGACCGGCAACATCGCGCTCGACGGCTGCGTGGTGAAGACGGCCGGCGTCGACGAGAGCATCCTCGTGTTCGAAGGCTCGGCTCACGTGACCGAATCGCAGGACGAAGCGGTCGAGAACATCCTGAACGACAAGGTCAAGGCCGGCGACGTCGTGATCGTGCGCTACGAAGGCCCGAAGGGCGGCCCGGGCATGCAGGAAATGCTCTACCCGACCAGCTACATCAAGTCGAAGGGCCTCGGCAAGGCATGCGCGCTGCTGACGGACGGCCGTTTCTCGGGCGGTACGTCGGGCCTGTCGATCGGCCACTGCTCGCCGGAAGCGGCAGCGGGCGGCGCGATCGGCCTCGTGCGCGACGGCGACCGCATCCGCATCGACATCCCGAACCGCACGATCGACGTGCTGGTGTCGGACGAGGAACTGGCGCGCCGCCGCGAGGAGCAGAACGCGAAGGGCTGGAAGCCCGCCCAGCCGCGTCCGCGCAAGGTGTCCGCGGCGCTGAAGGCATACGCGAAGCTGGTGATGTCGGCCGACAAGGGTGCGGTACGCGACCTGTCCCTGCTCGACGACTGATGCGACGCGCTACAGGCGGCGGGTAGCGGCTTGCCCGCTTCCCGTTCGCCCGATCCGAAAGCCGCTCTTCGGAGCGGCTTTTTTTCGTCCGGTGCCCGGAGAAGCCGCGGCACCGGCGCCCTCAGTGACGGAGTTCGTCGGGGCCACCGCCTGCGCCGCGATTACCGCCGCCATTTCCACCGCCTTGCGGCCGCGCATAACCGCCGCCTCCCTGCCGCACCGGCGGCGGCATCATGTGGCCCTCGCCGCCCGGCATGGGCGATGACGGGCGCGGCACGGCCGGCGGCGGGCTGGCCGGACGTGCATTACCCACCCCACCCGGCATCGGGGTCGGCGCTGGCGGGCTGGCCGGACGCGCATTACCCAGTCCACCCGGCATCGGTGTCGGTGCAGGAGCAGGCGCAGCCGGTGGCGGCACGCGATTCGCGCCGTTCCAGCCGCCGCGCGTGGCCGATGGCCGCGTGTCATGCACGGGCGGCGGGCCGGCCGGCGCGACCTGCATCGGTGCGCCCGGCCGCGGCCGCCCTTGCCCCGGCGGCATGCCACCGGGACCGAGCCGCGGCTCCGCACGGCGCGCCCAGCGATCGCGGTCGGGATACCACGGGCGGTGCCGGTAATAGCGGTCCCAGTACGCGCCGATCGCGAATCCGGTCACCGGCACACCGATGATCGCGCCGTACTCGAGCAGCGGCACATAGTTGCCCTGGTACGGATAGTCGAGCAACTGCGCATCGATCCAGCCGCGCACGCCCGGCAGCGCGACGTCGCACCACGTGTAGTCGCTCAGGCAGCCGAATACGTCCAGCGCGGTGCCGGGCGGAATCTGCGCGACCACCGGATAATCGGGCGCCGGCCCCGCAAACAGCTCGGCCGGCGAATTCGTGTAAGCGCTGCTCTGCGCATCGGCGACGCCCGGCACGGCCGCGAGGCCGGCCAGGACGACGCACAGACTTCGGACAATCGTGTTCAACATGATGCTCTCCCGCGCCGCGCCGCCGCGCGCCCGTCAGTGCCGATGGCCGCCGCCCCAATGGCCCCCGCCCCCATGGCCGCCACCCCAATGCCCGCCACCCCACGGACGATGCCAGTACCCGCCGCGCCCGCCCCAGTATCCGCCGCCGCCCCAGCGGCCCCAGAAGCCAATCGTCACGGGCGGCCCGTACCAGCCTGAGTAGTACGCCGGGTAGTAATACGGATACGGCGCCGGCACGTAGGCCGGGGCGACATACACGGGCACCGCCGTGCCGGCGTCGACCTGCGCTTGCGGGACGGTCGACGGGGCCGGACCAGGCGTGGCCGGTGCGGCCGGAATCTCGCGCTGCGTCACCGTGGCGGGCACGGGTGCGTAATAAGGTGCATAGCCGTACGGGCTCGTGTAGTAGCAGCCGCCAAGCATCAGTGCGGCCAGCGCGACGACGGCCGGCCTCGCGGCGGGAATCGGGTTCATCTCGTACTCCGGCAGAATCCGTGCGCCACCGCCAGGCGGCGCGCGTGACTCTAGCTTACGTCCCCTGCGGATTTCCGCGCGTATGATCGGTTACTTTTTGTTTCCTGCTCCGGCGCGCCGCGCGGGCACGCCGCGTGCTGGCCCGTCCGCGGCGCCGGCGTTGAAGTTGGCGCAAATGCCCTCAACTTGAACGATGTCGGGCTGACCGGCGCGGACGGGCGTCCGCGATCCACCGGCAACCGCAAACCGGCGGGCTTCGGCCCGCCCAGACAGGAACGCGGCTCGCGCCGCCATCGACATGACTACGCCACGCCCCACTCTCCGGGCGGACACACCGCTCGATCCGATCATCCAGTTGCTGGCGCTCGCCGGCGAGCAGGGTTATCTGACGCACGCCGACCTCGTCGACGCGCTGCCGCCCGAAAGCGACAGCCCCGATGCGCTCGACGTCGTGCGCGCCGCGCTCGCCGACATCGGCATCGCGGTACTCGACGAGCCGGCCGCGCCCGCACCGTTCGCCGGCGCGGCGCCGGTCGAGGTCGATCGCGACGCGCTCGACGAAGGCAGGGCCATGCTCGGCGACCTCGCACGCGGCACGAGCGCGTCGACCGATCCGCTCGCGCTCTACATGCGGCGCATGCAAGCGGTGCCGCTGCTCACGCGCGAAGGCGAAATCGCGCTCGCCCGCGAAATCGAGACGGGCCGTCATCAGGTACTGCATGCGATCGCCGGCTATCCGCCCGCGGTCGACGTGCTGCTCGAGCGTCATCGCACGGCAGGCGCGACCGGGTCGGCCGACGGCGACGACGATACGCCGGCGCCCGCCCGCTACGATGCGCTGCACACGGCGGTCTCGGCGCTGCGCGGCGCGCTGCATGCGCATGGCAGCCGTTCGGACGAATATCGCGACGCGCGCAACCACGTGGCCGCCCTGCTCGGCTCGCTCGCGTGGGTCGCGCCGGCCGTCGACGACGCAAGCCGTACCGTACGCGCACTCGCGAGCGCACCGCACGATCCGTCGGCGGTCGATGCAGCGCACTTCGATGCGGTCGCACGGCGCGCGCTCGCGGCGGCGCTGAGCGACGGCCAGCAAAAGGTGCGCGATGCAACGCGCGCGATGCTCGAGGCGAACCTGCGGCTCGTGCTGTCGATCGCGCGCAAGTACCTGAACCGCGGCGTCGACCTGTCCGACCTCGTGCAGGACGGTTGCCTCGGCCTGATGCGCGCGATCGAGAAATTCGAATACCGGCGCGGGTTCAAGTTCTCGACCTATGCGACGTGGTGGATCCGCCAGGCGATCGCACGGGCGGTCGCGGATCGCTCCCGCACGATCCGCGTGCCGGTGCACGTCGGCGACCAGTATCAACGCGTGCAGCGGCATGTGCTGCGCTTTCGCCAGCGCACGGGCCGTCGGGCCACGCCGGCCGAACTCGCGGCCGAAACCGGCCTCGACGAAGACAAGCTGCGCGCGGTGCTCGCGCTGCCGGCCGAGCCGGTTTCGCTCGACACGCCGCTGCCCGACGCGGATACCGGCCTCGTGGAATTGATCGAGGATCGGGCATCGGCCAGCCCGTTCGAGCAACTGGCCGACACGCGCATGCGCGAATGCGTGCTGTCGCTGCTGCGGTCGGTCACGCCGACCGAGGCCGACGTGCTGCGCCGGCGGTTCGGCCTCGGCGGCGCCGAGCCCGACACCTACGACGCGATCGCGCAGGATGCGGGAATGTCGCGCGAGCGCGTGCGGCAAATCGAGAAACGGGCGCTCGCTGCGCTGCGCACGGCCGCCGAGGCAGAGAACGCGCAGTCGTTTCTCGACGCGTAACCGCATCGCGCGCCGCGCACGGTCGTGCCGAAATGCTGCATGACCGTGCACGGCGCGCCTGTGCTACGTTTGCCATTGACGCACATCAAGTTTTCTTCATCGCGCGTCACGACAATGGTTGAAAGCCGACCGGCGCATCGCTCGCCGCAGCCATTCCGTTTGTGCTTTCCGGGTCCGTCGCCATGCAGTCGACCGTCAGCCAGACGTACGAGGAAAACCGGCCTATCGCGGCCTGCCTGCGCGAGGCCGCGCAACGGCTCGTCGACCAGGGCGCGAATCCGTACCGGGTCGCCGCGTACCGCGCGGCGGCCGACACGGTCGATGCGCTCGACCGCGACGTCCGCACCGTGTTCGAAACCGGCGGCGTCGAGGCGCTCGGCGCGCTGCCCGACATCGGCGCGGGCGTCGCGCAGGCGATCGCCGAGCTGCTGGTGACCGGCCGCTGGCGCCAGCTCGACCGCCTGCGCGGCGACGCGGAACGCGCGTCCGCATTCGAAGCCGTGCCGGGCATCGGTCACGCGCTCGCGCTGCGCATTCATGACGCGCTGCACATCGATACGCTGGAGGAACTCGAACGCGCGGCCCGCAACGGCCAGCTCGAAACGATCGCGGGCGTCGGCCCGCGGCGCGCGGTCGGCATCCGCGCCGCGCTCGACGACGTGCTGAGCCGCCGCCGACGCTGGCAAGGTCACATGCGAAACGCCGGCCCCGGCACGGAGCCGCCGGTCGAACTGCTGCTTTACATCGATCGCCAGTACCGCAACAAGGCGGCCGCCGGCGTGCTGCCGACGCTCACGCACCGGCGCCCGAACGCGGACGGTTACGTGCCGCCGCCCGTGATGCACATGACCAAGGGCGGCTGGCATTTCACGGCGCTGAGCCAGCAGGCCGCCATGCGCACGCCGGAAGCCGGGCGCCCGACCGACTGGGTCTCGCTCTACTTCTACGACGCCGTGCAGTGCGAGCACCAGCGCACCGTGTTCACCGAAACGTACGGCGCACTCATCGGCAAGCGGATCGTGCGCGGGCGCGAAATGGAATGCCGCGTGTATTACGCGGGATGAGCAGGCGCGGCTGTTTCGCGGACGCCGAAGCCGGCACGGACGACGTCGCCTCGTCGCATTCGGCACGTCGAACCCGTGACGTCGCCACGTAGCCGTCCTTCCGTCGAACGGCTATCGCGGCGCATCCTGCCTCGCGCGGGCTCGCTGCCTACGCACCTTCCGGCTTCGCGCGGCGCGCCGGATGACGATGCGCGGCAATGCGCAGCAGCTTCTGGAACGACGGGCATTCGAGATGGTTCGCCGCCGGACATACGGCCGCATGCCGCAGCGCATCGCGCACCGCGCCGAGACGGCGAATCGTGCGGTCGAGCTCGTCGGCCTTGTCATCGAGTTTCGCGCGGTCGATCGCCGGCCGGCCCTCGGTGCCGACCATCGTGAGGATGTCATCGAGCGAGAAACCGGCCTCGCGGCCGAGCGCGATCAACGCCAGACGCTCCAGCACCGACTCGTCGTATTGCCGCCGCAGCCCATGCCGGCCGATCGGGACGATCAGCCCCTTTTCCTCGTAGTAACGCAGCGTCGATGCAGGCAGTCCCGTGCGCCGCGCTACGTCCGCAATGTCCAGTCGGCTCATGCTTGACCTCAAGTTCGCTTGAGGTTGCAAGATAGTCGCTCGACTCCATCAAGACAAGTCCGGGCCCCATGAAACCGTTGGCCCCGCGTCGTATTCCGCCGCGCCGCCGCACCATCGCCGTCCGCGGCCGACGTGCGCCACGGGCACGCCCGGCGGCCCGTTCGAACTGCTGTGATCGACGCGGGCGCCACGCTCGCGACGGAGCTGTCGACGCTGTTCCGGCGGCGGGCGCTCGGCATTCCGTCGCTCGACTGCGACGGGCGCGCGCCCGCCGCGGGCCCGCTCGTCAGGCCTTCATCGTCCCGGTGCGCACGTAGCGCTCGTGCCACGACAGCGCCTCGGCCAGCAGATGCGGCGTGTGCTTGCCGAAGCTTTCGCGCGACGCGCGCTCGAAGTAATCCTCGAGCATCGGGCGATAGTCCGGGTGCGCGCAGGTCGCGATGATCTTGCGCGCGCGCTGCTTCGGCGACAGGCCGCGCAGGTCGGCCAGCCCCTGCTCGGTGACGACCACCGCGACGTCGTGCTCGGTATGGTCGACGTGGCTCGCCATCGGGACGATCCGCGAGATCGCCCCGCCCTTCGCGGTGCTCGCGGACATGAAGCACGACAGATAGCCGTTGCGCGCGAAGTCGCCCGAGCCGCCGATGCCGTTCTGGATCTTCGTGCCCATCACGTGCGTCGAATTCACGTTGCCGTAGATGTCGGCCTCGATCATCCCGTTCATCGCGATGCAACCGAGGCGGCGCACGAGTTCCGGATGGTTGCTGATCTCCTGCGGGCGCAGCACGATCTTCTCGCGGAAGGTCGCGATGTCGTCGGCGAAACGCTGCACCGCGGCCGGGCTCAGCGACAGCGCGGTGGCCGACGCGAAGCTCAGCGTGCCGTCGTCGAGCAGGTCGAGCATGCCGTCCTGGATCACCTCGGTGTAGGCCGTCAGGTTCGAGAAGCCGGCCGAACTCAGTTCCGCGAGCACCGCGTTCGTGATGTTGCCGACGCCCGACTGCAGCGGCAGCAGGTTTTCCGGCAGGCGGCCGCGCTTCACTTCGTGGCGCAGGAAGTCGATCAGTTGCAGCGCGATCTGCTTGGAAGTCGCGTCGGGCGCGGTGAACGCATTGCTGCGGTCCGGCGCGTCGGTTTCGACGATCGCGACGATCTTGTCGGCCGGGCAGCGCAGGTACGGCTCGCCGATCCGGTCGTCGCTCTTCGTCAGTGGAATCGGCTTGCGGTGCGGCGGCAGCGCGGTGCCGTAGTAGATGTCGTGCATCCCGTCGAGGCCGAGCGGCTGGCGCGCATTCACTTCGAGGATCACGTGCTTCGCGCGCTCGAGCCAGGTCTTGTTGTTGCCGATCGACGCGGACGGAATCAGCAGCCCGTCCTCGCGGATGCCCGCGACTTCGACGATCGCGACGTCGAGATCGCCGTACAGCCCGAACCATGCGTATTGCGCGACGTGGCTCAGGTGGACGTCCTGGTAATCGACTTCGCCGCCGTTGATCTTGTCGCGCAACGTCGGGTCGGACTGGTACGGCAGCCGCATCGAGATGCCGTCGGTACGGGCGAGCGCGCCGTCGAGTTCCGGTGCGGTCGACGCGCCCGTCAGCACGTTGATCCGGAAGTCCTCGCCGCGCGCGTGCGCCGCGTCGATGTGGGCGGCCAGCGCGGCCGGCACGGCCTTCGGATAGCCCGACCCGGTGAAGCCGCTCATGGCGACGGTCATGCCGGGGCGGATCAGCGCGGCGGCTTCGTCGGCGGTGCGGACGAGCGAACGCAGGGCGGGAGCGAGGATGCGTGATGAAGACATGGCTGGTTATCTGACGCTTTGGTCTGTCGTTGACGTCGCGGGGGGTGTCTCCTGAGCGACGCGAAGCCCTTGGGGCCGCGAGGGGCGGCCCGGCACCACGGGCACGGTCGGAGTATCGCAGAGGCGAACGTCGCGAAATGTCCGCTGGATGCAAAAGATCCTTGCCGGATTTGCCGGGTATCGAACGACCGTTCCGTGACAGGCGATCGGCCCGCCTGATGCGCGCGAAAGGTACGTGAAAGCATCGGGGGCGAATCGCCGGTTCGCGATCGTCGGCCGTCGCGCATCAATCGACGGACGCCCCTCGACATTGACGGCCTTTGGTTCGGCAATGGACGACACCCGTCCGGCGTGGCCGATTGTCGCCCGCTGCGCTCTTTCCCGGCCTGACGGAGGTCAAGCTCCGGTCCATCGCGCGCCGCCGGCCGACCGGCGCGAAAAGCGCGCCGGCGCCGGCCCGCGAAGCCCGTGCGGCCTTGACAGCCGCGCGATGCGGACCACACTGGAAAGTGGGTCCGGCCGCCCGGTCGGCGGCCTCGTTCGCAGGTGCGTTTTCGAACCGGCCGATGCCTGCAAGACGCGGTAACACTCCCGCATGTCAGGACATTGATCGAATAAAAAGCAACAAATTACAATTCCGTATATATTTCGCCGATGGACCAAAGAAAAACCGCCACACACCCCGAACCGCCCCTGCCACGCACGTGGGATGCGCGGCTCGCGCGCTCGCTTGTCCGACCGCTCGTCGATACGCCGGTCACCCCGAATCACCTCACTACCCTTCGTCTGCTGATCGGCCTCGCCGGCGCCTGGTGCCTCGCGCACGGCGGCTTCGGCTGGAGCAATGCGGGCGCGTTCCTGATCGTGCTGTCGAACTTCGTCGACCATACCGACGGCGAGCTCGCGCGCATCAGCGGCAAGTCCAGCAAGATCGGTCATTTTTACGACCTCGCGGCCGATGCGCTCGTCACGGTCGCGCTGTTCGTCAGCATGGGCGTCGGCATCGTCGCCCAGGGCGGCCAGATGGCCGCGTCGCCGGTGCTGCTCGGCGCCGTGGCCGGCGCGGCCGTCGCGCTGATCTTCTTCCTGCGCATGCGGATCGAATCGATCGCCGGCAAGGCCGGCACCAAGCAGGCGTTCGCCGGCGGCTTCGAGACCGAGGACGTGCTGTACCTGCTGCCGATCGTGACGCTCGTCGACGGCGTGCAGCCGTTCCTGCTCGCGGCGTCGATCGGCGCCCCGCTGTTCGCCGCCTGGGTCGTGATCGACTGGTGGCGCGTCGTGCGGCGCGGCAACCGCGGCGACCTTTCGCAGAATTCAACCGAAATCCAGGCTTCCAAATGACTCCTAGCACGCGCGACGATTCCGTGCTGAGCCCGGCACGCCCCGCGCCCGTGCGCGCGACGGCGGCCGATCCCGATCGCACCGTGGCCGACTGCGTCGGCCGGCTCGACCTCGAGCGCCTGCGCGGCGACTACACGCGCCAGGGCTCGTTCCTCTATCTCGACGCATTCCTGCCGGCCGACGCGCACGCGAAGCTGGCGGATGCCGCGCGCGCGATGCAGGCCGGCCTGAACCGCAATTACCTGCCCGGCCACAAGCAGGGCGGCAGCGTGAGCCGCCATACGATCGACGAGCAGGCGCCGTACATCGCCGAGCTGTATCGCTCGAAGGCGCTGATCGGCTTCCTCGAGAAAATCACCGGCGACAAGCTGATGCTGTCGCCGGACGACGATCCGCACGCGTACGCGCTCTACTACTACACGAAACCCGGCGACCACATCGGCTGGCACTACGACACGTCGTACTACGACGGCCGCCGCTACACGCTGCTGATCGGCGTGATCGACGAATCGTCGTGCCGGCTCGACTACGAGCTGCATACGCGCAATCCGGACGTGCCCGACGAACCGGGCTCCGTGCAGATCGCCGACGGCGGCATCGTGCTGTTCGACGGCGACAAGCTGCGCCACCGCATCACGCCGCTCGGCCAGAACGAGATGCGCGTGTCGCTCACGTTCGAATACGTGACGAACCCGGGCATGCGGCCGTGGAAGCGTTTCATCTCGAACATGAAGGACGCGATCGCGTATTTCGGTTTCCGCCAGGTCTTCAAGCAGCTGGCGACGCGACGCACGAGCGGGTCATGACACGCGCGGGCCTCATCCTGCTGTCCCTCGGGACCGCACTCTTCATCGCCCTGCTGGCCTGGCAAGGCGTCGGCGCGGTGGCGTCCACGTTCCTCGCGGCCGGCTGGGGCCTCGCGCTCGTCGCGGCGTTCCACGTCGTCCCGCTCGTGATCGACGCAGTAGCCATTACGGTCATGTTCCGCCGCGGGCAACCGGGCGCCGAACTCGGCAATGCGCTGCGCGCGCGCTGGGTCGGCGAATCGGTGAACAGCCTGCTGCCCGCCGGGCAGATCGGCGGCCCCGTGCTGATGGTGCGCCACCTCGCGCAGCGCGGCACGCGGATGGCCGACGCGGCCGCCGCCGTGACCGTCGGCACGACGATGCAGGCGCTCTCGCAGATGGCCTTCGCGCTGATCGGCATCGCCGCGTTCAGCCTGTATGCGACGCACGAGTCGGTCGCGCACCTGCGCACGCCCGCGCTGATCGCCACCGGCGTGCTCGGCGCGCTCGCGGTGATGTTCTATCTGGCGCAGCGGCGCGGCCTGTTCGGCCGCGGCCTGCGCCTCGCGTCGAAGCTGCTCGGCCCGCGCGACTGGTCGTCGCTCGCCACGCGCGCCGACGCGATCGACGGCGCCGTCGGCGCGCTGTACCGCGACCGCGCGAAAGTCGCGAAGACCTTCGCGTTGAGCCTCGTCGGCTGGATCGTCGGCACCGCGGAAGTGTGGCTCGCGCTGCACTTCCTCGGGCATCCGGTGAGCTGGCTGGACGCGCTGCTGCTGGAAAGCGTCGGCCAGGCGATTCGCGGCGCGGCCTTCGCGATCCCGGGCTCGCTCGGTGCGCAGGAAGGCGGCTACCTGCTGCTCGCGCCGCTGGTCGGCTTGCCGCCCGACGCGGCGCTCGCGCTGTCGCTCGCGAAGCGTGCGCGCGAACTCGCGCTCGGCCTGCCCGGCCTGCTCTATCTGCATTTCAGTGAAAGAAACTGGCAGCGGCGCCGTGCGCCGCAGCCGCTCGCCGACTGATCGTTCAGATCGCCGGCTTTTTGGTTGGAGAACCCATGCGAGCCATCATTCTTGCGGCAGGCCTCGGCTTGCGCCTGCAACAACCGCCCGAAGCGCAGTTTCCGAAGTGCCTGCTGCGCTTCGACGACGTGTCGCTGCTCGAGCGCCATCTGCGCGTGCTCGACGCCGCGGGCGTCGACGAGATCGTGCTCGGGCTCGGCTTTCAGCACGAGAAGGTCGAGCAGGAACTGAAGCGCCTCGGCCGCACCGCCGAGATCGTGATCAACGACCGCTACGACCTCGGCAGCGTGCTGACCGTGCATACCGTCGCCGAGGCAATGACGCGCGGCGGCGACGTGCTGCTGATGGACGCGGACGTGCTGTACGACGAGAACATCCTGCACGCGCTGGTGGCCGATTCCGATCGCGCGGTCGACCGCCTGCTGATCGACCGCGACTTCGAGGCCGGCGACGAGCCCGTCAAGCTGTGCCTGAAGAACGGCGTGCCGGTCGAGCTGCGCAAGCAGCTCGCGGTCGACCTCGACTACGACACGATCGGCGAATCGGTCGGCTTCTTCCGCTTCACCGAAGGCACCGCGCGCCGCCTCGCGACGATCGTCGCGGGCTACGTCGACAGCGGCCGCGCGAACATGCCGCACGAGGAAGCCGTGCGCGACCTGCTGCTCGAAGGCGGCCATTCGTTCGACGTCGCCGACGTCACCGGCTCGCCGTGGATCGAGATCGATTTCCCGAACGACGTCGCACGCGCGACGCAAGACATTCTTCCCCTGATTCAACGCACTACCGCCGGAGCCGCACGATGAACGCACGCGAACCCAACTTCACCGAATCGCGCAGCGCGCGCCTGCGCCGCATGCTCGTCAGCAGCGATCTCGAATTCCTGATGGAAGCGCACAACGGCCTGTCCGCGCGGATCGTCCGCGAGGCCGGCTTCAAGGGCATCTGGGCCTCGGGCCTCGCGATCTCCGCGCAGTTCGGCGTGCGCGACAACAACGAAGCGAGCTGGACCCAGGTCGTCGACGTGCTCGAATTCATGGCCGACGCGAGCGACCTGCCGATCCTGCTCGACGGCGACACCGGCTACGGCAACTTCAACAACGTGCGCCGCCTCGTGAAGAAGCTCGAGCAGCGCGGCATCGCCGGCGTGTGCATCGAGGACAAGCAGTTTCCGAAGACCAACAGCTTCATCGGCGGCGAACGCCAGCCGCTCGCCGAGATCGACGAATTCTGCGGCAAGATCAAGGCCGGCAAGGATTCGCAGACCGACCCCGACTTCTCGATCGTCGCGCGCGTCGAAGCGCTGATCGCGGGCTGGGGGATGGACGAGGCGCTGCGCCGCGCGAACGCGTACGCGGAAGCCGGCGCCGACGCGATCCTGATCCACAGCAAGCTGTCGCGCCCCGACGAAATCCTGCAGTTCGCGCGCGAATGGAGCGGCAAGGCGCCGCTCGTGATCGTGCCGACCAAGTACTACAGCACGCCGACCGACGTGTTCCGCCAGGCCGGCATCAGCACCGTGATCTGGGCGAACCACCTGATCCGCGCGTCGGCATCCGCGATGCAGGCGACCGCGCGCGAGATCTACGAGAGCCAAACGCTGATCAACGTCGAGGACCGCGTCGCATCGGTCAACGAGATCTTCCGCCTGCAGGACGCCGACGAGTACTCGGCTGCCGAGCGTATCTACCTGTCTTCGTCGTCGCGCGCGTCGAATGCGGCGATCGTGCTCGCCGCGAGCCGCGGCAAGGGCCTCGAGGCCGTCACCGAAGATAAACCCAAGGTCATGCTGCCGGTCGCCGGCAAGCCGCTGCTGCGCTGGCTCGTCGACGGCTTCAAGACGCACGGCGTAAACGACATCACCGTGGTCGGTGGCTATCGCGCCGATGCGATCGACACGTCGGGCATCAAGCTCGTCGTCAACGAGCGCCATGCGCAGACGGGCGAACTCGCATCGCTCGCCTGCGCGGCCGACCGCCTGACCGGCGACACCGTGATCTCGTACGGCGACCTGCTGTTCCGCAGCTACATCGTGCGCGACCTCGCGGAGAGCGAGGCCGAGTTCAGCGTGGTGGTCGATTCGTCGCTCACCGAGCCCACCAACCAGAGCGTGCGCGACTTCGCCCTCTGCTCGGCGGCCGACGATCGCGGCCTGTTCGGCCAGAAGACCTACCTGCAGCGCGTGTCGAGCGACGTCGCCGCGGGCACCCCGCACGGCCGCTGGATCGGCCTGCTGAACGTGCGCGGCGCCGGCGTCGACCGCCTGAAGGCGATGCTCGCGACGCTGCAGGCGCGTCCTGATTTCGACACGCTCGACATCCCGTCGCTGCTGAACGAACTGATCGCCGCCGGCGAGAAGATCGAAGTGCAGTACGTGCACGGCCATTGGCGCGGCGTCAACGACCTCGAAGACTTCCGCCGCGCGGGCGATTTCGCACACGGCCAGACGCCGCTGTCCGAGCCGGGCACCGCCAACGGGGGCGCGCAATGATCGAAGCGGCCCAGTTCGTCGAGGCCGCGCGCGAACGCGGTTTCGACTGGTACGCGGGCGTGCCCTGCTCGTACCTGACGCCGTTCATCAATTACGTGTTGCAGGACCCGACGCTGCATTACGTGTCGGCCGCGAACGAAGGCGACGCGGTCGCGCTGATCGCCGGCGCGACGCTCGGCGGCAAGCGCGGGATCGCGATGATGCAGAACTCCGGGCTCGGCAACGCGGTGAGCCCGCTCACGTCGCTCACCTGGACGTTCCGCCTGCCGCAGTTGCTGATCGTCACGTGGCGCGGCCAGCCGGGCGTGGCCGACGAGCCGCAGCACGCGCTGATGGGCCCGATCACGCCCGCGATGCTCGACACGATGGAGATTCCGTGGGAGACGTTCCCGACCGACCCGGAACAGGTCGGCCCGGCACTCGACCGCGCGATCGCGCACATGGACGCGACGGGCCGCCCGTACGCGCTCGTGATGCAGAAAGGCAGCGTCGCGCCGTATGAACTGAAGGCGAACCCGGCCGCGACGCCGCGCGCGCACGTCGCCGCGCAATCGTCGGCGCGCGCCGCGTCGGCCGATGCATGGCCGACCCGTCACGACGCGCTGCAGCGCGTGATCGCGCATACGCCGGTCGATTCGACCGTCGTGCTCGCGTCGACCGGTTTCTGCGGCCGCGAACTCTACGCGCTCGACGATCGCCCGAACCAGCTTTACATGGTCGGCTCGATGGGCTGCGTGACGCCGCTCGCGCTCGGCCTCGCGCTCGCACGGCCCGACCTGCGCGTGGTGGCCATCGACGGCGATGGCGCCGCGCTGATGCGCATGGGTGTGTTCGCGACGCTCGGCACCTACGGCCCGGCCAACCTCACGCACGTGCTGCTCGACAACGGCGCGCACGAATCGACGGGCGGCCAGGCGACGGTGTCGCAGCATGTGTCGTTCGCGGGTGTCGCCGCTTCGTGCGGTTATGCGTCGGCGGTCGAAGGCGATACGCTCGACGTGCTCGATGCGGCGCTGGCTGCCACGGGCGACGGTGCACAGTTCGTGCGCATTGCAATCCGCACCGGCGTGCCCGACGGCCTGCCGCGCCCGACCGTCACGCCGGTCGAGGTCAAGACCCGTCTGATGCGGCACATCGGCGCCGCGCAGACCGAAGCCCACGTCGAAGGAGCCCATTGATGCTGCTGCTGAACCCCGGCCCGGTCACGCTCTCCGAACGCGTGCGCCGCAGCCTGCTGCAACCCGACCTGTGCCATCGCGAAGGCGAATTCTTCGACTTGCAGGATGAAGCGCGCGCGCGGCTCGTTGCCGCGTATGAACTCGACCCGGCCGAATGGGCCGCCGTGCTGATGACGGGTTCAGGCACCGCCGCCGTCGAAAGCATGATCGCCGCGCTCGTGCCGCAGGACGGCAGGCTACTCGTGATCGAGAACGGCGTGTACGGCGAGCGGATCACGCAGATCGCCACGCAGTACGGGATCGCGCATGATGTGCTGAAGCATGAGTGGATGCAGGCGCCGGATGTCGCGCAGATTGGCGCTCGCCTCGACGCGGGCCGCTACTCGCATGTCGCGGTGATCCATCATGAAACGACGACCGGCCGGCTGAACGACCTCGGCGCCATCGCCGAGGTGTGCCGTGCGCGCGGCGTGAAGATGCTCGTGGACGGCGTCAGCAGCTTCGGCGCGGAAGCGATCGATTTTGCAGGTGGCGACATCGATGCCGTTGCCGCGACCGCGAACAAGTGCCTGCACGGTGTGCCGGGTGCCGCGTTCGTGATCGTGCGCCGTAGTGCGCTCGCGAAGGCCGCGAGCCGCACGTACTATCTCGATCTCGGGCGGCTTGCGAAGCTGCAGGATCAGCGGAATACGCCGTTTACGCCGTCCGTGCATGCGTATTACGCACTGGTCGAAGCGCTGCGTGAATTCGATGAGGCCGGCGGCTGGCGTGCTCGGCATGCGCGTTACAAGGCGCTTGCCGATCAGGCGCAGGCGGGGCTTGTTGCGCGCGGGATGCCGCTGGTGCTGCCGGAAGGCGAGTCGTCGGTGGTTTTGCGTGCGTACAGGCTGCCGCAGGGTGTGACGTACGAAACCCTGCACGACGGGCTGAAGGCGCGCGGCTTCGTGATCTACGCCGGGCAAGGCGGGCTGTCGAAGGAACTGTTCCGGATCTCGACGATGGGCGCGATTCAGACGGCCGATGTCGAGCGGTTGCTGGATGGTTTTACCCAGTTGACGCGGTAAGCGCTGCCCTCACCTTCGTCCACGAAAGGCCCGCAAGGGCCTTTTTTCTTGTCCTGAACAATCGTGGACGTGACACTTGGGGGTCGGCAATGCCCTATCCCCTGGGGTGTTTCATTTCCTCGGCCTCCACCGCGGCGAGCCGTTCTTCGCTGGCGGAAACAGATCCCATGGCTTCGTCGATCGATGCCAATGCAAACTCGCATGCCAGTCTCGTTTCTTCAACGGTGGGCTCCGGCTTCTCATCGTCGCTCGGCGGAGGCGCAAGCATGTCGCCGAGCATCATTGCCAGTTCCTGGGTATCCCATTGCTCGCCCCTTTGCTCCTTCCTCTTGATGTAATGCCGGATTTCCGCGTCTTGCTCCGGCGAGAGCGGGAGATGTCGAAACGTGTTGCTTGGGCTGGCGTCAATCATGATGTTGCTCCTGAATTTGAAATCGCCTTGCTCGAGCTGCCCCCGGTTACGCGTGCAGCCGCGGAATAACAAGGGCGACCGAACAGAGGCCTATTTGCCGCAGCGCGGAACTTGAATTCCGTCGATGCGCCCTAGAAGCTCGTCCACCTGGAGCTCGAGGATCCTGTTTCGGTTGGATTGCTTGCGGAGTTTGTTGAGCCTGATCCGCCAATACGAAGGATCACTTACGGACGATTTGTTGACGAAGGCGTGTTGGGCTTGTTCAAGCAGCCCGATCGATCGCCTGATATGTACCAATTCGCGCTCCACATCGCAGTACCAGCTCATGTTCGCCGCCTTTGATTAATATTTGCATCTTGAATCGATGCCCAGCGAGAACACCAGGGTTCGCTCGAACGGCGGCACGGGAGCCGGTTCCGACGGATGCATGCCGCACGGCACCGCGGGTCGAAGAGACGGAAAATACCGTGCGCAAGCCAGGGGTGCGGCCCAGGCTGGAGGAGGGGGAGCCATCGATATGCACATGCGGCTCGGATGAAACCATCATACGCGTATCGCCGGACAGGCAACCACTTTATTTCGGCTGGCCGCGACGAGTGCGGATGCGCGCCTCGTCATCCGCGTCACCCCGCCCCAACCGTTCCGTGTATAGTGGGTTTCCCCTTATGGAGCAACCAACATGCCAACCTATCCGTTTCTTCTCTATAAGGGGTACGAACTTCATCCCCTTGTCTTCTCCCGCACGTTCCATCGCTTTGACAGGCATTCCCGTTACGCAGAAGGGTATGACATCGCCGTGCGCATATGTCGCCCGGCCTCGATGGCAAGCGCGCCTTCAAGCCGTGTTTTCCGACTGAACCAGCCCCACACATTCTCCGACTTTGGAGTGGCGAGGCGGGCGGCCCGGCAGCAAGGCAAGGATATCGTCGACGGGAAGGTGAACGGCGCGTCAGTTGTCGATCTATGAAAGCGCCGTCCGTCGGTATCGGCCGTGCACATCGACCGGGACGGAATGCCTCATTACCATGTGCTGCGTCGTGCCGTGAGCCGACGAGTGTGCCGAATGCCGAGCGCCGTGTTCGCGCCGCGAAGCAAGCCGTCTCGTGCACCTGTCGACGGTAACCTCCGTGCACCCGCTTCGATCGCGAACGACGCATGCCCGCCATCCTGAACGACCGATGGTCCGTCAATGCCGAACGTCAATCCCGTTGGAATCGGCCGACGGAAGTGGGTCGGGAGGCAACGCCCACGAATACCGATGAAGACACATTTGATCGCGACAATGAGAATCTTGCGCTTCGCCCCAATGCTGACGCTCGTCGCCTCCCCCGTCGTTCACGCTGCCGACAGCCAGTCTTGCAGCGACGCAGTCGTCGCAGCCGTCGCCCGCTGGGCCGGTGTCGCGAGCGCGCGCATCGCCACGCGCGACGCGGACCGGCTCGTCGTCGCGTCGTCGTGCAAGGCCATGCCGAGCGCGCCGGAAACGACGATCGCCGCCGTCGCGTTCGATTCGCTGCCGGAGAGCAAGAATCCGAACGAAAGCCAAAAACTGCAGGTGGTCGCGCTCGTCGAAGGCGGCAAGGTCGTGGCGGCCGATCGATCGGTGGTCGAAGAGGATGCGGCAACGGAAATCGGCGAGAACAGCTACCGCATCGACACGGCGCCCTACCGGCTCTCGCCCGACGTACGGGCGTTCGGCGTCGTGTTTACCAGCAGCGCACGCGGGCCAAGTTGCCCCGACGCGAATGCGAGCGAAGAACTGACGCTGTGGATTCGCGAAGGCAACCGAATCCGCCCGGTGTTCGGCACCAACCTCTACGGATGGATCAGCGTCGAAGGCGACGCCTGCGGCCCTGGCGTCGGCGATGCGCGCAGTGAAGAGGCCCGCATGACGATCGCCGTCGAGAAAACATCGAGCCACGGCTTTGCCGACCTGTCGATCACGGCGCACATCACGACGACGCAGCGCAAGAACGGTGATTACTCGGATACGGGCAAGCGCACGGCGCGCACGGTCGTCCACTACGACGGCAAGTCCTATGGAATCGACATGTTCCGGAACTTCTGGTATTCGCCCGCCGCAATGAAGCGCTTCAAGTAAGACCGCGGTGAATCGCGGCGCTCCCCCACCTACTCCACCACCTTCGCCCCGATCGCCTCGGTCGGCGCCGGCATCCGCAACGCGTCATCCCGCACACGCCGCCCCTCGCGCGCCGTATAGCGATCCTTCAGCCGCAGGAACGGTTTTTCGACGAGGAAGTAACTGGCCGTCGCGGCCGCCAGCGCCCACACGATGCCGAGCGGAAACGCATGCGCGACCGGCAGATGCGGGTTCGCGAACGGCTGCTGCCACAGATAAAGACTGAACGAGATCGTACCCACGAACACGACCGGCCGCGTACGCAACCACCGTGCGCACCAGAACTCGCCGCGGAAATTCAGCACGACGATCACGATCGCGATCAGCGCGGCTTCGAGCGTCACGCCGTACGTCGCATTCCAGAAACCGCCGAGCCGGTGCTCGGCGAGCGGCATGCCGATCAGCACGACGAAGACGAGCGCCGTCACGATGCGCGCCTCGCCGCGCCACGAGCCGATCCACGCTTCGAGCCGTTCGCGGTTGAGCGACGCATAGCAGCCGATCAGGATCGGATCGACACCGGTGTGCAGCATCATCCCGAGCTGCCCGCGCAGCGCCGGCGCAACGAAATACGTGACGGTGCGTACCAGCGGCACGACCAGGATCAGCGCGGCCAGCCAGCGCGTGCCGGCGCGGCGGATGCCGAGCACGAACAGCAACGGCCAGAACCAGTAGAACTGCTCCTCGAGCGCGAGCGACCAGAAATGGCCGAGATACCACGCGCCGTCGGGGTGCAGCGCGTTGTCGCCGGTCAGCCCGAACCACGCCGAGTAGTTCCACAGATGCAGCGCCGCATAGAGCCACTGCCGACGATCGACGTCGACCCCGCCGGTGAACGCGACGATCGCAACGGCCGCGAGATACACATAGCAGGCCGGCCAGATCCGCAGCGCCCGGCGCACGTAGAACGACGTCAGCGCGATGCCGCCCGTGCGCGCGAACTCGGCGCGCAGCACATTGGTGATCAGAAAACCGCTCAGCACGAAGAAGATCAGCACGCCGAGCCGGCCGTCGGCGATCAGCCGCAACGGCGCGTACCAGCCCGTATAGCCGCCGGGCAGCACATGCTCGGCGTGACCGACGACGACCATCGCGACCGCGACGGCGCGCAACCCGGTCAACTGCGTGACGCGATGGTTCATCGGCTGGTTTCCGTTGGCACGGTAAAGGAACAGGAATCGGCCGGCGCCCGACCGGCCCGCCGACATGTCGCCGGGATTTTGTATGAAAAATATCGGAATGAAATTGCTTCAAAAATCCGCGTGGCACATGCCGCCGACGAGGCGACGCCGCGCCACGGCGCGCCCACGCCCTGCGCGACGAATGGGCATAATGACAAGCCTTGTCCGGCGGCGGCCGGTCCGATGCCTACGCAACGAATTTTGCGGCGCAGCAACATCCGCTCGACCGTACCCGTCCGCACATTGGCCCGCGCCTCGTCCGCCTCCTGTCGACCTCACCGGAGCCTGTCTGTGTACCCACCGATCGAACCTTACGCCCACGGCCATCTCGACACCGGCGACGGCCACCGCATCTACTGGGAACGCTGCGGCAACCCGGCCGGCAAGCCCGCCGTGTTCCTGCACGGCGGCCCCGGCGCCGGCTGCGGCCCGGACCACCGCCGCCTGTTCGATCCCGAGCGCTACGACATCCTGCTGTTCGACCAGCGCGGCTGCGGGCGCTCGACGCCGCATGCGAGCCTCGAGAACAACACGACGTGGGATCTGGTCGCCGATATCGAACGCCTGCGCGAAATGGTCGGCGCCGAACAATGGCTGGTGTTCGGCGGCTCGTGGGGCAGCGCGCTGGCGATCGCGTACGCGGAGACCCACCCCGAACGCGTGAGCGCGCTGATCGTGCGCGGCATCTTCACGATGCGTCGCGCGGAACTGCTGTGGTACTACCAGGAAGGCGCGTCGTGGCTGTTTCCCGATCATTGGGAAGACTTCCTCGCACCGATTCCGGAAGCCGAGCGCGGCGATCTGATGGCCGCCTACCATCGCCGGCTCACCGGCGACGACGAAGCCGCGAAACTCGAAGCCGCGCGCGCGTGGAGCATCTGGGAAGGCCGCACGATCACGCTGCTGCCCGATCCCGCGCTCGCCGCGCATTTCGGCGACGGCCACTATGCGCTCGCGTTCGCGCGGATCGAAAACCACTACTTCGTGAACAAGGGTTTCGTCGAGGAAGGCCAGTTGCTGCGCGACGCGCATCGGCTCGCCGGCATCCCGGGCGTGATCGTGCAGGGCCGCTACGACGTCGCGACGCCGGCGCGCACCGCGTGGGAGTTGTCGAAGGCGTGGCCGGATGCGACGTTCGAGATCGTGCCCGGCGCGGGGCATGCGTACAACGAGCCGGGGATTCTGGAGGCGCTCGTCGCGGCGACGGACCGGTTCGCTGCGTGATCGACGGAATGCGGCGCGGCGCGTGTCTCCGTGCCTACGGGCACGCTTACGCGCCGCCGGTCACAACGCGGCTTCGACGATCGTCCGGCCGCTGATTGCCCGTTCGACGAGCTGTTCGTCGCCGACCTTGCGGATCGCGTCGTCGAGCAGCCCTTCGGGTTCCTCGGTCGCCACCTTCAGCAAGCCCGATAGCCCGCGCGCATCGAGCACCACGAGCGTTTCCATCGAATCCGCGCGGCTCACGAGCACGCGCCGAAACGCCGGTCCCGCGCCGAAGCTCGCACAAAGCTCGATCGTCTCGTTGCCGAGCGTGTAGTCGAAGTGCTTGATCATGTCCGCCGCCGTTGCATGGAAATGGCGACGCGCGACGGCGCGGCGCCGTGACGTCGACGCACCCGCGCGTGCCGCCGGCGCGCCGGACCTGAGTCCGGACCGTTCGCCAGCACCACCATGCTAGGCGTGCAGTATTAACGAAGACTTAAAGGGTGCGAGCCCCGCCCGGCAGTACCGTCAAGCCGCATCGAGCGGCTCGACCGTCACGCCGACCTTCAGCTCCTGATCCGCGCCGCCGCCGCGGATCACGCCGCGCAGCGGCGTCACGTCGGCATAGTCGCGCCCGACCGACAGCATCACGTAGTCGTCGCCCGGCGCGCGATCGTTGGTCGGATCGAGTTGCAGCCAGCCGCCATCCTCGGGCCACGCCGGATCGTACACGTCGACCCACGCATGCGACGCGTCGGCGCCGATCAGCCGCGGCTGCCCGGGCGGCGGCTGCGTGAGCAGGTAGCCGCTGACGTAACGCGCGGCCAGCCCGAGCGAGCGCAGCGCGCCGATCATCACGTGCGCGAAATCCTGGCACACGCCCTTGCGCAACCGCAGCGCATCGAGTGCCGACGTCGTGATGTCGGTGCTGTTCGGCGTGTACGCGAAATCGGCATGCACGCGCCGCATCAGGTCCCACGCCGCCTGCACGAGCGGCCGTTGCGGTGTGAAGCTGGCAACCGCGTACGCGGCGAGTTCGGGATCGCACGCCACGTGCGGCGACGCGAACACGAACTCGCTCGCCGGGTCGTAAGGCTGCCCCGCGCGGAACCGCAAGCGGTCGCGCACGGCCTCCCATGCGGTGGCATGCGCGGCGTCCGGATTCGCGATCGACGGCGGCGGCTCGCCGCGGGCGCCAAGCGACCACATCGGCGGCGTCACGCGCACCGTGCTGCGGCTGCGCACGAGCAGCGCGTCGTGCGGCTGGTTCAGTGCGAACGACGCGCGCGCGTTGCCGAACGCGTCGATCTCGGTGCAGACCGATTCCGGCGCGGGCTCGATGTCGAGCGAGAATGACAGCACCTGCTGGCGCGGCGTCGCGAGCGGTTGCAGGCGAGCCTGGTGCTGCGCGGATTCGACACGCGCCGCGTAACGGTATTCGGTGTCGTGCGTGACGCGCAGCAACCGCCCCGGCGCGACGGCGGCCGGCGCACCCGTTGCGGCCGGAGCCGCGGCCGGTTGCTGCCGTGTGTTGCCGGCACCAGATGGCGTTCTCGGTGCGCCTTTCGTCGTCACCATAGCGTCCTGCCCGCCTCGCGCACGTGGCTGAAATAGCGCTCGCCGATTCGATTCGACAGTTCCCACACCGCCTTCACCGTCGTGTCGAGCGCGGCGAGCAGCTTGTCGTGGCGACCGCCTTCGGCGGTCTCGCACAGCTCGTGGAGCGACCACGCGGGTATGTCCGGAACCGTCTCGGCCAGCTCGGACAGCGCGTAGCCTTCGCTGCGCTCGACCTTCGTCAGCCGGCCGCGCAGCGCCTGCACGACCCAGCCGAGCGAACGCGGATTGTCGGTATCGAGCACGACGAGCGACAGCAGCGGCGCGACGTCGAAGCCGCGCTGGAACCGCGAACGGAACGTGATCGTGCTGTCGAACAGTTCCAGCACGAGTTCGAAGCCGTCCTGCCGATGCACGGCCCCTTCGTCGAACGCGAACTTCAGCACGCTGCACAGGAAGTCGAGCCGGTCGATCTGCCGGCCGATCGACAGCAATCGCCAGCCGTCGTCGCGCGTCATGTTGTCGGTCTGCGCACCGGTGATCGCGCCGAGCAGCAGCCCGAGACGCTCCAGCAACTGCAGCGCGTCGTTGCCGATCTGCTCCTCGGCTTCCGGCTGCCCTGCGCTGTCCGCGAACAGTTGGGTCGCGTCGTCGATCAGCCGCCACTGATCGCTCGACAGCCGTTCGCGGATCGCGGCCGCCGCGCCACGCATGCCGAACAGGCACGACGCGATGCCCGACGTGCGATCCCCGCCGCGCGTGAGCGACGTCGCCAGCGCGTACTGAAATGCCTGCGGCGCATCGACCGCGTGCGGCGCGTCGGCCGCGACCAGCCCGGTGTCGCGGCACAGCGTGTCGATCAGTTCGAGATGCGCGGGGCTGTCGACGTCGTCTTCGCCGCGCAGCCGTTCGAGCGCGGCGCGCGCGAGGCGCATCAGGTTGGTCGCGCGCTCGGTATAGCGGCCGAGCCAGAACAGGTTCTCGGCCGCGCGGCTCGCGATCGCGCGCGGCCGCTCGACGAGATCGTCGGGGCCGAGGTGCGTCTGCAGCAGCGTTGTCGAATCGACGATGCCTTCGGTCATCACCCACGTATCGACAGTGCTGCCGCCGCGCGGCATCGGCGCGTTGAACAGTGCGTCGCGCGTGCCGACCCGCGACAGCCCGCCCGGCAGGAGCCGCCAGCGCCGCGCGCCGTCCGCAAGCGCGAACACGCGCAGCAGCAGCGGCTTCGGCACGATCCGTGCACTGCCGTTGCCGTCGGGCGCGTCGGGCCGCGGCCAGGTCGGCGCCTGCGACAGCGGCAGGTCGGCCTGCACCGTATAGTGTTCGGGCCGCGCGAGAATCCGCGCGCGCCATTCCGCCAGTTGCGCCTGCGTGAGCCGCGCGCCGATCACCGGTTCGAACGCCCCGCCTTCCTGCACGTCGGGCGGATAGGATGCCTTGACGATGCTGCGCGCGAGCTGCGGCAGCGCGTCGTCGCACGCGGCCGCCTCGCCGCACCACCACGAATGCACGGCCGGCAGCGTCAGCGTTTCGCCGAGCAGCGCTTCCGCGAGACGCGGCATGAAGCCGAGCATCGCCGGCGATTCGAGGAAACCCGAGCCCGGCGCGTTCGCGAGCAGCACGTTGCCCGCGCGCACGGCCTGCAACAGCCCCGGCACGCCGAGCATCGAATCGGGCCGCAGTTCGAGCGGATCGAGCCACGCATCGTCGACGCGCCGCAGGATGCCATGCACCGGCTCGAGCCCGCTGAGCGTCTTCAGGAATACGCGATTGTCGCGTGCGGTCAGGTCGCCGCCTTCCACGAGCGTGAGGCCGAGATAGCGCGCGAGATACGCATGCTCGAAATAGGTTGCGCTGTGCGGCCCCGGCGTCAGCAGCACGATCCGCGAATTCTTCGCGGCGGGGCTGAGCGACTGCATGCTTTGCAGCAGCGCGCGATACGCGGATGCGAGGCGCTGCACGCGCAGCCCGCGAAACCCGCGCGGAAAGAGCCGCGACACGATCAGCCGGTTTTCGAGCAGGTAGCCGAGCCCGGCCGCGCCCTGCGTGTGCTGCGCGACGATCCGCCATTGGCCGTCGGGGCCGCGCGCGAGATCGAACGCGACGACGTGCAGCCACGTATCGCCCGGCACGCGTGCGCCGCGCATCGCGCGCAGATAGCCCGGATTGCCGGTGACGAGCGCGGGCGGCAGCAGCCCGCGTTGCAGGATCGTCTGCGGCCCGTACAGGTCGGCCAGCGTCGCGTTGAGCAGCCGCACGCGCTGCAGCACGCCGCGCTCGATCCCGACCCAATCCTCCGGTGTGACGATCAGTGGCAGCAGGTCGAGCGACCACGGGCCGACCGCGCCGTCGCCGGCGCGCTGCTCGTGCAACTGGTAGAACAGGCCGTTCTCGCGCATGCGCCGGTGCAGTGCATCGGCGCGGCGGTCGAGGTCGGCCACGCCGTCGCTGCCGATCGACGTGAAGAAACTGCGCCATGCGGGCGCAAGCGCGGGCGCGTTCAGGCCGGCCGCGCTGCCGCGCAGTTCGTCGTAACGGCCGGCGGCGGCCGGCGCCGCGAGCGCGGCGGCCAGTTCGGCGGCGTCCGGCAGGGCGCCGGTATCGAAAAGCGTGGGCATCGCGTCGAGGGCGGCGAGATGATCGAGGTCAATGGGCGGCACGATGTCGTTCCGTCGTCAGGGTGCGGCCGCGCACGCGCGCCGCCAGTCGGGCGGCAAGCCGCAGCGCGGAACCGCAATCTGCCCGCATCCTAGCACTCCGGGGGCGTCGCGACCGACCGGCGGGCCCGGAGGTCGCGATCCGCGCATCGTCGTCCTCCCTGTCATCGATCGATCACGGCCGCCGCAAGTCGAGCGTGAACGGAAATTCGCGGCTCGGCGCGGCGGCCGCGACCTCCATCCGCCCCGGCGTGTGGCCGATCTCGACGAAGCGCGCGAGCCGGCGGCTCTCGGCTTCGTATGCATTGATCGGGAACGTCGCGTAGTTGCGCCCGCCCGGATGCGCGACGTGATACCGGCAGCCGCCGAGCGAGCGTTGCAGCCACGTATCGACGATGTCAAACGTGAGCGGCGCGTGCACGCCGATGGTCGGATGCAGCGCCGACGGCGGCGCCCATGCCTTGTAGCGCACGCCCGCCACGTATTCGCCGACGGTGCCGGTCGGCTGCAGCGGCAGCGCGCGGCCGTTGACGGTCACGACGTGCCGGTTGTCGTTCAGCCCCGTCACACGCACTTCGAGCCGTTCGACCGACGAATCGACGTAGCGCACCGTGCCGCCGGGCGCGCCCTCCTCGCCCATCACGTGCCACGGTTCCAGCGCGCCGCGCAGCGACAGCTGCATCCCGTTCACCGCGATCTGCCCGAACAGCGGAAAACGGAATTCGAAGTGCGGCGCGAACCACGCCGGATCGAACGCGAAGCCGGCGTCGCGCAGCTCGGCCAGCACGTCGTCGAAATCCATCCGAAGAAATTCCGGCAGCATGAAGCGGTCGTGCAGCGCGGTGCCCCAGCGCGTGAGCGGCGTCGTATACGGCGCGGCCCAGAAGCGCGCGACCAGCGCGCGCAGCAGCAGTTGCTGCACGATGCTCATCCGCGCATGCGGCGGCATCTCGAACGCGCGCAGTTCGAGCAGGCCGAGCCGGCCGGTGGACGAATCGGGCGAATACAGCTTGTCGATGCAGAACTCGCTGCGGTGCGTGTTGCCCGTCACGTCGATCAGCAGGTTGCGCAGCACGCGATCGACGAGCCACGGCGGCATGTCCTGCCCGAACAGCAGCTTGTTGCGCTGGATTTCCGCGAACGCGATGTCGAGCTCGTAGAGCTGGTCGTTGCGCGCCTCGTCGACGCGCGGCGCCTGGCTCGTCGGCCCGATGAAGAGCCCCGAGAACAGGTACGACAGCGACGGATGGTTGTGCCAGTACGCGATCAGGCTCGCGAGCAGGTCCGGGCGGCGCAGGAACGGGCTGTCGGCCGGCGTCGCGCCGCCGAGCACGAAGTGGTTGCCGCCGCCCGTGCCGACGTGCCGCCCGTCGACCATGAACTTCTCGCTGCACAGCCGCGACTGCCACGCGGCGTCGTACAGGAATTCGGTGTGGTCGACGAGTTCGTCGAAGCTCGCGGCCGGATGGATGTTCACCTCGATCACGCCCGGATCGGGTGTCACCTGCAGCAGCTTCAGCCGTGCGTCGCGCGGCGGCGGATAGCCTTCGAGCACGAGTTTCACGCCGAGCGTGTGCGCGGTCAGCTCGATCGCGCCGAGCAGGTCGAGATAATCCTCGAGCGCGGCGAGCGGCGGCATGAACAGATACAGAATGCCGTTGCGCACTTCGACGCACAGCGCGGTGCGCGTGATCCACGCGGCCGATTCGAAACGCTCGGGCCGGCGATGCGGGTCCACGGCGCCCGCACGCACGCTCGCGGCCGCGCCGTCGTCGCGCCACTGCATCACGGTCGGCGCGGACGCCTCGCGATGCACGCCCGCCAGATAGCGCGGCGCGTCGGCCGGGCCCGCATAGCGGGCGCGCATGGCGGCAGCGGCCGGCAACGCGTCGCGCGGCGCGAACGGATCGCGCTCGACGAGGTACGGATAGTCGGCGCGGGCCGTCCACGGCAGCGAGTCGAGCGGCAGCCGATAGCCCATCGGCGAATCGCCCGGCACGAGGTACATCCGCTCGTCGCGGAAGAACCACGGGCCCGTCTGCCAGCGCGGCCCGTCGAGGCCCGGCGTGTCATCCACCCGCTTCACCGGCAGCACGTAGCCGACCACGCTGTCGAGCTGCTGCTCGAACACCTTGCGCAGCCGCGCGCGCTCGAGTTCGTCGTCGAGGCGCGCGTCGAACGGATCGACGTTGACGGGCAGCCGGCGCTCGCGCCACAGGTAATACCAGACGTCCTCGTAGCCGGGCCGGATGAATTCGCCGCTCAGGTTCAGCCGCGCGGCGAGCGCATCGATGAAGCGCTTCGCGTCGTCGGTGGTATACGCGGACGGCTCGCGCTCGTCGGCGAACAGCGACGGATCGTGCCACACGGGCTGACCGTCCGCGCGCCAGAAGATCGACAGCGCCCAGCGCGGCAATTGCTCGCCCGGGTACCACTTGCCCTGCCCGAAATGCAGGAAGCCGCCGTCGCCATATTCGGCGCGCAGCCGCTGCACGAGTTCGGTCGCGTAGCCGCGCTTGGTCGGGCCGAGCGCATCGGTGTTCCACTCGGCGCCGTCGCGATCGTCGATCGACACGAAGGTCGGCTCGCCGCCCTGCGTGAGCCGCACGTCGCCGGCGGCCAGCGCACCGTCGACCTGCGAGCCGAGCGCGAGCACGGCATCCCACTGCGATTCCGTATACGGCTTGGTCACGCGCGGCGATTCGTACACGCGCGTCACGCTCATCTCGTGCTCGAACGACACCTCGCATTCGTCGATCAGCCCTTCGACGGGTGCCGCGCTCGTCGGCTGCGGCGTACACGCGAGCGGAATATGCCCTTCCCCGGCGAGCAGGCCCGACGTCGGATCGAAGCCGATCCAGCCGGCGCCCGGCAGGTAGACCTCGCACCACGCGTGCAGATCGGTGAAATCGACCGACGTGCCGCTCGGGCCGTCGAGCGATTTGACGTCCGGCGTGAGCTGGATCAGGTAGCCCGACACGAAGCGCGCGGCGATGCCGAGATGGCGGCACAGCTGCACGAGCAGCCACGCGCTGTCGCGGCACGAGCCGGACGCGAGCTCGAGCGTCTGCGCGGGCGTCTGCACGCCGGGCTCCATCCGCACGAGATAGCCGATGTCGCGCTGAAGCTGCTGGTTCAGCGCGACGAGGAAGTTCACGGTGCCGGCCGGCGTGCGGTCCACACCGTCGAGATACGCGCGAAACAGCGGCGCGGCGCTCGTCTGCGGATCGCACGCGAGATACGGCGCGAGCTCGGTCTTCAGCGCGTCGTCATAGCTGAACGGATATTGCTCCGCGCTCGCTTCGAGGAAGAAGTCGAACGGGTTGTACACCGACATCTCGGCGACGAGATCGATCGTGATCTCGAAGTGCTCGGTGCGCTCCGGAAACACGAGGCGCGCCAGATAGTTCGAGAACGGGTCCTGCTGCCAGTTGATGAAGTGCTGCGCGGGCTCGACCGTCATCGAGTACGCGAGGATCGGTGTCCGGCAATGCGGCGCGGGCCGCAGCCGCACGACCTGCGGGCCGAGGTTGACGAGCCGGTCGTAGCGATAGCGGGTGGTGTGATGCAGCGCGACGTGGATGGACATGGGAGCTCGGGTCGGGTTGGGCCGGCCGCGCACACCGCGTCGCTGTCGACGCGGCGGCCCGGCATGGCGGATTCGGCGAAAGCGCGCCGCCGGTCAGACGAGTTCCGGCGACTGCACGACGCTGATCTCGACGGCGACGGCCGTCGCACCGAGCCCCGTCACCGGCTGCGCGTCGCGATGGTCGAGGCCGACCGCGATGCGCACGTAGCGTTCGTCCGGGCAACGGTTCATGAACGGGTCGAAGCCGACCCAGCCGAGCCCTTCGACATAGGCCTCGGCCCATGCATGGCCGGCCGGCTGCTGCATCAGCGACGCGGCTTGCGGCTGCGCGCCGAGCGCCGCCTGCGGCTGGCCTTGGGATTGCGATTGCGATTGCGATTGCGATTGCGCGGCATGCGACGCGCCGAGCGCCTGCTGCATGCCGTCGCCGCTCTGCAGCGCGAGCGCCGCCTCCTCCTCGACGTCGCCCGCATGCTGCTTCGAATCGGCGATGCGCTGCATCGCGCTGTCGGCCAACACGTAGCCCGAGATGTAGCGCGCGGGGATCTTCAGCACGCGTGCGGCCGCGATGAACGCGTGCGCATGGTCGCGGCTCGTGCCCTCGCCGCTTTGCAGCGCGGTTTCCGCATCGACGGGCGCATCGGCCGCCAGGTTCGGCGCGTATGCGATGCGGCCGTGCACTTCCGTCATCAGCCAGTGCAGTGCGTCGAGACCGTGCGGCTCGATCGGCAGCGCGTCCGTGAGCGCGCGCACGGTGTCGCCCGCCTTCGTGAGCGCGGTCTCGCGCTCGAAGATCCACGGCGGCGCATAGCCTTCGGAATTGCCGAGAATGCCCGCGCGGTCCTGCGTCTCGACGACGCCGGCCGCCACGACCACGATCTCGTCCTTCGCGCCGCGATCGTGGCGCACGAGGTCGATCCGGTTGCCGAGCCCGTCGGCGTACGACAGCGTCGGCTCGACGCCGTCGATCGTGACCTGCCACGCGCGCACCGTCTGCCCGGGGCCGGATTGCGGGCGCAGCCGCAGCCGTTGCAGCGCATGGCTGGCTTGATCGTCGAACCGATAACGCGAAATGTGTCGAATGGCGAGTCGCATGGCAAGCCTCAGTCGAAGTTGTAAGCCTGGGCGATTTCGAGCCCGAGGCTGTTGTTGCGGCCGATGAAGTCGGTCAGGAATTCGTGCAGGCCGCTCTTGAAGATCCGCTCGACCGAGGTATCGGACAGCAGTTGCAGGATCTTCGTGGCCGTGTCGTGACACGGGTGTGTCACGCCGTAATCCTTCGCGAGCAGGTTCAGGCTCGACACGACGCGCCCGTAGCAATAGCGCAGCGAACGCGGCATGCGGCCGTTCAGGATCAGGTAGTCCGCGATGTTGAGCGGCTTGTACTGCACGTCGTACACCCAGCGGTACGAACGATGCGCGGCCACGCAGCGCAGGATCGTCTCCCACTGGTAGTTGTCGAGGATCGTGCCCACGTGCGACACCGACGGCAGCAGCAGGTGGTACTTCACGTCGATGATCCGCGCGGTGTTGTCGGCGCGCTCGATGAATGCGCCGATCTGCGCGAAATCGAAGATCTCGTTGCGCAGCATCGTGCTGTAGAAGCTGCCGAGGATCAGCGCGGTTTCGCGCTTCACTTCGTCGAGCACGGCCGGCAGCTCGCTTTCAGGCACCGGCTGCGCGAGCGCGCGGCGCAGCGCGAGCCACGCGCCGTTCACGCTTTCCCACGCCTCGCGCGTGAGCGCCGTGCGCACCATCCGCGCGTTCGAGCGCGCGGCTTCGATGCACGACAGCACGCTCGACGGGTTGTCGCGGTCGCGCAGCAGGTAGTCGGTCACGGTATCGGCCGCGTACGCGTCGTATTTCTGCCGATAGCCGTCGTCGGCGCCCGAGCTGACGAGCACCGACGACCATTCGGCCGGCGCGTCGGCCGTGCGCGTGAGCGCCATCCGCAGCCCGGCATCGACGATGCGCGCGATGTTCTCCGCGCGTTCGATATAGCGGTACATCCAGTAGAGCCCGCTTGCAGTACGTCCCAGAAGCATCTCGTGTCCACTCCGTCTTCGTTCGGTTCGCGCGCCGGCTCCGGCGCGCGCGGTCGCGTCCGGCTCAGTCGGCCAGCACCCAGGTGTCCTTGGTGCCGCCGCCCTGGCTCGAGTTGACGACGAGCGATCCCTCCTTCAGCGCGACGCGCGTGAGCCCGCCCGGCGTGATGCGGATCCGGTCCGACACCAGCACGAACGGCCGCAGGTCGACGTGGCGCGGCGCGAGGCCGGCGTCGGTCAGGATCGGCGTCGTGGACAACGCGAGCGTCGGTTGCGCGATGTAGTTCGCGGGACGGGCGCGCAGCTTCGCGGAAAACGCGTCGAGTTCGGCCTTCGACGCGCACGGCCCGACCAGCATCCCGTAGCCGCCCGAGCCGTGCACTTCCTTCACGACCAGTTCGTCCAGATGCTCGAGCACGTATTTCAGGCTGTCGGCCTCGCCGCAGCGCCAGGTCGGCACGTTCTCCAGCAGCGCCTTGCGGCCCGTGTAGAACTCGACGATCTCCGGCATGTACGAGTAGATCGCCTTGTCGTCGGCGATGCCGGTGCCGGGCGCGTTCGCGATCGTGATGTTGCCCGCGCGGTACACGTCCATGATGCCGGCCACGCCGAGCACCGAATCGGGGCGGAACGTGAGCGGATCGAGGAACGCGTCGTCGACGCGGCGATACAGCACGTCGATCGGCTGGAAGCCTTCGGTCGTGCGCATCGCGACGCGGCCGTCGATCACCTGCAGGTCGCTGCCCTCGACGAGGTGCACGCCCATCTGGTCGGCGAGGAACGAATGTTCGTAGTACGCGGAATTGTGGATGCCGGGCGTGAGCACCGCGACGGTCGGGTTGTCGGTGTTGCCGCCCGGCGGGCACACGGCCGCGAGCGACTGGCGCAGCATCTGCGGATAAGTTTCGACCGGGCGCACCTTCACCTGCTGGAACAGCTCCGGAAAGAGCTGCATCATCGTTTCGCGGTTTTCCAGCATGTACGACACGCCGGACGGCGTGCGCGCGTTGTCCTCCAGCACGTAAAACTCGTTCTCGCCGGTGCGCACGATGTCGACGCCGATGATGTGCGTGTAAACGTTTCCGGGCGGCCGGAAGTCGATCATCTCCGGGATGAACGCGTCGTTGTGCGCGATCAGGTGCTTCGGCACGATGCCCGCGCGCACGATTTCCTGGCGGTGGTAGATGTCGTCGAGGAACGCGTTGAGCGCCATCACGCGCTGCTCGATGCCGAGCGACAGCCGGCTCCACTCCGCCCCCGAGATGATGCGCGGGACGATGTCGAACGGAATCAGCCGCTCGGCGGCCTCCGCGTCGCCGTAGACGGCGAACGTGATGCCCGTCTTGCGGAACACGCCTTCCGCATCGTGGGCCTTCTGGGCGAGGCTCGCGGGATTCTGCGTGTCGAGCCATTGCTTCAGGCGCGCGTAAGGCGCCCTTACCATGTCGCCGGATTGCAGCATTTCATCGAATGGCTTCATCGATTTTTTCTCCATCGATCGTTTTCCCCGGCATTGCGCATGCCGGACCGGCGTAACCAATGCTTTGCAAGGAACGTGCCGTGTTCGCTCCCGTCGATATCCCCCTGTTTTTGCGCCGCGCCGGGCACGCCCGCGCCACGTTTCGCACCACAACGGTGCATCGCCGACGCGGCGCGCACTCTCGGTGCGCCGCCGACGCGCATGGCCGATGCTGCGCCGCATCCGACGAACATAGTTCTCCCGCGTGTCACGGATGTGCAATCTGCACCGCACCAAAAGCGACGAGGCGGGCACCGGCCCGAGCGGGCGGGCCGGCACGCACACGGCGCAGCCGGCCCGGGGGAAGCGCCGTCCGGGCGGGCCGGACAGTCCGACGCGATGAACTGTCCGGTTAACTCGGTCCGGCCCCTCAACGCTATGTAGCCGTAATCCCGCCGACAACGCCCATGCATATTTCGACTGACACCGATCGAAAAAAAACATCGGCCCGACCGACGCGATGCGCGGTACGCTAGAACGTTTGCGCAGCAGACGGCGCCCCCTTTCAGGCGCCCGACTATAAAAAGCGAAGATCGAAATGGAAGCAAAGTGGCTGGAAGATTTCCTGAGCCTGGCGGATACCAAGAGCTTTTCCCGGGCCGCGCGTCATCGGCACCTGACGCAATCGGCGTTCAGTAGACGAATCGCCGCCCTCGAAACCTGGATGGACGCGAAGCTGGTGGACCGGAGCATCAATCCGATCGCACTGACGCCGGCCGGCCAGATGTTCCGCGGGCTCGCCGCGGACATCCTGCGCAGCATGTATGCGGCGCGCAATCTCGTGAACGGCTACGACCAGTTCGCGGCCAGCGACCAGGTCGTGCGCTTCGCCGTCGCGCATACGCTCGTGTTCACGCTGTTTCCGGAATGGCTCAAGCAGCTCAACAGCGAGGTCGGCCACGTGACCGCGCGCGTCAATGCGGTGAACGTGCCGGAAGGCGTGCAGCAGCTCGTCGAAGGCGAATGCGACCTGTTGCTCGGCTATCACCATCCGCAGTTGCCGATCGTGCTCGATCCGAACCACTTTCCGTTCGTCAGCCTCGGCGTCGAACGAATCCTGCCCGTGTCGTCGCCCGATGCACGCGGCAAGCCGGTGTTCCAGCTGCCCGGCACGCCCGATGCGCCGCTGCCGCTGCTCGCGTATTCGTCGGGCGCCTTTCTCGGCAACATCGTCGAGATGCTGCTGCTGAACGCGACCGAGCCGTATGTGCTGCACCGGTGTTTCGAGACGCACATGTCCGAGGCGCTGAAAGGCATGGTCGTGGCCGGGCACGGCATCGGCTGGCTGCCGGAAAGCTGCGTCGCGAAAGAGCTCGCGGACGGCACGCTCGTCTGCGCCGGCACCGGCGACTGGATCACCGAACTCGAAATCCGCCTGTATCGATCGGCGCGCAAGCGCGGGCTCGCGGCCGAGCAGCTGTGGGCCTACATCATGAACCGGCCGCGCACGGCCCTCGACGCGGCGATCGGCACCGAAGAGGCGGCCGCGCCGGCAATGCGCGGCGCGCGACGAAGCGCGGGCGGCAGTCGCTGAACGCCGTGTCCGCGCCGTGGATATCCATGGCGCGCATGCGTATTCTTTCGACGGCAATCGATAATCCGCCGGATTCCATAAAATCCCTCACCTGCCCCCAATCCGCCGCCATTAAAACGCAAACGTTTGCGAATCCGTGTCGTACTTTTTACTGCTTCCCGTATTAAGTAAGAATATTCGGACCGATTTTCCAGACAGAAATACCTTGTTACACAAGTTTCTATTTACCTGTAACAGCCGGAATGATCAAAAACGTCGCACCCTCATTTCTCGACATGCGGCCTGTATCCGAACATTCATCGATTCTTCTCGAATACAGGCGCAACAGTTTCTTTTATCAGTCGTTATTTTTCGGCACGAACGTCGATACCTCCGACGTGATTCAAAGCGTGCTCGATCATCGCTACCGGTGAGCAATTTTCATGTCCGGGAATATCGACTTTATTCAGAATTAGGACATCCTTACCAATCCATCTTAATCCTATTTAGATAGGATCTTTCGCTCCCGTCCCATTCGGGTCACACGCGGTTGTTGGTTCAAAAGCCATCGTGTATCAATAGCGTGTCGCAAAAAGAACGTTGGCAAATTCGACTCCGAGTCGATGCGCGTCATCGATTCCGGACGGGAGATTGCAATGTCACCTTCGCTTCGACAGCAGGCTCGCCCTTTCCTGAGCGTCGTGCTCTCCACGCTCTGCATGAACGCCATGGCCCAGACATCGGCGGCCCCGCCGCCGGCGTCCGGTCCGGGGGCAAACCGGTACGTGATTTCGTATATCTGCGGCGATGCGCGGATCGACGGCACCGCGCCGCTTCCCCCTGACGGGCGCCCGTACAACCTGGGCGTGTCGTTCGTGTCGGGGAGCACCGGCCAGCCCCTCTCCAACGTGCAGGTGCGCCTGCGCCGGCATGGGCGCGTGCTCGTCGAATTCAATGCATCGGGATCGCGCTGCCTGTTCAGCGTGCCGGACGCGAGCTACCGGGTCGAAGGGACCTATCAGGGAGCAACCCAGTTCGCGATCGTCGAGACGGGTGCGCTCACGACGCAGTTGCGATGGTGAAACGTCGCACCGCCCCGCTCCGATCGCGTCATTCATGGAACGCATCGAATCCAGGAGACTTGAATGCCCCGTCCAGAACGACCGGACGACTCGCCCGACCGTCAGCCGAAACCGTCGTGGGGTCCGGGAAAGAATGCGGCGCTCAGCGTCGCTGCATTTGCCGCGATCTTCGGCGCGTTCGCGTACGTCGAGCGAGACACGAGGATCGGCCACGCGAGCGTGACGCACGATATCGCCGGCGTGATCGGCAACGTCGTCGGCAAGTACCGCCAGCTCATCGTCGCGGCGACGGGCGGCTCGTCCCACACAACGGCGCCCGCCGGCTCGACGTCGACGGTCGCGCAGGCCGGGCCGGTTCCGCCGTCCGCCTCGACGGCGCCCGCCGTGTCGGCTCCGGCCGAACCGGCCGTGCCGCCGCAAGCCACGGCCCGCTCCGACACGAGCCCACCGCGCGCCGCGCACGTGCCGCCGACGAAGCTCGCGGCGAGCCCGCACGCGGCGTCGACCGGCAGTCGCTCGGCGCGCGCCGGCGATGCGCACCGGACGTCACGCTCGCAGGCGCTGGCACGCACGAGAAAACGCCCCGACCCCGCGACGGAACGGCAGCCGCAGTCGAGCCTCGCCGGCACGCCGCACATGGAGACCGCCCGCGTCACGCACGATGAGCTGGAAGGCGCCCGCGCTCTGGCCAAGGCGCGCCGGTGCGCAGAGATCGACGAATGGAGCTGCGTGGAGCAGAACGCGAGCCGAGCACTCGCCATCGACCCGACGAACAGCGAATCGCGCGCACTGCTGGGGCAGGCGATTCGCAACCGCCTGTGAACCGGCCCTCGGGCGTGCAATCGACGTGATCGTTTCAAAGTGAGGAGACACCGTGGCCAACAATCGTCACCAACAATGCACCACCGTCGCTCCGCCGAACCGGCGGATCCTCCTGCATGCGCCGCTGCTGTGCCTGCTCGTCGCGTCCGGCCCGTGTCTTTCCGCCGAAGGCGACGCGGAACCGCGCGGCACGAGCGAAATCGCCGGATCCCGCGGTGCGCCGGGTGCGCTGCCACCCGACCTGCGGCCAACGGGCGCGTCGACGCAGGCCGCGCAGGGTTCGGGCACGCAGCCCCCGCTTGCGCCCACGCCGATCGCGCGGGCCTCGGACGCGTCGCTGCAGATCGCGCAGGCGCCGAACCCGGCGATGCCGACCACGGTCGTGGTGGACCCCGATGCTGCGCAGCCGAGCGCACCGGCGCCGGTCGCAGCATCGCCGAACGCATCGATGCTGCTTGCGCAGGCATTCGACACCCCGCCGCCGGATACGTCGGCGCCGCGCGCGCGAACGTCGGATGCACCGCCGCAGCCCGCCCACCCCCTGACCACCGCACCGCCGGTTGCGCCGACCATGCCGACGCTCACGGCGCAGGCATCCGGCACACCGATGCCGAACTCGCCCACGCCTGCGACCGAGACGCCCGGCGCGCAACTGCCGTCGTCCCAGCCGCCGAATTCACAGACGCCCGGCGCCCAGCTCCCCGGCGAGCCGACCCAGCGATCGCAGGGGCCCGACGTCGAAGCGCCGAATGCGCGGGCGCCGAATCTCCGCACCGCCGACGTCGAGACGGTACGCAACGACGTGTTCGGCCTCGCGGCGAGCGGCGGCGCGGTCAAGGCGCTCGACGAAGCGAAGGCCCGGCCCGATGCGTTCTCCGCCGTCGACATCGCGCAACTGGAAGAGCTGTCGATTCGCCAGCAGGTGCGCGGCGGACGCGACAAGTCGCGCTCGATGACGAGTTCGGACCGCTTCGACGGAATCGACGACGCGCTGCGCGCGGCGGACGACCTCGACAAGCGGATACCCGCGACACCCGAGTACACCCCGGTCCGCACCGCCCTCGCGGGCGACCGGGTCGTCGCCCTTGCCGCACGCGGCGAGATGAAAACGGCCGTCGCGACGTTCGAGACGATTCCGTCCAGCGCGGAAATCTCGATCGACGCGTTGGCGGCCGTCGGCGATGCATACCTGTACCTGAGCGAGCCGGCCAAGGCGAACGCCGTGTACGCGCGCGCGCTGAAACAGGCCACCGCCTCGCCGACCGATCGCGCGACCCGCGGCTTCCAGTACGGCTCGCGCACGCGCCCGATCGAGCTGCAGGAAGGGCTGTTCTGGTCGTACGTCGACCAGGCACGCGCGCCGGAAGCGAAGCAGGTGCTCGACGACATGGAGAAGTCGCTGCCGCCGGCCAGGCAGGTGACCAACGTTGGCCCGGGAGAAAGCGACTATCTGCGCTACTACCGGCTGCGCGCGCAATATCTGATCTTCACGGGTCACGTGAACGAAGGGATCGCCGCGCTCGAACAGCTCGAGAAAGAGGTGCCGTTCAACGCTGAGGTGCGCGCCGCGCATGCCGACGCCGTGTCGGGCCAATCGCATCCGCGCCAGGCGATCTCGATGTATCGCGCGTCGCTGACCGATCACCCGGACAGCGTCGAGATGCTCGCGGGCCTCGGCCGCGCATCGCTCACGGCGGACGATTACGCGACCGCGAAAACCGTCGACCAGACCCTCGGCAACACGTTCCCGGACAGCGGTGCGGTGCGCAGCTTCAAGCGCGACTACAACGCATACCGCAGCCCGGTGTTCACGACCGACCTGAGCTTCGAGCACGGCAACAGCGCGCTGGCCAACAACAGCTTCACGTCGGACAGCTATGTGTATTCGCAACCGTTCGGCGACAACTGGCGCGTGTTTTCGCACACGTTCTACGGTTTCGCGCAGACCGACGACGGCAACCTCAGCCGCACGCGCACCGGCATCGGCGGCGACTACCGGCACGGGCCGCTCACCGTGCTCGGCGAAGTCACGCGCTCGATGGGCGGGGACGGCCGAACCGGCGGCCGCGGGACGATCGCGTACGCGTTGAACGACTACTGGACGGTCAGCGCCGGGCTCGACACCAACGACAACTCGCTGCCGTGGAAAGCGTATGCCGCGCACATCTGGGGCCGCTCCGCGAATGTCGAGGTCGTGTATCGCCAGAACGACCGGCGCGAAGTCAAGCTCAGCTACGGCGTGAGCCGCTACAGCGATTCGAACCTGCACCAGGAGATCGCGGCGACCGCCACGCAGCGCGTGTACACGGCCGCGAACCAGCTCGTCAACGTCTCGCTGAACCTGGGCACGGACAGCAACACGCGCCGGGACGCGCCCTACTTCAGCCCCGGTCGCGATTACGCGGCCGCCGTGACGGTCATGCATCAACTGACACTGTGGAAGCGAGGCGACCTGGGGCTGCAACAGCGCGTGTCGGTGTCGGGCGGCGCGTACAACGAGCGCGGCTTCGGCACCAGCCCGTTGTGGAGCGCGCGCATCGAGCACGCGTGGACGTTCAAGCACGACATCACGCTGAGCTACGGCGTCGAGGTCAGCAGCCACGCGTACGACGGCCAGCGCGAGCGTTCCGAAACCGGCTTCCTGTCGCTCAACCTGCCGTTTTAGAAAGGAGCGCTGAATGCAATCCAGACGAACCTTCATGTGCGGATGCCTCGGCACGTTTGCCGCCTGTTCGCTGTTCCCGGGCGTGAGCGGCGCCAAGATGATCGACCTGCTGCCGCCGTCCGACCCGGCCGACGGCAAGACGTTTCGCGTGATCTGCATGCACGACGTGCGCGACAACCTGATGGCGTCGTTTTCGTCGCCGACCGCGATCATCGATCCGTTCGCGGTCGATACCGGTACGCTGACCGCGATCTTCTCGTGGCTGCAGACCAACAACTACCACACCATCACCGTCAAGCAGATCGAGGCATCGCGGCACGGCGGCAAGCCGCTGCCGCCGCGCTCGGTGCTGCTCACGTTCGACGACGGCTTTCGCAGCCACTACACGAAGGTGCTGCCGCTGCTGGAGCGCTTCAAGTATCCGGCCGTGATGGGCCTCGTCACCGCGTGGATCGACATGCCGCCGGATACGCCGATCCGCATCAGCGACAAGGTTCAGGTGCCGCGCGACTACTTCCTGTCGTGGGACGAGGTGAAGAAGCTCGGGCAGTCGGAATTCGTCGAGCTCGGCTGCCACACCCACAATCTGCATCATGGCGCGATCGCGAATCCGCAAGGCAACGAATTGCCGGCGACCACGTCGCACCTGTACCTGCAAGACCAGAAGCGCTATGAAACCGACGCCGAATTCCACGCCCGCGTGCACGACGACCTGCAGACTTGCGTGCGGCAGATCCGCGAGCGCACCGGCATCGTCGCGCGCTCGATGGTGTGGCCGTACGGCGCGGAAAACCAGCCCGTGCGCCAGATCTCGACATCGCTCGGCATGGACATCCAGTTCAGCCTCGATGCCGGCCCGAATACGCCGGACGTGCCGCTCGACCGGCTCAGACGAATCCTGATGATGTACGACGTCGATATCGGCGGGTTCGAGCGCTCGATGCGCGAGCCGGCGTCGAACCGCGGCGACGTCGACATGCCCGAGCGTACCGTGCAGGTCGATCTCGACCAGGTCTACGACCCCGATCCCGCGCGGCAGGAAGCGAATCTCGGCAAGCTGATCGAGCGCATCTACCGGATGCAGCCGAAATCGGTGTACCTGCAGGCGTATGCGGACCCGAAGGGCACGGGCGTGGCCGAAGCGGTGTATTTCCCGAACCGGCATTTGCCGATGCGTTCCGACCTGTTCTCGCGTGCCGCGTGGCAGCTCAACACGCGGTCCAACGTGCAGGTATACGCGTGGATGCCGGTGCTCGCGTTCCGGCCGCCGGCCGACAAGCTCCGCGCGCTCGAAGCCGTCAGCGCCTACGGCGGCGCGCCGGCCCGCGAGAACGGCGCGCGCGTGTTCCGGCTGAGCCCGTTCGATCCCGATGCGCGGCTGATGATCCAGCAGGTCTACGAGGATCTCAGCAAGCACGCGTCGTTCAGCGGCATCCTGTTCGGCGACGACGCCGTGCTCGACGACTACGAGGATGCGGGCCGGCATGCGCTGCGCACCTATTCGCAATGGGGGCTGCCGGCCGACGTCGGCAAGATCCGCGAGAACCCCGACCTGATGAAGCGCTGGACGCGCCAGAAGACGCGCTACCTGATCGACATGACCCGGCAGCTCGAACAGATCGTGCTGGCCCACCAGAACGCCGGCGACGTGCTGACCGCGCGCAACATCTTCGCGATGCCGGTGCTCAAGCCCGAATCGGAAGCGTGGTATGCGCAGAACTACGACGATTTCCTCGCCGCCTACGACTACGTCGCGCTGATGGCGATGCCGTACATGGAACAGGCGAAGGACCCGGAAGGCTGGCTCGACCAGCTCGTGAAGGCGGTGCGCGCGAAGCAGCGCGGGCTGCCGCGCACCGTGTTCGAACTGCAGTCGTACGACTGGCACGGGCAGAAGGCGGTGCCGGCCAGCACGCTGCTCGCGCAGATGCGGCGGCTGCGCAGCGAGGGCGCCGTGAATTTCGGCTACTACCCCGACAACTTCCTGACCGGCCAGCCGGAGCTCGACGCGATGCGCGACGTGATGTCGCTGAAGTCGCGCCTCGACCCAACCTCCATCAACGCGCTGATGCAGATGCAGCAATCGCGGGGAACCAAGACGCCATGACCTCCCATAGCCTGATCCAGCGCCTGCAGGATTTCGTCTTCTACTATCCGTTCTTCATGTCGTATCTGTGGATGATCGGCGGCGTCGTGCACTACTTCCTGCTCGAGGAAGGCCGCGAGCTGTCGACACGCACGATCGCGTCGAGCGGCATCCCGAAGGTGTCGATCGTCGTGCCCTGCTTCAACGAAGCCGCGAACGCGCGCAGCGTGATCGCCCATCTGAACGGGATGCAGTATCCGAACTACGACATCATCGCGGTCAACGACGGCAGCAAGGATCGCACGGGCGAGATCCTCAACGAGCTGGCCGTCGAGATCCCGCGGCTGCTCGTGATCCATCACGCGCGCAACGAAGGCAAGGCGGTCGGGCTCACGACCGCGGCCGCGGTATCCAACGCGGAATACCTGCTCTGTATCGACGGCGACGCGCTGCTCGCGCACGACGCGATCGGCTGGATGCTCGAACATTTCCTGACCGACCCGGGCGTGGGCGCGGTGACCGGCAACCCGCGCATCCGCACGCGCACGTCGCTGCTCGGCCGCATGCAGGTCGGCGAATTCTCGTCGATCGTCGGGCTCATCAAGCGCACGCAGCAGGTGTACGGCCGCATCTTCACGGTATCGGGCGTGATCACGATGTTCCGCAAGACCGCGCTCGCCGACGTCGGCTACTGGAGCTCGGACATGCTCACCGAGGACATCGACATCAGCTGGAAGCTGCAGTGCCGCGACTGGCGCGTCGTGTACGAGCCGCACGCGCTCAGCTGGATCCTGATGCCCGAGACGCTCAAGGGGCTCTACCGGCAGCGGCTGCGCTGGTCCAAGGGCGGCATCCAGGTGCTGCTCAAGTACGCGGGTACGCTGATGCGGCCCACGCAGATGATGATGTGGCCGCTGTTCGTCGAGTACCTGATCGGCATCGCGTGGGCGTACTCGATGTCGTTCATCCTGCTGCTCGCGCTGATCGACGTGGTCTACCCGCTTCCGGCGAACTGGCATGTGTCCGTGGTGCCGCACTGGCACGGGATGCTGCTGGTCGCGACCTGCATCCTGCAGCTGATCATCGGCAGCATGATCGATCGTCGTTACGACGAAAAACTCCTGATGTACTTCCTTGACACCATCTGGTACCCCGTCGCGTTCTGGCTGATCAGCATGATCACCACCGTCGTCGCCCTGCCCGCCGTCGTACTGCGGGGCCGCGGCAAGCGCGCCGTCTGGATCAGTCCCGACCGAGGCATTCAACATGAAGAACGCGCCGATTATTGACCTTTCCCTGCGCGCCCCGCGCGACATGATCGCCGAACGCGGCGGCATCGTCGGGCCCGTGCTCGTCGCATGGTTCCGCCTCGTGCGGCCCGCGCTGGTCGGCGGTGTATGGGCATCGATCTGCATCTACACGTACCGTTACCTGCTGCCGTTCAACGAGGCCGAGATGCCGATCGAGCAGATCGTGTTCTACGTGACCAGCATCGCGCTGATCGCCGGCACGATCGTCATGTGGCTGATCGCGGGACGCGTCGTGCATCCGTTCGCCTATCGCCTGCGCGTGTCGAAGATGGTGCGGCGCTCGGCCAGCGTGAAGGTGCGCTCGGTGCCGCCGACCGCGTTCGCGAGCGAGCGCCGGCGCGGCGCGCGCCGCACGACGCGCATTCTCGTCGCGTCGCACGATGCGAACGGGTCGATTTCGGGCATCGAATGGATCGCCCATGCCGGGCCGCAGCCCCGCGAATAGATCGCCGGAGACGTGCCGCGCCGCGCGCGACGCCTGCCGTGCGACGCGGCACCACTCCTGACATCGTGCTGCCGCGCGTCGCGCGCCAGCCAGAAAACTTCCTGGAGACGAGGTGAATCATGTGCGGAATCGTCGGAGCAAGCGGCCTGAACAATCAGGTGCCGCAACTGGTCAATGCGCTGAGCCGGCTCGAATATCGCGGCTACGATTCGTGCGGCATCGCCGTTCAGGGCGACGGCCGCCTGCGCAGCGAACGCACGCTGCGACGCGTAACGGACCTGCAGGACCGCGTGCTGACGCTCGGCCTCGAAGCGCAGACCTGCATCGCGCATACGCGCTGGGCCACACATGGCGCGCCGTCTGAAATGAACGCGCATCCGATCATGTCGGGCGACACGATCGCCGTCGTGCACAACGGGATCATCGAGAACCACGACACGCTGCGCGCCGAACTGAAGCAACGCGGCTATACGTTTCGCGGACAGACCGACACCGAGGTCATCGCGCACCTGATCCACAGCCTCTATCGCGACGACCTGTTCGACGCGGTGGTGCGCGCGGTCAAACGGCTGCACGGCGCGTACGCGATCGCGGTGCTCGGCGCGCGCGAGCCGCAGCGCCTCGTCGCCGCGCGCGCCGGCTCGCCGCTCGTGATCGGCATCGGCGCCGAGCAGAACTACCTCGCGTCCGACTGCGCGGCGCTCGGCGACCTGACCGACCGCTTCGTGTACCTGGAGGACGGCGACGTCGCGCTGATCACGCCGGATCGCATCGCCGTGGTCGATGCGGGCGGGCAGGAAGCACGGCGCCCGTTGTGCGAAGTGAAGGCGCGCGCGGACGATGCCGCGCTCGGCCCGTACCAGCACTTCATGCAGAAGGAAATCTTCGAGCAACCGAAGGCGATCGACAGCACGCTCGACGGCATCGACACGATCTCGCCGGCGCTGTTCGACGCGACGGAAGGCACGCGCGGGCTGCTGTCGCGAGTCAGAAGCGTGCTGCTGCTCGGCTGCGGCACCAGCTACTACGCGGGCCTCACGGCGAAGTACTGGCTCGAAAGCATCGCGGGCGTGCCGGCCCAGGTCGAGATCGCCAGCGAATACCGCTACCGCGACACGGTGGCCGATCCGCGCACGCTCGTCGTCGGCATCTCGCAGTCGGGCGAAACGGCCGACACCATCGGCGCGATCGAGCAGGCGCGCACGATGGGCCAGGATTTGTCGATGGCGATCTGCAACGTCGCGACCAGCACGATCGCGCGCAACGCGCCACTGCGGTTCCTGACGCGGGCCGGCGCCGAACTCGGCGTCGCGTCGACCAAGGCGTTCACCACGCAGCTCGTCGCGCTGTTCTTGCTGACGCTGACGCTCGCGCAACTACGCGGCCGGCTCGATGCCGCGCAAGTCGCGACGCACCTGAAGCAGTTGCGCGCGCTGCCCGAGCGCATCGGCCACGCGCTCGCGCTGGAAACGCAGATCATGGGCTGGGCCACGAAATTCGCGCGCACCGAGAACGCGCTGTTCCTCGGCCGCGGCATCCATTTCCCGATCGCACTGGAAGGCGCCCTGAAGCTGAAGGAAGTGTCGTACATCCACGCGGAAGGCTATGCGGCCGGCGAGCTGAAGCACGGGCCGCTCGCGCTCGTCACGAGCGCGATGCCGGTCGTCACGATCGCGCCGGACGACCGCCTGTTCCAGAAGCTGAAGTCCAACATGGCCGAGGTGCGTGCACGCGGCGGCCGGCTTTACGTGCTGGCCGGCAGTCAGCTCGAGATCGACGCCGACCGCGACACGCACCTGATCCGCGTGCGCGAATCGGGCGACCTGCTGTCGCCGATCGTCAACGTGATCCCGTTGCAACTGCTCGCGTATCACGTCGGCTGCGCGCGCGGCGCCGACGTCGACAAGCCGCGCAACCTCGCGAAATCGGTAACCGTCGAATGATGCGGCGAACGCGCCCGGTACAGGCCGTCGTGCGGCTGGCCGCGGCTGCCCTTTGCGGCGCGGGCGGCATCGGCACGGCGTCGCCGCCGGCCTTCGCCGGCGCGCCGGTCGTGCATACGGTCACGGTGTCGACCGCCCCGTCGCCGCAGGACAGCGGCGACCCGCGGCGCTTCATGCACGGAATCGGCGTGGCCGACGCCGGCGACGGCAAACGCTGGGTGTTCTTCAGCAGCTCGGGCATCGTGCCGCGCGGCGCGCTGCGCGGCGGCAACTGGCCGCATGACGTGTACGTCGGCGAATGGCTGCCCGGCGGGACGCGCGTGCTGCACGTGCGCACGTTCATCAGCCGCCCCGAGGCGCAGGAACCCGTGTCGATCGCGCAGAACGCGCGCGGCGACATCTTCGTCACGTTCGAGGACGGCTGGAACTCGCCGCAGGAAGTCAGCCAGCGCTACGGCGTCTACCGCCGCGACCTGAAACCGGTCAAGCCCTACCCGAACGACGTCGAATCGGGCGGCCATTCGGGGCATGTCGCGACGGCCGGCGACCGCTTCGTCGTGTTCTATTCGGCCGACTGGGTCAACGGCGGCGGTGTCGACAACCTCGGCAGCGGCAACGGTGTCTACCTGAAAACCTACGATGCGGCCGGGCGCGTACTGAACCATGTCGCGGTCGCGCCGCGCCGCCGCGAGTGGTGGCCCGTGATCGCGGGCTCGCCGCGCAACGCGCTGCTCGTGTGGCAGAAATTCATCGAAGGCAGCACGGACGCGACGCTCGAATACGCGATGTTCGACCCCGTCACCGCGAAGCTGGAAAAACTCGGATCGCTGAACGACGCGATCCAGTACTACGTGTATTCAGCCGCCTATGTGCCGGAGATCGACCGTTTCATCGTCGTCACGACGACGGCGGACGATCGCGGCGTCGCGATGCTGATCGCGCCGGACGGCCGCCGCACGGCGACGCTCGATTGCCTGCCCGCATCGGTGCGCGAATCGGACCTCGGTGTCGCCGGCACGCACGCGTATGTGCCGACCCGCGACGGGCGGCTACTGACGCTCGCGCTTGGGCCGGCGAACATTGCAGTGAGCGGCGTGCAACGCTCGCCGATTCCTTGGGGTTCGACCGGCATCGCCGGTTTCCCGGCGCGCGGCACGGCGATGCATTTCGTGTCGCTGACGCCGTCGGGGATGCGTGAAGCCGATTTCGAACCAGCGCAACGCACACCCATGCCGAAGAGCGAAGCGGCTTGTTCGAGTCATTGACGACGATGGCCGGTAACGCAATGTCGTGAACGCGGGCAGACCGCGTGTCGCCACCGTGAGCGTTCTCCCTCCGTGGTCCGAACCGCGATGACGACACCTCGCCCACGCGGCGCCCCGTTGGTCGGACCCACTGTCACGGGCCGGTCCGGTCATGACCGCCGCGCCCTTGCGCGCCGAATTCGCCAGCGCCGCCCGTACCGGATAGACTGTCGCCCGATTCCTTCCATCGGCCGCGGCGGCCCGCCTGCCGCCGCCGGAACGCCCCTTCCCGGAGAACGAATGCTGAAGCGCCAGTGGTTTTCGCTTGTGCTGCTGACGGTCTGCCTGCTCGGGCAACGCGCGTCGGCCCAGTCCACGCTCGAACTCGACACCGACGGCACGGCCCGCGCCGTCACCCGCCAGACGCTGCTCGCGCGTCCGGACGCGACCGACATCCACGTGCCGCGCGACATCGCATACGGCCGGCCGATGACGTTCCGCGCGGTGCCGTTCGCCGCGCTGCTCGGCGACACGCCGCTGCCGGCCGACGGCGTGCTCGAAACGCGCGCGGCCGACGGTTTCGCCGCGCAATTGCCGCTCGATCTCGTGCGCCGCCGCGCGCCGGCCGGCGCGGTCCCGTGGCTCGCGATCGAGGATCCGGCCCATCCGTGGCCGAAGCTGCCCGGCAAGCAGGTCGGCGCGGGGCCGTTCTATCTCGTGTGGCTCGGGCCGGACGCGTCGTCGGTGCGCGGCGAACAGTGGCCGTACCAGATCGTGCGCATCACGATCGAATCGTCGCCGCTCGCGCGCTGGCCGTCGCTCGCGGTCGATGCCGCGTTGCCCGCGAACGATCCGGCCCGCGCGGGCCAGCGGCTGTTCGTCACGCAATGTCTCGCGTGTCATCGCATCGACGGCGCGGGCAGCAGCCACGCCGGCCCCGACCTGAACTCGCCGATGAACCCGGTCGACTATTTCCAGCCCGCCGCGCTGCGCCGCTACATCCGCAACCCGGCGTCGGTACGCGACTGGCCGGGCCGCAGCATGCCGGCGTTTCCGCCCGAACAGTTGAGCGACCGCGAACTCGACCAGATCGTCGCGTATCTCGCGTATATGGCGCGGCGCAAGGCGGGGAAGTAACGCGAGCGCTCCGCCGCCCGGCCGCACGCGTCGCGCTCAGGCTTCCTGCGCGCTCTGCAACACCGCGCGCAACAACACGTCGGCGCCCGCCGTCGCCCATTCCGGCGTAATCGCTTCCGCCTCGTTGTGGCTCAGCCCGTCCACACACGGGACGAAGATCATCCCGGTCGGCGCGACACGCGCGACATAGCACGCGTCGTGTCCCGCACCGGACACGATGTCCATGTGCGACAACCCGAGCGCGCGGGCCGCGTCGCGCACCGTGTCGATACAGCGTGGCGCGAACGGCACCGGCGCATACGTGAAAATCTGCTCGATCCGCGCGCCGAGGCCGGTTTCGTCGGCCACGCGCGCGAGCTCCGCGCGCAGCGCCGCGTCCAGTTCGTCGAGGACCGCATCGTCGGGATGCCGGAATTCGACCGTGAAAAAACAGCCGCCCGGCACCGTATTGCGCGAATTCGGCCGCGCCTCGATCATCCCGACCGTTGCGCGCGCATCCGGTGCGTAACGGCGGCCGAGCTCGTCGACGAACGAGATCATCCGCGCGGCGCCCACCAGCGCGTCGCGACGAAACTCCATTGGCGTCGTACCGGCGTGCGCATCGACCCCGGTCAGCGTCACCTCGTACCAGCGCTGCCCCTGCCCGGCCGTCACGACGCCGATCGTCTTGCCGGCCCGTTCGAGAATCGCGCCCTGCTCGATATGCAGTTCGTACGCGGCGTGCACCGGATAGCCGCCGACCGGCTCCGCACCCGCGTAGCCGATCCGTTCGAGCTCCTCGCCGATCGTCCGGCCCGCGCCGTCGGTGCGCGACAGCCCGTATTCGAGCGTATAGACGCCCGAGAACACGCCGGCCGATACCATCGCCGGCGCGAAGCGAGAGCCTTCCTCGTTGGTCCAGATCACGACGTCGATCGGGCGCTCGGTTTCGATGCCCGCATCGTTCAGCGCGCGCACGACTTCGAGCCCGCCGAGCACGCCGTAGATACCGTCGTAGCGGCCGCCGGTCGGCTGCGAATCGGCGTGCGAGCCCGTCATCACCGGTGCGGCGTCGGCGTGGCGGCCCGCGCGGCGCGCGAACACGTTGCCCATTTGATCGACGCGTACCGTGCAGCCGGCGTCGCGCGCCCACTGCACGAACAGGTCGCGCGACTCGCGGTCGAGATCGGTCAGCGCGAGACGGCAGACGCCGCCCTTCGGCGTCGCGCCGATCTGCGCCATCCGTTCGAGCGACGCCCACAGACGGTCGCCGTCGACGCGCGGCATGGTCACGGTAGCGTCATGCATCGCCGTGCTCCGGCGCGCGTTGCAGCGCATAGCGGAAATCGCAGCGCTTGCCGCCCTGCATGATCGTGCTCGTGCGCGTGAGCGCGATGTCCGGCGCGTAACCCTGGATGAAATAACTGTCGCGCGCGCAGCTCAGCAGGTGCCCGATCTCGCCGAGCCCCATCGCGTGATACATCTCGGCGTAGCTGCAGCGATGCACGTCGTAGTCGTAGTGCGCGTCGTCCGCGCGCCGCACCTCGACGTCGAGCGCATCGTCCTTCTCCCACAGCACCTGCAGCGCGATGAACGACTTCACGCTCGGGCCGTCCGGCTCCTGCGCGGCGAACGTACGGCCCGCATCGACGGCCGCGCCGCGCACGGCTTCGGCGATCACGGCCTGCGCGCGCTCGGCGCCGAACTCGCGCTTCATGATCTCGTAGATCGGCTTGATGATTTCCGCTTCGATACGGCGCCGCGCGAGAATCCCGAGGCGTGTGTCCTCGGGTGCGGCGGCGGATGTCGGGTTCGCTTCGGTCATGGGGATCGTCCTGGTCGTTTTATCGTTACTTGACGGCGGTACGCGAGCCGCCGAGCACGTCGACGACGGCCCACTTGCCGCCGCGCACCTGGTAGATCGTGAAGGCCGGGTCCTTCAGGTTGCCTTCGGCGTCGAATGCGATGCGCCCCGTCACGCCGGGCCGGTCGATCGCGCGAACGGCTGCGACGAGCTTCGCCGGCTGGGTCGTGCCGGCCTTCTGCGCGGCCGCGATCAGCGTGGCGGCCGCGTCGTACGCGAACGGCGCATGCAGTTCGATCGGCGCGTGATAGCGCGCCTGGTATTGCGCATCGAACGTCTTGCCGCCCGGCATCCGGTCGAGCGGCAGGCCCGGCTCGAGCGCCGTCACGCCGTCGCCGTCCTTGCCGGCGAGCGACAGGAAGGTCTGGCTCACGAAGCCGCCCGCGCCGAGCAGCGGCGCGTTCACGCCGAGCTGGCGCATCCGGCGCGCGATCGGCGCGGCCTGCGCGTCGAGGCCGCCGAAGAACACGAGATCCGCGCGCTTGCCCTTGATCGCGGTCAGCACGCCGCTGAAATCGGTGGTCTTGTCGTTCACGTACTGGCGATCGACGATCGTGCCGCCGTTCGCCTGCACGCCCTGGATGAACTGGTCGGCCAGCCCCGCGCCGAATGACGTGCGATCGTCGATCACCGCGATGCGCGTGGCCTTCAGCGTCTTCACCGCGTACGCACCGGTGAAGCGGCCGCCCGCATCGTCGTGACCCATGATGCGCAACGCCGTCGCGTAGCCCTGCTGCGTGTATTGATGGCCGGTGGAGGCCGGCGCGATCTGCGGAATGCCCGCATCGCGGTACACGCGCGACGCCGGCACGCTGCAGCCCGTGTTCCAGTGACCGACGACGCCGATCACGTGCTGGTCGACGAGTTGCTGCGCGACCGCGACGGCCGTGCGCGGATCGGACTGGTCGTCGGCCGCGACGAGCTTGTAGACGACCGGCTTGCCGCCGATGGTTGGATGCTTGGCGTTCGCATCGTCGATCGCGAGTTGCGCGCCGTTCTGCAGATCCTTGCCGATTCGCGCGGACGGGCCGGTGAGCGGCGCGGCGAGGCCGATCAGGACCGTCTGCGGAGCGGACTGCGCGAACGCGGGAACGGCGGCGACGAGGGCGGCCGCGGAGAAGGCGAGACTGGCGGAGAGGAAAGCGATTTTCATGTGCGAGGGATCGGTGAATCGAATCATAAACATGAAAAATATTAAATATTCAACCACCAAACCCCAAATACCCAATTGTTGGATGCTTATACCGTTCTCGACACATTACCGTATACCACTGTAAATACAGGATATTTTTGTGTTGTCGCTTACCCTGATTTTTCGATAAAATTCGATACATGAAAAATATCGAACAATTGCCGCACGATCCGCCGCTGCGCGCGGTGCGTGCGTTCGAAGCGTTCGCGCGTCTGGGCTCCGTCACCGCGGCGGCGGGCGAACTCGACATCACGCCGTCGGCGGTCAGCCATCAGCTGCAACTGCTCGAAGCGTTCATCCAGACGCCGCTGACGGTGCGCGAAGGCCGGCTGCTCGCGCTCACCGACGAGGGGCGCGACTACTACCGGTCCATCAGCGCGGCGTTCTCGGTGCTGCGCAGCGCGACGCGCTTCGTGCGCGACCGTTCGTCGCTGCGCCAGATCACCGTCAGCCTGATTCCGCTGCTCGGCATCGGCTGGTTCATTCCCCGGCTGCATGCGTTCCTGGCCGACAACACCGATGTCGACGTCACGGTGCTGTACGCGCATCACCGCAACTACCGAAGCGATGCATCGGACCTGTCGATCCGCTTCGGCACCGGCGACTGGCCCGGCTACCGCTGCGAGCGGCTGCTGCCGGGCGCGATGGTGCCGATGTGCAGCCCGTCGTTCCTGAAGCGTCACGGGCCGTTCCGCACGCCGGCCGATCTCGCGCGTGCGCCGCTCGTGCACGACGAGGATCGCAGCACGTGGGTCAACTGGCTGCAGGGCGCCGGCGTGCGGCACGTGTCGCACGCGGTGGGGCCGATGTTCGAGGACGGCCAGCTCACGCTGAGCGCGGCCCGCGCCGACCTCGGCGCCGCGCTGCTGCGCGCGCCGCTGGTCCAGCGCGAACTGGCGAACGGCGAACTCGTGCAACTGTTCGATCACGCGCTCGACGACGGGCGCGACTACTACCTGTGCACGCGCGAGGACGCGGACATGCCGGACGGGGCGCGGCGGCTGGCCGAGTGGCTGCGGAAGATGGCGGGGATTTGAGCGGGGGCTCCTTGCAGCGTCGTCCTGCCGGGGCCTTGCATACTTTTAAGGCTGCATATATGATATGCATATCATATATCGGAGGTTACCATGGGTCGGATTCTGGTCGATCTGTCGGATGGCCAACTAGACGCATTGGCCGCCATTGTCGAGACTCAACACCGTCCCCGCGCCGCCATCATTCGGGACGCGATCGACGCCTACATTGCCCTGCACAAGCACCGGCTTGCCGACGACGTCTTCGGTCTCTGGAAAAATCGCACGATCGATGGGCTCGCCTATCAAGAGGAATTGCGCTCGGAATGGTAAAAGCCCTTTTCGACACCAACATCCTGATCGATTATCTGGGCGGCGTGGAATCCGCCCGTGCGGAGTTAGGCCGCTACGACTATCGCGCAATCAGCATGATCACGTGGATGGAAGTCCTCGTCGGGGCGTCCGCAAGGGACGAGGCACCCATCCGTGCATGGCTCTCGTCGTTCGACGTCGTCGCACTCGACAGCACGGTTGCAAATCGCGCGGTGACGATTCGCAAGGACCGCCGGATACGCCTGCCCGACGCGATCGTATGGGCATCGGCGCAAGTGAACGGTCTGCTGCTCGTATCGCGCAACACGAAGGACTTTCCCGCCTCCGAACCCGGCGTTCGCGTGCCGTATCAGATCTAAGCCGGCGTACGCCCAGCGCATACGCCTTCGCAGCACGTCCCCCGACCCCGCCTCATGCCGAGCGGGCGCCCGCATCAACACCCTCCGCTCCCCCACCCAATCAAGGGCCGGAAGCAGATAGAAAATCCCGATGCCCCGGATTGAAACAAGCAATTTCACAAACACAGGGTGAACCCGGATACTGGCAACACTCCACTCACCACTGACGAAAAGGAATTACCCAGATGCCGATCATCAACACCCAAATCAAGCCGTTCAAGGCAACCGCTTACCACAACGGCGAATTCGTGCCCGTCTCGGAAGAGAACTTCAAGGGCAAGTGGTCCGTCGTCGTGTTCTACCCGGCCGACTTCACGTTCGTCTGCCCGACCGAGCTGGGCGACCTCGCCGACCGTTACGCGGAATTCCAGAAGCTGGGTGTCGAAATCTACGGCGTGTCGACCGACACGCACTTCACGCACAAGGCATGGCACGACACGTCGGACACGATCGCCAAGATCAAGTACCCGCTGGTCGGCGACCCGACGCTCACGCTGTCGCGCAACTTCGACGTGCTGATCGAGGAAGAAGGGATGGCGCTGCGCGGCACGTTCGTGATCAACCCGGAAGGCGAGATCAAGCTGTGCGAAATCCACGACAACGGCATCGGCCGCGACGCAGGCGAACTGCTGCGCAAGGTGCAAGCCGCGCAATACATCGCGGCGCACCCGGGTGAAGTGTGTCCGGCCAAGTGGACGCCGGGTGCGGAAACGCTGACCCCGTCGCTCGACCTGATCGGCAAGATCTGACGATCGCTCCGCGCGCCTCGCCCGAGGCGCGCGACGGCGGGCATTGCATCGCGCGGCCCGCCCTCTCCTCTGGCACGACGTGCCCGACCAGCATAATCAATACGGAATCCGAAACGCCATGCTCGACGCCAATCTCAAGAATCAACTGAAAGCGTACCTCGAAAAGATCACGCGCCCGATCGAACTCGTCGCTTCGCTCGACGACAGCGCGAAATCGCAGGAACTGCTGGCGCTGCTGAACGAGATTGCGTCGCTGACGGATCGCGTGACCGTGACCGAACGCCGCGACGACGCCGAGCGCAAGCCGTCGTTCTCGATCGGCGAACCCGGCAAGCCGGCCGGCATCCGCTTCGCCGGCATCCCGATGGGCCATGAATTCACGTCGCTCGTGCTCGCCTTGCTGCAAACGGGCGGCCATCCGATCAAGCTCGACGACGACGTGATCGAACAGATTCGCGCGCTCGACGGCGACTACGCATTCGAAACGTATTTCTCGCTGTCGTGCCAGAACTGCCCGGAAGTCGTGCAGGCGCTGAACGTGATGTCGCTGATCAACCCGCGCATCCGCCACGTCGCGATCGACGGCGCGCTGTTCCAGGATGAAGTCGAGTCGCGCCAGATCATGGCCGTGCCGACGATGTTCCTGAACGGTGCGTCGTTCGGCCAGGGCCGCAGCAGCGTGAAGGAAATCCTCGCGAAGCTCGATACGGGCGCCGGCGAACGCGCGGCGAAGTCGCTCGAGAACAAGCCGGTGTTCGACACGCTGATCGTCGGCGGCGGCCCCGCGGGCGCCGCCGCGGCGATCTACTCGGCACGCAAGGGCATCGCGACGGGTGTGGTCGCCGAGCGTTTCGGCGGCCAGGTGCTCGACACGATGGCGATCGAGAACTTCGTGTCGGTGCAGGAAACCGAAGGGCCGAAGTTTGCGACCGCGCTCGAACAGCACGTGAAGCAGTACGACGTCGACATCATGGACGTGCAGCGCGCCGACGCGCTGATTCCGGGCGACGTGCATCAGATCCGTCTCGCGAACGGCGCGGTGCTGAAGGCGAAGACGATCATCCTCGCGACCGGCGCACGCTGGCGCGAAATCAACGTGCCGGGCGAGCGCGAATACCGCAACCGCGGGGTCGCGTACTGCCCGCACTGCGACGGCCCGCTGTTCAAGGGCAAGCGTGTCGCGGTGGTTGGCGGCGGCAACTCGGGCGTCGAGGCGGCGATCGACCTCGCCGGCATCGTGAAGGAAGTCACGCTGATCGAATTCGGCGCGCAACTGCGCGCGGACGAAGTGCTGCAGCGCAAGCTGCGCAGCCTGCCGAACGTGACGATCGTCACGCAGGCGCAGACGACCGAGCTGACCGGCGACGGCAGCAAGCTGAACGGCCTCGTCTACAAAGATCTGCGCTCGGGCGACACGCAGCGCATCGATCTCGAAGGCGTGTTCGTGCAGATCGGCCTCGTGCCGAACACCGAATGGCTGAAAGGCACGGTCGAGCTGTCGAAACACGGCGAGATCGTCGTCGATGCGCGCGGCGCGACGTCGGTGCCGGGCGTGTTCGCGGCCGGCGACGTGACGACGGTACCGTTCAAGCAGATCGTGATCGCGGTCGGCGAAGGCGCGAAGGCGTCGCTCGGCGCGTTCGACCACCTGATCCGGCAGGACGTGGCGGCGCCGGTCGCAACCGCGCAGCCGAAGGCCGAAGAAGCGGTCGCCGCCTGACGCACGTCAGCCCGACGACATCAAGGTTTGTCTCTCTTGGCCCCGCATGCCTTGGTCGGCGTGCGGGGCCCTTTTTATGCCGAGGCCGATCACGATTACTTGGTTGCGGCCGAGCCGCCGTCCGCCGGCGCAGGCGCCGTCGACTTGAAACTGCTCGACTGCCTGACCAGTTGCTCGGTCATCGCGGCGGCCACCGGATTCGCGCCGGAGGACGAACCGCCCTGCCGGTACGAACCGGTGCTCGCCGACATCGACTGCATCGATGACGTCGACGGCGGCGGCAGCGACGGATCGAGCTTCGCCGATTCCCTGACGAGCGCGGCCGTCTCCGGCGTTTCGGATTTCGTCGCGGCCGGCCGCGCGGCGGCCGCATGGCGTTCGAGGCCGTCGCGCTTGCGCGGCGCGCGCTGCGTGACCTGCGCGGGCGCGGCCGACTGCGCCGACTGAGCGGGCTTGGCGGCCGGTGCGGGAGCCGGCGTGGGGGTCGAATCCTGCGCATCGACCGTCACGACGTTGACTTTCGGCGGCGGTGCGGCCGGCTTCGTCACCGGTTGCGGCCTGTCGCTGACGACCGGAATCGCGGGAACCGGCGCAGGCGCGGCGCCGACGCGTGCGGTTGCAGCCGGCGCGGGTGTGGGTTCGGGAAGCGACGGGGCAGCAGCCGCCTGCTTCGGCGCCGTCGCGGCAGCCGGTGCGGGCGGCGCGATCGCGCCCTGCGCCGCGTGATCGTTGCCCGCGGGCGCCGACGCAACGGGTGCGGCTGCGTCGCCGATGCCGGCGTCTTCGATCGCACGGTGGTCCGCGCGCAGCAGCATCACGTACGCGGTGCCGGCCGCGGCGACCAGGAGCCCGCCGGCGATCATCATGGTCTTACGGGTACTCGTCATGCTTGCTCACCGATCATATCCACGTGAACAAGCCATCATACGCGGCCAGCGTCCGTTGATCCCGGACGAATACATTTGGTTGCATTGATCGCGGCCGAGGCCGTCGGCGCCCTGCCGTACGCCCTATCGTCAGACGGAAGAAACGCCCGCCGTCGCCCGTTAGATGCAGAAAATCGCGACCGCGATCCCGCCGAACAGCAGCCACTTGACGATGTAGTACACGGTGCGATTCCACGCCTTCAAGCGCTTGCCGGCGCGGCGAATCGCATACAGATACCTGAACGCGCGATTGAGCCCGCCCGTGCGATCGCCGGTTTCGTTCGGCGATGCGGCCGCGCGCATCAGCAGTTGCCCGAACGCATCGTTGATGCGCTGCGCCCAGCGATATTTCATCGGGCGATCGATGTCGCAGAACAGGATCACGCGATCGTGCGCGGTGCGGTTTTCGGCCCAGTGCAGGTACGTCTCGTCGAACATCACGGCCTCGCCGTCGCGCCATGCGTACGATTCGCCGTCGACGACGATCCGGCACGCGTCGTCGTTCGGCGTAGCGAGCCCGAGGTGGTAGCGCAGCGAGCCCGCATACGGATCGCGATGCAGCCCGAGCTTCCCGCCCGGCGGCAACTGCGCGAACATCGCCGCCTTGATCGACGGAATCCGCGACAGGATCTCGACCGAACGCGGACACAATGCCCGCGCGGACGGATGCGGCGCGTCATACCACTTCAGGTAGAAACGCTTCCAGCCGTGGCGAAAGAACGAATTGAAACCGATGTCGTTATACTCGCCCGACGCCTTGATCCGGCTCGCGTCGCGCAACGCGAGCGCTTCGCTGCGAAACGTGCGCCATTCGCGCTGCAGCACCGCGAGCTCCGGGAAGTGCCGCGTATCGAGAAACGGCGTGGTCGGCACCGACGAGAACGCGTACGAAAAGCAGTTCAGCGGTGCGGTAAAGGTCGAGTGGTCGGATAGTTGCCTGAACAACCGGTGCCGAACCTTGCCGCGCCGATGCGTGTACACGACACACGCAATGAACACGATCAACAGGACCCAGCGCATCGATATTTCCCCCGTAAGCTATTTGCCGAAATTCTAGGGAGGGGAAAAATTTCCTGCTCTGACGGGTAGGTCGTGCTGTGTACGCCTTACAACACGCCGAAGTCGCGAAACGATTCGTGCCGAAACGCCGAAAAGCCCGCGCGTACGTGCTTTTCGGGCCATCCGGACGCGCGTGCGGCATGCTGCTGCCGCACGCGCCGGCAGCGATTATTCCGGAAACGGCAAATCAGTTTGTCCGTCCGCGCGCATATCGAACGTGTTGAGCGTCATCGCGACGAGCGCGTAATAGCCGAGCAGCGCGACGAGGTTCACCACGGTCTCGTGGCCGAAGCGGGCCCGCGCACGCGCGAACGTCGCATCGCTCACACGGCGCGTGTCGTACAGCTCGGTGGCGAATGCGTGGATCAGCGCGTCGTCGTCCGATTCGAATGCGGGCGCGACGCCGAGCCGGATCGCGTCGGCCGTCGCGGCCGGCACGCCAGCCTCGAGCGCGATCGGATGATGGATGTGCCACTCGGCCTGCGAGCGCCAGCGCGAGGCCGTCACGAGAATCGCGAGCTCGGACAGCCGCAGCGGCAGCCCCGTGCGGTAACGGCAGAACGCGCCGAGCTTCTGCGCGTGCTGGGCCAGCTCGGGGCTCGCGATCCAGCCGAGGAACGGCCCGTTCAGGTTGCCGCGCGGGCCGCTGAGGATATCGGCGAGCACGGCCTTCTGTTCGTCGGTAGCCGACGCGGGATCGAAAGGAGGCAGTCTGTCTGTCATGATGAGAATGCAGTAGGGTCGGGGTTCACGCGGCGGCCGATGCGAGCGCCGCGCCGATCGCGCCGGACAGCCGCTCGACGATCGTATCGATCTGCTGCGCGGTGCAAACGAACGGCGGCGCGATGAGGATGTGATCTCCATGCACGCCGTCGATCGTGCCGCCCATCGGATACACCATCAAGCCGCGCTGCATCGCCTCCCGCTTGACTGCCGCGTGCAGCTTCAACGCAGGATCGAACGCCGCCTTGGTGTCGCGATCGCGCACGAGCTCGACGCCGACGAACAGCCCGCGGCCGCGCACGTCGCCGACATGCGGATGCGCACCGTAATGCGCGCGCAACGACGCACGCAACTGCTCGCCGCGCGCCTTCACGTTGTCGAGCAGTTTCTCCTCGGCGATCACGCGCTGCACTTCGAGCGCGGCCGCGCAGGCGGTCGCATGGCCGATGTACGTGTGCCCGTGCTGGAAGAAGCCCGAGCCGTCGACGATCGTCCGGTAAATACGATCGCTCACCAGAGTCGCACCGATCGGCTGGTAGCCCGCGCCGAGCCCTTTCGCGATCGTCAGCAGATCGGGCGCGACCGCGTCTTCGTCGCATGCATACAGGTAACCCGTGCGCCCCATCCCCGACATGATCTCGTCGAGGATCAGCAGCACGCCGTACTTGTCGCACACCGCGCGAATCTTTTTCAGGTAGGTACGCACCGGCGGCACCGCGCCGGCCGTCGCGCCGACCACCGTTTCCGCGACGAACGCCGCGACGCTTTCCGCGCCGAGTTCGACGATCTTCCGTTCGAGCTCGTCCGCGAGGCGCTGCGCGTACGCTTCCTCCGTTTCACCGGCCTGCTGATCGCGGTACGCATAGCACGGGCTCACGTGATGCGCGTCGATCAGCAGTGGCAGGAACGGCTCGCGCCGCCATGCGTTGCCGCCGATCGCGAGTGCGCCGAGCGTGTTGCCGTGATAGCTCTGGCGCCGGGCGATGAAATGACGGCGCCGCGGCTCGCCCTTCTCGACGAAGTACTGGCGCGCCAGCTTCAGCGCGGCCTCGATCGCCTCCGAGCCGCCCGACACGAAATACACGTGGTCGAGCCCGGCCGGCGCGCCGTCGACGAGCCGGTCGGCCAGTTCCTCGGCCACTTCCGTCGTGAAGAACGACGTATGCGCGTAAGGCAATTGCTGCGCCTGCCGCTTGATCGCGTCGATCACGCGCGGGTTGCTGTGGCCGAGACACGAGACGGCCGCGCCGCCGCACGCATCGATATAGCGTTTGCCGGTCGAATCGATGATCTCGATGCCGTCCCCGGCGACGGCGACGGGCAAGGTGGCGCGCGGGGCGCGATGGAAAACGGTCGTCATGCGTGGCCTCATGGATTAGGATGCGCGGTGCGTGTGCGCGGACGCCACGATGCGCGTCGCGAAGCGCTGCGTGCCGTGTTGATGGACGGTGAAGGCGATCGCGGTGTCATGAATCTCGAACACCGCGGTCGCGAGCGTGTTCTCGTCGTCGCGATCGGTCGGACCGTCGCGGTAGATCGGCAGCCCTTCCGGTGCACGATCGCCGAGCACGCGCAGCAGCGCGGCTTCGTCGATCGCGTCGGCGACGAACGGATGGCCGCGCCAGCCGCGCACGGCCTGCCATGCACGGCTCTGCCGCATGTACGCGTCGAATACCGGCCGGGCAAGCTCGCCGAGGCGCACGCCGATGTCGAACGGCGTGCCGGCGATGACGGGCGAAAGGGAAAGCGGCATGTCGTGCAAAAGAGTCCACTCCGGTGACAGGTAGCGTGCGCCGGGTTGGCGCGCCCCGTCAAACGATGCCGGGACGCACGTCGTCACGATCACGCAACACGCGATGACGAATTAGACAATCACACAACATATGTTGTCAATACCTGGGTACGGACAACACCGGATGCAGCCGCGCTCGCTGCCCCGTCACGCCGCGACCCCGCTCGCCTGATGCGACACGAGCCGCGCATACGCGCCCTGCCGCGCCATCAGCTCCGCATGGCGGCCAGCCTCGATCACGGCGCCCTGCTCCATCACGAGGATCAGGTCGGCATGACGCACGGTCGACAGCCGGTGCGCGATGATGATCGACGTGCGCTGCGTCATCAGGTCCTCCAGCGCCGCGCGGATCTGCTGCTCGCTGATCGTGTCCAGGTGCGACGTCGCCTCGTCGAGGATCAGCACCGGCGCATCCTTCAGGAACGCGCGCGCGATCGCCACACGCTGGCGCTGGCCGCCCGACAACTGCACGCCGCGCTCGCCGACGCGCGTCGCGAGCCCGTCCGGCAACCGCGCGACGAAATCGCCGAGCGCCGCGTGGTCGATCGCGCGCCGCACGTCCGCGTCGGATGCATCGTTCGCGGCGAGCCGGATGTTCGCGTCCAGCGTGTCGTTGAACAGATAGGTATCCTGCGCGACGAGCGCGATGTGCTGCCGCAGATCGTCGAGCCGCAGGTCGCGCAGGTCGACGCCGCCGAGCGTGACGCGGCCCTGCTGCGGATCCCAGAAGCGCAGCAGCAGGCTCGCGACGGTCGACTTGCCCGCACCCGATGCACCGACCAGCGCGACCGTGCTGCCGGGCGGCACCTCGAAGCTCACGCGGTCGATGGCGGGCACGCCGCGGCCCGGATACGTGAACGACACCGCGTCGAACCGTACCGCCGGATTCCCGGGCATCGCGTGCGCGCCGTCCGTCACCGTCACGGGCTCCTTCTCCAGCGCGCGCAAGCGGCGCGTCGACGCGATCGTGTCGGCAAGCTGGCGCGCGACCTGACCGATTTCGGCCACCGGCATGAACGCGGCCACCGCGACGAGCACCAGCAGCGGCAACGACTCGTGCGGGAACCAGCCGCGTGCGCACAACCACGCGCCGAGCGCGGCGACCGCCAGCCCGCCGAGCCCGCTCGCGACTTCGAGCGCGGCGCTTTGCGTCGACAGATCGTCGAGCAGCTTCGCGCGCTGCCGACGATACGCATCGGCCTCGGCCACGAATGCGGCGCGCCGGCGTGCGATCGCCTGGAACGCGGTCAGTTCCGCGAGCCCCTGGATCGTTTCGGTCAGGTGCGCGCCGAGCCGGCCGAGCGCTTCGCGCGCGCCGGTGCCGAGCCGGTCGACGTCGCGGCGGGCGAGCACGGGCGCGAGCCCGGCCCACAGCAGGAACGGCAGCAGCACGAGCGCGAGCGGCCATGCGACCGACGCGAGCAGCACCAGCACGCCGGCCGGCACGAGCACCGCGACGAACGCGGGCGCGAGCGTATGCGCGTAGAAATATTCGACCGTCTCGACGTCCTGCGTCGCGAGCGACACGAGATCGCCGGAACGGCGGCGCAGCAGCCCGGCCGGCGCGAGCCGCTCGAGCGTCGCGAACAATGCGATGCGCATTTCCGCGAGCAGCCGGTACGCCATGTCGTGCGCGAGCCACGATTCGAGCCAGTGCAGCACGGCCGCGACCGGCGCGATCACGAGCACTGCGGCAACCAGACCGGTGCCGACATGACCGGTCGGCACCGCGCCGACCACCCGCGCGCCGAGCACGCCGACGCCGATGAATGCGAGCACGCGGCCGATCCCGAACAGCACGGTGAGCACCACCTTGCCCTTCCATGGACGCACGAAGCGCAGCAGCGTCCGCAACGTCTCCGGCCAGCCGATCGTCGCCGCGTCGTCGTTCAGCGGCCGCACCTGCGGGCCCGACGACGCGCGCGCGGTCGCGCCGGCCGGGGTCGCCGCGCCGACGGATTCGGCGACCGCTTCCAGTTGCGGCCCCATCAGGCGGCGATACGGGCCATCGCGTGCGATCAGCGCCGCGTGCGTGCCTTCGTCGACGACCTGCCCCTGGTCGAGCACCAGGATGCGATCGGCGCCGATCACGCTGGACAGCCGGTGCGCGAGCACCAGCGTCGTGCGCCCGCGCGTGAGCCGGTCGAGCGCCTGCTGGATCAGCGCTTCGTTTTCCGCATCGACGGACGACAGCGCCTCATCGAGCAACAGGATCGGCGCATCGCGCAGCAGCGCGCGGGCAATCGCGATGCGCTGGCGCTGACCGCCCGACAACATGAGCCCGCGTTCGCCGATGCGCGTCGCGTAGCCGTCGGGCAGCGCCGAGATGAAATCGTGCGCGTTGGCGGCGCGCGCGGCGGCGATCATCTCCGCGTCGCTCGCGTCGGGGCGGCCGAGCCGCAGATTGTCGGCGACACTGCCGTCGAACAGCGTCGCATCCTGCGCGACGACCGCGATCATCTCGCGCACCTGATCGGCATCGAGCGTGCGCACGTCGTGGCCGCCGATCCGGACCGCGCCGCCCTGCGCATCGTGCTGGCGCAGCAGCAGGCGCACGATGGTCGACTTGCCGGCTCCGCTCGGCCCGACGATCGCGACCGTCTCGCCCTCGCGTACCGAGAAGCTCAGCGCCGCATGGGCCTCCGCGCGGCGCCCCGGATACGCGAAACTGACGTCGTCGAACGCGATCTCCGGCCGCAGGCCCGCTACGCGCGGCGCATCGACGCGAGGCGCGGCGCCGCCCGCGTCGAGCAGCGCGTGGATCGCATTCGCCGCCGACTGGCCGATCATCCCCTGATGCAGCACCGCGCGCAGGTCGCGCAACGGGCGGAAGATCTCGCTGCCGGCCATCAGCACGATCAGCAGCGCTTCGAGGCTCATGTCGCCGTGCCGCACGCGCCATGCGCCCACCGCGATCGCCGCGGCCGCGCCGAGGCCGGTGCCGAGATCCGTGAAGAACCGTGTCAGCAGGCCGAGCGCGAGCACCCAGAACGTGCTGTCCGACAACGCGCGCGCCTTCGCGGCCAGCTTCGCGCCGAACGCGGTGCTCTGCCCGAACGCCTTCAGCGTCGGCAGGCCCTGCACCGCGTCGAGAAATTCCTCGCCGAACGCCTTGAACGCGGCCGAACGGGCGAGCGCCGCGCGTTTGTCGGCGCGATGCACGAGCTGGGGCAACGCGAGCGTGACGAGCGCCGCGACGAGCAGGATCGCAGCCGTCGGCACGTCCCACCACGCGAGCACCGCGAAGATCATGAGCGGCGCGCACGCGGCGATCACGAGTTGCGGCAGGTAGACGCCGAAGAAGGTCTGCAACTGCTCGACGCCGTCGACGACGGCGAGCATCACGCCGCCCGTGCGTTCGCCGTTGAACCAGGCGGGGCCGAGCGCGGCGATCCGGTCGAACAGCCGCGCGCGCAGCGTCGCCTGCACGCGGCCCGCCGTATGCTGCGCGAGCACCGTGCGGCGATGATCGAGCCATGCGCGCAGCAGCACGCAGGCCGCCGTTGCAACGACGGCTTCGCCGATGCCGCGCGCCGGCGCGCCGGAAAACACCAGCGCCAGCACGCGGCCGAGAAACACGAAGCGGAGGATGCCGACACCCATCGCGAGCAGCCCGAGCGCGACGGCCGCCGCCACCCGCCAGCGCAGTCCCGCCATCATCGCCCATAGTCGTCGGTCGAAATACATGAAGCCCTCCGGTCGGTGTTTGGTTGCGTTCTGGTTGACCGGATCGAGGCTACCCGCGCCGCCCGCGCGCGGCAAAAGATGATTTTTCAACGGGTGTTGAGTCAACTACAATACCCCGCATGTCGCACCTTCCTCCCCTCAGCGCACTGCGTGCTTTCGAGGCGGCCGTCCGCCTCGGCGGGTTCGCGCGCGCGGCGGTCGAGCTGAACGTGTCGACCAGCGCGGTCAGCCACCAGATCCGTTCGCTCGAGGAATCGCTCGGCGCGCGGCTGCTCGAACGCAGCACGGGGCTCGGCGGCATCGGCCTCACGCCGGCCGGTGCGCGGCTGCTGCCGGCCGTCAGCGATGCGCTGTCGCGTCTCACCGACGCGTGCAGCGAGATTCGCGGTGCCGCGCAACGGCTCACCGTGTCCGCCAACGCGCCGTTTTCGTCGATGTGGCTCGCGCGCCGGCTGGCGGAATTCTCGTCGCTTCATCCCGACACCCCGCTGCACGCGGTCGTGCTCGACGACGAGCCGGATTTCGCGCGCAGCGGCGTCGATCTGGCGATCGTGCACGTACCGGCGCACCGGCTACGGGCCGACGACGACGTGCTGATGCGGGAAACCGTGTTTCCGGTCTGCAGCCCCGAGCTGTTTCCGTACGCGTCTGGGCACGTATGCCGCTCGCGGCTGCTGCAGGAAATGCACGAGGACAGCCCCGAGATCGACTGGCGCAACTGGGCCGTGCAGTTCGGCTTGCCGGACGACTTCGAGACGAAGATCGTCCGTTACAGCAGTTTCAGCCAGGTGATCGGCGCGGCCGTCGGCGGCGCGGGCATCGCGCTCGGCCGCGTGCCGCTGATCGAGCCCGAGCTGCGCAGCGGGCGTCTGGTGCCGCTGGTGCCGGGCCTCGCGCGCGACGCGTCGTGGCGCTTCGTGCTGCGCCGCCACCCGGCGACGCGGCACCGGCTGCTCGATCCGTTGATCGCATTCCTGCGCAGCGAAGCGGACGCGCCGCCGTTCGTCTCGAAGATCGTTGCGCCCGCATCCAACGACAGTCACGCACGGGGCGCGGGCGGGGCCTGACGGGCCGCATGCAACGCCGGCAGCGCGTTTGCGTATGACCGGCCGCTTACGGCGTCGCGAAGAACAGCGCGACGACGCACGCCATCCCGCCGAACCACACGAGCGAACGCAGCGACGCCCAGTTCAACAGGTACATCAGCGCATACACGATGCGGATCGCGACGAACGCGATCGCGAGCTGGTCGACGCGATGGACGTTCGCGCCGTTGTGCCACGCCACGACCAGCGCGACCGCGAACAGCGCGAGCGCTTCCCATGAATTCTGATGCGCGGCCTGCGCGCGGGCGCGCCAGCCTTCGAGCTTCGCGAGGTAATCGCGCGGCGTACGGTTGTCGTAACCCTTGCGGGCCTTGGCGAGAAACGTCATCGGGAACGGCAACAGCGCCACGATGAACAGGCACAGCTGGGACGTCGTCATCCAAGTCTCCTCCGTTATGATTACATTGGTCAATGACAAGATCGCCGAGAGCTTAGCATTGCACCGTGCCGTTCGCGCACCGGTTTTCTAGACGGCAGACTCGGCCGCGCAGGCCGCGGCGGGCGGCGCCTGCCCCGTCCTGCCGCGACACCCAACTTTCCACCAAATCGTCGATAAATACGTTAATTAAAACTGGTCGAACACCAATAAGATAGCGCTCGACACTGGCTGGGCGCGCAATCGCGCCGGCCTGCCGCTTCACTCCGCACCCCGTGTGCCGAACGACATCCGACCCGAGCCCTTGCCATGCCCCGTCCCATCGTCGCCCATATCCGCCCCGACGCCGTCCGCCACAACCTCGACTTCATCCGCCGCACCGCCGCGCAATCGCGCGTGTGGGCCGTGATCAAGGCCAACGCGTATGGCCACGGCATCGAGCGGATCTACCCGGGCCTCGCGGCCGCCGACGGCATCGCGCTGCTCGATCTGGACGAAGCCGTGCGCGTGCGCGAACTCGGCTGGGACAAGCCCGTGCTGCTGCTCGAAGGGATCTTCGAGCCCGCCGACGTCGAGCTGGCCGATCGCCATCGGCTGACGGTCGCCGTGCACTGCGACGAACAGCTCGACCTGCTGATCGCCGCGAAACCGCAGCAGCCGATCGACATCCAGCTCAAGATGAATTCCGGCATGAACCGGCTCGGCTATCGGCCGGCCGCGTTCCGCGCCGCGTGGGAACGCGCGGCGAGCGCGCCGTCGATCGGCAAGATCACGCTGATGATGCATTTCGCGAACGCCGACGAAGGCGAAGTCGACTGGCAGCTCGACCAGTTCGACGCGACCACGGCCGGGATTCCGGGCGAGCGCTCGGTGTCGAATTCGGCGGCCGTGCTGTGGCACCCGCGCGCGCACCGCGACTGGGTGCGCCCCGGCACGATCCTGTACGGCGCTTCGCCGACGGGCGCCTCGCGGCATATCGCCGACACGCCGCTGACGGCCGCGATGACGCTGACGAGCCGGATCATCGGCGTGCAGACGCTGGCGCCGGAGGAAACCGTCGGCTACGGCCGCCGCTTCACGGCCGATCGGGCGATGCGGATCGGCGTCGTCGCGTGCGGCTACGCGGACGGCTATCCGCGCCATGCTCCGACCGGCACGCCGATCGCGGTGGACGGCGTGATGACGCGCGTCGTCGGCCGCGTATCGATGGACATGCTGACCGTCGACCTGACGCCGTGCCCGAACGCGGGCATCGGCTCGAGCGTCGAGCTGTGGGGCGACCAGGTGAAGGTGGATGACGTCGCGCAAGCCAGCGGCACGATCGGCTACGAGCTGATGTGCGCGCTCGCGCGCCGCGTGCCCGTCGTGATCGTGCCGCCCGGGGCGACGAGCGTGCAGCCGGCGCTACGGACCGGCAGCTACGGACGCTGACGGGCCGGCGGTGCTGCGGTGCTGCGATGCGTAACCGCGTCGCCGCCACCTGCCGTGCCACGTGCTGGCGTGGCCGCCTCGGGCGACCCGGCTGCTTTGCGGCGAACCGCCCACGCGCACCGGCAACGACGCGGCCCGTCGTTGTGCGTTGCACGACGACGCGCTCGCTGCCGGCTTCCGTCAACGCATCACGAACGCCACGTCGGCTTGCGCTTCTCGAGAAACGCGTCGATGCCCTCGCCCGCATCCTCTTCCATCATGTTGCGCGCCATCACGTCGCCCGCGTACGCATACGCTTCGTCGAGCGGCAACTCGCGCTGACGATAGAACATCTGCTTGCCATATCGCACCGCGGCCGGGCTCTTCGCGACGATCTCCGCGACCTTGCGCGCGACGGCCGCATCGAGCGCGTCCTCGGGCACGGCTTCGTTGACGAGCCCCCACGCGGCCGCCGTCGCCGCATCGACGAAGCGGCCGGTCACCAGCATGTCGAACGCGCGCTTGGCCACGACGTTGCGGCTCAACGCGACGGCCGGCGTCGAGCAGAACAGCCCGACGTTGATACCCGACACCGCGAAGCGCGCGGTATCGGCCGCGATCGCGAGATCGCACGCGGCGACGAGCTGGCAGCCGGCCGCCGTCGCGATGCCGTGCACGCGCGCGATCACCGGCACCGGCAATGCGCGCATCGCGAGCATCACGCGGGTGCACTGCGCGAACAGCGTGCGGTAGTAGTCGAGTTCGGGCTTGCCGCGCATCTGCCGCAAGTCGTGGCCGGCGCAGAATGCCTTGCCTTCGGCGGCCAGCACGACGCAGCGCACGTGCGGATCGGCGGCAAGCGTATCGAACGCATCGTGCAGGGCCGAAAGCATCGCTTCGGACAACGCGTTGAACTGCTGCGGGCGATTCAGGCGCAGCGTGACGACGCCGTCGCGCGTGTCGCGCAGCAGGATCGGCCCGGCTGTCTCGTGAATGGGTTCCATGGTGTTCCGCTCGACGGGGTTCGGCAGGGTTGAGGGGCGATGCGAACGAGCGGCCATCGCGCCCGCCCGCTCGCGGCATGTCGGGGAAATGGTCCTCCACATTCGGCACGACGTCCAGCCGCGCCGCCGCATGCGCAGGCACGCCGGCCCGCCGGCCACCGCGCGACGTGCGATGCCGCTCGCCCGCCAACGGTGCCGTTGCGCGCCGTGCTTCCGCGCCGACGCCGCGCCTGAACTGGTGCGCCTGATGGAGCGGCGATGCAATCATTTCAACGTGTGGCTCGTCGCCCATGCCGATCTCTACAAGACCGCGCGCGTACAGGCGGTGATCGAAGCCGTCGTCGACGAATTCGCGACGGCGACGGCGGGGCCGGTCGTGGCCCGGTAGCGGACCGCCAGGGCCGGTGCGTCAGCGCGGCTGATACGCGCCGTCCGCCGCGGACCAGCGAAACGTCCGGCGCCATTTGCCGCCGCGCTCGCGCAACTGCAGGTCGCGGAAGCCGTCCGTCGACGTCGACAGCACGCTCAGCGTATTGCTGCCTTCGGTGATGTCGTGATCGCGCGTGCCGTTGCGATGCCAATCGCCTGCGATATCCCGGTAGAACATCATCGGCTGCGCGAACACGACCCGCAGCGTCTTGCCGTCGATCCGGAACAGGTACAACGCCTCGAACGACGCACCGCCGCCGGAATAACCGATCGACCAGCCCGCCCGCACCCCGAACGCGGCATCGCCCGCCCGCAGCGCATACGGCGCGAGATCGAACCGCGACCACCGCTCGGGACGTAGCACGCGATCACCCGGCGGCTTCGCCTCCTCGAGGTAGTCGGGACTGTCGAGATTCGTGCTGCTCCAGTCGGTCTCCTGGTCGAGCGGCTGTTCGGTTCGCGCGACGAGGCGCGGCACGCCGTCCGGGCCGCGCTCGAACACGCCCAGCCAGACCAGTTCCTTCTGATCATCGGCCTCGGCGTGGCGCTCGAAGCCCTCGCAATCGGTGGGTGCACGGAATCGCAGCGCCTCGCGCGCCGACTCGTCGGTCGGCGCCACGCAAACGATCGCGACGAACGCGCCGGGACGCTGCGGCCACGGTTTCGCGCCGGCCAGCACGACACGCGCAAGCGGCTGGCCCGGCGCAAGCTGCGCCACCAGCCCCTCCTTCGTGAAGCCGGGCGGCAAGTGCACGCCGAAACCGTCCGCTTCCGGCGCGCCGCTCATGTCGCGCGCATACGCGGCGCGGGCGTCAGGCGAATCGAATTTCCCGGGCACCTGATCGAGCGAATGCGCGGTGCCCGCCGCGTGCGCGGCGCAGCCCGCGAACGCGGCGCCGATCGCGACGAGCCACGGCATCAAGCGAATTGTCATGCCGGAATGTCCTGTGAAGTGTTTCAGTGCGCGGCGGGCGGGCGCACCCAGCTGCGCCCGCTGCGCCACGCGCGCACGCCCGACCACAACTGACCGACGCCGACAGCGAAAAAGACCGCGCCCATCGCGCCGATTGTCAGCACGCCGCCCCAGATCGCGCCGAACGTATTGAGCCGCGCCGTCATCCTCGGCGCGTCCGGCGCATAGCGCACCTCGACCGTCGCGCCGTCCTGCACGCTGACCTCGCCGCCCTGTGCATATTCGACCTGCTCGCCCGCGAGCGTCGTGAACGCGATCTCCGGATGATGCTGGCCTGCGTTCAGCTTGACGACGCGCCCGGGTACGACGACCGACGCGCGCAGGAATTCGCGCGTCGACTGCGCATGCAACGTGACGCCGATCAGCACGCACGTGCCCACGACGGTAAAAACGACGCCCTTCGCGATCAGCGTCTCCGTGTGCCGCGCGGCGGGTCGCCCGTATTCGGATGCCATCGGTTTCGTTCCGTTCCTGATGTTCGTCGATGCCGGGCGTGCGGCGCACGATGCGCCGCCCTCGGCATCCGGCAGGATACGGACATCGCGGCGCGCTGTAAATTGCGCGCGCAACCGTTCGACGGCCCGCAGGCGCGTCAGCCCGCGAGCTTCTTCAGCGCATCAAGCACCGCATCGCCCTTGAACGGCTTCACGATCCAGCCCTTCACGCCGGCGGCCTTGCCGCGCGCCTTCATCGCCGGGCTGCTTTCGGTCGTCAGCATCACGACGTTGACCGCCGTGTTCGCCAGTTCGCCGCGAATCTTCTCGACCATCGTCAGGCCGTCCATGTTCGGCATGTTCACGTCGCTGATCACGAGGCGCACGCCGGGCGTCGCCTTGAGCTTCGCGAGCCCGTCCTTGCCGTCGACGGCTGTCGCGACGTCGAGCCCGTGATTGCGCAGGAAGCCGGCCACTTCGTCGCGCACCGTGCCCGAATCGTCGACCACCAGAATCTTTGCCATGTCGTATTCCCCTTTCGTCGTTGCCGACTTCAACATTCAAAACAATTCGAGTTCGCCCGCTTCGACCATCGGCCCGACGTCCTGCACCGATTCGCGGAAATCCTCCGGCGACCAGCTCAGGCTGAACACGAAACGCTGGTCGAGACGGACCGAGCGCCCCGAAGCCGGATCGGTCATCCGGTACTTGAAACACAGCTGCGGACAGTCGCCGCCGAACGAGATGAACTTCTGCTTGTGATTGACGACGAGCGGCACCTGCACCGGATGGCGCGCCAGCGCCTCGGCGTCGCCGAGATAGCGGTTCTTGAACGCGCCCCACACGAGGTTGGTCAGTTCGCCGAGCACGCTGTTCACGTCGCGGAAATCCGGCGCGCGGCCGCTGTCGCGCGTGCCGCCGAGCATGTCGAGCAGCGGCTGCTCGCTCGTCTGCAGCAGCATGTAGCCGCGGCACCACGCGCTTTCGAGCGCGATCAGGCTGAACACTTCGCCGAAGATGATCTGGTCGCGCACGATGCACGGCGTGTCGTGCTCGATCGTCATGCCCGGAAACAGGCTGTCGATGCGCGCCTCGGTGATCTCCGAGATGCCGCGCACGAGCGCGTTCGGGTAGTCGCGGCCGAACAGGTATTCGTCGATCGCGCGCGCGAGCGGCGTCATGTCGTCGGCGACATAGGCCGCGCAAGCCACACGCGCGAGCGCATCGGGCAACCCGTCGCGCGACGCGCGCGATTCGCGACGCAGGATGATCGGCAGCTCGGGCCGCAGCGCGTCGATCTGCGTCGCGATGATCGCGCTCTCGGCCGGCGAGCCGCCGTAATCCTCGGCCAGCAGGATCGCGCCGAGATCGATGTTCGAGCGCAGCACCTTCAAGAGCCGGCTGCGCCGTACGGTCAGGCCGACCAGATTGTGCTCGTCGCAGAAACGCTTGATCGCGTCGGCATGCACGCGGCTGTCGTCGAGCACGAGTACCTTGCTGACGGGTTGGTCTTCGGTCATCGGATGGATTCCTGATGGTCGGTCAGAACAGTTCGAGCTCGCCGCCGCTCTCCACCGTGGCGGTTTCCGGCACATGGAAATCGACCGGCGCGTTCGCGCACACGCACAGCGTCGCGCCGACCCGCACGTCGCCGTCGAGCGTCAGGTCGTACGCGGCCACGTAATCGGGCGAGAGCGCGTGCATGGCGTCGATGCTCGCGCCGCTCAGCAGGCAAGGCGTCGACATTCCGAGATCGGGAAACGGCGCGGTCAGCGCCTGGTTGATCGCGCCGCAACACAGGTTCGCGACTTCCATGAACGCGTCGGTCAGCGGCCGCTGGCTGCTCGCGCCCGCCGTCGCGCCCGCGAAATGGCGGCGCGTCGCGTCGTCGTCGCTGAAGCGCAGCGCAAGCAGCAGGCGAAAATGCAGCGCCGAGATCGTCAGCACGACCACATGTTCGGCTACCGTCGGCTTCGAGCGCGGCTTCGCGCGCACGCGATCGGGCGCGTCGTGTGCGTGCCCGGCGGCCGGCCGGATGTCGCACGCGCCGCCGGCCGCGAGCCGCGTGCGCGCGGCATCGAAAAAGATCCGCTCGAAACCGGCCCTCGCCTGCGCGCTGATCACGGGGCCGCTCCTTCGATCCGCGCGTGCAGTTGCCCGGCCAGCGTCGCGACCGTCGCGAGCGCGGCCGTGATCATCTTGCCGCCGGCCTGAATGTCCTGGAACGTCGCGGCCGTCACGAGATCGTTGCGGTTCAGGCTGTCGCAATAGCTGTTCGACAGTTCCTGCGAGCGCGCGGCCAGCCCGCGCACCTCGCTCGCGACGATCGAGAAGCCGCGCCCGGCCGTGCCGGCACGCGCCGCCTCGATCGACGCGTTCAGCGACACGATCGACACGTGCGCGACGATCGCCGACAGCTCCAGGTTCTTCGCGCGCATGTCCTGGTTCTGCGTGGTCAGCGAGATCATCTGCTCGTGCCAGCGCTCGAACGTGCCGGCGAGCCCGCGCAGGCGCGCGGCTTCGTCGGCGATCTTCATCGCGTGCTGCGCGAGCGCCGCGCGGTCGGACGACAGCGCCTGCAACGCGTCGCGCTGCGCGGCGCTCCCGGACACCTCGCGCGCCAGCGCCTCTTCCAGTTGCGCCTCGCGTTGCGCCCATGCGTCGGCCGCTTGCGCATGCGCCGACGCCGTCTCTTCCGCCCTGGCCTCGGCCGCGTGAAGCGCACCGCGCAACGCATGCGCGTCGCGCTCCATCGACGCGACGAGCCGTTGGCGCATCGCACGACACACGATCGCCGCCGCCACCGCGACGACCACGCCGCCCGCGAGCGCGGCGGCCATCTGAATCATCCACGCCTGCACGATCACGCCGTCACTCCGCCGCGCCGATATCCGCGAGGCGCGCCGGCTGCGCGTGCCCCGCGCCATGCGCGGCGCCGTCCGCCGCGAAGCGCGCCGGCAGCGACACGATCGTCTCGAACGGGCGATACGACGCCCCGACGCGGTCGTCGGTGAAGCGCAGCGCGATATCGCCGCCGTCGCGCTTCAGGAAATTGCGCACCGCGTCCATGCCGACGCCGCGCCCCGATACTTCGGTCACCGCTTGCGCGGTCGAGAAGCCCGGCCGGAAGATCAGCTCGGCGACATCCTCGTCGGACAACGCCGCTTCGCTCGCGGCATCGATCCAGCCACGCTCGCGCGCGATGCCGCGAATCCGGTCGAGCGCAAGGCCGCGGCCGTCGTCGCCGAGCACGAACCACAGTTCGCCGCCGCCCACGCCGACCGCGATGTCGATCGTGCCGGACGCCGGCTTGCCGGCCGCGCGCCGCGCGTCGGACGATTCGATCCCGTGGTCGATCGCATTGCGCAGCAGGTGCATGAAGACGTTCTTCAGCGTCGCAACGATCTCGCTGCGCACGCGCTGGCCGTGGCTGTCGATATGCACGACGGGCGCCGGCTTGCCCAGCTCGGCCGCGAGCGACGGCAGCGATTCGATCACGCCGCCGAGCGCGTCGCCGATCCCTTGCGTGCCGAGCTGGCTCAGCATGCGGCGCACGGCATCGCGCGCCGCGCGCCAGTCGGATGCGTTGGCCGGATCGGCGCCGTCGAGCACACGCAGGCTCTCGCTGATGTGCGCACGCTCGACCATCAGGAAATCGGCGCCATTCTGCGCCGGCTCGCCGCTGCGGCCGAGCGTGACCGCGTTGATCGTCGCGTAGTGGTCGACGGCTTCGCGTACGCGCGCCAGGTCGTCCATCAGCGCGTCGCGGTTCCACTCGGGGCCGCTGTCCGCGCGGCGCAGCGATTCGTACGCCTGCTCCGCTTCGTGGACGATGTTCGTCAGGTGCTGAAGGCTGTACGTGCGCGCATTGCCCTTGATCGTGTGCATGTTGCGGAACAGCGCCGCGACGATCGAGTGATCGGCGCGCTCGTGCTGGCGGATCATCCGTTCGTTCTCGCTGAGGAAGCCCTTCGCGCTGTGCACGAAGTCGTGGAACTTGTCCTGGCTGATCGACAGAATCTCGCCGATCATCTCGAGGCGGCGCTGCTGCTCGCCGGCCTGCGCGGTCAGCGCGCGGATCTCGGTCACGTCGCGCACGCACAGCATCAGGCGCACCACGGTGTCGGTTTCGTCGGTGATCGCCGACCAGCTCAGATCGAGCCACTTCTCGCGGCCGTCCGGCAATCGCTTCGCGACTTCGTTGACGAGCAGGTGCTCGTTGAACTCGAAGTTCATGCTGTCCTCGCCGAGGCACGCGTGCACGGCCGCGTCGACCTGCGAACGCGCGTCGGCGCCGATCGCCGAATCGTCGAACACGAGCGCCATCAGGTCGCGGCCGGCGATGTCGTTCGTCTCGAAGATGGTTTCGAGGTACGCCGAATATTCCGCGTGCACGACACCGCCTTCGACGACGGTCAGGATGCCCTGCTGCATGTTCTGCAGCATCGCCTGGATGTCGGCCGTCTTCTGCTTCAGTTGCGCGGCGTTCTCCTGGATCTTCTCGATCATCCCGTTGAACGCGACGATCGAATGGCCGATTTCGTCCATCCGGCCCACCGGCACGCGGCGTGTGAAATCCTGGCTCGTCGCGATCTCGCTCATCGCCGTCTGCATCCCGATCAGCGGGCGCGTGATCTGGCGATACAGCACGAAGCCGAGCGCGGTCAGCAGCACGATCACCGTGCCGGCGACGCCCGCGATCGCGGTGGCCGTGGTCGCGAGCATCCCGTTCAGCGCGCCGATCGCGTCGTCCTTCTGGCGGTTCTTCTCGACGCGCAGCGTGTCGACGATGCTTTCGAGTTCGTCGCGATACTGCGCGACGTTCGCGAACAGGTAGGCCTGCGCCATCTCGGCCTTGCCGTCCGTCTTCATCTTCACGGTGTCGTCGATCGCCGCGAAATAGTTGGCGGCGCTGTCCTTCGCCTGCGTGACGAGCCCTTCCTGCGCGCGGCCGACCGCCGATTTCGCCTGCGCGTCGAGCGCGGCGCGCAGCGCGGCCTGCTCCGCCTTCAGCTCGTCGCGCGCCTGGGCGGCGGTGTTCGCGTCGGGCGCGTAGACGAGCGTCATCGCCGCGATCTGGATATTCTTCACCTCGGCGACGAGATCGGCCGACGCGAGCGCGCTCGGCACGATGCCCTGGGTGACCTGACGCACCTCGGACGCGCTCTTACGCGTCTGGTACACGGCATAGACGCCGATCGCGGACAACGCGAAGAACGTCAGGACGACTAGCAGCGTGATGCGATGACGGATGGTCATGAGTACAGCTCCCCGCGGCGATCCGGGTGCGATCGCCCTTTGGTCTATTGAAAGAGTGTGAGCGCCGAATTATCGGGGATGGCGTATGACGGTCCGATGACCGAAAATCAATCGGTCATTGATGAAAATGGAATGAATAATTGTGCGGGGAAAAGCCTAAAGTCTTTTGCGGATTTGCCGTTAACTTCGCGCCGCCTTACCGGCGTGGAAGCTGCGCCTGAGCAATCGTCGAAATAGCGGATATTTATTGTTTTATGCCGGCTCCGCAAAATCCGTTTTATTGAATGCCGGCAAAACGTTTGCGTATTATCGACGAGCCGGTTTGTTTTGGTATTTTTTATAATCGTTGCAGCGTTCGCCCGGCTGGTTCGTCAGTGTGTCCACCGCATGATCGACTGTTCAGCCTTCGTTCGACTCGGCGAGCCAGTCTTCGCATTGCAGCCGCGGAACGCGCTCGAATTCGCGGACGTTGTGCGTGACGAGCACCAGGTGCCGCGCACGCGCCTGCCCTGCGATCAATGCATCGTAAGGGCCGATCGGCGTGCCGGCCGCGATCAGATGCGCACGAATTTCGCCCGCATGCTGCGCATCCTCGGTGTCGAACGGCACGACCTCGAACTGCAGCGCGTCGACACGCGCGGCGTTCGCCGCCGCTCGCTGGCTCTTGTACGCGCCGTAGTAAAGCTCGTGCGCGACGATCGCCGGGATGCCGAAATCGGCCGGCTGCCACGCATGCAGGCGGGCCAGCATCGCCGGCTCGCCCTTGAGAATGGCGATCACCGCGTTGGTATCGAGCAGGAACTTCATTCGAACACATCCAGGCCCGAGCGCTCCTGAGCGGACGGCTGCGTGGTCGCGGCAGCCTCGAAATCGGCGTCGACCGGGCCGATCAGCGGTGTCAGCCAGGCCCAGTCCTGCGGCACCGGCTCGAGAACGACGGACGCCCCGTGGCGGCGGATGCGGACCTCGGCCGTATCGAAGCGAAATTCCTTCGGCAGCCGGACGGCCTGCGAACCGCCATGCTTGAAGAGCTTTGCAGTATCCATGTTTCCGCCCTCACGTATCTACAGAATGTATCTATTTTATCAATTGAACGTGAGAATGACGAGTCGTCCGATCGGCCTGGTGTGAACGGATTGCCGGGCCGCCGGCCCATGCCCGATCGCGTGACGTCGCGATCCGTTCCTGCAACGTACCGGGCCCCGATTCGTTCCGGTCACGAAACAATCAATCCCGCCCCGGCGATTCCCCTCCCGATCCGCCCGCTCTAGACTGTCGCATCGCTCCCCTTTTCGGACCCACGCAATGACCGACGTCCTGCCGCTGACCACCGAGCCCGAATCCGGCCTTCAATACCGGCTGCGTCCGGCCACTGGCCGCCCGGCCGCCCGCCTGTTGCTGCTGCACGGCGTCGGCGGAAACGAGACCAACCTGTTGAACGTGGCCGACACGATCGATCCGCGCATCGAAATCGCGTTCCTGCGCGGCCCGCTCACGTTCGGGCCCAATCAGCATGCATGGTTTCCGGTGCGTTTCGGCCCGAACGGCCCTGAAATCGATGCGGCGCGTGCGGACGAGAGCCGCGTGCAACTGATCACGCTGCTGCATGCGCTCCGCGCGCGGGATGGCGCTGCCCCCGCGTTGCAGACCGTGATCGCCGGCTTCAGCCAGGGCGGCATCATGAGCGCGAGCGTCGGCCTCACGTCGCCGGGCGACGTGAGCGCGTTCGCCGTGCTGTGCGGGCGCATCCTGCCTGAAATCGATCCGTTGATCGCGCCGCGCGCTGCATTGAGCACGCTGCACGCGCTGGTGATGCACGGCCGCTTCGACGACAAGTTGCCCGTCGCATGGGCCGACACGGCCGACGCGAAGCTGACGGCGCTCGGCGTCGCGCACGACACGCGGCTGTATGCGGCCGGCCACGAGCTGACCGCGGAGATGGCCGGCGATTTCAGCCGATGGGTCGGTGAGCGCGCCGGGTTGAACTGACTCGAACCAAACGGACCGGGGGCGCCAGCCCGCGAACGGACCGGCGCCCCCGGCGCATGACGTCACGCGTTCGTCACGCGTTCCGCGCGGGATCCGCAACGCCACGCACGGATGCGGGCACCGCCGCCGCCCGCTCGCGCTCGGCGCCACGTTTCGCCAGCTTCCAGCCGATCACCAGCGCGAGCACGACGACGGGAATCGTCGCGATGGTCCACGTGCCGCCCGGATAGTCGAACGCCATCAGCACCAGCACGCCGACGAGAAACGCGAGCGTGAGCCACGACGTGAACGGCGCGCCGGGCATCCGGAACGACACGGCCTTCATCTCGCCGCGATCGACCGCGCGGCGGAACAGGATCTGGCACATCACGATGAAGCCCCACGTCGTGATGATTCCGAGCGACGCCATGTTCAGCACGATCTCGAACGCCTGGGCCGGCACGATGTAGTTCAGCGGCACGCCGATCGCATTGATCGCGACCGTGATCAGGATGCCGCCGTACGGCACGCCGCGGGCGTTCATCCGCGACACGAAGCGCGGCGCCGAGCCGCCCATCGCGAGCGAGCGCAGCACGCGGCCCGTCGAATAAAGGCCGGAATTCAGGCTCGACAGCGCGGCCGTCAGCACCACGACGTTCATCACGGTGCCGACGTAAGGCACGCCCAGCTTGCTGAAGAACGTGACGAACGGGCTTTCGTGCGCGCTGTACGCCGTCCACGGCAGCAGCAGCGTCAACAGCACGACCGAGCCGACATAGAACAGCGCGATGCGCCACATCACGCTGTTGATCGCCTTCGGCAGCACCTTGCGCGCATCGTCGGTCTCGCCCGCCGCGACACCGACGAGCTCGATGCTCGCGTACGCGAACACGACGCCCTGCACGATCAGCACCGCCGGCAGGATCCCGTGCGGGAAGATCCCGCCGTGATCCGCGACGAGATGCAGCCCCGTCATCTGTCCCGCCACCGGATGGCCGCTCGCGAGAAACACGGCGCCGACCGCGAGAAACACCGCGAGCGTGCCCACCTTCACGAGCGAGAACCAGAACTCCATCTCACCGAACACCTTCACGCCGATCATGTTCATCACCGACACGATCCCGAGCGCGCCGAGCGCGAACACCCATTGCGGCACGTCGGTGAACACGGCCCAGTACTTCATGTAGATCGCGACCGCGGTGATGTCGACGATGCCGGTCGTCGCCCAGTTCAGGTAGTACATCCAGCCCGCGACGAACGATGCGCGCTCGCCCATGAACTCCCGTGCGTACGACACGAAGCTGCCGCTGGTCGGCCGGTGCATCACGAGCTCGCCGAGCGCGCGCATGATCAGGAACGCGAACACGCCGCACACGAGATACACGAGCGCGAGCGCCGGCCCCGCGCTTTGCAGGCGGCCGCCCGCGCCGAGAAAGAGGCCGGTGCCGATCGCACCGCCCATCGCGATCATCTGCACGTGCCGCGGCTTCAACTGCTTCGCATAACCGGCTTCGTGCGACGCGAACATCGCATCGGGATCGGCATGCGCGGCATCCGCGCCGCCGGCCGGGCCGGCCGGGCGCTCGGTGGGGTGGTTCATCGTGAGTCTCCGTTGTTTGTCGATGTGTTTCGCCCCGCTGCGGGGGCGCTTTCGGTTGGGCCGCGACCCGGCCGGCGTCAGAACGCGCGCGGCCGGATCAGCGCTTCGGGCTGCAGCGCTTCGTCGAGTTGCGCCTCGGTCATCAGTTCGCGCGCCAGCACGACCTCGCGGATCGACTTGCCGGTCGCGTGCGCTTCGGCGGCCACGGCGGTCGCGCGCTTGTAGCCGATGTACGGATTCAGCGCGGTGGCGAGCGCGACCGAGCGCTCCATCGTTTCGCGCAGCCGCTCGGGGTTCGCGGTGATGCCGCTCACGCATCGCTGCGCGAGCGTCGTGCAGGCGGCCGTCAGGTGGCTGAAGCTGCGGAACAGCGCGCTCGCGATCACCGGTTCGAACGCGTTGAGCTGAAGCTGGCCAGCCTCGGCCGCGAACGTGATGGTCACGTCGTTGCCGAACACCTCGAACGCGACCTGGTTGACGACCTCCGGGATCACCGGATTCACCTTGCCGGGCATGATCGACGAGCCGGCCTGCACGGGCGGCAGGTTGATCTCGCCGAAGCCCGCGCGCGGGCCGCTCGACAGCAGCCGCAGGTCGTTGCAGATCTTCGACAGCTTGACGGCGATCCGCTTGAGCACGCCCGACACCTGGACGAACGCGCCGCAATCCTGCGTCGCCTCGATCAGGTTCGGCGCGGTGCTCAGGTCGAGCCCGGTGATGCGGCGCAGCGCGGCCAGCGCCTTCTCCGCGTACTCCGGATGCGCGGTGATGCCCGTGCCGATCGCGGTCGCGCCGAGGTTGATCTCGCGAATCAGCCAGCCGGCCTCCTGCAGCCGCGCGATGTCTTCCGTCAGCATCACCGCGTAGGTCGAGAATTCCTGGCCGAGCGTCATCGGCACCGCGTCCTGCAACTGCGTACGGCCGAGCTTCAGCAAGCCGGCAAACGCGTCGGCGCGCTCCGCGAAGGCATCGCGCAGCCGCGCCATCGCCTCGAGCAGGTGCTCGACCGCGAAGCACGTCGCGATCCGGATCGCGGTCGGATAGACGTCGTTGGTGCTCTGCGCGAGATTGACGTGCTCGTTCGGATGCAGATATTCGTACTGCCCGCGTGCGTACCCCATGATTTCGAGCGCGCGGTTGCAGATCACCTCGTTCGCGTTCATGTTGGTCGACGTGCCGGCGCCGCCCTGGATGACGTCGACGACGAACTGGTCGTGCAGCCGCCCTTCGCGGATCTCGACGCACGCCGCGGCGATCGCGTCGCGGTACGGCCGCGGCAGCAGACCGAGTTCGCAATTGGCGTCGGCCGCCGCTTCCTTCACGGCCGCGAGCGCCATCACGAGGTACGGCAGCGACGCGATGGTGCGGCCCGAAATGTCGAAATTCTCTTTCGCGCGCAGCGTATGGACGCCGTAATACGCGGTAGCCGGAATGCTTCGTTTCCCTAAAAGATCCGCTTCGACGCGGAAGCCGCTTTCTGCCATCGTGCCCTCCTGAAATGTCTCGTGCCGCTCGCCGGCAGCCGCTTCCCGACGCGACGGGTTCGCATTCTATGCCTTTGCAAAAACAAGCTCGCTTCTGTATTATCGAAAGCGGTTTTGCGTGGGACGCAACAGCGAGAATCGAATGAAAAAAGGTGCGAGAGAAACCGGCATCGATCACCTCGGCGCGATGCGCGCGTTCGTGCGCGTGGTCGAAACGGGGAGTTTTTCGGCGGTGGCGAAGGAGATGCACGTGTCGACGTCCACCGTCGCGCGCAAGGTCACGGCGATCGAGGAGGCACTCGGCGTCGCGCTGCTGCACCGCTCGACGCACAGCGTGACGCTCACCGAAGCCGGCCATATCTACCTGGAACGTGCGGTCACGCTGATCGCCGATCTCGACGACACGCTGCGCGTCGTCGCCGAGCTGAATGCGCAGCCGAGCGGCCCGCTGAAGCTCACCGCGCCCGTCGCGTTCGGCCGCCGTCATCTCGCGCCGCTGATCGCGCCGTTTCTGGCGCGCTATCCGACGATCCAGCTCGACGTGCGCCTGACCGACAACCACAACGACCTCGTGGCCGGCGGCTTCGATCTCGACATCCACGAAGGCGAGAACTACCTGGACAACCTGGTCGTCCACCGGCTGTCGCGCAACGACAGCATCCTGTGCGCGACGCCCGGCTACCTCGACCGCTGCGGGCGCCCGGCGACGCCGGACGACCTGAAGCACCACAACTGCCTGCGCTACGTGCACCCCGAAGGCGATCCGCGCTGGGAGCTCGTGAGCGGCGATGCGCGGCACAGCGTGCTGCCGGCCGGCAATCTCGTCACCGACCATTCGGAGCTGCTGCTGGAAGCGACCTGCGCGGGGCTCGGCATCGCGGAATTCGAAATCTGGCTCGTGCGTGACCTGCTCGCGAGCGGCGAGCTCGAACCCGTGCTGCCGCGCCACCGGCTGCAGAACCGGCTGACCGGCGAATACATCTACATCGCGTATCTGGCGAACCGGCGCAGCTCGGCGAAGCTGCGCGTGCTGAAGGACTTTCTGGTGGAACACCTCGCGCAGATCGGCGAGCTGTCGGCGCGCGAACTCGCGAGGATTCGCGCCGCACGCGCGTAGCGCGCGCCGATGCGCATGCCCGGGTCACGGGCCGGCGGCATCGGCGCGGTAACCGCGCTCAGGCCGCCTGCAATTCGAACGGGAACGTCGCGTGCCCGAACTCGACGCCCTGCGTGTTGAGCATCGGCGGGCGGTGGAAGCCGGCCAGTTGCGCACGCTGCTCGGCCGTGCCGATCTGCAGCCGCTCGAGGATTTCGCTGACGACCATGTACAGCACGTCGAGATTGCCGTCCTCGATCTTCACCGAGATGCCGAGCGCGCCATCGGCGCCGAGTTGCCGCGTGCGTTCCGACGCGCGCACGCCGATCCCGTAGCACGCATCCGCGCCGAGCTTGCCGACCACTTGCCTCCCGAATGCGTTCATCAGCACCGTGCAATAGCGCCCTTCACCGGCGACCAGTTCCGGATGGGCGGTCATCGCGCGATGAATGCGCGCCAGTGCGCGGATCCGGTCCGTCACCTGGGCACCGCCCGCTTCCACCGCGTCCGCGCCGTCGGCCAGCGACGCGTACAGGCGCGCCAGCCGATCCAGCGGGAACGCCGGCGTCGGCAGGTTGCAGCCGTCGATGCCCCAGACGACTTCATCGTCGCGCAGGCCGCACGCATCGGCCACTACCTGCTTCACGCGCACCTGCATCGGATGGTCGGGCAGATGGTAATCGGCGATCGCCGCGCCGATCGCCTGCGCGCCGGCAAGCATCCCGACATGCTTGCCCGAACAGTTGCTGCATACGCCGGTCGGCGTGTAGTCGCGCTTGATCCATGAACGGTACACCGCGTCGGACAACGGCGGATGGCCGCCGCAGCGCAGATCCGCTTCGTGCGCGGCGACCTTCGCGAGCATCGCGCGCGTGCGTTCGATGTGACGGTCCTCGCTGCTGTGCGATGCACACATCAGCGCGATGTCCGCGTCGTCGAAGCCGAAGCGCTCCGGCGCGCCCGTCTCGATCACCGACAGCGCCTGGGCCGGCTTGGCCGCCGACCGCGCGAGCGTCATCCGAAACGGATCGCCGAACCGGGCCAGCAGCCGGCCGCGTGCATCGACGACCGCCACATGGGCGACGTGCGTGTTCTCGATCGCATTGCCGCGGTACGTGACGACCGCTGCGCGTGGGGTGTCCATCCTCTTTTGTCTCCTTGCTCGGGGGCCTGACGCCGGGGCCCGTCCAACCGGTATGGCAGTGTAGCGAGTCGTCGCCGCCGCGCGTCGGCCCTGACATGGAAAGCGGTGTTGCATGCGACGCAAAGGCAAGCGCGCCCCACGAACGCCCGTGGCGCGCTACGCGTCCAGCGCGAGCAACGCGAACGTGGCGAGCCAGTGCTCGCCCATGTAGTCGCCGGCCACGTGCGCGAGCGCGCTCGCGAGATGCCGGTCGGCCGCGTCGAGCAGCTTCGCGCGCCGCTCGTCGCCTTGCGGCAGCGCGCCGGCCAGCGACCGCTGGCACCACGCACGGCTCAGGTTCAGCCCGTCGAGGTGCGCGATCTTGCCGTCGCTGCGGTCGCTGACGGTCGCCGGCTCGAACAGCGTCGCCGGCTCGCCGCTCGCGAGATCGGGCAGGAAGCGCGCGAACCAGCCGTCGAATTCGGCGGCCGGCAGCACGCGGCGCATCAGTTCGGCTTCCATCAGCGCGGGCGACAGGAATTCATCGCCCGACGGCTCCCACGCCTGGCACGCGACGTCGTTCAGGTGCCAGCGCTTCGCGGTATCGACGATCAGCGCGGCGAGCCCGTCGCGCTGCGTGTCGCGGGCGAAATCGAGCGCAAGCGCCAGCGCGAACGCGGTGTTGAAGTGCGTGCCGACACGCAGAGGATAGGTGGCCTTTGGCAGGAAAGTCTCGAAGCGCGACACGAACAGGTCGGCCAGCGGCGCCATCGTCTTCGCCCAGCGCGCGGCCTGCGGCAGCGCGCCCTTCAGCGCAAGCCGCTCGAGTTGCGCGGCGAGCGCGAGCAGCCACGCCCAGCCATACGGCCGCTCGAAGCCCGCGTTGTGCGGCAGCGCGAGATACGCGCGTTCGCCGGCGACGTTCGCGTCGGTAAAGTGCGCGTCGACGATCGCGACGATGCGCTCGGCCTCCGGCAATGCCGGGTAGCGTTCGAGCACGCGCAGCACGAGCCAGTAGCCGTGCACGCACGAGTGCCAGTCGTAGCTGCCGTAGAAGATCGGGTGCAGCGCGCGCGGGCCCTGCACGTCGTGCGGCCCTTCGAGCGCATGCGTGAGCTTGTTCGGATATTCGCGAGTCAGGTGCGCGAGCGCGAGCGACGCGAATTTCGACGCGAGTTCGGGGGTGAGTCGGTCGGTCATGAGGATCTCTTCCATCGAATCAGAAGCGGAATACGAACGCGTACATCAGCAGCGTGTTCACGGCCAGCAGCAGCACGGCCGTCGGCCACTGCGTCTTGATCACGCCGTTCTTGTCCTTCAGTTCGAGCAGCGCCGCGGGCACGATGTTGAAGTTCGCGGCCATCGGCGTCATCAGCGTACCGCAGAAGCCGCTCAGCATCCCGATCGCGCCCATGATCGCCGGATTGCCGTGGAATTGATGGACGATCAACGGCAGGCCGATGCCGGCCGTCATCACCGGAAACGCGGCGAAGCCGTTGCCCATGACCATCGTGAACAGCGCCATGCCGACCGTGTAGGCCGCGACCACCGCGAACGGCGAATCGATCGGCACCCACTCCTTCACGAGCCCCGACACCACGCCGCCGACGCCCGCGACCGCGAACAGCGCGCCGAGCGCCGCGAGCATCTGCGGCAGGATCGCGGCCCAGCCGACCGCATCCATCGTGTGACGCGCTTCCTTCAGCGCATGCACGGGCGAATCGCGCAGCATCGCGAGCGCGACGACGAACGCGACGATCGTGCCGAGCACGAGCGAGATCAGCGTCACGCTCTTCGGCTCGACGAACGGCAGGAGTTTCAGCGCGAACGTGCCGATCAGCGTGACGACCGGAATCAGCAGCGCGGGCAGGAACAGCCGGTTGCCGAACCGCTGCGCGAGCGTCTCGCGCCGCACCGCCGCCGCACCGCCCGCCTCGTCGGACTGGCCGCGGCCAAGCTTGCCCGAACCGGCGATCACCGCGAGCGCGATCGCGAGGCAGCCCGTCACGAAATGCGGCAGCAGCGCACCGAACAGGAACGTGACCGCGTAAATGGCCCAGAACGCGAAATTGACGACGCGACGCGGGTTCGTGCGGTCCGTCAGGTTGAAGTACGCGAACGCGGCGAACATCAGGCCCGCGAGCGTGTACAGCGATTCGAGGCCGATCATCGCGCGCCCTCCTGCTTCACCAGGCCGAAGCCGCGCGCAAGCCGGCGGTCGAGCAGCGCGAGGCGCGTGCAGTGAATCAGCAGCGCGGCGACGGCGGTCGGGATCGCCCACACCGACAGGTGCAGCGGCTCGATGGAGATGCCGTTCTGTTCGAGAAAGCCCTTGATCAGCAGGATCGACTGGATCGCGATGAAGATGTCCTCGCCGAAGAACACGGCGACGTTGTCGGCGCCCGACGCATGCGCGCGGATCTGCTGGCGCACCGACTCGGGCAGCTCGCCGTGCCGGCCGACCGCGGCAGCCTCGGCCATCGGCGCGATCAGCGGCCGCACCATCTGCGCATGGCCGCCGAGCGACGTGAGGCCGAGCGCGGCCGTCCCCTGGCGCAGCACGAAGTACAGCATCAGCACGCGGCCCGTGGTGGCCGCCTGCACCCGCGAGATCATCCGCTTCGCCTGCTCCTTGAGCCCGTTGCGCTCGAGCAGCGCGATCACCGGCAGCGTGAGCCAGATCAGCCCCATGTAGCGGTTCTCGGTGAACGCCTTGCCGAACGCGCTGACGATGTCGACGAGATTCAGCCCGCCCGCCAGCCCCGTCGCGAGCCCCGCGATCGTGACCACCAGCAGCGCATTGAAGCGCAGCGCGAAGCCGATCACGACGATCGGCACCCCAATCAGCACCAGCATTTCTCCTCCTCGTGTCTGGGGACACGCGGCACGTCGGCCGCGCGCGGCCGGCCCGGTTTGCATCGGGCTCGGACGGCGAAATCTAACACGAGACTTTATCGATAAAAAGTCGACAATTTGCAGGTTCGGGTAAACGTTGAAGCGGCACACCGTGCGCGCACCGTGTGTCGACCGCATTTCATCCGATGAATCGGGCGTGCCGGCCCGCCCGCGTGGCGCGGCCGCGGCACGCCGACTACACTGGAAAGCATCGGCAACGTACGGGAGAGCCGCCATGATTGACGTATTCCAGACCATCGGCAGCCGCGCGTTCTCCGCCCATCTGGCGAAGGACGGGATGGTGACGCTGATGGAGCAACGCCATGAAGTCGACCGCGTGACGCTCGCGACCGCCTATGCCGCGCTCGTCGAGGAAGCCGAGCAGGAAGACGACCTGCGCGATGCGACGGTCGAGGGAATGATGCGCGCGCTGATCCAGGGCTACGCGCGCAGCCATTGACGGCGCGGCGGCGCGGCCGCTACCCGATGCACGGTACGACCCGCTATGCGGCCGGCGTGCCCGCGCCCACGCCGAACCACCGGCCCTCGCGCATTTGCCGGTAATCGGCCTGCGTGAAGATCCTCAGCAGGTTCGCCACCGCGCCGTTGCTCGCGCGATCGCGTTCCGTCATGAAGGCTTCGACCTCGTCGCGGCCGGCAAACAGGATCGTGCCGAAATGGCGCTCGCGCTCCGCGTCGGAGAGGTTCGTCGCGCGCAGCTGATACGGATGGTGAAGCGCGGCGAACAGGAAGTAGTAGCGCTCGGCATCGTCGCGCAGCACGCGCACCGCGTCGGGTTCGACCGGGAAATCGCGGTGGAACGACGCGTGCCCGCTCTCGATGTGGATTCGGTACAGCAAACGGCCGTCCTGCTCGATCACGATCGGCGCGTATGGAGCGCGGCTGACGAGTACGGTTTCGGGCGCGGTCATCCGGTTCCCTCCTTTCTGTTTGTCGATGCCGGCACGGTAACATGCGGACTTTCGCGGCCTGTCGGGACAGGATCGACTGGCCCGCTGGCACGCAATGCGGCATCGCCATAGAGGAAACGTACTGAAACGGCGCAATGCGCAAATTTTTCGATTGCCGCCGCCCGCGCCGCATGACAGCATTCGGGCGTCGCCAACCGAAAAGAATGCCGCGCCGTCCGGCCGCCGATGCCGTTCGGCCGCGCCGAACAGGCTGCCCCCTCCATGAACCCGGCCCAGCTCCAACACCACGAACCGACCGGAGAATTCCGCTTGTGAACATCGGCATCGTCAACGACCTCCCGCTAGCCGTCGAGGCGATGCGCCGCGCGATCGCGCGACGGCCCGAGCACCGCGTGCTGTGGGTCGCGACCGACGGCGCGCAAGCCGTCGAACTGTGCGCCACGCAGCCGCCCGACATCGTCCTGATGGACCTGATCATGCCGAAATGCGACGGGATCGAGGCGACCCGCCGGATCATGCGTTCCGAACGACCGTGCGCGATCCTGATCGTGACGAGCTGCATCGGCGCGAACGCGTGGCGCGTGTTCGAGGCGATGGGCGCCGGTGCGCTCGACGCGGTCGACACGCCGCGGCTCGGCGACGGCGCGGCCGGCGACACGACGAAACTGCTGCTCGCGAAGATCGACCAGATCGGCCACCTGCTCGACGCGCCGGGCGGCGCGCGCATCGCCGGCGCGGCCGCACGCACCGGCGGCGGCCCGCTGGTCGCGATCGGCGCATCGGCCGGCGGCCCCGGCGCGCTCGCGTCGATCCTCGGCAGCCTGCCGGCCGATTTCAATGCGCCGATCGTGATCGTGCAGCACGTCGATCGCGCGTTCGCCGAAGGCATGGCGCAATGGCTCGACGGCCAGACCCGGCTCACCGTGCGCGTCGCCCGCGCGGGCGACCGCCCGCAGCCGGGCGTCGCGCTGCTCGCGGCGACCGACGATCACCTGCGCGTCACGCGCGCCGGCACGCTCGAATACACGCGGGAACCGGCCGCCACGCCGTATCGCCCGTCGGTCGACGTGTTCTTCAACAGCCTGACCGAGCACTGGCCGGGCCGCGTGATCGGCGTGCTGCTGACGGGGATGGGCCGCGACGGCGCGATCGGCCTGAAGGCGCTGCGGATGAAGGGCTACCATACGATCGCGCAGGACGAGGCGACGAGCGCCGTGTACGGGATGCCGAAGGCGGCCGCGACGCTCGGCGCGGCGCGCGCGATCCTGCCGCTCGGGCGCATCGCGGGCGAACTCGCCGCGCTCGCGCGTATCTGAGCCCGACGATGACCACGTGCAACACCCATGCCTGCTCCTGCAACAACCGCAACAACCCGCATCGACCATGACGATTGACCTGACTCGCCCGCCCGGCGGCCCGAGCGCGTCGCCCGCCGACGCGCCGGCGATGGTGCTGCTGGTCGACGACCAGACGATCGTCGCGGAAGCCGTGCGGCGCGCGCTCGTCGACGAGGAAGGCATCGACTTCCACTACTGCCCGCGCTCGGACGACGCGATGGCCGCCGCGATCGAGACGCGCCCGACCGTGATCCTGCAGGACCTCGTAATGCCGGGCACCGACGGGCTGAGCCTCGTGCGGGCGTACCGCGCGAATCCGGCCACGCGCGACGTGCCGATCATCGTGCTGTCGACGCAGGAAGAACCGGTGATCAAGAGCGCCGCGTTCGCGTCCGGCGCGAACGACTATCTGGTCAAGCTGCCCGATCGCATCGAGCTGGTCGCGCGCATCCGCTACCACTCGCGCTCGTACCTGAACCTGCTGCAGCGCGACGAGGCCTATCGCGCGTTGCGGCAGTCGCAGCAGCAACTGCTCGAGGCCAATCTCGAACTGCGGCGCCTCACGCACTCCGACGGCCTGACCGGGCTGTCGAACCGCCGCTATCTCGACGAATACCTGGCCGCCGAGTGGCGGCGCGGCACACGCGAGCGCAGCGAGCTGTCGCTGCTGATGATCGACGTCGACAACTTCAAGCTGTACAACGACACGTACGGGCACGTGTCGGGCGACAGCGTGCTCAAGCAGATCGCGTCGACGATCGAGCGCTGCCTCGGGCAATCGGGCGATCTCGCCGCGCGCTTCGGCGGCGAGGAATTCGCGGTCGTGATGCCCGGCACGTCGCCCGGCGCCGCGCGGCTGCTCGGCGAGAAGATCCGGCTCGCGGTCGAGGCGCTGCGACTGCGGCACGCGCATTCGTCGACGGGCAACCAGACCGTGACGATCAGCATCGGCGGCGCGAGCATCGTGCCCGCGCCCGGCCTGCCGACGACCGTCCTGATCGAGGCGGCCGACCGCGCGCTCTATCGCGCGAAGCACGCGGGCAAAAACCGGGTCGAGATCGATCCGTCGTCGACGCCGCCGGACGCCGGCGGGTTCGGCGCTCGGTAGCGGCTGCAACCGGCGAACGCGCCGCGCTCAGGCGGCGCCGAGCCGGCGCGCGTAGTCGCCCGCGTCGAGCGGGCGGCTGAACAGGTAGCCCTGCTGCATGTCGCAGCCGATCTGCTGCAGGAACCACGACTGCGCCTGCGTCTCGACGCCCTCGGCCGTGACCTTCATCCCGAGCGAATGCGCCATCGCGACAACCGCCTGCGTGATCGCGACCGAGTCGTGATGATCGGGCACGCCCGACACGAACGAGCGGTCGACCTTCAGGTTGTGCAGCGGAAAGCGCTTCAGGTACGCGAGCGACGAATAGCCGGTGCCGAAATCGTCGACCGAAATCCGCACGTTCATGTCCGTGAGCGCTTCGAGCATCGGCAGCACGGTGTCCGTGTCGTTCATCAGCACGCCTTCGGTGATCTCCAGTTCCAGCGCGGACGGGTCAAGCCGCGTTTGCGCGAGACAGCGGCCGACCGATTCGACGAGCCCCTCGTGGAACTGCCGCGGCGACAGGTTGACGGCCAGCATCAGGTCCGGCGCGATCGTGCGACGCCACTCGGCGGCCTGCCGGCACGCGGTTTCGAGCACCCACTGGCCGATCGCGACGATCAGCCCCGTATCTTCCGCGACCGGAATGAATTCCGCCGGCGACATCGGCCCGAGCTCGGGGCTCGTCCAGCGCAGCAGCGCCTCGGCGCCGACCGTGCGGCCGCTGCGCGCATCGACGACGGGCTGATACGCGAGCCTCAGCGTGTCCGACGCCAGCGCGCGCCGCAGCGACTGCTCGATCGCGAAGCGGCGCTGCAGCCGCAGGTTGAGCTGCGCGGTGAAGAACGTGAAGTGGTTGCGGCCGCGCTGCTTCGCGTCGTACATCGCCGAATCGGCGTTGCGCATCAGCGTCACCGCATCGTCGCCGTCGCGCGGCGCGACGCTGATGCCGATCGATACGCCGAGCCAGTATTCGTTGTTCGCGATCGCGAACGGCTTCGCGATCGCGTCGATCACCTCGCGCGCGAGCACCGCGAGACGGTCGGGATCGTCGCAGTCGTCGACGAGGATCACGAACTCGTCGCCGCCGACGCGCGTGAGCGCGTAGCGGTCGTCCGCGCAGGCCGCGAGCCGCGACGCGACGCTGCGCAGCAGCGCGTCGCCCGCGTCGTGGCCGGCCGTGTCGTTGACCTTCTTGAAGCCGACCAGATCGATGAACAGGATCGCAACGCGCGCGGGCCCGCCCGCCGCGTCGGGCACGCCGAACAGCTCGCGCATGCGGTCGCCGAGCCAGCGGCGGTTGTAGAGGCCCGTCAGCGCGTCGCGGGTCGCCATGTAGCGCAACTGCTGCTGCGCTTCGCGCACGGGGCCGATGTCGTTGAACGATACGAGCACCGAATCGGCCTGCGTGTCGCCCGGCCTGACGATCGGCACCGCGTTGCCGCGCACCCAGATGATGTCGCCGTCCGCGAGACCGAAGCCGACCGTATAGTCGAGCATCGGCGTGGCCGTCTCGAGCGCGCGCCGGCTCGGCCAGTCGTGCGGCTCGATCGGCGTGCCGTCCTCGCGCAGCTTGCGCAGGATCACCGTCGACAGCCGGCGGCCGACGAGCTCGCCCTTCACGCGCATCATCCGGTTCGCGCTCGGATTGCTCGCGATCACGACGCCATCGCGCGAGACGACGAGGATGCCCTCGCTCAGGCTGTTGACGACGAGCCGGTGATGTTCCTCGCTGCGCGCGAGCTGGCGCGCGATCCGGTCCTGATGCACCGCGAGGCCGACGCTGTTGCCGATATCGCGCAACAGCGCGGTTTCCTCGTCGCTGGGCCGGCACGGCCGCGGGTGATAGACGGCGAACGCGCCGAGCACGGCGCCCGCATCGTCGAGGAACGGCACCGACCAGCACGCGCGCAAGCCCAGCGGCAACGCGATCGCGCGGTAGTCGGCCCATAGCGGATCGGTTTCGATGTCCTCGACGGTGACCATCCGGCGCTCGTACATCGCGGTGCCGCACGAGCCGGCCGCGGGCCCGATCGTCGCGCCGTCGATCGCCGCGCTGTACTGCGCGGGCAACGACGGCGCCGCGCCCACGCGCACGTGCATGCCGTCCGTATCGAGCAGCAGGATCGTGCACGACGCGCCGTCGCCGAGCAAAGCCTCGGCACGCCGGCAAACCTCGATCAACAGTTCCGGCAGCGGCGTGTTGCGTGTGATCAGCCTCAGCACGCTCTGCTCGGATGCGAGCACTTCCGCGGCGAGCCCGAGGCTGTAGCGAGAACTTTGCGGTTCGGTATTCAAAGTGAATCCTGCCGTCTGTCCGACCGGGTCTGATGCGCCCGATTCGTTTTCGATATTTCGTGCCCTGTTCCGCCTCGGGTTTACGCCGATGCCCGGTGCGCCCCGTTTGCGCGCCGAGCGAGGGCGCGCCGAAATCTATTTAACACCAATCCGTGACGATCGGCATACCTGCTTCCATCAGGGGATACGCTCGGTTGCCGCGCCGCCCCCGCCAGCGGCGAACGGTTCGCCGCCAGGTTGCTGCACCGCACGAAGGCCGCGCGCGCGTTCTCCGAAAACGATCCGTCAGAATGTGTCCGCGCCCCGCTCCGTTCCCGGTCGCTCGTCCGCGCCAGGATGCGTGCGCGTCACCGCGCTCAGCGCGTCGATCGCCGCGGCGACCGACACGCTCGCCGGCGCCGCATACAACGCACCGACCGTCTCCGGCATCGTCGACAACTTCAGCGGCAGCCGGCCGACGCGCTCGCCGGCCCGCGCGGCGAGGTCGAACGCGCGGGCCGACTGCACGAACAGGCACGGCGACTGGTCGGCGACCGCCCGGTTGGTCTGCCACGACACCGACTCCATCAGCACGGCCGGCGGCGCCAGGCCGGCCTTCGCGAACTCGGCATCGAGCGCCGTGCGCGCGGGAGAACCGAACGGCGGCGCGATCCACGGAAACGCGGCGGCGTCGCGCCAGCCGATCCGCGCACGCCCGAGCAACGGATGGCGCGGCCCGCACACGACGATCATGTCGTCGCGGTACAACGGCGCGACGGCGAGCCCCGCGCTCAACGCCGACGCGTCGAGCCGGCACACGAGCAGGTCGAGCTCGTGGCGCCGCGCCTGCACGAGCATCCGGTCGAGCGTGTCTTCCCGCACGTTGAGCTGTACGGGGCGGCCGGCTTCCCGCAGCCACGCGAGCGCGCCCGGAATCAGTTGCGGCGCCATGTTCGGCAGCAGGCCGATCGACACCGGTCGGCCGGCGCCGGTCCGCAACGCGTCGAACGCGGGTGCGACGCCGCGCATGTCGGTCAGCACGCGGCCGATGCATTCGAGCAGCGCATCGCCGTATGCCGTCGGCGCGACCCGCCGCGACGTGCGCTCGAACAGCGGCAGCCCGAGCGAGTCCTCGAGCTCGCGCAGCCATTTCGACAGCGCCGGCTGCGTGATCGACGCGGCCTCGGACGTGCGCGCGAAGCTGCGTGTGCGGCCGAGCGTATCGAGCGTTTCCATGTCGCGCACACGCAGCCGCCGCAGCGCCTGCGCGATGCGCTGCTCGTGGGCCGGCGCGCCGGGCGGCGCGAGCGGGTCCGGTCGCGTGCGGCCGGCCGGGCCGCGGGGGTCGAGGATCACGGGCGTCTCCGTCATTCATGTTCGTCAGGTTATCGATCGACCCTGATCTTTCATCGATCGATACGCGATCCTGCCGCATAGTCGTCGGCATGAAAACCCCCGGCACGAGCCGTGCATGACCAGGAGACAGCCGACGTGAAAGACGATCAGGACGCCCCCGCCACCGAGCCCACCGCGCGGCGTCGGTTCCTCAAGCTGGCCGGTGCGGCCGTCGCGTCGGCCGGCATCGGCGCCGATGCGCTGGCCGCGAACCCGCCGCCGCCGGCCCCGGCCGCCGGTACCGCGACCGCCTCAGCCGTCGATCCCGGCTTGCGCGGCGCCGCAACGGCGCCCGCCACCCCGCCTGCCGGCTACAACATCCTGTTCATCCTGACCGACCAGGAACGCCACTTCGATCGCTGGCCGTTCCCGGTGCCCGGCCGCGAAGCGCTGCGCCGCGACGGCATCACGTTCATGCATCACCAGATCGCCGCATGCGTGTGCTCGCCGTCGCGCTCGACGGTCTATACGGGGCAGCACATCCAGCACACCGGCGTGCTCGACAACGCGGGCCTGCCCTGGCAACAGGACATGTCGCCGGACATACGCACCGTCGGCCACATGCTGCGCGATGCCGGCTACTACGCCGCGTATCTCGGCAAGTGGCACTTGAGCGCGTCGATGCACGAGACCGCGAGCCCGTACACGGCGCCCGTGGCCGACTACAACCGCACGATCCGCGCGTACGGCTTCGACGACTACTTCGGCGTGGGCGACCTGATCGGCATGGTGCGCGGCGGCTACCAGTACGACGGGCTCACGGCCGAGGCCGCGGTGAGCTGGATGCGCAACCATGCGCCGCGCCTCGCGAAGGAAGACAGGCCGTGGTTCCTCGCGGTGAATCTCGTGAACCCGCACGACGCGATGTTCGTGAACACCGACACGAACGGCTCGACGGTGCAGGATGCGAACCATCCGATGCTCGGCAACGCGCCGCCGCCGAACGACGCGCTGTACCGCACGTCATGGCGCGACGTACCGCTCGCGGCGTCGCGGCGGCAGCCGTACGACGAGCCGGGGCGGCCGCCCGCGCACGGCATGTTCAACGCCGCGCATGCGAACCTCGTCGGGCGCTACCCGTTCACCGACGAACGCGTGCGCCTCTATCAGGACAACTACTTCAACTGCATCCGCGATTGCGACACGCACGTCGTGCGCCTGCTGCAGACGCTGCGGTCGCTCGGGCTCGACGAACGCACAATCGTCGTGATGACGGCCGACCACGGCGACCACGTCGGCGCGCACCAGCTCGTCGGCAAGGGCGCGGCCGCGTACCAGCCGCAGAATCACGTGCCGCTCGTGATCCGGCATCCCGCGTATCCGGGCGGCATGCAGTGCGATGCGCTGACGTCGCACATCGACATCGCGCCGACCTTGCTCGGACTCACCGGTCTCGACGCCGCGCGGCTCGCGACGATCCGCGGCAGCGCGTTGAAGGGGCACGACCTCACGCGCTGGCTGGCGAAACCGGCGGACGCGACACGGCACGCGGCGCGCGATGCGACGCTGTTCAACTACGCGATGCTGCTGTACTACGACAGCGAATGGATGCTGAAGGAACTCGGCACGCTGCGGCAGAAAGGCGTGCCGGAGGATGAACGGCTGCGCCGCGCGCTCGCGCAGCAGCCGGACTTCCGGTTGCGCGGCACGATCCGCAGCGTGTTCGACGGCCGCTACCGCTTCACGCGCTATTTCTCGCCGCTCGAATTCAACCGGCCGACGACGATGGAGGATCTGTTCGCGCGCAACGACGTCGAGTTGTTCGACATCGCGAGCGATCCGGGCGAGATGCGCAATCTCGCGATGGACAGGAAGCAGCACGGCGAATTGCTGCTCGCGATGAACGGCCGCCTGAACGACCTGATCGCCAGCGAAGTCGGCGACGACAGCCCGGACGTGATGCCGATTCGCGACGGGAAGGTGCAGGTGCAGATCCGCAAGCGGCACTGACCGCCTGAACGCACCGGGCCCAGTCGAGGTTCGGCGCGCGCGTCAGCCGGTCCCGTCCGTCCGGCCGCCGCGCGCCGTCGCCGCGCGCGCCGGCTCCGGCGCGACCGGCGCGCGAGCCACGCACCGCGGCCTCCCGGGTCGGGTTTTCGTATCCGTGATTCAATGTCGATCGAACCGGCGCCACGCCATCCGGCGGCACGGCGATGTGACCCCTCATCGAACGACCTTCACTCGATCACCATGACGAACCCTGCCGAAATCAAGGCGCTCGTTTTCGATGTCTTCGGAACGATCGTCGACTGGAGAAGCGGCGTCGCGCGCGGCGCCGCCGCATTCCTTGAGCGTCACGCGCCGACGCTCGACCCGCTCGCGTTCGCCGACGCGTGGCGCGCCGAATATTCGCCGTCGATGGAAGAAATCCGCAGCGGACGCCGCCGCTACGTGCGGCTCGACGTGCTGCATCGCGAGAACCTCGTGCGCACGCTCGACCGTTTCGGGATCGTCGACGTGCCCAATGCCGACATCGACGCGCTCAATCTCGCATGGCACCGGCTCGATCCGTGGCCCGACTCCGTCGCCGGGCTGCACCGGCTGAAGCAGCGCTACATCATCGCGCCGCTGTCGAACGGCAACATCCGGCTGATGGTCGACGTCGCGAAACACGGCGGGCTGCCGTGGGACGCGATTCTCGGCGCCGAGGTCGCCCGCGCGTACAAGCCGTCGCCGGCCGTCTATACCGAAGCGGTCGAGATTCTCGGCCTCGCGCCGGCCGAGCTGTGCCTCGTGGCCGCGCACAACGGCGATCTGGCCGCCGCGCGCCGGCTCGGGCTGTCGACCGCGTTCGTGCTGCGGCCGACCGAGCACGGGCCCGGCCAGACGACCGACCTGCAGGCCGACGACGCGTGGGATTTCGACGTCAGGGATCTGAACGAACTCGCCGATCGGCTGGGCTGCCCCGGTTGACTACCGGCGGCGCGGCCGCCCCCCCCCCGCGCCGCGACCGCGAGGCGACGGGGCGCCGTTACTTCACGACCGCCCGCCATGCGGCCCGCGCATAGAGCAGCAGCAACGGCAGCAGCGCCAGCGCGAACAGCATGCCCAGCGCGAGCACCCACACCGGCCATTGCTGCGGATTCCCGTGCACCCAGTAACGGTACGGCACGCTCAGGAATGCGATTTCCATCAGCAGCGCGCCGAGCGGCACGAGCCCGTTCACCACCGCCGCCATGCCGAAGCGGGCCGCGCTGTCGATTTTCTTCCCGGCCCCGTACGCCGCGATCAGATAGACGAAATACCCGATGATCGCGACCATCACCGCGCCGCCGGCCAGCAGGCCGATACTGCGCACGCTGCGCTCGTGCAGTTGACGCGCCCCTTGCGGCAACACGACATCGACCTTCTCGCCGATTTCGGGCACGGCGCCCGAGCGGATGTTGCCGGGCAGCACGATGCGCTCGCCATTCGGCATCACGGCTTCCAGGATCGACGTGTACTTGATGCACCGGTACGAAGAGGTTCGCCCCGAGCTTTCGCGGCGCTCGCAGGTGTCCCACTCCGACTGGTAGGACACGACGGTCGCTTCGTACGTCGGCGACACCGCAAGCGCGTAAATCTCGTCGCCGATCCAGTACGCGAACGGGAACAACAGCGACACCAGGCAAAAACACACGAGCCACCAGAACGCGACCGCGCCGCCGGAGCCGCGCTTGCCGCCCGTCTGGCGGCGCACCATGCGCGACGCGAGCCAGTAAGCGGCCACGCCGAATACGACCACGCACACCACGAAAACCTTGCCCGCATGCGTCAAAGCCATCTGCCTTCCCCCCGATAGCCGGTCGAATCGCCGCCGGCTGTTTCGTCATCCACGTCGGTCATGTCGATCGCGCCGCCGTCGCGACGCGCGTGCAACCTGCTATTCCGGCTCGCCGACGAACCTCAGCGCCCCCGACTCCCCCGCCAGCAACGCACGGTTCGCATCCGCCGCCGCGCGCAGGTAATCCCACAGCGCGGTCACGCGCCGCAGCTTGCGCAGATCCTCGCGGCACGTCAGCCAGAAACATCGCGTGACGACCACGTCGTTCGGCAGCACGGGCACCAGCGCCGGCTGCGTGGCCGCGATGAAGCACGGCAGGATCGCGAGGCCGCCGCCCTGCAGCGCCGCGAAAACCTGCGCGATCACGCTCGTCGTGCGCAACCCGGCCGTCGCGCCGGGCACCGCGCGATCGAGGTACAGCAGCTCGTTGCTGAACGCGAGATCGTCGACGTAGCTGATGAACGCGTGCCGCGCGAGATCGTCCGTGCAGGCAATCGGCGCGTGGTTCGCCAGATAGTCGCGCGTCGCATAGAGCCGCAACTGGTAGTCGCACAGCTTCGTGACCACGTAAGGCCCGCGCTCGGGCCGCTCGAGCGTGATCGCGAGATCGGCCTCGCGCTTGGGCAGGTTGACGAAATGCGGCACCGGCAGCAGATCGACCGTCACGTGCGGATGCGCGGCGCGGAACCGCGCGAGTTGCGGCGCGAGGAAAAAACAGCCGAACCCCTCGGTCGACCCGATCCGCACGTGGCCCGACAGCGCCTCGCCGGTGTTCGCGACCTGATCGCACGCGGATTGCACGGTCGTCTCCATCGCGTCCGCATACGCGACGAGCCGCTGTCCTTCGGCCGTCAGCGTGAAGCCGCCGGAGCGCGACTTGTCGAACAGCAGCGTGCCCATCGCGGCCTCGAGCGCGCGAATGCGCCGCGCGACGGTCGTGTAGTCGACGCCGAGACGCTTCGCCGCGCCGCTCGCGCGCTGCGTGCGCGCGACTTCGAGGAAAAAGCGCAGGTCGTCCCAGTTCAGGTTGCCGGAAACCGGCTCGGTGGCATGTCGCATCGGCGAGGGGAAAAAGGCGGGCGTCTCCGGGCCGGCCGTCGATATGCATAAATGCACATCCAACCGGTTTCTTTGTCGGTACATCATGAATCCGCGCATAACTATACTCGACCGTGACCTGCGGACCATGAGCCGCGGGCAATAAAACCGGAGACACCATGCAGACCCGATCCACCCTCGATGAGCATGCGACCATCGCGACGCCGGCGCCCGAGCGCACCGCGAAGCACCACCTGCTGGCCGGCTGGGCCAGCATGGCGGGCACCACGATCGAGTGGTACGACTTCTTCCTGTACGGCACGGCCGCCGCGCTCGTGTTCAACCGCATCTTCTTCCCGTCGCTGGACCCGGTCGTCGGCACGCTCGCCGCGTTCGGCACGTTCGCGGTCGGCTTCATCGGGCGACCGATGGGCGGCATCGTGTTCGGCCACTTCGGCGACCGCATCGGCCGCAAGTCGATGCTGATGATCACGCTGCTGCTGATGGGCGTGCCGAGCATGATCATCGGGCTGATCCCGTCGTACGACAGCATCGGCTACTGGGCCGCCGCGCTGCTGATCGCGATGCGCTTCCTGCAGGGGATGGCCGTGGGCGGCGAATGGGGCGGCGCGGTGCTGATGGCCGTCGAGCACGCGCCCCAAGGCCGCAAGGGGCTGTTCGGCAGCCTGCCGCAGACGGGCGTCGGGCTCGGCCTGATCCTGTCGTCGGTGGCGATGGCCGCGGTGGCCGCGTTGCCGGAAGCCGACATGCTGTCGTGGGGCTGGCGCGTGCCGTTCCTCGCGAGCATCGCGCTCGTCGGCCTCGGCTGGTTCATCCGCGCGAAGGTGCCCGAGTCGCCCGACTTCGAGAAGATGCAGCGCCAGGGCAAGGCCGAGAAATCGCCGGTGACGGCCGCGCTGCGCCGCCATCCGCGCGAAGTGCTGACGATCGTCGGCGCGCGCGCCGCCGAGAACACGTGGTTCTACATGGTCGTCACGTTCGCGCTCGCTTACGCGACGCAGCAGCTGCATCTGCCGAAGGCCGAGATGCTGCACGCGATCACGGCAGGCGCCGCGCTGTCGCTCGTGACGATGCCGCTGTGCGGGCATCTGAGCGACCGCATCGGCCAGCGCCGGATGTTCGCGATCGGCCTCGTGCTGATGTGCGCGTTCGCCGCGCCGTTCTTCATGATGCTCGGCACGCAGCAGACGTCGACCGCGTGGTGGGCGATCGTGCTCGGCCTCGGCGTCGTGTTCCCGATTCTCTATGCGCCGGAATCGCTGCTGTTCGCGCAGCAGTTTCCCGCGGAAATCCGCTACAGCGGCATCTCGCTGTCGGTGCAGCTCGCCGGCGTGATCGGCGGCGGCTTCGCGCCGATGATCGCGACGTCGCTGCTCAAGGCCGGCGGCGGCCAGCCGCACTACGTGATCGCGTATCTCGTCGGCTTCGGCGTGTTCGCGCTTGCTTGTACCGCGCTGATGCGTCCGGCGCGGACGTAAGCCGACCGGCTCGCAGCGCCCGCATTCATTCGATTTCAGTTCGACCTGCCGCCCGCCGTGCCTGCGCGCGCGGCGGACGCAGCCCCTTTTTCATCGTCACACCGTTTCCCCGGAGCATGCCATGAACGCCGCAGTCCCCCAGACCACCCTCGCCCTGCCCACCGCCAAGCTGCTGATCGACGGCGCGTTCGTCGATTCGCAAAGCGCCGAATGGGGCGACATCGTCAACCCCGCGACGCAGGAAGTGATCGGCCGCGTGCCGTACGCGACGCTCGACGAGGTCGATGCCGCGATCGCGTCCGCGCAGCGCGCGTTCCAGACCTGGAAGACGACGCCGATCGGCGCGCGGCTGCGCATCATGCTGAAGTTCCAGGATCTCGTGCGCCGCAATCTCGAACGGATCGCGCACACGCTGACGGCCGAACAAGGCAAGACGCTGCCCGACGCGCAGGGCGACATCTTCCGCGGCCTCGAAGTGGTCGAGCACGCGTGCTCGATCGGCACGCTGCAGCAAGGCGAATTCGCGGAGAACGTCGCGGGCGGCGTCGATACCTACACGCTGCGCCAGCCGATCGGCGTGTGCGCGGGCATCACGCCGTTCAACTTCCCCGGCATGATCCCGCTGTGGATGTTCCCGATGGCGATCGTGTGCGGCAACACGTTCGTGCTGAAGCCGTCCGAGCAGGACCCACTGTCGACGATGCAGCTCGTCGAACTCGCGATCGAGGCCGGCGTGCCGCAAGGCGTGCTGAACGTCGTGCACGGCGGCAAGACGGTGGTCGACCGCCTGTGCACGCACCCGGACATCAAGGCGATCTCGTTCGTCGGCTCGACGCGCGTCGGCACGCATGTATACAACCTCGGCAGCCAGCACGGCAAGCGCGTGCAGTCGATGATGGGCGCGAAGAATCACGCGGTCGTGCTGCCCGACGCGCATCGCGAGCAGTCGATCAACGCGCTCGTCGGCGCGGGCTTCGGCGCGGCCGGCCAGCGCTGCATGGCGACGTCGGTCGTCGTGCTCGTCGGCCAGGCGCGCGACTGGCTGCCCGATCTCGTCGAAAAGGCGAAGGCGTTGAAGGTCAACGCGGGCGCCGAAGCCGGCACCGACGTCGGTCCGGTTGTGTCGAAGGCGGCGAAGGCACGCATCCTGTCGCTGATCGACGCCGGCGTGAACGAAGGCGCGACGCTGCTGCTCGACGGCCGCGACGTGAAGGTGCCCGGCTACGAGCACGGCAATTTCGTCGGCCCGACGATCTTCTCGGGCGTGACGACCGACATGTCGATCTACAAGGAGGAAATCTTCGGGCCGGTGGTGGTCGTGATGGAAGCAGACACGCTCGACGAGGCGATCGCGCTCGTCAACCGCAACCCGATGGGCAACGGCGTGGGCCTGTTCACGCAGAGCGGCGCGGCCGCGCGCAAGTTCCAGAGCGAAATCGACGTCGGCCAGGTCGGCATCAACATCCCGATTCCGGTGCCGGTGCCCTACTTCAGCTTCACCGGCTCGCGCGGCTCGAAGCTCGGCGATCTCGGCCCGTACGGCAAGCAGGTCGTGCAGTTCTATACGCAGACCAAGACGGTCACCGCGCGCTGGTTCGACGACGACGCGACGGCCGGCGGCGTGAACACGACGATCGCGCTGCGCTGACCCGACGGAGCCCGGACATGGAAATCGCCTTCATCGGACTCGGCAACATGGGCGGCCCGATGGCCGCCAACCTGCTCAAGGCCGGCCACGCGCTGACGGTGTTCGACCTCGATGCGAACGCGGTCGGCGCCGCGGTGCGCGCGGGCGCGACGGCGGCGGCGTCGCCGCGTGACGCCGCCGCGCGCGGCGCGTTGATCATCACGATGCTGCCGGCCGCGCAGCACGTGCGCGCCGTCTACCTCGGCGACGACGGCGTACTGGCCGGCGCCCGCGCCGGCGCGACGCTGGTCGACTGCAGCACGATCGACCCCGGCACCGTGCGCGCGGTGGCCGACGCCGCCGCGCGGCGCGACCTCCCGCTCGCCGACGCGCCCGTGTCGGGCGGCACCGGCGGCGCGCAGGCCGGCACGCTGACCTTCATGGTCGGCGCGGACGGCCCGCTGTTCGAGCGCATCCGCCCGGTGCTGCTCGACATGGGCAGGAACGTCGTGCACTGCGGCGGCACCGGCACCGGACAGATCGCGAAGATCTGCAACAACCTGCTGCTCGGCATCTCGATGATGGGCGTGGCGGAAGCGATGGCGCTCGGCGCCGCGCTCGGCATCGATCCGGCCGTGCTGGCCGACATCATCAACATGTCGACCGGCCGCTGCTGGAGTTCGGACACTTACAACCCGTACCCCGGCGTGAGCGACGCGGCGCCGGCCGCGCGCGGCTATGCGGGCGGCTTCGCGGCGAACCTGATGCTGAAGGATCTCGGGCTCGCGACGGAAGCCGCACGCGGCGCGCATCAGCCGGTGTGGATGGGCGCGCTCGCGCAGCAGCTCTATCAGTCGATGAGCCAGCAGGGGCTCGGCACGCTCGACTTCTCCGCGTGCGTGAAGCTGTACGAGGCGCAGCCGGCCTGACCCGCCCGGCCGACGCCGGACGTGCGCCGGCCCGCGACGTGCCGGTACGGCATCGCGGGTCGGTTTGCCATGCGGGGGAAGGAAAACGCGGGCGGCGCAGTCATGCCGCCGGCCGGTCAACCGCGCGGGTTAGACGCCGTCTCGAAGGTCGGATGGCACTCGAACGCGAGTTCGGAGCGCGCGTCGACGCGGCGGCCGCCGGTCAGCGATTCCTGCTTCACGCTCGCGCGCATCCCGCGCTGCGAGCAGTAGTTGGTGGCTTCGCTGACGGCCTTCGCGTGGGCGTCGGCCCATGTCGTCGACACGCCGAGCGTGCGCGTCGTCACGGTGAATACGTTCGGGTTCGACGTCGTGGTCACGTCGGAAGCGGTCGAACACGCGGCGAGCAAGCACGCAGTAGCCGCAATGGTCAACCATCGCACGGTTCGAAAAGAGACTGGAATGGACATGGAGGGCAAGCGCACGCCGTTCGGCGCGCATTGAGCAACATAGGCGACAGTATGCCTGCTCGATCGCCGGAGATCATGCCCCTTTCGGTGAACACATTGTTTCGAATGGTTAAACGATGGTCGAACCCGGCAAGAATTACAGCCGTCGCCGGCCATCGTTTTCGTGCGGCAGGTCATTTCGCCCGGCGCGCTGGCCACGCGGGATGCGGCGGGCCGCCCGCGGGCATGGGGTTCGGCTGCGCACTGGCGCTTGCCTATGCCACACGGTTAGCGACCGCACGCGCCACGCCCTTTTTACAACCGCGCCACTCACGCGGTTCGCGCCCGCGCCTTGCGCCGCCATCCCGGCCAGTGCGCGCCCGCCTGCGTCCGTCGCGCCCGGTCTTCCCGCAGGCACGTCGATTGCGTCATCCTCGCGCCCGCCTCCGGCGGACAGTCAACTTCCTTCCAACCGGCGCTGCGCCCCGCGCGATCGTTCACGCGGCGGTCCGGCATCGCAATACAGGTTTCCTGAACGAGAGGACGACATGAAATCAATACGAACGATAGTGGCCCTGTGCTCGGTCATTTCCATGCTCACGGCATGCGGCGGCGGCGACGACGCCGGGACCGTACTCGGCATCTCGAAGCCGCAGGCGCGCTTCATCAACGCGGTGCCGGCCGGCCCGAACCTCGACTACTACCTGAATGCGAAGGTCGACCAGGCGGGCGTCGCCTACAAGGGCGTGACGCGCTATCACGACATCGATTCGGGCAATCAGACCGCGAGCTATGACGTATCGGGCACGACGACGACCATCGCGTCCCAGTCGTTCAGCGCGGCGAACGGTCACCATTACACGACGATCGCGCTGCCGAGTACGACGTCGCTGATCTCCGTCATCGACGATCCGTACGACAAGGGGCTGCTGTCCGACAAGGCGCGCGTGCGCAGCTTCAACGCGTCGCCGAATGCGCAGAACGTCGACGTGTACGTCGTGGCGCCGGGCACCGACATCACGACGGTCAGCCCGACGATGGCGGGCGCCGCCTACCAGAATGCCGTGCCGGCAACGACGCAGGATTCGGTCTACCTGAACGGCGGCACCTACCAGGTGGTCGTGACGACGGCCGGCAGCAAGTCGCCGATCCTCAAGACCGCGCCGGTCAACATCGGCAACAACGCCGACTGGCTGCTTCTGACGATTCCGTCCGGCGGCATCGGCGACGTGACGCCGAACGACATCCACGTGCTGGTCGCGCAGGGCAACGACGCCGATACGTCCGCGCAGGAGCTGGGGCCGCAGTAACGCGGCAAGGGTCCGAAAACGGTCGCGGCGGCCGGTGCGATTGCATCGGCCGCCGCGTGTCGTATACCGGGATCAAACGTCGCGGGATCAAACGCCGACATCAGTGCCGGCTATCAGTCGTCCACCCGCTCGAGGCAGATCACGTGCTCGGCACGCGTGCCGTCGCCGTGCGCGATATCCACGTCGCCGACATGGCGCACGCGCCAGCCCGGCCGCGTCGCGATCTGCGGCAGGTTGCCGGACGGACGGCTCTCGATCCCGCCCAGCCCTTCGTCGGGCGTAGCGACCGCTTCGTCGAGCGACGCGTTCGAATAGATCACGTTGTCCTGCAGTTCGGACGCGCCGGTGCGCGCCTCCATGCCCTTGCCGTCGACGTCGACCGTGTTGTCGGTCATCGCCATGTTCGCGTTGTCGAGCGTGACGATCCGGCCGGCGGCCCGGCGCACCGGATCGCCGCTGTCGACCGCATGCGCATCGACGTCGATCTCCGGCAGGCCGGTCGGCATCTTGCCGGCGACCGCCTCCGGCGTCAGCGGACGCCGCGCGACCTGCTCGGCCTGGGTCGCCGCGTCGGGCATGTCGCCGGCGGCCGGCGTCTTCACCGGGCTCTTCTCGATCTGTTCCCGCTGCTTTTCGGGGGTAGGGTTCGATTCCGCGTTCTGCATCGCACCTCCTTGGCCGGCCGACGCACGCCGGCGTCACGCCGTCGCCGCCAGGCCGGAAATCGCTACAACGGTCCTTGCAAATCTTTCATGCGCACCACTGCGCGCGCGCCGTCCGTCTGGCGCACCTGCCGCCGGGCACTGCGGCGGCCGGGAAGTGGGCGACACGCTCGCGCGCCGCCCGCCTGCCGCCTGAACGCGGGTCAACCGCCGCCGCTCGCGCCGGCCGGCGCCGAAGCCGCGCCCGGCAGGCTCGCGCCGGTATCGCCGCTGCCGGCCGCCCCGCTGCTGGGCATGCCCGACGGCGCGGTTGAAGGCGCGGTGGAAGGCGCGGCCGACATGCCGCTCGATGCGCCCGAGTCGGCGTTGTCGCTCTTCTTCTGGCAGCCGGCGCCTGCCGCGAGGCCCGCGATCAGGATGCCGGCGAAGACGGCTCGCGATACGTGACGAAATGAATATCGCTGCATGACACCTCCGCTGATGTCGATGTGAAGGGAACCCGTTGACCCGCAATTTGCGTGCCGCGCGCCGGGCGGCGCGGCCGGGCGCGTTCCATTTGTTTTTCGAATGCCGCCCAGCCGAATATTTAATTTCCCATCGCCGCACCTGCCGCCCATACTCGCGAACAAATCCGAGACATAACGTCCACGGCGGCCGGGCCCGCGCCGCGTGCATACGCGGCCGGTTTCGCGCCCCGCACATGGAAGGAGACAACGGCGTGCAACTGGAAGCCATCCACCGCGCGAGCATCGGGCTCGGCGCGGACGACGCATCGCATCGACACGATACGGCCGCGCGCGAGCCCGCGCCGAGCCCGCGGCTGCACAACCCCGATCTCGCGCCGACCCGGGCCGAAGGCCGGACGTGGGGCCGCTACAGCATCTTCGCGCTCTGGACCAACGACGTGCACAACATCGCGAACTACTCGTTCGCGATCGGGCTGTTCGCGCTCGGCCTGTCGGGCTGGCAGATGCTCGCGTCGCTCGCGATCGGCGCGGTGCTCGTGTACTGCTTCATGAATCTCACCGGCTACATGGGCCAGAAAACCGGCGTGCCGTTCCCGGTGATCAGCCGGATGAGCTTCGGCATCTACGGGGCGATGCTGCCCGCGATGATTCGCGCGGTGATCGCGATCGCATGGTTCGGCATCCAGACCTATCTCGCGTCGGTCGTGCTGCGCGTGCTGCTTACCGCCATCTGGCCGGGCCTTGCCGCGTTCGACCGGAATGCGGTCTTCGGGCTGTCGACGCTCGGCTGGATCACGTTCGTCGCGATCTGGCTCGTGCAGATCGGCATCCTCACGTACGGGATGGAGATGGTCCGCAAGTACGAGGGGCTCGCCGGCCCGGTGATCCTCGTCACGACGCTGTCGCTCGCCGCGTGGATGTTCAGCCGCACCGGCGGCCACCTCGCGATGTCGATCGGCAAGCCGATGACCGGCCTGAAGATGTGGACGGAAATCTTCGCGGGCGGCGCGCTGTGGCTCGCGATCTACGGCACGCTGGTGCTCAATTTCTGCGATTTCACCCGTTCGTCGCCGAGCGCGAAGACGGTGCGCGTCGGCAACTTCTGGGGCCTGCCGGTCAACATCCTCGTGTTCGCGACGATCAGCTTCGTGCTTGCCGGCGCACAGTTCAAGCTGAACGGCCACGTCATCCACAGCCCGACGGAAATCATCGCGACGGTGCCGAACAAGCTGTTCCTCGTGCTCGGCTGCCTCGCGTTCCTGATCGTGACGGTGGCCGTGAACATCATGGCGAACTTCGTCGCGCCGGCCTTCGTGCTGACGAGCCTCGCGCCGCACCGCCTGTCGTTTCGCCGCGCGGGCCTCATCAGCGCGACGATCGCCGTGCTGATCCTGCCGTGGAACCTGTACAACAGCCCGATCGTGATCGTCTATTTCCTGTCCGGCCTCGGTGCGCTGCTCGGCCCGCTGTACGGGATCATCACGGTCGACTACTGGCTCGTGCGCAAGCAGCGCGTGAACGTGCCCGATCTCTATTCCGAAGCGCCGACCGGCGCCTACTTCTACACGCGCGGCGTTAACCGCAACGCGCTCGCGGCGCTCGTGCCGTCCGCGCTGATCTCGATCACGCTCGCCGTCGTACCGGCCTTCAGCGCGATGACGCCGTTCTCGTGGCTGCTCGGCGCGGCGATCGCGGGCAGCGTGTACTGGCTGCTGGCCGATCGCAAGCGGCACTACGAAGCGCGCTCGGGCGAACACATCGCGGTTGCCTGCGCGCGACACTGATACACACGCATACGGAGTCACGGATGAGGATCCTGGTAGTCAACGTCAACACGACCGAGTCGATCACCGACGCGATCGCCGCGCAGGCGCAGGCCGCCGCGTCGCCCGGCACGGAGATCGTCGGGCTCACGCCGCGCTTCGGCGCGGAGTCGGTCGAAGGCAACTTCGAGAGCTACCTCGCGGCGATCGCCGTGATGGATCGCGTGATGAGCTACGACGAACCGTACGATGCGGTGATCCAGGCCGGCTACGGCGAACACGGCCGCGAAGGGCTGCAGGAATTGCTGACGGCGCCCGTCGTCGACATCACCGAAGCGGCCGCGAGCGTCGCGATGCTGCTCGGCCATCGCTACTCGGTCGTCACGACGCTCGACCGCACGGTGCCGCTGATCGAGGATCGCTTGAAGCTCGCCGGGCTCGATGCGCGTTGCGCGTCGGTGCGTGCAAGCGGTCTCGCGGTGCTGGAACTCGAGGAGAACCCGGCGCGCGCGATCGAGTCGATCGTCGACGAGGCGCAGCGCGCGGTGCGGGACGATCATGCGGAAGTGATCTGCCTCGGCTGCGGCGGGATGGCCGGCCTCGACCGGCAGATCGAGGAATGCACGGGCGTGCCGGTCGTCGACGGCGTATCGGCCGCGGTCGCGCTCGCCGAGTCGCTGGTGCGCCTGAAGCTGAAGACGTCGAAGGTCCGCACCTACGCGCCGCCGCGCCCGAAGCGGATCGTCGGCTGGCCGGGCACCTTCGCGAAATGACGGGCCGCCGGCCGGCCGCCGCGTCGCGCGGCCGCCTCGCCTCGCCGGGACGCGTATCGACATGCGCGATCCGCTAGATCCGGCCGCACCGCCCCGCGACGCGTCCGACGACTCGGGCGCGCTCGACGTGCTCGATGCGCGGCTGATGCGCATCCTGCTCGTGCTGCTGACCGAGCGTACCGTATCGCGTGCGGCCGTGCGCCTGAACATGTCGCAGCCGGCGACGAGCGCCGCGCTCAAGCGCCTACGCACGCTGCTCGGCGATCCGCTGCTCGTGCGCAGCCGCTACGGGATGGTGCCGACGGAGTTCGGCGCGCGACTGATCGAGCCGTTGCGCAACGCGCTGCGCGTGATCGATTTCATCCGCATCCAGCAGCCGACGTTCGACGCGCGCACGTCGGTGCGCACCTACCGGATCGGCTGCCCCGACTACCTGAACGTGCTGTTCGTGCCGAAACTCGTCGCGCTGTTTCGCGAGCGTGCGCCGAACGCGCAACTGGTGTTTCATCCGCTCGGCGACGGGTTCGACGACGAGCGCGCGCTGGCCGACGGCGAGCTCGACGTCGTGATCGACAACCGGCCCGCGCGCCGGTCGCGCTTCCGTCAGGACGACCTGTTCGACGACCGCGTCGTGTGCCTGATGCGCGCGACGCATCCGCTCGCGCGGCGCGGCGCGATGACGGCTGCCGGGTTCGCGGCGGCGCCGCAGCTGTGCCCGACGCCGTCGTGGCTCGAAGCGTCCGGCGCGATCGACCGGCAGCTCGAACGCGTGGGCCTGCAACGGCGCATCGTCGTCACGCTCCCGCACTTCGAGCTCGCCGCGCATGCGCTCGTGCGCGCCGACCTGATCCTCACCACCACGTACCGGCTCGCGCGGCACTACGCGAAGCTGCTGCCGCTCGCCGCGGTCGCGCTGCCGGCGGAACCGCCGGACATCGTGTACCGGATGACGTGGAACGAATCGGGATCGTGTGTGGAAGGCGTGCGGTGGCTGCGCGGGCTGATCGCGGAAGCGACGCGCGCATGGCTCGACGCCGACGCGATGCTGCCGGCCGTCGCCGCGATCGCCGCTTTGGGTATCGATGCGGATACCGTGAAAACCGCACCGAACGTCGCCGATTCCTCGGAGCCCACCCGTCGCCCGCGCCGCACACCGGCCGCGCATGGTCACGCGTCCCACCCGGCGCGCGTCGCGCAAGCGGCACGCATCCATCGCCTCGCGACGAAACCGCACTGACCGGCGCAGGCGTCACGCGGCGTTCCCCTTCCGCCGCCCGCGCCTGCAACGATTCGCTGCTCAACGCGTGCACGCGCGGATGGTCCGTGCGATTCCCTATTCGGACTCAAGTCAGACTAGTCCTATTTACGCGCCCGGTACCGAATCGTCAGAATGCGTTCTCGAAACATCGCCGCGACCGTACCGCATTGCTGATTCACCCGGCCGCTATCCTGTCGAGAACCCCACCATGAAGAAAACGCTCGTTATCCTGGCCATTCCCGCCGCACTGCTCGCGAGCACCGGCGCCTTCGCCGATACGCAAGATTGCGCGACACGCATTCGTGCATTGCAGACGCAGATCGACAACGCGACGCGATTCGGCAACACGCACCAGGCGATGCGCCAGCAGGCCGCGCTCGAACAGATCAAGGCCAATTGCACGGACGCCGGCCAGCTCGCGCGCGCCGAGCGCAAGGTCGCCGACAAGCAGCGCGATCTGCAGCACGCGCAGGACGAGGTGCGCGACGCACAGGCACGAGCCCATGCAGCCGAAGCGCTCGGCGATGCGAAGAAGTCGAACAACGCGCAACGCAAGCTCGCCGACAAGCAGGCCAAGCTGCGCGATGCCATGCGCAAGCTGCACGACGCGCAAGTCGATCGCGACGCACTGAAAGGCTGACGGGATGCGTCAAACGACGCACCGGCTCACGGGCGCCGCGTGAGTGCGAGCCGCACCGGCAGCGAGACGATCGACCCGAGCGTCGACAGCAGAACGATGCGCTGCGCATGCAAGCGTCCGCGTCACGCGGGTTCGCGCATCGGTTGCGTAAGCAACTTGTACGCAACGACGGCCGCAACCAGCGCCAGTACGCCGCTTACCTTCAGCGCATCGGCGAATCCGCTCGCGAACGCGGCCGGCGCCGCCTGTGCGAGCGCACCGGCAGCCGACGGCGGCACGCGGCCCAGCGCCTGCGCGAGGTCGCCGGCCAGCAGGCTCGACATGAACGGCGCGTCGACGAATGCGCGCAGGCCGGGCGTCGCGGACAGCAGCCCGTCGAGCCGCGCATGCGTACTCGCCGCCAGCACCGCGCCGAGCACGCCCACGGCCGTGACGATCGCCGAGAAGCGGGTCGTCGTGCTGATGCCCGACGCCATGCCCGTGCGATTCGGCGGCACGCACGCCATGATCGCCTTCTGCGTGTCGCCGTTCATGATGCCGGCGCCGCACCCCGTCGCGAACATGCCGAGCGCGACGAGCCGGTAGTCGCCGCCGGTCGTCAGCGCCGCGGTCGCGAGGTTGCCCGCGCCGATCAGCGCGAGCCCGCCAGCCAGCACGCCGCCGGACGACACGCGCGCGGCGAGCGCCGCGCCGAGCGACGGGCCGGCGATCATCGCGAACGCGAACGGCAGCATCCCGAGCCCCGCATCGATCGCCGACATCCCGAATGCGTTTTGCAGGTACAGCGGCAGAAACGTCATCATCACCTGCGCGCACGCCGCGTAACCGAACATCGCGAGCACGGCGCCGACGAAGCCCGGCTGGCGAAACAGCGCGAGATCGATCATCGGCCGCGCCTGCCAGCGCTCCGCGCCGACGAACGCCGCCAGCAGCGCCGCCGCGAGCGCGAGCCGGCCCAGCGTCGCGATGGACAGCCAGCCGTGCGACGGCGCGCCGATCAGCGCCGCGATCGCGCAGGCGAGCGCCGCGCCGAACAGCAGGCTGCCGGCCACGTCCACGCGCTTCGCATGGGGATCGTTCGATTCGTCGATCGCGACGCGCGCGCCGGCCGCCAGCAGCAGGCAGACGGGCAAGTTCAGCAGGAACACCCAGCGCCATCCGATCCATTGCGTGATCGCGCCGCCGACGAGCGGCGCGATGGCCGTCGCGATCCCCATGCACATGCCCCAGATCGCCCACGCGCGTGCGCGCTCGCGCCCGTCCGGGAAACGGTTCGCGATCACCGCGAGCGCCGCGGTCAGCAGCAGCGCGGCGCCGCCGCCCTTCACCGCACGCGCGGCGATCAGCCAACCTGCCGAGGGCGCGACGCCGCAGCCCAGCGACGCGATGAAGAAGAGCGCGAGCCCCGCGAAGAGCATCCGCTTGCGCCCGAAGCGGTCGGCGAGCCCGCCGGCCGGCAGCAGGCAGGCGGCGAACGCGGTCATGTACGCGCTGACGACCCACTCGATATCGGCGAAGCTCGCGTGAAAGCCGCGCGCGATGCTCGGCAGCGAGACGGCCACCACGTTCGTATCGAGCACGATCAGCGAACAGGTCGCGGACGCGACGGCGAGCGTCGCGGCGGCAGGCAGACGGGCGCCGGCGGGCGGGGCGGCGGCCGCGCTTGCGCGCGACGCCGGTGAAGACTGAGACATCGGCCACTCCGGAACAGGATGAACGAGCCGTATGCTAGGCTCGCCCGGTATTGCCTGTCATTGATACTTCCACGCTGTTTCATTGACGAAAACTGCAACCATGAGCCAGCTCGAATTCCGTCATCTGCGCGCGTTCCTGAGCGTCGCGCAACACCTGCATTTCGCACGCGCGGCCGAGGCGCTCGACATGGCGCCGCCCGCGCTCACGCGGCAGATCCAGGAAGCCGAGCGCGCGCTCGGCGTGCGGCTCTTTCACCGGTCGCGCCGCGCGGTCACGCTGAGCGCGGCCGGCGAGGCGTATCTCGCGGAAGCGAGGGCCGCGGCCGAGCACCTGCAGCGAGGCCGCGAACTCGCCGCGCTGGCCGAACGCGGCGAACTCGGCCGGATCGAGATCGGCTACGTGTCGTCGGCCGTCTATTCGGGCACGCTGCAGCGCACCGTCGGCGCGTTCCGCGCCGCGCACCCGCGCATCGAACTCAACCTGCGCGAGGTGCCGATGGACGACGTCGCGAACCAGCTCGACACGGGCCGGCTCGACCTCGCGTACGTGCGCCCGCCGCTGGCGCTGCCCGGCGGCCTGCGGATCGTCACGCTGCAGCGCGACGTGTTCGTCGCGGCCGTGCCGGCCGATTCGCGTTATGCGGCGATGGCGACCGTGCGCGCGGCGGACCTCGCCGACGCGCGCTTCGCGGTGCCCGAACAGGCGCTCGGCACGCTCGAAGTCGCGCGCCGCGGCCGCTTCGAGCCGGTCGTCGCCGCGCGGCCGGGCGGCCTGCTCGCGGTACTCGCGTGCGTGTCGGTGAACGGCTGGGTCGCGGTGATCCCCGATGCACTTGCCGGTTGCGTGTCGCTGCCGGGCGTCGTGTACCGGCCGATCGCCGGCAAGCCGATCATGTCGGCGCTCGCGCTCGCGCACCGGCGGTTCGAAAAAGCGCCGGCCGTGCGGGCATTCCTGCGGACGATTCGGCCGGCCGCGTAAGACGTGCGGGCTCGGGCGCCGGGTCGAGCGCCGCCGCACCGGCCAAACCGGCCGCCCTCCGCACGAATATGCATTTCACGATTCGATGTTTGTCGGCCGGAAACCGATTCCGTAACCTGCCCGGCAGCCGCGCCGTCCGCGCGCGGATCACCGAGGACACGCCGCCGATGACCCACTCTTTCGCCACAGCGCGCCGCCGCGCGCTGCAGCGCCTTGCCGCCCTCGCCACCGCGCCGCTCGCGGGCGGCCTCGCACTGCCGGCCCGCGCGGCCGGCGCCGACCTGTCGGGCGTCACGCTCGTCCTCGGCGACCAGGCCGGCGGCCTGCGCGCGCTGGCCGAAGCGGCGCGCGTGCTCGACGGCACGCCGTACCGGTTCCGCTGGGCCAACTTCCAGGGCGCCGCGCCGCTGTTCGAAGCGCAGCGCGCGGGCGCGATCGATCTCGCGCCGGCCGGTGACCTGCCCGTCCTGACGGCCGCGCTCGGCGATCCGTCGCTGCGGATCGTCGCGACGCGCGTCGGCTCGCCGACGTCGCTCGGCATCGTCGTGCAGCCGGACTCGCCGGTTCGCACCGTGGCCGACCTGAAAGGGCAAACCGTCGTCGTATCGTCGGCGCGCGGCAGCATCTCGCAATACCAGTTGTACGGCGCGCTGCGCGAACATGGGCTCGCGCCGCGCGACGTCGAGGTGCGTTTCGTCCTGCCGGTCGACGCGTTCGCCGCGTTCGAGGCGAAGCGAATCGGCATCTGGGCCACGTTCGATCCGTACTACGGGCATGCGGTGCGACGCGGCGCGCGCATCGTCCGCGACGGCAGCGGCATCAACTCGGGGCTCGCGTTCCTCACGTCGCCAGTCGAAACGCTCGACGATCGCGGCAAGCGCGCGGCGCTCGCGGACGTGCTCGCGCGGCTCGCCCGGGCGGGGCAATGGGCGCTCGCGCACCCGGCCGACTACGCGAGCGTCTATGCGTCGCTCACGCGCCTGCCGCCCGACGCCGCCACCGATATCGCGCGCCGGGCCGCGCTCGCGCAGCGCAGCCTCAGCGGCGCCGACATCGACGTGCTGCAGCGCGTCGCCGATCGCGCGGCGGCGGACGCGATCCTGCCGCGCCGCGTCGACGTCGCGTCGATCGCCATCCGGAACGTGTCGGCCTGAGTGGCGCCGCGCGGGGCGCGACGCGCAGTCAGCGCGGGCGCGCCATATCGAGGTCGGGCACGTCGTCGCCGAACGTCGACGCGACGACCGTGCGCATCGCGGCGATCAGCAACGTCGGCCCCGACTGGTTGAACGTGCAGCGCTCGCCCGCGGCCGGCACGGCCCGATGCAACACGGCGCGCCACGCGCCCCGCCCGCCATCGCGCTCGAACGCGGCGAACGGCCGCCGCTCGACGATCGGGCCGCCGTCCGCCCAGGACGACGACGGCGCGAACGGCGCCGGCACGCCGCCCGCCGTGCGAACCGACGTGCATCCGTACGCGTCGGCACGTGGCGTATCATGGCCTTCCGCGATCGCGACCCAGTAATCCAGCGCCGCGCCTGTCAGATCCTGGACTTGCATGCCCCTCTCCGTTACCGTCGTGACAGCAACATGCTAACGGTTGCGCGCGTATGCAGACCGGTCGGAACGCCAACGCCCCTCGGCACGAGCAGCATCGCGGAAATCCCCCCGAGCAAACCCGCACATATGGGCCGCGGCATGGGCGATCGCGATCACCGCACTGGGCATCGCGGCGGGCGGCATGGAACCGCTCCGCTTGTTTCTGCGGAATGCCGGCGCGCTGCGCGCGCTGATCATCGAGCATGGCGTGCCGTTCTGGTTTGCGTCGCCCACACCATTCGCGGCGTTTCGGCTCGCCGGCCTGTCGCCCGCCGCCGCGTTCGCCGGCCAGGCCGCCGTCGCGGCGATCGCGCTCGCGGCGGCGTGCCAGGTCTGGCGCCGCAGCCGGGACACGCGGTTGCGCGGCGCGGTACTGGTCGTCGCGACGCTCGCCGCCAATCCGTATGTCTGGCACTACGAACTGTCGTGGCTGTGCATCCCGATCGCCTGCATGATCGCCATCGGCTCGCAGCATGGCTGGCGGCGCGGCGAGCAATGCGCCGTCGCCGCGATGTGGGCGCTGCCGCTGTACGAGTTTCTGAATCCGTCGATGATGCTGCCGCAGATCGGGCCCGCCATCACGTCGATCGCGCTGCTCGTGCTGCTGCAGCGCGCTCGGTCCCTCCCGCGATCCCCCGCGCGGCGATAAGCATAGTTCAAATCGTTGCTTGTCCGGCCTCCGGGCGTCATCGAGAATGACCCGACGGGCTGCGGCCCGGCCTCGTTCCCCAACGTTCCGGATCCATCGATTCATGCTTCCACTGCGCCTGCTGCGATCACTGCTGATCGCGTCTCTCGTTGCGTTGCCGGCCGCCGCCGCGCACGCGGACAAGCCCGCCATTCTCCGCATCGGCGTCGCCCAGCAGGGCGCCGGCGACCCACCGACGTTCGGCGGATCGAGCGCCGCGACGGTGCAGTTGCAGCAGCTCGTCGAAAAGGAATTCGCCGCCGACGGCATCAAGGTCGAATGGCTGTTCTTCAAGGGCGCGGGGCCGGCCGTCAACGAGGCGATCGCCAACAAGGCGCTCGACTTCGCATACCAGGGCGACCTGCCCGCCGTGCTCGCGCGCTCGAACGGGATCAAGACGCGCCTGCTGCTCGCCGCGAGCGTGCGCTCGGGCATCAAGATCGCGGTGCCGCCCGACTCCACGATCCGCTCGATCAAGGACCTGAAGGACCGCCGCGTGTCGATCTTCCGCGGCACCAACCTGCAGCTCGTCGCCGACAACGCGCTCGCGAAGAACGGCCTCGGCGAACGCGACCTGCGCGTGATCAACCTCGACGCCGCCAGTTCGCTGGCCGCGCTCGCGTCGAAGGGCATCGACGCGTCGGTCGGCGATTACGGGCTCTACAAGCTGCGCGACGCGGGCCTCGCGAAAATCATCTACGAATCGCAGAACGACGGCCCGCAGTTGACGCGCCAGACCCACCTGCTCGTACTCGACGATTTCGAACGCGCGCACCCGGACATCGTGCAGCGCGTCGTCACCGCGTTCGTGAAGGGCGCGCAATGGTCGTCCGACGAGGCGAACCGCGATGCGCTGTTCAAGCTGTGGGCGAAGAGCGGCGTGCCGTACACGTCGTGGCAGGCCGACTATGCGAACCAGCGCCTGAAGGACCGCCTGTCCCCGCTGATCGACCCGTTCGTCGTCGCGCGCTACAAGGCCGTCGCGCAGGATGCGCTGAACCTGAAGCTGATCCGCCAGCCGGTCGACGTCGACGGCTGGTTCGAGCCGAAGTATCTCGACCATGCCTTGCGCACGCTGAAGCTCGAAAACTACTGGCCGCGCTATGACGCGGCCGGCAAGCCTCTCTCCTGACCGGATCGACCCCGATGAGCGACACCGCGTTTCCCGTCCCGTCGTCCGAGTCGCGCACGCTCGCCGTGCCGCCGCGCCGCGCGGCCGCGCTGGAACGGCTCGCGTGGCGGCTCGCGCCGTGGGTGCTGCCCGCGCTGCTGTTCGCGCTGTGGAGCGTGGGCAGCGCGCGCGGCTGGATCGCGCCGCAAATCCTGCCGCCGCCCGAACGCGTGGTCGACACGCTGGCCGAGCTCGCGTCGAACGGCGATCTCGTGCGCCACACGCTGATCAGCCTGCAACGCGTGCTCGTCGGCTTCGCGGCCGGCACGCTGCTCGGCGTGTCGATCGGCGTCGCGCTCGGGCTGTCGCGCACGCTGGAAGCCTACGTGCTGCCGAGCTTCAACGCGCTCGTGCAGATCCCGGTGCTCGGCTGGCTGCCGTTCCTGCTGCTGCTCGTCGGCGTCGGCGAGCCGCTGAAGTACCTGCTGATCGCGCATGCGGCGCTCGTCCCAGTCACGCTGAGCACGCTGCAAGGGTTTCGCCAGACGCCGCCCGCCCTCGACGAAGTCGCGCGCGGGTTCGGCTACACGCGCCGGCAACGCATCGTCCACGTCGTGCTGCCGGCCGCGATCCCGACGCTCGCGACGGGCGTGCGGCTCGCGTTCACGAAGTCGTGGCTCGCGCTCGTCGTGGTCGAACTCGTCGCGTCGTCCGAAGGGCTCGGCTACCTGATCGTGTACGGGCGGCAATTGTTCCAGCTCGATCTCGTGATGGCGGCCGTGGTCGTGGTCGGCGCGGTCGGCCTGCTGATCAACCGGGCGCTCGACGCACTCGAAGCGCGCCTGCGCCGCGGCGTGCCATCCGCGTTTCGCGGCTGAACGGGCCCGCCCGCCCAACCGAAGGAGAATCGCCCGTGCCGCCTGCCGCCGCGCCGTCAGCCACACCGCCCGCTACCACCGCTACATCCGCCGCGGCCGCCCGCCGTCCGCGTGTGCCCGACTGGCGCGGCTTCGTGCTGCCGCTCGCGGCGTTCGCGCTCTGGTGGGCGATCGCTTCCGCGCATCTCGTGACAAGCGGGCTGCTCGTCGGCCCGGCCGACGTGCTGCACACCGCGTGGGCGCAGGCGGCAAGCGGCGCGCTCGGCCGTGCGCTGTCGGCGTCGCTCGCGCGCGAAGCGTGCGGGTTCGCGATCGGCGCGACGGGCGGCCTCCTGCTCGGCGCGGTGCTCGGGCTGTCGCGCATCGCCGCGCGGATGGTCGGCCCGAGCTTCGACACGTTCAAGCAGATCTCGCTGTTCGCGTGGATTCCGCTGATTTCCGTGTGGTTCGGCCTCGGCGACGTCGCGAAGGTCGTGTTCCTGTCGCTCGCCGCGCTGCTGCCGGTCGCCGCCCATACCTGCGACGGCATTCACGCGGTGCCGCGCGCGTATGTCGACGTCGCCCGCGCGCTGCGCTACTCGCGGCTCCAGCTGATCCGCCACGTGATCCTGCCGGCCGCGCTGCCGTCGATCTTCACCGGCCTGTATCTCGGCCTGATCTATTCGTGGCTCGCGACGCTCGGCGCCGAATATCTGCTCGTCGCCGGCAGCGGGATCGGCAACACGCTGATCGACGGCAGCGAGCAGTTCCGGATGGATCTCGTGCTGTTCGGGATCATCGTCGTCGGCGTGACCGGCTGGGCGCTGAACGCGACCGCGCGAGCGATCGAGCGCAAGGTGCTGGCCCGGCGCGGCGACCTCGCGCGCTGAGCGCCTCTTGCCTCCTTTCCGCCCCCTTCTTCGTACCGCCATGACGACCCTCGCCTCCGATTCGCTCGACATCCTCCATGTAAGCAAGCACTACGCGCGACGCGACGCGGCGCTCGCCGTGCTCGACGACGTATCGCTGCACGTGCGTGCCGGCGAATTCGTCACGATCGTCGGCGCCAGCGGCTGCGGCAAGTCCACGCTGCTGCGGCTCGTCGCCGGGCTCGACACCGACTACACGGGCGAAATCCGCGCGGGCGGTGAACGCGTGCGCGACACGTCGCTACAGCGCGGCATCGTGTTCCAGGATCACCGGTTGTTTCCGTGGCTGACCGTCGAACAGAACATCGGCGCCGCGCTGCGCAACGCGCCGCTGGACGCCGCCGCGAAACGGCGTGCGGTCGCCGAACACATCGCCCTCGTCGGGCTGAACGGCTTCGAGCACGCGTTTCCGAACCAGTTGTCGGGCGGGATGGCGCAGCGCGTCGCGATCGCGCGCGGTCTCGTGAACCGGCCGCGCGTGCTGCTGCTCGACGAGCCGTTCGGCGCGCTCGACGCGCAGACGCGCGCGAAGATGCAGAACGAACTGCTGCGCATCTGGGAACAGGAACGCATCACGATGCTGCTGGTCACGCATGACGTCGACGAAGCCGTCTATCTCGGCGACCGTGTCGTCACGATGGCGCCGCGTCCGGGCCGCATCGCGCGCATCGTCGACGTCGCGCTGCCGCGCCCGCGCCGGCGCGATTCGCCGGCATTCGCGCGCTTGCGCGCCACGGTGCTCGCCGATTTCGACGACAGCGACCCGTCGGGCGACGACGCGTCGGGCGGCAGGCGCATCGACGCGGCGCGAGCGCACCCGATCGGCGAATGGCGGCTCGCGTGGTAGCGATGCAACGCGTTTGCATTGCTCAGCAGGACGACACATATCGTTCATCGCAGCCCGCACGCTAAGGTTGTGACGATTCATCGGTTCCGAATCCGCGCGGCGCCTGCTTGAATGGAGGCTCGACCGACCCGACTCCAGGAGACTCACGATGTCCGATGTCCAGCACGCCGCTCACTCGCCTTCGCCTGCTTCGCACGCCGCGCCGCGCACGGCCGCCGTCCCGCTTCAGCTTCGCCAGGTCGCCGGCCGGATCGGCGCCGAAATTTCCGGCGTGCGGCTGTCGGCCACGCTCGACGACGCGACGTTCGACGCGATCCACGCCGCGCTGCTGCGCCACAAGGTGCTGTTCTTCCGCGGCCAGCACCATCTCGACGACACCGCGCAGGAAGCGTTCGCCCGCCGCTTCGGCGACACGGTCGCGCACCCGACCGTGCCGTCCGTCGACGGCAGCGCGGCGCTGCTCGAACTCGATTCCGCGCACGGCGCACGCGCGAATTCGTGGCACACCGACGTGACCTTCGTCGATGCGTACCCGAAGGTCTCGATCCTGCGCGCGGTCGTGATCCCGCCGTTCGGCGGCGACACCGTATGGGCCAACACGGCCGCCGCGTACGCGCATCTGCCCGATTCGCTGCGCGCGCTCGCGGACACGCTGTGGGCGCTGCACACGAACGCCTACGACTATGCATCGACGCACGTGCACGCCGACGATGCGCAACTGAAGCGCTACCGCGAAGTGTTTACGTCGACCGTCTACGAAACCGAGCACCCGGTCGTGCGCGTGCATCCGGAAACCGGCGAGCGCACGCTCGTGCTCGGACACTTCGTGCAGCGGCTCAAGGGGCTGTCGGCGCAGGATTCCGCGCACCTGCTGCAGGTGTTCCACGAGCACGTGACGCGTCTCGAGAACACCGTGCGCTGGAACTGGCAGGAGGGCGACGTCGCGATCTGGGACAATCGCGCGACGCAGCACTATGCGATCAACGACTACGGCGATGCGCGCCGGGTCGTGCGCCGTGCGACCGTTCACGGCGACGTGCCGGTCGGCATCGACGGCCGCCGGAGCGTCCTGCTGAAGGGGCCGGGCGCCACGCTGCAATAACGTCCATGTCCCGCGGCGGCGCCCTTTTGCCTGTTTCCTTTCCCTTTTTCCCGCGCGCCGCCGCGCCACTCCCTGCCGGACACCCGCCATGAACCTCGCGCCACCGGACCGGCGCTTGCACGCGCAACGGTGTCGTCCGTCTTCCCCGTTCACTTCCGCCAGGAGCGTCGCATGAGCGCCCTACTCGAACCCGCCGCCCAGCCGGTCGACGTGATCCCGCTGTCCGCCCACATCGGTGCGGAAATCCGCGGCGTCGACCTCACGCAACCGTTGACGACGCCACAGATCGCGGCGATCCGCGCCGCGCTGCTGAAATGGCGCGTCGTCTTCTTCCGCGAACAATTTCTCACGCACGAGCAGCATGTCGCGTTCTCCGCGCAGTTCGGCGAGCCGACGGTCGGGCACCCGGTGTTCGGGCATGTCGACGGCCATCCGGCCGTCTATTCGATCGCGAAGCATCGCAAGGCGACGCGCTTCGAAGGCGAACCGGTGCGCCGGCCCTGGACCGGCTGGCACACCGACGTGACGGCCGCCGTGAATCCGCCGTGGGCATCGATCCTGCGCGGCGTGACGATCCCGCCGTACGGCGGCGACACGCACTGGACCAACCTCGTGCGCGCCTACGAAACGCTGTCCGCGCCGCTGCGCGGCTTCGTCGACACGCTGCGCGGCATCCATCGCTTCACGCCGCCGCCAGGCGCGCGCGCGACCGGCGCATTCGACGACGCGGTCGAGCGCCGCCCACTCGTGACCGAGCATCCGCTCGTGCGCGTGCATCCGGAAACCGGCGAACGCGCGCTGTACGTGAGCCCGAGCTTCCTGAAATCGATCGTCGGGCTGACGCCGCGCGAGAGCCAGGCGCTGCTCGAACTGCTGTGGGAGCACGTGACGCGGCCGGAATTCACGATCCGCTTCAAGTGGGAGCCGCGCAGCATCGCGTTCTGGGACAACCGGGCGACCGCGCATCTCGCGCCCGTCGACATCTTCGATCTCGACTTCGACCGCCAGCTATATCGCACGACGCTCGTCGGCGACGTGCCGGTCGGCCCCGACGGCCGGCCGTCGGTCGCGCTCGAAGGCACGCCGGTCGAAACGGCCGCGGCCGTCGCGCTCGACTGACGCGGCGAACGCCGGTGCGCACGGGCGCGCCGGCCCCCCTTCCGTCAATCGAGCCACACACCGTCGAACCGGTGCCCGCCGAGCGGCGAGAACGTCAGCCCGTGGACGCGCCTGGAGATCGGCAGCGACACGATCGACGTCGCGATCGGCGTGAACGGCACCTGGTCCTTGAACACCACCTGCGCCTGCTCGTACAGCGCCGTGCGCTTCGCGACATCGGCATTCGAGCGCGCCGCCGTCACGAGTTGCTCGAAGTCCTTGTTGCACCACTTCGCGAGATTGCTGCCGTGCACGGCGTCGCAGCCGAGCAGCGTGCCGAGCCAGTTGTCGGGGTCGCCGTTGTCGCCCGACCAGCCGTACAGGATCGCGTCGTGCTGACCGTCGTGCTTCGCGCGGCGGTTGTATTCGCCCCATTCGTAGCTGACGATCCTCGCGCGCACGCCGATCCTCGCCCAATCCTGCTGGATCAGTTGCGCCATCAACTGCGCGTTCGGGTTGTACGGGCGCTGCACGGGCATCGCCCACAGCGTCAGGTCGAAGCCGTTGGGAAAGCCGGCCTGCGCGAGCAGCGCCTTCGCGGCGGCCGGATCGCGCGGCGCGTCCTTCAGGCGCGGGTTGTACGACCATTGCGCGGGCGGCATCGGGTTCGTCGCGATCGTCGCGTCGCCGTTGAACACGGTCTTGATGATCGCCGCCTTGTCGATCGCGATGTCGAGCGCGCGCCGCACGTCGACGCGATCGAGCGGCGGATGCTGCGTGTTGTACGCAACGAAGCCGACGTTGAAGCCCGTCCCCGAAAACAGCGTCAGCTTCGGGTCGCGCCGCACCGTCTCGAGATCGGCCGGCCGCGGAAACGCCGACACCTGGCACTCGCCGGCCACGAGCTTCTGCAAGCGCGCGGCCGGGTCGGGCGTGATCGCGAACACGAGGCGCGCGAGCTTCACGTCGTCCGGGTTCCAGTAGTCGGGATTCGCGTCGTAGCGGATCAGCGCGTCCTTCTGGTACGTACGCAGCACGAACGGCCCCGTGCCGACCGGGAACTGGTTGATGTCCGACTCGCGATGGCGCGCGGCGAGCTGCCCCGCATATTCGGCCGACAGCACCGACGCGAACGCCATCGCGAGATTGCGCACGAACACGACGTCGGGCGACTTCAGCACGAAGCGCACCGTGTAGTCGTCGACCTTCTCGATGCGCTCGATGTTGCGGTCGAAGCCGAGATCGCTGAAATACGGGAAGCTGACCGGATAGGCCTTGCGGAACGGATCGTCCGGGTCGAGCATCCGGCGGAACGTGAACACGACGTCGTCGGCCTGAAACGGCCGCGTCGGCTTGAACCACGCGGTGGTCTGGAATTTCACGCCGCGCCGCAGGTGGAACGTGATCGTGCGCTGGTCGGGCGATACGTCCCAGCTCGTCGCGAGCGCGGGTACGAGATCGAGCGTGCCGCGCTTGAACTGCACGAGCCCGTTGTAGACCGGGTACGTGCTCGCATCGAAATCGGTGCTCGTCGTGTGCTGGCCGGGATCGAAGCCGGCCGGGCTGCCTTCGGTGCAGTACACGAGCGTCTTGCCCGCGGGCGCCGCGAGCGCGTGCGTCGCGGCGCCCGCCAATAGCAACGACGCGGCGATGCAGCGGAGCGCGGCGCCGGCATGCGATACGCCGCGCGTGCGGCGCGCGGCTGACGAAACGAAAGGATTCTTCATGGTGGCGGATAAAAAAGGCTGTCATGCGATTGATGACCGCCGATCTTCGCGCGCCTGCCGCCGATCGCTTACCAATTAATTCCGCGTTGCTTATCGTCGTGGATGCATCCCGCTGCCGCTGCATCGAAAAGTCCATGCGAGCGCCGCATGCATGCCGAACGCCGCTGCGGCGAGCCGCCCGGACACCCGATCGAAAACCGCCGCACGGCCTTCCGGCCCCCTGCAAGTTCTCCGGAATGGGTGCATCGTATCGATTGGCCGACGCCGGCGCCGGCGCGCGGGTATCCGCCCGGCGTGCACATGCCGGCACGGCGCGTCCGTGCGCGCCGCCCTTTCCGGAGGAACCCGATGCCGATCAACCCCGATACGCCCTCTCGTCCCGTGAAGTCGCCGGGCCCCGATCACCCGATCCTGATCGAACCGCATTCGTCCCGCGTGATCGTGAAGGTGGCCGACAAGGTCGTCGCCGATACGCGCCATGCGCTGGTGCTGCGCGAGGCCAGCTATCCGGCGGTGCTGTACATTCCGCGCGAGGATGCCGACATGTCGCTGCTCGAACGCACCGACCACGCGACCTACTGCCCGTACAAGGGCGATTGCGCGTACTACTCGATCCCCGCCGGCGGCGAACGCTCGATCAACGCCGTGTGGACGTACGAGCATCCGAATCCGGCCGTCGAATCGATTCGCGGGCACCTCGCGTTCTATCCGGATCGCGTCGATTCGATCGAGGAGCGCCTGCTCGTCACCGAGTGAGCGCGGCGGCGTGCTGCCGCGTCACCGGTTACGTATCGTCCGGCCGCTGATTTGCATATTCGGATTCGTTGGTTGGCCGCCGGCCCGCCGCGCCGTATCGTCCTGACTCCGGCGCGGGCCGGCCCGTTGCGTGCGTCGCCCGCATCCGGCCCGGTCCTGCGCCGGCCGCGCCGCCTTCGCGCGCGGCCCGTGAACCCCCCAGCAGGACGCCTCGATGAACGACACACCGCACGCAGACCTTGAATCGACTCCGGCAAACCCGCGCCGCCGCCAGTGGCTGCACGGCGCGGCCGCCGGGCTGGCCGGGCTCGCGCTCGGGCCGCTCGCGGCCGCGCCCGCACGCGCCGACGCCGGCGGCACGCGGCTGCGCATCGGCTTCCAGAAATACGGCAACTTCGTCGTGCTCAAGGCGCGCGGCACGCTCGAGAAGCGTCTCGCGAGCCAGGGCGTCGCCGTGCAATGGCTCGAATTCCCGGCCGGCCCGCAACTGCTCGAGGGGTTGAACGCCGGCGCGATCGACGTCGGCACGGTCGGCGAAACACCGCCGATCTTCGCGCAGGCGGCCGGCGTCGATTTCGTCTACATCGGCAACGAGCCGCCGGCGCCGCAGGGCGAGGCGATCGTCGTGCTGCCCGATTCGCCGATCCGAACCGTCGCGCAACTGCGCGGCAAGAAGGTCGCGTTCAACAAGGGTTCGAACGTCCACTACCTGCTGGTGAAGGCGCTCGAGCGCGCGGGCCTGACCTATGCCGACATCCAGCCGATCTACCTGACGCCGGCCGACGCGCGCGCGGCGTTCGTGCAGCGCAGCGTCGATGCGTGGGTGATCTGGGATCCGTATCTGGCCGCCGCCGAACGGCAGCTCGGCGCGCGCGTGGTCGCGAACGGCGACGCGCTCGTGCGCAATACGCAGTACTACCTCGCCGCGCGCAAGTACGCGGCCGCGCACCCGCAGGTGCTGCGTGCGCTGCTCGACGAAGTCGACGCGGTCGACCGCTGGGCGCGCGATCACGTGCCCGAGGTGGCCGCGCAACTGTCCCCGCTCGTCGGCCTCGACGCGCCGACGCTCGAAGTCGCGCTCAAGCGCGCCGGCTACGGCGTGCAGCCGATCACCGACGCGACTCTCGCGTACCAGCAGAGCATCGCCGACGCGTTCAGCACGCTGAAGCTGATTCCGGCCAAGCTGTCGGTCGCCAGCGCGCGCTGATGCGTCACGACGCGGGCGCCGCGCCGATGCGCCGCCATTCGTCGTAGTCGGTGACGAGGCCCGCGCCGTCGATCGCGATATCGGCCGCATACGTGCCGCTCTCGTAGCGATACACGTGCGGCGCCGTGCGCGTATAGCGCTGCTCGCCGCGCACGATGTCGACATCCGGAAAACGCAGCCACGCGGTGCGAATCTCCGCCGACTCGCCGACGGCGAGCGCGAGCCGCCGGATCGGCAGCGTATTGGTCGACGGACTGAAGCCGAGATCGATGTCGGTCGCGCCCGCGAGCGCCGGCGCATCGACGCCGTCGATCGCCCACCGCCCCGCATCGCACGCGATGTCCCATTGCCGTGGCGGCGCCGTGCCGGTCCACCGCGTCACGCGCGCCGAACGCGTGAGCCAGTCGGTCCCGCATGCGATCGCGTAATCGATGCGAAACGGCGTGCCGTCGATCGCGCCCGCCACCGTCCCCGCCAGCGCGATGCCCGTTTGCGACTCGTCGAGCCGGCACCATTCGGCCGCCTGCCACGTCTGCACGATCTGCCATGCGACGCAATGCGTCCGTGGGGCTTCGTTGCGTTGCGTCATGCCGGGTCTCCTGTCGGTCGCGCGGAACGAAGCCGATTTTCGCTCACGGCGCGGACGAACGCACGCGGCTTCGTCGGCACCATGAGCGCCCCGGCCGATAATGAGTATCGGCCCGACGCACACCGTCGGCCCTCCGCCGCTTTGATACCATCCGTCGATCGGCACAAAATCGTACCGGAAGACAAAAGGCGCGACTTCATGGATTTGTTGGCGACGATGCGCATCTACGTCAGGGTCGTGGAGCGCGGCACGATGTCCGGCGCGGCGCGGGATCTCGACATGGGCCAACCGGCCGTCAGCGAGCGCATCGAGAAACTCGAGAAACATCTCGGCACGCGGCTGCTGATGCGCAGTGCGCGTACGCTCGCGTGCACGGAGGAAGGCCGGCTCTTCTACGAACGCAGCAAGGCGCTGCTCGAGGCGGCAGAGTTGGCCGTTGCATCGGTGTCGAAGACGGAAAACGCGCTCGACGGCACGATCCGGCTCGCGGCGCCGCAATGCTTCGGCGAGGTCGTACTGCCGGGCGTGCTGATGCAGATCCGCACCGCGTATCCGAAGCTGCACATCGACCTCGTGCTGAACGACGACATCGTCGATCCGGTCACCGAGGGCGTCGACATTTCGATCCGGGTCGGCCAGCTCGGCGACGGCGGCTTCGTCGCCTATGCGCTCGGCGCGGTCGGCCGCGTGCTCGTCGCCGCACCGTCGTATCTCGACCGGCACGACCCGATCGACACGAAGGCCGATCTCGCGAACCATCCGTTCATCCGTGTGAAAGGCGTGTTCGCGAACGAACAGGTGCCGCTGCAGCGCGACGGCGGCGCAGTAGAATACGCGCGGATCCGCACGGTCATGACCGCGAGCCACTGGCGCCCGATGTTCGACACGATCGCGGCGGGCGGCGGCATCGGCGTGGTCCAGCACCCGGCTTGCGCCGATGCGCTCGCGCACGGCCGGCTCGTCCGCCTGCTGCCGCACTACGACGTTCCCGACTTCGCACTCAACGTGCTGGTGCACGCGCAGCGGCCGCTGCCGCCGCGCGTGCGCGCCGTCGTCGATCTGCTGAAACGAGCACTCCCGCCGCTGCTGACGCAGCGGCAGCGTTAGGGCCTGTTCACGCCTGCAGCGACTTTCCCGGTTCCTTCACGTGCGCATCGACTTCCATCTGGTAGAAGCGCGCGCTGACGAAGCCGAACAGCGTCCAGCCGAGGAACACGCACAGGCCGCCCAGCATCAGCGCCTGCTCGCCCGAGCTGTAGAGCGCGTAGAAGCTGTACGCGGTCGCGACCATCGCGACCACGTTCGTCAACAGCGCCTTGCCGGGCGGCACCTTCGCGACCTTCTGGATCGTGATCAGCGCGGCCATCGACATCACGTAGGGCACGAGGTTCGTGACGACCGCGAGATCGACGATCTTCTGGAACTGGCTGCTCAGCTCCGGGCTGATCGTCATCAGCGCCAGCGCGACCTGCGCGACCAGCAGGATCACCATGCCGACGATCGGCGTGCCCGTGCGCGTGGCGCGCGCGAACACCGGCAGGAAGTAGCCGACGTCGGCCGAGCTCTTGAACACCTGCGCCACCGTGAACTGCCAGCCGAGCAGCGAGCCGATGCATGCGATCACCATCAGCGCGGTGACGATCGTGCCGACGGCCGGCGTGAACATCGTCGCGAACGCGATCCCGAACGGCGCATTCGACTTCGCGAGGATCGCGTTGGGCACGATCCCGGCGATCACGTTGGTCGACACGATGTAGAAGATCGCCGACGCGATCGTGCCGCCGAGCACGGCGATCGGCACGTTGCGCTCCGGATTCTCCACCGCGTCGGAGTTCGCGCACGCCGATTCGAGCCCGAGGAACGCCCACAGCGTCACCGCGATCGAGCCGCCCACGGCCGGCCCGAACGGCAGGTCGTGCGGATTCCACGCCGCGCCCCAGGTCGCGCCGCTGAACCAGAACCAGCCGATCAGCGACACGACGACGACCGGAATGATCACGCCCCACACCGTCACCGCGCCGATCCGGCCGGTGATGCGCGAGCCGCCGAAGTTCGCGACCGTCGTCAGCACGAGCAGGAAGATCGTCCAGAGGCCCGTTTGCAGCGGCGACAGCGTCGCGTCGAACAGCACGGTGCCGTAGCCGACCGCCGTGACGCCGATCGCGACGTTGGCGATCACGAGCGACAGCCCGTACGTGTAGTTCGCCATGTAGTTGCCGGCCTTGCCGAACGCGTACTCCGCGTAGCCGCCCATCCCGCCCGGCTTGCGGCTCAGCATCCCGCAGCGCGCGAACGCATAGGCGAGCGCGAGCGAGCCGCCGGCCGTGACGATCCACGACAGCAGCGAGATCGTGCCGACCTGCGCGAGCTTTGCCGGCAGCAGGATGATGCCGGAGCCCATCATGTTGACCGCCGTGAGGACGGTGAGCTGCCAGACGTTCATCCGGTTCTTCGGCGCGGCCGTCGTGGCCGCGCCGGACAGGTGCGCTGCGTTGTCCATGGTGTTCGATCCTTCGATGTGAGGCCGCCGGGCGGCCGGTGGCTCGTTCGTTCGCTCGTCAGGCCGTCAGGCAGTACACGCGGTACGTGCCGTCCTCGACTTCCACGCCGTGCGTGTCGTGCGCGAAGCCCGGGAAACGCCGGTCGTACGCTTCGAGCGCCTTCAGGTAGCCGAGCACCGGGCCGCCGGCAGGCCCCGCGTTCTCGCCCGGCATCAGGAGCGGAATGCCCGGCGGATACGGCACGACGCCCGTGGCCACCGTGCGCCCGGCCAGCTCGTCGAGCGTGACCTGTTCGACGCGGCCCTGCACGAGATGCTCGTATGCGCGCACCGGGCTCATCTCCGGCGTCGGCAAGATCGAGAACGCCTCCGACATCAGCCGCGTCGTGCCGAGCTGCTCCATCGCCGCGAACATCGTGTCGGCCAGATCCTTGAGCCCCATGCCCGCATAGCGCGAACCATGCTCGTTCGCGAGCGACGGAATCGCCATGTCGAGCGGCAGGTTCGCGTCGTAGTCGCGCTTGAAATCGCACAGCGCGCTGACGAGCGAGCCCCACTTGCCCTTCGTGATGCCGATCGAGAACAGGAACAGGATCGTGAAATCGGTGGTCTTCTCGACGACGATCCCGCGCGCATCGAGATACGCGGTGACGACGCTCGCCGGGATGCCGACCGGCATCAGGCCGCCGGCCGGCGCGACGCCCGGCGTGACGATCGACACCTTGATCGGGTCGAGCATGCAGTAGCCGTCCTCGATATTGCCGAAGCCGTGCCATTGCGCGCCGGGGCGCAGCACCCAGCACGCCGGGTCGCTCGCGAGCAGCTCGGGCGGCGCTTCGTGGAACGGCAGCGTGCGGCCCGTGCGCGCCTCGAGCACGGTATCGGGCTGCCAGCATTCGAAGAACCAGTCGCCCTTCGCGCCGAATTCATTGTTCATTCGCGCGATCATCTGCCGGAACGCGACGGCCTCCTCGATCGATTCGCGCGTCAGCGCGGCGCCGCCGGGGCCGTCCATCATCGCGGCCGCGACGTCGTTCGACGCGATGATCGCGTAGTTCGGCGACGTCGACGCGTGCATCATGAACGTTTCGTTGAACTGGCCATGCGGAATCGGGCTGCGGCCGTCGCGCACGTGGATGTACGACGCCTGCGACAGCGCGGTCAGCAGCTTGTGCGTCGACTGCGTCGCGAATACCGTGGGCCGGTCCTTGTGGTGGTCGCGCGGGTCGCCGTGCATCGCATGGCGGTCGCGGTAGATCGGATTGAAGCGCGCGTAGCCGTACCACGCTTCGTCGAAGTGCAGCCGGTCGACGCTCGCGCCGAGCAATTCCTCGACGCGCGTGACGTTGTAGCAGAGGCCGTCGTACGTGGAATTCGTGACGATCGCGTGCTTCGGCTGGCGATCGGCCAGCCCGGCCGCGAGCGGGTTCGATGCGATCGCTTCGCGGATCGCCGCCTGCGTAAGGCGCTCCGATGCGATCGGCCCGATGATCCCGTAGCGGTTGCGCGTCGGCACGAGGTAGGTCGGAATCGCGCCCGACATCGTCATCGCATGCTCGGCCGACTTGTGGCAATTGCGGTCGCACAGCGCGATCTGGTCGCGGCTCACGCTCGCCATCAGGATGATGCGGTTCGACGTCGACGAGCCGTTCGTCACGTGATACGTGCGATGCGCGCCGAACACGCGCGCCGCATAGCGCTCGCTTTCGCCGATCGGGCCCGAATGATCGAGCAGCGAGCCGAGTTCGCCCACCGAGATCGACAGGTCCGAGCGGAACAGCGATTCGCCGAAGTATTCGAAGAACGCGCGGCCGACCGGCGATTTCAGGAAGCCGGTGCCGCCCGTGTGGCCCGGCGTATGCCACGAGTATTCGTAGACGCGCGAGAACTTCGCGAGCGCACCGAACATCGGCGGCAGGACGGTCGAGCGATAGCGTTCGATCGCCGCGTGGATGCGCCCGCCGATGAAGTCGGCCGTATCCTCGAGCAGCCACACGAAATCGTCGACCTTGCCCATCACCGCGGCCGGCACCGTCGACGCGACGCTGCGGTCGGCCAGCAGGAAGATCGGCACGCTGCCGTTGCGATGCCGGATCGCGTCGACCACCGCCTCGGACGGCCCGTGACCGTCCACGCCGAGATCCCAGTCGAGCAGCACGCACTGGATCGACGGATCGGAGCGGATCAGCACGACGGCATCGTCGGCGGACGTGGCCGTCAACACGTCGATGCCGCGTTGCGCGAGTTCCGCGCTCAGCGTGCGGACCGCGCGGCCGGTGGCGGTTTCCTGCGCGATTTCGTCGTCGACCAGTAGCGCACGCATGCCGAGACGGCGAATGCCGCCGACGGAAGTGTTCATGTTGTTGCCCTCGCGGTTGGGTTGCTTCGATTGGTATCGTTCGTCTCGCGCGCACGCGGACGGCAGGTCACGGGCAGTGGCACGAGACGCTCGCCATTCCGGCTTGATTCGCCACCCAGTTCGGAGCCGACTATGCCATGAACGCCATTCGATGAAAAGCCGACGATTCGGTGAAACCATCGGCGCCTTTCCAATAGGATTTCATCATTGGATCATTTTTATATGCGCTGCAGCACGTCAATTGCCGATCAATTGATTAGGCTCATCCGTCAATGACATTGACGATTCTGGTCGATTGAATTCGCGTGCCTTTATTGCTACGATCGGCGGCGCCGAGCACCGTCCGATCACGGCTGTGCCGCGCTGCTCGACGCTTCCCGGCGCGGTGCGCATTCGGCATTCCGCATTCGCGGGAGCATTTCAATCGGCTGCGGCGCGCGTCGTATCGACATGACGCATCGGCGTGAATGCGGCTCCCGTTTCAGGTCATTTACCGGAGAGTTCGCGTGAGCCTGTTGAAAATCGCAGTCGAGCCGGCGCTGATCGGCGCCTTCCTCACCACGCACGAACAGGTCGACGTATTTCAGACCGATTTCACGAATATCGCGGCCATCGTCGTCGGTATCGATTCCGCGGAAAAGGTGCTGAAAACCGTCGAAAGAACCGGCTTCGCGATTCCGTTCTTCGTCGCGGTCGAGCCCGACCAGGAAGTGCCGCCGTCGGTCCTGCCGAGCGCGAGCGGCGTGATCCAGCTCCGCCACGGCGGCCGCCATTACTACGGCCGGCAGATTTCCGCCGCCGCCGACATCTACAGCGAGAGTCTGCTGCCGCCGTTCTTCAAGGTGATGCGCGACTACGTGCAGCGCGGCTACGTCGAGTTCGACTGCCCCGGCCATCAGGGCGGCCAGTTCTTCTCCAATCACCCGCTCGGCCGGATGTTCTTCGATTTCTTCGGCGAGACGCTGTTTCGCGCGGATCTCTGCAACGCGGACGTGCGGCTCGGCGACCTGCTGATCCACGAAGGGCCGGCGCTGGAAGCACAGCGCAACGCCGCAAGGATCTATAACGCCGACAAGACGTATTTCGTGCTGAACGGCACGTCGACGTCGAACAAGGTCGTCACGAGCGCGCTGCTCGCGCCCGGCGATCTCGTGCTGTTCGACCGCAACAACCACAAGTCGGTGCACCTCGGCGCGCTCGTGCTGTCCGGCGCGCGGCCGGTCTACCTCGAGACCGCGCGCAACGCGTGGGGCCTCATCGGCGGCGTCGACAGCGCGGCGCTCGGCGAAGCGCGCATTCGCGACGCGATCCGCGACGTCGCGCCCGAGCGCGCCGATCTGCCGCGCCCGTTCCGGCTCGCGGTGATCCAGCTCGGCACCTACGACGGCACGATCTACAACGCGCGCGAAATCGTCGACCGGATCGGGCATCTATGCGACTACATCCTGTTCGATTCGGCGTGGGTCGGCTACGAGCAGTTCATCCCGATGATGCAGGACTGCTCGCCGCTGATGCTGACGCTCGGGCCCGACGATCCCGGCATCTTCGTCACGCAGTCGGTGCACAAGCAGCAGGCCGGCTTCTCGCAGACGTCGCAGATCCACAAGAAGGACAGCCACATCGAAGGCCAGAAGCGCTTCTGCGATCACCGGCGCTTCAACAACGCGTACATGATCCACGCGTCGACGAGCCCGTTCTATCCGATGTTCGCGGCGCTCGACGTCAACGCGCAGATGCATGCGGGCCCGGCCGGCAAGCGCCTGTGGCGCGACTGCGTCGCACACGGCGTCGATGCGCGCAAGCTGCTGCTGAAAACGTGCCGCCAGATCCGCCCGTTCGTTCCGCAGCAGATCGACGGCCGCCCGTGGGCCGACTACCCGACCGAGCAGATCGTCGACGACCTGCGTTTCTTCCGCTTCCACCCGGCCGACACGTGGCACGGCTTCGAAGGCTATGCGGACGACCAGTATTTCGTCGATCCGTGCAAGCTGCTGCTGACCACGCCCGGCATCGATCGCGACACGCACGAATACGCGCCGTTCGGCGCGCCGGCGCCGATCCTCGCGCGCTACCTGCGCGAGCACGGCGTCGTGCCGGAGAAGGCCGACCTGTACACGATCCTGTTCCTGCTCACGCCGTCGGAGAGCTTCGGCAAGCTGCAGCATCTGGTCGCTCACCTCGCGCAATTCGAACGCCATCTCGATCAGGACACACCGCTGCGCGAAGCGATTCCGTCGCTGTGCGAAGCCTATCCCGAGCTGTACGGCACGATGCGCCTGCGGCAGCTGTGCCAGCGCATGCATGATTTCTATCGCAGCCACGACATGAAGCATCTGCAGAAACAGATGTTCCGGCGTGCGCAGTTCCCGAAGCAGGCGATGCTGCCGCAGGCCGCGAATGCCGAGCTGATCCGCAACGACGTCGAACTCGTCACGCTCGATCGCATCGAAGGCCGGATCGCGACCGAAGGCGCGCTGCCCTATCCGCCCGGCATCTTCTGCGTGGTGCCCGGCGAAGTATGGGGCGGCCCGGCGCTCGACTACTTCCGCGCGCTGGAGGCCGGGATCAACGCGCTGCCCGGCTTCGAACCGGAAATCCAGGGTGTGTACCTGCAGACGAAGCCGGACGGCACGAAGCAGGCGTCGGCGTACGTGGTGGCAGCCGGCGCCGACGCGTCGCGCATGTAGGCACGGCGGGCGGCTCGGCACGCTCGTGGCCGTCGCGCCGGCATGCACGTGGGTTGCGGCACGGCTCGCGCGGCCGGTCGTGCGCGCGTCGTGAATCGTGCCGGGCGATGCGCCACGCGCGCCCGCCGCGTCACCACGCCTGCCGATAGATCTCCAGCGCGTCGGCCTCGGTCACCTCGCGCGGATTGTTCACGAGCAGGCGCGTCTGCAGCATCGCGTCCGACGCCATCCTCGGCAGGTCGGCCTCGCCGATGCCGACCTCGCGCAACGTGCGCGGAATGCCCGTCGCGACGATCAGCCGGTCGATCTCGGCGATCAGCGCGCGCGTTTTCGCTTCGTCGCTGCCCGTGGCCGACGGCGCGACGATCGCCGCCAGTTCCGCATACAGCGGCGCGGCGGCCGGCGCGTTGAAGCGCAGCACGTGCGGCAGCACGAGCGCGTTCGACAAACCGTGCGGCACGTGGAAGATCCCGCCGACCGGATAGGCCAGCGCGTGCACGGCCGCGACCGGCGCGTTCGCGAACGCCTGCCCCGCGAACATCGCGCCGACCAGCATCGCTTCGCGCGCGTGCCGGTTCTGCCCGTCGTCGCATGCGGCCAGTAGGTTGCGCGACAGCAGCGTCAGCGCGTGCGTCGCCAGCATGTCGGACACCGGATTCTTCAGCCGCGCGGACGTGTACGCCTCGATCGCATGCACCATCGCGTCGATGCCGGTGGCGGCCGTCGCCGCGCGCGGCAGGCCGAGCGTGAGCTCCGCGTCGAGGATCGCGACGTCCGCGAACAGGTGCGGCGACACGACGCCCATCTTGCGCGCCTCGCCGACCGTGACGATCGACACGGCCGTGACCTCGGAGCCCGTGCCGGCCGTGGTCGGCATCTGCACGAGAGGCAGCCGCGCGCTCGTGACCTTGTCGACGCCGTACATGTCGGCCAGCGCCTGCTGCCCCGGCACGAGCACCGCGATCAGCTTCGCGACGTCCATCGACGAGCCGCCGCCGAGGCCGAGCACGATCTCGGCATCGGCCGCGACGGCCCGCGCGGTCGCGTCGAGCACCACGTGCTCGGGCGGATCGGCGATCACGTCGTCGATCACGGTGACCTGCCAGCCGTGCGCGGCGAGGCTCGCCAGCGCGGGCGCGAGCACGCCGCTGCGATGCAGGAACGCATCGGTGACGACGCACAGCCGCGCGAGCGCCGGAAAGCGTTCGCGCAACAGCGCGCCGAGCCGGCGCGCGGCGCCGAATTCGACGATCTGCGTCGGAACGGTACGGAATTGAAACGGGTTCATCGGGCGCCTCCCGGGGCCGTCGCCGTGCCGGTGTCCGGCTGCACCATGTAGCGGATCACCTCGCGACGATCGAGCAACGGCATGATCGCGCCGACACCGATCCGCTGGAAATGCGGCGTTTCCCGATGCACGTCGAGGCCGTCGGCCTCGCTGTAACGCTCGAGGATCACGATGTGGTCGGGGTTCTCCGGCGACCGGAAGTACGCGTAGTCGAGGTTTTTCGGCTCGGTACGCGTGGCCGGCGCGAGTTCGGCCAGCAATTCGACCACGCGGTCGCCGTTGCCGGGTTTCGCGAAGAAATGCGCGATGACCTGCAGATAGGGTTCGTTCATACTGCGCTCCATGTTCGACACAAGCCCGTCGCGACGGGAGCGCCCCCATCCGCGATGAGCCGGATGGATTCAAACGCGATGAGGCGGCACCGTATCACTGACGCGTCGTCGCATTGTATTGAATCGGCGCGGCCTTCGCAGTGCCGCGACAGGCCGCGAACCACAGGCCGAATCCCGCGGCACGCTCACGACGAGCCGGAACCTGGCCGGCCGCCGCGCGCTTGCGCCGCCTCCGTCGTTCACCACGGCACCGTCCGCCCCAGATAGTCCAGATATTCGAGCCCGGGCCGCGCCCGCTTCGCCAGCAGCACGTCGACGAGGCTCGGCACGCTCTCGTCGATGGTCAGGCGCGCATCGGGCCCGCCGAGTTCGGTACGGACCCAGCCGGGCGCCATCAGCGCCAGCGCGCGGCGCGTATCGGCCTGACGCGCCGCGAAGCTGCGCATGAACTGGTTCAGCGCGGCCTTGCTGCCGCGATACACCTCGCGCATCCCGCTGACGTTGTTCGCGACGCTGCCCTGCCCCGACGACATCGCGCCGATCAGGCCGTCGTCGGTCACGAGATCCTGCAGCGTCTCGATCGCACGCATCGGCGCCAGCGCATTCGTGATCATCACGCGCACGAATTCGTCGGTCGTCACTTCGCCGATCGTTTCGTTCGGATCGTTGGTCGTGCCCGCGTTCACGAACAGCATGTCGAAGCGCCGGCCCGACAGGCGCTCGCGCAGCACGGCCAGTTGCGCGGGCTCGCAGATGTCGAGCGTGCCGATCTCGAGCCGGCCGTCGAACCGGTCGGCCAGGTCATGCAGCTTGGTGCGCCCCGATCCTGCGCGCACGGTGCCCGTCACGTTCCAGCCCTTCTTCAGGAATGCCTCCGCCATCGCCAGCCCGAGGCCGCGCGACGCCGCGACGAGGAGGATCGCGGGCGCGTTTCGTCGATTCGATTCAGTCGATTGCATGGTTTTCGCCTTTGCCGTGTTTCGTCATGCGCCCACTATAGGCGCGCGCCACGACAGGCGCCAGACGCACCCAATGCAATCGATAGTTGCATTCAACGCCATGTTATCGGCACAAAGGCGTATCCTGTCTGCATGGACGACATCGACCTGAACCTCGTTACCGCGCTCGACGTGCTGCTGTCGGAAGCCAGCGTGACCGCCGCCGCGCGCCGGCTGGGCCTGAGCACGTCCGCGATGAGCCGCACGCTCACGCGGCTGCGTATCGCCACCGGCGATCCGCTGCTCGTGCGCGCCGGGCGCAGGCTCGTGCCGACGCCGCACGCAGCCGCGCTGCGCGACCGCGTGCATGCGGTCGCGAGCGACGCGCGCGCCGTGCTCCGGCCGGCGACGGCCGACGTCGATCTCGCGACGCTCACGGCCACGTTCACGATCCGGGCCGCCGCGTCGTTCATGGAAATGCTGTCCGGCCCGGTCGTCGCCGCGCTGGCCGACGTCGCGCCGCACGTGCGTATCCGCTTCGTCCCGAAGCTCGACCGCGATCCGCAAGCGCTGCGCGACGGCACGGTCGACCTGGAAATCGGCAAGCGCGGCGACGACGCGCCCGAGCTGCACACGCGCATGCTCTTTCACGACTGGCACGTCGCGGTGGCGCGCGCCGGGCATCCGGTGTTCGCGTCGGCCCGGATCACGCCCGCGCGCTATGCCGCGTGCCGCCACGTCATGGCGGCCCAGCTCGGCGATTTCGCCGGGCCGGCCGACGACACGACCGGCAACGCCGGCCCCGGCCCCGCCGTGCACGTCGTCGTGCCGGGCTACCCCGACGCGATGCGTGTCGCCGCCAGCACCGACCTGATCGCGCTGGTGCCGCGTTCGAGCCTCGGCAATGCGTGCTCGCCGGGGCTCACCGAAGTCCTCGGGCTGCGCAGTTTCGAGATTCCGGTCCGTCTGCCGGCGATCCTCGTGTCCGCGCTGTGGCATCCGCGCATGCACGGCGACCCCGTGCACCGCCGCTTGCGCGATACGGTCATCGCCGTCTGCCAGCGCGCGTATCCGGATTCCCGCCCGCCGCGCACCACGGCGCGCGGCAACGGAGCACGCGTCGCGGGCTGACCGTTGGTCACATCCCGCAGTTCGAACCAGCCGGCCGCCGATCGGGCGCCTTTTGCGATCCACCGGCTCGTCACCATTGCGGCCCGGCCCGGCGGCGCCGGCAGGCCCTTCGGCTAAAATGCCGCACTTTCCACCTCGTCCGGCCCGCTCGCCATGCAACCCGCCTCCTCCGCCCAATCCGCCTCCCGCGGCGCCGACGCCGCAGAATCGGCCCGCGACCTCGTCTACGGCCCGAACGACCGGCCGGCGCCGATGGTCGCCTTCGTCGCCGCGCTCCAGCACCTGCTGGCGATCATCGTGCCGATCGTCACGCCCGGCCTGCTGATCTGCCAGGCGCTCGGCGTGTCCAGCCGCGATACGACCCTGATCGTGTCGATGTCGCTGGTGATTTCCGGCATCGCCACCTTCGTCCAGTGCAAGCGCTTCGGCCCGCTGGGCGCCGGCCTGCTGATCGTCCAGGGCACCAGCTTCAACTTCGTCGGCCCGCTGATCGCCGGCGGCAGCCTGATGGTCAAGCAGGGCACGCCGGTCGAGACCGTGATGGCCGCGATCTTCGGCGTCGTGATCGCCGGGTCGTTCGTCGAGATGGGCGTGTCGCGCATCCTGCCGTTCGTGAAGCGCCTGATCACGCCGCTCGTCACCGGCATCGTCGTGCTGCTGATCGGCCTCACGCTGATCAAGGTCGGCCTGATCAGCATGGGCGGCGGCTACGGCGCGATGGCCAAGGGCACGTTCGCGAGCGCCGAGAACCTGACGCTGTCGGGCCTCGTGCTCGGCACGATCATCCTGCTGAACCGCGTGCCGGTCGTGTGGGTGCGCAGCACCGCGCTCGTCATCGCGCTCGCGATCGGCTATCTCGCCGCCGCGTTCCTCGGCCGCCTCGACTTCACCGGCATGCATCAGGCCGCGCTGTTCCAGGTGCCGACGCCGCTGCACTTCGGCATCGGCTTCTCGTGGGCGCTGTTCGTGCCGATGCTGATCATCTACCTCGTGACGTCGCTCGAGGCGATCGGCGACGTGACGGCCACCAGCAAGATCTCGAACGAGCCGGTCGAAGGGCCGGTGTGGATGCAGCGGATCAAGGGCGGCGTGCTCGTGAACGGCGCGAACTCGCTGCTGGCCGGCGTGTTCAATACGTTCCCGAGCTCGGTATTCGCGCAGAACAACGGCGTGATCCAGATCACCGGCGTCGCGAGCCGTCACGTCGGCATCTGGATCGCGGGGATGCTGGTGGTGCTCGGCCTGTTCCCGGTCGTCGCCGGCGTGCTGCAGGCCGTGCCCGAGCCCGTGCTCGGCGGTGCGGCGATGGTGATGTTCGGCGCCGTGGCCGCATCGGGCATCAACATCCTCGCGGGCATCCACCTCGACCGTCGCGCGCTGCTGATCATCGCGGTGTCGCTGGCGCTCGGCCTCGGCGTATCGCAGGTGCCGGACATCCTGAACAGCCTGCCGCATGCGCTGAAGAACGTGCTGGAATCGGGCGTGGCGACGGGCGGTATCTGCGCGCTCGTGATGAACTGGTTCCTGCCGGAAAAGAAGTAACCGAACGAACCGTGCGGCGGCGCGGTGCACGTGGCGGGCCGCCCCGTGCGAACGGCGTCCCGCGCGCCCCGCCCCGTCGCGCAGCCGTCGGCCACGCGACGACGACCGGTCGTCCAGCCCGATCGGCGCCGCTTGGCCGAACGATCGACGCTGGTTAGAATGGCGCCATGCCCCGAACGCCAGCGCCCAACACTGCCGCCGAAGCGAGCGCCGTCCCGATCAAGGAGCGCGCGACGGTCGTCTGCTACCGCGGCGAGCACGTCTTGCTCGTCGCGCGTGCGTCGTCGCGCTGGGCGCTACCCGGCGGCACGATCAAGCGCGGGGAGACGCCGCTCGACGCCGCGCATCGCGAGTTGCGCGAAGAAACCGGCATGACGGGCCACGATCTCGTGTACGCGATGCAGTTCACCGGGCTCGCGAAAATCCATCACGTGTTCTTCGCGGAAGTCGGCCCGGACCATACGCCGCAAGCGAACAACGAGATCGAGAAATGCAGGTGGTTTCCGATCAAAGGCGTCGAGGCACTGCGCGCGAGCATCCCGACGAAACGCATCGTCGAACTCGTCTACAAGCACGAAATCCGCAACGCATAGCACGTCGAAGGCGCGGGCACGCGCGAGCCGCCGGCCCGCCGGAATCGATTTTTTCGCGGATCGACGCGCGAACGCTCAGTGCAAGCGCTTTCTGCGCAGTTCGTGCGTGGAATAGACGACGAGGAAGATGCCCAGCATCGCGACGCCGAACGCCATGAAGTCGTTTGCGCTTCCCGAGCCATGCAAGGACTTCGGGAGGATGCCGAGACTCAACCCCGCCACCGCGAGAAGCAATCCTGCCGCCATACCCCACATCGGTCCGGCGGTCTTTTCGATTTTATTTTTCATACAGCACCCGTCTACGGTCAAGACCTGGTCGGTATCGGCAAAAAGCGCCGCATCTACCTTCAGTCATTCCACTATAGCCGGGAAATAATTCCCGTACGTCTAGTGCTTTTCCCGATCAAGTTTGCATGGACGCGGCCGTTGTACGGCGTCGGTGCGCGACGCGGGCGCGGCATGATCCTGTCCGGGAGCACAAGTATCGATGGACCGCATCGGATTCGGCGCGGCATCCGCGGAGTCGAAGCGTCGCCGCGGTGGCAAGCGCGGCATTTTCGACGGACGCAGACCCGCCGGCGGCGTTCCGTATCTAGCGTCGGTGGGCAGGAAGATCGGGAGGAATGCCGAATCGGCCGCTCACCTGTCGATCAGTCTTCTCGCGCAAGTCGCAGCAAGACGTCGGCAAGGGCCCGAATTTTCGGTTGTTCCGCACGTTGCGGCGGATAGACGAGGAAGTACGACAGGCCGTCTTCAACCACCTCCTCGAACGGTGTCACCAGCGATCCGGCGCGGAGCCGGTCTCTTGCCATTCGTGGGTCGCCGATTGCAATGCCGTGCCCTTCCGTCGATGCCGCGAGCGTCAATTCGAGGGTATCGAATACCAGCCCGCGTCCCGCATCGAGCTGGCGCGCGCCAACCTGATCGAGCCAGCATCGCCACTCCGCATGGCTGGGCCCCGGATGGAGCAAATCGACATGCGCGAGATCGGCAACGGATCGCAGCGATGTTGCCAAGGCGGGCGCGCACATCGGCGTGAGCCTCTCGGGAAATAGCGCTACCGCCTCCATGCCGGTCCATTGCCCCGTGCCGCGCACGATGACGGCGTCGACGTCGGACGTCGTGAAATCCGGCTTATCGTCCGCGGATGTCGAAATACGCAGCTCCGTCCCGCTCATCGCACGATGAATGTCCGGCAGCCGCGGGAGCAACCAGCGAACGGCGAACGTGGACGGCAACTTCAACGTGAGCACCGCGGTCGCCCGTGCTCGGGAATCCGCGTGCTGGACCAATTGCGTGAGCACGTCGACCGCGACCGTCAGCAGTGCATTTCCTTCCGCGGTCAACGTCAGCCCCGATACATGGCGCACGAACAGTGCGCATCGATAATGCGTTTCCAACTGCTGTATCTGGCGGCTCACCGCGCCTTGCGTACGGCACAGATGATCCGCCGCCTTGCTGACGCTGCCGAGCTGCGCCGCGGCGACGAACGACTGAATCGCCGCCAACGGCGGGAGCGGCCGCGTCAGGTCGGCCAGCGGATATGCATGCGCCGCATACCCGGGTTGCAAATTTTTCGATTGTTCGGTCATCGGTGCGTCGTTATCGTGCGTCTACCGGATACCCCGCTCCTACGCATGAACGGGAGCGTCAACGAATGATCGGAGGATAATTTTGGGCTCAACGTCGGCATCACTCTATACGGAACAGGTTCGCACTTACCTTCGAGAGCTGGAGCGAGGCGATGTGGGCGCCATCTGCGCGCTATTCACGCCGGACGCGCGGATTTTTTCGCCGTTTCTCGGCTGGATGCACGCCGAACCCTTCTTTTCGAAGGTCGCTGCCGCATCGGGAGAAAGCAAGATTACACCGATCGATATCTGCGTCAGCACGACAGGCGCTCGACGTGCGACCGGTTACTTCATCTACGACTGGGCCCTGAAAGACGGTTCGGTGGCGCGCTTCGAGTGCGTCGACGTGTTCGAGTTCGACATCGCGGGGCTGATCGAACGGATGATCATCGTCTACGACACCCATCCGATTCGCAGTACGGTCGGCGACAAGTACGCGTGACCGAATCGATGTCGCGCGATACCGAGCGCCGGCATTTGTGCAGCGCCGCTCCACCGCCGCGGCGGCGTCGACTACGCGTTTGCGTCGCGGTGCTGCCTGTCGAAATTCCGCCTCGCTTCACGGAAGCGGTCCGCATTCTCGACGATCCAGGTCCACAGCGGGACCATGCGAACGAGCAGGTCCATGCCCGTGTCGGACAACTCGTATTCGACTCTGGGGGGGACTTCTTCGAAATCGTGACGGCGCACGAGGCCGTCACGCTCGAGCTGCCGTAACGTGCGCGTCAACATGCGCTGAGTCACCCCGTGCATGCGCCTGCCGATTTCCGCATGGCGCAGCCTGCCGTACACGCCGAGCGTGTGCACGACACCGAGCGACCAACGGCTTCCGGCATGGGCAAGCACCTCCCGCCGCAACCCGTCATCATCGTCCCGCAGGCCGTCACACACGGTCTGCGAATATTGAAGAAGTTCATCTCGATCCAACTCTCTGGCTCCCAGTATCACGCGTGTGCCTTCTTTCATCCACGCCCACGCATTGCTAGACTGCCGCCACGCATTCCTTGATGGGCTAAACGATGAACCGAACAGATCCTGACGCTACGTCTCGAAACATTCTCGTGCTCGGTGCCGGCGAACTCGGCCTCCCGGTGCTACGCAGTCTTGCACGCCGGGCGAAGGACGTGACTGGCGCGAAGATCAGCGTGCTGCTGCGCGCCAGTGCCGTCGAATCCAGCGCACCCGCCAAGCGGCATGATATCGCGGAGATTCGGGATCTTGGGATCGAGATCGTCATAGGCGATTTCGTGAAGCGTTCCATCGATGAACTCGCTGTCTTGTTCGCGCGATATGACACGGTAATCGGTTGCGCGGGCATTACGGCCGGAATCGACACGCCGATGAAATTGGCACGCGCTGCATTGCAGGCGCGAATCCCGAGGTACTTCCCGTGGCAGTTCGGGGTCGATTTCGACGTGATCGGTCGCGGCAGTCCGCAGGACATCTTCGACGCACAGCTGGACGTGCGCGAATTGCTGCGCAGTCAGCACGACACCGAGTGGGTCATCATCTCGACCGGCATGTTCATGAGCTATCTGTTCGAGCCGGACTTCGGTGTCGTTGACCTGAAAAACGACACGGTCCACGCGTTGGGCAGCCTCGACACCGCCGTGACGCTGACGACGCCCGACGATATCGGCGCACTGACTGCCGAGATCGTGTTCGCCCAACCTCGTATCCGGAACGAGATCGTGTATCTGGCCGGCGACACCGTGACTTACGGTGAGGTCGCCGACAAGCTGCAAGCGGGCCTCGGCCGCCCTTTCAGCCGTGCGGTGTGGAGTGAGGCGTACTTGCTGGATGAACTGGCGCGGGACCCACACAACATGATGCGGAAGTATCGTGCCGCTTTCGCTCAAGGGCGGGGTGTCGCGTGGGACAAGCGCGGGACGTTCAATCAACGCCACGCCATTCCGGTCACCGACGTGGCATCGTGGATCGAGGCAAACCTTGCTTCGGGCCGCGGCGAGTCATCGTGAAACCGGCCGGCCGGGCAGACGGCCGGTCCCCGCTTGACGCAGCCGCGGGCGGCTATCCACGCCCGATCGCGGGCGCTGCGAGCAGCGCCTGGGCGGTGCGCGTCGCCATCGGGTCATCAGACTTGTACGCCGCCGCGTACGCATAGGTACGCCACGATGCATCGCCAAGTGCGTAAAGACAGACAGCCGCGAGCGCCATGCCGCGCGACGACAGCGTGCCGTCGCGCTCCACCCGGCGCAATTCGGTCAGCGCCTCGCCCCAGGCGCGTGCACGCACATGCCACCAGGCCAGCACCTCGCGCATTTCGCCGCTCCCGGGACGCAGCACCGCCATCGCATCGAGCAGGTCCTGAACGTCCGAAAACGTATCGAGCACCGCACCGGCCCACAGCACGTGCATCATCCCCGTGACGATCGCGTTGTCGCTCAACGCCTCGATCATGTTTTTCTCCAAGCTTTTTCGGCCAATCGCCATCGGCGAACGCATACTTGCGCGCGCTCGCGCATTCACCGCGTTTCACTTGCCGCCCGCGAGCGCCCTCGCCTCGGCCGCGATGCCCACGAGCGACAGTTGATCGCGTACCTGATCGATGAAGATCGCCGCCATCAGGGCGAGCATCAGAATCGTGAGCGCGCCTTTCACGGGCTGCGCCAGCGACGGCAGATCGAGCTTTTGCGACACCTTCCCGGTAAAGCCGAAGCCGATGTCGATCAGCAGCAGCATCAGCATCATCGGCGTGGCCAGCTTCGCCACCGTTTCCATCAGCGAGTCGGTCTTCCCCAGCACGAACGATTCGAGTACCGCCCCCCCGGCCGGCGTGAGGTTCGCAAGCGGCCACCAGGTATACGATTCGTAGATCGCGCCGAGCAGAAACGTCATGCCGCCCAGACACCAGAACGCCGCGATCGCGAACTGGCTCAGGAGCGTGGAAGTCAGCGACGTCTGCTGCCCCTGGCTCGGGTTCTGCATCTGCAGTTGATTGAAACCGGTCAGATCGTCGACGTACGTGCCGACGCTTTCGGCGGCCCAGAACACCGTCGACGCCGCGAAGCCGAGGCCGACGCCGATCAGCGCCTCCTTCAACCCGATGCCCACGAGCATCGTCGCATCGCCCTGCTCGAGCAGGCCGCGTTGCCCGTACGCGATGAAGCTGCCCCACAGCAGCGCCAGCGCGGTGCGCACGCGGCCTTGCACGACGTTGTCGGACGTCGGCGGAAAAATCATCATCAGGACCATCAATCGTTCACTGCAAAGGCCGAGCACGATCAAAAACCTGACCAGCTGATGGCTCGATTCGATCGATGCGAATGTAATCTCGCTCATTTCAGTCACCTGTCGCTCAATGGATGCCGGCTGGCGAGCGCGCTCGCCGCTTCAAAACGCCGGACTGGGCCGGCGACTCTCCGATGTTTCCTCGTCCTGCGCGTCCTCGATCGCGAGCTCGATACCCTTGACGAGCGTGTCGCGCCGCTTGCCGTAGATGTCGATGCGGGCACGGTTGCGCAGGATCTCCGTGCGCAGCGCACCGATCTGCGCCTCCTTCGCCGCGAGCGCCTGTGCGGCCTGCGCCGCCCGGGCCTCGAGCATCGCGTGCTGCTCGGCCGCGTGCGAGCGGAATTCGCGCAGCTTCAGATACTCATTCGCCCGGAAGGAAACGCCGCCCAGCATCGCGTCGATCTTGCCGTCGTGCGCGGCGAGCTCGGCCGCATGCGCGCGCACCGCCGCGCGGCTTTCGTCCAAGGCGTCCATGAGCGCCTGCAGCTCGCCGCGCAAACCGCCGAGCGCCGCATTGAGCTTGCGATCGAGCTGGCGGCGACGCGAGAGCACGCGCTCGAACGCGGCAACGCGGCGGTCCTTCATCACTCGCCTCCGGCATCAGGACTGCACGATCTCGCCGAGGGCCGCGAGCGTGTCGCTCGGGTCGACGAGCAGATCGGTCGGTTGGCCGAGGAAAGCCCGAATCGCGTCGATCTTCGCAATGGCTTCGTCGGCAAGCGCATCGGTGCCGCTCTGATACTCGCCCACCTGCAGCAGCAGTTCGACCTCCTTGTGCTTGGCCATCAGCCGCCGCACGTGCCCCGCCGCCGCCACGTGCTCGCGCGGCACCACCTGCGTCATCACGCGCGAAAGACTGCCGAGCACGTCGATCGCCGGATAGCGGTTCTGTGCCGCAATCTCGCGCGAAAGAATCATGTGGCCGTCGAGAATGCCCCGCACTTCCTCGGCGATCGGGTCGCCGCCCGATTCGTCCTCGGCCAGCACGGTATAAAGGGCGGTGATCGAGCCGAGCTCCGAACGGCCCGCGCGCTCCAGCAGCCGCGGCAGCTCGGCGAAGATCGACGGCGGAAAGCCGCGCCGCGTCGGCGGCTCGCCCATCGCCAGGCCGATTTCGCGCTGCGCGCGCGCGAAGCGCGTCAGCGAATCCATCATCAGCAGCACCCGCATGCCGCGGTCGCGGAAGTATTCGGCCACCGCCGTTGCCGCATAAGCGGCCTTCGCGCGCTCGATCGACGAGCGGTCCGATGTCGCGCAGACGACGACCGAGCGCGCCATTCCCTCCGACCCGAGAATGTGCTCGCAGAATTCGCGCACTTCGCGGCCGCGCTCCCCGATCAACGCGATGACGTTGACGTCGCAGCGCGCCCCGCGCGCGAACATGCCCATCAACGTGCTCTTGCCGACGCCGGCCGGCGCGAAGATGCCCATGCGCTGGCCCTCGGCCAGCGTCATCATGCCGTCGACGACGCGCACGCCCGTCGGCATCGGGGTATCGACGACGGGCCGCGACATCGGATCGGGCGGATCGGCGATGACGGGCTGCCACTCGTCGCATTCGAGCGGCCCCTTGCCGTCGATCGGCTCGCCCAGGCTGTCGATCACGCGGCCGAGCAGGCGGGGGCCGATGCGCAGCGAAAGCGGACGCCGGAGTCCCACCACGCGTGTCGCCCGGGACACGCTGCCGAGCCGGCCGAACGGCGAGAGCAGCGCGACGTCGCGCGAGAAGCCGACCACCTCGGCACGCTGCAGCAACGCGCCTTCGGGCGAACGCAGCTCGCATAGCTCGCCGAGCGTCGCGTCGAGACCCGATACGCGTACGAGCGTGCCGATCACTTCCTGCACCTTGCCGCACGCCGCGGGTTGCGCGCCGGCACGCAGTTCGCGCTCCATCGCCTCCATCAGCGCCGAGAAGCCGCGTATGGCCCGCGGCTGCGCGATGTGCGCCCCGCTCGCTTCATCGGTTCCGAAACTGTCCGCGCTGTCGATCATGGCGCTCCCTTCCTTGTCATGTGTTCTTCCACGTGCCGCGCGAAGGTCCGTTCAGATGGACATCGCGTCGGCGTCGGCATGCGCGGCATCGGTCCAACCCTCGTCGTGCAGGTCCCCCGCCGTTTGCAGGGCCGCGGCATCGTCCTGCCAACCTCCTTCGTCGCCGAGGTTGCCGTCGCCGAGGTTGCCGCCATCGCCGCCGTCGCCGCCCTCGCCGCCCTCGCCGCCGTCGTTCGCGCGCGCATCCGGGTCCGCCAGATCCTCGCCGGCGCCGACGGCGTACTCGCCGATCGGCACCTCGGCGTCGCCCGCGAAACCGGCCTGCGCGTCGACCGCTTGTGCGTCATCCCCGGGCCGCGCATTCGGCGCCTCGCGCGAGGGCTCCTCCGCCACGCTTCGCACGGCGCGCGCCAGGGCGTCGCGCATCGCCGCCAAGTGCAACGACAAGCTCGCGTCGATCGCGCCCAGGTCGGTTTCGGCGACGCATGCGCCGGGCGCAAGCGTCGCGTCGGCCGCCACGCGCAGCCGCACGGCGCGCCCGGCCTCGCGCCACGCCGCGGCCGCTTCGTCGAAGGCCGCGCTCGCCGCGGCCAGATCCGACGGATGAACACGCAGATGAACGGGGCTGCCGTCGGCGACGATCCGCTCCACCGTCGCGGCCGCGCGCGCGAAAAGCGCCTTGGGATCGGCCGACGCAACGATCTGCTCGACCGCCAGCGCGACCAGTTCGGCCAGCCGGTCCTGCTGCCCGGGCGCGAGCCGGCAGGCTTCGGCGTGCGCGGCCGCCGCGCGTTCGTGCCAATCGGTCAGCCCCCGCCGCAAACCATCGTCGTAGCCCCGCTCGGCCGCTTGCGCGAACTCACGCATCGCGCGCTCGGCGAGCTCTTCCGCGCGGGCGCGGGCTTCGTCGAGCAGCACGCGGGCCTGGGCGCGCGCCGCGTCCAGCGCCTCGTCGCATTGCCGGCGCATCTCGGCGTACGCCGCATCGATCTCGACGATCGCCGCGAGGCGTTCATGACGCAGGACGTCCCCTTCGACGCCCACGCCGAGGTCCGTGCCTTCGGCCTGCGGATTGCGTAACCAGATCACCATGACCACTCCGGAAACAAGTCGGGCAGTTGCGAGACGATCGAAAGGCTCGGGCTCGAGCCTTCCGAAGACGGGAGTGACGGCGGCAACGACGGGGACGGCCACGCCCCCTCCTCGTCGCGCGCCGGCATGGCCCACCGCATGATCGCGAGCGGGCCGCCCGGCGCCCATCGGCAGTCGCGCTCGAAAAGCCGAAAGCCGAGCCACGCGAGGACGTCGCCATCGGCCGCGTCGAGCGGCACTGGCATGACCGATGCCGCGGTGTGCGCGCGCGCGGCCAGCGAGCGCGCCTCGCCCGCAAGCTCGCGCCCGCGCGCGAAGAGCAGATTGACGCCGCGCGCCCCGATCCAGCCCGTCAACTTCTCGCGACGCGGCCGGTCGATCCAGGTGCGCAATGGCTCCACCTGCTCCACGAGCGCGCGCAGGCGGAACACGGTCAGACAATCGTGCGCCGGCAGCAAGGCAAGCGCCGTTTCCGGCGCGTCGAACGCGGCAAGCGGCGGCACGGGCATGCCCCATTCGTCGAGCAGCGCATCGGCAAGCGCCTCCGCCTGCGCGGGGCCGCATGCGCCGAGCCGGTCTGCACAGGGCACGCGTGCAAGGCGCGCCGGATGCATCCAGTCGAACAGCGTACGCCGGCGCTGATGGTAGGCGGCCAGCCTCGCCGCGACGGCCGCCGGCGTCTCGCCGTTCGGGGCGGCAACGCTGTCGGCGGTTGCGTCGTCTGCATCGGCTGCGTCGTATGCGCTCATCGTGTGCTCCCCCTGCTTGCCCTGCCGGCCATGCGATCGTTCGGATCGAAGCTCATGCCGGCGCTTTCGCCGCGCGCCCCGCCCGGCGCGCGAGCAGGCCCGCCAGTCCGCCGCCGCCCTTGAGCAGGTTGCCGCGCAAGAGCGCGAAGCCGCCGGCGATCATCAACAGCAGCACGCCGAGTGCGCCGCCCGCATAGACGATCCAGCCGTCCTGGCGATGCGGGTGGGCAGGTGGATCGAGCGCATCGGCCGGCACGCTCGTCACGCTGACCTGATCGTAGGTCAGCCCCTCTATGCTGTGCACGACCAGGTTCTTGATCGCCGGCGTCATTCGCTCGAGATTCGCGTCGGGCCGGTACTTGATGAAGACCGATGCGGACGACGGCTTGACCGACTGCGCGAGCGGATCGTTGTTCGGCAACACGATCTGCACGCGCGCCACGACCACGCCGTCGATCTTCGACAACGTGTCGTCGAGCTCCTGCGACAAACCGTAAATGAAGCGCACGCGCTCCTCGGTCGGTGTGGAAACGAGCCCGTCCTTCTTGAACAGCGCGCCGAGGTCGTCGAATTTCTTGCGTGGCAGGCCGCGTGCGCGCAGCACTTCCACGGCATGCACGATCTGCTTTTCGTCGACGCCGACCGACCAGGTCTTGCCGCCATCGGGCGTGCTCTTTTGCGCGTCGACGCCGGACATCAGCAGCGCCGCCACCATTTCGTTGCAGTCGCTTTCGGTCAATTGCCCGTAGAGCTCCTGCTTGCATGCCGCGAGCGACAGCACGAGCGCCGCCACCGCGACGAGCCGCCATGCGGAGGGCGGCCTCGAAGGCACGAGGTTCGGTTTCATTTCACTGGTTCTTCATGAGCGTCTGCATGGCGTCCTTCGACGACTGCACGGTTGCCATCTTCACCTGCAGATCGGCGTTCAGGCTGGCGATCTCGAGCTGGATGGTCATGTCGGCGGCGGCAAGGCGCTCCATCGACAGCGCGCTCATGTGCTGAGTCATGTAGAGCACGTCGTTCGGCACTTGCCGGTAATAGTCCGCCTGCTCCTCGACCGCTTTCGTCACGAGGTCCGCGTGCTCGGTCGGGTGCAAGGCCGCCGCATGCTGGCGCCCCGAAGCCATCATCGCCTGGAATTTGTCGACGAGCGGCTGCGATACCGCGTCCGCGGTCGGCGCCGCGGGCGTCGTGCCGGTGACGCGGGCCAGTTCGTACTGGAGTTGCGATGCAGTCGTGATGCTCATTTCGTTTCTCCTGGTAGGGGCAACAGGCTCAGACACGCATGTACTGCATCGTCAGCAGCATGTCGCTGGATGAGGACGACGGCGTCGCGACCGCTTCGCCGTCTTCTGCATGCGCTCCGTTCTCGAACGCGAGCGCGGAATCCGGCGCAACGAAGCGGCCCGTGCGCTTCGCGGTCGCGACCGCCTGCTTCAGCTCCTCGCTCGCAAGCAGAACCTTCGCGAGCCGTTCAACCTCTTCGTTGCCGCCTTCCTCCAGGAGGCGCCGGGCCTCCTCCTGCCAACCGAACTCCTGGCGGGCTTTCAGGCACTGCAGCAACATTCCCTTGCTGGCCGGCACGCAGACCGAGCGCTCGACCAGATTGCGAAAGAGCCGTTCGGCCTCGCTCCATTCCTCGCGCACCATATGCAGCCAGCCGTCGAAAAACGCGAATTCGGCGGAATCCGGGCGCAGCAGATGCAGCACTTCGACGAGGTGCTCGAGATCGTCGATATCGACTTGCTCCGGTGTGCCTGCGCGGGCCAATGCCACCCTGACCAGGTCGACGACCGCGCCGACGACTCCCGATGGGCACTGCGGCCGATCCTTCAGAACGTCCATCCTTTCCCCCAAGGAAATCAGATTCGATCCGATGGGCCGCACCCGATGGGGCGTGGCCTTCCGTTGACGCTAAGTTACGTAACACGATGGATACGCCACGTGCCCGGCACGAAGTCGCACAACGAATTGCGAAGCGCCGCATGCGAGGGACGGCGGCGCGTGCCGCGTTCGCGGACGTCTTCGCGCCTGCCGGCCGCCGCGCGGGTCGCCTGGCTCACGTGGCCCGCGCCCGAGCGACGCGCCGTCGCGCCGCCTTGCTTCGCAGCCCTCGCCCTTGCTTCGCATCGCCATCGCGCCGGATACAGCGGCGCCGCTAACGTTGCATCGGGGCGCCCCATCCCGGGTGCGCGCCTGCGACAAGCGAAGGACAGCGGTCATGAGCGACGAAAAAACCGAAGAGCCCACAGACAAGAAGCTGGACAAAGTCCGCGAGGAAGGCCAGGTCGCGAAGAGCTCCGACCTCGTCGAAGTCGCGTCGCTCGGCTCGATCGTGCTCGTGCTGACGGCGGGCCAGCACTATCTGGCCGATACGCTACGCGCGATCGTCAAGGAGGCGATCGATTTCACTCACGGCGAGCGCGAGTTGCAGGACCTCTGGACCGTCCTCGTTCATGTCGGCCTGCAGGCGCTTGGCCTGCTGTGCGGGATCGCGGCCGTCGCGCTCGTCGCCGCCATCATCGCGCTCGCCCCGCAGACGGGGCTCAAGTTTTCGCTGAAAGCCGTCATGCCGAAGCTTGCGTCGGTCAGCCCCGGGTCCGGCTTTCAGCGCATCTTCTCGATGAACTCCGCCATCGACCTCGCGAAGATGGTCGGCAAGGCCGCGATTCTCGTCGCCGTCATGTGGCAGACGATCAAAAGCGCGATGCCCGTGGTGGCGAGTGCGCTCGATCAGTCGGTACCGCAGTTGATCGGAGTGCTGTGGTCCGTGCTCATGCACGTGGTCGTGGTCGCGCTCGGCGTGTTCGTCGTCATCGGCGCGTTCGACTACAAGCTGCAGAAGTGGCTCTTCATCCGCAAGAACCGGATGTCGAAGGACGAGGTGAAGCGCGAGCACAAGGAGAGCGAAGGCAACCCCGAACTCAAGGGCGAGCGCAAGCGCATGGCCAGGGAGATGTCGCAGGAAGGCCCGAAAGGCGGCGTCGCGCGCGCGAACGTCGTCGTGGTCAACCCGGTTCACTACGCGGTCGCGCTGCGCTACGACCCCGCGGAGTTTCCGCTGCCCGTCGTCCTCGCCAAGGGCGTCGACGAGCAGGCGCTGCGGCTGCGCCAGCAGGCGATGCACGCGCGCGTGCCCATCGTCGCGAACCCGCCCGTCGCGCGCATGCTGCACAAGGTGCCGCTCAATCAGCCGATTCCCGAAGAACTGTTCGAAGTCGTCGCCGCGATTCTTCGCTGGGTGGACGGCCTCGCGCCTCAAACCGCCACCACGGAGTAGTGGACATGTTCAAGACCATGAAACTGCCCGGCATCGGGGAGGCCGGCATCGCCGTCCTGCTGATCGCGATCGTCTCGCTGATGATCCTGCCGCTGCCTCCCGCGATCATCGACGGGCTGCTCGCGATCAACATCACGATCAGCATCACGCTGCTCATGGTGACGATGTATGTGGGCCATATCGCCACGCTCTCGGCGTTCCCGTCCGTGCTGCTCTTCACGACGCTTTTCCGGCTCTCGCTGAACATCGCGTCGACGAAGTCGATCCTGCTGCATGCCGATGCCGGCGAAATCATCGAAAGCTTCGGCCAGCTCGTCGTGGGCGGCAATCTCGTCGTCGGCCTCGTCGTGTTCGTCATCATCTCCGTCGTGCAGTTCATCGTGATCGCCAAGGGCTCGGAGCGCGTCGCCGAAGTGGGGGCCCGCTTCACGCTCGACGCGCTGCCCGGCAAACAGATGAGCATCGACGCCGACCTGCGCGCGAACATCCTGACGCCGGACGAGGCGCGCAGGAAACGCGCAAGGCTCGCCATCGAAAGCCAATTGCATGGCGGCATGGACGGCGCGATGAAGTTCGTGAAAGGCGATGCGATCGCCGGCCTCATGATCACGATGATCAACATCGTCGCGGGCATCGCCGTGGGCGTCGCCTATCACGGCATGTCGGCCGGCGAGGCGGCCAACCGCTTCTCGGTCCTGTCGATCGGTGACGCCATGGTCTCGCAGATTCCCTCGCTGCTGATCTCGGTGGCCGCGGGCGTCATGATCACGCGCGTGGACGAAGGCGGCGACCATGGAAATTCCTCCCTCGGCGAAGACATCAGGCGCCAGTTCACGAGCAGCGCGCGCGCGCTGTTCTTCGCCGCGCTGCTGCTGCTCGGCTTCGCCGCCGTGCCCGGTTTTCCGGCGGCGCTCTTCGCGCTGCTCGCCGGGCTGCTCGGCTTCGTCGGCTACCGTCTGCAGAAAAAGCAGGATGGTCCGGCCAAAGGCGCCGGCAAGCCCGTCGGGGCACTGCAGCGCGCCGGCGCCAAGGGCGACGCGCCCTCGATCCTGCCACGCCCGCCGCAGTTCACGTGCCCGCTCGGCGTGCGCCTCGCAGCCGATGTCAGCGCGCGTCTCGCGGCCGATGCCCTCGACCGCGCGTTCGACGCCCAGCGCCACGCGCTGCAATCGGCAGTCGGCCTGCCGTTCCCCGGCATCATGATGTGGACCGACGGCACGCTGCCCGAAGACAGTTACGAGGTACTCCTCTTCGACGTGCCGCAAGGGCGCACGACGCTCGCCGAAACGCGCGCGGTACACGCGGCGGCCGACGGCGGCGCCGCGGACGCGCCTGCCGCCGCGGCGACACCGGAAGCATTGATTGCGCGCCACACGATCGACCTGCTGCGGCGCAACGCCCATCTCTTTCTCGGCATTCAGGAAGCGCAATGGATGCTCGATCAGCTCAACGAGGACTACCCGGGCCTCGTCGCGGAGGTACAAAAGGCACTGCCGCTGCAGAAGATGGCGGACGTGCTGCGCCGGCTGCTGGAGGAAGAGGTGCCCGTGCGCAATATCCGCAGCATCACCGAAAGCCTGATCGTCTGGGGACCGAAGGAGAAGGACATGCTGATGTTGACCGAATACATCCGCATGGAGCTCGGCCGGCTCATCGCCTATCGCGCGACGGGTGGCGTGCGGGATCTGCCCGTCGTACTCGTCGACGTTCAGGTCGAGCAGCACATCCGGCAGTCGATCAAACAGACCCCCACGGGCAACTTCCTCGCGCTGCCGCCCGACGAAATCGCCCAGCTCGTCGGCAAGATCGCCGACATCGTCGGCGATACGCCGCGGCAGCCGCTGGCGCTCGTCGCCTCGATGGATATCCGGCGCTACATCAAGCGCATGATCGAGGCGCGGCTGCCCTGGCTGCCCGTGTATTCGTACCAGGAGCTCGGCTCGCACGTCGATCTCCAGCCCGTCGGCCGCCTGGCGATGTGATCGAGCGAGCCCCGCCATGCATTCCTCCGCCCCTCATCGCGCCCGCGTCATCGCGGCGCCGGCCACGCACACCGACCCCGCACCCGAGATGCCGGCCGCGCAGTTGAGCCGCCAGGCCGCCCTTTTTCAGCGCCTGCGCGAAGGCGTGCGCGCCGGCGCATCGGAAACGCCCGGCGGCGAGCAGCCATGCGCCGCACCGGCCGAGCCTTCATTCGCCGAGCAAGCCGATCCGCGCTATCCGGTCGCCGGGTTCGCCACGGACGAACATCGCGACGATGCCGGCAGCGGCGGGCGCGACGACGACGCACCGGCCGGCTCCGGCGACGAACGCGATGACGCTGCCGCGCACGCTCGATCGGCGTCGCCGGTGCCGGCTCCGGTACCGGCGACGATTCATCCGCCCATGCATTCGACGATGCGCCTGCCGGTGCATTCGGCCATGCATGGGTTCATGCACGTGCCGGCATATTCGACGATGCCCGCACCGATGCCGATGCCGGCGCGCGGCGCGGCGCCGCTTTCATCGCAGCGGCCGCCCAACGCCCGGCCAGCGACGGCCGCGCCGGACATGCCGCACATGCCGCGCGTACACGCCGCGGGCGAGCCGCAGCGCCCGACAGCGGGCGGCCCGCACGCCGTGGCCGCCGTGCGGGCACCGGCGCGCACGGGCCAGGACATGAACCGGTTCGTCGATTCGATCGTCGCCGAGGTGTCGGACTTCTGCGCGAATCCGATCGTATTCGAAAGCGGCGACTGGCAGATCACGATTCCCATCGATCCGGCGCTGCTGCCTGGCTGCACGTTGAGCCTCGCGCTTTCGCATTTCCAATTGACGCTTCGCTTCGACACCACGGACGCACGCTCGCGCGAACTAATCTCACAGCATGCGGCGACGTTGCGCACGAGCCTCGAGGAAGTGATGCAAAACCGCTTCGACGGCGCGCGCAGCGTCGAGATCATCGTCACGTAAAACCAATATGGACACCACACGAACGCTCCTGACAGACCACGCCGAGGCAGGCGCCCAAGCGCCGGCGGCGGCCGTCTTGCTCGATCCCGCGCGGCTGCCCGCGCTTGCGGCCGCCACCGCGCGCCTGCATCGGCTCGCCGTCGACGAGCGCCTGAGCGCACTGCTCGCTCACACGCTCGGCGTGTCGGCCTTCGGCGTCGGTACGCACGATTTCGTGGAGCCGGAGCGCGCCGCCGTCGTGCGCGTGCGCTGGGGCATGGAGACGGCCGCGGTGCGCATCGACGTCGGACAGCACGCGGGGCTCGCGAGCGTCGTCGCGTCGGACGAGCCCGTCAACGAGCGCTTGCGCCATGCCGTGTGCGCCATCCTGCTCGATCCGCTGCGGCGCGCGCTGCAAGCGCTCGGCTTCGACGGCGTGGAAATCGTCTCGCTCGAGCGGGCCGCGCGTGCGCCGTTGAACGCGCCTTGCTGCGCGCTGTCGCTGCGCGTGGGCGATAGCCGCTTCGATGCGGTGATCGAGCACATCGACGGCGGCTGGCTCGACGCGCTCGAAACGCTCGTGGCCCGGCAATGCACGCCGTTCGCCACCCACGTAAGCGAGATCGCCGTACCGGGCCGGCTGCGGATCGGCGAGAAAACGATGAGCGTGACGACGCTCGATTCGCTGCGCGCGGGGGACGTCATCTTGCGCGCCGTACCCGAAGCCACCCGCGCGCTCTTCGCGAGCGAGCGTTCATCCGCCCCGATGCAAGTCGTCTGGGGCCGCTACGGGACGCGGCAACTGCGCGCCGTGGCAGACGTCACCCACCATCTGATGACCTTGAACGAGGACCCCACCATGAGCCATGAGACGCAGTTCAACGCGCCGCTTACCGATTCGATCGACACGCCCGTCGACATCAGCCAGCTGGACCTGCCGCTGAAGCTCGAGATCGACACGGTTTCGATGCCGGTCGCGCAGCTCTCGGCGCTGCGCGCGGGCTACGTGCTCGAGCTTCCCACCGCGCTGCCCGATGCGCGCGTGCGGCTCGTCACCTACGGGCAGACGATCGGCTTCGGCGAACTCGTGAGCGTCGGCGATCATCTCGGCGTGCGTCTCGTTCAGCTGTCGCGCGGCCATGGTTCAGTTTAGCGATCTCACCGGGCTGCTGATCACCGTCGTCGCGATCAGCCTGATCCCGTTCGTCGCCATGGTCGCGACCTCGTACGCGAAGATCGTGGTCGTGCTCGGGCTGTTGCGCAACGCGCTCGGCGTGCAGCAGGTGCCGCCGAACATGGTGCTCAACGGCATCGCGGTCCTCGTCTCCGCCTACGTGATGGCGCCGATCGGCATGCAGGCCATGCAAACCATGCAGACGATGCACCGTACCCCCGGCAGCGACACGTCGCTCGTCGTGCTCGATGCATTCGATGCGGCAAAGGAGCCGTTTCGCGCCTTTCTGAAGAAGCACGCGCACGAGCGCGAAAAGCGGTTCTTCGTGCGCTCGGCAGCCGTGGTCTGGCCGAAGGACATGGCGGCGAAGATCCGTGAGGACGACCTCATCGTGCTTGCCCCGGCCTTCACGCTGACCGAGATGGCCGACGCCTTCAAGATCGGCTTCCTGCTGTACATCGCATTCATCGTCGTCGATCTCGTCATCGCCAACGTGCTGATGGCGATGGGCCTGAACCAGGTTCAGCCGACGAACGTCGCGATTCCGTTCAAGCTGCTCTTGTTCGTCGTCATGAGCGGCTGGTCCACATTGATTCACGGTCTCGTCATGACCTATCGCTGAGGCACGCGCCATGGAAACCGATACGCTCGTTCGCATTACCTCGCAGGGCCTGCTGCTCTGCCTGTCCGTCTCGATGCCGGTGGTGGCCGTCGCCGCCCTCTCCGGCCTCGCGATTTCGTTCGTGCAGGCCATCACGTCGATGCAGGATCAAAGCATCTCGTATGCGGTGAAGCTCGTGGCCGTCGTGGCCACCGTGCTCATGTTCGGCGCCTGGGGCGCCGCCGCGATCCTGCGCTTCGCCAATCAGATCATCACGCTCGCGGTGCCGTCGTGAATTCGCCGATCCGCAACAACCACGGCCACCACGCCGCCGATCTCGCGCAGCAGGCGCAGGCCGGCGCCGAGCACATGGGGCAGATGACCCAGGCGCGCGGCTTCACGGGCGTGAAGGTGCAGCACACGAAGATGCAGCGCGCGCGCATGCAGCACAACAAGATGCTCGCCGCCGCTTTCTACCGCGGCAAGCGTTTTGCCGAAGGCTTGCACAAGCCGCCGCCTCCTTCCGCGCAAAAGCTGATGCGCCAGCTCGGCCAACGGCCGCGGCCGGCGGGCTCGGCGAAGGCGCAGGGCAAAGAAGCATCGGCTCACGAACGGCCGGACGATCAGCACGCGCTCGAGCCCCGGCACGAGCACGAACACCCGCACGAGCGCGAACGCAAGCACGAGCAGGGGCAGCAGCAAAAGCACGGACAGCAGCAAAAACGCGAGCGCGATCAGCAACACGGCGACGGGCAGCAACAGCATCGCAACGGCCATGGGCACGATCGCGGCTCGAATCAGCAGGGCGAGGAGCATGGGCAGCCGCAGCAGAGTGGGCCGCGCGACGGGCAGCCTCGGCGCGACGGCCGTCAGTCCGGCGAAGGCCGCGACAAACCGCGCAAGTTCGCGATCGGCAAGGCGGGCCGGGCCAAGGCCGCCGCGCGCAGCCAGCCGCTCGCGGCCACGATGCAACTGCTCGCGGCGCAAAAGCTCGGTGCGCCGGACTTGCCGGCCGAACTCGCGGCGGCGTGCGCGAAGGAGGTGCTGCGGCTTGCCGCGCAGATCGAGCTGGGGCCCTTGCTCGCCGTGCCGATGCTGCTCGCGATGCGTTCGCCGATGGCGCTCCGGCGCAATGCCGCCCGGCTTCACGCACACCGCGACGCGGCACTGATGCAAGGCGCGGCGACCCCGGGCAAGGCCGCCGCGGTGGCGGGGCTTCTCGGCGTCTCGCTCGACAACACGCTCGCGCGCCAGCGCGCGGGCATCGAATACACGTACGACGATCAATCGATCGCGGCAGTGAAGCAACGCATTCTCGACACGCAAGCCGCGCTGCCGGCCCGCGGGGCGCCAGCCGGTGCCGCCGTCACGGGCGGCGCGACGAGCGGCGCGATCGGCGATCAAACCGGCGCCGCGCGGCAAGGAGCGGCCAAGGCCGCGGCCGGCGCTTCGGATAAGACGTTCGAAGTTCGCATGGCGCCGGCTGCGACAGCGGCAAAACCCTAAACTGATTTTGACGGTCGAGGCCCGGCAGCCCGATGCGCGAAGCAGCGCAACGCCGGAGCGGCGACCCGCAAGAGCAACAGCAACCGCATGACCCACGTCGGATACACGGATACCACGATCATGAAAGCGCTTCGAGTACTGACCGGCACCCACGCCGGAGCCCAGGTCCGGCTCACGAGCGGCGCCTACCGGATCGGCGCCACCGAGCACGCCGATGTCTGCATCAGCGACTGGACGGTCGAGGACATCGAGCTTTGCGTGGGCGAGGACGGTGTGGCGCGGATCCGCTCGGCGAACGGCGATGAGGTGCTCGTGGCGGACTTCGTGGCCGTGCCGTTCGGCGACGTCGTGCTTTGCGTGGGCCCCGATGGCGAAGCCTGGCCGCGCGATCTCGATTTGCTGGCGGGCCTCTGGAAGACGGCCGAGCCGCCTGCCGCCGACACCGCGGCGCAGGCCGACGCGGATAGCGGCGCGCAGGATATCGACCCGGCCCATTCGGACGAACCCGGCGCCGGCCATGCGCCGGCCGCTTCGCCGAAGGTGCCCTGGCGCACGGCCGTGCTGGCGCTCGCCTGCACCGCCGCGATCGGCGGCATCGCCGTGGCCGGTGTGATGTTCGCGGGCACGCAGTCGAGCGAGGCGGCGAGCGTGAGGTTCGACGCCGATGCGCTCGCACGGCAGTTGCAGGAGGCCCTGCATCGCGAAGGCCTCGGCGATCTGCAGGCCATGGCACGCAAGGACAGTGTGGCGGTGCGCGGCATCGTGACGAGCAGCGACGAAAGCGCGAAGGCGCAGCGGATCATGGACAGCCTCGCGCGCGGCAAGGTGCGGCGCGAATACGACGTCGCGCAGCAGGATGTGGACAACATCCAGCAGTCGCTCGCCGGCACGGGCGCGGCAGTGAATTACCAGGGCCACGGCATCTTCCGCGTGAGCGGCAGCGTGCAGTCGATGACGACCTTCCGCACGCTGATCGCAGGTATCAGGGCCGACCTCGGCGACAACGTCAAGCGCGTCGACGTGGATGTCAAGGAAGCGCAGGCGCTCGCGCCCGATGTCGAGTACACAGCCGTGATCGCCACGGGCGGGCTGCGTTACATCGAGACGCCCGACGGCACGAAGCATCTGTTCGCGAGCAGCAAGGACGAAGCAAACAATTGACCTCGACCACCAAAGGAACCGACATGTACGACGCATTGCTTCCCATCGCGCAGGATCTGAACGCGCTGGACGCCACGCTCTCGGCGCCCGACGGCGCGCAACGGGTCGCGCGCATCGCGGCGGCCTTCGACGAAACCGCGCGCCGGATCAGTACGGCCACGCAGTCCGCGGCCGACGAGCGCGAGCGGCTCGATCTGCAAAAGCTTTATCGCGGGATGATCGCGGCGCGCCGCATCGTGCTCACGCTGCAGGAGCGCCACGGCGCCCGCGGCGCGGCGCTTTGACCGCATCCGCGGCGATACGCAAGACGGTTGAACAGTTTGCAGTTGCAGCATCCGGCTGCGCGTCAGCCGGTCCGGACCGGCGGCCATCACGGCCAAGGGTCTTTTACCGAAGCATCACGCGTCAACCCACAGCAGTGCTTTTTCCATCACTTTCTTGATAAGGGGAATACATCATGTCTTCATCGATCGGAAGCTCGGGCGTCTCGCAAGCCGGTTCGCAAAACGCCGACATGGTCGGCCAGATGCAGGCCATGGCCAACCAGAACAACGCGATGACGATGGCCGCGATGCAGATCAACATGCAGCAGCAGGAAACGTCGGCGCTCGCCTCCGTGGGCAACAACGGCGCGAAGAACATCGCCGACGCCGCGAAGGGCCAGTAAGCCACTCGCCTTGCCGCAGTCCGTTCGCGCGAGGGGCACGAAAGCGGAAAGCCCTGCTTTCCGGCTACGTGCCCCCGCGTTTTTGCAGCCGGGCCGCCCTATTTTCGCCGGAGATTGCCGCCCATGAGCAGGGAACGTTTCGTCGAGTTGGTTCACGAGGTTTGCGCGGTGGTCGGGCTGCCCGACGCCGAGTATGTCGTCGAGACGCAAACGCTCGAGATCGAAGGGTTCGACGTCCATCTCAATCACCACGAGACCGACCCCGATTCGGTCTATGTCAGCTTTCATTACGGCGCCGTCACGCCCGGCCGGTCGCTCGTCGTTTTCCGGCTCATGCTCGAGGCCAACCTGCTCATCTACGCGCAGGACCAGGCGCAACTGTGCCTCGAATCCGATACGGGCAACGTCGTGCTGCTCGTCCATCTGCCGATGGGCCCGACCATCACCGGCGATTATCTCGCCGATCTCTTCTCGCACTACGCCGAACACGGCCGCTACTGGCAGAACAACATCCTCGAATCGCCCGACGAAATGTTCGAGGGCATCGCGTCGGGCAATTTCATGTGGCTGCGGGCGTAACCCCGGCGAGCGCCGGCGCGCCTCAGGCAACGGGCGCATCCGCGCGCGCGTCGATGCCTGACTGACCAGCCGTCCCATCCGTTCGGACACGGCACGTCGCCTCACCCTCACGCCATCGCGAGCGCTCATCCGATCGGCGGCTATGCTGCCACGCGCGGTATCAGCAAGACGAGGCGGCGGCGCATACCGCCCTCTCCCGCACTGCCGGAATCGGTATCGTCCGCGCGACGCGCGACATCGCCCGTGTACGGCGCCGGTCCCTCGATGACGAGGCACTCGCCCGGCGCCAGGCTTTCGTCGACGGCCCGATAGCGGCGCGCATCGCCGCGGCGCCCCAGTTCCACACGCAAGCCGATACGCGGCATCGACGCGGCGCCTTCGACCGTCGGTGCAATCGACAGCCAGAGATCGCGGGCGCCGTCATCGGGCAGGTCATCCTCGTCGCGGCGCGCGAGACGTGCCTCGTGACGATCGATGACGGCCGGCGAGCGGTCGTGCGTGAGCGCCGTTTGCGACACCTCGATTTCGGCGCGGCCGCTCCCGGCCAATGCCTTGAGCTGCGCGAGCAGCGCGCGGCCGCCGTCGGGCGCGATACCGGCATCGCGGTGCTCGCGCGTGGCCGCCGTCGCCTCCTGCGCACCTGCCCCGCCGGCCATGGCCGGCGGCAGTGCGGGCCGCAACGCGTCGAGCGCGTCGCCATCGACGTCCACCACCCACGTCTGGACCGATACGAGCTGCGCACGCACGTCCAGGCTGGCGACGAGCGCGCCGTCGGCGTCGATGCGCTCGGCCCGATCGCGTATCAGGATGGAATTCGTGGTCGCATCCGCTTCGATCGCTGGCAGCGCCGCATCGAACTCGACGATCCGCGGTGCATCGGAAACGGCGGGCCCGCTCGCAACGGCCGGGCGCTCGAAACGGCGCCGCAACAGCGTGGCCACACCCGGCACGACGAGCGTGCGGCCATCGACCACGCGCGTTTCGTCGGCGGCATTCGCGGCACTCAGGCGAAACACCCGCACGGACAAACGCACGCGCTTTCGCGCGTCGCGCTCGAAGCGTTCGGCCGCGGCACGAATACGCTCCACGTAGGTCGCCGGCCCGCGCACGTTCACCGTTTGCGCGCCGGCATCCACCGCCAACGGGAAGTGCGTATCGGCAAGACCCGCCTGCTCGAGCGACGCACGCAGCGCATTCGCGGAAAGGAAGTGAGGCCGGATGGCGACATGCGCCTGCTCGTTCGCGGGCGACACGTGCAGGACCGCGCCGTCGTAGTACCAGACGAATCCGTACGAACGGCTCATGACGTCGAGAAAACGCTGCGGCGGCATCGCGAAACGGCCGCTCACGACGCCGTCCACTTGACCGTCGATGCGCAGGGCAACGTGCTGCCCCGCCGCGAACGCATTCAGGACCTCCGCGAGGCCCGCGCCGTTCGTCACGTAGACGAAGCGCGCGCCGGGGCCGCCGGCCCACGCCATGCTCGCCGCCTGCGCGTGCACGGCGGCCGCGCAGACGAAGGCCGCGACGGCGCCGCGTGCGAGCGTCCGCATGCGGGCCGCGCTCATGCGGCGCCTTCCGGGGACGCACCGGCGCCCGACGCATCGGCGCCCGACGCACCGGCGCCCGACTGATCCACATCCGGCTTGAGGGTCAGGCGGTAACCCGTCGCATAGACCGATTGCACGGTCCAGCCGACGCCGGCCGCCTTCAGGCTCGCACGCAGGCGGCTCACGTACATGTCGACGGAGCGGCTTTGCACGGCCGCATCCCAGCCCCAGACCACGCTCATCAGATCCTGCCTCAGCACGACGGCGCCCGTGTGCCGGGCGAGATGCCAGAGAATGTCGAACTCCTTGGTGCCGAGCTTGTGCGCCACGCCCGCCACCACGAGCGAGCGCGCCTGCTGATCGAGCGCGCATTCGCCGTCGACGAACATCTTGCGGCCCTGCACGTTCATCGGCGCGAAGCGCCGCAGCAGCGCGCGCATGCGCGCGAGCAGCACCTGCCTGTCGTAGGGTTTCACGAGATAGTCGTCGGCACCTGCATCCAGTATGCGCACGATGTCGGACTCCGCCGAGTGCACGGTCTGAAAAATCACGGGCATGATCGATTGCGAACGGCTGCGGATCTTTTGCAGCAGCTTGTCGCCGGAAACGCCCGGCAGGTCCCAGTCGAGAATCGCGAGATCGGCCCACTGCTCCGAGAGAAACTGCTGCGCGTCGAGCCCGCTGTGAAAAGCGTCGATGTGGTAGCCCTCGCTCTTGAGCCAGGAATGGACGAGCGCGTGATGCGCGACGTCGTCCTCGACGAACAGAATGCGTACGGGTTTGCCTGCAAGCGATTTCATATGGACCTTTGGTTGCGACGGCCGCGCGGGAGCCGGCGCCCGGTCCGCGCGACGCGTGCCAAACGAATACGGGCCGCGCTCCGGCGCCTCACTCGCCGCGCGCCGCGCGCAACGCGCGGTCGGCATCGACGAGCGATGTCGCGTGCGGCTTCGCGGCGACAGGATTCAGGCACGGCAGACGCAGCACAAACATGGTACCGCCTTGCCCGTTGAGCTCCGCGTAAAGTGCGCCGCCGTGCATGCCGACGATCTGCACGGCGAGCTTGAGCCCGAGGCCGAAGCCCGTTGCCGTCCGCTTGCCGAGCTTCTCGAAGTCGGCCAGCCGATCGCCCTCGACGAGACCCGGCAGCCCGCCGGCGCGATCGTCGACGACCACCTCGGCGAAACCGTCGGCCTGCCGGATCGACACGGTCACCGCCTCGCCGCGCGGCGACGCGCGAACGGCATTGTCGATGACGTTCTGGACGGCGCGGGCCACGAAGTTGCGCATGCCGCTCACCCAGAGCGGTGCGCTGTCGGGAAGCCACAAGTGTAGCGCGACGCCGCAATAGACGGCGGTGACCTCCAGCTGCGAGATGATCTGGCGCAGCGTCGCGCGCAGATCGAACCGTTTGAAGTCGCGCGCCTGCAAATGCTCGGTCACCGACGAGAAGATGAACTGCTCGCCGAGCGAGAGCACGTACTGCGCGAGCGAGGTGATCTGCTGCATGCCGCCGCAGCGCTCGAACGCCTCGGGGTCGCTCGCGTCGAGCTGCGTGAGCGCGCTGATCGAATTGAGCGGCGAGCGCAGATCGTGCAGCAAGAAGCGCAGCGACATGGCCCGCTCGTCGAGCGAGCGCGCGAACGGCGTCACGTCGGTCACGGCGATGACGGATTCGCCCGCCCCCGCACCGCCGCACGCACCAGCGGGGCCCGCCTGAATCCAGAAGGTCGAATCGTCCACGCGCACCTCGCGGCCCGCTTCGAGATCGCGCAGCCGCGGCACGTCCGTCATCTCGAAGCGCTCGCTCAGCGCCACGCTGAAATCGACGCCCGCGGGCAGCGTCATCGCCAGCATCTCGAGCGCGCGCGCGTTCGCGTGAACGACCGCGCCCGCGCGATCGAGCACGATCACCCCGCACGGCAGCCCGCGCAGCGTGCCGCGCACGCGGCGCGCCTCGTCGTCGGACAGGCGGCGATCGGCGGCGCCGTCGGCGCATCCCTCGGCGGGCAAGCCCGAGGGGGCGGGCCGCGGCTCGGACGGCTTGCGGGGCTGCCCGCCGGGCAGCGAATGCGGCTGAGTATCGGATTCGTTCACATGGCCTCCTGCATTCCCCGGTGCGGGCGGTTGCGGTGAATCACGGCGAGATGACGCGCGGCGACAGCAGGAAGAGCCGCTCCATGTGGCTCTTCTGGCGGCTGTCGGTTCGGAAGAGCGCGCCGATCAACGGAATCTTCGAGAGTCCGGGCACCCCGGTCACGCCCATCGTCGCGCTGTCCGCGCGATAGCCGGCGATGAGCAGCGCCTGCCCCTCCTCGATGAACGCCTGCGTGTTGATCGTGCTGTTCTGGATCACCGGCAGGTTGCTGACCGTCCGGTCGGTGAGCTGGCCGTCCTGAATCGCCACGTCGAGCTTGATGCGTGTGCGCCCGTCCTCCTCCACGACCATCGGCAGCACACGCAGCGAGATGCCCGTCGACACACTGTAGAGATCGCCCGACGTGTATCCCGACACCGGCACGAAAAACTGCGTCTGGTTGTCCATCACGGCCTCGATGTTGTTGAGCGTGACGACCTTCGGGCTCGCGTCGATCTTGGCGGCGTTCGTCTGCTGCAGCGCCGAGATGCGCGCCATCAGATAGCGGCCGGCGTCGCCGAGCACGGCGGCCACCGATGCGCCCACGGGCGTCGCCGCCGCGAGCAAGTTTCCCGGCAGCGCCGTCTGGCCGAAGTTCTGCGAGAGCGTGCCGTTGTAGGTGCTCTGTGCGAGCGTGCCGGTGCCGGTCTGCACGTCGACGTGGCTGTTGTGCGCGGTCCAGTCGACGCCGAGCTGATGCAGCGCGTCGTCGTCGATCTCGATGATGTGCGCCTCGATCTCGATCAGTTGCGGTTTGACGTCGAGGCGATCGATCAGCTTGCCGTACTGATCCATCCGGTCGGCCGTATCGCGAATCACGACGGAGTTCGTGCGCTGGTCCGCGACGATGACGGGCAGTTGATCGTCGCTCGCCGGCGCCGTGCTCGTGTTCTGCGGCGGCGGCGGCTCGCCCACCGCCGCGGCCACGGCCGGCGAAGGCTGCCCGGTGAGCCCGGCGAACATGCCCTTGCCGGCCGCGCCCGACGGCACCGGCGGCGGAATGTACGGGCCGTTGTAGGCATTGCCGTTCACGTCGTTGATCGGCGTGGTGCGCTTCACGCCGCTCGCCGGGCGGCCGCCCTCGCCGTCGCCGCGCTTGTCGGCGGCCTTGCCCGTGCGCGGGTGGTAGATGCCGTTGAGCACGGCCACCACGCCCTGCAGCGTGACCTGCTGGCCGTCGATGGGCACCGTGCGGTCGTGCGCCCATGCGTGATAGAGCGGAAAGACGCGTACCTGCGTGCCGCTTCGATGCGCGGCGTTGTTGTCGAGCCGCGACGCCACGTTCGTCACCATCTGCACGTAGCGAGGCGGCCCGCTCACGAGCGCCGTGCCCTGCGCGCTGTCGTAGACGATCGGAAAGCGCTCGTCGGAGATGCGCAGCCGGTCGAGCGCCTCGCGCAGCGCGCCCGTATCGGCCGAATCGAGCTTCACGAGCGTGCTCTGCAGTTCGGCGGCCGTCGTGATGTCGAGCACTTCGCCGTCGTAGTACCACACGAAGCCGAACGACGCCGCGAGCGTATCGAGAAAGCGCCGCGGCGGCAGATGGAACTTGCCGCTCACGGTGCCGCCCACATCGGCGGCGATGCGCGTGGGGACGCCCTGGCTCGCGCCGAAGTCGCGCAGCACATCCTTGATGTCCTTGCCCTGCGCTTCGTAATCGACGATCGACGACTTCCAGCGCACGGCCGCCGCCTCGGCAACGGGGGCCGTCGCCCCGAATGCGAGCGCGGCGGCGAGGGCCACGGTGCCCAGTCGGCAAGCCCAGTTCATGACGCGCCGCCCGCGATGAAACGTACGCGGCGCCGCCCGATGCTTCGCCGACACATAGACAAAGTTTTCATGTAAGTTCCGACTATCTTTCATAGGAAGGGCACTGACGATGAACGCTCCGAGTCACGAACGTCGCGACCTGACGCGCGAGATTCTCGAATTGATCGACCTGCGGCAGACTTTCACCGATATTCACATCGAGCAGGACCGGCCGATCATGATCAAGGCGCCGCGCGGCTGGCTCGCTGTCGGCGAGGAGCCCGTGCTCCACGACGAAATGCTGCCCACGCTGGCCTCGATCGAACCGGACTGGGAGGCGCAGCTTCAGCACGGCGCGATCGATCGCCCGTTCGTGCTCACGCGCTGCCGCCTTCGCTGCAACATCTACCGCACCAATGGCGGCCGCAAGCTCGTCATCTCGATCCGGCGCCTGCCGCTGCAGCCGCTCGCGCTCGACAAGCTCGGCCTGCCCGCCTACGTGCGCTCGATGATCGACAGCGCCAAGGGGCTGATCCTCGTGACGGGCCCGACCGGCTCGGGAAAGACGACGACGATCGCGTCGCTGCTCGAGCACATCAATCGCACGCGCAACAGCCACATCGTCACGATCGAGGAGCCGATCGAATACGAACTCGAGGGCCGCACGTCGATCGTGTCGCAGCGGCAAGTGCCCACCGACACGCCGAGCTTCTCGGCCGGCCTGCGCGAAGCGCTGCGGCAAAAGCCCGACGTCATCATGGTGGGCGAGGTGCGCGACCCCGAGACGGCGGAGACGGCGCTGCAGGCCGGCGAATCGGGCCACCTCGTGCTCGCGACGATGCACACGGGCAGCGCGATCGGCACGCTCACGCGGCTGCTGTCGTTCTTTCCGGCCGAGCAGCGCGAGCGCTATGCGGCCGCGCTCGCGAACTGCCTGATCGGCGTGATCTGCCAGTGCCTCGTGCCGACGGAGGATGGCGAGAACCTCGTGCTCGCGAGCGAACTGCTGTTCAACAACAATCAGCAGATCAGCGGCCTGCTGACCGATCCGGGCAAGCTGCCCTACCTTGCCGAATTCATGAAGCGCAAGGAAGACAACATGTCGCGCATGCTCAACGATCACCTCTTCAGCCTCGTATCGAAGCGGCAATGCCTGCCGCGCGACGTGCTGCGCGCGACCTACAACCGGCTCGAGCTGCACGAAATGCTGCAGACGCTCGCGCCGCACTGAGCCCGCGCGAAGGCCGCGCCGGCGCAATGGCGCCGGTCGCGCCGTGCGTGGCGGTGCTGCGAAGGTGTGCGGTGTCGACGGGCTCACGGTTGGGCGCTCAGTAGTAGGAGTTGATCGTCCAGCCCGCCGCGACGGGCGTGTTCCAGACCGTCTGGCCAGACTCCCCGCAAAAGCTGCTGACCCACGGCGTCGTGATACCGGCGTACGTCGCCCAGTTCGTCGTCACGACGATCGTGTAGGTGCCAGGCGTGCCCGCCTGGGACAGCGCGTTGTTGATCCCGCCCGAATCGTCCTGAAGCGTCGGCGTCTGGCTTTCCGTATGCCCGAGGTTGTGGTTGCCGCCGTCGGTGATGTCGATGCTCTGCGAGAGCTGCCCGCGGTTGCCGGAGGGCCCGTTGCACATGCCGTCGTTCAGGTGCGCCCACGTCGACGCGACGATGATCCCCGGCTTGGTGAGGTTGACGGTCGTCCTGAACGTATACGAGTACGTGCCGTTGCTGCCGTTGTACGAATAGGCGCCCGACTGGAAGTTCGTCGCCGGTTGGCTCGTGCAGGCCGAGTAATCGCCCGCGCCGTTCGGGTTGGCCATCACGAGCTGACAGCCCGTGAGCGATGACGCCGGCTCGATTTCGCTTTGCGTTTGCCACCTGCCGCCGCGGCACGACAGCACGCGCCCGTTCGCATCGGTGGAGACGAGCGTCGTGCTCGCCGACGCGGGGGCGATGGCCGAATTCTGCGGCGCGGGCGGGCATGGGTCGCCGACGTTGTTCGCGTTGCCGAGCGCGAGATTGCCCGCTTCGTCCACCGCCAGCGCCTGCCATGCGGCGCCGTCGTACGCATAGGCCCGATTCGTCGCGGCGGTGAGCCGCACGTCGCCCTGATGCGCGGCAACGCCCGCGAGCGCCGCTTCGTAGGCCACCGGTTCGCGCCAGTGATAGGCCGCCTGCGGCACCCACATGTGCTGCGTTCCATCGCAATTCAGGACGTTGCCCGAAGAGTCGGCCGCGATGGCACCGGGCTGCGTGCAGGCGGCGTAGTCGATCTGCTGCGCGAGCACGATCGGCACTTGCATCGTGTTCGCCTGTGGGTTGCCCGGCACGGCCACGCGGTACAGATAATCGACGTTCTGCGCCTGCGTGCCGTCGTAGAAGATGAGGCTCGCCAGATGTCCCGTGCCCGTTTTCGTGCTTGTGCAGGATCTATTCGCCGGGTTGGGCGTATCGACCTTCCAGGTGCCGAAGGCGCCGGTGGCCGCGCCGCTCGCATTGTTCGTCGCCTGGATCGAGCCACCGCCCGGGCCGGCGTTCGCCGCGATGTAGCCGAGTTCGGGATCGGGAATGGTCCGGCCGCCCTCCGTGACGAGCAGCGCCTGCAACGCCACCGGGCTGGCGCCGCCCGGGGCCGCGTAGACGAGCAGGCACGGCGTCTGACCATACGGGTTCGTGCCGCTCAACGCATTCGACAGGTAGGTCGACAGCTGATACGGCGAGCCGGTCATTTTCACGATCACCGGCGAGGTGGTCGTGGCCTGGGCCGCGAGCGCCGTGTAGTTCTGCCGAATGAGCCGCGTGGCGGCCGCCGTCAGCTGCGACTGATAAAGCGCGGCCTGCTGCGCGCGCGTATCGTCGAGCGACGAGTTCGTGAGCGTGACGAGGCCCGCCATCATCAATGCCGCGAGCGCAAGTACCGCCAGCATCTCCACCATCGTGAAGCCGGACATGCGACGCGCCGGCCGCGCGCGGGGGCCGGCGCGCCGCATGCCGATGCGAGCGAGGGTACGGGTGCGCTCAGTCATACGCTTGCGCCATCCATACCGGCATGCCGTTCGGGATCGCGTTCGCCAGCGCGGCCGGCAGCGGCACGGCCGGGTTGCCGGGGGACACGAGGTTGGCGCCGAGCGCCACGCCGGCCAGCGCCGAGCCCTGCGCAATCTGCTCGATGCCGTCGACCGCGGTCGCGGCCGCCGCCGACGCCGCATAGACCACGACCAGGCTGCCCGCATAGCCGGTATTGGGCTGGACGTAGTTCCGCCACATCGGATCGGGAACGGTCGCCCCGAGGTAAGGCGCGACGCTCGCCGCCGGCACGCTGCCGGCGAACGACGGGTTGGCGCGCGCGAAGGCCACCACGGCCTGCCGGTAGGCGCTCATGTTCGCCGCGAGCGCCATCGCCGACGGCGCGAGCGGTGCCGGCGCCGCCTCGGCGCCGAGCAGCGCGTAGGCACCGGTCAGCATCGCGAAGGCGGCGACGATCCAGATCAGGAACATGGCAGGCGGCTCGTGGCGTCAATCGGAGTGAAGGCCGATACTCTGGCCTCGATCAGGCGGAGGTCCAGACGATGGTCTTCGCACCACCGGCACAAGCGGCCTGAGCGGCGGCGGGCGTGACCGGCACGGCTTGCGCCGTATTGCCGATAGAGACGGCCGTCCACGTTCCGCCGGCGGATGCCGCGTTGATGCATACGTCCGTCGGCACGGAATCGAATGTGATCGTGAATGTACCGGTGCCAGTGCCGTTAACGGTGACTGCGCCACCCCAGGCGTCGGTGACGGTATTTGCCGCGGTGTCGATGACGAGCGTCGTCGGGATGATGCCGGCGGCAATGGCGACGGTCGTCGTCAGCCCGTTGTAGCCGTTGGTCTGCCCCATATACAGCTTCTTGACGCCGGTCTGGATGGCCGTCACCTGCTCGGCCGTCTGATTCGACGAAGCACTGCCGAATGCGCCGCGCAGCAGCGCAATCGCGCCGATGACGACGATTGCGGCGATCCCGAGATAGGCGATCGCTTCGAGCAGGGTGGCGCCACGCTGCATGTGCCGCGCCCCACGGCTGCCCACCCGGGCGCGAATCGATGCGACGGTCTTGACATTCATGTTGCTCTCCTTGGTTTCCTCAATCGGCACGCGAGAAAGACGTGCCCCCTACCTTCAACACCCGTTCGTTTGCACTGCGCTTGCACGTCATTACACGGCAGACTCAATGCACACTCCGGGCCAAAGCCGCAATTTCCTGCTGAATTCCGAAGAAGCCGCTGATGAGCCACGACAGCACGAGCGCGAGCACCACGATCGCCGCGCCGTTGACCACGCGCATCTGCGCCTCGATCGTCTCCACGCCGTCGGTCATCCATTCGTTGGCGATCGCGTGCAGCGCCTCGGCGAAGCCCTTGTATTCGGCATACACACACAGATCGTCGACGATCTCTTCCGAAGGAAACCGGTAGCCGGCGTTCTTCATCGCCTCGCCGACGTTGAGCCCCGACTTCACGCCGAACAGCATGTCGTCGATTCGCTGCCTGAGCCACGGCGTCGCATCGGCGGCCAGCCGCGCGAGCGAGCGTTCGACCGTGAAGCCCGCAGCCTGCAGCGACGAAAGCGCGACGAGAAAACCGCAGCCCGTAATGAGCCGATAGATCGAGTAAGGCGGGTAGCGGTCGAGCCAGGCCCGCACGTTGCCGGACCAGCGCGGCATCGAGTACAAGAGCGCCGCGACGAGGATCGCGAGCACCACGAGGCAGTAGATCATGCCGCCCTGCACGAACCGGGACAGCTCGTAGAGCGACTTCGCGACGCCGTGCCAGCGCTCAGGGCTCACGATCGACGCGAAGCGCGGAATCACGAGCTTGCCGAAGAGGTACACGTACCCGATCGTCATCGCCACGATCACGCACGGGTAGGTCAACCCGCCGACGATGGCCGTCCGGATCCGGCGGCCGTACTGCACGACGTTGCACACGTTCAGCAGCGCGGCCTCGAGGCGCCCGGACTGCTCGCCCGCCATGACGATCATCTGCTCGGTATGCGGCACCCACCACGCCATTGCCTCGGCCAGCATGCCGCCGTTTTGCACGACGCCGCGCCAGTCCGCGAGCGTCAATGCCAGCGGCTCGTTCGGCTTGCGGCCCTCGTGCGACGCACGCAACTCGAGCTCCTCGAGAATCTTGAGCAACGGCAAACCGTTCGCGAGCATTTTCGCGATCTTGCGATAGAGCCGCAGGCGCGCCTGCGTCGTGAGTTGCAGGCGCGCCCAGCGCCGGTTGAGTTCAAGTGCCATAGCCGCTTCCGAGCGGCTGCGGCCGCCCCCCGCTGCCCTGCATGAACGGCCCGACCACGCGCTCCGCCATGCGCGGATCGACGAGGCCCGCCGCCACTTTTTCGAGCGCGTGCTGTGCGACCGTCTGCCCCGCGAGCTCGCCGAGCCAGTACGCGTGCGCATCGGGCTTGCGCCCGGCGCGCAGCAATTCGCAAAACGTCGCGTCGGTGCGCACGACCTCGGCCACCACGGTCCGGCCGACCGTGCCGTTCTTGCAATGCGGGCAGCCCGGCCCGGCCACGCGCACCGCGTCGAACCGCGCGCCGACGGCGCGCTTCAAGCGCGCGACGAGCCCCATGTCGAGCTGCGCCATCGACTCGGCCAGCGGGCGCGAGCAGTGCGGACACAGCAGCTTGACGAGCCGCTGGCTGATGAGCCCCGTGACGAGCGATTCGTCCGTCACCATCGCGATCGGCAAGCCGAGATCGACGAGACGGTCCACGATCGCGAGCGCGCCGTTCGCGTGCACCGTCGTCCAGACCTGATGGCCCGTCATCGCGGCGCGCAACGCGCTTTGCGCCGATGCACGGTCGCGCACTTCGCCGATCATGATCGTATCGGGATCGAGCCGCATCGCGTTCGCGATCGCGGCGGCGAACGCGAGCGAGCGCGCCTCTTCCGTCGGCGCGTTGACGACGGGCGTCTGCACGGCGCCCTCGATCGGGTACTCCACCGGGTCTTCCACGGTGATGACGTGGATCGAGCCGGCCATCTCGCGCAGTTGCCTCGTCAGCACGCGCTGCAACGTCGTGGATTTGCCCGAGCCGGTCGGGCCGCTGATGATGTTCATGCCGTGCGGCTGCTGCGCGAGCAGCTCGAACGCGCTCGCCTGCGCCACCGTGAAGCCGAGCTCGGTCAGGGCCGTCGCCTCGCCCGCATCGTTGTAGAGCAGCCGCAGCACCATGACGCTGCCGACGCTCGTGGGCGCCGTCGCGATCCGCACGCCGAAAAGCCGGTCCGGCAGCTTGTCGCGATCGCCGATGGCCGCGTCCTGGCGTTCGTTCGGCTTGTAGGTGTTGTCCGATACGCTCGACATCGCCGCGTAAAGCGTGGCGAGCAGCCGCTCGCCGTACTCGCGCGTCTGCTCCGACATGCGCACGAGTTCGTTGTGGATACGAAAAAGAATCTCCGTGCTGAAGCGGTTCACACGGATATGGATATCCGACGCACGCTCGTCGCACGCCCGCGCGATCAGGTTCTTCGCGACGGCCTGCATCTGCGTGTGATCGATGCGCTCGGCACTGCCGTCGCGGCGCGGGCCCTGATAGCTGCGCCTGATCGCATCGAGCGTCACGAGCCGCGTCGTATAGCGGCAATTGAGCCGTTCGAGCCTCGCGCAGTACGACAGCACGAACGGATTCATTTCGTGCCCTTCGGCAACGAGCAGCGTGCCGTCGTCGAGCAGACAGAGAAACTTGCGCTCCTCGTCGCTCGCGGCGAACTCGCCGCTGTCCGAAAGCGGGCGCGCCACCGCGGCGAGCGGCAGCGCCTGCCCCGGCGGCTGGCTTTGCGACGCCGTTTGCGCGGGCCGCACCGAAGCGGCGGCGGCCGCGGCCACGGCGCTCAGCACCGGCTCGCGTGGCCGCGCAACCGGCGCGAGAGCCGGCGCGGCGGGGGCCGCGGGCTGAACCTGCGCAACAGGCGGATCGGTTTCGATCGGCTTCACGGCGCGCGAGAGAATCAGCGGCGTCACGCTCGTGGGCGTCTTGCCCGGCGGTGTCGGAGACGAACTCATCGCGTCACCTCGCAGGCATCGGCAACGCAGGCAGCGTCGGTATCGGCGGCACGCCGGGCGAGCCTGTCGACGCCACGTTGCGCGCGGGCTGCTGCCGCGCGCTCGCGGAGACGGTCAGCGTCGTGCGCCGTCCGTCCTGCGATGCGAGGACGATCGCGCCCGGGCGAATGGCCGCCACGCGCATGCCGTTGGGCAGCGTATCGCCGGGCCCGACGTCGAACTCCGCGCCGTCGCTCGTCGCCACGGTTGCGCCGAGCTTCTTGCCGAGCCCTTGTGTCGCCACGAGCGACACGTCCGAATACGACGAGACGGTACTGCCCATCCGGTGCAGCGCTTCTTGCCGCTCCGCCACCTGCGCCTGCGCATCGAGCTTTTTCAGCTGCGCCTTGAGGATCATCGTTTCCTCCTGTAGCCGCATCAGTTCGTTGGCTGCCTGCACGGCGGCCGGCGTCGGAACGACGTTCATGCGCGGCGCCGCTTCAGCGGGCGCGGCGGCCGTGGTGGCTGCGGCGGCCGTGGCGCTGGCCTCGCCGAACGCGACCAACGGCCACGCCCAGCAGCAGGCGAGCACCAGCACAGTCAATGCATCGTCATTTCTCATAGAGCACTCCGTCGAGCGTCCACTGCCCGGATTTGTATGAAAGCGTCTCGACGCGCACGCCCGGCTCGTCGAGGTACGTGATGAGGCTGTCGGGCCGCACGTCGCCCAGTTGCGCCGACATGCGCCAGGTCTGCCAGCTCGGCGCCGGGGGCGGGCCGCCGCCCGGATGCAGCCGGTCCAGCGTTTGCGAAGCGAGGCCGCGCTGCGGCGCGCTTGCCGGTTGCAGCGTGAACGTCAGGCCGATGCCCAGCAACTGGAAGGCGGAAAGCATGCGCAAGCGCACGCCGTGCACGCCATCGAGCACTTCGTCTCCCCCTGCGGGCAAGGCCAGCGGCTCCACGTAGCTCGCATGCTCGCCGTTGCCGTCGATCGTCGCGCGCGGCTCCGCCGCCATCAGCATCGCCACGTTCGATCCGCCCCGCGACCAGCTGTAGCTGACGTTCGACGCGCGGCAAACGTAGTCGTCGAGTTCCCAGCCGCCCGGCGCGATGTGCGTGAAGTGATCGAGGCACGCGCGAACGAACGCATCGGGCCGCGGCGCGCCGGCCCATGGGTGCGCGGCTTCGGGCGGCGCCGCGGGCTTGGGCGGATGCAGCGCGAGTTCCGCGCGCATCCGCTCGAACGCCTGCTGCCGCTCGAGTTCCATCCGGTGGCGCCGGTACGCGACGATGCCGGCCGCCACCGCGGCCGCCACCACGATCGCGGCGGCGACCAGCAGCACCTCGCGCCGCGGTGCGCGCCGCGAGACCCGCGACAGATTGAGCCAGCGCGGCAAATGCGGCTTGCCGCCCCGGCGCGGGATCATGTCCTCGATGCGTCGCGCGTAGAAGTTGTGGAACCCCTGCACTTCCAGCTGCGGATCGCCGATGACGACGTTCCAGCCGCCGAGGCTGTAATCGCCGTGCAGCCGCTCGAACACGTCTTCGCTCGAACCGATCCAGTCGCCGTTCGGCAGGAACGCGCCGTCGCGCACGGCGAAGTAGGCCCAGCGCCCGTCGGGCAGATGAAACGCACCGAGCCAGTTGGGCGCCGGCTGCTGGCGTCCGTCGTAGAACGCGCCTTCGGCCGCGATCGTCTTCGACACGAGCGCGCCGAGCGACGGCAAGCCCAATTGCGCGCCCTCGCGCGTGCTCGCGAAACCCACGCCCGCGAAGGTGCGGTCGATACGCAGCACCATCGCATCGAAATTCAGGCGCGCGGCGAGTTCCACGGCCTCCGCGCGCAGCGCGTGCCGGCGCGAGAGCGATTGCCAGAAAAGGCCGCATATGAAACGCTGACGGCCGATCTGGATGACTTGCGTCGCCATGACGGATCCTGTGCCCGAGCGCGCGTCAAGCGCCGTTGATCGCGATCGGCGACAGCAGGATGACGATCACCTCGCGCGTGCCGGACGCGTTGAACCCGCCCATCGCGTAGTTCGACGGATGGCCGACGCCTTGCCGGTTATCCTGATCGGTGATGCCCTCGTAGCCGCTGATGATGAGCGTTTGCCCCGACTTCACGGCGATGCGCTGCAGGAAGTTGCGCGTGTCGACGGTCGGCAGCTGGATCTGCTGGTTCGCCGGGCCGAACGGCGCAAGGTTCACGAGCGACGAAATGTTGCTGTAGAACTGCATCATGATCGTGCCGTCGTCGAGGATGTGCGGCAGCACCGTGAGGTTGAAACCGGTCGTGATCGTGCCCGGCGTGAGCGACGTCTGGCTGCCGATGTTGACGGTGTTGGTCGTCGAGATCTGCGCGAGATAGCCTTGCTGCTCGGCCACCTGCACGGGAACGGGCTGATCGTTGAGCGTCGTGATCGAGGCCGAGGTCTTGCGGTGCACCGTGCCCTGCGTCGAAAGCGCATCGATGATGGCCGTCGTGCTCGAGGCGCGGCTCGACGGTGTGATCACCGTGGCCGAGAGCTCGCTCGGGTTCTGGATCATGCTCGTGAACGCGGTGGTGATGCCGAACTGCGTGCCGAGCGCCTGATAGACCGCGTGCCAGTTGATGCCGTAGCTGTCCTGCGCGGAAAGCGTGACCGACAGCACCGTCACGTTGACGAGCACCTGCCGCGCGAGCACGCGGTTCTGCTGCTCCATGAACTCGCCCACGCGTTCGAGCACGTCGGGCGTATCGGTGACCGAGATCGAGCCCGTGGCGGGCGAGGTGATGACCGAGCCCGCCGGAGAGAGCATCGCCTTGATCGCCGTCTGCAAGCCGTTGTACACCGAGAGCTGCGCGTTCATCGTGATGTTCGCGGTGTTGTCCGACGACACCGACGGCGAACCGGACGCCCCGCCGCCTCCGCCGCCGATGCCCGCGCCACCGGCGCCCGATCCGCCCGCGGCCCCCGCGCCGTTGCCCGACGCGCCGCCGCTGTTGCTCGCACCGCTCACGACGTTCGTATCCAGCCTCGAGTCACCCGGAATGGCGACCACCTGGTAGACGCGCGTGGCCGTGTAGAAGAAGACGATCGCGCCGTCCTCGTACTTCCAGTAGACGCCGAAGCGGGCCGACGCCGTGTCGAGCAGCCCGCGCAGCGTGCCGCGCGAATACGCGATGCGCACGGGCGACGATACGTTCGGCACGCGCGCGGCCACCGTCGCGGCGCTCGTGCTCGGCGCGGGCCCCTGCAGCAGGCCCGGTGGCAGCGGCGGCACGCCCGGATAGGCTCCGGCGCCGCCCGTATCGACCGCGGTCTGCGTCGCGCGCGCGGCCGCTTCGCTCGTGCCCGGCGCAACCTTGGCCGGCAGGTGCGCGAGGCGCGAAATGCGATCGGCGAACATGCGCAGCGAATCGACCGTGCCGTCGAAGCTCGCCGGCTCGTCGAAGAGCTTCGGCAGCGTCGATTTCGCCGCGATCTTGATCGTCTTGCCCGACAGCCAGAGTTCGTCCTTGACGATGACGTCGTCACTGCCCGGCACCGCGCGGTTGTCGCCGTTCGACAGCTTGCCGAGCAATTGCCCCGCACGCGCGGTATCGGCCTGCGAGCTGCGCTCGATCTTGTCCAGGAGGCCGGTGCACCCCGCGAGCAGCGAGAGGCAGGCGGCAAGGATGACGAAAGGACGACGGAGGACGCTCATCAACTTGCTCCTTTGGGAACGACGCGCATGACGCGGTTGCGCTGGTACAAGACCACCTGAATCGGCACCTGCGCGCCGGCGAGCGCATTGGTCACCTGACGCAGCGCTTCGGCGAGCGTGCCGTGTATCGTGGCCGTCGCGTCGACCTGAAAATCGGTCGGCACGTCCCAAATGAATTGCCAGCCGGCTTCGCTCGCCCAGCGCGCGAGCGCATTGCGCACGGAGCCGTCCGACAGGCGCATCTGCCACTCCGTGCGCTCGGGCGCCGCCGCGGGTGCGAACGCCGGCGTCGCGACGGGCGCCCACGATGGGGCCGGCGTGTCCGGGCCGGACGCCGGCTGCATGGCGGCGAGCAGCGGAGGCTCGATGGCGTCACGCTTTGCGGGCGCGGGCACCTGCGCTCGCGGCGGTGCTGAAACAAGTGTCGGTACCGATGCCGGCATCGCCGGCCCGGTTGCCGGTGCGTGCGACGTCACCAGACCGGATGCCGGTGCTGGTGCTGGTGCTGGTGCTGGTGCTGGTGCTGGTGCTGGTGCTGGTGCTGGTGCTGGTGCTGGTGCCGGTGCTGGTGCCGGTGCCGGTGCTGGTGCCGGTGCTGGTGCCGGTGGGACCGCCGGTGCTGCCGCCGGTATGCGAGCCGATGCCGGTGCTGCCGGCGTCGACGTCGAAACGCGCGCCTGCGCCACGGTCTGGGCCTGTGCAATGGCAGGCCCCGCCGCGGGCGCCATCGCCGCCGCGCCCGTGGGCAACGTGGAAGACGCATTCGTGGCGGCACCGTTCGTGCGCGACGCCGCGCCGGCCGCCGGCAAGGCAGGCCGCGGCGCGTCAACGTTTGCGCGCCGTGCATGCGCAGTCACCGTGAGCAAGCGCATATCCGTATCGATGCGCGCCTGCAGCGCGGGATCGACCGACAGCACCTCGCCGAGCGCGTGCGCGACCGACGAGCCGGCGCGCCAGCTCACGGGCGCGTCGGCCCATGCGCCCGCATTCGGCACATTGATGCTGTAACTCGTCGGCATGATCTGCTCGAGCGCGCGCAGCAACGGAACGTCGTGGCCGCCCGTGCGCACGACGCCGCCCAGGCGCTGCCCGCCGTCGACGATGACTTGCTGATCGGAAGCGTGCGCGACCGTGCAGGCGAACCAGACGCCGCACAGCAGCACCCGAATTGCCGACGGCATCGCCGCTATCCAGACATTCGCCCTCGCCCGGTTCCACCTCTTGTCGCTCATGCACCTCGGATGCACCGGAAGCTCTATTTTTCTTGTTGCCACGTTCTTTTCAATCTACTTGAACCACGCCAATGGCCGCCCGAAAAGCAGCACCGAAAGGCGTCAGGAATTCGAAAGAAATTATGTAAGAAAACCGTAACGCCGCGTAAGGATAGCACTACAGCTCAATGGGTGTTTACGACAACGTACACCGCACCTTTAAGTAAAAAAATAATCCTGGAAAATCATCCTGTCTCGGCCGGCATGGATGATACAGGCACTGGCGAGAGAACGTCGCCTTCGCGCCGCAAGCCCCGCCCAGCATGGCGCTGTGGCAGCCGCGGAATTTTTTTGGACGTTTAGGCGCGAATCGCGGAATGGCCACCCTGGAAATATGGCAGATACAAACGTGTGCTATGGCGCCGTTCGCGGGCAAGCCGCCAATTGGGTGCCGTACAGGAGGTATTCGGAATTCCGTGCGTCAGGTGGATTGATATTCAGATTCCATTGTTTAATCTTTCTGAATAAACAAGCGCGAACTGATTCACGGCGCGCTCCAATCGTGCTGGGAACTGGTCCATTGACCAAGACGTTGCGCAGCGCCAGCCAGATCAGCTTGAGCGCCGCCTCATCCGACGGGAAGTGGCCGCGCGTGATCATCTTCCGAGGCTGCATGTGCAGCGACTCGAGTTTGCGTGGCATGAAGCGGCCCCCTGGCCGTCGGTTCATGCGTCACACACGAAGATCCGGACAGGCTCGGCGTGCACCGCGCCAAACGGCGCACGGCGGCGGCAAACGTAACAAATCATCAAAAAGCCGCGACGCAGGCCGCCCGCTCGTGCGTGAAAGTCCACCGCGGCACCGCCCTATCCGGCACATGCCGATGCCGAACCGAAGGTAACAAACCATCACAAACACGCGCCTGAATCGGCCCGCGATGAAAACATGCGCTCACGGCTTCACGAATCGTTTCACGCCGCTTAACGCATCGCTCATTGAGTCAGGAGCACGACATGTTCTCAACGATCTACTTCGCCGCCGCCTCGGCCCTCGCTTTCGACGACACCCCCGCGGACGTCGCCTCGAAAATGCTCCACGGCCAGTTTCTCGACGCTGTCCGCCACGCCGCACGCCATGCCGATACCGACACGGCGCAAGCTCAGCCCGGCTACGCACAGCTGCAAGTCTGCGCCGACCTCGAGCTGATGCTCGGCCGCCATGAAGAAGCGGAGGAAACGTATCGCCGCGCGCAAAAAGCCATTCGCGCCCATCGCGACGGTCTGCGTATCGCGTCGTGCCGCAATACCGGCTGGCAAGCCTTGTTCCGCAACCAGTTCAACGTCGCGCTCAGTTGCTTCAAGCGCGTCGGCGAGGAAAAGGCGGCCACGCCGCGCCAACGTCTCGACAGCCTCCTCGGTGCGACGCTCGTTTCGTTTCATCTGGGCTTGATCCAGGCAGCGTGCCATCGCCTCGGCGAGCTGGCCGCTCTGGCGGCAACGCATGGCGATCGCCGTTGGAGCTACCTCGTGGACGCGCTGCGGCGGGACCTCTTCGCGCAGCACGAACTGCACGGTGCGGAGCGACTCGCCGACCACATCTACTGGCGCTCGGCCATCGCGGAGTTCGAGCCGAGCGAGGCACCGGTACCCGGCTCGCAGCCCGCCGGGACCGTGCTGCCGCTGCTGGCCGAGCGACTCTCGCACCTGAGCCGGCTCGTTTCGCTGGCCGACGGCCGGACGAGCGCGGGCGAAACGCTCAAGCAATACGTGAGCTGGAGTCGCCAGGCCGGCCTCAACGATTACCACCGCAGCCTGTGCCTGGAAATCACGCTGGCCGCGATCGCCGGCCACGCGACGCCGTTAGCCGAAGCGATGCTCGATGCGTCCGGCGCGGCGAATTCGCAAGGCAGCCAGCATGCGCGCTGGTACCTCGACTACCTCTACTGCCGCGCGAAGATCATGCAGCAGCAGATGCGCACGCAGGAATTCGCGCAGTTCTACGGCCGCTACGCGCTCGCGTCGATTCAGCACGTGCGCGCGGACAGCATGTCGATGCCCGCCGCCGCGGCCGATCACATGCAGGCGTCGCGCACGGCGCAGCGCTCCGACGACGTGAGCGCCCGCCTGCCGGCGAAATACCGCCGCGCCTATCGCTACCTGATGGACAACCTCGACCAAAAGGACCTTTCGGTGCGCGAAGTGGCATCGCATGTGGGCGTGACCGAGCGCGCGATGCAGGCAGCGTTCAAGAACCACCTCGGGCTGTCGCCGAGCGAGCTGATCCGGCGCCAGCGGATGGAGCGCATTCGCGGCGATCTGCTCGACGACGGCGCACCGGCCACGCGCGTGCTCGACGTCGCGAACAAGTGGGGCGTGCGCCATCGTTCGACGCTGGTCAACGGCTACCGGCGCGTGTTCCAGGAAGCGCCGTCGGAGACGATGGGCCGCTGAGGGCAGCGGTGTGCGGCGCCCAAGCGCCTGCACCGCCGATCGCCAACACGGCCGGCCCACGGCTTTTTTCGCCAACGCCGTCCGACGAAACGCAAATGCGTGGGTCGGACGGCGTTTTCATTCGCACGTCGGTGCGAAGCGATTCCCGCACCGCTTCTCTTACCGGATGATCCATGATGCGACCATTCCCCCCCAAGCCGGCGCTCGTGCTGGCGCTTGCCATTCTGTCCGCGCGGCCCGCCGAAGTGCGCGCCCAGACTCCCGACTGCTTTGCGGCGGCCGCAGCCTATCAGCAGGTGAGCCCCGTCGTGCTGCGCGCGATCGCGTGGCAAGAATCGCATGGCAACGCGAACGCGCTCCATCGCAACCGGAACGGTTCGACCGATTACGGCATGATGCAGATCAACTCGATTCACCTTCCGCTGCTGTCGCGCTACGGCGTCTCGGCGGACGACCTCATGAACCCATGCCTGAGTGTCTACGTGGCTGCGTGGCACCTGCACAAGATGATGGTCAAGTACGGGAATACCTGGGCGGCGATCGGTGCCTACCATTCGGAGACACCGGCCGAGCGCGACCGCTACGCGCGTTCGGTGGAACGAATCGTCGAGCGCATGAAGCTGACGGATGACGGGCAGTAAGACGAGGGGGTAGCCGGGGAGACCCGGCTGCCAGCGAACGTCATCAAGCGAGAATGCGACGTTGCATGAGGAAATCGTCCCGCATGGCGAGCGCCAGGGCAAGCACCAAGCGCAGACGAAGCAGGAACAAGGCAGGCAGGAAGCGTGGACGATCAGACCGGGGCGTTCGCGAGCCGCGCGCGAAAACGCCGCGGCCCGCCGCAGCCGTTACTGCCCCTTGGCGGCGTTCGAAATGTTGCTGGCACCCTTGTTACCCACCGACGCCAGCGCCGATGTGAGCTCCTGCGACTGCTGGTTGACGGCGGCCGCCAACGTGTTCGCGTTGTTGAGCCGCGTCATCTCGCTTTGCTGCTGCATGAAGTCGTTTTGCATCGCGGCCATTTGCGTCACGGGGTCCCCTGCGCCGAGGGCCGATGGACGCACGATGTCCCCCGCCGCATGCATTGCAGTCGACGCGACGCCGGGCGGCAGAAAGTGACTTCCGGCATGCAGCGCCGAACTCAGCACCTGTGCACCGACGTTCCCCGCACGCCCCGGCAGGCTCGCGAAGTTGCGCGGCGGCGGAGGCGGAGGTGGCGGCGCGCCGTCGGCCCCCTTGAAGCTGGACAGCCCGTCCAGTTGGCCTTTGGTGCGCGCGGGCGCTTGTTTTTGCGCGCCGTCGGTCGCACCGTTCTTCGTCCCTTTCTCGAACTCCGCGACACGGGACTGGACGAGCCCCGGTCGAATTCCTAAGTTGTTCATGGCGAACTCCTTGAGTGACATGACGATTTCCGTCGCCAGCAACATCGCTCGATGTCGGTGCGGCACGGTCCCCGCATCCCACTCACGCGGAGCGATATCGAGGAATGCAAGCCCAAGCTTATGCTCCACGGCATTGCGCCACGCAAGCGACGCGACGCGGCGAGCGAAATTGCGAAGCGCGCATGCGGCAAATGCGATGAAACGCGCAAATGGATCCGCACGCGCAGCACCGCGCCGGCATCGACGTGCGCTTTTTTGCACGCCACTTCGGAATCGGCAGGCTGCCACCGTTATGTCGTTTTACCTTTCCAACACGAGAACCCACGTTCGCAAAGCGCGAAGACGGAATCGACGGGCGAGGCACGTCGACCGCCTGGACGCGATGAGGCAGCGCGAAAGTCCATCAGGGCCTTTGTCGCGAGGCGACGTCGAACGATCGAAATCAACCGAAAGGAAACGTCATGCCGATCAGAAACAGCACGCAAGTACGGTCATCATCGCTCGACCTCCCGCGCGACAACACGCAGCCCGCGCCGGCCCCACGCCAACGAAGCGCATCGATGACCGGCCCGCGCCCCTCCGGCGGCGCATTGCTCGGCGCTCTGGGCAATGCACCCGCCCTTCCGGCGCACACCGGCAACCATGCACCGGCGCAGCCGGGCCCGCTTTCGACAACATCGCAACCGGCCGGGACGGCGCAGCAGCTCCCATCGCCGCCGCTGCCGGCGCCTACGCCGGTCAGGCGCAGCTCGCTGCCTACGCGCGCATCGTCGTCAGGCTCCGCGATCGGCCGCCAAGGCGGCTCACGGTCGCTGCCCGGTTCGGGCGAGCTGGGCGCTCAACGTGCAGCCTTGGAAGACGGGACGATACCGGTGCTCAACTTGTCGGGCGGCGGGGAGTCGAGCGAAGAAGTGCCCGTACACGAGGAACCGCAGCCACACACGCCTGCATCGCAGCACGACAGTGCGGCGTCCGTTCGACATCAGGAGACCGTGGAAACGAAAGCTGCCGACACGCAATCGGCCACGTCGCGTTCGGGCAGCCCGTTGCCGCACGAGAAGGCGGCCACGGGGCTGACAGCCGCGACGACGAGCGAGGCCGAATCGACACCCGACACGTCGCGCGCGGCCAGCCCGGTGCCGCTCCCGAAAGAGGCGCCCGCGCTCGAAGAAAAGGCAACGACGAGCGCCGCGCCACCGCAAGACGAACCGATGCCGACAAAAAACACTTTCACGACGCCTTCCCACGCGGACGCCTCATCGTCGCGCCTGCCCGACACACCTTCGTTGCCCAAGGGGCACGACACGGCGTCCCGGAGCGCCCTCTCCCCGAAGCCGGCCAGCTTCTCGGCGCCTCACGTCGTCGCGCACGACATCAACATTCAGGATTCCGAAAGCCCGCCCGAAGCAACCGTTCCGAGCGCGTCGTCCCGGGTAGCGCCGGAAACCCGCACGCTGGCCGCCGCCGCGACATCGGTGCCCGCGGAGATCTCGGTCGCGCAGACCGAGGGCACACGTCCGGCATCGGCCGCCTCGATCACCAACAACCTGTCGGCCGCGCTGTCCCGGCCGGGACAGATCCAGTCGTTCATCTCGAACGTCGGCGACATGCTGACCCGGAATCCCTACGGCGCCGCGCAACCGCTCAAAGGGTGGACGGCCAACCTCGTCAACGCGTTCAGTCATGAATTCGTCGCAACCGGCGGCGCCACGCTCTTCCGGGAGTTGTGCTCGATGGCTGCCGAAGCAGTCCTCGACAAGACCGGTGCCGGGCCCGAAACACGCGGCGCCATTACGGCCACGCTGTTCACGGCGGCCGCGATGGGCAACCTGGCCGCGATGTTGCACAAGTATCATACCGGCGCCGCGGACAACAAGACCTACGCGGGCCACGGTGCGCAGATCTTCGCGCTGATAGCAACAGTGGCCACCGCAGCCTATACCGGCAAGAACGACGAGGGCAACGGGCACCTTGGGCAGCTCTCCAGCATACTGCCTAGCGCGATCAAATCGTACGCATACCTGGCGCGCGACGTGATCAACGTGTTCCGCCCGCTCGAAGGCAATCACGACGCAGGCTACGAGCACCCCGTCAGAGGTCAGCTGCTCAACGACGCTCCGTATTTCGGAAACCAGCTCGCCGTGAACACCGCGCAGGGCAGCTCGCAATGGTCGGCCCCGTCCTACGTCGACAGCCTCATTCACCACACGAAGAGCAACGCAGCGATCAAAGGCCTGTTCGGCTATTCGGCGGCGAATGCCGCCGGCGAGGGGCTGGATGCGATCGGGGGACGCGTGGCCTCGGAAATCGCGACGCACGGCTTCACGGGCAAGGCGCTCGATGAACTGAAGACGCTGCGCCTGAGCTGGGGCAAGATCGACACCTCCGCAACCAGCACGGCCAGGCAGCTCGGGGACAAGGCGGCCGGCGCGGGAATCGCGCGTCTCAGCCTGTTCCTCTCCCTTTATGCCGCCACCGCCGTGGTCAATCACGCCGTGGAGGGTAAAGGCGATTGGTCCGCCGGCGGCAAGAGCTTCGCGGAGAACGCGTTGGGCGCACTGCTCATCATCGCGGGATGCCTGCCGTTTGCCGCGAGCACGTCGGGCCCGTCGAACCGGTCGAACGAGGGGCGAACGATCGGCGCCGACAACGCGGTGGAACTGGGCGTGATGCATCGCACGACCGCCTGAGCAACCGCGGTGCGCCGAGCAAGCGAAACGACGCGGGTTCGCGCAGGTGGCCGCATCGGTGGCGCGGCGGCTCGCCTGCCGCAAGCCGCTTGCATCGGCATCGCGGTCGCCACGCGGTTCGGCAATCCGACGACGACTTCGCATCCGTCAACGCACTGTAAGCGCCGGGCAATAAATTAGGTTTCGCGGGCGGCCGCTATCGGCCCTCCATCAGCAGCTGATGAATACCGTCATTCTCACGCGGAGAAAATCATGTCCACTACAGCAGTACAAGGCTATAACGCCGGCTATCTGAACGGCATCGATGATGTCGGCGGCATTGGCGGCACGAACGAATCGCAGCTCGCACAACTGCTCGAGTTGCTCATCGAAGAAATCAAGCAGATTCTCGATCCCTCCAGCCAGAATTCAGGCGATGCGGGTGGCGTGGGCGGCATCGGCGGCGGTACGCCTTCGTACTCCGCGCCGCCCGCCTATGCCGGCGGCGGCGGCACCGCACCCGCTGGCGTGAGTGGCGGCGGTGGCGGCCAGGGCGGTAGCGGCGCGGCGCCGGGCATAGGCGGCGGTGGAAGCGGTGGCGGCGGCAGCCACGGCAACACGCTGCCCACTGTATCGGGCGGCGACGCCGCGCACGCCATCGCACAGGATCTCAAATCGCGCTACGGCCTGACCGACGCGCAGGTAGCCGGCGTGCTCGGCAACCTGCAGCAGGAAAGCGGGCTGCAAGGCAACGTCAATCAAGGCGGCGCGAAGGGCGCGCCCTCCGGCAACTTCGCGGACGACAACGCCAACGGCTGGGGTCTTGCGCAATGGGGCGGCACACGCAAACAGGGCGAAATCAACTATGCGAAGGAGCACGGGCTCGACCCGGGCAGCCTCGAAGCCAACATCGGCTTCATGAATCAGGAACTCGACACGACGTACAGCAAGACGATCACGGACATCAAGCAGACGACGACGGCGGAACAAGCGGCCCTGGTCTGGGACAAGGACTACGAACAGGCCACCGATCCGCAAATGGAAAACCGCAACAAGTACGCCGAGCAATTCCTCGCGCAAGGTTTCTGAACGCGAACGCGTCCGCCCTCCGGGCGCGTTTGAAGCTCGCACGATCCCGCCCGATGTCCGGGCGGGATTTTTTTGCCGCGCGAGAACACCGCTCGCCGGCAATTTACGAACTACCCGGTCGCGCCCACGCAGATCAAATCTGCGACGCGATGGCGCTGGCGGCGGTGCGCCGTATTCATGAGGAGGCTCGTCGAAGCGACGGCAGCGGGAGGATGTCGCAAGCGTTGCGCTTGCTCGGACACGACGTCGGCCCTATCGGGCTCGATCGTTGATGCGTCAGGCGCGGCTGGTGCGGTCCAGGCGCGTACATCATTATCGGGTGGCAGGCTGAGAGCCCGATTGCGCCGAATCGGCTTGCACGACGATTCGATCCGGCGCGGTGCAATCGGGCATCAGTCTCGTTCGAGCAGGCGCCGCATGGCAAGGCGCACGTAGGGATCGGCACTGTCCTCGTGTGCCGTCGCATAGCCATGCCACGACGGATCGTCGAGGACTTTCAGGCAGATTGCCTTCAGTTCGGGCGCGCGATCGTCGGGCAATCCGTTCACGATCTGCCACGCATCGTGCGGACGCCCGCGCACCAACGCGATCGTCACGGCAAACACGTGCACCTCGCGCGTTTCGGGGTAGACATCGTGCATGCGCGCCAGCAGCGCCTCGGCCTCGTCCAGCTCGTTGGCCTCGATATGCTCGATGATCGCCTGCGCCATGGCCGGCGCATCGGCCGGCAGTTCGGTAAGAAGCTCCATCATGCTCGTCACCGTCCGTGCATCAGGCTGCGCCCGTGCCCGAGGTCAGCGTTCGCACCGCCTCCTTGCCGCCCGCCAATGCGAGTGCGGTAGCGGCGCCCTCCGGCGTCAGGTTTTCCGCGAGCGCCGTGCCGCCCTCGAGCGCCTCGAGCCCACCCGTCGCAATGGCCCCCGCCCCCGCAAGGGCTTCCTTCGGGTTGCCGCTCAGCAGCCCCTTGCCGAACGTCGCCGCGCCGTGCAGCGCGTTGCCGACACCATGAAGGACATCCCCGGCAGCCTTGGTGACATCCCCGACCACGCTTTTCACAATATTGCCGATGAAGCTCATTCGTTTTCTCCTTGATCGTGAAAGAAACGCGCGTTCGATGAAACGCGCGGAACCGAACCGCGCGAAGCCGGCCCTCGTTCCAATCTAATGAATGCGGATGCGAACGCGTTCGCGCGCGCGAAGCCGCACCGCGAAAACCGAATGAGCGACACCCGCGAGACGGCTCGGCGGCAGGCCGCCGCGAACCTGCTTCGTCAATCCGGACGACGCTTCGCGCGGTTCACGGGAGTGTCATGACCGGCCTGCACAGTCCAGTCCATCCTGTCTCCTGGTCCGAGAACATCATGGCTGCTCCACCGAAGATCGAGTTCCGGTCGCGTGCGATCGAATCCGCCGCCCTCACCCGCACGCCGAGCGACCCCGGCCCGTCCACGGGAGCGAAGCCCGCGCCGGTGCCAACCCGGCGCGCGAGTGCCGGCGCGCTCATCGACGCGCTCGGCGGCCTCGGCAAGCGCCCGCGCGCGGAAGGTCCGCCCACCGCGCCCGCTGCGCCCAAGCCCGCCGCGGCTATCGCACCGCAGAAGCCCGGTGTGGACGACATCGGCGCATTCGTGCCGGGTGCCGGCGGCAAAGGCCGGCGCTTCGCCGATTTCGCGCACGCGATGGGCGTCAACCGCAAAGGCATGACGTTGACGGCCTTCGCCGCCAAGCGGCCCGCGAAAGACGGCCTGAACGGCGTATCGACGGCGGCGCACGGGCAGTTCGGCTACGACGCGGCGCCCGCCACCGACCTCGTGAACGCGCTGGCCTCGGGCTCGGCCGCCGCCGCCGCGCATTCGATCCATCGCCGTTACGAAAACAAGGTCAAGGCGATGCTCGCCGCCGACGTCGAACGCTTCGAGCACCCCGAAAAACGCCCGCCGGGCGCGCCGATGCCCAACCAGGTCGACAACCTGCTGCTGACGAAAAACGGCAACGGACAATGGCAATACGACACCGGCAAGCTCTCGCGCATTGCGCGAGACGACGCGCATCCGCTCACGCAGCATGCCCGCGACGTATTGACCGCCATGAGCATCGCCGAGAACAAGGGCAAGCAACGTAACGGCGCGCTCTACCAGTCGGTCACGTCCGCCATCGGCCTGACGGCAAGCGGGCTGCTCGTGGGCGGCTCGCACGGCGCGCTGGCGCCGCTCGCGGCATCCGGGCACCTGACCAACGCGGTCAAGGAAGCGCTCGATTTGAAGAAGCCGTTTGTCGAAGGACGGCAAAACCTGCGCAATGCGAAGGCCGCCACGATTCAACGCTACGTCGACACGGTATTGGCCCCGCACGACTACACGGGCCAGACGCAGGACGAGCGCCTGCGCGCGGCGCTGCAAACGAGCCGCGCGAAGATCGACGATCTGCGCGCCATGGAGGCGCGGCCGGCGGACGAAGGCCTGCCCGCGGACTTGCGCAGCCCGCAGGCGCAGGCGGGTATCTATGCGTCGCTCTATGACGATGCACGCCGCTACGCCAACAGCACGACGTCGTTCGGCAAGCGCTTGATCTCGGGCATGCACGCCGAAGACAAGGCGAAGGTACACAAGGATGCCGAGCGCGACATCGTGGTCAAGCACATTCTGTCGATGGTCGCCAGGAGCATCGGGCGCCTCGATCCGGCCACGCTCGCGGCGCTCGCGGGTGCCGACATGGCAGTCGATGCATCAGCCTCGCAGCGCGCCAGGCAGGCGCTCGCGATCGTGGGCAACCATCCGCGCGCGAGCCGCAACCAGGATCTGATCGCCGCGCACACGCTGCTGACGGACAGCGGCATTCCGAAGGGCGAAGCGGCACTGCTGCTTTCGCAGCTTGCACGCGCGCGGCGCGAAAAACCGCAAGAGGCGCCGGCGCCGCGCGATACATCGGCTTCCGGCCTGAGTGCCGTACCGCTGACCGACAGCGAGCGGCTCAAACAGATCGCCAACATCATCGGGCAGCCCGGCCTCACGGCAACCGCCGCGAAGACGGCGGAGGACCTCATCAAGAAAAACCTCGGGCTGAGGTCTTGACGCGCGGCGCGGCGGCGCGCGCAATCGCGACGCCCTCGCCGCGGCGCGCAGCCGGCGATGATTCGCCGGTTCGCGGCACTCGACGAAACTTCGGGATACGCGGGCTATCCGCCACCGTGCGCGCTTACCGTGAAGCGGGGTGGCCGTCGGCCGTCATCGCCGTCCATGCCGCCCTGACCTTCAATGCGAAAGGGAGAACCGATCATGCGATTCGCGTTCGCCGGCTTCGATCGCTGGCGTGTCGTCTTCGACGCGTTCGTCGCCGCCGGCTGGGAGCCTGTGGCGCTCTACTCGATTCCGGTCGACAACCGGCTCGACTTCAATAGCGAACTCGTCGAGCGCGCGGACAAGCTGCGTATTCCGGTGCAGCTGTCACGCATGAACGAAGACGATCTGCGCCGGCTCGCCGAACGGCAATGCGACGCACTGATCGTGGCCGGCTACAACTGGAAGATTCCGGCGTGGCAGCCCTATCTGCGCCATGCGGCCAACTTCCATCCGTCACCGCTGCCCGACGGGCGCGGCCCGTACCCGGCCATGCGCGCGATCCTCGAGGGGCGGCGCGAGTGGGGCGTCAGTTGCCATCGAATCGATGCCGATTTCGATACCGGGGAGATCGTCGATGCCGAATGCTTTCCGCTCGATGCCGACGAATGGCACGAGACGCTGCAACTGAAGCTGCAGATGGCCGCCCATCGGCTGGCCACGCGCGTGGCCCGTGACTTCGATCGGCTTTGGAACGAACGGCGTCCGCAAGGTGCGGGCAGCTACTGGCCGCGCGTTGCCGATGCCGAGCGCACGATCGATTTCGCGCGGCCCGTGGCCGAGGTGATGCGCGTCGTGCGGGCCTGCGGGAACGTCGAATCGATCGCGCCGCTCTTCGGCACGACCGTCCACGTAAGGCGCGCCACCGCGTGGCAGGAAGCACACACGTACGAGCCCGGGCAGATCGTGCATCAGTACCGGCGCTGGGTCGTGGTCGCCGCGCAGGACGGCTTCGTCGCCTTGCTCGAATGGAGCCCGCTGAACGCGTCCCTTCGTCGGCAGATGGAGGGCTGAATCGGGACATCGGTTGCGCGGGTAAACGACGAAGCGGCCGCGCTGCGGTGTATCGCAGCGCGGCCGCCGATTGTGGCCGCTTGTCACCGATCGTTGCTTCCTGCACCTCCCGATCGGCGGCCGCTCGGGTCGCCGATCGGGATGATCGCCTGAACGGCCGGCGACGTTACTTCGTGCTGACGCCGGCGATCGTACCCGTGTGAATGCCGGTGATGTTCTCGAAGGCAATCGCGGCGCGCGTCTTGCCCGGCGTCAGCACGTTCGCGCCGCCCAGCGCATCCGAAAGCGCCTTGCTCGCGTCGTGGCTGATCTTGCCGCCGCCATGCGCGTTCGCCGTCTGCTGCAGCTGTGCACCGATCGCCGCCGCATCCGACTGGCTCAGCTTGCCCGACTTCACCGCGTTGGCGAGCGTCTTCGCCGCGGCATTGCCGTCGCCGTGCGACAACGCGCTTTCCATGGCCTGGAAGTCGGCGCCGTCCTGCGCGTTGAAATTGGCCAGCGCCTTGCCCTCGTCGGCCATCTGCAGCGGCTTGCCGTCCTTCAAGAGGTCGCCCGTACCGGGTGTGAAGCCTGCCGTCGCGCCCGTCGTCGGCAAGCCACCCGTCGTCGGCAGCGTACCGGTGTTCGTCGGGAAACCGCCCGTGCCAGGCAAGCCGCCCGTCGCCCCCGACTGCCCCGCCGCGCCGCCCGCGCCACCCGTTGCGTTGCCCGCCGCGCCGAGACCGCCTTGAGCCGCCCATTGGAAATTGCCGACCGCGGACTTGCCGTCGGTGCCCGCCACGTCGTGCGTGTCGATCTGCTGGTAGGCAGCCGGGTTCGCGAGCATGGTCTGCGCCGCTTGCTGCACCGTGGGTGGCGTGCCGCCGTCGGCGTTCGTCGCGAGTTTGTACATCGTGTTCGGGTCCGACGCGTTGATGCCATGCTGCCCCATGTACGAGGCCAGCACGCCCGCCGCGTTTTGCACCGTCATCCCGCCGGTGCCGCCCGGCATGGCGCCCGCGCCCCCCATGCCGCCGGGCGTGGCGCCCACACCGCCGGGCATCGCGCCCGCGCCGCCACCGGGCATGCCGCCAGCACCGCCGGCGCCGCCCGGCATGCCGCCGGGCTGCCCGTTCTGCCCCGTCTGCATCTGCTTGAGCAACTGGCTGATGAGGCCGATGAGATCCTTGAGCACGTCCTGCGTCGAGCTCGCCGAGGCACCGTTGGTCAGCCGTTGCAGGTAGCTCGCCGGATCGGTGGGGTAAGTGGTCATACTCGGAACGTTCAGATTCATGATGTTTCCTTCCTGTCGGGTAAGTGTTGCGTGACCGTGGGTACTACGAAGCAAAGTCAGTCTAGGTTGCTGTCGCTGCTACAAGCGCACCGATGCGAAGGCTGCGATTGAAATGCGAATCGCCCGGCGCGCGGAAAACATGAAAACGGATACTCATGCGCGGACCCACGTCATCGACGCGGAGAATCCGCCGTTGTCGGCCGGCCCGCCGTGCGTGCTCGCCGGCGCGTCGGTGGACGCAGGCGCTTGAACGCTGGCGTCGAGCTTGGCGGCACGCTCGAGCAGACGCGCGCCGATCTTCGCGCCCTCGATGCTTTCGCGCTGCTCGGCCGCGCTGAGTGCATAGCTGTGCCACAGCGGGTCTTCGAGGCCGAACAGACACACCGCCATCAGCGCGGTATGAAGCCCCGAGCGCTTCGCTTCGGTGTCGTCGTCTTCGAGCACGCGGCGCGCGTCGCCCCATGCCTGGCGCCGGACGTAGCGCCACGCGGCGACCGTCCCCGTCCCGGGCCACTTGGGCCGAAGCACGCGGATCGCCTCGAGGAGATCCTCGAAGTCGGCTTCGTCGTCGAGCTGCGAAGCCGTCCACAGCACCTTGGTTAGGCCGCCGGCAATCTCGTCCCTGCATCCTGTGTAAGTCACGATGTCCTCGTCTGCTGGAGTGCTGCAATCAAAAAGCGCACGGCGGCGCCGCGCCCAGCCGTGCCGCGCTAGCTGCCGGCTCGTGCGGTGGACGTCCCCTGGCGGTTAGTCTCTTGCATCGGGTCGGCTTTTGCCGACGCGATGCGAACGGAACGATCGGGATGCGAAGAGAGAACGGAGAAGAATACCGACCGCGGCGATGGAAGCGATCGGTGCGACAGGCCGGCGGGCTCGCCGTGTATCGGAAGGGGATTTGCTTTATGCCCGGCGTAGAAGAAGGCCCGCCATCGGTTGATGCGCCCCGGCCATCGGCCAGGATGCGTCCATCGAATCACGCCCGGCGACCGATGCCGCGTCCGCAGGCGTCGGCTCATGAAATGGAGCGATCACCACGGGCAGGAGGCGCTGTCCATCACGCATCGATCGACGAATCGAAACGCTGGATTGCGCGGGCCGTGCGCTGCGTGGGCGTCCTGATGATCGTGCTCGACACCACGATTGTGAACATCGCCCCGCCCTCCTTCGCGCGGACCGCTACTTCACGGGTGGGATCTACAGGGCGTTTACGGAAGGCGCCGGAATGCGCAAGAAGCCATGACTGGCGGAAGGCAGCAGGAGTCGAACCTACCCGGGAGTGTCTGACACCCCCAACTGGATTTGAAGTCCAGCCGTACCACCGGATACGAATGCCTTCCGCGGGAAAAGAAACCGAAGAACAACGAGCGCCTACGCCTGAATACCCACCCAACCGCTGTCAGGCCGCAGGTAGTGAAGATCGCGGTGGAAGCGAGTATACCCAACCCGGTCGAAGAACTCGAGAATCTGGATCGCGCGCTTGCGACCGAGCCCCGTCGCGTCGCGAAACGTCGCGGCATCGAGCCCGCCGCCGCGCGACGGTGCGAGATGCGCGACCAGCGCCGCCAGTTCGCGCGCGACGTCCGCATGATAGAACAGGTCGCGCACGACCTGGTGCACGTCGCCGCGCCGCGCGAGCTTGCGCAGCAGCGTGCGCACCGCGTCCTCGGCCGCGCCAGTATCGCGGGCCAGGTCGCGCACCCACGGCGGATCGAAGCGCCCCGCGTGAATCAGCGGCAGCAGTTGCCGCGCGAGCGCTTCCTCGCGCGGCTCGAGGCTTACCGAATGCGACGGCAGATGCAGCCACGGCCCGCTGCGCGCGACTTCGCCGCCTGCCACCAGCGCATCGACGAGCGCGCGCCACAGCAAATCGCCAACGAGCGGCGCAGCCATCCGCCGCAGCCGTGCGGCGTCGAGCCCCTGTTCGTCGGGCATGCGCTCGTGATACACGCGCAGCGTATCGACCGCCCGCGTCTGCAACGCACGCCAGTGCGCATGGGAAACCACCGCGCCTTCGTTCGACGCGGCATCGCGTTGCCCGATCGCCAGCGCGTCGTCCGGCAACGCCAGCGCATTCGGCGCAAAGCCCGTCAGATGCGTGAGCATCGCGCGCGCAATGCCGAGCGGCGCCTGCGCGAGCAGTGCGTCGAGGCGCCCTTCGTCGAGCCACGCCGCGAGCGCATCGAGCCACGCGCGGCGCGCGGGCGTGCGGCGCTTGCGTGCCGGCCCGAACGGATCGAGCACCCGGCCGCCGCCGACGGTGCGCGTCGCCTGCGGATTGCGAACGATGAAGCGGTCGCCCGGCAGCGCGAACACCGGCTCGTCGAATACCAGTTGCACGCGCATCCGCTGGCCCGCCGCGAGCGTGTCGCCGTCGAGCAGCGCGACATGAGCCACGCGATGCAGCGTGCCGAGATGCACGTGCAGCGGCGCCCAGTGGGTCAGCGTCAACCCGGCGTCCGCGAGCAGCGTCAGCTCGACATCCAGGCGCGGCGACGTCGAGACGAGCCGCGCATCGGCGACGGTGTCGCCTCGCTCGACGTCGGCCTTGTCGACGCCGGCCAGATTCAGCGCGCAACGCTCGCCCGCGCGGCCAGCCTCGACCGGCCGGTTCTGCGCATGGATGCTGCGCACGCGGGCCGCGCCGCCCGTGCGCACGATCGCGAGCGTGTCACCCGTCGCGACGCGGCCCGCGAACGCGGTGCCCGTCACGACGGTACCCTGCCCGGCGAGCGTAAATACGCGATCGACCGCGAGCCGGAACAGGCCGTCGTCGCGACGCGCGCGCCACGCAATCGCCGCGTCGGCCAGGTGCTGCTTCAACGCGGCGACGCCCGGATCGTCGGCAACGGTCGCACGCGTTTCGAAAATCGGCACGCCGGCCAATGTCGAATCGTGCAGCCACGCGGCGATCTCGTCGCGCACCTCGACGACGCGCGCGGCATCGACGCGATCGCATTTCGTCAGCGCGACGGCGCCATGCGTGACGCCGAGCAGTTGCAGGATCGCGAGATGCTCGCGCGTCTGCGGCATCACGCCGTCGTCGGCGGCAATCACGATGAGCGCGAAGTCGATGCCGCACGCGCCGGCCGCCATCGTATGAATCAGCTTCTCGTGGCCCGGCACGTCGATCAGGCCGAGCACGTCGCCGTTGTCGAGCGGCGTATACGCGTAACCGAGTTCGATCGAGATGCCGCGCGCCTTCTCTTCCTTCAGCCGATCGGTGTCGACGCCCGTCAGCGCACGCACGAGCGTGGTCTTGCCGTGGTCGATGTGTCCCGCGGTCCCGACGATCATGCAGCGGGCCCCGCGAGCGGCGCGCACTGCGCGACGAACGCCGCTTCGTCGGCCGCTTCGAGGCAGCGCAGGTCGAGCCGTAGCGCGTTGTCGGCGATGCGGCCGATCACCGGGCGCGGCCATTCGCGCAGCCGTTTCTCGAGCTGCGCGAGCGCGCGACCGCTGCGCTTGCCGTCCGACGAGCGCACCACGAGGCCGGCGCTCGGCAACTGGTCGACCGGCAGCGCGCCGCTGCCGATCTGGCTGAACATCGGTTCGACCGTCACGTCGAAACCGCTGCCGAACGCAGCCTGCAGCGCCGGCCGCACGCGCTCGGCCGCCTCGGCGATCTCGCGCTGCGGGCGCGTCAGCAGGCGCAGCGTCGTGAGCCGATCGCGCAGGAATTCGGGCGACTGGTACAGGCGCAGCACCGGTTCGAGCGCCGCGAGCGTCAGCTTGCCCACGCGTAGCGCGCGTTTGAGCGGATGCTTCTTGATCTTCGCGATGAGCGCGCGATCGCCGACGATCAGGCCCGCCTGCGGCCCGCCGAGCAGCTTGTCGCCGCTGAACGTGACAACGTTTGCACCGGCGGCGACGGTTTCCTGCACGGTCGTCTCGTGCGGCAGCCCCCATTGCGTCAGATCGGCCAGCGTGCCGCTGCCGAGATCGACGGCGACCGGCACGCCGCGCTCGCGCGCGAGCGGTGCGAGTTCGGCGAGCGTCGCCTCCTTCGTGAAGCCGCTGATCGCGTAGTTGCTGCAGTGCACCTTCATCAGCAGCGCGGTACGCGGGCCGATCGCGTCCGCGTAGTCGCGCAGATGCGTGCGGTTGGTCGTGCCGACCTCGCGCAGCTTCGCGCCGGCACGGCTCATGATGTCGGGAATGCGAAATGCCCCGCCGATCTCGACCAGCTCGCCGCGCGACACGACCACTTCCCGCTTCGTCGCGAGCGCCGACAGCGTCAGGAGCACGGCCGCCGCATTGTTGTTGACGACGGTCGCGGCTTCCGCGCCCGTCAGTTCGCACAGCAAAGTGTCGATCAGGTCGTCACGATCGCCGCGGCGGCCGGTGGCGAGATCGAATTCGAGGTTGACGGGCCGCGTGAGCGCGTCGACCACCGCACGCACCGCGTCATCGGGCAGCAGCGCGCGCCCGAGGTTCGTGTGCAGCACGGTGCCGGTCAGGTTGAACACGGTGCGCACGGCGCCTGCGTTCTGCGCGGCCAACGTGCGCGCGACGGCAGCGGCGATGCGCGGCTCGTCGAGCGGCTCGGCCGCCGCGGGATCGTGCTGGGCGGCCGTGCGCCAGCGTTCCAGTTCGGCGCGCACGGCATTCAGCACGCGCGTGCGGCCATGGTCGGCGACGAGCGGTTGCAGCGGCGCCGACGACAGCACGCGCTCGACCGACGGCACACGCGCCAGCACGGCATTCAATTCATTCACACCCGGTTCGGTCACGTCGTTGTCGCTCCAGTCTCATGCTTCGCAGTCGGCCGGGGCCGACGCTCGCGCACCGCCCCGGCCCCATGCCGTCAATCCGCTTCCCGCGACACGTCGGGCCACAGCAGCGGGTTCGGCGAACTGCGCTGGTAGCCGGCTTCGTTCATCAGCAGGTCGAGCGTGAGACTCGCGAGATCGTCCGCCAGCGGCTCGAACTCGTAGTCCTTCTCCTGATAGCCGATCTTGCGATAGGTCTTGCATTCGTCGCACGATTCGGCCTTGATGGCTTCGCTGCCGCCTTCGATCCCGTGATACGCGATGCCCTTCGTCGAATCGCAGTGCGAGCATTTGGTGCGCACCATGTGCCACTCGGTCGTGCACAGCCCGCACTGCAGGAAGCGGTAGCCCTGATACTGGCCGCCCACCCGCACGACGCTCGCGACCGGATGGGTGCCGCACACCGGGCACAGCCCCGGCTGGTCGAGATACGGCACGTCGGCCGGCGTCACGCGGCTCGCGAGGTCCGTCCACGCGACCTGCAGCGCGGCCATCAGGAACGGCGCGGTGGCCGGGTCGACCTCGGCGAAGCGCAGCGCGAGGATCGCATCGGCCTGCGCGTCGAGTTCGGCGGGCGCCATCAGGCGCAGCCGGTCGAGCAGCTTCGCGAGCGGCGGATTGACGAGCCCGGCGCCTTCGACGCGATCGAGCAGTTCATACAGCACGGCGCGCCAGCGCGCATCGCGCTCGCCGTCGAGCGCCGGCACGAGCGGCATCGAATGTTCCTGCGCGCGCGCGATCGCTTCCTTCGACGGCAGCGGCAGCGCCAGCGTCTGCAGCGTCGCGTGCTGCGCGTCGGCGACGGTGGCCATCAGCCGCAGGTAGCCGCTGATCGGGTTCAGGTCGGCAAGCTTGCGCAGCCGCGCGGCGCGCGCCGCGAACGCGGTCGCGCGCTCCGGCAGGCGAAAGCGCGGAATGGCCGAATGATCGAGCGCCGAGATCTCGGTCGGTTCGAGAATGCGTTGTGTCACGACAATATCTTCCAAAAAAACAAGCGCCGACAGGTCGGCGCTTCGGGCGGTTCCGACGGCTGACGGGGCGGCCCGCCGCAATCGGCGTGCCGCCCCGCTCCGCTGCGCTACTTCACGCTTTCACGGAACCACTTCGGGTGATGCTTGCGGGCCCAGCCCAGCGTGACGGTGCCGCGCACCATCGCGCCGATCGAACCCTTCACCCACAACGCCGCGTAAATGTGCACGATGATGCTCGCGATCAGCACGAAGGCCGCCACGGCATGCACGACAGCGGCCGCGCGGATCACCCCGATCGGGAAGTAGAACGAGAAATAGCGCCGCCAGATCACGATTCCCGACAGCAGGAGCAGCAGCAGGCACGCCACCAGCGTGAAGAATAGCAGCTTCTGCCCGGCGTTATAGCGCCCGACCGGCGGCAGCTTGTCTTCCTGGTTGGTCAGCACGTCGCCGATCTGCTTCAGCCACTGCCGGTCGTCCGCGTCGAGCGCATTGTGGTGCCAGAAGCGCACCACGAGAATCGCGAACGACACGAACATCACGAGGCCGACGAACGGATGCAGGATCCGCGTCCACTGGCCGCCGCCGAACAGCGCGGTCAGCCAGAACATCGACGGATGGAACAGCGCGAGCCCGGACAGCGCGAGCAGCACGAACGTGATCGCGGTGATCCAGTGGTTCGTGCGCTCGTTCGGCGTGTAGCGGACGATCAGGTTGGGGTCGTCGTGGCTCATTTCGCGTCCTCCTTGATGCGTCGCGCCTCGTCCCGGGCGGCGGCTTCTTCGTCGTCGGTGACCTCGTTCGGACCGACCCGCGTGTAGTGGAAGAACCCGGCCAGCGCGGTCAGCGCGAGGCCCGCGACCGCGAGCGGTTTCGCGATGCCCTTCCACAGCTTCACCATCGGGCTGATCGACGGATTGTCGGGCAGCCCGTGGTACAGCGACGGTTTATCGGCGTGATGCAGCACGTACATCACGTGCGTGCCGCCGACGCCCTGCGGGTCGTACAGCCCCGCATGCTCGAAGCCGCGCTCCTTCAGGTCCTCGATCCGCTCGGCCGCGTGCTGCTTCATGTCCTCCTTGGTGCCGAACACGATCGCGCCGGTCGGGCAGGTCTTCACGCAGGCCGGTTCCTGGCCGACCGCGACGCGGTCGGAACAGAGCGTGCACTTGTATGCGCGATGATCCTTCTTCGAGATCCGCGGCACGTTGAACGGGCAGCCGGTCACGCAGTAGCCGCAACCGATGCAGTTCTCCTCGTGGAAATCGACGATCCCGTTGTTGTACTGCACGATCGCACCCGGCGACGGACACGCCTTCAGGCAGCCCGGATCCTCGCAGTGCATGCAGCCGTCCTTGCGGATCAGCCACTCGAGGTCGCCCGCCGGGTTCTCGTATTCGGAGAACCGCATGACCGTCCACGAATGCTCGCTCAGGTCGGCCGGGTTGTCGTACACGCCGACGTTGGTGCCGACCTCGTCGCGCAGGTCGTTCCACTCCATGCATGCCGTCTGGCATGCCTTGCAGCCGATGCACTTCGATACGTCGATCAGCTTCGCGACGCTCCCGGTCACCGGTTCGCGCACCGTGGGCGGTGGCGTCGTGGTGGCCGAGACGCGCTTGATATCCAGCGATTGCAATGCCATCTCTTTCCCCTTACGCCTTTTCGACCTTCACCAGGAACGACTTGAATTCCGGTGTATAGGAGTTGCCGTCGCCCACGGACGGAGTCAGGGTATTGGCGAGATAGCCGGGCTTCGTCAGACCCTTGAAGCCCCAGTGCAACGGGACGCCGACCGTCTGGACCTTCTTGCCGTCGACCGTCAGCGGCTTGATCCGCTTCGTGACGAGGGCGACCGCGACGATGTAGCCGCGCTTGGACGACACCTTCACGCGCTCGCCATGCGCGACGCCGACCTCCTTCGCGAGGTCTTCGCCGATCTCGACGAATTGCTCGGGCTGGATGATCGAATTCAGCCGCGCATGCTTGGTCCAGTAGTGGAAATGCTCGGTCAGCCGGTAGGTCGTCGCCACGTGCGGGAAGTCCGCCACCTTGCCGAACGACGCACGGTCGTCCGGGAACACGCGGGCGGCCGGGTTGTTCAGCGCCAGCGGGTTGTTCGGGTGCAGCGGGTTCGCGCCGAGCGGCGTCTCGAACGGCTCGTAGTGCTCGGGGAACGGACCTTCGTTCATCCCCGCGCGGGCGAAGAAGCGCGCGACGCCTTCCGGGTTCATGATGAACGGCCCCATCCCGTTCTCGGGCGGTTCGTCCGCCTTGAAGTCCGGAACGTCGGCGCCCTTCCACGCGCTGCCGTTCCAGCCGATCAGCTTGCGGGTCGGGTCGAACGGCTTGCCGGCGACGTCGCACGATGCGCGGTTGTACAGGATCCGCCGGTTCGCCGGCCACGCCCACGCCCAGTTCAGCGTCTGGCCGATGCCGGTCGGGTCGGCGTTGTCGCGCCGCGCCATCTGGTTGCCGGCCTGCGTCCACGCACCGCAGAAGATCCAGCAGCCGCTCGCGGTCGTGCCGTCGTCCTTGAGTTGCGCGAACGCGGCGAGCTGCTCGCCCTTCTTCACGAGCGTCTTCGCCGGATCCTTCGGATCGGGCAGATCGGCGAGCGCTTTCCCGTTGAACTCCATCGCCAGCTCTTCGGGCGTCGGGCTTTCCGGGTTCGCGTACGGCCAGGTCAGGTTCACGATCGGGTCCGGGTACTTGCCGCCGTCCTTCTGGTACATCTTGCGCAAGCGCAGGAACAGCCCCGACATGATCTCGAGGTCGCTCCTCGCCTCGCCGGGCGGCTCCGCGCCCTTCCAGTGCCACTGCAGCACGCGGCTCGAACTGACGAGCGAGCCGTTTTCCTCCGCGAAGCAGGTGGTCGGCAGGCGGAACACCTCGGTCTGGATCTTCGACGCATCGACGTCGTTGTAATCGCCGTGATGCTTCCAGAACTCGGACGTCTCGGTCGCGAGCGGATCCATGATCACGAGCCACTTCAGCTTCGCGAGGCCGGCCGCCGTCTTCACCTTCGACGGCGCCGCCGCGAGCGGGTTGAAGCCCTGGCAGATGTAACCGTTCATCTTGCCGGCATTCATCAGCTCGATCGCCTGCAGCAGGTCGTACTGCTTGTCCAGCTTCGGCAGGTAGTCGTACGCCCAGTTGTTTTCGGCGGTGGCCGCGTCGCCCCACCACGACTTCATGAAGCTGACGTGGAACGCCTTGTAGTTCTTCCAGTAGCTCAACTGGTTGGGCCGCAGCGGCTGCTGCACGCGCTTCTTGATGTACGCGTCGAAATCCTGCTCGGCCTGCATCGGCAGCGTCATGTAGCCGGGCAGCAGGTTCGACATCAGCCCGAGGTCGGTCAGCCCCTGGATGTTCGAGTGGCCGCGCAGCGCGTTCATCCCGCCGCCGGCGATGCCGATGTTGCCGAGCAGCAGCTGCACCATCGCGCCGGTGCGGATGATCTGCGCGCCGATCGAGTGGTGGGTCCAGCCGAGCGCGTACAGCACCGTGCCGGCGCGGCCGGGCACGGCCGTGGTCGCGAGCATCTCGCACACCTTCAGGAACTTGTCCTTGGGCGTGCCGCAGACCTGCTGGACCATGTCCGCCGTATAGCGCGCGTAGTGCTGCTTCAGCAAGTTGTATACACAGCGCGGATGCTGCAGCGTCGGATCGACCTTCGCGAAGCCGTCGTCGCCGCGTTCGTAGTCCCAGCTCGATTTGTCCGGGTACGCGTGTTTCTCCGCGTCGTAGCCGGAATAGATGCCGTCGTTGAACGCGAAATCCTCGCGCACGATGAACGAGAAGTCCGTGTAGTTCTTCACGTACTCATGCTGGATCTTGTCGTTCGTCAGCAGATAGTTGATGACGCCGCCCAGGAAGACGATGTCGGTGCCGGTGCGGATCGGCGCGTAGTAATCGGCCACCGAGGCCGTACGCGTGAAGCGCGGGTCGACGACGATCAGCCGCGCCTTGCGGTGCGCCTTCGCCTCCGTTACCCACTTGAAACCGCACGGATGGGCCTCGGCTGCATTGCCGCCCATCACGAGAATCACGTCCGCGTTCTTGATGTCGACCCAATGGTTCGTCATCGCTCCACGGCCAAACGTCGGGGCAAGACCTGCCACCGTCGGGCCATGTCAGACACGCGCCTGATTGTCGAATGCGAGCATCCCGAGACTGCGGATGGTCTTGTGCGTCAGGTAGCCGACCTCGTTGCTGCCTGCAGACGCGGCCAGCATGCCCGTCGTGAGCCAGCGGTTGACCTTCGCGCCGTCTTCGGCCGTCTCGACGAAGTTCGCGTCGCGGTCGGCCTTCATCAGCTTCGCGATGCGGTCGAGCGCGTCGTTCCACGAGATGGGTTCCCACTTGTCCGAGCCGGGCGCGCGATACTCGGGGTGCGTCAGGCGGTTCGGGCTGTGGATGAAGTCGATCAGGCTCGCGCCCTTCGGGCACAGCGTGCCGCGATTGACGGGGTGGTCGGGATCGCCTTCGATATGGATGATGCTCGGCTGCGCGTTCTTCGCGCCGTCGCCGAGGCTGTACATCAGGATGCCGCAACCTACTGAACAGTAAGGGCAGGTGTTGCGCGTTTCGACGGTGCGCGCCAGTTTGTACTGCCGGACTTCGGCCAGCGCTTCGGACGGAGAAAAGCCCATCAGGGCAAGACTCGATCCGGCGAGCGACGTGGCCGTCACCTTCAGGAACTGGCGCCGGGACATTTGTAGCATGATGGTCTCGGCGTTATTGTGGGGTGGGGTGCAACTGAAAGGAATTATAGACAGTTCAGGCAACTATGATCGAATCCTCGGATCAATACCGATTGGTCCGATTAATCCGAGATGATCCGCGTTCCGCGCGCAACCCGACCGTCATGAAACGACAGATCACTTCCGAAGCCACTCGTCTCGCCCAGCAGCAGGCCAACTGGGCCCTCACCGCGTTCAAGCGCTTCTCGTCCGACCGCTGCTCCGCGATGGCCGCGGGCATCGCGTTTTTCTCCGCGTTCTCGCTCGCGCCGACCCTCGTGATGGTGATCGCGGTGGCCGGCTGGTTCTACGGTGACGACGCCGCGCGCGGCCAGGTGTTCGAACAGGCGCACCAGTTGATCGGCGACGACGCGGCGGCCTCCATCCAGACGATCGTGCAGAACGCGCACCGCGCGGGCGAGCGCGGCGGCCTCGCCACGCTGATCTCGTTCGCCGCGCTCGCGATCGGCGCGTCGGCCACGTTCGCGTCGCTCAGCGCGGCGCTCAGCGTGATCTGGCCGGCCACCGAAAGCCGCTGGTCGAGCATGCTCGGCCTTGTGCGCGTGCGGCTGATCTCGTTCGGGCTGGTGCTCGGCGTCGCGTTCCTGCTGATCGTGTCGCTCGTGCTCGACACGGCGATCACCTTCATCGGCACGTGGCTGCTCGGCGATTCGCCGTACGTGGTCGTCACCAACTTCATCCAGTTCTTCGTCGGCATCGCGGTGCTCGCGGCCGCGTTCGCGTCGCTGATGAAGTTCCTGCCCGACGCGCGCGTCGCGTGGCGCGACGCCGCGATCGGCGGCATCGTGTCCGCGATCCTGTTCTCCGGCGGCAAGAAGCTGTTCGCGCTGTATCTCGCGCATGCGGGCACCGCCAGTGCGTTCGGCGCGGCCGGATCGTTCGCGGTCCTGCTGATGTGGCTGTACTTCTCCGCGATCGTGCTGCTGCTCGGCGCGGAGTTCGCGGCGGCACGCGGCGATGCGCATCGGCCGACCGAGGATTCGGCGCCGGCCGGGTCGGCTCAAGTTGCTCAACCTGGCCACGCCGATCATCGCCCGCGCGACGACTGATTTACCCACCGCCTGCAAACGGCCGCGCATCGATGTCGCGCGCGCCCGGCACACGCCTCGCCCCTTTGCAACCCCGTGTCCGCCGCGCATTCGTGCGGCGTCGGCGCATGCTGTGCACGCCGACCTGTATGCACCTGCAACGGCAAACGTTTGCATACCCTCGTTTTGTTGCTGCAACGGGCCAAAACAGGCGGTTCACGGGTGTGCGCGTCAGCGATTGAAACAATCGCGGCGCAGCAATTGTCAACTGTTTCATAAACAGGAACAGTTGCTGATGTGCTTGATATATATGGACTTTTCCGCGCTGTTACCTTTTCGAGACACTTTATTTTTTGAGCTTTCTTGCGTGTATGGCACTGAGCTATTCTCCAATCCGCAACAAATAACGATGAATCACTTGCGTGGAGAAACTCAACGATGAAGAAACTTGCTCTCTCGACCCTCTCGCTCGCGCTGCTGGGCGCTGCCGGTGCTGCTCAGGCGCAATCGAGCGTGACGCTGTATGGCGTGATCGACACGTCGATCACCTATGTTCACGGTAACGATGGTCAAGGTAACAATTCGTGGTCGATGGGTAGCGGCAACCTGCAAGGCGCCCGCTTCGGCCTGAAGGGTTCGGAAGACCTCGGTGGCGGCCTGAAGGCGATCTTCCAGTTGGAAAACGGCTTCAACTCGGCAACGGGTGCATTGGGCCAAGGCCAGCGCATGTTCGGCCGCCAGGCTTTCGTCGGCCTGCAAAGCGACCAGTACGGTACGCTGACGCTGGGTCGCCAGTACGACCCGCTCGTCGACCTGGTCCAGGCGGTCACGGCTGACAACTACTTCGGCAGCGTGTTCGCCACGCCGGGCGACGTCGACAACAACGACAACAGCCTGCGCGTCAGCAACGCGATCAAGTACACGTCGCCGGTCTGGGCAGGCCTTCAGGTCGAGGCGATGTACGCACTCGGCGGTGTCGCCGGCGCAACCGGCAAGGGTCAGACGTGGGCGGCGGCTGCAGCTTACAACAACGGCCCGCTCGGCCTGGCTGCAGGTTACTTCCACGCGAACAACTCGGCTCCGCTGAGCCCCGCTGGCGTGCGCACCGGCTGGGCCGGCACGTCGGACGCGATCTTCGACGGTTCGGGCAGCTTCATCAACAACGCATACACGTCGGCATCGTCGATCGGCATCGCGCAAGCCGCCGGCCAGTATGCATTCGGCCCGGTAACGTTCGGCCTCGGCTACAGCAACGCACAGTACAAGGCTGACGCGAACTCCGGCTTCGGCACGAACCAGAAGTACAACACGGGTCGCGCATTCGTCACGTACCAGGCATCGGCACCGCTGCTGCTCGGCCTCGGCTACATCTACACGAAGGGTAGCGGCCAGACCGACGCCAAGTACCATCAGGTTTCGCTCGGCGCGGACTACTCGCTGTCGAAGCGTACGGACATCTACCTGGTTGGCGCATATCAGCACGCAAGCGGCCACAACGCCGACGGCAGCGAAGCGCAAGCGTCGATCGGCTCGTACGGCATCGCCGGCAAGAGCTCGCAGGAAATCGTCGCACTCGGCCTGCGTCACAAGTTCTAAAAACGAAGTATCCGGTGTGCACGGCGTCTCCGACGCCCTGCCGCCGACCTGGAAAGCCAGCCCCGGTTTCGGCCGCGGCTGGCTTTTTTTCGTCCGCCTCCGGCGAGCGAGCCGGCATTCGCTGCACGGGCTGCCGGGCAAACCGCGCCCCGCTCCATGCCTGCTTGCCGGCAACGGCACCTTGCGGCTGTCAGCGGCCCGGAACACCGTTTCCGAATGGTCGGGCAGGTCGCCATTTCTCCGTACGACGGCTACCATCCGCACAGCCGGCACCGCCCGCTTCATCCGATGCGCGACTTGTTGGTCGCACGTGTCGATTTCGGCAGGCGTCGTCCGTCGTATCGATGGCGGCATCCGGTTTGCCGCGGCCCCATACAGACAGGAGACTCGTCATGACGATTCAGAAGATCACGCCGTTCCTCTGGTATTCGACGCAAGCCGAAGAAGCAGCGGCCTTCTATGCCGGCATCTTTCCGGATTCGCGCGTCGTGCGCGTCACGGCCGTGCCCGGCACCGACGGCACGCGAATGGTCGAATTCGAGCTGTTCGGGCAACCGTTCTTCGCGATGAGCCACCCGCGCACGGAGACGTTCAACCACGCGATCTCCCTGCTCGTCAGTTGCGCGGACCAGGCGGAACTCGACCGCTACTGGAGCGCCCTGCTCGACAACGGCGGCACGGCCGACGGCTGCGGCTGGCTGAGGGATCGTTATGGGGTGTCGTGGCAGATCGTTCCGGAGGCGCTCATCCCGATGATGGCCGATCGCGACGCGGTCAAGGCGGGACGCGTGGCCGCCGCGATGATGCAGATGACCAAGTTCGACGACGCCGCGCTGAAGGCCGCCTTTGCGGGCACCGCGGGCTGACGAAACGCGTCGGGCCGCGCTGGCGTGACGCCGCGCCGGCTGGCCTGCACGCACCCGGCTCGACCGTTTGCGCATGCAGCCGGCTCGCACGCGTTCGCTATCCGTCGCTGGCCGGCCAGCCGGTAGCGTGCATCGTTGGCGCCGACTGCGACGCAGACAGCATCGACTCGACCGTCCGCCGCGCGTAGCCGATGAATTCGGCCAGCGGTTCGCCGGACAGGATCGCCGCGCCCGCTTCGCCATCGAGATAGGCGGCACGCGCGGCCGCCACGACCGGCCGGTGCGCGTCCGGCAAGCGCGCCAGCACCCACGCCGCGGCGACGTCCTTCGGCGCGATCCTGCCGGTCGCGGCGCTGTACCAGATGCGTGCGAGCGCGAGCACCACGTTGCACTCGTCGCCGCGCCAGTCCGGCTCGGCATTCCACTGCGCAACGGTGGCGAGCAGCGCGGCGCCGAAATCGCGCGGGGGCACCGGCTCGAACAGCACGGCTGCGGGCGGCCCGACCAGCGCGACACCGTGCTGCCGCACCTTCGTCAGCAGGATCGCCAGATCGTGATCGACGAGCGGCGCTTCGACGATGCCGGCTTCCAGGTCGCGACGCAGCCATTCGCCGAACTGCAGTTCGCGCCGCGCCGGATGACGCCACGGCGCCACGTCGCCGTGCGCGACGACGGTGACCTCGAGCGGACGCATGCCGCCTGCGTGACCGGGAGGCGCCGACGCAGCGAGCAGGTCGAACATCAGCGCCCGCCGCACCGTTGCGTCGGGCCGCACGGCCACCGTCACCAGCAGGTCGATGTCACTGCGCGGTTTCAAGCCGCCGTCGAGCGCCGAGCCGAACAGGTGGATCGCTTCCATCGTCGCACCGAGATGCCGCTCGATCGCGGCGCGCGCGACAGCGACCTGCCCGGCGATCTCAGACGGAACGAATTCAGTCACGATGCGCGGGCCTCACGATGCGCACGCAACAGGCGGTAGGGACTTTCACCCCCAAGTGAGTGCGCCTGCCGGGCGCACCAATAAAAATCCCCGCACGCTTTCGCGTACGGGGACCGCGGGACATCGCAACGGCTGCCGACATGCGTGCGGCAGCGTTGCGGCGGCATTACGCTGCCGCGTCCTTCAGCTTCTTCAGCGCACGTGCCTTCACGCGCACGCTGGCCGGCTTCGCCGGGAACCAGCGCTCTTCGCCCGTGAACGGATCCTTGCCGAAGCGCTTCTTCTTCGCCGGCACGACTTGCGCCGTGATCTTCAGCAGACCCGGCAGCGTGAACTCGCCTGCGCCCTTCTTGTGAACCGAGCCCAGCACGACGTTCTCGAGTGCGGCGAGCACTGCCTTGACCGCCTTCACTTCGACAGCTGCGCGCTCAGCGATGTGCGTTGCGAGCGATGCCTTCGTGAACTTGTCCTTCAGCGGCGTCGGAGCAGCCGGTGCTGCCTTCGCGACAGCCTTCTTGGCCACTACTTTCTTCGCGGGCGCAGCCTTTTTGGCAGCCACTTTCTTGGTCGCCGGTGCGGCAGCCTTCTTGGCCACCTTTTTTGCGGAAGTCGCCATGTTTCTCCTACCAGGTGTGGTCGTTGGATACACGAAGCGTGCAACGCGCGCGCTTCAACGCCGGATTCTACAAGCGCCTTGTCGCTTCGTGCAGTACTTTTATGCGTTTTCGCGGGGTTTCCCGCAGGTTTTGTTGCGCGCGACCGACTTCATCGACGCTCGAGCGTGAAAAAACGCCTTCACGTAGGCGCTCAAATGGGGCGAACGCGAATTACGTTCGATATTTGCGCACCTATACTGGGCCCGCTCAATGCCCGGATGCCTCCATGCGCGAAGTCAGATACGTCAAAGGACTCGACGGCCTGCGAGCCCTCGCCGTCATCCTCGTTTTCCTGTCCCACAAGGGCCACGTCCTTGCCATCGACGTCGGCAAGCTTGGCGTGTGGACGTTTTTCCTCATCAGCGGATTCCTGATCGTCGGCGAACTGCATCGCAACCGCCAGGCGGTCGAGCGCGGCGCCATGACGCGCCGCCACGCGCTCGCGCTGTTCCTCGCGAAGCGCGCGCTGCGGATCTTTCCCGTGTACTACCTGCTGCTCGCGGCGCTCGCGATCGCGCATGCGCTGTTCTACCAGCGCGGCGTCAACCTCGGGCTCGCGTGGCATGCGGCGTTCCTGTCGAATTACTGGATCGGCGTCGTCAAGGATGGCTGGCCGGGCTCCACGTCGCACTTCTGGAGCCTCGCCGTTGAACAGCAGTTCTATCTGATCGCGCCGCTCGCGCTGCTCGCGGTGCCCGCCGCGCGCCACATCGCGCTCGGCGTGGCGGCCGTCGCGCTGTGCGCGGTCGCGCATCTCGCGCTCTACCTGGCGGACGCATCGCCGGTGCTGATCTATGCGTTTTCCCCGTGGAATTTCGCGTTGATCGCGCTCGGCGGCGTCGGCGCGATGGCGCTCGCCGATCGCGGCGCGGCCGCCGCGCGCCGCGTACCGCCGGGCTGGCTCGGCGCGGCAGGCGTCGCCTTCTTCCTCGCGCTGCCCGCCTGCACGGCGTTGCCCGATGCGGTCGCGGGGCTCGCCGATCTCGGCCTGTCCGCGTCGCTCGGCGCGCTGATGCTGTGGATCGTCAGCGAGCCCGAGCATCCCGTCGTCGCGCTGCTCGACTGCGCGCCGCTCGCCTATCTCGGCACGATCAGCTACGGCTTCTACCTGTTCCACAACCTGATCCCGGCGCGTTTCGGCGCGCTGCCCGCGTCCTTCGCGCACGTGCCGATGCCGGACCTCGTCCGCGACGCGCTGCCGGAAATGCTGCAATTCGCGCTGGCCGTACTGCTCGCGCACCTGTCGTGGCGCTATCTCGAAAAGCGGCTGCTCGACTTCAAGAAGCCGATCGCCGCGATGCTGGCCCGGCACTTCGCCGTACAGCCGAGCGCGTCGCCGCGCTGAACGGCGCGCCGACGCGGCGCGCGGCGGGAGCCGGATCGGAACGCGCCGATACCGGTGACGACGCCCGGCGGCATGGCAGGCGATGCGTCATCGCGCGACATCCGCGCGACGCGCGAGCGTCGCGCATACCGCGCAATCCATCCACCGATCCGGTCACGCGGCGAATGCCGCGGCACCGGTTTCACGCACGACGTCCTGCCGCGTCGGCAGACTTCGCGCGTCGCGCGCCACCACCCCGCACCCATTCCCGGCGCCGCACGCAAACGTCGCGCACCATGCTCGTGCGCCGCAAATACAAAAAAGCCCCGGCGCGCGAGCGGCCGGGGCCAACGGAACAACCACCACCTGAAACGACGGAGCGCGCGGCCGCTTAAGCGACGGCAGCCAGCGCGGGGAGGCAGGTACGCAGGTACGCCTCGAATTCGCGGCTCACTTCCGGATGCTGGAGCGCGAGCTCCACGGTTGCCTTCAGATACCCCAGCTTGCTGCCGCAGTCGAAACGCGTACCGTAGTAGCGATACGCGAGCACCTGTTCGTTCGCGAGCAGCGACTGGACGGCGTCGGTGAGCTGCAGTTCGCCGCCCGCGCCGGGCTTGAGCTTGCGCAGATGATCGAAGATCGTCGGCATGAACACGTAGCGGCCGACCACGCCGAGGTTCGACGGCGCATCCTCAGGCGCCGGCTTCTCGATGATGCCCGACAGCTTGATGATGTCCTCTTCCCATTCCCGGCCTTCGACGACGCCGTACGAGCGGCTGTCCTCGCGCGGGATCGTCTCGACCCCGATCACCGAGCTGTGATAGTGGTCGAACACGTCGACGAGCTGCTTGAGCACCGGCTGTTCGCCGTGCAGCAGGTCGTCGGCGAGGATCACCGCGAACGGCTCGCCGTGCACGAGCTTCTCCGCGCACAGCACCGCATGGCCGAGGCCGAGCGCTTCCGGCTGCCGCACGTAGAAGCAGTTCACGTGGCTCGGCTTGATGCCGCGCACGAGCTCGAGCAGCTTTTCCTTGCCGCGTGCCTCGAGTTCGGCCTCGATCTCGTACGACTTGTCGAAATGATCCTCGATCGCGCGCTTGCTGCGCCCGGTGACGAAGATCATCTCGGTGATACCGGCGTTGATCGCTTCCTCGACCGCGTACTGGATCAGCGGCTTGTCGACGACGGGCAACATTTCCTTCGGGCTCGCCTTCGTTGCCGGGAGGAACCGCGTGCCGAGACCGGCAACGGGGAACACGGCCTTGGTGACTTTCAACATGTTCGCATCCTGATAGCGTTGTCTGCGCCGCGTCGACCCGCGACCCGGCGCGATTGTGTTCCGAACGGCATATCGAGAATCGACGGCACTGCCAATTCCGCTCCGCTCATTTTCGATATGAACTGATTGCCCAATTATTCCGGAAAAAAATATAATCGTTTCAGGCCGGTCGATATTGCCGAACCGATTGCCGGAGCAGAAACAAATTACCGATTTTCCGGATACAAATTCTTACGATTCGAATTCCTCGATATAGGGCACGCCGCCCCGTTCGAGGCCCGGGCGGATCGGTTCGTTCTTCAGCGCCTCGCGGTACGCCGACAGCACGGCCATGACCAGTAGTACTGCAGCGCTCGCGATCCAATGCATGTCCATCTTGCCGCTCCTTGCATCAATCAACTGGAGCTTCAAACTATCAGAAAAAAATCGGCAAATAATTCAGGCGGCTCTCGGAACCGCTTTCAGGTATCGATAAACCCATGATGCGGAATACCGATATTTCCGGACGAGATTTTTTTATTCATTGACGGAATTCTTGCGCATTACGATTGGATGAAACTTCCCGTCCATCCGTCGCAAGGAATCGAATCGCATGCAAGCTTTCAGCGGATCGTCTCTGGCCGCGCCGCCCGTCGCCGACCACAAGGAACACGTGATCGACGCGATGCGCGGCTTCGCGGCGCTGCTCGTCGCCTATTTCCACTGCCGCCAGGTCGTCTGGGTCGGCATGCAAAGCTTCCATCATGCTTACGGCCACGCGCTGAGCCCCGGCGCGATCGCCGGCTACCTGACCTTTCCGTTCGCGTGGGGCTCTGCCGGCGTACCGATCTTCTTCGTGATCAGCGGCTACTGCATCCACCGCAACGCGGCGCTCAAGCTGGCGGCGAACCCCGCGTACCGGCTCGACGCGCCGAACTTCTGGGTGCGCCGCTTCGCGCGCATCTACCCGGTGCTGCTCGCCGCGCTGCTGTTCACGCTCGCGCTCGACGCGGTCAGCCTGCAGATCGAGCCGGTCAGCCACAAGATCCGCGACGTCGGCGTCGTCGCGTTCCTCGTGAACCTGTTCTCGCTGCAGGGCGTTGCCGGCTATACGTACGGGTCGAACGGCGCGCTGTGGACGCTATCGCTCGAAGTGCAGTTCTACGCGATCTACCCGCTGCTGTTCGCGCTGCGCCGGCGCATCGGCATGCCGGCCGTCGTGGCCGCGGTCGCGCTCGTCAACGTCGCGTCGGCGTGGCTGCTCGAACGGCACGACCTGCAGTTCTTCACGTCCTACTGGCTGTCCTGGACGATCGGCGCGTGGATCGCCGACGTGCGCGCGCAGCAGTCGCGCGGCACGGCCGTCGTGCCGTCGCGCGCATGGTACGTCGCGGCCGCGGTGCTGCTCGCCGCCGGCTGCGGCGCGTTCCATTTCGGCCAGTACGGCGCGTTCCAGCTGTGGTCGGCAGGCTTCGCGTGCTTCCTGTACCGCGCCCTCGCCCGCCCGCCGCGCGCCACGCCGCCGCTGCGCGTGCTGAGCTGGTTCGGCGACTTCAGCTACTCGCTGTATCTCGTCCACCTGCCGCTGTTCGTCTGCCTCGGCTCGGTACTGTTCCACTCCGAGCTGCAACTGTCGATCTGGCCGTCGTTCGCGTTCATGGCCGTCGCGATTCCGGTGGCGTACCTGTTCTACCGGATGTTCGAACGGCCGGCGATGATGTGGTCGGCCAGCTTCAAGCCGACCCGCGCCGCCCGCGTCGTCGCGTCGACGCCCGAACAGGCGGTCTGACGCCGGACGGCCGGCCCGTCCGGCTCCGGAGCCCTCGCGCGGCGTCCCGCCGCTCGGGGGCTTTTTCACGGCTGGCGCGCGGTTGCAGGCCGGTTCGACAAGGGACCGGCAGCCTGCCGCGCGCCGACCGCGCCACGGCCCGCGCAAGCCGCCGGTGCGCGGTTTCCTCGGTACGACCGCGACGGTGTCCTGCTCGCGTCACGTTGCCGACGGCCCGCTCTCGTTCCGGATGACGATCGGCCAAGCTCGCGCCGACTCGGACTCGAGCCCGCCAACCCGCCCCAACCAGGCGCCTCGCCCGCCGAAAGACGAAGCCCCCGCACGGCACGACGCCGCACGGAGGCTCGTTTCCCGCCGGCGCGCGCCGGCTGCTATTTCTTCGCTTTCGCGGCCCGGGCGGCCTTCGCCGTATCGGAGAGAATCTTCTCGACCCGCTCCACGTAGGTTTCGGTCCCGAACCGCCGCACCGCGGTCGCGCGCCCGCTCGCGACGAGCCGCTCGCGCAGTGCGCCGTCGCGCTTGAGCGTCGTCAGCGCGTCGGCCAGCGCGGCCGCGTTGCCCGGCTCGCAGAGCAGCCCGTTGTCGCCGTCCTCGATGATCTCGACGACGCCGCCCGCACGCGCCGCGACGACGGGTCGGCGCGCGAGCATCCCCTCGACGATCACCCGCCCGAACGGTTCGGGCGTGATCGACGTATGCGCGACGACGTCGACGGCCGTCATGCACGCGGCCACGTCGCGCTGGAATCCGAGGAAATGCACGCGCTCGTCCATCCCGTGCTGCGCGACGTATTCGTGCAGTTGCGCCGCATAGTCGTCCTCGCCGAACAGCGGCGCGCCGACCAGCACCACGTGCATGTCGGGATGCCGCGCGGCGGCCTCCAGCAGCACGTGCTGCCCCTTCCAGCGCGCGAGCCGGCTGAACGAACCGACCAGCCATGCGTCCGTCGGCAACCCGAGGCGCGCGCGCAGCGCCGCCTGGCTCACGCCTTCCAGCGCATCGAACGGTTCGGCCGAGATGCCGTTGAACACGACGTCGACGTGCTGCGGCGTGAAGCCCGTCAGCGCGCGGAACGCCTGCGCGGATGCATCGGAGTTCGCGATCACGCGCGTGACGCCGAACCGCGCGCAGTACTTGATCGCCTGCAACTGCTTGCCGCCGAAATGGTCGGCGCTGACGATGTCGCGCAAATGCCAGACCACCGGCTTGCGCGCGAGCCGCCCGGCAAGCGCGGCGACCACCATCGCGCGTTGCGTGTTCGCGTAGATCACCTCGGCGCGACGCGCGCGCCGGGCGACGTCGCGCACGAGCCGCACGAGCTGCTTCACCGCGCCGAACGACACGCCGCCCTGCTTGCGCACGCCCGCGAGCGCGCCTTGGTCGACCACGTCGACGCGTGCGCCGATCTCGTCGAGCGCCGCGCGGAACGGGCCGTCGTCGAACAGCAGCACGTCGGCGTTCGCGCGCATGTGCTTCATGATCTCGAGCAGCGACAGCTCGGCGCCGCCGAGCACGCCGCTCTGATCGAGCACGAGCGTCGCCGGGCCGCGCGCGGCCGGCATCGGCGCGGCCGTGCCGCGCCGCGCGGTCGAGCCGGGCAGCGCTTGCTCCACGTAGTCGAGGAAGCGCTGCCGGAACGTATCGGCGGAAAACCGCTCCGCGTTCGCGCGGCACGCGTTGGGCGTGAAGCGCTGCGGCGCGCGCTCGAAATCGTCGACGGCCGCGACGATCGCGTGCGGCGTCTGTTCGTCGAAGAACAGGCCCGTCGGGTTCAGGCTCGACTGCGGGTCGAGCACGGTTTCGAGCGCACCGCCCTTGCCGTACGCGATGACCGGCGTGCCGCACGCCTGCGCCTCGACGACCGAGATCCCGAAATCCTCCTCGGCCGCGAACACGAACGCCTTCGCGCGCCGCATCCGGTCGTGCAGCACCGCGAACGGCTGATAGCCCATGATCTCGACGTTCGGGCCGGCCTTCGCGCGGATTTTCTGCATCTCGGGGCCGTCGCCGATCACGACGAGCTTGCGCTCGGGCGTGCGCGAAAACGCTTCGACGATCAGGTCGATCTTCTTGTACGGCACCATCCGCGACGCGGTCAGGTAGAAGTCCTCCTTCGCCGCGTTCAGCGAGAACGCGTCGACGTCGACCGGCGGGAAGATCACCGCGGCGTCGCGGTGGTAGACCTTCTTGATGCGCCGCGCGATGAACGCGGAATTCGCGACGAAGCCGTCCACCGCGTTCGCGGTGCGCGTATCCCAGTTGCGGATGTAATGGAGAATCATCCGCGCGAGCAGCGATTTCGGCCCGTGCGTGAGATTCGACTGTTCCAGATACTGGTGCTGCAGGTCCCACGCATAGCGGATCGGCGAATGCACGTAGCTGATGTGCACCTGGTCCGGCCCGGTCAGCACGCCCTTCGCGACCGCGTGGCTGCTCGAGATCACGAGGTCGTACTCGGACACGTCGAGCTGCTCGATCGCGAGCGGCATCAGCGGCAGGTAGCTGCGGTACTTGGTGCGCGCGAACGGCAGCTTCTGGATGAACGACGTCGTCACCGGCTTGCCGCGCACGAACGCGCGGTCGTCGAGGAAATCGACGAGGCTGAACAGGTCCGCGTCGGGAAAGCACGCGACGATCTGTTCGAGCACGCGCTCGGCGCCCGCGTAGGTGACGAGCCAGTCGTGGACGATCGCCACGCGCAGCGCACGCGCCGGCTGCCGCGCGCCGGCCCGTTCGGCCGGCACCGCGCGGTGCAGCGCGGCGGCGTCGCCCGCGTGGGCCACGGCGGCGTCGGCCGTGGCGAGATTCAGGACGGCGTGTTCCGCCAGATCGCGATTCATGCAGTTCTCCTCGCATTGAGACGGACGAACAGGTCGCGCACGAGTGCACGCAATCCCGGCGTCATCGTGAGCGACCACGCAACGTTCAGCACCAGCACGATCGCGCACAGGCCGATCGACTGGACCAGCCCCGGCCACGCTTGCGCCAGAAACAGGCTAGCGAGCAGGAAGGCGAGATGGGCGAGCATGTCGAGCACGATCGCGCGCATCCGGATCGCCGACAGATACAGCAGCACGCCGTAGTCGACGAGCGCGCGCGCCGCGACGACCACCGCCGCGCCGATCAGCCCGAAGTGATGAATGCCGAGCCACAGGCCGCCGACGAAGAACGGCATCTCGACGAGCCCGGCGAATGCCGCGCGGGCCGGGTTGACCTGCGACTGGATCAGGATGCGTGTGACGCTCGCCTGCCCGACGAGCCATACGCTGATCACGAGCACGCGGCCGACCGGCGCCGAATGCGCGGCGAGATCGGCGCCGACCCACAGCGTGAGGAACGGCGCGAGCGCGAAGATCGCGACGATGCCGACCGGCGTGAACACGCCGTTCAGGAATTCGAGCGACTGGCGCGCGAGGGTATCCGCGTGATCGCGGCCGACCGCCGACAGGCGCGGAAACAGCGTGCGCACCAGTGCGTTCGGCAGCATGTTCAGGCGCGTGACGAGGTTCTGCGGCACCGTGTAGTAGGTGACGAACTTCGCGCCCATGCCGGCGCCGAGCATCACGCGGTCGAGCGTGTCGGCGATCATGCTGGTCGTGCTCGCGATCAGCATCCAGCCGCCGAAGTTGAACAGCCCCTTCGCGGTACCCCACTGCGGCGGATCGATGCGGCGGATGCCGAGCACCTTGATGCTGGCCTGGCCGAGCATCACCGCCGCGATCAGCCGCGCGACGACGGCCGCGGCGAGCACCGTCTGCAGGTTCGGCGCGATCCACCACGCGGCGGCGAGCGGCAGCAGCTGGAACAGGAACGTGCCGATCGTCTGGTTCGTGTTGAACACGCCGAACCGTTCGGCGCCGTTGATCGCGCCGGCGAACACCCACGACACGTTCGCGAGCGGAATCGCGAGCGCAAGCCACGGCAGCGCGAGATACACCTCGTGCTGCATCGCGGCCGACACCTTCGTGAAATACGCGGTGTAGACGAACGCGCCGAAATAGATCAGCAGCCCGCCCGCGATGCCGGTGCCGAGGTTCAGCCAGAACGCGCTCCAGAACACGCGCGCGCTTTCGTCGGCGTCGCCGCTCGCGAGCGCCTTCGAGATGTGGTTCTGCGCGGCCATGCTCATCCCGAGATCGAGGATCCCGAAATAGCCGATCAGCGTCCACACGAGGCTGACGACGCCGTAGCGTTCGACGCCGAGCGCGTGGATGTACGCGGGCACGGTCACCAGCGACACGAAGGTCGGCAGGATCAGCCCGATGAAGTTGATCGAAACGTTCTTGAGTATGCCTTTGTCCATGCTTAAGCCTTGAGTGACGTCGACGACGGCGCGCCGCCCGTCACGGTTTCCAGCGATACATCAGCACCTTGCCGCGCGCGTCCTCCTCGACGAACACGAGGTATTCGCCGTTCTCGCGCCGGAACGCGCTGATGCCGAACGGCACGTCGACCCAGCCGGAGGCCTTGCCGACCTCGGCGCCCGGGCTCATCACGCCCACTTCCTTGCCGGTTTCCTTGTCGTACACGTGGATCTTGCCGACCGGCTCCACCGTGAAGATGTAGCGGCCTTCGACCGTGATCCCGATCAGGTCGAGGATCGGCTTCGCATCGAGCTGCCATGGCAGCGCAACCTGGTAGCGCACCACCGGCGAGCCGCTCGACCACTTGTCGAAGCGCACCAGCACGCGGCCGACTTCCTTGTTGATGCCCGGCTGCGGCGGCGCGTCGGCCGTGTAGCCGGTCACGTACAGCGTGTCCGTCTGCGCGTCGTAGATCGACCGGCGCAGTTGCGTGAACGGCTGCGGCATCGGGTAGGTCGTGACCTTGTCGTACGAATAGATCGGGTTGCCGGCCTTGTCGACGCCGCCGTACTGGAAGCGGTGGATGCCGCGCACGTCGCTCGTGCGCCAGATGTCGCCCTTCGTGTCGACCCACCAGCCCCAGCCGCCCGCCTTCGCCTTGCCCGTCGTGTTGATCTCGGACTCGTCGGCATCGATCCGGCCGTTGCCGTTCGCGTCGCGCCACAGCCAGTCGCCGCCCGGCGGCTTGTTCGGCACCTTGTCGACCGGCCGCGCGCGGCCCGCGATCAGGCCGGACGGAATCGCGACCTCGCCGTCGCGCTTCGCGTCGAAGCGGTAGATCTTCAGATGATCGGCGTACATGTCGGTCAGGTACAGGAACGTGCGGCCGTCGACGCGCCGCGCGATCGGCATGCCCGGATACTGGTCGGTGTGGAACACGGGGTCGTCCGGATACTTGAAGCGGTTCGACAGGAACCCGACGTATTTCCAGTCCTGGCCCGGCGGCTTCGACAGGTCGAGCTCGAAGCGCTTGTTGCCCGTGTACACGCTGTTCGGCCGCGCGGGGTCGAGCCACGCGCCGTCGACGAACAGCAGCCCCTGCACCTGCCAGCGCAGCTTGCCGTCCGGCGTGTAGCTTTCCAGCACCGCGCCGAGCCCCGCGCCGATCGTGTCGTGGCGCGGCCCGATCCCGTTCATCGATACGTAGACGTTGCCCGCGCGGTCGACGCCGACACCCGTCAGCCCGTTGAAGCGCTGCGGCCCCGGGCGCCCCGGCACCGGCCCCGCGAAGATGCCGCCGCGCTCGCCGAGCGAGCCCGACTGCGCATAGCCGTTCGCGCCTTTCGAGAAGATCAGGATCTGCTGGCGCGGCCCGTTGTCCGCGACCAGCACGCGCCCTTTCGCATCGACCGCCACGTCCACCGCGTCGGTGCCTGCCGGCAGCGCCGGCGCGTCGTCGAGCTTGCGGCCGTCGGCCCGCACGTGCACGAGATGCGCGGGCCCGCCCAGCGTATCGGTCAGCAGCCACAGCGTGCCGTCGCCCGCGAGCGCGATGCGGCCCGGCTCGTGCGCGCTCCACGTGCCCTTCCGCTGCATCGTCTCCGCGTCGTACACGTCCACCGCGTCGCGCGACGGATTGGTCGCGAACAGCGTCTTGTCATCGGCCGCGAGGCCGCCCACTTCCGCCTTCGCGTCGCCCACTTCCGAGCGTGCGGGCGCCGGCACCTCGTTCATCATCATGAAGCTGGCGGCCATTCGCGCGCGGCCGGCATCGGCGCGGCCGCCCGGCGCGACCGGCGGCGCCGCGCGAAACGGCGCGGGCTGCTTCATGTCGCCGATCGTGCGCCGCGAGATGCCGAACCATTGCTTGCCCTTGTCCGGCCAGATGCCGGGCGACTGCAGGTGGCCGCGCTCGTTGCCGACGCCGATCGCGACATACGCATACTTGCCGTTCACCGCGATCGCGTTGCCGCCGAGGTTGCCCCAGCCGTGGGTGCCACCGGCGAAGCCAAGCATCTTCCCGTCCTGGTAGACGCTCGCCTCGGCGCCGCTCTCGTCCCACGGCGCATTCGTATACACCTTGCCGTCGGGCGTCACCGCGATCGCGCGGATGTCGATCTGCGTCCAGCTGCCGTCGCCATAGCCGAACGTGTTGCCGATCCACGAGGTCGTCGCGGGCAACACCGTTTCGGCCGGCACGGCGCTCGTCAGCAGCGCCGCGCATACCGTCACGCCAACCAGAATCAGACGTCGCAATGCGCTTCTCCAGACTCGATGCAACAGCGACCGGCGCAGCCTCGGATGGCCGGCGGCTGCGCCCTGTCGCTAAATGGGTTTCAAACGTCGCGATGCAGGTTACAAGCAAAAATAATCACAAGAAATTTGGAAATATTTGGGGATGTTTCCGCCAGAAATATCGAACCGGAACAGGCAGTCAATCCGGCCCGGAAACGGCAATAACGACCGCCTTTCCCGCGCCGCCACGTAGAAAATTCCTCCCCGCGCCGCGGCTGGCGGCCGCCCGGTGCAAATCTTTCGTGTCGCGACCGTAATAATCGGCATTCGGGTATTTGCCGTCAGATAAATGGCGCGCGTTTTTTTACCGATTTCTTTTCCCTAGAATCGTTTTCGATTCCCTATTTCATTTAAAGGCATGCAATACGTACACGCATCGGATGCGGGTCGTGAAGGAGCCGCGCGATGACGGCCCTGTCGCGCCCCGCCGACCTCGCCCCGCCGCAACACGGCCGCATCGTGCAGCTCGACGGGCTGCGCGCGATCGCCGTGGGCGCCGTGTTCCTGCAGCACGCGCTGAAGGCGCCGCTGTGGATGGGCGTCGATCTGTTCTTCGTGCTGAGCGGGTTGCTGATCACCGGCATCCTGCTCGATCGCAAGGCGCGCGGGCAGTCGTACTTCAGCCACTTCTACGCGCGCCGCGTGCGCCGCATCCTGCCGCCGTACGTGCTGCTGCTGGCGGTGTCGACGCTGCTGTTCGGCGCGAGCTGGCTGCCGCACTGGCCGTGGTTCGCGTTCTTCTCGACCAATATCGGGCTGTCGCTCGGCAGCATCGGCCATGACAGCCTGAACGTGCTGTGGTCGCTCGCGGTCGAGGAGCAGTTCTACATCTTCTGGCCGTTCGTCGTGCTGTGGTGCTCGGAGCGCGCGCTGCCGTGGGTCGCCGCCGCGCTGATCGTCGCGGCGCCGGTGCTGCGCGCGATCGCGACGCCGTGGTTCGATTCGTTCTGGCCGATCTACTACCTGACGCCGTTCCGGATGGACCTGCTCGCGGCAGGCGCGTTGCTCGCGATCGTGCTGCGCCGCGACCGGCGCGCGCTGGAGCCGTTCTATCCGCTCGCGATCGTCGGCGCGCTCGTGTCGCTCGCGATCCTCGGCTGGCTGCACCTGTCGTTCCCGCGCTTTCGCGCCGCGAACACGCCGCTGTCGAACGCGGCGCTCTACAGCATCTCGCTGCTGCTGTGCACGTCGATCGTCGTGATCGCGCTGCGCGGGCGCGGCCTCGTGCAACGCGTGCTGACGAACCCGATGCTCGTCTACGTCGGCACCGTCAGCTACACCGTCTACCTGATCCACCTGAGCGTGCTGTACGCGCTGTGGCCGCTGCACCTGAACCGTTTCGTCACGGCCGCGCTGGCGCTTGCGATCACGCTCGCGTACGCGACCCTGAGCTGGTACGGCTTCGAACGGCGCCTGACGCGCGGGCCCGCGCGCCGCGCGCTGCCGGCCGCCGCCGGCACGACCGCCTGAATCTCATCATCCATCGCTTCTACCAGGACAACGCCATGAGCCAAACGCGTAAAAAGGCCATCATCACCGGAATTTCGGGGCAAGACGGTGCGTACCTGACCAAACTGCTGCTCGACAAGGGCTACGAAGTCACCGGCACCTATCGCCGCACCAGCTCGGTGAATTTCTGGCGCATCGCCGAGCTCGGCGTCGACACGCACCCGAACCTGACGCTCGTCGAACACGACCTGACCGACGCGGGCTCGAGCCTGCGCCTGCTCGAACGCACGCAGCCGGACGAGCTCTACAACCTGGCCGCGCAAAGCTTCGTCGGCGTGTCGTTCGACCAGCCGGCGACGACCGCAGAAGTGACCGGCATCGGCCCGCTGAACCTGCTCGAGGCGATTCGGGTCGTGAGCCCGAAGACCCGCTATTACCAGGCGTCGACGTCCGAGATGTTCGGCAAGGTGCAGGCGATCCCGCAAACGGAAACCACCGCGTTCTACCCGCGCAGCCCCTACGGCGTCGCGAAGCTGTACGCGCACTGGATGACCGTGAACTACCGCGAGTCGTACGGCCTGTTCGGCAGCAGCGGGATCCTGTTCAATCATGAATCGCCGCTGCGCGGCCGCGAATTCGTCACGCGCAAGATCACCGACACGGTCGCGAAGATCCGGCTCGGCAAGGCGACCCGGCTCGAGCTCGGCAATCTCGACGCGAAACGCGACTGGGGCTTCGCGCTCGAATACGTCGAAGGCATGTGGCGCATGCTGCAGGCCGACGAGCCCGACACCTACGTGCTGGCGACCAACCGCACCGAAACCGTGCGCGACTTCGTGCGGATGGCGTTCGCGGCGGCCGGCTACCAGCTCGAATGGACCGGCAAGGGCGAGCAGGAGCGCGGCCTCGACGCATCGACCGGCAACGTGCTCGTCGAAGTGAACCCGAAGTTCTATCGCCCCGCGGAAGTCGACTTGCTGATCGGCTGCGCGGACAAGGCGAAAAGCAAACTCGGCTGGGAACCGAAGACGACGCTCGAACAACTTTGCCAGATGATGGTCGAAGCGGATTTGACGCGGAATCAACACCATGACACGTTCTGAGGCCGGGCGTCCGTCGCGCCGTGCGTTCGTCACGGGCCTGACGGGCTTCACCGGCCGCTACATGGTCGAACGCCTGCAGGCGGCCGGCTACGACGTCTGGGGCACGGTCGCGCCCGGCACGCCCGGCCCCGCCGATCCGGCGTTCGCGCAGTGCACGCTGCTGCCCGTCGACCTGCTCGACGCGCAGGCCATGCGCGCGGCCGCGGCCGACGCGCGGCCCGACGCGGTCGTGCATCTGGCCGCGCGCGCGCATGTCGCGCAGGACGAGCCGTCGCAGACCTACGCGGTCAACATCGTCGGCACGCGCAACCTGCTGGCCGCGCTCGACGGCCTCGACCGCCGCCCGTCGGCGGTGCTGCTCGCAAGCAGCGCGAACGTCTACGGCAACTCGACGGCCGGCGTGCTCGACGAAACCGTCGCGCCGGCCCCGGCGAACGACTACGCGGTCAGCAAGCTCGCGATGGAATATGCGGCGAAGCTGTGGGCCGACCGGCTGCCGATCGTGATCGCGCGGCCGTTCAACTACACGGGTGTCGGCCAGAGCGATGCGTATCTGCTGCCGAAGCTCGTCGCGCACTTTGCGGGCAACGCGCCGCGGATCTCGCTCGGCAACCTCGACGTGAGCCGCGATTTCTCCGACGTGCGCGACGTGACGGCCGCCTATCTGAAGCTGATCGAAGCCGCGCCGGCCGGCGAGACGTTCAACGTCTGCTCGGAGCGCGCGTATTCGCTGAAGGAAGTGCTGGCGATGCTGTCGCGCATCGCCGGCTACGTGATCGACGTGACGATCGATCCGCGCTTCGTGCGGCACAACGAAGTGAAGCGCCTGAGCGGGTCGCGCGACAAGCTGCGGCGCGCGGTGGGCGAACTACCGATCACGCCGCTCGACGAAACGCTGCGCTGGATGGTGGACGCGATGCGTGCGGCACCGCCCGGGCACGCCGCCGCTGGCTGAACGCGAAAACACGCACGACGGCATGCGCCGAAACGACAACGGGCCGCTCTCTCGAGCGGCCCGTTTCATCGGTGCCGGGCAAAAACCGGCCGTATCGCTCAGCTGTCCAGGCCGCGCGCGAGATCGTCGCGAATGTCGCCCGCGTGCTCGAGCCCGACCGCGAGGCGAATCAGCCCTTCGGTGATCCCCGCCGCCGCACGCGCTTCCGGCGTGATGCGGCCGTGCGTCGTGGTGGCCGGATGCGTGATCGTCGTGCGCGTGTCGCCGAGGTTGCCGGTAATCGACACCAGCTTCGTGTTGTCGATCACACGCCACGCGTTCGCGCGCTGCTGCTCCGGCGTGTCGCCCTTCAGCTCGAACGACACGATTGCACCGCCCGCCTTCTGCTGGCGCTTCGCGAGTTCATGCTGCGGATGCGATTCGAGGCCCGGGTAGAACACGCGCGCGACCGCCGGATGCGCGTCGAGCCAGCGCGCGATCTCCAGCGCGTTCGCCGATTGCTTCTCGACGCGCAGCGACAGCGTCTCCATCCCCTTCAGCAGCACCCACGCGTTGAACGCCGACAGCGTCGGGCCCGCGCTGCGCACGAACGGGAACACCTTGCCCATGATGAATTCCTTCGAGCCGACCAGCGCGCCGCCGAGCACGCGGCCCTGCCCGTCGAGGAATTTCGTCGCCGAGTGCATCACGACGTCCGCGCCCAGCTTCAGCGGCTGCTGCAGCACCGGGCTGCAGAAACAGTTGTCGACGACGAACAGCGCGTTCGCGGCCTTCGCGATCTTGCCGATCGCCTCGATGTCGGCGAGTTCGGTCAGCGGGTTCGACGGCGTCTCGAGGAAGAACATCTTCGTTTCCGGCCGCACGGCTTCCTGCCATGCGTTCAGGTCGGTCGGGTCGACGAAGGTCGTCGTGATCCCGAACTTGCTGAAGATCTGCGAGAACATCCCGAGCGTCGAGCCGAACAGGCTGCGCGAGCTGACGAGGTGGTCGCCCGCCTGCAGCGCGGACATCACGACCGACATGATCGCGGCCATGCCCGACGCCGTCGCGATGCACGCCTCGCCGCCCTCGAGCGCCGCGAGACGCTCCTGGAACATGGTGACGGTCGGGTTCGTGAAGCGCGAATAGGTGAAATAGTCTTCCGAATTCGCGAAGCGCTCGGCCGCGTCGGCCGCGCTCGAGAAGCAGAAGCTCGACGTGAGGAACAGCGCTTCCGAATGCTCGTTGAAGTCGCTGCGCAGCGTGCCCGCGCGCACGGCAAGCGTGTCGAAGTTGAGGGAGTCGTCCATGTTCCGTTTTCCGTATTCGATGGCCGCGCCGACGGTCATGCACGAGGCGCGGACCCGGTCAAAACCGAGGCCAAAAACAAAAAGCCCGCTATGCGTCGGCATCAGCGGGCTTCGGTGCGGTACGACAGCGATCGACTCGGGCCGACTGCCGCCGGCCTTCGCTTTAGCTGTTTTGGGAAGTTGCCCCGCGTCCGCAAGCTGATATCAAATCGACGCAAGGCCACATCCTATCACGCCTCGATCCAAGCGCGCGCCGGCGTTCGTTACTCGACCGACAGTTGCAGGTTCATCTGCGAGCGCTCGGTATCGCTGGCCGTATCGCGATCGGCCTGCGACGCCGGCGTGAGACGCGCGCGCTCGATCGCATCGAGGTACTCGGGCGTCACGGCGCCGGTGATGTAGTTGCCGTCGAAGCACGACGCCTCGAAGCGCTCGAGCTTCGGGTTGATGTCGCGCACCGCGCGGCGCAGATCGTCGACGTCCTGATAGATCAGGTGATCGGCGCCGATGATCTTCGCGACTTCCTCGTCGGTGCGGCCGTGCGCGACGAGCTCGCCACGCGTCGGCATGTCGATGCCGTACACGTTCGGGAATTTCACGGGCGGCGCCGCCGACGCGAAGATCACCGACTTCGCACCCGCATCGCGCGCCATCTGCACGATTTCGTGCGAGGTCGTGCCGCGCACGATCGAATCGTCGACGATCAGCACGTGCTTGTCCTTGAACTCGATGCTCATCGCGTTGAGCTTCTGGCGCACCGACTTCTTGCGCACGGCCTGCCCCGGCATGATGAACGTGCGGCCGACGTAGCGGTTCTTGAAGAAGCCTTCGCGGTATTCGACGCCGAGCTTCGCGGCGACCTGCATCGCGGCCGGGCGCGACGAATCGGGAATCGGCATCACGACGTCGATCGGCACGTTCGGCAGTTCGCGCTTGATCTTCTCGGCGAGATAGTCGCCCATGCGCAGGCGCACGTTGTACACCGGCACGCCGTCGAGGCACGAATCCGGACGGGCCAGATACACGTATTCGAACATGCACGGATTCAGCGTCGGGTTCTCCGCGCACTGCTGGCTGTGGAAGTTGCCGGCCTTGTCGATGAAGACCGCTTCGCCCGGCTCCAGGTCACGCACGAATTCGAAACCGATGCCTTCGACCGCCACCGACTCCGACGCGACCATCCATTCGGTGCCGTGCTCGGTTTCGAGCTTGCCGATGCACAGCGGGCGGATGCCGAACGGGTCGCGGAACGCGAGCAGGCCGTAGCCGGCGATCAGCGACACGATCGCGTACGAACCCTGCAGGCGGCGATGCACGCCCGAGACCGCCTTGAACACCGACGCCGGGTCGAGCTCGAGGCCCGTGGTCGACAGTTGCAGCTCGTGTGCGAACACGTTGAGCAGCACTTCGCTGTCGGAGTTGGTGTTGATGTGCCGGCGGTCGATCCGGAACATCTCGTCCTTCAGCTGCATCCAGTTCGTCAGGTTGCCGTTGTGCGCGAGGATGATCCCGAACGGCGCGTTCACGTAGAACGGCTGCGCCTCGGCCTCGCTCGACGCCGAGCCGGCCGTCGGGTAGCGTACCTGGCCGATGCCGTAGGTGCCGGGCAGGCTGCGCATGTTGCGCGTGCGGAACACGTCGCGCACCATGCCGTTCGCCTTGTACATGTGGAAATTGCTGCCGTCCGCCGTCGCGATGCCCGCCGCGTCCTGACCGCGATGCTGCAGCAGCAGCAGGCTGTCATAGATCAGCTGATTGACAGGGGATTGGGAGATAACGCCTACGATGCCGCACATGGCATGTCCTTCAAGATGACAAAATCGGTTCCGTCCTGCCCGGCCGCGCCGTCACACGCGTACGTACTGGGCCATGCCGTCGGGCAGGAGCTGCTTCAGCTCGTGCACGCCCTGTTCGGCAAAAGGACGCAATAGCGCATTGCGCCAGAAATCCTGTTTGGGCAGTTCGGTCAGCCCGGCCGCCGCGACCAGCAGCACCACCAGCACACAGCCGCGGACGAGCCCGAACATCATGCCCAGCGAGCGGTCGACGCCGCCCAGGCCGCTCGCCTGCGCGATCCGCGACAGCAGCGCGTTCGCCACGCCGGCGACCAGCACGACGCCGATCACGAGCAACGCGAAGGCGATCACCCACTGCGTCAGCGCGCCGCCCGGCCAGTTCGCCGGAATGTACGGCACGACCAGCCCGACGTAGCGGCCCGCGATCACGACCGCCGCGATCCAGCCGATCAGCCCGAAAATCTCGGACACGAAGCCGCGCCACGCGCCGCGCAGCGCCGACAACGCGATCACCGCCAATACAGCGTAGTCGAAAGCCGTCAGCATCGCACGTTACTGCGTCAGTCCGGCTTCGCGCACCTTCGCGATCGCGGCGGATGCCGCCGCACGATCCGCGAACGGGCCGGCACGCAGCAGTGTAGCCGTGCTGCCGTCGGCCTGCTTGCTGTGCTCGACATATGCGGGCACGCCCGCCGATTTCAACTTGGTGGCCCACGAACGGGCGGTCGCGGCGTCCTTGAACGAACCGAGCTGCACCGCGAAGCGCGCACCGGCCGGCGACGCCGGCGACGATGCGTCGCCGCCGTCCGGGCTCGCGGCGCCGGCATTCGCGACGGTTGCGGGCGCAGGCTTCGGCGCGGCCGGTTTCGCCGCCGGAGCGGCCGGCTTCGGCGCGGGCTTCGGCGGCGTCACGCTCGCGGTGGTGGTCGTATCGGGTTTCGCGGCCGGCTTGGCGACATCCTTCGGCGCGGGCGCCGGTGCGGCCGCCACGGCCGCGTCGGATGCGGGCGGTTCGTCGTGCGCGACGCCCGCCTGCACGTCGGACACGTCGTCGTCGCGCGGCGCGACCGCCTGGTGCGCGGGCCGGTTCGGGATGTCGATCGCGATGTCGTCGGTGACCGGCTTCGGGTGCGAGTCGAGCACCATCGGGAGCACGATCACGGCGGCCACGACGAGCGCGATCGCGCCGACGAGGCGACGGCGCGCGCGTTGCTTTTCAGGAAGGGTCGGATCGAGGAGCAGTGCGTCCGATTCCGGACGCTCGGTGCGGCGCGTGCGGCGCTCGACGCGTTCAGTGCGCTCCGTGCGCACGTTCCGGGAGGCCCCGGTGCGACCGCCGCGCCGCGGGGGCGCGTCGTCGTCTTTCTTGCCGAACGAGAAAATTCCCATGAATGGCTGAGTCCGAAACTGCCCGTCAGTCAGTGTTGCTGCGATTTACGGTAGGCCAGCACGCCGGCAACCGTATGGAAACTGCCGAAAACCACGATTCTATCATTCTCGGATGCTCTTTTTAGTGCATCGCGAAACGCTTCCGCGGGCGACGCGTAACGCGTCACGCTCGAATCGGGCCCCTCCTCCACGCCGGCCTTGCGCAGCGCGGCTTCGAGCTGCTCCGCGGAGGCTGCGCGCGGCAGCGGCAGGTCGGTCACGCACCAGTGGTCGATCTCGCCCTTCAGGTGCTGCAGCACGCCGTCGATGTCCTTGTCGTGCATCGCGCCGAACACCGCGTACGTGTACGGGAAGAAACCCATGTTGCCGAGGTTCTGCTCGAGCACGGCCGACGCATGCGGGTTGTGCGCGACGTCGAGCACGATCGCCGGCTTGCCGGGCAGCACCTGGAAGCGCCCCGGCAGCTCGACGTTCGCGAGCCCGAGCCGGATGTCCTGCGCGGACACCGGCAGCACCGGGCGCAGCGCCTCGAGCGCGGCGAGCGCGGCCGACGCGTTGATCAGCTGGTTCGCGCCGCGCAGCGCCGGATACGCGAGCGCCGGATAGCGCTTGTCGCGGCCGAGGTAGCTCCATTGCTGGCGCTCGGCCCCTGCCTGCGCCTCGTAGCGGAAATCGCGGCCGACGAGCCACAGGTCGGCGCCGATCGCTTCGGCGTGGTCGACGAGCGTCTGCGGCGCGGCCGGATCGCCGCAGATCGCCGGCTTGCCCGCGCGGAAGATCCCCGCCTTCTCGAACGCGATCTTCTCGCGCGTGTCGCCAAGGTATTCGGTGTGATCGATGTCGATGCTCGTGACGATCGCGCAATCGGTGTCGATGATGTTCACCGCATCGAGCCGGCCGCCGAGGCCGACTTCGAGGATCACCGCGTCGAGCCCGCGCGAGGCGAACAGATGCAGGATCGCGAGCGTCGTGAATTCGAAATACGTGAGCGACACGGGCTCGGCCAGCGACGTGCGCGCGGCTTCGACGGCCTCGAAGTGCGGCAGCAGTTCGTCGTCGGTCACGTTCTGCCCGTTCACGCGCGCGCGCTCGTTGAATGCGAGCAGGTGCGGCGACGTGTGGCAGCCGACCTTGTAACCCGCGCGCACGAGAATCGTCTCGAGGAACGCGCAGGTCGAGCCCTTGCCGTTCGTGCCGCCGACGGTGATCACCGGGCACGCGAATTCGAGCTGCAGCGCCGCCTTGACCTGCCCGATGCGGGTCAGGCCCATGTCGATGCCGACCGGGTGCGCGCGTTCGAGATGCGAAAGCCACGCGTCGAGAGTGGGAAATGTGCTCATCGGATCAAATCTGGATCGGTACCGCCACTACGCCAAAAAGCAAAGCGCGCCGCCTGAGAAGCCAGGCGACGCGCGGAGTCACGACGTTGCGCCGGTCAGGCCAGCGCGTCGGCCGGCTGTCGCTGCAGCAGCGCGAGCAACTGCGCGATCTCGTCGCGCATCTTGCGACGGTCGACGATCATGTCGATCGCGCCCGTCTTCAGCAGGAATTCGGCGCGCTGGAAGCCTTCCGGCAGCTTCTCGCGGACCGTCTGCTCGATCACGCGCGGGCCGGCGAAGCCGATCAGCGCCTTCGGCTCCGCGATCACGACGTCGCCGAGGAACGCGAAGCTCGCCGACACGCCGCCCATCGTCGGGTCGGTCAGCACCGAGATGAACGGGAGCTTCGCTTCGGCGAGCTTGGTCAGCATCGCGGTGGTCTTTGCCATCTGCATCAGCGACAGCAGGCTCTCCTGCATCCGTGCGCCGCCCGATGCCGTGAAGCAGATGAACGGCACGTGCTGCTCCAGCGCGTTCTGCGCACCGCGCGCGAAGCGCTCGCCGACGACCGAACCCATCGAGCCGCCCATGAACGAGAATTCGAAGCACGCTGCCACGACCGGCAGCGTATGGATCGCGCCGCCCATCACGACCATCGCGTCGGTCTCGCCGGTTTCGTCCATCGCTTCCTTCAGACGATCGGGGTACTTGCGGCTGTCCTTGAACTTCAGCGAGTCGACCGGCACGACTTCCTGGCCGATCTCGTAGCGGCCTTCCGGATCGAGCAGCCCGTCGAGGCGCTCGCGCGCGCCGATGCGCATGTGGTGATCGCACTTCGGGCACACGTGCAGGTTCGCGTCCACGTCGTTGCGATAGAGAACGGCCTCGCAGGACGGGCACTTGACCCACAGGCCTTCCGGAATGCCCTTGCGGCTTTTCGGGTCGGTCTGCTTGATCTTCGGCGGCAACAGTTTGTCGAGCCAGCTCATCGTATGGTTTCCTGTTCCGTGGCGGGGCGGGCCGACGCGGCCCGTTCCCGCTTCCTGTGTTGTGTTTATCGCGCCGTGTTGCCGGCACCGTCCAGGGCGGCGCGCAGCTCGGCGATGAACGTCTTCAGCGCGGCGGCGGCACCTTCCGGCGCGGCGCTCTCGAGCAGTTGCACGAGGCGGCTGCCGATCACGACGGCGTCCGACACTTCGGCCACCGCACGCGCCGTTTCGGCGTCGCGGATACCGAAGCCGACGCCCACCGGAACCGGCACGCGCGACTTGATGGCCGGGATTTTACCTGCAATGCTCGAAACATCCAGATTTCCCGCGCCGGTCACGCCCTTGAGCGACACGTAATACACGTAGCCGCTCGCGATCTTGCCGACGTCGGCGATGCGTTCGTCGGTCGACGTCGGCGCGAGCAGGAAGATCGGATCGATCTGCGCGGCCCGCATCTTTTCGGCGAACACGCCCGCCTCTTCAGGCGGATAGTCGACCACCAGCACGCCGTCGACGCCGGCCGCGTGCGCTTCGGCCGCGAACGCGTCGACACCCATCCGTTCGATCGGGTTCGCATAGCCCATCAGCACGACGGGGGTTTTGGGGTCGGTTTCGCGAAAACGCTTCACGTCGGCGAGCACGCTCTTCAACGTGACGCCGCGCGCGAGCGCGCGTTCCGACGAGCGCTGGATCACCGGGCCGTCGGCCATCGGGTCCGAGAACGGCACGCCGAGTTCGATCACGTCCGCGCCGCCGGCGGCGAGCGCGTGCATGAATTCGACGGTTTTCGCGGGGTCGGGGTCCCCGGCCGTGATGAACGGGATCAGGCCCTTACGGCCTTGTTCGGCGAGTGCGGCGAAGGTCTGCTGAATACGGGACATGGCAATTTTCCTCAGTGCATTCGGCGGCGGCGCGATTCACGCGCACGCCGGCGCGGCGAGCGCGCTCACGCGCTCGTGCGCGATCGCACAATAGCTTTCGTTGATCTCGTAGCCGACGAAGTCGCGCCCCTGCCGTGCGCAGGCCACCGCGGTCGTGCCGCTGCCCATGAACGGATCGAGCACGCGGCCGCCCGGCGGGCAGCTTGCGAGCACCATCCGCTCGATGATTTCCAGCGGCTTCTGGGTCGGATGATCGACGCGCTCCGCGTGCTGCCGGTGCAGGCGCGAGACCGACCAGACGTCCTTCGGGTTGTAGCCCATCTCCAGCCACTTGCTGCCTTCGAACAGCTTGCGCGAGCGGGCCTTCTTCGTGTCGGCGTCGTACGGGATGCGGACCGGATCGAGATCGAAGTAATACGCTTTGGAAACCGCGAAAAAGCCGATGTTGTCGTGCACCGACGTGAAACGGCGCGTCGTGCCGCCCATGCTCGGCACGCGCCGGTCCCAGATGATCTCGTTGACCATCGTGAGTTGCGTCTTCAGGAAACTGAAGATTTCCGGCGCGTACTGCCACGTGCAGAAGATGTACATCGACCCGCTCGGCTTCAGCTTCGGAATCGCGAGTTCGAGCCACTCGCGCGTCCACGCGAGGAAATCGTCGCCCGAACGCTTGTCCGAATCGTTGCCGTAGTCCTTGCCGAGCCCGTACGGCGGATCGGCGACGATCAGGTCGATCGACGCATCCGGCAAGTGCGCGGCATCGGTCAGGAAATCGCGGTTGTGCAGTTCGATACCGGGCGGCAGCGCGCGCGGCACGGCGGCGGCCGGCTGAACCGCCTCCGCCTCGCTCGCGGCGCCGCCGCCCGGCTCTTCGATCAGGTCACGCATCGGCCGGGGTCAGAGCGCGATGCCCGATCGCTCGGCGACCGTGTGCATGTCCTTGTCGCCGCGGCCCGACAGGTTGACGAGCAGGATCTTGTCCTTCGGCAACGTCGGCGCGAGCTTCACGCCATACGCGATCGCGTGGCTCGACTCGAGCGCGGGAATGATCCCCTCGATCCGGCAGCAGTCGTGGAACGCCTTCAACGCTTCCGCGTCGGTGATCGGCACGTACTGCGCGCGGCCGCTGTCCTTCAGCCATGCGTGCTCGGGGCCGACGCCCGGATAGTCGAGGCCCGCCGACACCGAATGCGTCTCGATGATCTGGCCGTTGTCGTCCTGCAGCAGGTACGTGCGATTGCCGTGCAGCACGCCCGGGCTGCCGGCGATCAGCGACGCCGCGTGATGGCCCGTGTCGAGGCCGTCGCCGGCCGCTTCGACGCCGATCAGCTGCACCGACGTATCGTCGATGTACGGATAGAAAATGCCCATCGCGTTCGACCCGCCGCCGACGCAGGCGATCACCGCATCCGGCTGGCGGCCGGCGAGTTCGGGCATCTGCACCTTGCACTCGTCGCCGATCACGCGCTGGAAGTCGCGCACCATCATCGGGTACGGGTGCGGGCCCGCGACCGTGCCGATGATGTAGAACGTGCTTTCGATGTTCGTGACCCAGTCGCGCATCGCTTCGTTCAGCGCGTCCTTCAGCGTGCGCGAACCCGATTCGACCGGCACGACCGTCGCGCCCAGCAGCTTCATCCGGTACACGTTCGCGGCCTGCCGGCGCACGTCCTCGGCGCCCATGTAGACGACGCACTCCATCCCGAAGCGCGCGCAGATCGTCGCGGTCGCGACGCCGTGCTGGCCGGCGCCCGTTTCCGCGATCACGCGCTTCTTGCCCATGCGCTTCGCGAGCAGCGCCTGGCCGATCACGTTGTTGATCTTGTGCGCGCCCGTGTGGTTCAGGTCTTCACGCTTCAGGTAGATCTGCGCGCCGCCGAGCGTCTCGCTCCAGCGCTGCGCGTGGTAGATCGGCGACGGACGGCCGACGAAATGCTTCAACTCGCGCTCGAATTCGGCGACGAAATCGGGATCGTTCTGGAACTTTTCATACGCCGCGCGCAGTTCGTCCAGCGCGTGAATCAGCGTCTCGGCGACGAACACGCCGCCATACGGGCCGAAATGGCCACGATCATCAGGAAGGTTGTACATGGTGTCTCTCTCGATCGGTCGGTGCGCCCCGCCTGCGGGGCCGCACCGGCTTGCATCACCCGGCGTCCGCTTCGCGCACCGCGCGTACGAACGCCGCCATCCGGGCGTGATCCTTCACGCCCTTCGCGCCCTCCACTTCGATGCCACTGGAGACATCGACAGCAAACGGACGCAGCTGGCGGATCGCATCACCGACGTTTTGCGCGTTCAAGCCACCACTCAAAACGGCCCGACGCGCGAGCTCTGCGGGAATAAGAGACCAATCGAAGACCTTGCCGCTACCGCCGTAATCCGGCACCAGGGTGTCGAACAGGAGGCCGCGCGCTTTCGAATAATGAAGAGCCGATTCTACCAAATCGGCACGCTGCGTCGAGGGGCCGACGCGCACCGCGCGCAACCACGGCAGGCGCGCCGCGCGGCCGAGCGCGTCGCACTGCTCGGGCGTCTCGTCGCCATGGAACTGCAGCACCGTGAGCGGCACGTCGCGCACGACGGCTTCGATCTCGGCCTCGGTCGCATTCACGAACAGTCCGACCACCGAGACGAACGGCGGCGCCAGGCTCGCCAGCTCGGCCGCCTGCGCGATCGTCACCGCGCGCGGGCTCTTCGGGTAGAACACGAGGCCGATCGCATCGGCGCCGAGGGCTGCCGCGTGCAGCACGTCCTCGGGCCGCGACAGCCCGCACAGCTTGATGCGCGTGCGCGGCGGCACGCCCGCCGCCGCGGCGGAATTCGAAGGGGACACGGCGTGATCCGTCATGATTGTGGGTCCAGATCGGCCCAGACGCTGCTCCACGGCACGCTGCCGAGCTGCGCGGGCGGGACGGCGAATTCCGCCGGGTAGCCGACGTGGGCGAGGTACAGCCCGTCGGCCATGAACGTGGGTGCGGCGAGGTTGCGGTCGCGCCCGGCCAGCACGTCGGCGAGCCAGTCGGCCGGATAGCGGCCGCGCCCGACCGCGACGAGGCAGCCCATCAGGTTGCGCACCATGTGATGCAGGAACGCGTTCGCGCGAAAGCGGAAATGGATGAAATGCCCGGCGCGCCGCACGTCGATCTGATACAGGTGTTTGACCGGCGTCTTCGATTGGCATTCCGACGACCGGAACGACGAAAAATCATGCTCGCCGATCAGGTGCGCGGCGGCGGCGCGCATCGCGTCGTCGTCGAGCGGCGTGTGGATCCAGCCCGCGCGCCCGGCCAGCATCGGCGAACGCACGGGATGCACGTACAGCGCGTAGTAATAGGTGCGCTCGAACGCCGAGAAGCGCGCATGGAACGTGTCCGGCATCGGCTTCGCCCATTGCACCGACACGGTCGGCGGCAGGAACGCGTTGGTGCCGCGCACCCACGAGAACACCTCGCGCTCGAGATCCGTGTCGAAATGCACGACCTGCCCGAGCCCGTGCACGCCGGTATCGGTGCGCCCGGCCACCGTCGTGTGCAGCGGCACCCGCGCGAACTCGGCGAGCGCATGCTCGAGCCGGTCCTGCACGGTCTTGCCGTGCGGCTGCGCCTGCCAGCCGCAGAACGCCGCGCCGTCGTACTGGATGCCCAGCGCGATCCGCATCACGCCTCGTCCGCCAGTTTCGCGAGCAGCGCGCGTGCATCGTCGCGCGTCGCGGCGTCGTTCGCGTCGACCACTTCCTGCAGCAGCGTCCGCGCGCCGGCCAGATCGCCCAGCTCGACGTATTCGGCCGCGAGGTCGAGCTTGTTGCGCGCGATGCGCGCGAGCTCGTCCGCGGTGAGCGCGGGCAGCGCGGCGCCCGGCGTGGACGGCAAGTCGAGATCGAAATCGAGCTTCAGCGCGCCGAACTGCGCGCCGCCGAGCGGCGGCAGCGATGTCGCCGCAGGCGGGCCGCCCGCTTGGCCGGCAGGCGTCGCCGCGTCCGGATCCCGGTCGAACTCGTCGTCGTGGTCGACCGGATGTTCCGATGTTGTTTCATCCGAACCCATCGGCGGGTGCTGGGCGGATTGACCGTTAGTTGCGATTTTGCCGGTGTCGGACTGTGCCGCCCGCGCGGAGAGCGCCTCCGGCGTCAACGACGGCTCGTCCGCCGCCCGCGGCGGCAACGGCATGTCGAGACTGTTGAGCGCGCTGATCGCGTTCTGCATCAGCGTCGCGTGCTGTGCTTCGGTCGTCGAAGGGGCGACGGATGCGGCGGTCGGCTCGGTCGGCTCGGCCTGCTTGTCGGCGCCAGTGGTTTTTTCCGCCGGTTCTGCGTCGGGCGGAGCCTCAGCCGGAACCGGAATCGCGTCGTTCGCGGGCGACACGGCAGCGACGGCAGCCGGCAATTCGGGCGACTCGTCGCGCGGTGCCGCCACTTCAGGCGCAGTCGATGTGTCCGCTGCGGGCGGCTCGACCGCCTCCGCCGCCGCAGCAGTGGCCGCGGCGAGATTCATGTCGGACGCCGCATCGCGTGCGACCGGCATTTCGGGCGTGATCGGCAGTTCACGTTCGACGGTCGGCGCGGCTCCCGCAGCCGCGGCGCCGCCTGCTGCGGCTGCGGTCGTATCGGCACCCGCGTCGTCCGCGCGGCGACCCTTCCGGCGCTTGCGCCATACGAAGCCGGCCGCGAGCACGATCACGGCTGCACCGGCCGCGGCGGCCGGGCGCCAGTCCATCTGTTCGGTACGACGTGCCGGTGTGGCGACGGGCGCGATCGGTTGCACGGAAGCCGATGCCGGTTGCGGTGCGCTGGCTGCCACACCCGACGCGGCTTCGTCCACCGTCGATGCGGCGGCCGACGCACTCGCGTCATTCGCGGCCAGACGCGGCGCGGCGGGCGCCGGAGCCGGCGCAGGCGCGACGCCGGTCGTCGTCGCCGGTTTGCCGATGCCGTGCTTCTGCAACTCCATCAGCACGCGATTCTTCAACGCCAGCAATTGCTGCAAGCTCGACGGCCGGGGCTGCGACGCTCCCACGGCAGGCGCCGCGCCGGCCGGTTCGCGCACGCCGGAAACCGGGCTGCCCGGCACCGCCTGCCCCGCCGCCTCGCTCGCGGACGACGGCGCCGACTGGATCGCCCCGCTCCACACATGCGGGCCGCTGGCACCGCCCGTGGGCGCCGCCGGCTGCGTGCTGTCGACACCCGACGCGCCCTGTGCGGCCGCCGCCCCGGTCGAAGCCGAAGCACCGATCGAAGCCGCCGCCCCGGTCGAAGCCGAAGCACCGGTCGAAGCCGAAGCACCGATCGAAGCCGCCGCCCCCGCCGCCGCCGCGGCACTGGCACCGCTCACCGGAGCCGCATGCACGGCCGACGCCACCGGCGCGGATTGCACCGCCGAGCCAGGATGCGGCGCGGATGCGCCGTGCTGCGCGATCGCCGCCCCACCCGATGCGGCGGCGGGCGCGGAAGCGGCCGTCGCACCGGAGGCAGCGGACGCGCCGGCCGGCACGAGCGCCGCGCCGGTGGCGTCGAGCGCGGGCACGGTCAGCGTCGCGCCGACTTTCAGCCGGCTCGCGTCGCGCTTCATGAACGCCTGCGGATTGGCGTCGAACAGCGCACGGGCGGCGCGCGCGAGCACGGCCGGGTCGTGCGATTGCGTGGCCGCTTTCGCGATGTCGTTCAGCGACTGGCCCGGCTGGACCGTCACGGTAAGCGGTGCGGCGGCGCCGGCGGCGGACGCCGGCAGTTCGCCGGTGCCGACTGCCCACGCCGATGCGGCTGCGCCAAGCGCCAGGATCGTCAGCGCCCCACGCACGGCGCGCGACAGACGGGACTGACGCGGAAACAAGGAAATTCGGGACATCGTTGGCTCTATCGCCGCGCGCGGGCGCGGCTCGGATTCGCGGTTGGAAGCGTCAATAAAGTTGCTGCAGAAATGCAAAAGCGTCGCGCGAAACGCGACGCTTTCGGCGGGTCTGTGCGTCGTAACCGCGTAGTTTACTTCACGCGCTCGAGTTCCGGCCGAATTCGTCGCCAGCCGGCGCGCGCGTCGGGCGGGTCCGCCTGCCGCAGCCCATGCATTCGATCGACCAGAACGCCCCCCACGCGCGCTGTCGAAAACCGTCTCGCAACAGCACCGCCCCCTGCTCGAATGACGCGGCCTTTCGGTGCTCACTGCGCGTCCACCGCAGGATCACGGCGACAGCATCGCAAACGCTCCCTCAATGACCCGCCCCGCCAGCCGTTAAAGAATTAGCCGCAGGAAATCCAAATAATCCCAGCCGGCAATCAATCCCGAACCAACAAATTTCAATTCGTCGATAAGAAGGCAGTTCATCCTCCTTATCGGCGAAATGAAAATCCACATCACCAAAGCCTCGCCCCATAAGGCTTTCATCGCCTGGCGCCCACCCGCTTCTCATACAAAGGCGATCTTTTCCGCATCAATTCAATTTCATTACACAAAATTACACAGACCCAACCGTTGCCGTCGATACGATCGCCTTCAAACGGGAATCGGCATATTTCGACTTCGCGGTCGGACCGATGCCGTGAAGGACCAGAGGGCCATCGCGCAGTCGCACGACTGCATTCACTACCAGCTCGTTACGGGGACGAACATGGGCTATCAGCAGGGTTTGAGCGGGTTGGCCGGCGCGTCGAGCAACCTCGACGTGATCGGCAACAACATCGCGAACGCAAACACGGTCGGCTTCAAGCAGGGGCGCGCGAACTTCGCGGACATGTACGCGAATTCGGTCGCGACGTCGGTCAACACGCAGATCGGCATCGGTACGCGGCTCGCGTCGGTGCAACAGAATTTCGGCCAGGGCACCATCAATTCGACGAAGTCGTCGCTCGACGTCGCGATCAACGGCAACGGCTTCTTCCAGATGTCGAGCAACGGCGTGACCACGTACTCGCGCGACGGCACGTTCCACCGCGACAAGAACGGCGCGATCGTCGACGCGCAAGGCCGCAACCTGATGGGCTATGCGGCAGGCGCCGGCGGCGCGATCAACACCGCGCAGACCGTGCCGCTGCAGGCGCCGACCAGCAACATCGCGCCGCGCGCGACGAACAAGATCACCGGCCAGTTCAACCTGAACGCGCAGGACAAGGTGCCGGCCAAGACGCCGTTCAACGCGACCGACAACACGACGTTCAACTACAACTCGTCGATCCAGGTCTACGACACGCTCGGCGGCTCGCAGCAGGTCACGATGTACTTCGCAAAGAGCGCGGCCGGCACGTGGCAGGCCTACGCGGGCGTGCAGGGCCAGACGCCGACGCATCTCGGCACCGTCACGTTCGACGCATCGGGCCGGATCAGCTCGACGACGTCGGCCGCGACCGGGCAGCCGACGCCGAGCCTCGGCCAGTTCGCGTTCTCGATCCCGAACACGACGGGCGGCGCCAATCCGCAGAACCTGACGCTCGACCTGGGCGGCACGACGCAATACGGCGGCAAGGACGGCGTGAACAATCTCGCGCAGGACGGCTTCGCGAGCGGCACGCTGATGACGTTCTCGATCGGCAGCGACGGCAAGCTGACCGGCAACTATTCGAACGGACAGAGCACGGTGCTCGGCCTGATCGCGCTTGCGAACTTCAACAACCCGAACGGACTCGTGAACATCGGCGGCAACCAGTATGCGGAAACGGCTGCGTCGGGCGTGCCGCAGATCTCCGCGCCGGGCAGCACGAACCACGGCACGCTGCAGGGCAGCGCGCTCGAAAACGCGAACGTCAACCTGACCACCGAGCTCGTGAACCTGATCACCGCGCAACGCAATTACCAGGCGAATGCGCAGACGATCAAGACCCAGCAGGCCGTCGACCAGACGTTGCTGAACCTGCGTTGAACCGCCCATGAAAAACGCGCCGCGCCGGCCCCGAATCTCGAGGCCGACGCGGCGCGTCGTATCGTGCAGCCCGGCCCGCGAGACGGGCAGCCAGCGTGCTTACTTGTCGAGCAGGATGCGCAGCATGCGGCGCAGCGGCTCGGCCGCGCCCCACAGCAACTGATCGCCGACCGTGAACGCCGACAGGTATTCGCCGCCCATCGCGAGCTTGCGCAGGCGGCCGACCGGCACCGACAGCGTGCCGGTGATCTTCGCCGGCGACAGGTCGCGCATCGACGCTTCACGCTCGTTCGGCACGACCTTCACCCAGTCGTTCGCCGATGCGAGGATGCCGTTGATCTCGTCGAGCGGCACGTCCTTCTTCAGCTTGATCGTCAGCGCCTGCGAGTGGCAGCGCATCGCACCGATCCGCACGCACAGCCCGTCGACCGGGATCGAACCCGGTTCGCCCATCGCCGGCTTGCCGAGGATCTTGTTGGTTTCCGCGCCGCCCTTCCACTCTTCCTTCGACATCCCGTTGCCGAGATCCTTGTCGATCCACGGGATCAGCGAACCGGCGAGCGGCACGCCGAACTGGCTCGTCGGCATCGCGTCGCTGTTCATCGCGGCCAGCACGCGGCGGTCGATGTCGAGGATCGCGGAGGCCGGATCGGCGAGCTGTTCCTGTACCGCGCCGTTCAGCGTGCCCATCTGCGACAGCAGCTCACGCATGTTCTGCGCGCCCGCGCCCGATGCGGCCTGGTAGGTCATCGCCGTCATCCAGTCGACGAGATTCTCGCGGAACAGGCCGCCGAGCGCCATCAGCATCAGGCTGACCGTGCAGTTGCCGCCGACGAAGTTCTTCGTGCCCTTGACGAGCGCGTCCTTGATCACGTCGAGGTTGACCGGATCGAGGATGATGACCGCGTCGTCCTGCATCCGCAGCGACGATGCCGCATCGATCCAGTAGCCGTTCCAGCCGGCCGCGCGCAGCTTCGGGAACACGTCGTTCGTGTAGTCGCCGCCCTGGCACGTGATGATCACGTCGCACTTCTTCAGCTCGTCGACGCTGGTCGCGTCCTTGAGCGTGGTCTCGTTTTTCGCGAACGACGGCGCCTTGCCGCCCGTGTTGCTGGTGCTGAAAAACACCGGTTCGATCAGGTCGAAATCGCCCTCTTCCTGCATGCGCTGCATCAGGACGCTGCCGACCATGCCGCGCCAACCTACGAGACCTACGTTCATGACTAACCCTTTGCTTTGAATGGAGCTTCCCCGCCATTTCCGTCCCCGCGTGACCGCGCGGGGAAACAGGCGGGCACGACGGCGATCAGCGTTTAATGATCGTTTTCGTGGTAATGGTTTTCGTGATGACGATGGCGCGCGCACCCGCACGGGCAGTGTTGCCGTGGAGTTTCAGGACCGGGGAGATCAGGGAAATCAGCGCCATCGTTCGAGTCTACACAAAGCCGGTGGCCCGCACAACGGCCAACCGCGCGCGAACCGGCCGATTTTTACGGCCCGTTCGCGCCCTTTTCCACATTAGTTACCGCACTTCATTTTCCACGCTTACAGCGCGGCGACCACCGCATCGCCCATCGCCGCCGTGCCGACCTGCTTGCAGCCCGGCGTCGCGATGTCGCCCGTGCGGTAGCCTTGTTCGAGCACCGTTTTCACAGCGCGCTCGATACGATCGGCCTGCTCCGCGCGATTCAGCGAATAGCGCAGCAGCATCGCGGCCGACAGGATCGTCGCGAGCGGGTTCGCGATGCCCTTGCCCGCGATGTCCGGCGCCGAACCGTGCGACGGCTCGTACAGCCCCTTGTTGTGCTTGTCGAGCGACGCGGACGGCAGCATGCCGATCGAGCCCGTCAGCATCGACGCCTCATCCGACAGGATGTCGCCGAACATGTTGCCGGTGACGATCACGTCGAACTGCTTCGGCGCCTTCGCGAGCTGCATCGCCGCGTTGTCGACGTACATGTGCGACAGCTCGACGTCCGCGTACTCCTTCGACACGTCGATCATGATGTCGCGCCAGAACTGCGACGTCTCCAGCACGTTCGACTTGTCGACCGACAGCAGCTTCTTCGCGCGCTTTTGCGCGGCCTGGAACGCGACGTGCGCGATGCGGCGCACCTCCGGCTCCGAATAGCGCATCGTGTCGAAGCCTTCGCGCTCGCCGGCGAACGGGCCGTCCGGCGCCGAGCGCACGCCGCGCGGCTGGCCGAAGTAGATGTCGCCGTTCAGTTCGCGCACGATCAGGATGTCGAGGCCCGCGACGAGCTCCGGCTTCAGCGGCGACGCATCGACGAGCTGCGGATAGCAGATCGCCGGGCGGAAATTCGCGAACAGCTCGAGGTGCTTGCGCAGCCCGAGGATCGCCTGCTCGGGGCGCAGCGCGCGCTCGAGCGAGTCGTACTTCCAGTCGCCGACCGCGCCGAACAGGATCGCGTCGGCCTGCTTCGCGAGCGCCAGCGTCGCGTCGGGCAGCGGATGGCCGCTCGCCTCGTAGCCCGCGCCGCCGACCGGCGCCTGTTCGAGTTCGAACTTCTCGTCGAGTGCGTTCAGCACCTTCACCGCTTCATTGACGATTTCCGGACCGATGCCGTCGCCGGGCAGCACTGCAATCTTCATGCGAAATTCCTGACTGGGTAGGGTGTTATGGAGGCAGGCCGGCGAGCGCACGCGCGGCGCGCCCGCCTGCAACGCGCGCTCAGCCGACCAGCTTGGTGCTGAGCCACGGCTGCTTCACGAGCCGCTCCGCTTCGAACTGGCGGATCTTGTCCGCGTGGCGCAGCGTGAGGCCGATGTCGTCGAAGCCGTTCAGCAGGCAGTACTTGCGGAACGCGGCGATCTCGAACGGATACTCGCGGCCGTCGCCCGCGCGCACGACCTGCGCGTCGAGGTCGATCGTCAGTTGGTAGCCGTTGAACGCGTACGTGTCGCTGAACAGGTGATCGACCTGCTGCTCGGTCAGCACGATCGGCAGCAGGCCGTTCTTGTAGCAGTTGTTGAAGAAGATGTCCGCGAAGCTCGGCGCGATGATCGCGCGGAAGCCGTACTGCTGCAGCGCCCACGGCGCGTGCTCGCGCGAGCTCCCGCAACCGAAGTTCTTGCGGGCGAGCAGCACCGATGCCCCCTGGTAGCGCGGCTGGTTCAGCACGAAGTCCGGGTTCAGCGGACGCTTCGAGTTGTCCTGGCCCGGCTCGCCGTGATCGAGGTAACGCCATTCGTCGAACGCGTTCGGACCGAAGCCCGTGCGCTTGATCGACTTCAGGAACTGCTTCGGGATGATCGCGTCGGTGTCGACGTTCTCGCGATCGAGCGGCGCCACGACGCCGGTATGTACAGTGAATTTTTCCATGATCCGTCTATCCGGTTGAAGGGCCGGCAGTCAGCCGGCGCACATCGACAAATTCTCGGCGGGAACCGTCACTCCGCGGCGCGCTTCAGCGCGCTGCCGGCGGCGTTGACGTCTTCACCGAAGCCGCGGACGGTATTGCAGCCGGCCAGGCCGAAACCCAGCCCCGCCAGCGCCAGCGCGGCAACCAGCCGCGCGATGACTTTCGATGCCGTCACGCGTCACCCCAGCTGGCGAATGTCGACGAAGTGGCCTTCGATCGCCGCGGCCGCCGCCATCGCGGGGCTCACGAGGTGCGTGCGACCGCCCGCGCCCTGCCGGCCTTCGAAGTTGCGGTTCGACGTCGACGCGCAGCGCTCGCCCGGCTCGAGCCGGTCGGCGTTCATCGCGAGGCACATCGAGCAGCCCGGCTCGCGCCATTCGAAGCCCGCATCGGTGAACACCTTGTCGAGCCCTTCGCGCTCGGCCTGCGCCTTCACGAGGCCCGAGCCCGGCACGACCATCGCGAGCCGCACGTTCGACGCGATGCGGCGGTTCAGCTTCTTCACGACGTACGCGGCCGCGCGGATGTCCTCGATCCGGGCGTTCGTGCACGAGCCGATGAATATCTTGTCGACCTTGATCGATTCGATCGGCGTGTTCGGCTCGAGTGCCATGTAGGCCAGCGCGCGCTCCATCGCGTCGCGCTTGACCGGATCCTTCTCGCGCTCGGGATCGGGCACGCGACCGTCGATCGACGTGACCATTTCCGGCGACGTGCCCCACGTGACCTGCGGGACGATCTCGGCCGCGTTCAGCTCGACCACGCGGTCGAACTGCGCGCCGTCGTCCGACTTGAACTGGCGCCAGTACTCGACGGCCTGATCCCATTCCGCGCCGGTCGGCACGAACGGACGGCCCTTCAGGTAGTCGATCGTCGTGTCGTCCACCGCGACCATGCCCGCGCGCGCGCCGGCCTCGATCGCCATGTTGCAGACGGTCATGCGGCCTTCCATCGTCAGCGCGCGAATGGTCGAGCCGCCGAATTCGATCGCGTAGCCCGTGCCGCCTGCCGTGCCGATCTTGCCGATGATCGCGAGCACGATGTCCTTCGCGGTACAGCCGCGCGGCAGCGCGCCCTCGACCTTCACGAGCATGTTCTTGCTCTTCTTCTGCAGCAGGGTCTGCGTCGCGAGCACGTGCTCGACTTCCGACGTGCCGATGCCGTGGGCGAGCGCGCCGAACGCGCCGTGCGTGGACGTATGCGAATCGCCGCACACGATCGTCATGCCCGGCAGCGTCGCGCCCTGTTCCGGCCCGATGATGTGGACGATGCCCTGGCGCACGTCGTTCATCTTGAACTGCGTGATGCCGAATGCATCGCAGTTCGCGTCGAGCGTGTCGACCTGCAGCTTCGAGACGGGATCGGCGATGCCGTGGCTGCGGTCCGTCGTCGGCACGTTGTGGTCCGACACGGCCAGGTTCGCGCTGATGCGCCACACCGGGCGCTGCGCGATCTTCAGCCCTTCGAACGCCTGCGGGCTCGTGACTTCATGCAGCAGCTGACGGTCGATGTAGAGCAGGGTCGTGCCGTCTTCCTCGGTGTGGACCACGTGGGTGTTCCACAGTTTGTCGTAGAGAGTCTGTGCCATGGGTATGCGGGGTCGTTGTGACTACAAGCCTTGCGGATGCGATCGATTATGCCACGCAAAATCGGCCCATGGAGTACCACGATAACGAAAAAAGTGAATAAAAACAGTGAGTTGGGTGGTACACGCGATACCCGGATAAGTATTACCCGGCAAGCGCGGCAGCGCGTGCGGCACAGGCGCGTGCCGCACGACGGGGCTTGCTCCGCGCACCATGTCGGCCGTCGTGGGCCGCTCCAGCCCTTGCAATCGACTCGCGGCGACGTGCTACCGGAAGAAATTGCGCAACGCGCGCGCCAGCGCCTGCGGTTGTTCCTCAGGGATGAAATGCCCGCTATATGCGATCGTCGCAGCCGTCACGTCTTCCGCGACATGTTCGAGCGGCCCTGCCATGTCGGGTATGGATCCCTGGTCGGCACTGACAGCGAGCACGGGCATCGTCAGCTTTCCTCGCGCCTGCAGCTTGCGGTTCTGGGCCGACGATTCCGACACGGCCCGATAAAATGCCAGGCCCGCTCGCAACCCGCCGTCCCTGGTGAACACCCGGACGTACTCGTCGATATCCGCGTCGGAGAACGATTCGGGATTTGCCGCCTTGCGACGCAAGAACCAATCGAGATACGCGCGCTCCCTGCCGGCGATCAACGTCTCCGGCAGGTCGGCTACCGCATGGAATGCAAAGTGCCACGTGCGCCATGCGCTGCGAGGCTCGATCGGCAGTGCGTCGGGCAGCGTGATGCCGGGTATCCCGGCGTCGAGCAACGCCACGCGCTTCACTGAATCGGGATACATCGCCGCAAACGGATAGGCGACCCATGCGCCGACGTCGTGAGCGGCCAGGTAAAAGCGCGAGATATTTTGCCGCTCCAGCAGGCGCGCAAGCGTTGTCGCGACGGTCTGCGTGTCATACCCGGTGAGCGGCCGGTCCGAGTCGCCTTGCCCGGGAAGATCCGGCGCCACGATCCTGAATTCGTCCGCGAGCAGGGACATGATTCTGCGCCACGCGTACCAGCTTTCCGGAAACCCCGCGAGCAACACAATGGTCTCGCCGTCGGTGCGGCCGCCTTCGACATAATGAAGGCGCACCCCGTCCACCGTATCGAACCGATGACGAAAGCCGCTGAGCCGCGGGTCTTCGCGAAAATAGGGTGTGGTCGCAAGCGGCAAAGAATCCGCGGTCGATTGATGCTGGTGCATAAGTTCGTCCTCTCTATGGAATCGACTTTCCTGGATGATGGTTCACCACGCGCAGCGCGAGCAATGGCATTGGGAAATAATCGTTTCCTAATTCGACAGAACCAGATCGCGCGCACGCGTGGTTTCGCGTGTTACTTCACATCGAGTTACCCAAGGGATGACGCTCTACCCTAGTTGAGCAGCCGCATGGCCTCGTCGACCAGCATCGACATATCGCTGCGGCGTTGGCCGAGCTTACCCACCACTCGAAGCCCCTGCACCATGGCGAACAGACAGCTCGACGTGGCTTGTGCGTTCAGCGCGGCATCGACGGACCCATCGGCCTGCCCCTGCCTGATCAAATCGCGAAGGAGACGCTCGACCCGCTGCATCGATTTGTGAACGATGTCGGCGATCTCGCTATCCAACGTACCGAGAACAATAGCGCCGCCCACGACCAGACAGCCCTTTCGGCCCTCGTCTCCATGCGAGACGTCCGCATAAAAGCGCAGCAGCGCGCGCACCTTGTCCCGTCCGTTCCTTTCATCGGCAAGGATCGTGTTGAGTTCGCTCGCGCGCCGATCGACGTACCGGTTCAACGCGGCAACGAATATGGCGTTCTTGTCCGCAAAAGCCTTGTAAAGACTGCCGGTGGTGAGCCCTGTCTCCCGGGACAGATCGCCGATGGAAGTCGCATGATAGCCACGCTCGCGAAAGACGCGGATGAAGCCGTCCAGCGCTTGCTCCATGTCGAATTCTCGCGGCCTGCCAACGTTCGGTGCAATTTTCGTCGCCATGCGGCATTATAGGAAATGATCATTTCCAAATCAAGCGATCCGGAACCGCGCAACGAGGCATACGATTAAACGACCGGCCGAAAACGCGCCTTTCCTTCCGTTTCTTGCAGGGTTCGTCCTCGCGGGTTCCGCATCGGGGCAGCTTCCGACCGACGGGGAAGGTCAGGGCCTGTTCGCGCCCATAGGTGACGGGCTTGCGCTGGCGCTGACCCGCTTCGCCAGCGGCGACACGCACCCTGGCATGATCGGCGGTGAACTGGTCGAACGCAGCCACGAAGGCGTGTGGGCGCGACGAACGCCGCGCATGACACGCGGCGCCGCTGGCATTTCGCACTCGATCTCGTAGACTGTCTATTCGCAACGGGCGGCGCACGGCCGCCCTCCCCGCCATCGCGGTGCGTGCATCCAGGCGCATCGACCGGACAGGAGCACTGCATGCGATATGAACTCTATTACTGGCCTGAAATCCAGGGCCGCGGCGAGTACGTGCGCCTCGCGCTGGAAGCAGCCGAGGCCGACTACGTCGACGTCGCGCGCGAATCGGGACGCGGGATGGGCGTGGCGGCGATGATGCGCATGATGGACGACACGAAAGCGGAATGCGTGCCGTTCGCACCGCCGTTCCTGAAGGCGGGCGACGTGGTCGTCGGACAGACCGCGAACATCCTGCTGTTTCTCGGCGCGCGGCTCGGACTCGCGCCCGACGACGAAGCCGGCCGGCTGTGGGTGCACCAGCTCCAGCTGACCGCCGCCGATTTCATCACCGAGATCCACGACACGCACCATCCGATCGGCAGCGGCCTGTACTACGAGGACCAGAAGGCGGAAGCGGCCGAGCGCGCGGCCGATTTCCTCGAGAACCGGCTGCCGAAATTCCTCGGCTACTTCGATCGCGTGCTCGAACAGAATCCGCACAAGAGCGGTTATATCGCGGGCAACACGCTCACCTACGCGGACCTGTCGATGTTCCAGTTGATCGAGGGCCTGCGCTATGCGTTTCCGAAAGCGATGAAGCGCGCGGAACGCAAGATCGCCGGGCTCGTCGCGCTGCACGATCGCGTCGCACGGCATCCGCCCGTCGCGCACTACCTCGAGTCGGAACGCCGCATCCCGTTCAACGACATGGGGATCTTCCGGCACTATCCGGAGCTGGACAAGTAACGGTCGGCTGCCGTTACCCCATCGCCGCAGCGACCGACCGGCGCGGTGGCCCGTGCCGCGCGGCGGCCGCGTCGACGGCCGCGACCGAGCGCGTGAGCCACGGCCCGACGTCCATTTCCTCGTAGCGCACGAGCCGGCTCTTGCGCGCGCGGCGACAGCGTCGCGAACATCGGCGCGCGCCCTTCCGATGCGAGGTTGTACAGCATCCGTGTCGCCGCGTAGGCACCCGAATTGCCGGCCGACAGCACGGCCGTCAGGATCAACGGATTCATCGCGCCGGCGGCGAGCTGGATCGCGATCATCGCGATGCGACGGCCCTGCAGACGGCGTTTCAGCGTCGCTCCGGACGGCGCGGCCGTCTGCGCTGCCGCTTGCGCGGCATCCGTAATGTTCACCCCGATCGTGATCCGGGCCAGCCGATTCAATTTGGAATGCGAATCGATCGCGCCGGTCATTCGCATCGAAACCGGCCCTGGCTGGCCGCTCGCCTCACACGACGCTGCGCTTGATCGTCTGCAGTTCGGCCGTCGTCACGATCTTCTCGATCCGGAATCGCGGGCTTTCCAGCCACACGTTCGCGATCCGCCGGTACTCGTCGAGATCCTCGCACGCGAGCCGCACGAGAAAATCGAACGTGCCGCTCACCAGCCAGCAATCGAGCACGGCCGGATTCCCGCGCATTTCGTCCTCGAACGGCGCCTGCGAACGCCCGTGGTCGGCCAGCACGATCTGCGCGATCACGACGATCGGCTTGGTCGCGCGCGGCGCGTTGATCACCGCGCGGTACCCTTCGATCACGCCGAGCGCCTCGAGCCGCTCCACGCGCGCCTGGCACGGCCGCGGCGTGAGATTCACGCGTTCCGACAGCTTCCGGTAGGAAATCCGTCCTTCGGTGCGCAGGATGTCGAGAATCCGGAGATCGATCTTGTCCAACTGCATCTTCTTGTCGGTCATCCGCGTTCGCTCCGGTCGGGTCGTGGCTCATGGGAGGAACGTCTGCCGTTCCACACGCGGGCCATATTATCCGGCCGCCGCCGCCGCGCGCCAATCGACTAGAACCGCAGCGACAGGCACGTCAGGCCGCCGTCCATCTTGCGGAACTCGCTCGTGTCGATCACGTGCAGCGGCATGCCGAGCGACGCGATCGCGTCATGCACGCGCGGATAGCCGGCCGGCGTGATCAGCGTGCCGTTCACGCGCAGCGTGTTGGCCGCATATTCGTCGGCGGCGGAAATCGCGATCCTTCGATAGTCGGCGAACGCCGGATGCGCGGCCAGTGCGTCGGTCACGAGCAGCGTGTCGTCGCCAAGCGCATTGACGACCGATTTCAGGTGCAGGCCGGCGCCAACCGGCACCGCGACGACCGAATATCCATGGCGCGACACCAGCGACTCGAACGCGGCGATGCCTTGCGCGTCGGTGCGGCTCGTCAGCCCGATGAAGAAGCGCTTGCCGACCAGCATCACGTCGCCGCCGTCGAGGCGGCCCTGTTGCATCGGCAGCAGCTCGCGATGCACGCGCAGCGCCGCTTCGATGTGCGCGGTCTCGCCGCGCCGGGCGGGCGCGCCGGGGCGCGTGATCACCGCGAATTCCGGCGTGACGACGGCAACGTCCTCGACGAAGTGCGAATCGGGAAACGCATCGAGCGGCGGCAGTTCGGTCAGCTCGACCGCGAGCATGCGCAGCGCGTCGCAGTAAGCGTGGAACTGCGCGAGCGTCTTGTCGTAGTCGGGTGCGCCGAGTTCGGCGGTGGTCAGGCCCGCGCCGCAGGACGGCGCGGGACGGCGAACGATCGCTTGCGTGAATTGCATCGACTCCTCCATGATCTGCGCCGCACCCGTGCCGTGCACGGGCCGGCGGCGTCGTGACCGGACCATTATCGGAAGCCAAATTGCGCCATTCGCGTCGATTTCGGCGGCGCCGACAGCCGATTGCGTCGAATTGCGCGCACCACGCAGCCGATTCGGCGAACGGGCCGCCCCCGCGTCATGCGCCGGGCTCGAATCCCATCTGCGCGCGGCCGAGCGCCGTGAGTTCGGCCTCCCCCGCGCGCCCGTCGAAATCGACTTCGAAATGGTCGGCCGGGAAATCCGGCGGGCTGTCGCCGCGCAGGAACGCGCAACGCTGGCGTTGCAGGTACGCGTCGTTCTTCGCGCAGCCGGGCGCGGCCGCGATGTACATCACGTTGCTGTCGCCGCCGCCGCGATGCGCATCCTCGACCGCATGCACGACGTCGCCGTGCCAGAACACCGCGTCGCCCGGTTCCATATGCGGGATCGGCACCAGCGCATCGAGCAGCAGCGTGTGCCATTCCGGGCGAATCGACAGCGCGCGGCCGGGACGCGCGCCGCACAGGTCGTCGTCGGCGACGTCGTCCTGCAGCGCGCGCAGCACGACATAGGCCATCGCGTTCGCAACCGGGATCAGCTGCAGCGTGCCGTCGCCGGGCCCCTGCGGTGTCAGCGCGGTCCAGCCCTGGAACGTGCGGAACATCGAACACACGGCCGGTGACGGAATCTCTTCGACGTCGGGCCGGAACGCCGCATCGAACGGATCGTACTCGCGCCAGCGGCCGGCCAGCACATGGCGATAGACCTGCCGAAAATTCGCGCCGAGCCAGCGCTCGACCGAGCCGCCGTCGACATGCGGCGACAGCCCGAGCGACGTCGAACCGGGCGGCCGGCGGCGGATCCGGTCCGCATACGCGGGCACCCGGTCGGGATCGAAATGCGCACGTGCGCCGTCCGCATGCCGCCACAGGCGGTTCAGGAACACCCGCGCCTGCGTGAGCGCCGGCGACTGGCGCGCGGCCACCTGCGGCTTCGACCAGTAGACGCCGTAGATCTGCGGCTTGCCCGACGCGAGATTGCCGAAATAGCGGTCCTCCGCGCGCGCGTGCAGCCGGTCGGCGAAACGGTTCGCATCCAGATACGCGCCGATCTCGTCGTTCCAGTCGCGTGCCTGCCTCGCATCGAACACGCCGCGGATCACGACCGCGCCATGCATGCGGATCGCCGCAACCGCATGCGGATCGACCCGGCCGCCCGCGATATCCGCGAACGGCACGACCGGAATCACGTCGTGGCCGTGCGCGTGCGCGCGGCGGATCGCATCGACCTGCCGGGCGATGTCGCCCTCCACTTCGCGGAACGTGGCCGCATAACCGGGCAAATCGGCGCGCAGCGCCCGTTTCGCCGCGCGGATCGCGGCAGGCAGGTCGTCAATCGTCAGTTGCATCGTCGTCTCCTCGCTGAAAGCGTGTCGTGATGTGCTGTCAGCGTACGGCCGGCACACGGCCGCCATTACCACTATCCGGCCAATGATCGATACAATCCTGACAATCGTGCGTCATTCGGGACGATGGCAGACCACGCAGAGCTTGTTGCCGTCCGGGTCGCGGAAATACGCACCGTAATAGTCGCGGTGATAGTGCGGCCGCAGGCCCGGCGGCCCTTCGCAGGTGCCGCCATGCCGCAGCGCGAGTGCGTGGCAGCGATCGACGTGCGCGCGGGTCGGCGCATCGAACGCGATCGTGTGGCCGTTGCCCGGCTCCGGTGGGCGGCCGTCGAGCGGCTTGCCGAAGAAGAACAGCGGCCGCTCGGCGTTGGCCGGCATCCAGCCCGACCAGCCGTCCGGCTCGCGGAATTTCAGGCGCAGCCCGAGTGCCGCGAACAGCGGCGCATAGAAATCGTAGGCGCGCGCCGTATCGCCGACGCCCACGCACACATGTGAAAACATGGCATCGCTCCTTGGTGAGAATCGCTCACGATCATGCCACGGCGCACTGCCCGCCCCTACCGGAGGCCGCGATGAAACCGCAATACGAGCACGTGACGTTCGCGTCCGGCTGTTCGATCCGCGTCTATCACCGCCAGCTCGCGCGCATTCCGTTCGAATGGCATCGCCATCCCGAGTACGAACTGACGCTGACGCTCAACAGCTGCGGCCAGCGCTTCATCGGCGATCACGTCGCGCGCTACGCGGACGACGATCTCGTGCTCGTGCCGCCGAACCTGCCGCATACGTGGTCGTCGAACGCGCGCATCGATCGCGACGCGCCCGAAGTCGCGCTCGTCGTCTGGTTCGACGGAGACTGGGCGCGGCGGCTGGCCGACTGCTGCCCCGAATACGCGCCGCTGCGCTCGCTGCTGCGGCGCGCGGCGCCGGGCCTGCGCTTCGACGTGGAGACGGCCCGCGCGATGCGCGCGCGGCTGCAGCGGTTGCTCGATCCGTCGCCGCGCGTACGGCTTGCAGCCACGCTCGACACGCTTGCCGATCTCGCGGAAGCCGGCGGCGAACCGCTCGCCACCGCGCATGCGTACGACCGGCCCGACGGCGCGCCGTCGCCCGGCGGGCCGGGCGCGCCCGAAGCCGAACGCCTCGACCGCGTGCTCGACGCGATCGACCGGCATTTCCACGAACCGCTGCGCATCGACGCACTCGCCGCTGCCGCGCACCTGTCCGAACGCACGCTGCAACGGTTGTTCGTCCGGCATCTCGGCGAAAGCGTCGGCCGCTACGTGCAGCGGCTGCGCCTCGCGCATGCATGCCGCCATCTCGTCGGCACCGACTGGCCGATCGCGACGGTCGCCGCGCGCTGCGGCATTCCGAATGCCGCGAACTTCAATCGCCAGTTCCTCGCCGCGCGCGGCACGACGCCCGGCGCGTACCGGCAGTTCTTCAAGCAGCACGGCCATGCACCGGACGACGACGCGCCCGCGCTCGACACGCGGCCGCCGTCGCTGGAGCGCCGCGCCGGCTCGGGCCAACGCCGGCCGCGCAAATGAAAACACCCCGACGGGCTGACCCGTCGGGGTGTCGTGGCGTTGCGGTTGCCCGACGCGAGCGACCTGCCGGCCGCTCGCGCCGCACGCGGTTTAACGTGCGTTGAGCGGCTTCGCTTCGCGCGGCGTATCGCCGATGAACAGCTGGCGCGGACGGCCGATCTTCTGTTCCGGATCGGCGATCATTTCGTTCCACTGTGCGATCCAGCCGACCGTACGTGCCATCGCGAAGATACACGTGAACATCGACGTCGGGATGCCCAGCGCGCGCTGGACGATACCCGAGTAGAAGTCGACGTTCGGGTACAGCTTGCGCGACACGAAGTATTCGTCTTCCAGCGCGATCTTCTCGAGCTGCATCGCGAGCTTGAACAGCGGGTCGTCGTGCAGGCCCAGTTCGTTCAGCACTTCGTAGCACGTCTCGCGCATCAGCTTCGCACGCGGGTCGTAGTTCTTGTACACGCGGTGGCCGAAGCCCATCAGCTTCACGCCCGAGTTCTTGTCCTTCACCTGCTTGATGAATTCGGGGATGTTGTCCGGCGAACCGATCTGCTCGAGCATGTTCAGCGCGGCTTCGTTCGCACCGCCGTGCGCCGGGCCCCACAGACACGCGATACCGGCCGCGATACACGCGAACGGGTTCGCGCCCGACGAGCCGGCCAGACGGACCGTCGACGTCGATGCGTTCTGCTCGTGATCGGCGTGCAGGATCAGGATGCGGTCGAGCGCGCGGACGAGCACGTCGTTGACCTTGTACTCTTCGCACGGGTTCGAGAACATCATGTGCATGAAGTTCGCGCTGTACGACAGCGAGTTCTTCGGATACACGAACGGCTGGCCGATGCTGTACTTGTACGCCATCGCGACGAGCGTCGGCAGCTTCGCGATCATGCGGATCGCCGACACTTCGCGGTGACGCGGGTCGTTGATGTCGAGCGAGTCGTGGTAGAACGCCGACAGCGCGCCGACCGCGGCGACCAGGATCGCCATCGGGTGCGCGTCGCGACGGAAGCCACGGAAGAAGAAGTGCATCTGCTCGTGCACCATCGTGTGCTTCGTGACGGTGTCGACGAATTCCTTCTTCTGCGCGGCGTTCGGCAGTTCGCCCTTCAGCAGCAGGTAGCAGCTTTCGAGGAAGTCCGCGTTTTGTGCGAGGTTGTCGATCGGGTAGCCGCGGTACAGCAGCTCGCCCTTGTCGCCGTCGATGTACGTGATCGCCGAATTACACGAAGCCGTCGACATGAAGCCCGGGTCGTAAGTGAACTTGCCGGTCTGGCCGTACAGCTTGCGGATGTCGATCACGTCCGGGCCCATCGTGCCCTTGTAGATCGGCATTTCGACGCTCGGCGAGTTGTCGCTGAACGATAGCGTGGCTTTAACATCAGACGGAGTCATGGCACATCCTCAATCGAAATAAAGAAACGGGATTCGATAACGGGCGCAGCGCGTTACACCTTGGCGTCACACGTTGCGCAGCATCTCCAACAGCCGGTGAATGTCCGGGCTGTCTAGGTCGCCTTCTGGTTCCTTGCGCGCGAGGAGCAAGTCCATCAGGTCGTTGTCGCTCAGATCGAGCAGGCGCGACAACGCGCCTACGTCTGCATCGGTGAGGTCATGCTCGTATCGGCTGAAGAAACGCTCGAATACGATGTCGTTTTCCAGCAGACCCCGCCGCGCGCGCCAGCGCAGGCGCGCGCGGCGGTGCGGGTCGGATTGATGCGATTCGTCGCTCATCAAACTTTATACCGCGCGCCGAACCATCAGTTCCTTGATCTTGCCGATCGCCTTCGTCGGGTTCAAGCCCTTCGGGCAAACGTCGACGCAGTTCATGATCGTATGGCAACGGAACAGACGGTACGGGTCTTCCAGGTTGTCGAGACGCTCGCCGGTGGCGGTGTCGCGGCTGTCCGCGATGAAGCGGTAAGCCTGCAGCAGGCCGGCCGGGCCGACGAACTTGTCCGGGTTCCACCAGAAGCTCGGGCACGACGTCGAGCAGCTCGCGCACAGAATGCACTCGTACACGCCGTCGAGCTCGTCGCGCTCTTCCGGCGACTGGAGGCGTTCCTTCTCAGGCGGCGGCGCGTCGTTGATCAGGTACGGCTTGATCGAGTGGTACTGGTTGAAGAAGTGCGTCATGTCGACGATCAGGTCGCGCACGACGGGCAGGCCCGGCAGCGGGCGCAGCACGATCTTCTGCGGCAGGTCGTTCAGGTTCGTCAGGCACGCGAGGCCGTTCTTGCCGTTGATGTTCATCGCGTCCGAACCGCACACGCCTTCGCGGCACGAACGGCGGAACGACAGCGTCTCGTCCAGTGCCTTCAGCTTGACCAGTGCGTCGAGCAGCATGCGCTCATGCTGGATCTCGAGCTCGTACGTCTGCATGCGCGGCGCTGCGTCCTTGTCCGGATCGTAGCGGTAGACTTCAAAAATGCGTTTTGCCATTTCGGATTCCTTTGACTCGGCTTAGAACGTGCGCGGCTTCGGCGGCACGGAATCGACCGTCAGCGGCTTCATTTGAACCGGCTTGTAGTCGAGGCGATCGCCTTCGCTGTACCACAGCGTGTGGCGCAGCCAGTTCTCGTCGTCGCGGTGTTCGTAGTCGCTGTGCGCGTGCGCGCCGCGGCTTTCCTTGCGCGCTTCCGCCGACACCATCGTTGCGCGGGCCACTTCGATCAGGTTCTCCAGCTCGAGCGCTTCGACGCGCGCGGTGTTGAACACCTTCGACTTGTCCTTCAGGTGGATGTTTTCCACGCGCGCCTTCAGGCCGGCCATCTGGTCGACGCCTTCCTTCAGCAGCGCCGACGTGCGGAACACGCCTGCGTGCTTCTGCATCGTTGCGCGGATGTCGTTCGCGACGTCCTGCGTGTACTCGCCCGAGCTCGACTTGTCGAGCTTGTTCAGGCGCGCGAGCGAGAACTCGCCCGCATCCGCCGGCAGCGGCTTGTGTTCCTTCTGATTCTTCACGTGCTGGACGATGTGGTTGCCGGCCGCGCGGCCGAACACCACGAGGTCCAGCAGCGAGTTCGTGCCGAGACGGTTCGCGCCGTGCACCGACACGCACGAGCATTCGCCCACTGCGTAGAAGCCGTTGACCGGTTCCTTGTGATCGCGCGACGTGCCGACGACCTGACCGTGGATGTTGGTCGGGATGCCGCCCATCTGGTAGTGGATCGTCGGGACGACCGGGATCGGCTCCTTGATCGCGTCGACGTTCGCGAACTTCAGCGCGATTTCGCGGATCGACGGCAGACGCTTCATGATCGTCTCGGCGCCGATGTGCGACAGGTCGAGCAGCACGTGATCCTTGTTCGGACCGACGCCGCGGCCTTCCTTGATTTCCTGGTCCATCGAACGCGACACGAAGTCACGCGGCGCCAGATCCTTCAGCGTCGGTGCGTAGCGTTCCATGAAGCGCTCGCCGTTCGCGTTGCGCAGGATGCCGCCTTCGCCGCGCACGCCTTCGGTGATCAGCACGCCCGCGCCGGCCACGCCGGTCGGGTGGAACTGCCAGAACTCCATGTCCTGCAGCGCGATGCCCGAGCGGGCCGCCATGCCGAGGCCGTCGCCGGTGTTGATGAACGCGTTCGTCGATGCCGCGAAGATCCGGCCTGCGCCGCCCGTCGCGAACAGCGTCGTCTTGCCTTCCATGATGTAGACGTCGCCCGTCTCCATCTCGAGGGCCGTCACGCCGAGTACGTCGCCGTCCGCGTCGCGGATCAGGTCGAGCGCCATCCATTCGACGAAGAACTGCGTCTTCGCCTCGACGTTCTGCTGGTACAGCGTGTGCAGCAGCGCGTGACCGGTACGGTCGGCGGCCGCGCAAGCGCGCTGGACCGGCTTCTCGCCGTAGTTCGCGGTATGGCCGCCGAACGGACGCTGGTAGATCGTGCCGTCCGCGTTACGGTCGAACGGCATGCCGAAGTGCTCGAGTTCGTACACGACGTTCGGCGCTTCGCGGCACATGAACTCGATCGCGTCCTGGTCGCCGAGCCAGTCGGAACCCTTGATCGTGTCGTAGAAGTGGTAGTGCCAGTTGTCTTCGCTCATGTTGCCGAGCGACGCGCCGATCCCGCCTTGCGCGGCCACCGTGTGCGAACGGGTCGGGAACACCTTCGACAGCACGCCGACCGACAGGCCCGCGCGCGACAGTTGCAGCGCCGCGCGCAAGCCGGAGCCGCCCGCGCCGACGATCACGACGTCAAACTTGCGGCGCGGGAGGGAAGTTTTGATTGCAGCCATTCTTTACACTCTCCAGAGAATCTGCGCGGCGTAGCCCGCACATGCGAGCAGCCAGACGATGGTCAGCGATTGCAGCAGCAGGCGCACACCGACGGGCTTCACGTAGTCCATCCAGATGTCGCGCACGCCGACCCATGCGTGGTAGAAGAGGGAAAGCAGCATCACGAAGGTCGCGAGCTTCATCCATTGCGCGGCGAAGATCGATGCCCAGCCTTCGTACGAAAAATCGTGCGCGCCGAAGAACAGGACGAGCAGAATGACCGTGTAGACCGCCATGATCGTGGCGGTGACGCGCTGCGCGAGCCAGTCGCGCAGGCCGTAGTGTGCGCCGACGACGAGGCGCTTCGAGCCGATTCGGTTGTTGGCTGCCATTTTCTTAGAATGCTCCGAACAGTTTGAGTGCCATGGCGATCGTCAGCGCAATCGAGACGACAAAGACGACGACGGCCGTCCGCTTGCCGCCTTCCTTCGAGACGGCGTCGTGGTTGACGTCCATCAGCAGGTGGCGAATGCCGGCGCAGAAATGGTGGAAGAAGGCCCACGACAACGCGAGGACGATCAGCTTGACGACGATGTTGGAGAGGAACTGCTTGAAGACCTCGAAGCTGAGCTCGGAGGTGAGGCTCTGGTCGAAGAGGAACAGCAAGAACGGCAGGAACAGGAACAGCAGCGCGCCGCTGACTCGGTGGAGAATCGACAGTATCGCCGCCAGCGGCATGCGATACTTCAACGTGATGTCGCCGATTCCGATGTTCCGGTATTCCGGCCTCGGCTTTCTTACTGCGTCAGTCATGCTAGACCCCTACTATGTTGTCACACTAATCCGCGATTTTAGCGCCTTTTCATATCGCGCTGCAGCGAAAGTCTGCTCTGGATAATTGCGCGAACACGAACAAAGGCGGCCCGAAACGTGCTTCGCGAGCGTGGGAAACGCGAATGCACGCGGCTGAACCGAACGTCGTCAGCTCAAGTCATTCTGATAGTAGTACCCGGTTGTGACATACCAGCCGCGGCGCACTTCCACCGGCCGGTCCCCGTACGTATAGGACACGCGCTCGACCGACAGCAGCGGGAAACCGGCCGGCACGTGCAGCAGGTCGGCCACCGCCGGATCCGCCGCGACCGCGCGGATCTTCTCCGTCGCGCGGATCATCCGCGTACCGAACTCCGTCTCGAACATCGCGTAGAGCGGCCCCTTGTATTCGCTCAACCGCTCGAACGTCAGCCCGCGGAACATCGCGCCCGGCAGCCAGATCTCGTCGAGCACCGTCACTTCGCCGTCGAACTCCAGCAGGCGGCGCACCTGCACGACGGGGTCGGCGGGCTTCAGGTCGAGCTGCCGTGCGATCTCGGCCGGCGCGCGCAGGCGCCGGCATTCGAGCAGACGGCTCACGTGCGGGTGCTCGGCGCCGTCGTCGGCCAGCAGACGCAGAAAGCGGAATTGCGCGCGATCCTCGTTGTGCGTTGCAACAAAAGTACCCTTGCCCTGCCGCCTGACCACCAGGTTTTCGGCGGCCAGCTCGTCGATCGCCTTGCGAACGGTGCCCTGGCTGACCTTGTAACGGGCCGCGAGCTCCACTTCGCTGGGGATGATCTCGCCCGGCTTCCATTCGCCGGATTCGAGACTTTGTGTGATCAACGACTTGATCTGCTGGTATAACGGGCTGAACGTCGGCGACGCGGCCGCCGCGGGCGAAGCCGCGGGATCGCCCGCGCCCGGCTGCCCTGGGCCGCCTGCGCCGGTCTGATTCGCGGTGTTCGCCTGGTTCGATGTCATGGCGCGCATTTCATCACAAACCGCACTTTTTCGTCCACTCAATTTCCGCAAAACATCTGTCTTATATAAGACATATGATACCGTTTGACTTTGCGCGTGACGGCTCCTACACTCCCGGTCGAGCAAGGGTTCGCGGGTGCAACAGCGCGTCCCCGGCTACGTGCCACGGCCGTCTCCAGGTTCACCGCGTCCGCCATCGCGAGTCCTCCGCCCTGCTTCAATGCAACGCTACGCACAACGCGCATAGAATGGCGTTTTCGCTCGCGTCCAACGCTTCACCCGTCCTGGAGATTTTCAATGGCTAAGCCCGCAAAGCGCGTTGCCGTCACCGGCGCCGCAGGTCAAATCGCTTACTCCCTGCTGTTCCGCATCGCGAACGGCGACCTGCTCGGCAAGGATCAGCCGGTCATCCTGCAACTGCTCGACCTCCCGCAAGCCCAAGCCGCCATCAAAGGCGTCGTGATGGAACTCGACGATTGCGCGTTCCCGCTGCTCGCGGGCGTCGTGATCACCGACGATCCGAAGGTCGCGTTCAAGGATGCCGACGTCGCGCTGCTGGTCGGCGCACGTCCGCGCTCGAAGGGCATGGAGCGCAAGGACCTGCTGTCGGCGAACGCCGAAATCTTCACGGTCCAGGGCGCCGCGCTGAACGAAGTCGCGAGCCGCGACGTGAAGGTGCTGGTCGTCGGCAACCCGGCGAACACGAACGCGTACATCGCGATGAAGTCGGCGCCGGATCTGCCGAAGAAGAACTTCACGGCCATGCTGCGCCTCGACCACAACCGCGCGCTGTCGCAGCTCGCCGCCAAGTCGGGCAAGCCGGTCGCGTCGATCGAGAAGCTCGCCGTGTGGGGCAACCACTCGCCTACGATGTACCCGGACTTCCGCTTCGCGACCGCCGAAGGCGAATCGCTGCTGAAGCTGATCAACGACGACGTGTGGAACCGCGACACGTTCATCCCGACCGTCGGCAAGCGCGGCGCGGCGATCATCGAAGCGCGCGGCCTGTCGTCGGCAGCGTCGGCGGCGAACGCGGCGATCGACCACGTGCGTGACTGGGTGCTCGGCACGAACGGCAAGTGGGTCACGATGGGCATCCCGTCGGACGGCTCGTACGGCATCCCCGAAGACATCATCTACGGCGTGCCGGTCACCTGCGAAAACGGCGAATACAAGCGCGTCGAGGGCCTGGAAATCGACGCGTTCTCGCGCGAGAAGATGGACGGCACGCTGGCCGAGCTGCTCGAAGAGCGCGACGGCGTCGCCCACCTGCTGAAGAACTAAGCATCACGCATCGGGCCGGGCGGCCTTCGGGCGCCCGGCTTCGGGGCGGGCCGGCATGCCGCCGCCCCGCGCCGAGCGATCCGATTCGCGCACGTTTTGCCGCCTCGCGCCACCTCTCGCCGGCCCAGAACCTGCCCGAATCCGATTTTCTCCACGTTGACCCGCTTCCCTGACGTAGAAGAGATGGCCGCGCTCACTCCTGCACAAGTGCTCTACGACGGGGCGTCCCCGCCCGCGATCCTGCCCTGCTGCGATCACTACGCGGGCAGCGAGAAGCTGATGCGCAAGTCGCTCGCACTGCAGGCCGAGCTGGGTCCCGTGTTCGACCTCACGCTCGACTGCGAGGACGGCGCGGCCGTCGGCCAGGAAGCCGCGCACGCGGCGCTCGTGGCCGACCTGCTCGGCAGCGCCGAGAACCGCTTCGGCCGCGTCGGCGTGCGCATCCACGACTTTTCCCACCCGCACTGGCGCGACGACGTGCGCATCGTGCTGCGCGCGGCGCGCGTACCGGCCTACATCACGCTGCCGAAGATCGCGAACGCCGCCGACGCGGCCGAAATGACCGCGTTCATCGAAGGCACGCGCCGCGAGCTCGGCATCGCGCAACCGATCCCTGTCGACGTGCTGGTCGAAACGCACGGCGCGCTCGCGCAGGCGGCCGCCCTCGCCGCGCTGCCGACGGTCGGCACGCTGAGCTTCGGGCTGATGGATTTCGTCTCCGCGCACCACGGCGCGATCCCCGACTCCGCGATGCGCTCGCCCGGCCAGTTCGATCACCCGCTCGTGCGCCGCGCGAAGCTGGAAATCGCCGCGGCCTGTCACGCACACGGCAAAACATCGTCACACAATGTGACGACCGAGGTGCGCGACATGAGCGTGGTCGCCGGCGATGCGCGCCGCGCGCGCGACGAATTCGCCTTCACGCGGATGTGGAGCATTCACCCCGCGCAGATCCGCCCGATCGTCGACGCGTTCGCCCCGCGCACCGACGAAGTCGCGCTGGCCGCCGAGATCCTGCTGGCCGCGCAGGCCGCCGACTGGGGCCCGACGCGCCACGGCGATACGCTGCACGATCGCGCGAGTTATCGTTATTACTGGTCGGTGCTGCGCCGTGCGCGGGCCACCGGCCAGCCCGTACCGTCCGAGGCCGCGCCGCTGTTCGGCCCGGCCGCCGCGGGCGTCGCGCATTGAGTGCGCGCCGCCGGCCGAGCCACGCGTTGCATGCATCCGCCGGCACGCGAGCCGGCAGACGTTTGCGAAACGACAAAAAACGTAACGGAGCCCGAAAACCTGATATATGCGCGGCCAAATAGGTGAAAATAGCGGCCGCTGCGCGCTTTCGGGGCGCGTGCAGTTTCAAACCGGCCGGCAGTGTCGATTGCCGGCCCTTGTCAACTGATTATCGAAAGGTTCTGACTCCATGAAGAAACTCCTGATCGCTACCGCCATCGGCGCCTTGTCCGCCACGATGCTGGTGTCGGCTCCGAGCGCGTTTGCCCAGGGTACGGCCACCACGACCGCGAAGAAGGCAGCGGCCAAGCGCCCGGCGCCGGCCAAGCGCATCATCCCGCGCAGCAAGAAGGCGCAGGCGCGCGCGGCCGCCAAGGTCGATCCGGTGCCGGAAGGCGCGGTCAAGTGGTCCTGCAAGGAAGGTCTGTCGTTCGATCTCGCCGGCGACATGAAGCGCGACCAGGTCGTCACGGTTCACTGGGCGAAGAAGAACTACAAGCTGCCGCGCCAGACCACGACGACGGGCGCCGACACGTTCTACGATCCGGCAGCAGGCTTCAAGCTGGTCGTGATCCCGACCAAGGCGATGCTGTTCTCCGACGCGAACGGCGGCGAGCGCCTCGCGGACGAGTGCGTGACGCCGGAAATGGCGCAAGGCGGCGCAGCGCCGACGCAGGCGAACGAACTGAAGCCGGCAACGAACTAAGCGCGCGTTTTTCCGCTCTCGGCCCCTCGATGTCCGCCCCGGTCTCCAACGTCCGCCCTGCTCCGGATACGGTACTCGTCGACATCGTCGACTACGTGCTGAACACCGGCATCGACAGCGCGCTCGCGCTGGAGACGGCGCGTCATTGCCTGATCGACACGCTCGGATGCGGACTCGAGGCGCTGTCCTACCCTGCCTGCACCAAGCTGCTCGGCCCCGTCGTGCCCGGCACGATCGTGCCGAACGGCGCGAAGGTGCCCGGCACGTCCTTCCAGCTCGATCCCGTCCAGGCCGCGTTCGGCATCGGCGCGATGATCCGCTGGCTGGACTTCAACGACACCTGGCTCGCCGCCGAATGGGGTCATCCGTCCGACAACCTCGGCGGGATCCTGGCGACGGCCGACTGGCTCTCCCGCACGGCCCGCGCGGCCGGCCGCAAGCCGCTCGCGATGCGCGACGTGCTGGTCGCGATGATCCAGGCCCACGAGATCCAGGGCTGCCTCGCCCTCGAGAATTCGTTCAACGCGGTCGGGCTCGACCACGTGCTGCTCGTGAAGGTCGCATCGACGGCCGTCGTCGGGCGCCTGCTCGGGCTCACGCGCGACGAGCTGATCAACGCGGTGTCCAACGCGTTCGTCGACGGCCACGCGCTGCGTACCTACCGCCATGCGCCGAACACCGGTTCGCGCAAATCCTGGGCGGCCGGCGACGCCACGTCCCGCGCGGTGCGCCTCGCGCTGATCGCGAAAACGGGTGAAATGGGCTATCCGTCGGCGCTCACCGCGAAGACCTGGGGCTTCTACGACGTGCTGTTCGACGGCAAGCCGTTCCGCTTCCAGCGCCCGTACGGCACGTACGTGATGGAAAACGTGCTGTTCAAGATCGCGTTCCCCGCCGAATTCCATGCGCAGACGGCCGCCGAGGCCGCGCTGCTGCTGCACGCACGGCTCGCCGCGGCGGGCCGCACGACCGACGACATCGGCCGGATCACGATCCGCACGCATGCGGCCGCGATCCGCATCATCGACAAGCAGGGCCCGCTCGCCAATCCGGCCGATCGCGACCACTGCATCCAGTACATGGTCGCCGTGCCGCTGCTGTTCGGCCGGCTGACCGCGGCCGACTACGAAGACTCGGCCGCGGCGGACCCGCGCATCGACGCGCTGCGCGCGAAGACCGTGTGCGTCGAGGATCCGCAATTCACGAAGGATTATCACGATCCGGACAAGCGATCGATCGCGAATGCGCTGACGATCGAGTTCACGGACGGATCGAAGCTTGCCGAAGTGGCGGTCGAGTACCCGCTCGGCCATCGGCGGCGCCGTGCGGACGGCATCCCGCTGCTGGTCGAGAAGTTCAGGACCAACCTCGCCCGCCGCTTTCCGGCCAAGCAGCAACAAGCGATTCTCGACGTGTCGCTGGACCAGGCAAAGCTCGAAGCGATGCCGGTCGATGAGTACGTCGATCTGTATATGATCTAGCCGTCAGATACAGGACTCTTTGTTTCCTAGCCTCAAACCCAGGAAAATCACCATGGCCCACAATCTCCACAAGACCCTCAAGGAATTCGACAGCGGTTCCGGCAAAGGCAAGTTCTACTCGCTGCCGCAGCTCGGCAAGGAACTGAAGACGAAGATCGAACGCCTGCCGGTGTCGATCCGCATCGTGCTCGAGTCCGTGCTGCGCAACTACGACGGCAAGAAAATCACCGAAGAGCACATCGAGCAGCTCGCGAACTGGAAGCCGACCGCGAAGCGCGTCGACGAGATTCCGTTCGTCGTGTCGCGCGTCGTGCTGCAGGATTTCACGGGCGTGCCGCTGCTCGCCGACATCGCGGCCATGCGCGGCGTCGCCGAGCGCACGGGCAAGAACCCGAAGAAGATCGAGCCGCTGGTCCCGGTCGATCTCGTCGTCGACCACTCGGTCCAGATCGACTACTTCCGCCAGAAGGACGCGCTCGACCTGAACATGAAGCTGGAATTCCAGCGCAACAACGAGCGCTACCAGTTCATGAAGTGGGGCATGCAGGCGTTCGACACGTTCAAGGTCGTGCCGCCGGGCGTGGGCATCGTCCACCAGGTGAACCTCGAATACCTCGCGCGCGGCGTCCACAAGAAGACGGACGGCGCCGACACCGTGTACTACCCGGACACCCTCGTCGGCACGGACAGCCACACGACGATGATCAACGGCATCGGCGTGGTCGGCTGGGGCGTGGGCGGCATCGAGGCGGAAGCCGGCATGCTCGGCCAGCCGGTGTACTTCCTGACGCCGGACGTCGTCGGCGTCGAGCTGAAGGGCAAGCTGCGCGAAGGCGTGACGGCCACCGACCTCGTGCTGACGATCACGGAAATGCTGCGCAAGGAGAAGGTCGTCGGCAAGTTCGTCGAATTCTTCGGCGAAGGCACGCGCTCGCTGTCGCTGCCGGACCGCGCGACGATCGGCAACATGGCGCCGGAATACGGCGCGACGATGGGCTTCTTCCCGGTCGACGAAAAGACGATCGAGTACTTCGAAGGCACGGGCCGCACGAAGGCCGAAATCGCCGCGTTCGAAAACTACTTCAAGGCGCAGAATCTGTTCGGCATTCCGAAGGCCGGCGACATCGACTACACGAAGACGGTGACGCTCGACCTCGCGACGGTCGCGCCGTCGCTGGCGGGCCCGAAGCGCCCGCAGGACCGCATCGAGATCGGCCACGTGAAGTCGACGTTCACCGACCTGTTCTCGAAGCCGGTCGCGGAAAACGGCTTCGCGAAGAAGGCGGAAGACCTGAACACGCAGTACACGACGAGCAACGGCGTCGACGTGAAGAACGGCGACGTGCTGATCGCCGCGATCACGTCGTGCACGAACACGTCGAACCCGAGCGTGCTGCTGGCGGCCGGCCTGCTCGCGAAGAAGGCGGTCGAGGCCGGCCTCACGGTCGATCCGAAGATCAAGACCTCGCTCGCGCCGGGATCGCGCATCGTCACCGAATACCTGACGAAGACGGGCCTGCTGCCCTACCTGTCGAAGCTCGGCTTCGAAGTCGCGGCGTACGGCTGCACGACCTGTATCGGCAACGCGGGCGACCTGACGCCGGAGCTGAACGAAGCGATCACGAAGAACGACATCGTCGCGGCGGCCGTGCTGTCGGGCAACCGTAACTTCGAAGCACGCATCCACCCGAACATCCGCGCGAACTTCCTCGCGTCGCCGCCGCTCGTCGTCGCGTACGCGATCGCCGGCAACATCACGCGCGACCTGATGACCGAGCCGGTCGGCAAGGGCAAGGGCGGCCGCGACATCTACCTCGGCGACATCTGGCCGACGAGCGACGAGATCCACGCGCTGCTCAAGTTCGCGCTCGATCCGAAGAAGTTCGAGGACAACTACTCGAAGCTGACCAAGAAGGGCGACCTCTGGAGCAAGATCGAGGGCGAAACGGGCGAGGTCTACGACTGGCCGAAATCGACGTACATCGCCGAGCCGCCGTTCTTCGGCAACGACTTCTCGATGGAACCGGCCGCGTCGATCCCGACCGTCAAGGGCGCGCGCGCGCTGGGCATCTTCGGCGATTCGGTCACGACCGACCACATCAGCCCGGCAGGCTCGATCAAGGAAGATTCGCCGGCCGGCAAGTGGCTGAAGGAAAACGGCGTGCAGAAGGCCGACTTCAACAGCTACGGCTCGCGCCGCGGCAACCACGACGTGATGATGCGCGGCACGTTCGCGAACGTCCGGATCAAGAACCTGATGATCCCGGCGAAGCCGGACGGCACGCGCGTCGAAGGCGGCCTGACGATCCACCAGCCGAGCGGCGAACAGCAGTCGATCTACGACGCGGCGATGCGGTACGTCGCCGCCGGCACGCCGACCGTCGTGTTCGCGGGCGAGGAGTACGGCACGGGCTCGTCGCGCGACTGGGCCGCGAAGGGCACGCAGTTGCTCGGCGTGAAGGCCGTGATCGCACGCAGCTTCGAGCGCATCCACCGCTCGAACCTGGTCGGCATGGGCGTGCTGCCGCTGCAGTTCAAGGGCGCGGACAGCGTCCAGTCGCTCGGCATCACCGGCGAAGAGACGTACGACATCGAAGGCCTCGGCGACGACTTCAAGCCGCAGCAGGACGTCACGCTCGTGATCCATCGCAAGAACGGCGAAACGCAGCGCGTGCCGGTGCTGCTGCGCATCGATACGCCGATCGAAGTCGACTACTACAAGCACGGCGGGATCCTGCCGTTCGTGCTGCGCTCGCTGCTCGCAGCGTAAGCGCTGCCTGTTGCAGGTGCCGCAGCCGCCTCGCGGGCGGTTGCGGCCGATTTGGATGCCCGACCTCGTGTCGGGCTTTTTTTCGCCGGTGCTCGATGCGGCCTTACGCCGCCTTGTCGCCGCGCGCCTTCGCGGCCGCCCCTCGCGCGTTCTTCTTCAAATGCATGCGGTTGTATTCGATTGCCGCACGCACGAGGTGCTTCAAGGCCCGCTTGTCGATCTCGTCGCCTTCGACAAGATCGATCGCGCGACGCGCGTTCCCTTCGAGGCCCGCATTGAACAGCCCGTCGGGATCGGGCAGGTGCGCGCCGTGCATGAACGTGAGCTTCACCTTGCCCTTGTGCGCGTTCGCGACCGCGATCATCCCGTCGCACGACCACACGGGGCTGCCCATCCACTTCCATTCCTCGACGATGCCCGCTTGCGCATCGAGGATCGTCTGGCGCAGGTCGGCGAGCGTCTCGCTGCGCCAGTCGGCGATGCCGGCGATCAGCGCGTCGATGCGCTCGGACGGTTGCAGCTCGTTGGCACGCGTACTCATGCGCGGGCCTCCGTTTGCGCGTCGGGGCGCGCCAGCACCTGTTCGAGCGCGTCGAGGAATCGTACCCAGCCGTACTGCGCGCCGCGATACGCCTGCTCCTGATCGGGCCGGAAGCCGACCTGCTCCATGCGCAGGCGCGTGCCGGCCGGCGTCGGCGTGAGTGTCCACGTCACGACGCTTTCGAGGCCGTGGGCCGCCCACGTATAGGACAGCGCGCGGTGCGGCTCGATCGTGAGGACCGTGCAGTCGACCGAGCCCCAGTCCGCCCGGAAGCTGAACGCCCGGCCCGCGACGGGCTCGAAGTCGCTCTTCATCAGCCACGCCTCGATCAGGTGCGGTTGGGTGAGCGCGCGCCAGATCCTCTCCGGCGGATGGGGCAGCTCCCGGTCGACGACGACGGAGCGTGTTTCGGTAGTGGCTTGGTTCATTACTGATCCATCCTTTTGAGCAGATCTTCAAGGGCATCGAACCGGCTCCGCCAGAAGCCCGCCATCTGGCTCGTCCAGTCGATCAACGGGGCCAGCGCCTGCGGCTGCGCGCTGTAGTGCGTCTGCCGGCCTTCGTGACGGTCGTTCACGAGCCCGGCCTGCTTCAGTACGCCAAGGTGCTTCGACACGGCCGGCTGCGACACGCCCGCATCGGCCGTGAGCGCGGCAACCGTCAGCTCGCCCTCCGCGCACAGCCGCTCGAAAAGCGCGCGGCGCGTCGGATCGGCGAGTGTCCGGAAAAGCGTGTCGTGTGCATTCTGCATATCGGTCACAATTCATAACTCTGTGGTTATGGATTCAAGAATATCCGCTGATCGGCTCGAGTCAAGGCGGGATTTCGCGAACGGCGCCGTTCGATTCGGCGCACGCATCGCTCGGTCGCGCCGGCGCGCGGCCTTCGTCGAATTCGAGACTCTCCTCTAATCCGCAGTCGCGCCACGCGATCCGAAAGCCGCCTGCAAGACTGTCCGGCGCGCTGTTCCACAGTTCGGGAAACATCCGGGCTCCACCGGCCCCGTCGTTGTGCATGCGCGAATCCGTTCCTGACGAGTCGCTTCCAATGACCACATAGTGCGATACGGCGCGCAGCCATTGACACGCACACGCCATGCATCCATGCGGCACGCCCTTCCGGGACCGCGCACATTCCGATGCTGCAACGAACGGCTCGTGTGTGCGAGCGACGCGCGTTGCCGCGCCGTCGTACCGCAAACCGGTTCGCTCACCGGGCCCACCATCGCCGTCGCGTACGCCGCCGCGCGTGCCCGCCATGCGTCCGGTTGTCAGAACTGACAGCTATGGAAACTGGCAGCTACCCGAACGGCATCGACGCCCTACGCTCGTCACCGCTCGCGGCCCCACAAGGGCCGGGGGTTCCAGTAACGTCGCCTCTCCTAAAAAAGGACTCCCGATGAAAAGGAACGCCTGGTTTGCCCTTCCCCTTCCGTCGCCCCGCCGCCTGGCGTGCGTGGCTCCGCTCGTGTTCGCCGCCGCTGCGGCGCATGCGGCGACGGATTGGGTCGATACCCATACGAAAGCCTTTCTGACCGGCCCGCAGTTGATGGCGCGCAGTGCGGCGCCGTCGCTCGAACTCGCGGCCGGCGAGACGACCAACGTCGTCGTCAGCCTGAAGCTGCGCAACGCCGCGCAGCTCAAGCAGCTGGCGCGCGACGTGAACCGGCCCGGCAGCGCGCATTACCGCCAGTACCTGACGCACGAGCAGTTCCTCGCGGACTACGCGCCGACCGATGCGCAGGTGAAGTCGGTCGTCGACTATCTGCACAAGAGCGGCTTCACGAATGTCGAGGTCGCGCCGAACCGCCTGCTGGTCTCCGCCAGCGGCACGGCCGGCACGGTGAAGGCCGCGTTCAACACGTCGCTCGTGCACTTCCAGTACGCGGGCCGCTCGGGTTTCGCGAACACGTCGACCGCGCAGGTGCCGCGCGCACTCGGCGACGTCGTCGGCTCGGTGCTCGGGCTGCAAAGTGTCGCGCGGGCGCGGCCGATGCTGCGCATCGGCAACGTGGCGAAGCCGCAGGCACTCGCCGCCGGCACGGCGACGGGCCACTATCCGAAGGAATTCCCGGGCCTCTACAACGCGACCGGCGTGCCGACCGCCGCCGGCGTGACCGTCGGCATCATCACGATCGGCGGCGTGTCGCAGACGCTGCAGGACCTGAAGCAGTTCACGTCGAGCAACGGCTACGGCACGGTCTCCACGCAGACCATCAAGACCAACGGCACGGGCGGCAGCTACGCCGACGACCAGGACGGCCAGGGCGAATGGGATCTCGACAGCCAGTCGATCGTCGGCTCGGCCGGCGGCCAGGTCGGCAAGCTCGTGTTCTACATGGCGGACCTGAACGCCGCCGGCAACACCGGCCTCACGCAGGCGTTCAACCGCGCGGTGTCGGACAACACCGCGAAGGTGATCAACGTCTCGCTCGGCTGGTGCGAAACCGATGCGGACGCGGACGGCACGCTCGACGCCGAGGAACAGATCTTCACGACGGCAGCCGCGCAGGGCCAGACGTTCTCGGTATCGTCGGGCGACGAAGGCGTGTACGAGTGCAACAACCGCGGCTATCCGGACGGCTCGAACTACACGGTGTCGTGGCCGGCTTCGTCGCCGCACGTGCTCGCGATCGGCGGCACGACGCTGTACACGACGTCGGCCGGTGCGTTCTCGAACGAGACCGTGTGGAACGAAGGGCTCGATTCGAACGGCAAGCTGTGGGCAACGGGCGGCGGCGTCAGCTCGATCCTGCCCGCGCCGTCGTGGCAATCGGGCAGCAATCGCCGGTTGCCGGACGTCGCGTTCGATGCCGCGCAAAGCACGGGCGCGTACATCTACAACTACGGCCAGTTGCAGCAGATCGGCGGCACGAGTCTCGCCGCACCGATCTTCACGGGCTTCTGGGCGCGGCTGCTCGCGGCGAACGGCACGGGCCTCGGCTTCCCGGCCGGCAACTTCTATGCGGACATTCCGTCGCATCCGTCGCTCGTGCGCTATGACGTCGTGTCGGGCAACAACGGCTATCAGGGGTATGGCTACAAGGCCGGCACCGGCTGGGATCTGACGACCGGCTTCGGCAGCCTGAACATCGCGAACCTCAACCAGTTGATCAAGTCGGGCGGGTTCTGAGCGATGCATGAAAGCCGGCGCGCGGCGATGGCTTGCCGCGCGCCGGCTGTGACCGTGCCGCGCGCTACTCCGCCGCCGGCTCCTTCACGCGCTCCGACACGACCGGCGCGCCGGCCCGATGCGACGGCGCGAACAGCCGCAGCCCGCTCGCGACGCTCGCCGCGCCCGCGAACCCCGCACCGAGCATCAACGCAAGCGTCGGCCCGTGGCGGCCCGCGATCCCGAACGACAATGCAACCAGCGCCGCGCCCGTCGCCTGCCCGATCAGCCGCGCGGTCGCGATGATCCCGCTCGCGCCGCCGCTGCGTTCGGGCGGCGCGCTCGACATCAGCGCCTTCAGGTTCGGCGACTGGAAGAAGCCGAAGCCCGCGCCGCACAGCATCATCCGCCAGCCGATGTCGACGACGCCGGGCGACACCGGCAGCGCGGCGAGCGACACCATCCCCGCACTCAGCAGCGCGAGGCCGATCGCGCCGAGCAGCCCGGGCGGATAACGATCCGACAGCCGCCCCGCGATCGGCGCGGCGAGCGCGACGACCGCCGACCACGGCGTCATCAGGAAGCCCGTTTCGACCGCGCTGCGATGCAGGACGGTTTCGAAATAGAACGGCAGCGACACGAACGCGAGCCCCTGCGCGGCGAACGCGCACACGGCGGTCAGCGCGGACAGCGTGAACACGGGCCGGCGAAACAGGTCGATCGGCAGAATCGGCGCCGGGTGCCCGGCCTGGCGGCGGATCAGCAGCCAGCCGAACGCGAATGCCACCGCGGCCGCCGCGAACACGACGGAGCGCGGCCCGCGCTGCGCGAATTCGCCGAGCGCGAAGATCAGCGATGCGAACGTGATCACGTTGAACAGCGCGGCGACCGGATCGAATACATGCTTGCCGCGCGCCGTCCGCGGCAGCGACGGAATCGCCACGGCGAGCGCGAACACGCCGAGCGGCACGTTCACCGCGAACAGCCACGGCCATGCGGCCACCGAGAGAATCAGCGACGCGATCGTCGGCCCCACCGCGAACGACACGCCGACGACGAGCGCGTTGAAGCCGACGCCGCGCCCGAGCCGGTGCGCGGGGAACAGGCCGCGGATCAGCGCGACGTTCACGCTCATGATCGCGCTCGCGCCGAAGCCTTGCACGATGCGCGCGGCCGTCAGCATCGGCAGCGTCGCCGCGAGCGAACAACCGAGCGACGCCAGCGTGAACACCGCCAGCCCGGCGATATACACGCGCTTGTGGCCGACGATGTCGCCGAGCGATGCGAACGGCAGCAGCGTCGCGACCATCGCGAGCTGGTACGCGTTGATGATCCACACGGACGCGGCCGGCGACGCGTGCAGGTCGGCGGCGATCGCGGGCAGCGCGGTGTTCGCGATCGCGGTGTCGAGCGTTGCGAGCGCGACGGCCAGCAGCACGGCGGACATCGCGCGCCAGTTGACGGCCGGCTCGTGCGCGCCGGCGGGGGAAGCGAATTCGGACAAGATGGGCTCGGCTGACGAGCGACGCGCGGCGTCGCGGATTGAGCGGCGCGGCGCCGGACGCTCCGTGCAGCAGCACGGGAACGCGCGGCACCCCGAGCCGTATTGTTGCAGAGCCGCATCGAACGTGCAGGCGGCCGCCTCGTCAGTCAGCGAAACGAAAGATTCGGCGCGCCGCGGCGGGCGCGCGGCATCGATGCAGACGCAACGACCCGCGCACTCGCGGCCCCGCCGGACGGCACGCGGCCGGCCGCCGCCATTTACGACACCGCACGCCGCGCATTGCGGCCGCGCAGCCATTCGAGCGCGAGCAGCAAACTTGTCGAGAAGATGATCAGGATCGTCGCGAGCGCGGCGATCGTCGGGCTGATGTTCTCGCGAATGCCCGTGAACATCTGGCGCGGCAACGTCGTCTGGTCCGCGCCCGCGAGAAACAGCGTGACGACCACTTCGTCGAACGACGTCGCGAACGCGAACAGCGCGCCCGACATCACGCCCGGCGCGATCACCGGCAGCGTCACGCGGAAGAAGGTCGACACCGGGTTCGCGCCGAGCGACAGGCTCGCGCGCACGAGATTCTGGTTGAAGCCCTGCAGCGTCGCGGCCACCGTCGTCACGACGAACGGCACACCGAGCGCCGCGTGCGCGGCGATCAGCCCCGTGTAGGTATTCGCGAGCCCGAGCGGCGCGAAGAACAGGTACATGCCGACGCCGACCACGACGACGGGCACGATCATCGGCGACAGCAGCACGGCCATCAGCAACGCCTTGCCGCGGAAGTCGGCCTTCGTCAGGCCGATGGCCGCGAGCGTGCCGAGCACGGTCGCGACGACGGTCGCCGACGGCGCGACGATGAAGCTGTTCTTCGCGGCCATTCGCCACTCGTCCGACGCGATCAGGTTCTCGTACCAGCGCGTGGAAAAGCCTGGAATCGGATACACGAGGAACGTGCTCGACGAGAACGACAGCGGCACGATCGCGAGCACCGGCAGGATCAGGTACAGCAGCGTCAGCACGACGAGCACGCGCAATGCGACGTACCACGCGCGCTCGACGAACGACATGTGCGGCGCGAACAGCGGCCTGGCGAGTTTCATGGTCGGCATCCCCTTCCCGTTTTCCTGTGCCCGGCGCTCAGCCGAGGCTCACGTTCGAGCGCGTGAAGCGCCCGTACACCGCATACAGCACGAGCGTCGCCGCGAGCAGCAGCCCGCCGAGCGCACACGCCATGCCCCAGTTGATCGTCACGTTCGTGAAGTACGCGACGTAGTAGCTGACCATCTGGTCGTTCGGCCCGCCGAGCAGCGCGGGCGTGATGTAGTAGCCGATCGCGAGGATGAACACGAGCAGCGCGCCCGCGCCGACGCCCGGATACGTCTGCGGCACGTACACGCGCCAGAACGCGGCGAACGGATGGCTGCCGAGCGACACGGCCGCACGCTGGTAGGTCGGCGGAATCGACTTCATCACGCTGTAAAGCGGCAGGATCATGAACGGCAGCAGGATGTGCGTCATCGAGATGTACACGCCGACGCGGTTGAACAGCAGCGTGAGCGGATGCGAGATCAGCCCGCTGCCGATCAGCGCCGTGTTGATGAGCCCTTCGCTCTGCAGCAGCACGATCCATGCGGCGACGCGCACCAGCACGGACGTCCAGAACGGAATCAGCACGAGGATCATCACGAGGTTCGCGCGCCGTTCCGACAGCGTCGAGATCCAGTACGCGAGCGGATAGCCGAGCAGCAGCGCGAACAGCGTGACGGCGATGCCGATCACGAACGTGCGCCCGAAGATCGCGAGGTAGATCGACTGATCGGGATCGGCCTGCACGATATGGCCGAAGCCGTCCTGCTTGTGGTCGAGCGCGGCGAGCAGATAGAACGGCGACACCTGGCTGCCGTTCTTCGCGATCGCCTGCCAGTACGCGGGCTCGCCCCAGCGCGCATCGAGATCGATGAATTTCGCGCGCGCCTGCGCGGGCGTCAGCGCCGCGTCGCCCGCGTTACCGTCGCCCTTGAACGGCATCGCGCGCGCCGTCTTCGCGACGAGCGAGCGATAGCCGGGAATCTCGGTGTTCAGGCGCCGTGCGAGCGCGCCCATCGCCTCGCTGTCGGCCACCTTCGTCATGTCGGCCGCGAGCGCGACATACGCGGCGTCCGCCGGCGGCGTCTTGCGGTCCCAGCCCGACAACGCGGCGACCGTGTTCGGCAACGCGGTCGCGATTTCCGGGTTCTGCACCGCGCGCGTGAGCAGCGTGCCGATCGGCACGACGAAGATCAGCAGCAGGAAAATCGCGAGCGGCGCGACCAGCAGCAGCGCCATCGTGCGCTTGCGCGCCTCGGCGGCCTTCAGCTCGCGCTTGAGCGCGGCGGTCGACGGCGAGGAAGGCGCGATCGTGATCGTATTCAACGGTTCTCTCCGGCCGGGCACGTTCCGGCGGAAGGCCGCGCGACGGGTTCGACGCGTCGCGCGGCCGGTTGCATCACGGCATCCTTCAGGATGCCCGACCGGTTACTTCGTTGCCCACGCGGCGAAGCGCTGTTCGAGCTCGTCGCTGTGGTCGGTCCAGAAGCCGATGTCCTCCAGTACCGCGTTCTTGCCGTTGGCCGGCGAGTTCGGCAGGTTCGCGAGCGTCTTCGCGTCGAGCGACTTGATCGCCGCGACGTTCGTCGGGCCGTACGCGATATGCTGTGCATACGCCTGCTGCGGCTTCGGCGTCAGCGTGTACGCGATGTACTGCTCGGCGAGCGCCTTGTTCGGCGAACCCTTCGGAATCGCCCAGTAGTCGAGGTCGTAGATGCTGCCGTTCCATACGACCTTCAGGTTCTTGCCTTCCTTCTGCGCGGCGTCGATGCGGCCGTTGTACGCGGTCGACATCACGACGTCGCCGGCCACCAGGAACTGCGGCGGCTGCGCGCCCGCTTCCCACCACTGGATGTACGGCTTCAGCTCGTCGAGCTTCTTGAACGCGCGATCCTGGCCGGCCTTCGTGCCGAGCACCTTGTAGACGTCCTTCGTCGCGACGCCGTCGGCCATCAGCGCGAATTCGAGGTTGTAGCGCGCGCCCTTGCGCATCCCGCGCTTGCCGGGGAATTTCTTCACGTTCCAGAAATCGGCCCAGCCGGTCGGCGCGGTCTTCAGCTTGTCCGCGTTGTACGACAGCGCGGTCGACCACACGAAGAAGCCGACGCCGCACACCTGCGGCGCTTCCGGAATCAGGTCGGATTTCTTCGCGATCTTCGACCAGTCGAGCTTCTCGTACAACCCTTCGTCGCAGCCGCGGTTCAGGTCGCCCGATTCGACTTCGACCACGTCCCAGTTGACGTGCTTCGCCTCGACCATCGCCTTCACCTTCGCCTGCTCGCCGTTGTATTCGACGGCCGTGACCTTGTTGCCGGTCGCCTTCTCGAACGGCTGGTTGAACGCGACCTTCTGCGCGTCGCCGTTCGCGCCGCCGAAGTTGACGACCGTGAGTTCGGCCGCGGCGGCCGATGCGCCGAACGCGACCAGCGCCAGCGCGAGCGCCGTGCGGCGCGCGGTAAAGCTTGCTCGTTTCATGATGGTTCCTCTCCTCTCGTGGTGGAAGTGGGCTTTGTTGTTGACGACGTGCTACGGGAAACCGGGTGAGCCATGCTCACGCGAACACGCGCAGGTGTTCGGGCGAGAACGCAAGCGAGACGGGTGCGCCCGGCGAGAACGCGTCGAGCGCGCCGGTGCCGAGCGGCACCTTCACGAAGCATTCGTCCTGGCCCGGCAGCGCGCAGCGCATGCGCACGTGATCGCCGAAATAGATGAGGCTGCGCGCCTCGCCGGTCACGCGGTTGGCGGCGGCGCCGTTCTGGTGACCGTTCGCGAGGCCGTTGGCGAGGCTCATGCGTTCGGGGCGGATGCACGCGACGGCCGCCGCGCCCTCGGCGGCCTCGCCGATATGGCGGCCGACGAGCTTCGTGCCGTCGTCGAGCCGGAACTCGCAGAATTCGCCGTCGACGCGCGCGATGGTGCCGCGCAGCCGGTTGCTGTCGCCGATGAAGTTCGCGACGAATTCGTTGCACGGCGATTCGTACAGGCGGTCGACGGTGTCGAGCTGCTGCACGATGCCCTTGTCGAACACGGCGACGCGATCGGACATCGTCAGCGCCTCGCCCTGGTCGTGCGTCACGTACACGAAGGTCACGCCGAGCTTTTCGTGCAGTGCCTTCAGTTCGTACTGCATGTGTTCGCGCAACTGCTTGTCGAGCGCGCCGAGCGGCTCGTCCATCAGCACCAGCTTCGGCTCGAACACGAGCGCGCGCGCCAGCGCGATGCGCTGCTGCTGGCCGCCCGACAGTTGCGCCGGATAGCGTTTCGCGAAGCGCTCCATCTGCACCATCTTCAGCGCATGCGCGACGCGCTCCGCGCGCTCGCCGGCCGGCAGCTTGCGCACCGTCAGCGGATACGCGACGTTCTGCTCGACCGTCAGGTGCGGAAACAGCGCGTAGTTCTGGAACACCATGCCGATGTTGCGCTTGTGCGGCGGCACGTTGTTCAGCAGCTCGCCGTCGAGGCGGATCTCGCCGCCCGTCGGGAACTCGAAGCCCGCCAGCATCATCAGGCAGGTGGTCTTGCCCGAGCCGGACGGCCCGAGCAGCGTCAGGAATTCCCCTCGGTGGATGTCGAGGTCGAGCGATTTGACGACCAGCGTCTCGCCGTCGTAGGTCTTCCGCACGCCGCGAAAGCTGACGATTACATCATCGGACTTCATCGTGCTGTCCCCTGGTTCCGCGCCAATTGATTTTGAGATGCGAGCCACTATACGGCCCGCACGGTTCTATACTAGGGAACCATTTCAATATTCCTAGTAGGACCACTTTGGATACCGTGATCCTCGCCGACTGGCTGTCCGCCCGTCTGGACCGCAGCTCGTCCGAGCCGATGTACCGGCAGTTGCTGCAACTGATGCAGCAGGCCATCCTGACCGGGGAATTGGGGCCAGGGACGAAGCTCCCGAGTTCGCGCACGCTCGCGGGCGACCTGTCGATCGCACGCAATACCGTGCTGCACGTGTACGACCAGCTGACCGCCGAAGGCTACGTGCTGACGACCACCGGCAGCGGCACCTACGTGGCCGACACGCGGCCGGACGCCGCCGCGATCCGCGTACCGGGCGCCGCGCCGCCGTCAACGGCCGGCGAACTCCCGCCGCCCGACGCGCAGGGCAGCCTGTCGATGCGCGGGCGGCAACTGGTCGAGCATGCGGGCGTCTCGCGGCGCCAGTGGGGCGCCTTCATGCCGGGCGTGCCGGACGTGTCGGAATTCCCGAGCCGCACGTGGAGCCGCCTGCAGGCGCGGCTGTGGAAGGAGGCCAATCCGGAACTGCTGACCTATGCGCCGGGCGGCGGCTACCGCCCGCTGCGGCGCGCGCTCGCCGATTACCTGCGCGTCGCGCGCTCGGTCAAATGCTCGCCGGACCAGGTGATCATCACGACCGGCATCCATCAGTCGATCGACCTCGCGGTGCGGCTGCTGTCCGACATCGGCGATCGCGCGTGGGTCGAGGAGCCGTGCTACTGGGGCGTGCGCAGCGTCCTGCAGGCGGCCGGCCTCACGCTCGCGCCGGTGCCGGTCGACCAGGAAGGGCTCGACCCGCGCGCGAGCGACATGCAGCATCCGCCGCGGCTCGTGCTCGTCACGCCGTCGCACCAGTACCCGCTCGGGATGGTGATGAGCCTCGCGCGGCGCCGCATGTTGCTCGAATATGCGCGCCAGCACCGCTGCTGGATCATCGAGGACGACTACGACAGCGAATTCCGCTACGGCAGCCGCCCGCTCGCGTCGCTGCAGGGGCTCGACGACGGCGGCCGCGTGATCTACGTCGGCAGTCTCGGCAAGATGCTGTTCCCGGGGCTGCGGATGGGCTACATGGTCGTGCCCGAGCATCTGGTCGACACCTTCCGCACGGGGCTGTCGGAGTTGTACCGCGAAGGCCAGCTGATGCAGCAGGCCGTGCTGGCCGAATTCATCATGGACGGCCACCTCACGTCGCACGTCAGACGCATGCGCACGCTGTACGGCGAGCGCCGGCAACTGATGATCGACGCGATCCGCGCGCGCTTCGGCGACGCGCTGCCCGTGATGGGCGACGAGGCCGGCCTGCACCTGGTGCTCGGCCTGCCCGATGCGTGCGACGATCGCACGGTCACGCAGAGTGCATTCGACGCCGGCGTGATCGTGCGCCCGCTCACCAGCTACTACAGCAATGCCGATACCGCGCGGCAGGGTTTGCTGCTCGGCTATGCATGCGTCCCGCACGAAGGCATCCGGCCCGCGTTCGACACGCTCGCCCGTGCCATCGAGCAACATCTGCCACGCAACATCCCGCGCGCGGCATGACGCCCGCCGCGCGCGGCGGCGCGCGGATCAATGCGCGCTTCCCGCTCCACGATCGAGCGATGCCGCGCGCACGGCTTCGCCGGGCTTCGTAAACACGCGCTGCCGCAGCGCGGCGATCTGCGCGTCGCGATCCTGCGGCGACAGGCCGGCCGACTCGATCTGCGCACGCTGCGCCGCGTAGTCCGCGTAACGGCTCTGCCACGACGCGTCGTCCTGCTGCATCTGCGCGACGCGTGCGGCCGCCTCGGGGCCGAGGGTCTGCGTCAGTTGCGCGCGCATCGCGTCGGGCGTCGCGCCGCTCTTCTGCAATTGCGCGATCTGGTCGATCGCGGCGCGCTGCCGCTCCACCCGCTGCCGCGCCGCGCGTTCGTCGGCCGGCATCTGCTGTTCGAGCGCCGCGAGCCGCTCGGCCTTCTGCGCGTCCGTGAGTGAGCGATCCTGAACGATCTTCAATCGTGCGAGGTCGTAGCGCTGCCGCCACTGCTCCGCGCCGAAAAACGGCTGGCTCCAGTCGCCGAGCGCGCGGTACACAAGCGACGCGCGCTGGTCGAGCGCGAGCTGCAACGCACCCGGGTCGGACTTGTCGACCGCGCCGGCATCGGGCAATTTGGCGAGCGCGTCGAGATACGCGCGATACCGGTGCCACACGTCGAGCGCCTCGGCCTGCGCCACCGTGCCGTCGAGCTGCGCGGCGATTTCGCGGGCGACGAACGCGTCGAGCGCGGCCGCGCTCAGGTCGCTCTGCGCGGTCAGGCAATAGTCGAAGAAATCGCGCACCGCGCGCGATTTCGCGAGATGGCCGCCTGCATCGAGCGGCAACCGCGGCGCGCTGGAGCCGGCGAGCGACGGCGGCAGGCCCGCCCTCGCCGGCGCGGCGGCCTGCGGTGCGGCGGTGGCTACGCCCCCGACCGCGGCCGCATCCTGCGCATCACTCGTCGCGCCCGTGCCTCGATGCGATCCCGCACCGCTCCACATCGCGACGCCGGCAATCGCCGCCAGCCCCACGACACCATAGATTGCAGCGCGCCGCGCGAGCGGCGCGCGCCCTTCACGTGCCGCCATCGATCACACGCCCGCGAGCTTCAATCGGTTCGCATGCGTGCGGATCACCGCGACCGGATCTTCCGCATACGCGCCGCGCACGCCGAGCAGCTGGTTGATCTCGTCGACATGGTTCCACTTGTAGCTCGTGCTCAGCACCTGGCCGTACAGCGCGCTGCACTTCGACACGAGCCCGTCGTTCGGGCCCGAGCCGCGGTTGATCATCACCGTGCCCGTGCCGTACAGCGCGGGCGTCGACACGTCGAGCGCGTTCGCCGGATCGACGACCGGAATGGTGCTCGTGTCCGTCGCCCCCGTCACGCCGAGCACGGAAAGCGTCGGCTGGATCGCCGTGCCGGCCCACGAATACAGCAGATGCGTGTTGCCGCCGACGGTTTCCGTCGGCGCGCCGGTCTGGCAACTGCCGGGCGCGCCGAGGCCCGCGCTCGGATAGTTCTGGTTGTAGGTGGCCGCCTGCGCGGTCGTCAGCGTCTTCAGTGCGGCGAGGGCGTCCTGGTTGGTGTTGTGGCTGCTGCTCGTCAGGATCCCGAACACATTGACGAACGCGGCGATCACCGTCGACGACAACCCGGTCGGATCGTACGCGAGCACGCCCTGCACGAAGTCGGCGAACTCGGAGCCGCGATGCGGCGTGCCGATCGTCGTCACCGACGCGACGAGATCGGGCGCGACGGCCGCGACATAGCGCGACGTCAGCCCGCCCTGGCTGTGACCGACGAGATTGACCTTGGTCGCGCCGGTCGCGGCGAGCACCGTCTTCACGTAGGCCAGCAGCTGCTCGCCGCGCCCGTTCGGGCCGTCGTCGCTCTGGAAGCCCGACACGTTCGCGACGTAGACGGTCGCGCCATGCTGCTGCAGATCTTCCTGGATGCCGTACCAGTAGTCGAGTACGCCCGCATACTTGTCGGTGCCGGTCAGACCGTGCACGAGAATGATCGGATAGCGCGTCGTCGCATAGTCGTCGGCGGGCGCGGTTGCCGCCATCGCCGTATGCGTCGTCGCGAGCGTCGTCAATGCGGTCGTCCCCGCGAACGGCGCGACGCTCATCGCGCATGCCACTGCCCCTGCCATTACCCTGGAACGCATCGATTTGGCCATGCATGTTCTCCTGGTTATTGTGCTGCCGGTGCGAATGACACCGGATCGACACGCACGCCGCATCGCGCGCGCCGCGTGTGTCGAATGCGGGAGTGAAGCACGACTCGCGAACGTTTGCGCCCCGACTAGATACGGTTCTCTAATCGGTTGACGCGCGCCGCCCGTTCGGGCGGTGCGGCGCCCAGGCACGCGCATGCTGCGACGCACACACACGTGGCTCGCTACAGCTTCGCGCTCACGCGCACCCACGCGGTACGCCCCGGCTCCATCACCGGCGCATTCGCCGGATAGCCGAAGCCCGCGTTGCCGGCGAGGTTCAAATGCTCGGTGTAGGCCTTGTTCAGCACATTGTCGACGCCGACGGAGATCTGCACGGTCTTGCTGACGTTGTACTGCGTATGCAGCGACAGCACGCCGAATCCTGCGCTCGGGCCGAAGTCCTTGCCGACCACGTTGCCCGCGTTCAGCGCATAGCGATGCTGCGGCGCAACGATGCGCCACAGGCCGCCCGCCGACCATGCACCGCGCGTGTATTCGAGCCCGATGCGCGCCTCGAGCGGCGGCATCTGCGGCAGCGGATCGCCGCTCGCCACGTTGCGCCCCCACGCATACGCGAGCGACGTCTCGACGCGCAGCGGCGCGACCGGCCGCCACGACACGCCGGCTTCGCCGCCCATGATCTGCGCATTGACGTTCGTGGCCTGCGTGGTCGCGCCCATCATGCCGGCTGCATAGTTGAACAGGATGAAGTCCTGTACGTAACCCGCATACGCGGACACCCATGCATCGAACCGGTCGCTCTTGTATTGCGCGCCGATATCGAGCTGCGTGGTCTTCTCCGGCTGCACCGCCGAGAATGCGTTGACCGAGCCGGCCGGCCCGCGCGTCGCGGAAAACAGTTCCCAGTAGTCCGGATAACGCTCCGCATGGCCGATCCCGGCGTACCACGTGACGGGCAGCGACGCGAGATCGCGCTCGTAGCGCACGAAGCCGCTCGGCAGCACCCTCGACCGGTCGTCGTCGAAAGTCGGGTTCGGCTTGCTCTTCATCATGCCGCTCGTCGTCGCGCGCTTGTCGCGTGCGCTCGCATAGTCGGCGCGCGCGCCGCCGATCACGCGCGACACGTCGCTCGCATACCACGTCACCTCGCCGAACACGCCCGCGTTCCACATCGTCGCCTGCGCATTCCACGGCTGGTCGCGGTAGTTCTGCCGCCCCATCGACGAACGCGAATCGAGCCGGTTCGATTGCGCATCGACGCCCGTGACGAGCTTGACGTCGTCGCCGAAGCGGAACGTCGCGGCCGCGCGCGCGCCGACCGTGCGGCGCCGCACGTCCGCGGCCATCCGCATCGGCATGCTGCTCGTCGGGTCAGGCTGCCGCAACGTGTAGTTGTCCATCACGTGATCGGCTTCGTTGTAGTACACGCGCGCCTCGATCCGGTCGAGCACGTCGCCGAGATGCCGCTTGTCGAACGACAGGCCGAACGTCTCGCGGCGGAAATGCGCACCGTCCATCCCGCGGCCGGCGTAGCGCGCATAGCCGTCGCCGGTGCCGGCGGTCAGCTCGACGCGCGTATGGTCGTCGGGCGTCCAGCCGAGCGCCGCATCGGCGTTCCACTTGTCCCACTGCGACGGCACGGTGTTGCCGTTGCCGTCCTGGTAGTCCTGCGAATGCGCGTGGTTCGCGGTCACGCGGCCATAGACGTCCGGCGTGCCGGCGCTCAGGTCGAGGTTCTGGTCGTTGCGGCCGTACGACCCGCCGACGAGGCTGCCGTCGAAGCGCATGCCGGGGCGCTCGAAACGCGGTGTCACACGTTCGAACAGCACGGTGCCGGCCGACGCGCCCGGACCGTACAGCACGGTCTGCGGCCCCTTCACGACGGTGACCTTGTCATAGCTTTCCGGTGCGATGTACGACGTCGGCGCATCCATCCGGTTCGGGCACGCGCCGAGCGTCGGTATCCCGTTCGCCAGGATGTTCAACCGCGACCCGAACATCCCGCGCAGCACGGGGTCGCCGTTCGTGCCGCCGCTGCGGATCGACGTGAAGCCGGGGATCGTCTTCAGGTAATCGGCGCCGTCGCTGGCGGGCAGCGGCTGGCGCGGCGCCTTCGGATCCGTGACGACGACGAGCGGCGTCGACAGCGGCGACGCGACGACTTCGACGGGCGGCAACAGCGCGGCCGCGTCGGCCGTCGCCGCGCCGGCAGCAGGCACGGTTTCGGCCGCGGCGGTGCTCGCGGCGAGCGCGCCGGCGGCCAGCGCGGGAACGGTAAATTTCAGCATGCGCGGCAGAGGCCGCGCACAGGCATTGCGGGGCGCCCGCGGCGCACGCAACTGGGAATGGATCATGATCGAAAGCCCGAGTGACGCCCTCCACGCGGCCTTGGCGGGCCGCACGGATATCGGCGGTGATAGGAACGGAAAGAAACGCGTCAGGCGCGCTCGGGCGGTGCGCGCGGATAGGCGCGCGGATAGCGGTCGCTGTGCGCCGCGACGGCAGGCGACGCGGCGGCGGCAACGGAAACGACGGGAATGGATTCGACCGACGCGGCGGCAGGCGCGCCGATCGCCGGGCTATGCGCGAAGAAAGCGCAGTAGCCGCACGCGTCGAGATGCAGCGCATGATCGTGCACGCCGCCCGCATCGGATGAACGATGCGCACCATGCTCGGTACTGCAGACGATTGCCTCGGGCGTGGCCACCTGCGCGATACGCCACTGCGACACCAGCGGCGCCGCGATCGCGATCCAGATCGCGAGCAGGCCAAGCCAGGCAGTCAGGTGACGATGTCGGTACAGCATGGACGGCGACGCGTAAGCGGAACGTAAAAACAGCCGAGATGTTACAGAATGTTCAACGCGATGACCAGTGCGGACGACGGTAAACGAACCGGGGGCGCATGGTTGTCAACACAACCATGCGCCCCCCGCATGCGATGCGCGCCGGCGGCGGATGATCAGGGCACCATGCGCCGCAACACGTCGTCGCGCCGGATGAAGTGATGATAGAGCGCGGCCAGCGCATGCAGACCGATCACGAAGTAGAACGCGTTGCCGATCAGCTCGTGCGCTTCCTTGATCGTCGACCGCAGCGCCTTGTCGGGGCCGAACAGCGTAAACGACACGCCGAGCCAGTCGAGCGACACCGGCTTGCCGCCCATGTTGATCGTCATGATGCCGAGCAGCGGCTGCGCGATGATGAACGCATAAAGCGCGAAATGCGCGAGCTTCGACAGCCAGCGCAGCAGCGCCGCCTGCGCAACCGGTTCCGGCACGCGGCTGACGACGCGCCACAGCACGCGCAGCACCGACAGCACGAGGACGCACGTACCGGCCGTCACATGCACGTTCATCCAGAACGCGCGGCTGTCGCTGCCCTTCGGTCCGCGGATCTCGATGGCCAGATAGGCGAGCGCGACCAGCAGGAAGACGGCCCAGTGGAAGAAGATCGCGGGCGAGCTGTAGCGCGTCTGTTTCGCGAGGATGTTTTTCATGCTTCGTCTCGTGTCGTATTCGGGGAGAGGTGCGGGCCACCGGCCTGCGCCCGGCAAAGCTGTGACGATTGTAGCCGCACGGGCGTCCGGCTTTACACGACGCGGTCAAATATCCGATCCATCGTCGACGCGCGCCGCACAATGGCCGCCCTATGGAAAATCCGCATCGCGCGCCCGGGCGGCTGTGGCACGATGAAGCTTTGGTGCGACGGCGCGCGGGCATCATGAGCAAGGCGTTCTTCGTTGCGGCCTACCGGCTGATCGCCGCGTTGCTCGCGGTGTCCACCACGCTGCACAGCGTCGCCGACTACTGGCGCCTACCGGATTTTCATCTCGGCAACTACCTCAGCTACTTCACGCAACTGAGCAGCCTCTACGCGGCCGCGATGCTGGCCGCGGGGCTGTCGCGCATCGCGCGCCCCGGCTCCGCCCGCTACGAATCGATGCGCGGCGCGGCGGTGCTGTACGTGCTGATCACCGCGATCGTCTACGAGCTGCTGCTCGCGCGGCTCGATGCGCTGCGCCACGTCACGCCGGCGTTCAACAACTGGGTGCTGCACCGGATCGTGCCGCTCGTGGTGCTGTGCGACTGGTTGTATGTCGAACCGCGCTCGCCGATTCCGCGCCGCAGCGCGTTCGCGTGGCTCGGCTTTCCGGTCGTCTATCTCGGCTATACGCTCGTGCGCGGCGCGGTGGAGAACTGGTATCCGTATCCGTTCGTCGATCCGCGGCCGCACGGGTACCTGCCGGTCGCGATCCAGTGTTCGATGATCGCGCTCGGCGCGGCGGCGCTCGCGCTGGGCATTTGCTGGCTCGGCAATCATGCGAGACAGTCTGGCAGCGCGACGCTTAAGGAAGGATGAAGACGGAAAAGAGGAAAGAAGCGGGAACGTGTGCGCCGCCCGGCGCACACGTGGCGATGCCGGCGATCAGCGGCCGTTGCGCGGCAGGAAGTTCATCGGATCGACGACCTTGCCGTTCTGGCGGACTTCGAACTCGAACGTCGAACGACCGCTCGCGTCGGTGCCCATTTCGGCGACCGGCTGACCCTGGCGCACCGCGTCGCCTTCGTTGACGAGCAGCTTGCCGTTGTGCCCGTAGGCCGTGATGAGCCCGTTGTCGTGCTTCAGGATCACGAGCGGACCGTACGCCTGGACGCCGGAGCCGGCGTACACCACGCGCCCGTTCGCCGCGGCCCGCACCGAACGGTCAGGCCCGGATGCGGCGATCACGACGCCGCGCGTCTTGCCGGCCGAGAACGGCGTCGCGACGACACCCGTGGCCGGCCATGCGAGCGAGCCCGGCTGGGCGGCCGACGCGGGCGGCTGCCCGTACGAGGTCGCAGCCGGCGGCGGCGCGACCCGCAGCACCTGGCCGGGCGACACGGCATCGGTGGGCGCCATGTGGTTCCAGCTGGCGACGTCCTGCACGCGCTGCCCGTAGGCGCTCGCGATGCCCGCCAGCGTATCGCCCGGGTTCACGCGGTAATAGCCGGCGATCACGCCCGGCGTCGCCGCCGACGTGGACGCCGGCTGGCGGGCGGGCTGCCAGTTGTCGGTCCACGGTGTCATCGTGCAGCCCGTCAGCGCGATGGCCGCGGCAACGAGCGCCGCCTGCGGCAGCCAGCGCGTGAGCGCGTCGTGGATGGGAATAGTTTCTCTCAAGGGTCCTCCCGGATTTGCGTCGTTGCGCCGCCCACCGCCCTCCGGCGCGCGACGCACGATGTCCGGCCGAACGGCCGGATCAATCAGTATCCGACCGCTTGCGCGGCCGTCAGTTTCCACAGCGGAACGTCGACGCGAATGAGCTCACCGGCCCCTTTTTCGCGTCGTCCCGATCGGCAAAGATACCATTTGTCGCGGTCAACGCCCCCACAGTTGCCCGACCCGGAAACAATCCTACGGCGTCGTACGGGGGGCGCCGGTCGCCTGCGGGCCGTGCCGGCGGGCGGTTTGGGGTTTTTCCGCTGGCGCGGCCGCCCTTGCCCGCCGTCTCGGCGCCGTCATATTGTCCGCTTCGATCCCCGCCTATACTCGGTGATGCGCAGCGCGAATCCAACGACAACGACGAGGATGACAATGAACAACGCGACGTTTCTCTCCGTGCAGCTCGACGCCGACGATTTCGCCGGTTCCAGCGGTCTGGTCGAATTGCTCAACCGGCACCTCTTGTTCGCGACCGACGTCGCCGAAGCGGCCGATGCCCTCGTCCAGTTGGCGAGCGTCACGCATTTGACCGGCGCCACGCGCCACAGCGTCGAGCTGCCGGTCCTCGCGATCGAGCGGCTGCGCGACGCGCTCGATACGCTGAGCGGTTACGACGAAACGTGGCTGCAGGTACTGGAACCGGCCGAAGCGCTGTTCCGCGATATCGGGCGCGGCAGGCGCCCGCTGCACTGAACGGCCGCGCATCGCGCGCCGCCAATGAAAAAGCCCGCCGTACCGCATAGCGGCACGACGGGCTTTTGTACGACAGAGGGTCGGATGCGGTCGCCAGCGCGGCCGTACCATTAACGACCCTTGTAGACCGGTGCGCCGTCCGAGACGCGCTTGACTTGCCAGCCGGTCTTGGCCGGAGCCGGCGCGCCCGATTCCTGGCCTGCGGCCGGTTGCGCACCGTAGCCGGTCGTGTCGGCCGCGGCGACGTTCTGTTGCGGGTTCACGCGGGCTTCAGCAGCCTGGATGCCTTCCGGGTAGTTCGTCCGGTCGCTGCCCAGCTTGTAGCCGGCCTGTTGCAGCTGGACCAGCTCGGCCTTCACCTGGGCACGGGTGACGGGCGCGTTTTGTTGGGCGAACGAGACGGCGGGAACGGCGAGGACAGCAGCAGCAGCGAACGTTGCGATCAGCGATTTCATGATTACCTCCGGGATTTTTTTGCTCCGCCGCACACACCATGTCTGCAGCGATGGAACAGAGTTTAGTCCCGACAGCACCTAGGGAAAACCATGAAAGAGCGAAAACACTGTTTCCCCGGAGCCAACAATGTCAGCATCCGGGATAGAAAAACCCTATTCAAAGAATAGATTTTCGCAACAATGCCGCCGCAAGCCGGTTACGACCAGTTCGCGTGGAAGCTGCCCGGCTTGTCGGTGCGCTCGAACGTGTGCGCGCCGAAGAAGTCGCGCTGCGCCTGCACGAGGTTCGCCGGCAGCCGCTCGGAACGATAGCTGTCGAAATACGCGACCGCCGATGCGAAGGCGGGAACCGGCACGCCGGCCTTCACCGCGGCCACCACGACGTCGCGCAGCGCCGTCTGGTAGTTCGCGGCGATGTCCTTGAAATACGGATCGAGCAGCAGGTTCGCGAGCGCCGGATCCTTCGCATAGGCGTCGGTGATCTTCTGCAGGAAGCGCGCGCGGATGATGCAGCCCGCGCGGAAGATCTTCGCGATCGTCCCGAGGTCGAGGTTCCAGCCGTATTCTTCCGACGCCGTGCGCAACTGCGCGAAGCCCTGCGCGTACGAGATCACCTTGCTCAGATACAGTGCGCGGCGCACCGCTTCGACGAACGCGGCACGATCGCCGTCGAACGGCGCGGCGGCCGGGCCCGACAGGATCTTGCTGGCCGCGACGCGCTCGGTCTTCAGCGACGACAGCACGCGCGCGAACACCGACTCGGTGATGAGCGGCAGCGGCACGCCGAGATCCAGCGCGTTCTGGCTCGTCCACTTGCCGGTGCCCTTCTGCGCGGCGCGATCGAGGATCACGTCGACGAGGTGCTTGCCGGTCTCTTCGTCCTTCTTCCCGAAGATCTTCGACGTGATCTCGATCAGGTAGCTGTCGAGCTCGCCCTGGTTCCATTCGGTGTACACGGCGCCGAGTTCGTCGTTGGTCAGGCCCGCGACGTCCTTCAGCACCGAGTAGCTCTCGGCGATCAGCTGCATGTCGCCGTATTCGATGCCGTTGTGCACCATCTTCACGTAGTGGCCCGCGCCGTCCGGGCCCATGTACGCGACGCACGGCTCGCCGTCCGACGGCGCCTTCGCGGCGATCTGCTTGAGGATCGGTTCGACGAGGTCGTACGCGTCGCGCTGGCCGCCGGGCATGATCGACGGGCCGCGCAGCGCGCCCTCTTCGCCGCCCGACACGCCGGTGCCGATGAAATGCAGGCCCGACTGCGCGAGCTCCTGGTTGCGGCGGATCGTGTCGGTGAAGTGCGTGTTGCCGCCGTCGATCAGCACGTCGCCCTTCTCGAGCAGCGGTTTGAGCGATGCGATCGTCGCATCGGTCGCTTCCCCGGCCTTCACCATCATCAGGATCCGGCGCGGCGTTTCGAGCGACGCGACGAATTCCTCGAGCGTATGGGTCGGCACCAGATTGCGGCCGGGGAATTCGGCGATCAGTTCGTCGGTTTTCTCGCGGCTGCGGTTGTACACCGATACCGCGTAACCGCGGCTCTCGATATTGAGTGCGAGATTGCGGCCCATCACCGCGAGCCCGATCACACCGATTGCTTGTTTGCCCATTAGTCAATTCTCCGGAAAAAACGGGGCGCGACCCGAGCCGGGCCGCGCGCACAGGCGAAAGGATAGAGGAAACCCGGCGGCGCTGCGCGCTTGCGTGTCATTGCTCCGCGTGCGGCAGGCGCCGGAACACGACGCTCAGGTTGTTCGCCGGCATCTCGACGACCTCGCGGCAGTCGAGCCCGCGATCGAGCCCGAGCGCGACCACCGTCTCGAGATCGCGCACGCCCCACGACGGGTCGCGGTCGCGCAACTGCTGGTCGAAGGCCGCGTTCGACGGCGCCGTATGGCGGCCTTCGCGACGGTACGGGCCGTACAGGAACAGCACGCCGCCCGGCCTCAGCACGCGCGACGCGCCCGCGAACAGCGCTTCCGTACAGGCCCACGGCGAGATGTGGATCATGTTGATGCAGACGATCGCGTCGAGCGCCGCGACCGGCCACGGCGTGTCGCGCACGTCGAACGCCAGCGGGCCGGCGACGTTCGCGAGGCCCGTGTGCGCGATCCACGCCGCGATCGAGCGCCGCGCCTGCGCGTCGGGATCGCTCGGCTGCCAGTGCAGGCCCGTCAACGCCTGCGCGAAGTGAACGACGTGCTGCCCGGTGCCGCTCGCGATTTCGAGCACGCTGCCGCTCGCCGGCAGCACGCGGCGCAGCACGTCGAGGATCGGCCCGCGATTGCGTTCGGCCGCCGGCGCCGACAGCCGCGCGGACGGATCGGGCGAGGAAGCGGCGCCCGTCACGATGCATGCTCCGTCGTGTGGCTGTTGCTTCCGAGCCCCAGCCGCGCCACGAGCGCGTCGAGCGCGGGGGCGCAGTGCGCCTCGACCTTCAACGTCAGCATCGGGTCCGCGCGCGTATGGCCGAGATTGAGCGCGGCAACCGGCTTGTGCTGCGCCTGCGCCCACACGCAGAAGCGGTAGCCGGAATACACCATCAGCGACGAGCCGACGACGAGCAGCGCGTCGGCCGCATCGAGCGCCTGCGACGCCAGCGCCACGCGCTCGCGCGGCACGTTCTCGCCGAAGAACACCACCGCCGGCTTCAGCAGCCCGCCGCACGCGGGGCACGCCGGGATGCGGAACGTATCGAGCGCGGCCCATTCGAGATGCGCGTCGCCGTCCGCGGCCGGCTCGGCCTGCGCGCCTAGCAGATCCGGATTGTCGGCTTCGAGCACGGCCTGGATCGTCGCGCGTGCGTGATGCGCGCCGCAGTCGAGGCAGGTCACGCCGTTGATGCCGCCGTGCAGCTCGATCACGTCGTCGCTGCCCGCGCGCTGATGCAGGCCGTCGACGTTCTGCGTGACGAGGCGCTCGATCCGGCCCGCGCCGCCGAGCCGCGCCAGCGCGACATGCGACCCGTTCGGCCGCGCGCGCCCGACGACCGGCCAGCCGATCATGCTGCGCGCCCAGTAGCGGCGCCGCGCGGCATCGGAGCCGAGGAATTCCTGGAGCTGGATCGGCGGCGAGCGCATCCATTGGCCGTTGCGGTCGCGGTAGCCGGGAATGCCGGAATCGGTGCTGATGCCCGCGCCGGTCAGCACGAGCAGGCGCGGATGACGCTCGACGAACGTGTGCAGCGCATCGAGCGCGGCCGGATCGACGTCGGCGAGGGAGGAATCGGGCAAGGCTTTATCGTTCATGTTGGCAACGTGATCGGTCGTGCCGGCAGGCCGTACGCCCGCACGGGCTGGCCACGCATGCCAGCACATGATACAGAACGCCGCGCGATCGGGTGGGCCGCCGCCGCGGTAAGCCGGGGCACGAAAAACCCGCAAAAAGACGCCCATCGCCGCTCGGCGACGGGCGCTTCAACAATTGATCCATCGGGGTAGTGGATCAACTGACAGCACAATGTTGCGACGCCCGTCGTACCGCGATCGACGGACGTTCCCCGGACTTCGTGTTCCGCGCTGCCGCGCACATCGGCGCGTCACCGGCTTTCCCGATTCGATCCTGTTCGGCTGGCTCGTCACGCCGACACGATGCCCGGCGTGCAAATGGATTCGCCGCGCGACGACGTGCGTGGCGCCATGGCATGACGATTCCGGGATCCAGGCTGCGGCCATCCGCCTGCGTTCGCGGTTCATCGTCGACGGCCGATCGGCACTGGTCGGCCTCGTGCGTCACGCATACACGCCGTCGTTCAGAACGAACCCGATTGCCCGGATGGAACGGAAAGCCGCTCGTTCACGTCGCCGTCATCAACGGCGAAGCGACTACCCTGGCAGGTCGGCGATTCATGTTTGCAACACGATTCGTTGCGTTTCGGTCTTTTTTCATTCTCTTGTCCCCGTCTCCGATACATCCGACCCACTGAAGCGATTGCCGGGATCGACCTCGCCCGCGATCGCGCTCACGGCACATACAACCATGCAAGGAGCGCACCATGCTTCATGCCGCAAGGCCTCGCGGGCACCTGCAAGACCGCGAACAAGCATCGCACCCCGCCAGAAAGCGCGAACGTTTCGAAACTGAAACGTATCGCCGGGCCCGCCGGGCGTCGTCGTGCGGCCCCCGAGCCGGGCGGTCGATCACCTTACGATCGCCTTGAGATCGCCCTACGTTTGGCGCCGCGCGGCACGTCCCCGCGGGCCGGATAGCGCGAGCTTGGCCGTCCCGCTCGTCCATCGCGCAAACACGCTAGAGTCTCTTTACATAGGGAACGCCGCGCGTTCCCGCCGCCTCGCCTCCAAGGAACCGCCATGACCTCAGTCGCTGCCGCCCACCCCGACGTCGCGCATCCCGTGTTTTCGGCCGGGCGGCTGTCGATCGGCCTCACGCTTCCGCTCCTGCGCAGCGGCCACGTCGTCGCGGACTTCAACGAACAGCTCGAACTCGCGGCGCGGGCCGATTCGCTCGGCTTTCGCGCGCTGTGGATTCGCGACGTGCCGCTGAACAGCGCGGATTATCCCGACCCGGTCGGCCACCTCGACCCGTGGGTGCTGCTCGGCGCGCTCGCGGCGCGCACCCGCCGGATCGCGCTCGCCAGCGGCGCGATCGTGCTGCCGCTGCGTCATCCGCTGCATATCGCCAAAGGCGCGCTGTCGGTCGCGACGCTGTCGGGCGGCCGCTTCATCCTCGGGCTCGGCTCCGGCGACCGGCCGCCCGAATATGCGGCGTTCGGCGTCGACGCGGAAACGCGGCGCGACCGCTATCGCGCGCACTGGGACGTCGTCGCGGCCGCACTCGGCGTGCCGTCGCGCGTGCGGCCGGACGAAGCGCCGCCCGATGCGCCCGAATTCACGCTGCTGCCGCGCGGCGGCGACGCGGTGCCGATGCTTGCGGTCGGCTCGGGCGGACAGAGCGTGGACTGGATCGCACAGCATTCGATCGGCTGGATGACGTATCACCGCGATCCGGATACGCAGCGCGCCCGCTATTCGATGTGGCGCGCGGCGGTCGACCGGCTCGCCTCGCCGGCATATCGCGCGTTCGGCGTCGCGATGCGGCTCGACCTCGCCGCCCGTCCCGACACGCCCGCCACCGCGCTGCCGCTCGGTTATGCAACCGGGCGCCGCGCATTGGTCGATATCCTGCGGGACATGCGTGCGGAAGGTACGCACCATGTCACGCTGAACCTAGGATCGGACCGGCCCGTGCGCGATGTCATCGAAGAAATCGCCGAACATGTCCTGCCGGTATTTCACGACGAGCAAGCGTGATTCATCAGGAATCCAAATTCAGATGACGCGATGCGAGCGTGGGTCGCGGCCGCACGAACGCTCGCCGGGCAACGCATCGCGAGTCGGCATCGAAAGACACGCGTTACAGGCGGCTCCCCTGCGACCGGGAAAGCGGGACGTTTCCGCCGATGCCGGACGGCGGCAGTCAGCATCAGGTATCAGATACATGACTTGCGGACATGCACCGCCAGCGCCCGCACAGCCCTGTTCATACCCGATCCGAATAGTCGGCGACGGAACTATTCGCTCCCGGTCGCAATCATGTTAACTTCCGTCCATCGTTCAGCCCGGCGGGCCGCGTGACGATACGCACCTGCCTCTCCACTCCATGCGACATCTTCTCCTCGGCTGGCTGCTCGCCGCCGTCGTCTCGGCCGCCCACGCGGCCGCGCCCGCTCCCGCCGCCGCGTCGGCCGCCTCCGGCGCCGAGCCCGCACTGACGCCGCAGCAGGCGCGGCAGGCATTGAATGTGCTCGAGAACCCGCGCGAGCGCGCACAGGTCGAAACGACGCTGCGGGCCATCGCGGCCGTCGGCGCGTTGAGCGCGCCCGCCGTGCCGGCAAGCGCCGCGCCTGCCAGCGGCGCATCGGCTGCCGCGGCGCCGGCGGCGCTCACGTCGAACGGGCTCGCATCGATGCTCGTTCGCCAGGGATCGCGCTGGGCCGCCCAGATCGGCAATGCACTGCAGGAATCGCTGCGCTCGCTGCTCGATATCGGGTCGGTGGGAAGCTGGTGGCACGACAGGCTCGTGCGCGCCGACCAGCGTGCGGACCTCACTCACACGCTCGTGATCCTCCTCGCGGTGCTCGTGCCCGCGCTCTTCGTCGAATGGCTCGCGAAGCGGCTGCTGCGACGCGCGCTGGCTGCATTGGCCGCGCGCCGCGCGGCGTCCGATTCCGCCGCGTCGGACGAGGGCAACACGCCGCCGCCCGATACGTCCACCGCGCCCGACACCGCAACCGCAGGCACGGCAGACACCGCCCCTCCGTCCTCGCAAAGCCGAGGCCACGCACGCCGACACACCACGCTGCTGCACCGGATGCCGCGCGCGCTCGTGAGTCTCGCGCTGCGCGCGGTGCCGCTGCTCGTGTTCGTCGGCGTCACGAGCCTGACGATGTCGTTGCTCGATGAAGCGGACACGCCGATCGAATCCGCGCTCGAAGCATTGATCGACATCTACGTGATCTGCCGGCTCGTCACCATCGTCAGCCGACTGTTCTTCCAGCCCGATGCGCGGCAGTTGCGGCTGCTGCATATCAGCGACGCATGGGCCGATTTCGCGCAACGCTCGATCGCGCGGATCGTGATCGTGGTCGGCGCGTGCACGGCGGCCGTCGAGATCGCCGCCAACTTCGGCCTGACCGAAGCCGGCCATGTCGCGCTGCTGAAGGCCGTCGCGCTCGTCGGGCACGTGATGATCTCGGTACTGATCCTGCAGTGCCGCCGGCCGGTGGCGGCACGCATCCGCGCCGCCGGCGCGGATCGGCCGACCTTCACCGTCGTCGGCAACGCGCTCGCGGACGCGTGGGCGCCCGTCTCGGTCTTCATCGTGATGGCGCTGTGGTTCGTGTGGGCGCTCGACGTCCACAACGGCTACCGCGTGCTGATCGCGCTCGGGGGCCGCTCGATCGCCGTGATGATCGCGATGCGAATGGTGTCGATCGTCGTGTTCGGCGCGCTCGCGCGGCTGTTCCAGCGCCGCGAGGACGACCGCACGCTCGTTCATCTGCACGCGTACCGCTACTACCCGCTGCTGCGCCAGATCGTGTCGGGCGCGATCGGCATCGTGACCGTCGTACTGCTGCTGCAGATCTGGGGCGTGCCGATCTTCCGCGCGTTCGAGACGGGCACGATCGGCCACCGCCTCGCGTCCGCGCTGGTGACGATCGCGATCGCGGCAATCGTCGCGCTCGTCGTGTGGGAAGCGGCCAACATCGCGATCGAGCGCCGCCTGCAACGCTGGACGCGCGAAGGCAACCTGGTGCGCGCGGCGCGGCTGCGCACGCTGCTGCCGATGCTGCGCTCGCTGCTGTTCGTGATGATCGCGCTCGTCGTCGTGCTGACGGGCCTCAGTGAACTCGGCGTAAACGTCGGCCCGCTGCTGGCCGGCGCCAGCATCTTCGGCGTCGCGCTCGGGTTCGGCTCGCAGAAGCTCGTGCAGGATTTCATCACCGGGATCTTCCTGCTGATGGAAAACGCGATGCAGGTCGGCGACTGGGTCACGCTCGCCGGCGTATCGGGCACGGTCGAATACCTGTCGATCCGCACCGTGCGGCTGCGCGCCGGCGACGGGTCGCTGTACACGATCCCGTTCAGCTCGGTGACGACCGTCAACAACACGAATCGCGGGCTCGGCAACGCGGCCGTCAAGGTCAGCATCGCGTACGGCGAGGACATCGACCGCGCGATCGCGACGCTGAAGGAAATCGGCGCCGCGTTGCGCGACGATCCGAAATACCACGACGGCATCCTGTCGGATTTCAGCTACTGGGGTATCGATCAGGTCGATGGCGCGGCGCTCGCGCTGGCCGGGCAGATCCAGTGCACGGACTCGGCGCGCTGGAGCGTGCAGCGCGAATTCAACCGGCGGATCGCGGAAACGTTCCGCGAACGCGGGATCCGGATCGCCAATCCGCAGCGCAGCGTCGTAGCCTATGCGGATGGATCGCGGCCTGGCGGCAACGATGAGAACGACGCGCGCCCCGACACGCGGAATGCCGCCGAACCGGCAGCCCGGCCGCCGTCGCCCGACGGAGCAGAGCGCAAGCCGGGCTGATCGCGCTCGCCCGGGGCCGGCGACCGGCCGCGCTCAACGCGCGGCAGGCTTCTTCACGCGCGCCGTGCTTTTCGCGGCGGGGGGTACCGCCCCCGGCTTCGCGGCACGTGGTTTCGCCGCGGCACGCTGCCCGCGCTTCGCAGCGGTTGCCGGGCCAGCGGCACCCGCATCGCGCTGCGCATGCCATTGCTCGAGCAGCACGCGCGTCTGCTCGGCAATCGTGTCGGTTACCAGCGCCGCACGCTCGCCCTCGAATGCGTCCCATTCGAGCAACTGCAGCGCCGAACGCTGCGCGATGTGAAACACCGTGATCTGCCCGAACAGACTGAGCGCGCGCAATCGCGTGACGGGATCGTCGACAGGCCGGCCGGAGATGCGGCCGATCAGCTCGGCGCTCACGTCGTTGAGCGGCTTGCGCAAGCGCTTCATCAGGATTTCGCTCGCGCTCGCCGGCTCCTGGCCGCCCTGCTCGCGCGCGAAGAACATCCGCTGGTTCATCGTCTTCGGTGCGGTGAACATCCGGTCCGACAGCGCGCGCAGCAGCCCGACGAACGCTTCGATCAGCTCGTCGACGCTCGCGTCCGTGTCGAGCATCGCCCGCGCATGGCCGACCGCCGGCGCGAACACCGCCCAGCCGTGCTCGGCGATCGTCTCGACGCACGCGCGGTACACGCCTTCCTTGTTCTCGAAGTAGTACTGGAGCGCCGGCGCGTTCACGCCGGCCCTCGCGGCGATCTCGCGCGTCGACGCGCCCGCGAACCCGCGTTCGCCGAACAGTTCGAGCGCCGCCTCGATGATCCGCTGGCGCGTTTCGTCGCCGCGCGCGTAGCCGCCCGCCGACGTGCGGCGCAGCTTCTTCGCTTCGTTCATGCCTTCCTCGTCATTCGATCGATCGACATTCTACTTGACACAATTTTATCAACTGGAATAATTCTTCCACTTGGAATAAATTGGACTCAGCATGTCGACGCCACAAGACCCGCCACAGAAAGCAAATCGTCAGGAAAACGGAACAACGCCGCGCAACGGAAACGGCGGGAGAAGGCGGCGCATCCTGCTCGCGGTCGCCGTGCTCGCGGCCGTCGGCGGCGCGGTCTGGCTCGGCCGCTGGTGGACGGTCGGCCGCTTCATCGAGAGCACCAACGACGCGTATCTGCAAGCGGACAGCATGACCGCCGCGCCGAAGGTCGCCGGCTACGTGACCGACGTCTATGTACGCGACAACCAGCCCGTGAAGGCCGGCGATCCGCTCGTGCGGCTCGACGTGAGCCAGTATCAGGTCGCGCTCGCGCAGGCGCTCGCTACCGTCGACGCCCGCCGCGCCGATATCGCGCGCGCCGAAGCCGACATCAGCCAGCAGCGCGCGAATCTCGAGCAGGCCGAAGCGCAGGCGAAGGTATCGCGCATCAACGCGCAGCACGCAAGCGACGAGTACACGCGCTACGCGCCGCTCGCGGCGACCGGCGCCGAGACGCACGAACGCGTGGCCGACCTGAAAAGCACGCGCGACCAGGCGGCGGCGACGCTCGCCGCGAACAACGCGTCGATCGCCGCCGCCCGCACGCAGATCGCGTCGTTCACCGCACAGCTCCAGCAGGCGCGCGCGCAGCTCGAGGCCGCGCAGGCGAGCGCCGCACAGGCGCAGCTCGACCTCGACAACACGATCGTGCGCAGCACGCTCGCGGGCCGCGTCGGCGATCGCACGGTGCGCGTCGGTCAATACGTGCAGCCCGGCACGCGTCTGCTGACCGTCGTGCCGGTCGACTCGATCTATCTCGTCGCGAACTTCAAGGAAACGCAGATCGGCAACATGCGCATCGGCCAGCCCGTCGAGCTGCATGTCGACGCGCTGCCGGACGGCCCGCTGTCCGGCGTCGTCGACAGCTTCGCGCCCGGCACCGGCGCGCAGTTCGCGCTGCTGCCGCCCGAGAACGCGACCGGCAACTTCACGAAGATCGTCCAGCGCGTGCCGGTGCGCATCCGTCTCGCCGCGGATGCCCGCGCGCAGCGCATGCTGTTGCCCGGGCTGTCGGTGACGGTCGACGTCGATACGCGCTCGGCCCGCGACGAGACGCATCATGGCTGATACGTCCGCCACGATACCCATGCCGCCGCATGAAGGCCGCGCGAGCGTGACCGACTGGATCGCGGTCGCGGCCGGCGCGCTCGGCGCGCTGATGGCGACGCTCGACATCTCGATCACGAACTCCGCGCTGCCGCAGATCCAGGGCGAAATCGGCGCGACCGGCACCGAAGGCACGTGGATCTCGACCGGCTACCTGATGTCGGAAATCGTGATGATCCCGCTCGCCGCGTGGCTCACGCGCGTGTTCGGGCTGCGCAATTTCCTGCTGACCAACTCCGCGCTGTTCATCGCGTTCTCGATGATGTGCGGCTGGTCGCATTCGCTGCCGATGATGATCGCCGGCCGGATCGGCCAGGGCTTCACCGGCGGCGCGCTGATCCCGACCGCGCAGACGATCATCCGCACGCGATTGCCGCTGTCGCAGTTGCCGGTCGGGATGACGCTGTTCGGCCTGATCGTGCTGCTCGGGCCGCTGTTCGGCCCGGTGCTCGGCGGCTGGCTCGCGGAAAACGTGAACTGGAGCTGGTGTTTCTTCCTGAACCTGCCCGTGTGCCTGCTGCTGATGGCGCTGCTGGTGTTCGGGCTGCCGTCGGACCGCCCGCAATGGAGCGCATTCTTCAACGCGGACTGGCTCGGCATCTTCGGCCTCGCGATCGGCCTGAGCTCGCTGACCGTCGTGCTCGAGGAAGGCCAGCGCGAGCGCTGGTTCGAATCGCAGATGATCGTCACGCTGAGCGTCGTATCGTTCGTCGGGATGATCCTGATCGCGCTGTCGCAGCGCTTCGCGAAGCGGCCGATCATGCGGCTGTCGCTGATGCGCAACCCGCGCTACGCGAGCGTGATCGTGATCGTGTCCGCGGTCGGCGCCGGGCTGTACGGCGTGTCCTACCTGCTGCCGCAGTTCCTCGCGATCGTCGCCGGCTACAACGCGGAACAGGCCGGCGCGATCATGCTGCTGTCGGGGCTGCCGGCCTTTCTCGTGATGCCGATCCTGCCGCGCCTGCTCGGCAAGGTCGATTTCCGCATCCTCGTGATCGCGGGGCTGCTGCTGTTCTGCCTGAGTTGCATGCTCGACATCAGCCTGACCGCGCAGAGCGTCGGCCACGATTTCGTGTGGTCGCAACTGATCCGCGGCCTCGCGCAAATGCTCGCGATGATGCCGCTCAACCAGGCGTCGATGGCGGCCGTCGCGCGCGAGGATTCAGGCGATGCGGCCGGGCTCTACAACATGGCGCGCAACCTCGGCGGCTCGATCGGGCTCGCGATCATCGGCACCGTGATCGACCGGCGCACGACCTTCCATACCGCCGCGCTGCGCGAATCGGTGAGCGCGAACTCGCTGATCGGGCAGGATCGCCTGTCGGCCTATGCGGCCAACTGGTTCGCGCACACCGGCGATCTCGCGTATTCGAACATGCGCGCACTCGGCCAACTGGCGCAGCAGATCCAGATCCAGGCCATCGTGATGACCTATTCCGAAACCTTCTACCTGCTCGGCCTCGCGCTGCTCGCCTGCGTGCCGCTCGCGCTGCTGCTGCGCACGCCGCGCGGCCCGCAACCGATGTCGTCCGGCCATTGACCCGTCTTACGCGATGAAACCCTTCCCCCTGCCCCGCCGCCCCGCGCTCACCCTGTGCGCGGCCGCGTGCCTGCTCGCCGGCTGCACGGTCGGCCCCGACTACCGCGGCGCGCCCGCCGCACCGGATGCGCCGACCTTCGTGCGCGCACCGGCCACCGGCATCGACACCGCCGCGCCCGCGCCGAGCGCGTGGTGGCACGCGCTGAACGACCGCCAGCTCGACGAACTGATCGTCGCCGCGCTCGTCTACAACCCCGATCTGCACGCGGCGCAGGCGCGCTTGCGCGCGGCACGCGCGCAGCTCTCGCAACAGCGCGCCGCGCGAATGCCGAAATCGTCGGCCACCGTCGCGGCCATCCGCATGCGCGAACCGGACGTCGGCGCGCTCGGCGCGCTGCTGCCGTCGAACGACTCGGGCCAGTCGGCCGGCACGTCGCCGTCGCTCGCCGGCTCGGGGCCGCTGCAACTCTATTCGGCGGGCTTCGACGCAACCTGGGAAATCGATCTGTTCGGTGGCACGCGCCGCGCGATCGAAGCCGCATCCGCACAAGCCGAAGCGGTCGATGCCGATCTTGCCGACACGCAGGTGTCGATCGCGGCGGAAGTCGCGAATGCGTACGTCGACCTGCGCGACCAGCAGCAACGGCTTGCGTTGTCGCGGCGCACCGCGCAATTGCAGCAGCAGATGCTCGAACTCACGCAGCAGCGCCGCGCGCGCGGCGTCGCGGCCGATGCGGACATCGAGCGCCTGACGACGCAGGTCGAGAACACGCGCGCCTCGCTGATCCCGCTCGATGCCCAGGTGACCGAATCGCTCGACCGGCTCGCGATCCTGACGGGCCGCGCGCCGGGCGCGCTCGACGCCGCGCTGTCGACGCCGGACGCGGCATTGCCGACGCTGCCGGGCAGCGTCGCGATCGGCGATCCGGCCACGCTGCTGAAACAGCGCCCCGACATTCGCGCGGCCGAACGCCGGCTCGCGTCGAGCAATGCGCAGATCGGCGAGCATGTGGCCGACTATTTCCCGAAGGTGACGCTGCTCGGCGATCTTGGCTTCAGCGCGACCGACCCCGGCCACCTGTTGCGCAAGCAGAATTTCACGTGGGTCGGCGCGCCGTACCTGCAATGGAACATTCTCGACTTCGGACGCACGCGCGGCGCGGTACGTGCGGCCGAAGCATCGCGCGACGAAGCGGAAGCGAATTATCAGAAAGCCGTGCTCGATGCATTACAGGATGCCAACACCGCGTTGCAGCGTTACGGGCATCAGCGCGAACATGTGGTCGCGTTGACGAAGGTGCAGACGTCGGCCGTGCATTCGCGCGCGCTGATGGACCAGCGCTATCGCGCGGGCGTCGCGTCGATGATCGACCTGCTCGATACGCAACGCGAAGCGCTAGCCGCGCAGCAGAACGTGATCGCCGGGCAAGCCGAACTGATCAAGGACTACGTGTCGGTGCAGAAGAGTCTCGGGCTCGGATGGCAAACAGGCGCCGGTTGACGGCGCCGCCGCAAATCATGCACGACCGATGCATCATGCTCATCGAAACAATTCGGCAACAACTCATTGCGCGCGCAACAATACTGCTTCGTTTCGTGCGCAACGAACGGTTCGCGCCGCATCGTGCCCACGGCTATCGATGACATATCGAATATCAATTAGCCAATCGTCTGACGATCTCTTCTAATTCAGTCGGCTTCCCCACCACCGATCGGATCAAGGAGTTCCATCGTCATGTCCTCGTCTTCCCATCGCGTGCTGCGGCACGCAGTCGCCGCAATCTGCGTGGCACTCTCCGCTTCCCCGTACGCCGCCGAACTCACGCGCGACACCGGCGCACCCGTCGGCGACAACCAGAATTCGCAGACGGCCGGCCCCGCCGGCCCGGTGCTGCTGCAGGACTCCGCGCTCATCGAGAAACTGCAGCGCTTCGATCGCGAACGCATTCCGGAACGCGTCGTGCATGCACGCGGCACGGGCGCATTCGGCGAGTTCGTGCCGAGCGCCGACATCTCCGACCTGACGAAAGCGAAAGTCTTCACGCCGGGCACCCGCACGCCGGTGTTCGTGCGCTTCTCCACCGTGATGGGCTATCGCGGCTCGCCCGAGCAGGCGCGCGACCCGCGCGGCTTCGCGGTGAAGTTCTATACGCAGCAGGGCAACTGGGACATGGTCGGCATCAACTGGCCGGTGTTCTTCATTCGCGACGGCATCAAGTTCCCGGACTTCGTGCACGCGAACAAGCCGAGCGCCGTGACCGGCGTGCAGGATCCGAACCTCGCGTTCGACTTCTTCGCGCACACGCCCGAAGCGACCCACATGCTGACGCGGCTGTACACGGACGAGGGCATGCCCGATTCGTATCGCCGCATGGACGGCTTCGCGGTGCATGCGTTCAAGTTCGTCAATGCGCAAGGCGACGTGCACTACGTGAAGTTCCACTGGAAGAGCCAGCAAGGCGTGCACGGCCTGCGCCCGCAAGAAATCGCCGCGTCGATCGGCCGCGACTGGAACATGATGACGAACGATCTGTACGGCGCGCTGAAACAGGGTGATTTCCCGAAGTGGGACCTGTACGTCCAGGTGCTCACGCCGAAGGACCTGAACCGCTTCGATTTCGACGCGCTCGACGACACGAAGGTGTGGACCGGCGTGCCTGAACGCAAGATCGGCACGATGACGCTCAACCGCGTGCCCGACAACTACTTCCAGTCGACCGAGGAATCCGCGTTCGCGCCGTCGCGGCTCGTGCCGGGCATCGAGCCGTCCGAGGACCGGATGCTGCAGGATCGCCTGTTCGCGTACGCCGACACGCAGATGTACCGGCTCGGCGCGAACTACATGGATCTGCCGATCAACCGCCCCGTCGTGCCGGTGGTCAACAACAACCAGGACGGCACGATGAATGCCGGCGACCGCAAGGGCGAGGTGAACTACGAACCGTCGACGCTGAACGAGCTCGCGCAGGATCCGCAGTACAAGTCGGTCCGCATGGCGCTCAGCGGCACGACGCAACAGGAAGCGATCCGCAAGAAGCTGCCGTTCCGTCAGGCCGGCGAGTACTACCGCAGCCTGTCGCAGCAGGACAAGGACGACCTCGTCACCGCGCTGTCCGGCGACCTCGGCCAGGTGAAGAACGCGCAGAACCAGTACGCGATGCTCTCGTACTTCTACAAGGCCGACGCCGACTACGGTACGCGCCTCGCCCAGGCCGTTCACGCGAACGTCCAGCAGGTGCAGTCGCTCGCGGCGAAGCTGAGCGACAACTGATCCCGCGACGCCGGTCGCTGCCGACGTGCGCGATTGCGCCGCGCACGTCGGCCCGGCCACCTCATCAGGACTTCCCCATGCGATCCGAACGCTTCCCCCATGCGATCCGCGCGGCCGCGGCGGCGCTCGCGCTCGCCGCACTCGCCGGCTGCGCGCACCTGCCCGACCAGCCGGCGTACGGCAAGGCCGATCCCGCCGCGCTGCGTCGCTATGACGACGACTGGTTCGACGCCGCGCGCGTCGGCCGCGTCGATATCCTGCGCGCGTTGCACGACGCCGGCTATCCGGTCGACGCGACCGACAGCCACGGCTATACGGCCGTGATCCTCGCGTCGTACGACGGCCAGCCCGCGGCGCTCGACTACCTGTTGTCGGCCGGCGCCGACGCGTGCGTCGGCGATCGTCACGGCAACACCGCACTGATGGGCGCGCTGTTCAGGAACGAGCGCGACATCGCGCGGCGCCTGATCGACACGCGCTGCTCGATCGACCAGACCAACGGCGCCGGCGAAACCGCGCTGGGCTTCGCGACGCTGTTCAACCGCTTCGAGCTGATTCCGCTGCTCGTCGCGCATGGCGCGAATCCGAACCATGTCGACCGGCGCGGCCAGTCGCTGCTTCAGCTCGCGCTGACGCACGACAACACGTACGCCGCGGACGCGCTGCGGGAAGCCGGCGCCAGACCGTAGCGCGACGGCGCGTCAAATGGCGCGCCCCATTCTCTGCCCCCCGCCCGCTTCGCCATCGCGCGACGCCGGCGCCGCGTCGCGCACGTGCGCGCCCAGCGGTCGCGTCATCGCCCGCCAGCGCGCACGCGCCGCGTCGTCGGGCGGTTCGCCCGGCGACCCTGCCGGCTCGATCTTTAAACATCGGCGCGAGCCGACGCCCGCATCGCGCCGAAACATCACGCGCATGACACCGCGCGGCATCCCGTTCGTCCGAGCATTCCGCTTCGGCTCCCCCTGCTTTTCGGCGTCTTTCGCCGCCTCCATCGAATCTCCATCTTTCCGCATAAAAGCCGCCAACTACTCCAAGCACACTCCGCCCCGTCAAAGCAGGCAGTGGGCTGCCTGCGCTTCCTGGAGTCGTTATGAACAATCAGAACCGATGCTGCCACGGCGCCGTATGTGTGCTGGTGGCGGCGATGCTGGCCGGCTGCGGGCCGTCCGAACAGCAGGCCGCCGCGCCGGCCACCCCGGTGGCGGCCATGACCGTGGCCGCCACGCGCGTCGACGTGACCGAAGATCTGCCCGGCCGCGTCGCGGCCGTGCGGGTGGCCGAGATCCGGCCGCAGGTGAGCGGCATCGTGCAACGCCGGCTGTTCGAGCAGGGCACCGAAGTACGCCAGGGCCAGCCGCTGTTCCAGATCAATCCGGCGCCGTTCAAGGCCGAGATGGATACGGCCGCCGCCTCGCTGCTGCGGGCGCAGGCCGCGCTCGAACGCGCGAAGGTCCAGACCGCGCGCTTCAAGCCGCTCGTCGAAGCCGATGCGATCAGCCGCCAGGTGTATGACGACGCCGTATCGCAACGCGACCAGGCCGCGGCCGACGTCGCGCAGGCCCGCGCGACGCTCGCGCGCCGCCAGCTCGATCTGAAATTCGCGACCGTGGAAGCGCCGATCGCCGGCCGCATCGACCAGGCGCTCGTGACGGAAGGCGCGCTGGTGTCGAGCGGCGACAGCCAGCCGATGGCGCGCATCCAGCAAATCGACCAGGTCTATGTGGACGTGCGCCAGCCGGCCGCGTCGCTCGAAGCGCTGCGCGGCGCGCTCGCGTCGCAGCCGCAAGCGTCGGACGGCAACGGCCTGCCGGTCGACGTACTGCGCGACGACGACACGCGTTACGACGTAAAGGGCCGCATGCTGTTCTCGGGCGTCAACGTCGATCCGGGCACCGGCGACGTGCTGCTGCGCGTGCTGGTCGACAACCCGAAACGCCAACTGCTGCCGGGCATGTACGTGCGTGCCCGCATCCCGCGCGCGCACTACGCCAACGCGGTGATGGTGCCGCAACAGGCCGTCGTGCGCGCCGGCGGCAAGCCGCAGGTGTGGGTGCTCGACGCGAAAGGGCACGCGCATCTGAAGGCCGTCGAAATCGGCGAGCTCGCGAACCGCCACTACCGCATCAAGTCGGGCCTGCAGGCCGGCCAGAAGATCGTCGTCGAGGGCATGGAACGCCTGACCGATGGCGCGCCGGCCGCCGCGACCGACTGGAAGTCGCCTGACGCGGCCGCCGCCGCGTCCGCGCACTGAGTCACGAGGAGCCTCCAGCCATGGCTGAATTCTTCATCCGCCGCCCGGTGTTCGCGTGGGTGATCGCCCTCTTCATCATCCTGATGGGGGTGATCGCGATCCCGCAACTGCCGGTCGCGCGCTACCCGTCGGTCGCGCCGCCGTCCGTCACGATCACCGCGAACTACCCGGGCGCCACGCCGCAGACGATGAACGACGGCGTACTGAGCCTCATCGAGCGCGAACTGTCCGGCGTCAAGAACCTGCTGTATTTCGAATCGTCGGCCGATACGTCCGGCTCGGCGCAGATCACCGTGACGTTCAAGCCCGGCACGGATCCGGCGCTGGCGCAGGTCGACGTGCAGAACAAGATCAAGTCGATCGAGCCGCGCCTACCTGCCGCCGTGCGCCAGAACGGGCTGATCGTCGAATCCGCGTCGTCCGGCTTCCTGATGCTGATCGGCCTGCGCTCCGACAACGGCCGCTTCGACGAAGGCGCGCTCGCCGACTACATGGCGCGCAGCGTGTCCGAGGAGCTGCGGCGCATCGACGGCGTCGGGCGCGTGCTGCAGTTCGGCTCCGAGCGCGCGATGCGCATCTGGGTCGATCCGCAGAAGCTGATCAATTTCGGCCTGTCGATGAACGACCTGACGACCGCGATCGGCCAGCAGAACGTGCAGATCGCGCCGGGCAGCCTCGGTGCGCTGCCCGCGCTGCCGGGCCAGCGCGTGACCGTGCCGCTCACCGCGCAGGGTCAGCTCACGACGCCGGAAGAATTCGCGAAGGTCGTGCTGCGCGCGAACGCGGACGGCTCGAAGGTCGTGCTCGGCGACGTCGCGCGCGTCGAACTCGGCTCGCAGAACTACATGTTCGTGAGCCGCGAGAACAACAAGCCGGCCACCCTCGCCGGCGTGCAGCTCGCACCGGGCGCCAATGCCGTGAAGACGGCTGACGCGATCCGCACGCGCATGGCCGAACTGAGCAAGTCGATGCCGTCGGGCATGCGCTACTCGATCCCGCTCGACACGTCGCCGTTCGTGAAGATCTCGATCGAGAAAGTGCTGGCCACACTGTTCGAGGCGATGGTGCTCGTGTTCCTCGTGATGTACCTGTTCCTGCAGAACGTGCGCTATACGCTGATCCCGGCCATCGTCGCGCCCGTCGCGATGCTCGGCACCTTTGCGGTGATGCTGCTGGCCGGCTTCTCGATCAACGTGCTGACGATGTTCGGCATGGTGCTCGCGATCGGCATCATCGTCGACGATGCGATCGTCGTCGTCGAGAACGTCGAGCGCCTGATGGCCGAGGAAGGGCTGTCGCCAAAGGACGCGACGTCGAAGGCGATGAAGGAAATCACCGGCGCGATCGTCGGCATCACGCTGGTGCTGACCGCGGTGTTCCTGCCGATGGCGATGGCGAGCGGCTCGGTCGGCGTGATCTACAAGCAGTTCACGCTGTCGATGGCCGTGTCGATCCTGTTCTCCGCGTTGCTCGCGCTGACGCTCACGCCGGCCCTGTGCGCGACGATGCTCAAGCCGCTCGCACCGGGCCATCACGAGAAGCGCGGCTTTTTCGGCTGGTTCAACCGTCGCTTCGATCGCCTGACGAAATGGTACGAGACGCGCGTCGGCCGCCTGGTCGGCCGCACCGGCCGCGTGATGCTGGTATTCGTCGCGATCGCGGGCGCGCTGGTGTTCGGCTTCCGCAGCCTGCCGTCGTCGTTCCTGCCGGACGAGGATCAGGGCTACTTCATCACCAGCTTCCTGCTGCCCGCGGACGCTACCGCCGAGCGCACGCATGACGTGGTCAACACGCTGGAAAAACATCTTGCCTCGCGTCCGGCAATCCAGTCGAGCATTTCCGTGATCGGCTACGGCTTCTCGGGACAAGGGCCGAACGCGGCGATCAACTGGTCCGTGATGAAGGACTGGAAAAACCGCGGCGGCGCATCGACCCTCGAGGAAGGCATGCTCGCGCAACAGGCGATGGCCGGCGTGACCGAAGGCACGGTGATGAGCCTGCTGCCGCCCGCGATCGACGAACTCGGCAACAGCTCGGGCTTCTCGATGCGCCTGGAAGACCGCGCCAACCAGGGCACGGCGGCGCTCAAGGCGGCCGAAGCGAAGCTGCTCGAACTCGCCGCGCAAAGCAAGGTCGTGACCGGCGTGTACCCGGACAGCCTGCCGGCCGGCACGAGCATCCGCCTCGAGATCGACCGCGCGAAGGCGCAGGCGCTCGGCGTGTCGTTCACGACGCTCAGCGACACGCTGTCGACCGCGATGGGTTCGACCTACGTGAACGATTTCCCGAACGCGGGCCGCATGCAGCAGGTGATCATCCAGGCCGACGCGCCGGCGCGCATGCAGATCGACAACGTGATGAAGCTGTACGTGCGCAACGCGGCCGGCGGTATGGTGCCGCTGTCGGAAGTGGTGCGCCCGGTGTGGACCGACACGCCGCTGCAGATGGTGCGCTTCAAGGGCTACCCGTCCGCGCGGATTTCGGGCAACGCCGCCCCGGGCCAATCGAGCGGCGCGGCGATGGCCGAGATGGAGCGGCTTGCCGCGCAACTGCCGCCGGGCTTCGCGGTCGAGTGGACCGGCCAGTCGCTGCAGGAACGCCAGTCGGCGTCGCAGGCGCCGATGCTGATGGTGCTGTCGATGATCGTCGTGTTCCTGGTGCTCGCCGCGCTGTACGAAAGCTGGTCGATTCCGCTGTCGGTGATGCTCGTGGTGCCGCTCGGCCTGATCGGCGCGATCGGCGCGGTGCTGCTGCGCGGCTTGCCGAACGACGTGTTCTTCAAGGTGGGGATGATCACCGTGATCGGCCTGTCCGCGAAGAACGCGATCCTGATCGTCGAGTTCGCGAAGCAGTTGCGCGAGGAAGGCAAGGGCTTGATCGAGGCGGCCGTGCAGGCGTCGAAGCTGCGCCTGCGCCCGATCCTGATGACCTCGCTCGCGTTCGGCCTCGGCGTCGTGCCGCTGATGATCGCGACCGGCGCCAGCGCCGAAACGCAGCACGCGATCGGCACCGGCGTGTTCGGCGGCATGGTGACCGCCACGGTGCTGGCCATTTTCTTCGTCCCTGTTTTCTTTGTGTTCGTGATGAGCATCCAGGAGCGCATCGGCGCATGGCGGGCGTCCCGCAAGCAGCCGGCTACCCCGACTCGCGAACAGGAAGGTTGATGCCATGCGATTGCTTGTTCTTCCCCTCATCCTCGCGCTGTCGGCCTGCTCGCTCGCGCCGACGCTGGTCAAACCCGCGATGCCGGTGCCGACGGCCTACACCGCCGCCGCCGCCGCCGCCGCCGATCTCGACGCGAACGCCGCCGATCTGGGCTGGCGCACGATGTTCGGCGATCGCCGCCTGCAGCGCCTGATCGAGCTCGCGCTCGACAACAACCGCGACCTGCGCGTGGCCGCGCTGAACGTCGAGGCCGCGGAAGCGCAGTACGGCATCCAGCGCGCCGCGCGCCTGCCGTCGATCGGCGCGGGCGCGAACTTCACGCGTCAGCGTACGTCGGACGACACGCAGTCGAATCCGCCGCTGTTCGGCACGACGCAGAACCAGTACGGCGTGAACGTCGGCATCAGCGCGTTCGAGATCGACCTGTTCGGCCGCGTGAAGTCGCAGTCGGATGCCGCGTTCGCGCGCTACGTCGCGACCGATCACGGCCGCCGTGCGGTGCAGATCTCGCTCGTCGGCGGCGTGGCCGACGCGTACTTCGCGGAACGCCTCGCGCACGAGCAACGCCAGTTGTCCGAGCGCACGCTCGCCGACTGGCGGCAGTCGCTCGATCTCGCGCGCCGCCTGAAGGACGCGCATCAGGCGAGCGGCGTCGACATCGCGCAGGCCGAAGGCCAGGTCGCGAGCGCGACGGCCGATCTCGAGGCGCGCACGCGCGCCGTCGAGCAGGCGCGCAATGCGCTGCGCCTGCTGGTCGGCGCCGAGCTGCCGAAGGATCTGCCCGAGCCGCTGCCGCTTCAGCAGCAACCGGTGATGACGCAACTGCCGGCCGGCCTGCCGTCGGAGCTGCTGTTTCGTCGCCCGGATATCCAGCAGGCCGAACAAAACCTCGTCGCCGCGAATGCGGACATCGGCGCCGCGCGCGCCGCGTTCTTCCCGCGCCTGTCGCTGACGTCGTCGATCGGCTTCCTCAGCCCCGCGATGGGCAGCCTGTTCGACGGCGGCCAGCGCGTGTGGAGCTTCGCGCCGCAGGTCACGGTGCCGATCTTCCAGGGTGGCCGGCTGCGTGCCGAGCTGCGTCTTGCCGAAGTGCGCAAGTCCGGTGCGGTCGCCGAATACGAACGCGCGATTCAGGCCGCGTTCCGCGAAGTGGCCGACGGCATCGCCGGACGCGAAACCTTCGGCCGCCAGATCGAAGCGCAGACCCGCGTGGTCGGTTCGGCCGAACGCCGCACCGACCTGTCGACCCTGCGCTATCGCGCCGGCGTCGAGGGACGGCTGGAGTTGCTCGATTCGCAGCGGCAACTCTATGCGGCACGGCAAGCGCTGCTCGACCTGCGCCGCAGCGAACTGAGCAATGCCGTTGCGCTGTACAAGGCGCTCGGCGGCGGCCTGACGGACCAGGACGTCGCACCGTCGAAGCGCGTGGTGCAGAACTGAACGAACGGCGCCGTTCCGCCCGCGCGGCAGCGTGGCGGAACGGCGCGCCCCGGCCCGGCGACGGGCCGCCCCGACTGTTCGCCATCGCACGGCACACTCCATGACGAATTCCCTGATACTCATTGCAGAAGACGAGCCCGACATCGCGGACATCCTCGATGCGTACCTGAAGCACGACGGCTTTCGCACCTACCGCGTCGCCGACGGGCAAGCGGCGCTCGACATGCAACCGCGCCTGAAGCCCGACCTGATCCTGCTCGACGTGAAGATGCCGCGGAAAAACGGCTGGGACGTGCTCGCCGAGCTGCGACGGCGCGACAATACGCCCGTCGTCGTCGTCACCGCGTTCGATCGCGACCTCGACCGGCTGCAGGCGCTGCACGCCGGCGCGGACGACTACATCGTCAAGCCGTTCAACCCGGCCGAGGTCGTCGCGCGATTGCGCGCGATCCTGCGCCGGTCGGCCGCGCCGCCCGCCACGCGCATGCTGCGCGTCGGCGACCTGGAGATCGATACCGACAGCTATCTGGCCCGCGTGCGCGCGGCGGGCGCCGAGGTGCCGATCCCACTGACGCTGACGGAGTTCCGGTTGCTCGCGCACATGGCGAGATCGCCGAGCCGCGTGTTCACGCGCGGCGAGCTGCTCGATGCGTGCATGGCCGACGTGAGCGCGCTGGAGCGCACGGTCGACAGCCACATCTGCCGGCTGCGCAAGAAACTCGAACGGGCCGGCGCGCCAGGCATGCCCGAAGTGATGCGCGGCGTCGGCTACCGGCTGCGGGGCGTGCAGTGACGCTGCCGGCACGGCCCGGCCGGCAAATCGGGCGGGCGATCGGCGTCGCCGCGATCGTCGTCGTGCTGCTCGCCTGCACCGTCGCGTTCTTCGTCCATGCATTGCACGCGCCGGCCGCGTTGCCGCACGACGCGACGGCCGACGCGATGCTCCGCAATGCATTTACTTACGTGGTGCTCGCGGCGGCGCTGTCCGTCTGCCTGCTGGCCGCCGCGTTCGACCTGATCAGGCTGATCCGCCGCATGCTCGCGACGCTCGACGCGATGGCGGACACCGCCGGCCGGATCGTGGCCGGCGATCCGTCGGCGCGCGCGGTTTCCGTCGACGGCTGCCCGGCCGGCCTGTCCCGCTTCATCGAGCACTTCAACGCGATCACTCATTCAATGAAACCGGCAAATCCATCCGATGCGACGGCCACCGTCGCCACCAGCAGTCACGTCACGCACACCCAGCTCGCCGAACTCGCAACCCGGCTCGACACGATCAAGGCGCTTGCCGCCGATACGAATGCGCCCTCGCGCGACGCGCTGCTTCAGCATATCGACGCGCTGTTCCGGTTCGTCGACGATCTTCGGGTGCCGAACGACAGGCCGCAACGATTCGAGCATTTCCTCGATGACGATTGGCCGTCTAACCCGGGCCGTTTCAACACGCATCGGAAATGATCGGCGAATCGCATTCGGCATTACCTGCGTTGCGGGTTTCGAACATTACAAAATGCCGCCGATCTTTTCAAAACCATTGCGGTTAATTCGGTTTAATTTTATTTCATATAATCAAAAAAAGTTTGACACCGCGCTTTCGTTCTTGATACCGTCCGATGCAAGCAATCCGACGGTTTGCCCGCCACGCAATCGATTCCGCTCCACGTTTTTTTGCTTCCGCTGCACCGAAGTACGCGCCGCCGAACGATTCGTTCGCACGCCGGCGCGCGCGGCATCCCGATGCATTTCACTGGACGGCTGCCATTCGGCAGCGGGCCGAAGGATCGAATCAAATGAGCAGGACAACGAAGCTGTTGCTCTAGCAATCCACCCGCGCCGAATCCGGCGCGACTGCTCCGCCCCGCGGCGCAGCCTTCCCGTCATCGCGTTTTCCGTATTTCGCCCCCGGAGAAAAACCGTTTTCCGGATCGGGTGAAAGGCCCTGTCGCGTCCGTGCCATCCGCCCGCATGCGACAGAAAGCGGCGGTGCATGACCCGCACCGCTGTCGACCGTCGTTGTTCGTGCCGTTCGATGTTCAACCGGAGGGGTAATTCAAATGAATCAGGTTGCAAACAAGAAACACAAGCACATTCGCATCGTCAAACTCGCGTTCGCCGCCGCAGCAGCCGCTTCGTTCGGCATGGCGACCGCCCATGCCGCGCCCGCGGCCGGCTGGACGGAAACGCGCACTAAGGGATTCCTGCCGCTCGTGCAGCAGAACGAAGCCGGTACGGCCGGCGCGCCCGCCGCGAGCACGGCGGCCGCTGCCGCCTCTGCCATCGACATGGCGCCCGGCGAATCGGTGGACATCGTGCTCGGGCTGAACCTGCGCAACGAAGCTCAACTCGACCAGTACCTGCGGGACCTGCATACGCCCGGCTCGCCGCACTACCGGCAGTTCCTCACGCCTGCGCAATTCGCCGCGCAATATGCGCCGACCGATCAGCAGGTCGCCTCCGTCGTCGCCCACCTGCGCAAGGCAGGCTTCGTGAACATCGTCGTCGCACCCAACCGGCTGCTCGTCTCCGCATCCGGCACCGCGGGAACCGTCCAGTCCGCGTTCCGCACGACGCTCAAGCGCTTCACCCGCAACGGCCGCAGCGTCTATGCGAACACCGACGCCGCGCAAGTGCCGAACGCGATCGGCAACATCGTCGGCGCGGTACTCGGCCTGCAGAACGTCGAGCTGATGCATACGGGTGCGGGCGGCAAGCCGCAAGGCAACACCAGCAACCTGACGATCCCGGCCGGCGCGTCGGCGGTCCCGCACAACCCGACCGAATTCTCGTCGATCTATGGCGGCGACGGTACGCCGACGGCTTCGCAGACCACCGTCGGCATCATCTCCGAAGGCGACCTGTCGCAGACGGTGAGCGACCTCAATACGTTCGCCGCGAACAACGGCCTCGGCACGATCAGCAGCAGCATCGTGAAGACGGGCCCGGCCGGCAGTTCGTACACCGACACCGACGGCACCGTCGAGTGGAACCTCGACAGCCAGTCGATCGTCGGCACGGCCGGCGGCAGCGTGAAGCAGGTCGTGTTCTACACCGCGCCGTCGATGACGCTCACCGCGATCACGGCCGCGTACAACAAGGCCGTGACCGACAACGTCGCGAAGGTGATCAACGTGTCGCTCGGCGTGTGCGAATCGTCCGCGTACAGCACGGGCTCGCAGGCGACCGACGACACCATCTTCAAGCAGGCGGTCGCGCAAGGGCAAACCTTCTCGGTTTCGGCCGGCGACCACGGCGCGTACGAATGCGCGAGCGGCAAGCCGTCGCGCTCGACCTACACGGTGAGCGAGCCGGCCACGTCGCCGTACGTGATCGCGGTCGGCGGCACGACGCTGTTCACGAATACGTCGACCAATGCGTACAACAGCGAAATCGTCTGGAACGATCCGAGCTGGCAGTCGGGCACCGTGTGGTCGACCGGCGGCGGGTACAGCAAGTACGAGGCCGCGCCGGCGTGGCAGTCGTCGACGCTCACCGGCTCGACCAAGCGTGCGCTGCCCGACGTCGGCTTCGACGCCGACCTGCGCACGGGTGCGATTCTCGTCGTGAACGGGCAGACGTCCGACACGCTGTGGGGTTCGGGCTACCTGAACAACGAAGGCGGCACGAGCCTCGCCGCGCCGATCTTCACGGGCATCTGGGCGCGGCTGCAATCGGCCAACAACAATGCGCTCGGGTTCCCCGCGTCGAGCATCTACAAGTACTTCCCGACCAACGCCGCGCTGCTGCACGACGTCACGTCCGGGAACAACGGCAGCGGCACTTACGGCTACAAGGCAAAGGCCGGCTGGGATGCGACGACGGGCTTCGGCAGCGTGAACATCTCGAAGCTGAACGCGTTCATCCAGAGCACGTCGGACTTCGCGCGTTGACGCGCTGCTGACCGTTGCGGTTGCGCAAGCGCGACGTATCGTACGCAACCGCGTCTGACGACCCGCGAAGGCTGCCAAGCCTGCGCGGGTCGTCTGCATGCCGCGTCATCTCGCCTCTGCCGATCGGCACGTCGCTGAGCGTGCGGGAGAGCCCGGGCGGCATGCATGTCTGTGCGGATCTCGCGGCGACGTCCGCCGCTACGACGGCTTCGTGCTCGGCTATTCAGGGCTGAACGACGCGACGATCGAGACAGCGGCGACACAGTTCGCGAACGTCATCGAGCCGCACCGCCGCGCGCGACGCTGAGCGTCGCTCACAGTTGCGATTCGATCGGAAACAGCCCGAGGAACCAGACTTCCATCCGCCGCCCGGCAGATACCTCCGGCTCGTGATCGATCTCGGTGACCTTCCCGTCCGCATCGGTCTGAATCCACTTGAGCCGCCCGTTGCCGGCCGCGTCGGTGCTCGCCTCGACACGCCACGCGATCTGGTCGAGCCGCGCTTCCAGATCGTTGGCCACCTGCGACGCAATCGCGGGGCTCTCGCAGTAAACGCCGATCTCCGTATTGAGGTTCAGCGAACGCGGATCGAGATTCATCGACCCGATGAAGATGCTCGTGTGATCGAACACGTAGGTCTTCGCATGCAGCGACGCGCGCGACGAGCCGATGATGACCTGCTTCGAAATGCTCTTGTCGCCCGATGGCCGGCGCTCGTAGAGCCGCACGCCGGCGTGCACCAGATCGCTTCGATAGCGCCGGTAGCCGGCATGCACGGCCGCCACGTCGGTCGACGCGAGCGAATTGGTCAGCACCGTCACGCGCACGCCGCGCGCCGTGAGCGCGCGCAGCCGCTCGATCCCCTCCTTGCCCGGCACGAAATACGGCGACACGATCAGCAGGTCGTGCCTGGGCTGCAACGCGAGCGCACGCAGTTGCGGCATCAGGTGCCCGTCGCTGTCCTTCGGCGGGTGCGCGATCTTCGACGGATCGTCGTACAGCACCGTCGCATGCCCCCACGACAGCGCCGTGCCCTCTCCGTGAACGATCCGGTCGAGCCGCTGCCGTGCCTCGAGCACGTATGGATTGTCCTCCATGGCCCGCAGGTAGTCGCGCAACCGTTCGCGCTCGCGGTCGAGGCCGCCCGGCGCCGCATCGTGTCCGACGAGCGTATCGATCGGATACGCATACGGCGAATTCCAGAACGTATCGAATTCGGTCGAGATGTCCTTCACGACCGGGCCGTGAACGACGACGTCGAGATCGCCGAACTCCAGCATCGACGATGCGCCGAAGTATTCATCGCCGATATTGCGGCCGCCGACGATCGCCGCCTGGTTGTCCGCGATCATCGCCTTGTTGTGCATGCGCCGGTTGACGCGCGAGAACTCGAACACGGTGCCGATCTTCTTGAACCGGCGCGTAGCCACCGGATTGAACAGCCGGATCTCGATGTTCGGATGCGCGCTGATCTCGAGCAGCTTGCGGTCGTCCGCGTTGGTGCCGAGATCGTCGAGCAGCGCGCGCACGCGCACGCCGCGGTCCGCCGCACGGATGACCGCGTCGGCCAGTTCGTGGCCGGTCAGGTCGTCGTGCCAGATGTAGTATTGAAGGTCCAGCGAGCGGTCGGCGCGGTCGGCAAGCAGCACGCGTGCGTCCAGCGCATCGACCGGATCGGTCAGCAAATGAAAGGCGTCCTGCCCCGGGTGCGTGCGGGCCTGCTGCTGAAACGCGGCGCCCAGCCGCGTATCGTCGGTATCGGTGTACGCATGCGTCGGCGCGCGATCGGCCTGCGGCGGCAGGCTTGCGCACGCGGCAAGCATCAGCAACGACAGAATCGCACCCCACCAACGCAGCCTGATCATGATCGCCGTCCCCGCTCCCGGGTGAAATCCGTTTGTTCTGGCCGCCGGATGGAGGCGGCATCGATCGGCGGTCCCCACGTGCGCGAGTATCGCGCCGAGGCTGGCCGCGCCACAGCATACTTCGATTGCCATCGGCGCGGCAGGCCTGCGTTGTTGCCGCGCGTGCGCCCAAAGAAAAACCCGCGACGCATGACGCGATCGCGGGTTTTCGGCACACCGCGGCACAGCGCGGCGCGGCATGAAATCTGGTGGGCCCCCCGGGAGTCGAACCCGGCACCAACGAATTATGAGTTCGCTGCTCTAACCAAGCATGAGCTAGGGGCCCAGACGAGAAGCACGGCGTGCTACACGCCACCCCGGCAACGAAGCCGGGCCGGCATTGTAACAACAAAGACGACAAAGGGAACGAACGCCACCGGCATCATATGGATACCGGCGGCGTTCGTAAGAGAAACGCCGGAAATCAGTTCCCTTCGAGGAACGACTTCAGCTTGTCGGAACGGCTCGGGTGACGCAGCTTGCGCAGCGCCTTGGCCTCGATCTGACGGATCCGCTCGCGCGTGACGTCGAACTGCTTGCCGACTTCCTCGAGCGTGTGATCGGTGCTCATCTCGATACCGAAACGCATCCGCAGCACCTTCGCCTCGCGCGGCGTCAGCGAATCGAGCACGTCCTTCACGACGTCGCGCATGCTGGCATGCAGCGCGGCATCCGCCGGCGCGACCGTGTTGGTGTCCTCGATGAAGTCGCCGAGATGGGAATCGTCGTCGTCACCGATCGGCGTTTCCATCGAGATCGGCTCCTTCGCGATCTTCATGATCTTGCGGATCTTGTCTTCCGGCATCTCCATCTTCTCGGCGAGCGTTGCCGGATCCGGCTCGAGACCGGTTTCCTGCAGGATCTGCCGCGAGATGCGGTTCATCTTGTTGATCGTTTCGATCATGTGAACCGGAATCCGGATCGTGCGCGCCTGGTCCGCGATCGAGCGCGTGATGGCCTGACGGATCCACCACGTCGCATAGGTCGAGAACTTGTAGCCGCGACGGTATTCGAACTTGTCCACCGCCTTCATCAGGCCGATGTTGCCTTCCTGGATCAGGTCGAGGAACTGCAGGCCGCGGTTCGTGTACTTCTTCGCGATCGAGATCACGAGACGCAGGTTGGCCTCGGTCATTTCGCGCTTCGCCTGGCGCGCCTTCAGTTCGCCGGCCGCCATCTGACGGTTGGTTTCCTTCAGGTCCTTCAGCGGCAGCACGACGCGCGCCTGCAGGTCGAGCAGACGCTGCTGCTGTTCGCGGATCGCCGGGACGTTACGCGACAGCACCGCGCTGTACGGATGGCCTTCCGCGGCGATCTTCTCGGCCCAGTCGAGATCCGTCTCGTTGCCCGGGAAGCGTGCGATGAATTCCGAGCGCGGCATGCCGCACTTGTCGACGACGATGTGCAGGATCTGGCGCTCGACCTGACGCACTTCGTCCACCTGCGCACGCAGCGTGTCGCACAGGCGTTCGACGGTACGCGCGGTGAAGCGGATCGTCATCAGCTCGCTCTGGATCGTTTCCTGCGCCTTCAGGTAGGCCTTCGACTTGTAGCCTTCCTTTTCGAACGCGCGGCGCATCTTGTCGAACCACTCGCTGATCTGCGAGAACTTCTCGAGCGACGCACGCTTGAGGGCTTCGAGTTGGGCGGCGTTCGCCGATGCCTGCGCGGCGCCGTCGTCTTCCTCCTCTTCCTCTTCTTCCTCTTCCTCTTCGGCTTCCTCGTCCTCGTTCTCGATGGCTTCCGCTTCCTTCGCGGAGAAGCCGTCCGTATCGGCGGCATCCGCGGCGTTCGGATCGAGCAGGCCGTCGACGAGCTCGTCGACGCGGATCTCTTCGTTCGCGACGCGTTCGGCCATCGCGAGGATGTCGGCGATCGTCGTCGGGCATGCGGAGATCGCCATCACCATGTGGCGTAGGCCGTCCTCGATCCGCTTCGCGATCTCGATTTCGCCTTCGCGCGTGAGCAGCTCGACCGTGCCCATCTCGCGCATGTACATCCGGACCGGATCGGTCGTGCGGCCGAATTCCGAATCGACGGTGGACAGCGCGACTTCCGCTTCCTCCTCGACTTCATCGTCCGACGACGCGGCCGGCGCGTTGTCGTTCAGGAGCAGCGTTTCCGCGTCCGGCGCCTGCTCGTAAACCGCCACGCCCATGTCGTTGAACGTGCCGATGATGCCCTCGAGGGCTTCGGTCTCGGTGAAGTTGTCCGGCAGGTGGTCGTTGATTTCGGCGTACGTGAGGAAGCCGCGCTCCTTGCCGAGCTTGATCAGCGCGCGCAGTTTCACGCGGCGCTCTTCGAGCTCCTCCGCCGTGCCCGGCGTGCTCGTCGCGAACGCTTCCTTCAGCAGCGCCTTTTCCTTGGCGCGACGATCACGCACCTTGGACTTGCCCGGTGCAGCCGCGGCTGCGGGCTGCTCGTCGCTCTGATTTGCGTCGTCTTCGACGGATACTTCGTTCAGCTTTTTGGTCATGGAGTTCGCCGTACCGGCTATATCGACTCGCGGCTGCTGGACGACAGCCGGTTGAACCGTGGGTGCATGAGTAGTACGTACTGCCGTTTCGTCCGCGGCGGCAGTCGTGTCCCTTGCGCTTTTCGCACTTGCCCGCTTCGCCGCCGGCTTGGCCGGCCCGGAGTCGGGTCTGGCGGCAGCCCGTGTTCTGGCTGCCGGTGCCGGCGCAGCCTGAGCGGTGCCGGCCGCGGTTTTCTTTCCTGCAGGGGCTGACGTGGCTGAAGACGTTGTCCTGGTGGAAGAAGCAGACTTGGCCGCTGTGACCTTCTTGGTCGGCTCCGTCGAGCCCTTGCCTGTTGCTTTCTTTCCGCCTGTCGTCTTTGCCATCGCGATTCTCGCCTCTGCTTGGAAAACAAACCGCTGGAAACCTTATATTATAGCACGCTGGGGAGCCCTCTCTAAGCGCCCCGGCCGCCTACAGCCCGAGCCGACGCTTCATGTCGGTTCGCTGCTGGTTCAATTCCGTCAATTCGGCCAACTCCTCGGGGGTGAAGGTGGATTGCCGCGCCAGCCTGTCCAGCCGGTCGCAGCAGGCGTCATAACGCATCTTGAGCACCGCTGCCTGCAGCTCCTCCCCCGCGATCCGCTCCTGCTCGCGTTGCCGCTCGAGCACCGTCTCGTCTTCCGGGTTCTGTAACAGCAGATCGCGGACGTTTTCATCATAGTCCAGAATTTCGCGGAAGATTTCCTCGTAAGTCGCCCCGTTCGAGGACGCCCTCAGGACATCCGACAGCAGCCGGAACTCCGCGCCGTCGCCCAGCGCACGCGCATGATCGACGACTTCCGCGAACAATTCGCCGATGCGCGGCAGCGCGCGCAGGGTCGCGATCTGTTCGTCGTCGAGCTGCGATGCGATGCGCGGATGCATCACGAGTGTGCGCAACGCGCGCTTTTCGCTGTCCGTCACGCGTCGCCGCTCGCTGCGCGCGGGCGCCTGGCGCGGCGCCGCCGCGATGCGCGTATCGACTTCCGACAGCCCCGCGACTTCCTCGAACGGGATATCGAGGCGGTCGGCAAACATGTGCATGATCTGCGCGCGCAATGCATTCGCGGGCAGCGCCTGCAACAGCGGCTTCGCATCGAACAGCGCCTTCGCGCGGCCTTCCGGCTGATCGAGCGCCTTGCCGGCAATTGCTTCGTTCAACAGAAATTGCGACAGCGGCATCGCGCGTTCGACCTGCTCGGAGAACGCATCCGCGCCGAACTCGCGCACATAGCTGTCCGGATCGTGCTCGGGCGGAAGAAAAAGGAACCGGATCGTCCGGTTGTCGCCCGCATGCGGCAGGCAGGCCTCGAGCGCGCGCCGGGCCGCGCGCCGCCCGGCCGAATCGCCGTCGAAACTGAAAATGACCGTGTCGGTCTGGCGCAGCAGCTTCTGCACGTGAATCGGCGTGCACGCGGTGCCTAGCGTCGCGACCGCGTTCGGAAAGCCGAGCTGCGCGAGCGCGACGACGTCCATGTAGCCCTCGACGACCAGCACGTACTTGCGCTCGCGAATCGCGAGCCGCGCCTCGAACAGCCCGTACAGCTCGCTGCCCTTGTTGAACAGCGGCGTTTCCGGCGAGTTCAGGTACTTCGGTTCGCCGCTGCCGAGCACGCGGCCGCCGAAACCGATCACCTGCCCCTTCACGTTGCGGATCGGGAACATGATCCGCTCGCGGAACCGGTCGTAGCGGCGCGCGACGCCCTGCGCGTCGGTTTTCTCGCTGACGATCACGAGCCCCGCTTCGACCAGCGACTCGTCGCGATAATCCGGGAACGCGGCCTCGAGGTTCTGCCAGCCGTCCGGCGCATAGCCGAGACCGAAGCGCGCGGCGATCTCACCGGTCAGACCCCGGTTCTTCAGATACTGGATCGCGACCGTCGCGCCGCGCAACTGCTTGCGGTAGTAGTCGCACGCCGCCGTCATCGCGTCGGACAGCGCGGTCGCCACCGATTTCGACACGGGCGCCGGATAGTCGCCGCCACCGCCTCCGCCCCCACCGCCGCCGCGCATCGACGGCTCGTGCGGCACGGTCAGCCCGACGGATTGCGCGAGTTCCTGCACGGCTTCCGGGAACGTGAGCCCCGCGTGCTCCATCAGGAAGCCGATCGCCGTGCCGTGCGCGCCGCAACCGAAGCAGTGATAGAACTGCTTGGTCGGGCTGACGGTAAACGACGGGCTCTTCTCGTTATGGAACGGGCACAGCCCCATGAAGTTGGCGCCGCCCTTCTTGAGCTGCACGTACCGGCCCACCACGTCGACGATATCGACGCGGTTCAGCAAATCCTGCAGGAACGAATGCGGAATCACCGTGGGATCGAGCGAAAAAGGACGATACGACGCCCGGCGCACGCATCGCTGGGCGCGCCGGGAACGGGTTTTACTTCGTGAGCGCGGCCTTGACCTGCGCGGAAACGGCCGTCATGTCGGCGCGGCCGGCGAGCTTGCCCTTCAGCACGCCCATTACCTTGCCCATGTCCTGCGGGCCCGCCGCGCCCGTTTGCGCGACCGCCGCCTGGACTTCGGCCGCCACTTCGGCGTCCGACAGTTGCGCGGGCATGTAGCCGCCCAGCACGGTCAGCTCGGCCTGCTCCTTCGCGACGAGATCGTCGCGGCCGGCCGCCTGGAACTGGCTGATCGAATCCTTGCGCTGCTTGATCATCTTGTCGATCACGGCCGTGATGCCGGCGTCGTCGAGCGTGACCCGATCATCGACCTCGCGCTGCTTGATCGCGGCCATCAGCAGGCGAATCGTTGCCAGGCGCTCGCTTTCCTTCGCGCGCATCGCGGCCTTCATGTCTTCGCTGATCTGCTCTTTCAAACTCATCTTTCACCCGGGATGGAAACGTGAATCCGACGCCCGCAAACGGGCGTCAACACAAAAACCCGCTTGGGACATTGTCTCAAGCGGGTTGCTCGAATCCGGCATCGGCGACTCGCCGCCTGATCGGCTGCGCGATCGCACCCGATCGCACGGAATCGCCGGTGCGCCGCTCAGTGAACCGCGCGGCGCCCAATCGTTCAGTACAGCTTCTTCGGCAACGTCTGGCTGCGGATACGCTTGTAATGACGCTTCACCGCAGCAGCCTTCTTGCGTTTGCGTTCCGCGGTCGGCTTCTCGTAAAACTCGCGCGCACGAAGCTCGGTCAGCAGACCGTTCTTTTCGATCGTGCGCTTGAAGCGACGCATTGCAACTTCGAACGGCTCGTTCTCTTTAACGCGAATGATCGTCATGATCCGACACGAATAAAGGTTTGCAGGGAAAGACTACCGAGTATAGCAGAGCGATTGCTCAAAGGCACGGGGCCAGGCCCCGCCGGAACGGCGCCGGCCGGCGCGTCAGGCGCCGCGCGCATACTCGGCCGCGGCCTGCCCGGCCGCCGTGCCGGACGCCCACGCCCACTGGAAGTTGTACCCGCCGAGCCAGCCCGTCACGTCCACCGCCTCGCCGACGAAGAACAGCCCCGGCACGCGCGCGCTCATCATCGTCGCCGACGACAGCTCCCGCGTGTCGACCCCGCCCTTCGTCACTTCGGCCTTCCTGTAGCCTTCGGTGCCGTTCGGCGTCAGCGTCCAGCCCGACAGCGCGTCGCCGATCTGGCGCAGCGTCTTGTCGGGCAGATCGGCGAGCCGCGTGTCGGCCGCGACGCGATGCGTGTCGAGCCACGCATGCGCGAGGCGCGCCGGCACCCAGTCGGCGAGCAGCGAACCGATCTGGCGCTTCGACGTGCGTTTCGCCTCGAGCAGGTCGGCCACCGTGTCGCGCTGCGGCAGCAGGTCGATGCGAATCGGGTCGCCGGGCTGCCAGTAGCTCGAGATCTGCAGGATGCCGGGGCCGGACAGGCCGCGATGGGTCAGCAGTAGGTCCTCGACGAATTCGCCGCCGCGCTTCCTGTCGCCGGTCGATACGCGCACTTCGAGCGACACGCCAGACAGCGGCGCGAACGGCGCCCAGTCCTGCGGCGCGAACGTCAGCGGCACGAGCGCGGGCCGCGTATCGACGAGCTTGTGACCGAACTGCTTCGCGAGCCGGTAGCCGAAGTCGGTCGCGCCGATCTTCGGGATCGACAGGCCGCCGGTCGCAATGATCAGCGCGCGCGCGCCGATCGGCCCGGCCTGCTGCGTATCGAGCACGAAGCCGTCGGACGGCGCATGGCGCACCGCGTCGACGACGACGGGCCGGCGCCATGCGATGCCGCCCGCGTCGCACTCGTGTTTCAGCACGTCGATGATCGCGTCGCTGCCATGGTCGCAAAAGAGCTGGCCCTTGTGTTTTTCGTGCCAGGTCACGCGATGGCGCTTGAGCAGCCCGAGGAAGTCGCGCGGCGTATAGCGCGCCAGCGCCGAGCGCGCGAAATGCGGATTCGACGACAGGTAGTTGTCGGGCCCGGCATACAGGTTCGTGAAGTTGCAGCGGCCGCCGCCCGAGATGCGGATTTTCTCGGCGAGCCGCGGCGCGTGATCGATCAGCACGACGCGACGGCCGAGCTGCCCGGCGACTGCGGCGCTCATCATGCCGGCGGCGCCCGCGCCGATCACGGCGATGTCATAAGTTTCCATGGCGCGGATTGTACCTGCCCGGCATCGGGCCCGGGCCGCCGCCAGCGGCGGCCCGCCCTCGCCTGCTATACTTTCCGGTTACGTTGACCTACCCGAGGCGCGTCCGAAACGGCGCGTTCTGCCCTCACCCATGCTCGTTCTCGGCATCGAAAGCTCCTGCGACGAAACCGGCCTCGCGCTCTACGACACGCAGCGCGGCCTGCTCGCGCACGCGCTCCATTCGCAGATCGCGATGCACCGCGACTACGGCGGCGTCGTGCCGGAGCTCGCGTCGCGCGACCACATCCGGCGCGCGCTGCCGCTGCTCGAGGAAGTGATGGCGCAAAGCGGCACGCGCCGCGACGACATCGACGCAATCGCATTCACGCAAGGCCCCGGCCTCGCCGGCGCGCTGCTCGTCGGCGCGAGCATCGCGAATGCGCTCGCGCTCGCATGGAACAAGCCGACCGTCGGCATCCATCACCTCGAAGGGCACCTGCTGTCGCCGTTGCTGGTCGACGAGCCGCCGCCGTTCCCGTTCGTCGCGCTGCTGGTGTCCGGCGGCCACACGCAGCTGATGCGCGTGACCGACGTCGGCGTGTACGAGACGCTCGGCGAAACGCTCGACGACGCGGCCGGCGAAGCGTTCGACAAGACGGCGAAACTGATCGGCCTCGGCTACCCGGGCGGCCCTGAAGTATCGAAGCTGGCCGAAACGGGCACGCCGGGCGCAGTCGTGCTGCCGCGCCCGATGCTGCACTCGGGCGATCTCGACTTCAGCTTCAGCGGCCTGAAAACCGCCGTGCTCACGCAGATGAAGAAATTCGAAGCGGCGAAGCTGGAAGGCGAAGCGCTCGAACGCGCGAAGGCCGACCTCGCGCGCGGCTTCGTCGATGCGGCCGTCGACGTGCTCGTCGCGAAGTCGCTCGCCGCGCTGAAGAAGACGAAGCTCAAGCGCCTCGTGGTCGCGGGCGGCGTCGGCGCGAACCGCCAGTTGCGCGCGGCACTGTCGGCGGCCGCGGCCAAGCGCGGCTTCGACGTGCACTACCCCGATCTCGCGCTCTGCACCGACAACGGCGCGATGATCGCGCTCGCGGGCGCACTGCGGCTCGGCCGCTGGCCGGAACAGGCGAATGCCGACTACGCGTTCACGGTGAAGCCGCGCTGGGATCTCGCGTCGCTCGCACGCTGAATCGCACCACGCGACACCGTCAGCCGGAAAACAGAAGGCCGCTCGAACGAGCGGCCTTTCTCATGGGTGCAACAAGACGCCGCGGCGTTATGCAGCCAGCCGCTTGTCGCGCTCGATCAACGCATACGCGCTGTGATTGTGGATCGACTCGAAGTTCTCGGCTTCGAGCACGTAAGCGGCCACGCGCTCGTCCGCATCGAGGCGCTGCGCGATATCGCGCACGAGATCCTCGACGAACTTCGGGTTCTCGTATGCACGCTCGGTGACGAACTTCTCGTCCGGACGCTTCAGCAGCCCCCACAGCTCGCACGACGCCTCTTCTTCCGCGATGCGGATCAGCGCCTCGACCGGCAGATCGGCAGCCAGCTCCGCATCGATCGTCACGTGCGAGCGCTGGTTGTGCGCACCGTATTGCGAGATCTTCTTCGAGCACGGGCACAGGCTCGTTACCGGCACGAGCACCTTCAGGAACAGGCGCGTATCGCCGTTGCGGCTTTCGCCCGCGAGCGTCACTTCATAGTCGAGCAGGCTTTGCACGCCGGACACCGGCGCCGTCTTGTTGACGAAATACGGGAACGTGACTTCGATGCGGCCGGCTTCGGCTTCGAGCTTTTCGAGCATCGACGCGAGCATCGCGCGAAAACGCTCGACCGTCAGCGGCGCACGATTCTCTTCGAGCAGCGCGACGAAGCGCGACATGTGCGTGCCCTTCTGATCGGCCGGCAAACGGACATCGAGGTTCCAGACGCCGACCGTCGGTTGCACGTCGCCGCTTTCGGTACACACCGTCAACGGATGCCGGACCGCCTTCACGCCCACGCGCTGAATCGGAATCTGACGGGTATCCACCGTGCTCTGCACGTCGGGCATCACGAAGGCGGGATTCATCTGGTTCATCTTGTTCAATCCTTGTAAGCCGCGCGTTCGACGACGCGCACGCCGCGTCATGCGGCAGCCGGAAAAGCAACATGGGCCCGCAGGCCCATGTTTTCCGCATCAATGTAGACCGGTTGCGCCAGTCGCACCGACGCCGCCCGCGGGCGGCGTCAGCTTATGCGACGCGCTTCGCCTGACCGGCGACGTCGGCCGCCGGGTTCAGGAAGCGTTCGCGAATCGATTTCGCGATGCCCGCGCCGTCGAGGCCGCATTGCGACAGCAGCTTCGCGGGGTCGCCGTGATCGATGAACTGGTCAGGGAGGCCCAATTGTAGTACGGGTCGGATAACCCCACTCTCCATCAGGGCTTCCACGCAGGCCGAGCCTGCGCCGCCCATCACGCAGCCTTCCTCGACCGTGACGACGTAGTCGTGCGTTTCGGCGAGCTCGCGCACGAGCGCCGCATCGATCGGCTTCACGAAGCGCATGTTCGCGACCGTTGCGTCGAGTTCGTCGGCCGCCGCGAGCGACGGCGCGACCATCGTGCCGAACGCGAGGATCGCGACGCGCTTGCCTTCCGGCTGCGACGTGCGGCGACGCACTTCGCCCTTGCCGAGCGGGATCTCGGTGAATTCCTTCACCGTCGCCACGCCCGTGCCCGCGCCGCGCGGATAGCGCACCGCGGTCGGGTTCGGCTGCTGGAGCGCCGTGTGCAGCATCTGGCGGCATTCGTTCTCGTCGGATGCGGCCATGATCGTCATGTTCGGGATGCAGCGCATGAACGCGAGATCGTACGCGCCCGCATGCGTCGCGCCGTCCGCGCCGACGAGGCCCGCGCGGTCGATCGCGAACACGACCGGCAGGTTCTGCAGCGCGACGTCGTGGATCAGCTGGTCGTACGCACGCTGCAGGAACGTCGAGTAGATCGCGACGACGGGCTTCAGCCCTTCGGTCGCGAGACCGCCCGCGAACGTCACCGCGTGCTGCTCGGCGATGCCGACGTCGTAGTAGCGATCCTTGAAGCGCTTCTCGAATTCGACCATGCCCGAGCCTTCGCGCATCGCGGGCGTGATGCCGACCACGCGCGTATCGCGCTCGGCTTCGTCGCACAGCCACTCGCCGAACACCTGCGTGTACGTCTTCTTCGCAGGCGTGGTCGACGGCTTGATGCCTTCGGCCGGATTGAACTTGCCGGGGCCGTGATAGAGCACGGGATCGGCTTCGGCGAGCTTGTAGCCCTGGCCTTTCTTCGTCACCACGTGCAGGAACTGCGGGCCGCGCAGTTCGCGGATGTTCTGCAGCGTCGGGATCAGCGAATCGAGATCGTGACCGTCGATCGGGCCGATGTAGTTGAAGCCGAACTCCTCGAACAGCGTGGCCGGCACGACCATGCCCTTCGCGTGCTCCTCGAGCTTGCGCGCGAGTTCGAGCACCGGCGGCGCGACGCTCAGCACACGCTCGACGCCCGCGCGTGCGGCCGCGTAGAAGCGGCCCGACATCAGGCGGGCGAGATGGCGATTCAGCGCGCCGACCGGCGGCGAGATCGACATGTCGTTGTCGTTCAGGATCACGAGCAGCTTCGCATCCTCCGACACGCCCGCGTTGTTCATCGCCTCGAACGCCATGCCGGCCGTCATCGCGCCGTCGCCGATCACGGCGATCGAGAAGCGGTCGTCGCCGTTCAGCTGGCTGCCGATCGCCATGCCGAGCGCGGCGGAAATCGACGTGCTCGAGTGCGCGGTGCCGAACGTGTCGTATTGGGATTCGCTGCGGCGCGGGAAGCCCGAGATGCCGTCGTACTGACGCAGCGAATGCATCTGGTCGCGGCGGCCCGTCAGGATCTTGTGCGGGTAGGTCTGGTGACCCACGTCCCAGACGATGCGATCGTTCGGCGTGTTGAACACGTAGTGCAACGCGATCGTCAGCTCGACCGTCCCGAGGTTGGACGACAAATGGCCGCCCGTCTTCGACACGCTGTCGAGCACGAACGCGCGCAGTTCATCCGCGAGCGGTTGCAGTTGGCGACGATCGAGGCGGCGCAAATCCGCCGGGTCGTCGATGGTTTTCAGCAAGTCGTACATCGTCGTTCCATTGTAGGAAATCAAACGCGCCCGCATTCTTTTGCACGCACCGTAGCGTGTGCGCGGCGGCGGGCTTTCGCGTCAGCTGACCCGGTTCACCACCAGGTCGGCAAGTTCGGCGAGACGCTGTGCGCGTGCGCCGAACGGTTTCAGCGCGTCGTGCGCTTCGGCGCGCAGCTGCGCTGCCAGCTCGCGCGACGCCTCGAGACCGAGGATCGATACATAGGTCGGCTTGTCGTTCGCCGCGTCCTTGCCGGCCGTCTTGCCGAGTGTCGCCGAATCGGTCGTGACGTCGAGAATGTCGTCGACGACCTGGAAGGCCAGACCCACGGCCCCCGCGTACACGTCCAGCGCAGCCATCGTTTCCGCCGAAGGCGTCTCGCCCGCCAGCGCGCCCATTCGCACGGCCGCGCGCAGCAATGCGCCCGTCTTCATCCGGTGCATCGTTTCGAGCTGCTCGCGCGTCAGCTTCAGGCCGACGCTCGCCAGGTCGATCGCCTGCCCGCCGGCCATGCCGATCGAGCCGCTCGCGAGCGCCAGCTCGCGCACGAGCGCCGCCTGCTGCGCCGGCGACAGCGCATCGGCGTCGGTCAGCGCCACGAACGCCTGCGATTGCAGCGCGTCGCCGACCAGCAGGGCCGTCGGCTCGTCGTACTGCACGTGCACGGTCGGCTTGCCGCGACGCAGCGCATCGTCGTCCATGCACGGCATGTCGTCATGCACGAGCGAGTAGACGTGGATCATCTCCAGCGCCGCCGCCGCGGCGTTGCGGGCCGCCTCCGTCGCACCGGTCAGCTCGCCTGCCGCATGGCACAGCAGCGGGCGAACGCGTTTGCCGCCACCGAGGACCGCGTAGCGCATCGCCTCGTGAAGTTTCGCGGGCGTCGCGGTTTCGGCCGGCAGATAGTGGCCGAGTGCGTCCTCGACACGGTCAAGCACGGACCGCATCCATTGTTCGAATGTCATAGATCGTCGTCTTCGCCGTCCGTGGCGGCCGTTCCGGACGAAAGCGGCTTCAGCGTCGCGCCGTCGAGCACGCGGACCTGCTGCTCCACTTTCTCGAGCTGCTGTTGGCAAAACGCAACGAGGGTCGCACCGCGACGATACGCCGCCAGTGAATCCTCGAGGCTCAACGCGCCGCCTTCCATCCGGGCAACCAGCGTCTCGAGTTCCGCGAGCGCCATCTCGTAATTGTCCGGCAACGGTTCGGTGCCATTGCCGGGCGGCGTGGCGCCTGGGGATGCGGTTTTCGCCATGGACGAGGTGTCAAATTTCAAAACAAGTCGGACATTCTACGGCAAAAGAGAATTTTCCGACCTGCCGTCTTGGGCGCCCGCGCACAATTCCGGCCCCATCTTCGACGCACAGTGTGCGCCTTTCGAGGGTAGCCCGACAAAAAATTGACACAAATCAGGCACTTAATCCTAGCCTTGCGAGGCGAACCGGGTATAATTCTCCGTTTCCCTAAATCGATTTTTCGATGGTTGGGTTGTTCACTGCTTTCACGCTAACACCGGGAGTGGGAATGTCCAATCTGAGCGATGCGCTTCAGTTGAAGTCGGCCCACAGCCAGCTTCCAGTCACTGCATATTTCGATGAGGCGCTACTCGAGCGCGAGATCGAAACCCTCTTCAAGAAAGGACCTCGTTACGTCGGGCACGAGCTGATGGTGCCCGAGGCGGGGGATTATTTTGCGCTGCCGTCCGAGAAGGAAGGCCGCGTGCTGGTCCGTAACCAGACGAACCGGATCGAACTGCTGTCGAACGTGTGCCGCCACCGGCAGGCGATCATGCTCAACGGGCGCGGCCACACGCAGAACATCGTGTGCCCGCTGCACCGCTGGACGTACGACCTCGAAGGCGAGCTGCTCGGCGCGCCGCACTTCCCCGACAAGCCGTGCCTGAACCTCGGCAAGAGCCCGCTGCAGAACTGGCAGGGGCTGCTGTTCGAGGCCGAGGGCCGCAACGTCGCGCGCGACCTCGCCAACCTCGGCACCAAGCATCACTTCGACTTCTCCGAGTACTTGTTCGATCACGTCGAAGTGCACGAGTGCGATTACAACTGGAAGACGTTCATCGAGGTCTACCTCGAGGATTATCACGTCGTCCCGTTCCACCCGGGCCTCGGCAGCTTCGTGTCGTGCGACGATCTCAAATGGGAGTTCGGCGACTGGTACAGCGTGCAGACGGTCGGCGTGCACAACGCCCTCGCGAAACCGGGCAGCGCGACTTACCAGAAATGGCACGAGCAGGTGCTGAAGTTCCGCAACGGCGTGCCGCCGGAGTTCGGCGCGATCTGGATGGTCTACTACCCGGGCCTGATGATCGAGTGGTATCCGCACGTGCTGGTCGTGTCGTGGCTGATCCCGCGCGGGCCGCAGAAAACCACCAACATCGTCGAGTTCTATTACCCCGAGGAAATCGCGCTGTTCGAACGCGAATTCGTCGAGGCCGAGCGCGCCGCCTATATGGAAACGGCCGTCGAGGACGACGAGATCGCGATGCGGATGGACGCAGGCCGCCGAGCGCTGATGGCCCGCGGCGAGTCGCAGGTCGGCCCGTACCAGAGCCCGATGGAAGACGGGATGCAGCACTTCCACGAGTTCCTGCGCCGCCACCTCGGCGACCTCTGACAGCGGCCGCGGCGCCTCGACGCCGCCCGGCCGCCGGCAAGCGAAAAGACGGGCTTCGGCCCGTCTTTTTTGTTTAGACTTGGAGTGTCAGGCCATTCGCACTCCAGGGAGCCGTCATGCCACACACTCATTACACCACGCTCATCTCCGCCGCCAATCTCGCCGAGCGCCTGGCCGCGGCGCCCGGCAGCGTCGCGCTGTTCGACTGCCGCTTCGATCTCGCCGATCCCGGCGCCGGCGAGGCCGCCTACGCGGCCGGCCACCTCCCCGGCGCGCAATATCTTCATCTCGATCGCGACCTGTCCGGCCGCAAGACGGGCACCAACGGCCGCCATCCGCTGCCGACCCGCGACGCGCTCGCCACGCTGCTCGCGAGCCGCGGCCTCAAGCAGGGTCAGCAGGTCGTCGCGTACGACGCGCAAGGCGGCGCCTATGCAGCGCGCCTGTGGTGGCTGCTGCGCTGGCTCGGCCACGATTCGGTTGCCGTGCTCGACGGCGGGCTGCAGGCGTGGGAAGCGGCCGGCCAGCCGCTGACGACCGACGTGCCGCAACCGGCCGCCGGCGATTTCCGCACGGCAACGCCACTCGAATCGACGGTCGATGCAGCTGCCGTGCTCGCGAACGTGTCGTCGCCCGCGCGCGTCGTGATCGATGCACGCGCACCGGACCGCTATCGCGGCGAAAATGAAACGATCGATCGGGTAGGCGGCCACATTCCCGGTGCGCGCAACCGCTTCTTCAAGGACAACCTGACTGCCGACGGCCGCTTCAAGACCGGTCATGAATTGCGCGAGGCATTCACCGCCGTGCTGGCCGGCACCGAGCCGAACCGCGTGATCCTGCAATGCGGCTCCGGCGTCACCGCATGCCACAACGCGCTGGCGCTGGAAGTGGCGGGCCTGCACGGCGCGTCGCTGTACCCGGGCTCGTGGAGCGAATGGAGCGCCGATCCGTCGCGGCCGATCGCGACCGGCCCGAACCCTTGAGCACCCACGCGACGCGATGAGGATGATGCGGCGGCCGATGCCGCGGCGGCCGGTGCCGCGGCGGCCGATGCCGCCGCTCATCGTTTACATCACGCCGTACTTGTGGAACCACTCGATGGCGCGCTTCCAGCCATCCTCGGCATCGGCCTTCACATAGCTCGGCCGGTAATCGGCGAAGAACGCGTGGCCGGCATCCGGATACACGACGATCTCCGATTCGCGCGCGAGCTTCGAATCGCTCGCCTGGATCGCCTTGCGCATGTCCGCGAGCGACGCCTGCGTGATGTTCTGGTCCTTCTCGCCGTACAGCCCGAGTACCGGCACCTTCAACAACGATGCGTGATCGACCGGGTTGAACGGCGTCATCTCGTCGGTCTTGCCCTCGACGAACCCGTACCACGCCACCGCGGCCCGCACGTGCGGATTGTGTTCCGCATACAGCCACGCCTGGCGGCCGCCCCAGCAGAAGCCGGTCACACCGAGGCGCGTCAGGTCGCCGCCGTTCTTGCCGGCCCACGCGACCGTCGCGTCGAGATCCTCCGTCACCTGCCGGTCCGGCACCTTGCTGACGATGTTGTCGACCAGCGCCTGGATCGTCGGATACTTCGCCGCGTTGCCCTGCCGGGCGAACAGGTCGGGCGCGATCGCGAGATAGCCGAGCTTCGCGAAGCGCCGGCACACATCGGCGATATGCGCGTGCACGCCGAAGATCTCGTGAATCACGATGACGACCGGCAGATTCGTCTTGTCGACCGGCTGCGCGCGATATGCCGGCACGCTCGCATCGCCCGAGCGGATCTCGATGGTGTCGACGTCCAGCCCGGCGCTGTCGGTCGTGACCGTCTGCGCCGACACGGGCAGCACGGCCGCCGCGAAGGTGCCGCCCAGCGCAGCCTGCATGAACTTGCGGCGCGAGAACGGGACATGGGGGACCAGGCTGTCGACTTCGGGTTTCAACATGAATGCACTCCTCGATTGGGCGCCGCCGTCACGATCGCGGATACGGCATGACGGGGCATCGCACCGGCGCACGGCGCGGATGTCGCGGCGGTTGGCACCCCGCCGCAAACGAAAACCCGGACAAGATGCCCAATAATCCGTTGTCGCGTCAACTGTCGGATGTGTAAGACTCGATTACGACGCGTTGAGGCGATCGAATCGATCATCGCACGGCGGCCTGCCGACGGGCCGCCGAGTCACCGTGCGGCGGCGCGCATCGTGGTTCGTCGCGCGGCCGAATCGTTGCGAATCGAAACGAAAAACGGGCGGCGAACACGCTCGACAGGCGCATCCCCGCCCGCTCCGCGCGCAAGCGCGCGATCAGTGCAGCTTGACGCGCGGCAGGGTCGTGCGCCGCAACCAGTGCGCGACCGTGTCGAGCATCATCCGCGGATAACCGTGCAGCGCCGCGATGTGCAGCCGATACAGCGACATGTACATGAAGCGCGCGAACAGCCCTTCGATCAGCATGTTGCCGCCGATCAGCCCGCCCATCAGGTTGCCGACCGCACTGAAGTGGCCGAGCGACACGAGCGAACCGAAATCGCGATACGTGAACTCGGGCAGCGGGCGCCCCTCGAGCCGGCAGCCGATCGCCTTGAGCAGGAAACTCGCCTGCTGGTGCGCCGCTTGCGCGCGCGGCGGGACGTTGCGTTCGTTGCCGGGCCATGCGCAGGCCGCGCAATCGCCGAGCGCGAACACGTTGTCGTCGGTGAAGGTCTGCAGCGTGCGGCGCACGTCGAGCTGCCCGAGCTTGTTGACCTGGAGGCCGTCGAGGTGCGAAAGCACGGACGGCGCCTTGATGCCCGCCGCCCAGACCGTCAGGTCCGCGCGCACCGCCTTGCCGCTCGCGGTATGCACGAACCCGGGCGCCACCTCGGTCACGCGCTCGGCGAGCATCAGCCGCACGCCGAGCTTCTCGAGCAGTTCGGCCGTCGCCGCCGACACGCGCTCCTGCAGTGCCGGCAGGATCCGCGGCCCCGATTCGATCAGCACGATGCCGACGTCATGGCGCGGATCGAGCTTGTGCAGCCCGTACGCGGACAGCACCTGCGCGGTATTGCGCAGTTCCGCGGACAACTCGACGCCCGTCGCGCCGCCGCCGACGATCACGACCTGGATGCGCGGTTCGGCCGACTCGCCCGGCGCGCTCGGCGCCGGCGCCTGGTGCTCGGCGCGCATGCACGCCGCGATCAGCCGCTTGCGGAAGCGTTCGGCCTCCCCGACCGTGTCGAGTGCGATCGCGTTTTCCGGTGCGCCCTGCACGCCGAAGAAGTGCGTCGTGCTGCCGATCGCGATCACGAGCGTGTCGTATTCCAGCTCGCGCGCCGGCAACAGCTCCGCGCCGTCGCTGTCGTTGAGGGGCGACAGCGTGACGCGCTTCGCCGCGCGATCGAGCCCGGTCAGCTCGCCCTGCTGGAACTCGAAGCCGTGCCAGCGCGCCTGCGCCGCATATTCGAGCTCCTGCGTGAACGGGTCCATGCTGCCGGCCGCGACCTCATGCAGCAACGGTTTCCAGATGTGCGTCGGATTGCGGTCGACGAGCGTGACAAGCGCTCGCGCGGGACGATTGCCGCGCGCGCCGTAACGGTCGCCGAGCCGCGTCGCCAGTTCCAGGCCGCCGGCGCCTCCGCCTACGATGATGATCCGATGCATCTGATTCCCCCTTTGCGATTCGAAACTGCTGCCGCCGGATGAAGCAAACGCCCTATACGCGCGCCGCCCGGTGGATTAACCGGTTCGGACATCATCGATGTGCAGTTCGAAGCACTTCGATGCGTCCGATCCGGAACGCAGGGCGCGCCGCCCCGCGTCAATGACATGACTCACATGCATTGTCCGGGAGCTTGCGCGTTGACCACAAGCAAACCATCTCGATATTTGGCATCCCTGCAACAATATGCCGCGGGAAACGGGAATCGCGCGGGGGTGCGTCAGTGTGCCTCTTCCCAGTTCGCGCCGGCGCCCACCTCGGCGACCAGCGGCACCTTCAGCTTCGCGACGCCGCACATCATTTCCGGGAGTTTCTCGCGCACGAGCGGCAGCTCGCGTTCCGGCACCTCGAGCACCAGTTCATCGTGCACCTGCATGATCATCCGCGACGCGAGCTTGTCGCGCGTCAGCCAGTCGTCCACCGCGATCATCGACAGCTTGATCAGGTCGGCCGCCGTGCCCTGCATCGGCGCATTGATCGCCGCGCGCTCGGCCGCCTGGCGGCGCGGGCCGTTGCCGCCGTTGATCTCGGGCAGCCACAGGCGGCGGCCGAAAACGGTTTCGACGTAGCCCTTCTCCTTCGCGGTCGCACGCGTGTCTTCCATGTACTGCGCGACACCCGGATAGCGGGTGAAATAGCGGTCGATATAGAGCTTCGCCGCGTCGCGCGTGATGCCGAGGTTCGATGCAAGCCCGAACGCGCTCATCCCGTAGATGAGCCCGAAGTTGATCACCTTCGCGATCCGGCGCTGGTCGGAATTGACCTCCAGCGGTGTCACGCCGAACACTTCGGCGGCCGTCGCGCGATGGATGTCCTCGCCCTGCGAGAACGCGCGCAGCAGCGACGCGTCGCCGGAAATGTGCGCCATGATCCGCAGCTCGATCTGCGAGTAGTCGGCCGACACGATCCGGTGGCCCGGCGATGCGATGAATGCCTCGCGGATGCGCCGACCTTCGGCCGTGCGCACCGGAATGTTCTGAAGATTGGGGTCGTTCGACGCAAGCCGGCCCGTGACCGCGACCGCTTGCGCATAGTTCGTGTGCACGCGGCCGGTGACGGGATTCACCATGCGCGGCAGCTTGTCGGTATAGGTCGACTTCAGCTTCGACAGCCCGCGATGCTCGAGCAGCACCTTCGGCAGCGGGTAGTCCTCGGCCAGCTTCTGCAGCACTTCCTCGTCGGTCGACGGCGCGCCGCTCGGCGTTTTCTTCACGACCGGCAACTGCAGCTTCTCGAAGAAGATCTGCCCGATCTGCTTTGGCGACCCGAGATTGAATTCGCCGCCGGCCAGCTCGTACGCCTGCCCCTCGAGCTCGATGAGCCGCGTCGCGATCTCGCTGCCTTGCGCCTGCAACAGCGCGTCGTCGATCAGCACGCCGGTGCGCTCCATCTTGCGCAGCACGAGCGACACCGGCATCTCGATGTCGCGGTACACGCGTTCGAGGCCCGGTTCGCGCGCGACCTGCGGATACATCGCATGATGGAGCTGCAGCGTGATGTCCGCATCCTCGGCCGCGTACGCAGCGGCCTGGTCGAGCGCCACTTCGTCGAAACCGATCTGCTTCGCGCCCTTGCCCGCCACGTCCTCGTACTTGATCGTCTTGACGCCCAGATGACGCAGCGCGAGGCTGTCCATGTCGTGCGTGCGGTGCGATTCGAGCACGTACGATTCGAGCAGCGTGTCGTGCTCGATGCCGTTCAGCGCGATGTCGTAGTTCGCGAGCACCTGCGCGTCGTACTTCAGGTGCTGGCCGACCTTCTTGCGATCGGCCGACTCGAGCCACGGCTTCAGGCGCGCGAGCACTTCGTCGAGCGGAAGCTGCTCGGGCATGTCGGGGCCGCGGTGCGCGACGGGCAGATAGGCGGCCTTGCCCGGCTCGACCGAGAACGACAGCCCGACGAGCCGCGCGAGCATCGGATCGAGCGCGGTCGTCTCGGTGTCGAACGCGGTCAGCGCGGCCGCGTCGATCTTCGCGAACCACGCGTCGAATTGCGCCCAGGTCTGGATCGTGTCGTATTCGCGCGCGATGTCCGCTGCGACGACCGGGGCCGGCTCGCCTTCCGGCGCATCGGCGCCGCCGCCTTCCGCGGGTGCGCTGTCGACTTCGCGCAGCCAGGTCTTGAAGCCGTAGCGCGCGAAGATGTCACGCAGCAGCTCGCGTGCTTCGCCGTCCGTCTTCAGCGACGCCTCGATCGATTCGAGATGCGGCGCGAGATCGCACGACGTGTCGACGGTCACGAGCTTGCGGCCGAGCGGCAGGAAATCGAGCGCGCGGCGCAGGTTGTCGCCGACCACGCCCTTGATCTCGCCCGCGTGTTCGATCACGCCGTCGAGGCTGTCGTATTGCGACAGCCACTTCACGGCCGTCTTCGGCCCGCACTTCTCGACGCCCGGCACGTTGTCGACGGTGTCGCCGATCAGCGCGAGGTAGTCGATGATCCGCTCGGGCGGCACGCCGAACTTCGCGATCACGCCGTCGCGATCGAGCGTTTCGTTGGTCATCGTGTTGACGAGCGTGACGCGATCGGTCACGAGCTGCGCGAGATCCTTGTCGCCGGTCGACACGATCACGTTCATCCCGTGCCGTTCGGCTTCGCGCGCGAGCGTGCCGATCACGTCGTCGGCCTCGACGCCTTCGACCATCAGCAGCGGCCAGCCGAGCGCGCGCACCGCGCCGTGGATCGGCTCGACCTGCAACGCGAGATCGGGCGGCATCGACGGGCGGTTTGCCTTATAGTCGGCATAAAGGTCGTCGCGGAACGTCTTGCCCTTTGCATCGAACACGCAAGCGCTATACTCTGCACTGACTTCCTTGCGCATACGGCGCAGCATGTTGATGATTCCGTAGAGCGCTCCGGTCGGCTCCCCGCCAGGGCCACGCAAATCAGGCATCGCATGGTAAGCCCGATACAGATAGCTCGAACCGTCAACCAATAGCAGGGTCTTACCTTCCAGATTTCGTTCTTCAGGCATTATGAACAAGAGAAAAGTGATTCCGAGTCTGCGTTCGCTCGCAGATCAAGAACGCGCGACGGCCAAGAAGGCGCGCGCATCGTGGCAGATGTTCACGATTATGGCAGAGTTTATCGAGGCGACCGAGTACCTGTCGGAGATCCGCCCGGCTGTCAGCATCTACGGTTCTGCCCGCCTCAAACCCGACAATCCGCACTACAAGCTTGCCGCGCAGATCGCGCGCAAGCTGTCGGACGCCGGCTTCGCGGTGATCTCCGGCGGCGGCCCCGGCATCATGGAAGCCGCGAACAAGGGTGCGCACGCCGGCAAGGCGCCGTCGGTCGGCCTGAACATCGAGCTGCCGCACGAGCAGGCCGGCAACCACTATCAGGACATCTCGCTGCGCTTCCGCCATTTCTTCACGCGCAAGGTCACGTTCGTGAAGAACTCGGATGCCGTGATCGTGATGCCGGGCGGCTTCGGCACGCTCGACGAACTGTCCGAAGTGCTCACGCTGATCCAGACGAAGAAGTCGCGCCTCGTGCCGATCATCCTGGTCGGCAGCGAATTCTGGCAGGGGCTGCTGCAATGGTTCCGCGATCAGTTGATTCCGATGGGCCTGATCAATCCGGAAGACATGAACCTGATGCAGGTGATCGACGATCCCGACCAGGTGCTCGACGCGGTGCTCGCGTTCTACGAGGACAGCGGCGAGGAAGAAGAAGGTTCGGACGGCGACGATCAACCGCCGCGGCCTGAAGAAGACCGGATGTTCTATCTGTAACCGGTCAGTGACGACAGCCGGCCCGACGGCCGGCTGTCGTGCTTTGCACGCAAAGGGCAGCGCGATCCGGTGGCCCGCCGGGCGGGACTTTGTAACGCGCTGTTAATGCCCGTTCGCCGCCGCGCGCGGTCGAATGTCAAATCCCGCAGTCGGCGCTGCGTCACGCGGCGGGATCAGCCGCACCGGCGGCCCGCCAATGTCAAATGGATGGCCCTTCGCGCGCCTGTGCACCGCCAATCCTCCGTAATAATCACGACTCGCCTTTTCCGTCGCGCGGCAGCACACTGCATTCTGTCGGCGCGGCGTTCCCCCGGTGGAGCGGCCCCCTCGCTTCCATCGCGTCGCGTCGGCCTATTCATCACGACACCACGGAAAAGAACATGCAACGCTCGCTGATCGCCCTCGCTTTCGCCGGCCTCGGCCTTTCGCTGTCCGGCCTCGCTCACGCCGTCAACGTCGACGTCAACATCGGCACGCCCGCGCCGGTCGTCGTCGCGCCCGCCCCCGTCGTGGTCGCCCCCGCACCGGCGGTCATCGTCGGCTGGCACGGCGACCGCTACTGGGACGGCCGCCGCTACTGGGAACGCCGCGAATGGGAAGAGCACCAGCACTATCGCGGGCGTGGCGGCTATCACTGCCCGCCGGGACACGCGAAAAAGGGCGAGTGCTGAGCGCCCGGGCGCGTTCACCCGCGACGCAAGGCCGCCCGCGCGATTCGGCGCAGGGCGGCCTTTGATTTTGGGTGGCGGGCCGCGAACGAAAGGCGGCGGAGCCGCTCGATTCCGGGTGGTAGGATTGCCCTCGTCCAAGGCCTGTCCCGCCACTCATGCCGCTCATCCGAATCTGGGCCGTCGACCGCGCCCTTGCGTCCGGTATCGCCGCGCCGACCGACATCCTCACGGCAGCCAACCATATCGCATCGACGATGCCACCGCATCGCACGGCTACACCGTTCCGCTGGCGCGTCGAATCGATCGACGGGCGGCCCGTGCGCACGGCGTCCGGGCAGGTCGTTCCGGTCGACGGCGCGATCGACGGCGGCAGTGCCGCCGACGCGATCTGGCTGACCGGTCCGTTCGTCGCGGATCTCGACCGGCTGCTCGACAAGCCCGCCTCGCTCGCGCCGCTGTTCGACGCACTGCGCCGGCAACACGCGCGCGGCACGCTGATCGCGACTTACTGCACCGGCGCGTTCCTGCTCGCGGAGGCCGGATTGCTCGACGGCCGCGTCGCCACGACGCACTGGTCGAAGGCGTCGAGCTTCCGCGCACGCTATCCGGACGTCGCGCTGCGCGCGTCCGACGTACTGACCGAACAGGACGGCATCCTGTGCGGCGGCGCGGTCACGTCGTACCAGAATCTCGCATTGCGGGTCGTCGACAAACTGGCGAGCGCGCGCGTCGCCGCGTCCGTCGCCAGGCTCATGTTGATCGACATGAATCGCGACTCGCAGGATTCGTTCATCGACCTCGACCGGATGGGCCACCACGGTCACGACGATCCGGCCATCGCGCGCGCGCAACGCTGGATGGAAAAACACTTGCGCGAACCCTTCAGCCTCGCACGGCTGAGCGACCACGTCGCGATGAGCGAACGCACGCTCCATCGCCGCTTCCGGGACGCGGTGGGCGCCCCGCCGCTCAGGTATCTCCAGACGCTCAGGATCGAAGTCGCCAAACGGCTGCTCGCGGAAACGAAGCTCGCGATCGACACGGTGTGCGAACGCGTCGGCTATGCGGACATCAGCGGCTTCCGGCAACTGTTCAAGCGCGAGACCGGCATCTCCCCAGGAGAATATCGCCGCCGCTTCGCGCGTTAGGGCCTGAAACGGCCGGGAAGCGCGATGTCGGGAATGGCATCGTCGAATGGCAGTTTCGCCACTTCGCGCGTGGCGACGCGGTTCATACACTGGGTTCACGTCTCCTTGACCGGAGCGACGCGATCTCCACCGAACCTAGGACACCATCATGCCGATGATCGATGTGACCATCCCCGAAGGCGCGCTCGCGCCGCAGGCCGAAGCACAGTTGATGAACGAACTGACCACCACGCTGATCCGCCACGAGGGGCTCGATCCCGACGATCCGCGCGTACGCGACGTGACCTGGATCTTCGTCCATCGGCCGGCGGCCGTGTATCGCGCGGGCGTCGTCGCACCTGCGCCGATCTACCGGGTCGTGCCGACGGTCCCGGAAGGGCAGTACACGGACGCCGCGCGCGCCGCGCTGATCGCCGACGTGACCGCCGCCGTCGCACGTGCGGAAGGCGTGCCGATCGACACCGTCGCGACGCGCGTGTGGGTCTTTCCGACGGAAATCGACGACGGCTGCTGGGGAAGCCGCGGCACGGTGCGCCGGCTGCCGGACATCATGGAATATTTCGGCGGCACGACGCTGCGCGCGCTCGGCGAACAGCGCCTGGCGATCAAGCGGCGCGCGGATGCGGGCCGGCTCGTCGATGCGGTGCGCGACTCGATGCTGGAGACGGCCCGGCGTGGATCGCACGAGCCGAGCGCCGAAGCCGCGCGCTGACGCCGGGTCGCAACGGAATCGCAACCGGCCCCGCGTCACGGAAGAAAGGCATGCCCAGGTTCGCGATTGCGCCGGACATCGCGGCGCGCACCGCGACCCGGGGCCGCGGTTCACGTCACTGGAACGCCACTTCCGCAAAGCTGCGCAGCTTGCGGCTATGCAGCTTGTCGAGCCCGTTCGTGCGCAGGATCTCCATCGCCTTCACGCCAATCTGCAGATGCTGGTCGACCTGCCCGCGATAGAACGTGTCGGCCATGCCCGGCAACTTCAGCTCGCCGTGCAGCGGCTTGTCCGATACGCACAGCAACGTGCCGTACGGCACCCGGAAGCGGAAGCCGTTCGCGGCGATCGTCGCGCTTTCCATGTCGAGCGCGATCGCGCGGCTCTGCGACAGCCGCTGCACGGGCTCGCGATGGTCGCGCAGCTCCCAGTTGCGGTTGTCGACGCTCGCGACCGTGCCCGTGCGCATCACGCGCTTCAGTTCCACGCCCTCCAGCCGCGTGACCTCGGCCACGCCGCGCTCGAGCGCGAGCTGCACTTCGGCCAGCGCCGGGATCGGCACCCACAGCGGCAGGTCGGCGTCGAGCACGTGATCTTCCCGCACGTAACCGTGCGCGAGCACGTAGTCGCCGAGACGCTGCGTGTTGCGCAGCCCCGCGCAGTGGCCGAGCATCACCCACGCGTGCGGACGCAGCACCGCGATGTGGTCGGTGATCGTCTTCGCGTTCGACGGGCCGACGCCGATGTTGACCATCGTGATCCCGCTGCCGTCCGCGCGCTTCAGATGATACGCGGGCATCTGCGGCAGGCGCGGCGGCGCTGTGCCCTCGGCCGGCTCGCCGCCGAGGTTCGCGTTGTACGTGACGACGTCGCCCGGCTCGACGAACGCGCTGTACTCGCTGCGGTACGCGCGCACCTCGGGATCGTCGCTTTCCGTCATCATCGTGCGGCCGAGCTTCACGAACTCGTCGATGTAGAACTGGTAGTTCGTGTAGAGCACGTAATTCTGGAAGTGCGTGGGCGACGTCGCCGTGTAGTGGCGCAGCCGGTGCAGCGAGAAGTCGACGCGCGCGGCCGTGAACAGCGCGAGCGGATGCGGCTCGCCGGGCGCCGGCTCGAACGTGCCGTTGACGATGCGGTCGTCGAGATACGACAGGTCGGGCGTGTCGAAGATGTCGCGCATCGCGAGCAGCCGGTCGCGATCGAGTTCGCCCTCGAGGTGAATGCCTTCCGGAAACGCGAAATGGATCGGAATCGGCTGCGACGATACGCCGATCTCGATCTTGACATGGTGGTTCTTCGCCAGCAGGCGCAGTTGCTCGCGGTAGTAGTTCGCGAAGAGATCGGGGCGCGTGACCGTCGTCTCGAATACGCCGGGGCCCGCGACGAAGCCGTACGAGCGGCGCGAATCGACGTGCGTGTTGACGTCGGTGCGGATCCGCACGAACGGATAGCATGCGCGCACGTGCTCGGTAATCGCTTCGTGGCGGCGATAGCGCGCGAACGCATCGCGCAGGAAGCCCGTGTTCGTGTCGTAGATGGCGGACAGCCGCGCGACCGCGGCGATCGGATCGTCGAAAGCCTCGACCGACGGGCTTTCGGGCGACAGCACACGGTGCCGGCGGCTCAAATCGTTCTTCATTTTCATCACCTCGTCTGATCCGACGACATTACCACGGAACCCGGGCGCCTTTATGGCCGCCCCCGCACACGCAGGGGCCGGATGGCGCGCAGTATTTGCTAAAATCGGTGGGTTCACTGGAGACTCATCATGAAGCCGCTCATTTTCGTCGCCGCTGCCGTCGCGTTTGCCGCCGCCAGCGTCGCTCACGCCGCCGGCGGCACGCCTGAGGCCGACGCGCCGGGCGCCGACGCGCAGGCCCGGGCCGAGGCCAACGAAGCCGCCGGCCTGCCCGATCTCCGCAAGATCAACCGGCCGGGCGCCGAAGTCACGTCGAAAGTCGACTTCGCCGACATCCGCCGCACGCCGAGCTTCCACGAAAAGAGCAAGAACGGCACCGAAGTCACCGAGTACCGCGACCGCGGCAAGCCGGTCGAGATCGACGTGAAGTCGAACTTCGGCACGCGCTACCAGATGAGCTCGACGCCCGACACGTCGCCGAAGCCGCACGACGCCGGCATCCCGATCACGCGCCTGCCGTCGCTGAACCTGCGCTACTGATTCCGCGGCGCGGCGCACCGAGCGCGCCGCGCCGCCCCTTCACCCGTTGTCGCGACGCACGCCGCCCGCGTGCCGACACCCTGACCTGACGCATCCCGCATGGCCGTTTTCACCGCTGTTTCCGACTCCGATCTCGCGCAATGGATGCGCCACTACGAACTGGGCGACGTGCTGGCGTTCCGCGGCATTCCGTCCGGTATCGAAAACAGCAATTTCTTCCTGACGACGACGCGCGGCGAATACGTCCTCACGATCTTCGAAAAGCTCACGGCGCAGCAGTTGCCGTTCTACCTCGACCTGATGCGCCATCTGGCCGCCCACGGCGTGCCGGTGCCGGACCCGGTCCCGCGTGACGACGGCGCGCTGTTCGGCGAGCTGCACGGCAAGCCGGCCGCGATCGTCACGAAGCTCGACGGCGCGGCCGAACTCGCGCCCCGGGTCGAACACTGCATCGAGGTCGGGCAGATGCTCGCGCGCCTGCATCTCGCGGGGCGCGACTATCCGCGCAGCCAGCCGAACCTGCGCAGCCTGCCGTGGTGGCAGGAGAACGTGCCGGCCATCGTGCCGTTCATCACGGACGCGCAACGCACGCTGCTCGAAGGCGAGCTCGCGCACCAGGCCGGCTTCTTCGCGTCGGACGACTATGCGGCGCTACCGGCCGGCCCATGCCATTGCGACCTGTTCCGCGACAACGTGCTGTTCGCGCACGCGGCGCCCGGCACCGGCCACGACGTCCGGCTCGGCGGTTTCTTCGACTTCTATTTCGCGGGCTGCGACAAGTGGCTGTTCGACGTCGCGGTCACCGTCAACGACTGGTGCGTCGACCTCGCGACCGGCGCGCTCGACGTCGCACGCGCCGATGCGCTGCTGCGCGCGTACCAGACGGTTCGGCCGTTCACGGCCGAGGAGCGCCGCCACTGGAGCGACATGCTGCGCGCCGGCGCGTACCGCTTCTGGGTGTCGCGCCTGTACGACTTCTACCTGCCGCGCGCGGCCGAGATGCTCAAGCCGCACGACCCCGGCCATTTCGAACGCATTCTGCGTGAGCGTATCGCGCATACGCCCGCGCTTCCCGAGATCCAAACCGCATGCAACTGATCGAAGTGCCCGCCAAAACGGGCTATGTCTGGTTCCGTCAAGGCATCTGGCTGTTCCGCCGGAATCCGCTCGCGTTCATCACGCTGTTCTTCACGTACCTGCTCGCGATCACGCTGGTGTCGATGGTGCCCGTGATCGGCTCGGCGCTGCCGTTGGTGTTCATTCCCGGCATCGCGGTCGGCTTCATGGCCGCATGCCGCGACACGGTGGCCGGCAAGACCGTGATGCCGACGATCCTCGTGGACGGCTTTCGCTCGTACGGCACCGTCGCGACCCAGCGGCTGCTCGCGCTCGGCGTGATCTACGTCGCGTCGATGGTGCTGGTGTTCGCCGCTTCGTCGTTCGTGGACGGCGGCGCGCTGTTCCACATGATGATGGGCGCGGCCGACGAAGCGAACACGACGCCCGAGACGCTCGCCGCGCAAGGCGCGCTCGGCGCGCTGTTCTTCGCGACGCTGCTCTATCTGCCGGTCGCGATGCTGTTCTGGTTCGCGCCGGTGCTGGTCGCATGGCATGACGTCCCGCCCGCGAAGGCGCTGTTCTTCAGCGTCGTCAGCTGCTGGCGCAATCGCGGCGCGTTCGTCGTGTACGGCGTGCTGTGGTTCGCCGTCGCGCTCGGCACGTCGCTCGCGCTGTCGCTGCTGCTGCAGGCGCTCGGCGCGGGCGCGTATGCGCTGACGATCATGATGCCGGTGACGATCATCATCGTCACGATGCTGTACTGCTCGTTCTACGCGACCTATCGCGGCTGCTTCGGTGTGCAGGAACCGGGCGCGACGACGACGATGTCGGGCCGCTGACCTTTCTTCCGGCCGGCGAATGTCGCCGGCCGCTCCGCTGTCTCGCCCCCCGATCGCAGCCGGCACGCTTCTGATATCCCCATTTTTCCATAGCGACCGCCCGCCGGCCCCTGTTCAGCCGAACCTTTTGCGCGCAAAATAATTTGTGTGCAAATCGTTCGCGCATCCGATGCGCTTCCCGAATCATGGATCGCCTGCCCGCGCTGCCCCAGACACTCGACGAGCAACTCTGCTTCGCGCTTTATTCGACTTCGCACGCGATGACGAAGGCGTACAAGCCGCTGCTCGACAAGCTGTCGCTGACCTATCCCCAATATCTCGCGATGCTCGTGCTGTGGGAGCGCGACGACATGGCCGTGAAGGACATCGCCGCGCGGCTCGACCTCGATCCGGCCACGGTCACGCCGCTGCTCAAGCGGCTGGAGGCGCTCGGCTACGTCGAGCGCGTGCGAAGCGCGACCGACGAACGCGTCGTCAACGTGCGCGTGACGCCGGAAGGCGGTGCGCTGAAGGACCGCGCGCGCTCCGTGCCCGCCGACCTGTTTTGCGCGATGCAGCAAACGCCCGAATTCCTGATCAGGCTGCGCGCTGATCTGCAGCAGCTGCGCGACGCGTTGTCGGCGGCCAACGAACGCTGACGCTCGACCTCGGATCGACCGCCCGGCGTGCCGGGCTTTTTCTTCAAAATTTAATTTGCACACTAATGATTTGTACTCTATATTTGCTTCGTGGCCGGCGACACCCCTTCCGACCGGACCGCTTTCTCCCTCTCTTTCCGACAGGAGCAGCACGATGAACATTCTGTACAAGACCAGCGCCACGAGCACGGGCGGCCGCGACGGCCGCGCGGTTTCCGCCGACCACAAGCTGGAAGTGAAGCTGGCCGCGCCGCGCGAACTCGGCGGCACGGGTGCGGAAGGCACGAATCCGGAGCAGCTGTTTGCCGCAGGTTACTCGGCCTGTTTCCTGAGCGCGATGAAATTCGTCGCGGGCCAGAACAAGCAGACGCTGCCGGCCGATACGCAAGTCACGGCGGAAGTGGGCATCGGCCCGAACGACGCAGGCGGCTTCGGGCTCGACATCGAGCTGCGCGTGTCGCTGCCGGGGCTCGACAAGGCCGACGCGCAGGCGCTGGTCGACAAGGCGCACCACGTGTGCCCGTATTCGAACGCCACGCGCAACAACGTGCCGGTGCGGCTGACGCTCGTCTGAGCGCCGCAGGTTCCGGCAGGATGCAAAAAGGGCGCGTGCGGCATCGTGCCGCACGCGCCCTTTTGCGCGATTCGTCGAACTGGCGGGCCGGCAAGGCCCGCGTACGCTGCTTAGCGCGCGCCGATCGAATACGGGCGGTTCATTGCCGCGTCGCGATCGATCTTGCGCATGCGGAATTCGAGATCGTAGATGTCGGTGGCTTCGGCCAGGTACGCGTCGGCGCGCTCTTTCGCGGCCTTTTCGGCGTTCTTGGTCAGCATCAGGAAGAGGTGGCTCAGCAGGTACATGGTCGATCTCGCTGTTCAAAGGTTTTGGACTAGGGTTTTCCCGAATTATAGGGAAAACCCTAGGCTTTGACCAGCATCGATCAGACGGTGCGTCGTTCCGTCGCCACAGTGCGGCGATAGGTTTCGAAAAAGGACCAGATCATCGCGCTTGCGTCGGGGCCGACCGCCGCGTGAAACGGCACGGCTTCGTCGCCGCCGGCCCACGCGTGGGCGAGCCCTTTCACGTGACACAGCCGCACGACTGGCTCACCGTCGCGACACACATCGGTGATCTGCACACCCGTTTCGCGCGTCTCGACGCGCTCGCCGCCGCGCAGCGCACCGCGGCTGTCGGCAAGCCCGTTCAGGCGCATGAACTGCACGGTCAGTTGATCGGCATTCTTCGGCGCGACGACATGATCGCCGTCGCCCTGGACGATCAGCACGGGCATGCCGGGATACGCACCGGTATCGACCAGCGCATCGACCGCCGCGGCCGGGTTCTGGCGCAGGCCGCGCCGCATCACGTCCATCGCGGTAATGCCGGAGTTCGCCTCGCCGAGCGCGGGGCCCGAGTGCAACGCGATCGCCGCGAAGCGCTCCGGATGGTGCAGTGCAAGAAGCGACGCGAGCCCCGCGCCGGCCGACAGCCCGGCGACGTAGACGCGCGACGCGTCGAAACCGTGCTCGTCGACCAGCGCGTCGACCAGCGACGCCACCGTGTCCGCCTCGCCGCGCCCCGCGCGGTCGGTGTCTTCATACCAGTGCCAGCAGCCGTGCGCGTGCGCGCGCAGCGACTGTTCCGGATACAGCACCGCGAAGCCGTGCTTGTCGGCCAGCAGGTTCATCCGCGTGCCCTGCGCGAATTCATCCGCCGACTGCTGACATCCGTGCAGCATCACGACGAGCGGCATCGCGCCGCGCCGCCGGCCGGGCGGTACGTAGAGCCCGTATGCGAGGTTCTGGACCAGCCGTCCGAGCGCGGGCGTCATCGGATGTTCGCCGCGCGTCCACTCGCCCGCCGCCCATGCGGCCGCGCGCGGCCGTACGCGCGATTCGCGTGGCGGGGACAGATCGGACACGGCGGGAGAGGCGGCCTCGAGTGCGTCGCGTGCGATGCGTTGCGCATCGCGCGCGCCGCGCTTGGCGGCCGGAGACAGCATGCGTTTCATGCCGCCCAGCCACACCTTGGTCAGACTTTTGGTCATCGATCGGGCTCGCAGTCAGGAAAAATAAGGGCGCCATGAAAGCGCCGCCATGGGTGCAGCGTTCAGCTTTGTGCAATGCACCATAGCATTGTTTCTGGGATTTTTCCTGCGCGCCGATAGTTCCCGGCGGCGCAAAAAACGGGCCTCATGCGGACGCGGCGCTATACTGGGGTTTCGCCGCTTGTATCCGTTGTAGTCGTTCTGCCCGGCTCGCGCGTTGATTTAAGCATTCTCCCCGCCTTCGTCCGTCCCCTTCCCGATGTTCGACCTGCCCTCTCACCTGTGGATCATGATCACCGCGTTCGGCGGCGCCGGCCTGACCTTGCCGCTCGCGATCACGATTGCCGTGTGGCTCGCGCTCGGCTATTCGTGGCAACGTGCGGCCGCATGGCTCGGCGTGCTCGCGGCCGCGATCGGCGTGGTGGCGCTCACGAAGATCGCGTTCCTCGGCTGGGGCATCGGCATCCGCGCGTGGGATTTCACCGGGTTCAGCGGCCATGCGATGCTGTCGACGTCGGTGTATCCGGTCGCGATTTTCCTCGCGCTGATCCGCGCGCGCACGCCGCTGCGGATCGCCGGCATCGCGCTCGGGCTGGCGGCCGGCATCGCGGTCGGCGTGTCGCGCGTCGCGCTCGACGCGCATTCGCCGTCCGAATCGATCACCGGCTGCATCGTCGGCGCGCTCGCCGCGCTCACGTTCATCGCCGGCTCGTGGCGCGCGGTGCCGCACCGCTGGTCGGTGCCCGCGGTCGTCGCGAGCCTCGCGCTCGTCACCGTGGCGCTGCACGGCATCACGGTGCCGTCACACCGCTGGGTCACCAAGGTCGCGCTGGAACTGTCGGGGCACGAGCGCCCGTTCGTCCGCGCGCGCTGGAAGGCCAACCCGAACTACCATCCCGCGTCGCAGCCGTCGTCGCTGCAGCGCACCGAATCGGCGCCGCGTACGCTTCACACGTGACCGGCTGCCGGGCCGCTCCTTTTCACGTCCGACCATTTCATGCACACCGCCGCATGAGCAGTATGCCGAGCGTTATAACCCGCCCTATATTACGATTACGGTTTCCTCCCGTTCAAAACGAATCCGCCATGCGCTCAACCGTCCGCCCGCTTCGCCGCACCCTGCTTCGCCTGCTGCCGCTCGCCGCCCTTGCCGCCGGGTTCGCGTTCAGCGCGCCCGCTTCGGCCGCCGACGAACTGGTCGTGTCGGCCGCCGCCAGCCTGACGAACGCGTTCAAGGCCGTCGGCGACGCGTACGAGAAGCAGCATCCGGGCACCAGGGTGCTGCTCAACTTCGGCGCATCGGACGTGCTGATGCAGCAGATCGCCAAGGGCGCGCCGGCCGACGTGTTCGCATCGGCCGACCAGAAGGCGATGGATCGCGCGGTGAACGAAAAGGTGATCGCGCCCGGCACACGCCGCGATTTCGCGGCGAACTCGCTGGTGCTGATCGTGCCGGCCGACAGCCACGCGGCCGCGCCGACGTCGCTGAACGACCTGGCCGCGCCCGGCGTGAAACGCATCGCGTACGGCGACCCGGCATCGGTGCCGGTCGGCCGCTACACCGAGGGCGCGCTGCGCGCGGCCGGCGTGTGGGAGGCAGTCAGCGCGAAGGGCGTGCTGGCCGCCAACGTGCGCCAGAGCCTCGACTACGTCGCGCGCGGCGAGGTCGACGCGGGCTTCGTGTTCGGTACCGACGCCGCGATCATGCCGGGCCGCGTGAAAGTCGCGCTGACGGTGCCGACCCGGACGGCCATCACCTACCCGATCGCGGTGGTCAAGGACAGCCGCCACGCCGCGCAGGCGCAGTCGTTCATCGATTTCGTCGCGTCGCCGCAGGGCCAGGCCGTGCTGTCGACGTTCGGCTTCAAGCCCGCCCAGTGAGCGACTCGCGATGCAAGACGCTTGGGTCCCGCTGCTGCTGTCGCTGAAGGTTGCCGGCTGGGCGACCGCGCTCGACGTCGTGCTCGGCGTCGCGGCCGCGTTCGTGCTCGCGCGCTGGCGCTCGCCGCTGCGCGACGTCGTCGATTCCGTGCTGACGCTGCCGCTCGTACTGCCGCCGACGGTGCTCGGCTATTACCTGCTCGTGCTGCTCGGCCGGCGCGGCGTGTTCGGCGCGTGGCTCGACACGCTCGGCATCGAGCTGGTGTTTACGTGGCAAGGCGCGGTGATCGCGTCGATGGTCGTCGCGTTTCCGCTGATCCTGAAATCGGCGCGCGCGGCGTTCGAGGGCGTCGATCCGCATCTCGAGCGCGCCGCGCGCACGCTCGGGCTCGGCGAAGCCGCGGTGTTCTTCCGCGTGACGCTGCCGCTCGCCGCGCGCGGGATCCTGGCGGGGGCGCTGCTCGCGTTCGCGCGCGCGCTCGGCGAATTCGGCGCGACGCTGATGATCGCCGGCAACCTGCCCGGCCGCACGCAGACGCTGTCGGTCGCCATCTACGCGGCCGTGCAGGCCGGCGACGACAACACGGCCAATTTCCTCGTGCTGGTGACGTCGATCACCTGCGTGCTGGTGCTGCTCGCGACCGGCTGGCTCGTACCGTCGCGCGCACGGCGGAGCCAACCGACATGAAGCGCGTGCCCTGTCCGTGTCGCCGGTGCCGCCCGGCAGCCGGCCCGCTTCGGCGGAGGCCCGCATGAGCCTCGTCGTCGACATCCGCAAGACCTACGCGAACGCCGAGCGCCGCTTCGCGCTCGATGTGTCGTTCACGGCGGCGATGCAGCGCGTCGTGCTGTTCGGGCCGTCCGGCGCGGGCAAGAGCATGACGCTGCAGGCGATCGCCGGGCTGCTGACGCCCGACGCAGGCACGATCACGCTGAACGGCGAACCGCTGTTCGACGCCGTGCGCCGCATCGACGTGCCGACCCGCGAACGCCGTGTCGCGTACCTGTTCCAGGACTACGCGCTGTTTCCGCATCTGAACGTGCGGCAGAACATCGCGTTCGGGCTCACGTCCGGGCTGCGCAACCCGCGCGCGAGGACGGTGCCGCCGGAAGTCGCGTACTGGCTGCACGCGTTCGACCTCGAATCGCTCGCGGGGCAGTATCCGTCGCAGCTATCGGGCGGGCAGAAGCAGCGCGTCGCGCTCGCGCGCGCGCTGGTCGCGCAGCCGCGCATCCTGCTGCTCGACGAACCGTTCGCGGCGCTCGACGGCGCGATGCGCCAGCGCATGCGTCACGAGCTCGCCGAACTGCAGGCGCGGCTCGACATCCCGATGGTGCTGATCTCGCACGACCCCGACGACGTCGCCGCGTTCGGCGATCAGGTCGTGCAGTTGAGCGAAGGACGCGTGCAGGCGAACTCGCCGCACGCGGAGTGGCCGACGCGCGTCACCTGAGCGCGCGACGCCGTGGTCGTGAGCGTGGCGCTGGCCGCCGCGTTGGAACCTGGGAGAAGCCGCGTCGCGGCACATGCTGAAAGCGGAAACGAAGTCGGTGCGATGCACACACGCGTGCGGCACCGGCTTCACCCCGCCCCGCACGACGGCCGCCGGCCAACGGAAGCCGCACTGCCGGCCGGGTCAGCCCGTCACCGCCAGAATCACGCTCGACGCCTTGAACAGCGCGATGGCCCGCCGGCCCGCGTCGAGCTGCAACGCATCGACGCTGTCGTTGGTCACGACGGCCGTCAGCGTTCCGCCGCCGTCGAGCGCCAGCGTCACCTCGCTGTTCACCGCGCCCGCCGCGACGGCTTCCACGCTGCCGTGCAGCCGGTTGCGCGCGGAAACTTTCAGGTCGGGCCCGCCATCGTCGACCGCGAGCACGACCCACGACGCCTTCACCAACGCGCACGCGTGCTCGCCTTCCCGCAGCCCGAGCGCGTCGGCGCTTTCGTGCGTCAGCACGGCGACGACGGCTTGCCCGCCAGGCAGCGCAAGCGTCACCTCGTCGTTGACGGTGCCGCGCACGATCGACGCGACCTTGCCGAACCACTGGTTGCGCGCGCTCGTCTTCATCCCGATCCGGCCGATCAGCGCCCAGTCGACGTCGAAGCCGGCAACGGCCGCGCTCGCGGCCTCGATGAAGCGGCGATGCTCGCGCTCGATCGCGCGGAACGCGGCGATCAGCGACGTCGCGCGCGGCGTCAGCGTCGTGCCGCCGCCGCCCTTGCCGCCCGTCGCACGCGCGACGAGCGGCTCGCCGGCGAGATTGTTCATCGTGTCGACCGCGTCCCACGCGGCCTTGTAGCTGAGGCCGACGGCCTTGGCCGCGCGCGTGATCGAACCGGTGTCGCCGATCGCCGCGAGCAGCGCGATGCGCGTCGCGCCGCCGAGCGTCTGTTCGCCGGCGCGCAACCACAGCTCGCCGCCCAGTTCGAGCGGTCCGGCGGACGAGGAAGAAGGCGGGGCGTCGGTCATCATCGGCATGCGTATGGAAAACGGGCGGCCATTATAGAGGCGGCGCTCAGCCCGGCTTGTCGTCGAGCTTCGGCGGCCGCAGGCTGGCCAGCAGCGCTTCGGCGTCGCGCGCCGCGCGCTGTTCGAGCGCGGCGCCGTAGCCGCGCACGAAACCGAGCTGATACGGCGGCGCCCCCAGTTGCTCGAGATGGTGAAGCGCGACCATCGCGTCGTTCGCCTCGCCGAGCACGCTCTGCACGCGCGCCAGCGTCTTGACCGTCTCGTTGCGCGTGCGGCGCGACGCCAGCGACGCGAAGAATTCGAGCGCGTAACGCAGCCGCTTCGCATCGATCCGCACCTGATGGCGTGCCGCCGTGTCGAGCGACGTGAGCGACGGCGAGCCGTAGAGATGACCGAACAGCCGCCGCACGCGCTTGGTCGCGTGACGCCGCAGCGACGGCGCGTCGTCGCCGTCGGCGGCCGGCAGCGCGAGCGCGCTCAGCCATTCGAGCCAGCCGAGCGTCAGCCGCGCATAGCGAGCCGAATGCAGCGCCTGCCGCAGCTCGACGCGCGCGGCCATCGACTGCGCGCGGGCGGCGTCGAGCGTGCCGTCCCAGTCGCCGCCGCCGTCGGCCGCGATCAGCGCAGGCAGGCTCTCGGTCGCGAACACGTCCCAGTCGCGCACCGTGCCGAGCAGCGCGGCGAGCCAGCGCAGGTCGACGCCGAGCGTGTCCTTCCATCGACGATCGGTGAAGCGCGGGAAGAAGCGCATCAGCGTGCGCAAGCGGCGCAGCGCGACGCGCATCTGGTGGACGAATTCGGGATCGTCGCGATCGAGCACGCCACGCTCGTTGCCGAGCCACTGCGCGGTGATGTCGCCGGACAGCGCGAACAGCGCGGCGCGCTGCGTGCGGATGCCGGTCAGGTCGACGGGCTGCGCCTTGACCAGCATGGCGGCCACCGGGCCGCCCGCACAGGCGCGGTCGATCACGCTCGTCAGTTGCACGAACGCGGGCCACGCGCCGCTCAGTTCGCGCGCCGCGGCGAACAGCGCGTGCAGCGCGGCCGTGCGCGCGGCAACGGTGTCCCAGTCGGGCGCGGCCAGGCGCAGCTCGACGTAGCGGCGCGGCGGCTCGCCGCCGCCGTGCAGCGTGATGTCGTCGAGCGTCATTTCGACCACGACGCCGCTGTCGTCGGCCCAGCGCCCGCGCCGCCGTTCGCTGACGATGCGCGGCGCCGATGCCTGGGATCGCGCTTCGTCGGTGTCCGGTGCAACGCCGTTCACGTCGGCAGCCGGCGCGTCGGCATCGGCTGCGGCACGCGTCGCGGGTATCGGCAGCGGCGCCGCGACGACGATGCCCGCGTGCTCCGCGTCGAACAGCTCGCGCTGCGTGACGCCGGGCGCGAACGCCTCGGTGCGCGACGCGACGACCCGCGTGCCATGCGCGTTCGATTCGACCCAGGTCCACCAGCTCGCGCCCGGGCTGCGCTCGGCCTCTTCGATCTGGCACGGCTCGATCGTCACGCGCTCGTGGCCACGCCGCATCCGGACCTGCGGGCAGATCCGCCACGCACGCACGAGTTCGGCGCCGAAGTCGCGCTGCGCGCCACGGGCACGGCTCGCGCCCTTGACCGGCCACCCTTCCAGCGACAACGACAACACGATTTCCAGCACACGCGACATGGAGGCTCCCGCACGAGAAGGATCGCCGGCGCATCCACCGCGCCGGCGTCGCTCGTGAAGCAGCTTCCATAGTACACGCCCCAAAAGGGCGCAGGCGACGATCCGGCCCTGTCTCCGTGTGGCACATCAAACCGGCAGGTCAAGCCGGTACGTCAGACGGCATATTGCGCGATGCCGTTGCCGAACGACCAGTTCTCCTTGAGTACCTCGACAAGGCCGATGAATACGTCTTCCTGCCGCACGCCGGGCTGCTGCGCGAGGTTCTCGGCGATCGTCCGGTACAGCGCCCGCTTCTGCTCCAACGTGCGCGTGTTGTTCGCGGTGATCTGGATCATCACGAGATCGTCGCTGCGTTCGATATCGAGGTAATGGCGGCCGAACACGAAGTTGTCAGGCGAATGCTCGGTCACGACCATGAAGATGTCGTCCTCGGGTACGTTGAACGTCTGTATCAGCGCGCGCTGCACGCCGTCGACGAGGGCCCTGCGGTAGGCGGCCGGTTTACCTTCGCGTACGGCGATACGAGTGAATGGCATGGTCCTGCTCCTGTTGGTGAGTAACGTTGAAGAACGAAAACACAGCGTCAGGTTAGGCTCGTCAATCTATAATGAACAGTCATTGATGAATATTTCATTCATTTTCATTTGAAATGAAAGTACTCGATCTCGATGCTGTTCGCGCGTTCGTGCTGGTCGCCGACCTCGCCAGCTTCACGCGCGCCGCCGATGCGCTCGGCACCACGCAATCGGCCGTCAGCCTGAAGCTGAAGCGGCTGGAGGCGCATCTCGGCAAGCCGCTGCTCGCGCGCACGCCGCGCATCGTCAAACTGACCGCCGACGGCGAGCATTTCCTGCCGGCCGCCCGTGCGCTGCTCGACGCGCACGAGCATGCGCTCGGCGCGATCTCGACCGGCACGGTGCGCCTGTCGCTCGGCGTCAGCGAGCACGTCGCGGTGCCCGACCTGCCGGCCGTGCTCACGAGCCTGCACCGGCAGGATCCGGGGCTGTCGCTGGAAATGCATCTCGGGGCGTCGACGAGCCTGCTCCCGCAATACGACGAACGGCGGTTCGACGCGGTGATCGTCCGGCACGAGCCCGGCGAGGATCCGCCGCGCGACGACGGCACGCCGCTGTTCACCGAGCCGCTGGCGTGGCTCGCCGCGCCCGACTGGGCGCCGCGCGCGGGCGAGCCGCTGCCGCTCGCGGTGCTGGCCGGCCCCTGCGGCGTGCGGGCGGCCGCGCACTACGCCGCCCAGGCGGCGCTGTTCCTGCGCGACCAGGCGCTCTCCACCGCGGCACACGACCTGCGCAGCCCGC